>NZ_BOOW01000036.1 GCF_016863435.1 Sinosporangium siamense
TAGGGCTTGTCGTCGGGGTCGGGCCAGGTCATTTCCACGCGGCGGAGGCGGATGTCGTCCTCCTCGGTGTGGTAGGCGAGCCAGTCGTCGACGACTTGGCCGGGGAGACCGAGCACGTGGTTCATGTGGCGGATGCGGGCGATTTCCTCCGGGTGCAGGGCGCCGTCGGCCGCGCAGGCGCGGATGGCGTCGTAGATGAGGGCGCGGGTGGAGACGTTGACCGGTTTGCTCTGGGCCAGGACCGCTTCGATGGGTTCGTCGGCGGTGTAGGTGGCGAGCAGGTCGAGGAGGTCTTCGGTGCAGCCCAGAGCGGCGAAATAGCCCATGATCCACGAGCGTTCGCCGGGGGTGACGGAGCCGTCGCCGCTCGCGCAGATCATCACGGCCTTGGCATATTGCTCGAAGTCCGAGGCGGCGGGCACGGTGTCGAAGGACCAGTAGTACTTGAACAGCCACTCGCCGCCGATTGTTCGCGCGTTCATCGATGCTCCCTGCTCCCGGGGCGATCTCCTGTGCTTCATCGTCGGCTGAGTGGTTCAAGGTAATCACTAGACAGGCACCCGGATCACCGAGCGGTGATCCGGGCTACCCGGCGGCTTTGTTCGTGTGGGCTGGCCAGGAGCCGAGGGACCGGTCCGGTACGGCGGGAGCCTCGCCGTGGTCATTTCTCCGGCCGAGGTTGGATAACGTCGGGGCATGCGGCTTCATGTGGGATGCGCGATGTGGTCACACACCCCGTGGCAGGGGCGTTTCCTGCCGCATCCGCTTCCGCCCGGTGAGCGCCTCCGCGCGTATTCGTCCTGGTGCAACGCGGTGGAGGGCAACACGACCTTCTACGCGACGCCCACGCGGAACACCGTGGAGACGTGGGCCGAGCAGACGTCACCCGACTTTCGTTTCGTGGTGAAGTTACCCAAGACGATTACCCACGAGCGGCGCCTGCACGGCGCCGACGAGGAACTCCGGGCCTTTCTGGCGGCGATGGAACCTCTCGGGCCGCGTATCGCCGCGCTCTGGGTGCAACTGCCGGGGTCTTTCACACCGACCGACCTAGGCTCTCTGGCGGCGTTTCTCCGCCGCCTGCCGCGGGATTACCGCAGCGCCGTGGAGGTGCGGCACCGCGCGTTCTTCGAGGAGAAGCGGGCCGAGGGTTTTCTCTCCCAGGTGCT
Organism: Sinosporangium siamense; assembly: GCF_016863435.1. Lineage (GTDB taxonomy): Bacteria > Actinomycetota > Actinomycetes > Streptosporangiales > Streptosporangiaceae > Sinosporangium > Sinosporangium siamense. The sequence goes on from NZ_BOOW01000036.1 coordinate 1,170, forward strand.
GGGCGGCGTCGGAGCGGAATGGGTGCCGTTCGACACGGTCGCCTTCTTCGAGACCCCGCCGACGACCGACGCCGAGCGGGATGCGTGGGTGAAGAAACCCCGCGTGCCGCGCCGGACGGCGGCTCTCACCGACCGTCCGATCGTTCGCTACATGGGCAGGGACGACACCGGCCGCACGGTCGCGGGGTGGCGGCCTTGGGTGGAGACGGTGACCCACTGGTTGCGAGAGGGGCGTTCCCCGACGGTGTTCATCCACACTCCCGACAACAGCCAGGCGCTGGAGCTCGCACGTCGTTTTCACGAGGAGGTGCGCGTCCGCGTGCCCGGCCTCGAACCCCTGCCCGAACCGGTTCCGGTGGAGCAGCCACCGGATCAGCCCACGCTGTTCTGACCGTTGTTCTGAACGAGCAGATCGACGACACCCTCGTCGTCCAGGCGGCCGAGGACGGCTCCCATCGTCCCGAGGCCGAGCAGGGCGGGTTGAGGATCGTCCACGGCGAATAGGCTGGTCGCAGGCCACGAGTCCGACAGGTACGCACTTGGGAATGCGTGAGCGAGCAGGCAGGAGGGGTGGCATATGGCGACCGCACGGCGGCCGGGGAGCTATGAGTGCGGCATCGACGCGGCGATGGATCTGATCGGCGGCAAGTGGAAGGTGCTGATTCTGTGGGCGTTGAATGAGCGTGCGTGCCGCTTCGGCGAGCTGCGCAGAATGCTGCCGGGGGTGACGGAGAAGGTGCTCGCCTCACATCTACGGGAGATGGAGGCCGACGGCCTTGTGCACCGCGAGGAGTACGAAGAGGTTCCCCCTCGGGTCGAATACTCACTCACCTCGCGAGGTTTTTCGCTCAACGAGGCGTTGGAACCCCTCGGTGCCTGGGGACGCACGCACGTCCTCGGGGACTCCTATCAGCCCGTGGGCTGATACCGGGGGCGCGCAGGCCGCGCCGCGCCTTCAATTGCGGGGCATACATTTACCCGCGGAATACCCCGGCTTTTTGACCACATCGTGAGTGGATGCGCCGGGGGCGGTCCGGGGCATCCCTTCGACGATTCCCTATGAACTGTCCGCCTAGCTGACGCCCAACTGGCTGAGCTTTCCCTCGTGTCTGGGGCATAGGGCGACGACGGCGGCGCCGAAGATGAAACCGGAGTCGGTGATGGTGAAGTCCCGGCTGCCGCCGAATATGACCTCCCTGGCGGGTCTGCCGGCGTCGAGGGCGGTGCACATGGACCGTCCGACCTCCAGCACTCGCGTCTGGTCGGCGCTCTTGAGGTTCGAGTTGGTCTGGATGGCCTGGAGGAAGATCTGCTCGGGGTCGAAGCCGCCGGGGGTGCTGGGGACCGGAACGTCGGGCACGGGGGCGGCCACGGAGGGTGGGGGAGAGCCGAGGCCCGCCGTGGGGACCACGCCGGCGACCGTGGGTTTTTGCTCTTCGCTGTTGAGCAGATAGACGAGGCTGCCCACGATGGCGATCAAGCCGATCGCCACGGCGGCGGAGATCAGGATGACCGGACCGCGCTTTCGCGGGGGCCGTGGCGCCGGCGCCCACTGCTGGGTCGGCCCCTGCTGATGCGGCCACTGTTGGGTCGGCTGCTGGTGCGGCCACTGTCCGCCGGGCTGCCCATACCCGTGCGGAGCATGCGGTGGCGGCTGCTGGGGCCAGGTCTGCCCGCCGTGAGGAGGCTGCTGCTGGGGGGCGGAGCCGTACGGGGGTGGGTACGAAGCGGGGGATTGTCCGCCGTAGCTGGGATGTCCACCTTGACTCTGTCCACCATGGCCTTGTCCGCCATAGCTGGGCTGCCCGCCATAGCCGGGTTGTGCGCCGTGGCCGGGCTGGTGGCCCGGAGGAGGGGGCGGGATCTGCCGCCCGTAGTTGATGGTGGGCTCTTCCGGCTCCCCGGGGGGCGTTGTGGGATATCTATCTGTCACAAACTGGACGATATGCCCTTCGTATGGTTCCTGTCCTAGCGAGGGGGTGCGCATGCAGTTTTGCGGCATGCACAGCCGCTCTTTCCCGCAGGTAGTGCCGCCGGCGCGTCGAGTATCGAGACGGTGTGCCACTCGTAGAGGACCGGCAAATTATCTGACCGCAGGCTGAGAGCCTTATTGGGAAAGCGGGTCCCCCCAACCCCAGCTCCACCCTCGATGGAGCTGGGGCCCGTCTTTATTCGGCGGCTAGCCGTTCGGCCTCCTCATGCAGCGCCCACACCAGAACGAGTTCCAGGCGGAGCTCCGCATCGGTAAGGCCTTCGAGGGTCTGCGTCATCGTTGGGCCTCCCTGCTAAGTATGACGCCCCACATGTCACTTAGGTTCACCGGTTTTGCCGAGGATTCGCACCCCGGATGAGACCCGGCAAAAGTGGTCGAACTACTCTAGGTAGTCAATACATCACAGAGGGGGCGTGATGGTTGAGAGGGCAACGGCATGGACCGTAACGGGGGTGGCGCTGCTGGCGGCCGCCCTAGGGGTGTCGGCCTGCGGGCCGCCACCGATGACGCTCGGCACCACGCAGGTGCGCACCCTGCCCGGCCAGGGGAAGGCGACGGCGCCGTCGCGCACAGTCGGCGCCATGGCGTCGCCGACGGCTGCGGGGCCGACATCTGTGGTGCCGACCTACGGGCGGATGCGGGGAGTGCCGCATGGCGCCGATCCCGCCTCGACGGCCGCGAAACAGGCCCTGCAACGCCTCTACAGTCAGCCTTTGAAGTGGCAGGCGTGCCCGCCGCTCCAGAACGGGAAAAGCGTAAACCCGCAGCTGAAAGCCCAATGCGCCTGGGTGGAAGTGCCTCTCGACTACGCAAAACCCGAGGGAAAGACCATCAAACTGTTGACCGCGAAGGTGCCCGCCACCGATCAGGCCAACCGTCTTGGCACGATTTTCTTCAATCCCGGGGGACCCGGTGGATCGGGCGTGGATTCGCTGCTCAACGGGATTCCGGTGTCCGCGGAGGCCGCCAAGCGTTTTGACGTGGTGGGATTCGACCCCCGCGGAATCGGCAAGTCGGCCCCTGTGACCTGTGGAGATCACCCCTCCGCGCCGATCAACACCTGGCCGCGCAACGAGCGTGAGGTGCGGCGGCTCGTGCGTGACTCCAAGGGCTACGCGAGAGAGTGCGGGAAGTTGTCCGGCGCCATGCTGCCCTACGTCGGCACGGTCAACGTCGCCAAGGACCTCGACCTGCTCCGCTCGGTCTTCGGCGACGTCAAACTCACCTATCTCGGCCAGTCGTACGGCACGCGCATCGGAGCCCTCTACCTTGAGAGGTTCGGCCCCCAGACGGGCCGGATGGTGCTCGACGGCATGGACAATCCCGGCGAGAACCCGGTGGAAAGCCGTCTTGGCCAGGTGAAGGGCTTCGAGGGCGTCTTCCGCACCTATCTGCGATGGTGTGCGAACCAGCCCGGGTGCGCCACCGGCAAGGACCCCGAGGAGGGGTACAACCGCGTGGTCCGCATGGTCGGCAACCTGCGCGATCACCTGCTTCCCGCGCAGAGCGGCCGCAAACTCGGGGTGTCCGACGCCGTCATCGGCATCATCGCGACGCTTTACAGCAGGAATTCCTGGCCGATTCTCAATCGGGCGCTGACGAACATGAGCAAGGGCGACGGTGTGGTCATGCTCCGCCTGGCCGACCTTTATGCCGGGCGTGACTTCCAGACCGGCAGGCCCAAGAACAACTCCGGCGCCGCCAGCGTGGCCGTGACGTGCGCGGACGACGCAGGGCTCAAGAGCCTTGCCGAGGTCAGGGCGGCCGTGGAGCGGTTCAAGAAGGTTTCACCGCTGTTCGGGGAACAGACGGCGTGGGGTCTGCTCCAATGTGGCGTGTGGCCGTATCAGACTACGCAGCGGCCTGAGCCGGTCAACGCGCCGGGTGCTCCGCCGACCGTGATCGTGTCCTTTACGAATGACCCGACCACTCCCATCTCCAATGCGCGCAGCGTGCACGACATGCTCGCGGGGTCCAGCCTGGTGACCCGGCAGGGCGAGGGCCACATCGCTTATGCCACGGGCGACTTCTGCGTGAACCGGGCGGTGGACAACTATCTGATCGCTGGTCGCCAGCCGGCCGAGCAGACGACCTGCTGACCGCGGTCAGGCGGGAACGGAGACGCCGGTTCCGCCACGGGTGCTTCCGCCGTACCGCTGCTTTTCGCGGGCGATATCGAGGGGGAGGATGCGGCGGCGGGCCGCGAGCGTCTCGTCGGTGATCTGGGCGGCGGGCACCAGCCAGGAGACCTCGAATTCCAGGCCGTCGGGGTCCTTGGCATAGAGCGCCTTGGTCGTGGAATGGTCGGAGGCTCCGGCGAGCGCGTCGAGCTCGGTCAGCTTGGCGGCGATGCGCTCAAGCTCGTCGAGCGTGTCGACCTCCCAGGCCAGGTGGTAGAGGCCGACCGTGGCACGGCCGGCCTGCGAGGGCCCGGCCTCGGGGCCGATCTGGAAGAGGCCCAGGTCGTGATCGTTGCTGGAGCCCTCGGCCTGGAGGAACGCGGCGCCCGGCAGGGCCATGGTGACGCGGAATCCGAGCGCGTCGCGGTAGAAGGCGACGCTGCGCTCGACGTCGCGGACATAGAGGACGGCGTGATTGAGGCGCTGGACGGGCATGGGGTTCTCCTCCGCAGTTACTTGAGCTCTCAAGTACTGTAACCCACCGATTGTTGAGAGTTCAAGTACAATCGAGGGGTGACACGATGGCTGGAGTCGGACGAGCAGCGGGTGTGGCGTGCGTTCCTGGCGGCCACCCAGCGCGTCCAGGAGGAGCTCGACCGCCAGTTGCAGCGCGACTCGGGCATGCCGCACACCTATTACGTAGTGCTCGCCATGCTGAGCGAGGCCGAGGGGCGCACGCTGCGCATGAGCGACCTGGCGGGCAGGGTCAACAGCTCGCAGAGCCGTCTTTCGCACGCCGTCGCCCGCCTGGAGGAGCGCGGGTGGGTGCGCCGGGCTCAGTGTCCGCGGGATAAGCGGGGGAATCTGGCGATTCTCACCGATGCCGGGTTCGCCGCGTTGAAGGCGGCGGCTCCCGGCCATGTGGAGGCGGTGCGGCAGGTTCTGTTCGATCCGCTGACACCTGAGCAGGTCCGGCTGCTTGGAGAGATCTGTACGGCGGTGCGTGACTCTTAACCTGCGGGCTCACTCGCCGGCCGTTTGCCCCATAGCAATGGCCCTCCTCCGCGAGGATCTCACCCCCCTGGAACGCCTGATCGCCGACGAGAAGAACGCCGAGCCAGGCGGCGGAAAGCCCTGATCAGGTCGTCGAGGTCAGGCGGAGCTGGAGTGCCGCGATGAGCCGCTGATCGGGGTCGTCCAGATCCACGTCGAACAGCGTGGACAATCGCCGCAGCCGATAACGCATCGTGTTGGGGTGGAGTTTCATCGTCTGCGCCGCCCGGGGAATGTCGCCGTTGGCGTCGCACCAGGCGCGCAGGGTGCGCTCGTAGTCGGTGTTGTGGTCGTGGTCGTAGGCGCGGATCGCCGACAGGGGCTCGCCCGGCAGCTCCGCCCGGGTGCGCAGCAGCGTCTGCAACTCCAGCAGGAAGAGCTGCGCGTTCACCTCGGCGCGCGTGGCGACGTGGCCGTGGCCGAACCCGCTGCGCAACACCCGCAGGGTCACCTCCGCCTGGTGGGCGGACTCCGCCACCGCCCCGGGCGTGGTGACGGCGCCGCCGATGCCGGCATACCACTCGCCGGCGCCGAAACGTTTACCCGCCTGGGTGACGACGTCGGTGGCGAGTTGCTGCAGGGTCGCCGGCTCGGCGGCCTCCTTGACGACGACCGCGTAGATCAGGTCGTCGACGATGCCGGTGAGTGCGGTGAGCCGGTAGGACGCGCAGGTCACCGCCAGCAGGTCGCAGGCGCGGGCGGCCAGGATGCGCTCGCACCGCTGGTCCTCGCAGCCGAGCACGATGACGTTGAGCCGCGCCTGAGATGGCAGGCCGAGCAGGGCGCCGATCTCCGAGCCGCGGCTGTCGCCGCGCAGGAGGCGGCGCAGCCGGTCGTCGCGCATGCGCCGCGACACATCGCCGGCGAGGCGGCGCCGGCCGAGGTAGGCCGAGGCGGTGCGGGCGGCCTCCGACAGCAGCAGCTTGGCGTCGGGGGCGAGCGGCCGGTCGCCTTGCACGACCCAGATCGAGCCGAGGAACTCACCGCCGCTGCGCACCCCGGCGGCGAGCCGCGGCAGCGACTCCTGCGGGCGGTAGAACCAGATGGCCTCCTCGCTCCTGGCGAGCTTCGCGTATTCCTCGACGTTGGTCGGGTGAGCGGGCACGCGGCGGCCGAGAATGCCCTCCTTCCGCTCCTCGTCGATCAACTGACCCGGCACGGTGGAATACGCGAGGATGCGCATCGAGGTGTCTTCGACGGCGACCGCGCCGCCGATCTTCACCGCGAGGGTGTTGGCCAGGTCGAAAAGGTCGTCGGGCGCGGGGCCTGAGGTCTCGGCGGAGGGTGCGCCGACCGCGCGCAGCGCGCTGATCAGCGAGTAGAGCTGCCCCCATCCGATGTCGTCGGCCGCCTCCAGCAGGGTGACGCCGAGGTCCTCGGCGCGCCGGATCAGCGGCGCGGGGTCCTCGCCGCGGCTCTTCACGACGACCGCGGTCGCCTGGCCCTCGGCGACGGTGCCGAGCAACTCGACGGTCGCCCGGTCGCGCACGCCGTATTCCACGGCGAGCAGCACAGTGCCCTTGACCCGCTCGACGGGGGAGAATCGGTCGAAGATCAAAGGTTCGCCGACGAGGACGCCGAGGTCGCGCGGCACGGTGAGGGGGCGCACGACGCCGGTGCCGAGCGCCTCCAGCAGGATGCCGAGTGTGGCCGCTTCCGGTTCCGCCACGGGTGCCCCCTCTCCTGGTGATGTGCGGGTCGCAGTCGCCGGTCAGGCGGCGCGGATCAGTCGTCCGTGCCGTTCCCCGGCGAACTCACCGTCCGCCACGGCGACCTTCCCCGCCATCACCACGTGCTGGACGCCGGTCGGGCGGATGCCCGGCTCGGTGAAGGTGCCCTCGTGTCCGATCGTCGCCGGGTCGAAGACGCACAGGTCGGCATGGCCGCCCACCCCGATCCAGCCGCGCCCGGTGAGCCCGAAATGCGTGGCGGTCAGCGACGTCATGCGGCGTACGGCTTCCGCCAGGGGCAGCGCCTGCTTGTCTCTGACGTACCTTCCCAGATAGCGGGGGAATGTCCCCCACGTGCGCGGATGCCCGAGAGGTGTGGTGAGACCGCCGTCGCTGCCGACGCCGATGAGCGGGTCTGCGAGGAAGGACAGCAGGTCGTCCTCCGACATGGTGGTGAGCACCGTCGCCGCCTCCGGGTCGGCCGCGACGACATCGCACAACACCTCCCACGGGTCGCGTCCGCCGGCGATGTCGCCGAGGGTGCGGCCGAGCAGGGAGCCGTCCTTGTGCTCGACGATGAGGATGTCCTCGGGGGTGGTCTCCCGCCAGATGCCCGCGCCGTACCACTCGTCCGGGTGTTCGGCGATCGTGCGCAGCGCGGCGCGTTCCGCCGGGTCGGCGAGGCGCTTGAGCAGCGACTCCTCCCCGCCTTCCAAAGCGATGGCGGGCAATACGGCGGCGAGTCCGGTGCTGCACGCGGTGTACGGATAGATGTCGCCCAGGACGTCGATGCCCGCGATGCGGGCGGCGCGCAGCCGCTTGAGCACGACCAGGGACAGGCCGTGGGCCCGCGGCCCGGACGCCTTGCAGTGCGACACCTGAAGCCGCACCCTGGCCCGCCGTGCGATCTCCAGCGCCTCGTCGACGGCGGCGATGAGCCCCTCGCCCTCGTTGCGCATATGCGTGGTGTAGATACGCCGCCACTTGTGCGCCACGGTGGCCAGGGCGACGAGTTCGCCGGTGTCGCCATAGGCGCCGGGAGCGTATTCGAGGCCGCTTGAGATGCCGACGGCCCCCGCCGCGAACGCCTCGTCCGCCGCCTCGCACATGCGCTCAAGCGCGCCGGGCCGCAGCGCCGTCCCCATGCCGTTGGCGGCCTCGCGCAGCGTGTTGTGCCCCACGAGCACACACGCGTTGGCGACGAGCGGGGTGCCGTCCAGCTTGTCCATGTAGCCGGTGAAGTCCGGTGGGGAGAAGCCGCAGTTGCCGAGGATCTCGGTGGTGACGCCCTGGAACAGCTTGATCGGGTCGGTGGAGGCGGGGTACTCCTCGTGCATGTCGGAGTGGCTGTGCGGGTCGATGAAACCGGGGGCGACCACCAGACCGCCGGCGTCGAGCACCCGCCTGGCCGCACCGAGACCGGTGCCGACCGCCGTGACACGGCCGCCGTTCACGGCGACGTCGGCGACGCGGCCGGGTCCCCCCAGGCCGTCGTGCACCGTGCCGCCGGAGACCACCAGGTCATGCATTACTTTCCGTCCCTTCGAACAAGACCGAGTTCAAGAGCATCTGCGTGTATTCGTGCGTGGGTTTGTCGAGCACCTGGCCGGTGGGGCCCTCCTCGACGAACCGGCCCTTGTAAAGCACCACGAGCCGGTCGGTGACCTGGCGCACCACGGCCAGGTCGTGGGTGATGAACAGCAGGCTGGTGCCGAGCTCGCGGTTGACGCGGCGCAGCAGTTCGAGCACCTGGGCCTGCACCGAAACGTCCAGCGCCGCCACCGGCTCGTCGCAGATGAGCAGCGCCGGGTTGACCGCCAGGGCGCGGGCGATGGCGACGCGCTGCCGCTCGCCGCCGGACAGCGCGACGGGCCTCCGCTCGGCGTACGCCGAAGGCAGCCCGACCAGTTCCAGGAGCTCTCGGACGTCGACCGGGTCGCTGCCCGGCACCCGCTTGGTCAGGGCCTCACGCAGCGCGAAGCCGATGGTGTGGGAGGGGTTCAGAGAAGTGTAGGGGTCCTGGAATACGCACTGCACCACGCCGTCGATCGCGATGGTGCCCCTGGTCGGCTTGGTGAGACCGAGCAGGCAGCGGGCCAGTGTGCTCTTGCCCGAGCCCGACTCACCCACCAGGCCGACGCTCTCGCCCGCGCCGATGCTCAGCGACACCTCGTGCAGCGCCGTGGAGGTCGCGCTCTTGCGCAGGCCGCGGGTCCGGTAGTCCTTGCCGAGGCCGGTGACGACGGCCACCGCCTTCTCGTGGGTGGTCGCGGCGGCGACGCCGGTGTCGTTCTCGACCGGCGGGGCGACGTTGAGCACCGCGCGGATGTCCTCATAACGCGCGCAGGCGCTGGCGTGGCCCTCCCCGATCCGGACAAGAGGCGGCGCGGCCGTACGGCACTCCTCGACGGCGTGCCGGCAGCGGGCCTCGAACACGCAGCGGCCGGCGACGTCGGCCGCCGAGGGCACCCGGCCGGGGATGCCGACGAGTTTGGCGCGGCGGGCGTGGACCGACGGCATCGCCGTGAGCAGTCCGGCGCTGTAGGGGTGGGCGGGGGTAGCGGCGAGAGCGGCGGCGGGGGCCTCCTCCACAACCGAACCCGCATACATCACCAGCACCCGGTCACAGGTGGAGAAGGCCACCCGCAGGTCGTGGGTGATCAGCAGCAGGCTCATGCCGCGGGCGTCCCGCAGGCGCATCAGCAGGCTGAGCACCTCACTCTGGACACTCGCATCCAAAGCGGTCGTGGGCTCGTCGGCGATGAGCAGATCGGGGTCCTTGGCCAGGGCCGCCGCCATTGCCACCCGCTGGCACATGCCGCCGGAGAGCTGGAACGGATAGCGGTCGGCCGCCGCCGGATCGGTGATGCCGACCTCGGCCAGCCTGCGGAGCACCTCGGCACGCTTCGCCGTACGGCTCAGCGAGCGTGGCAGGCTCTCCGCGATCGTGGCCCCGGCGGTGAGCATCGGGTTGAGCATGGTGAACGGGTCCTGCATAAGCAGGGAGACCCGGCGCCCGCGCAGGCCGCGCAGTTCACGTTCGGGACGCCCGATGAGCTCGCGGCCGTCGAGGCGCACCGAGCCGGTCGCGGACAACCCGGCGGGCAGCAGACCGGCGATGGCGCGCGCGGTCAGCGACTTGCCGCTGCCCGACTCGCCGACGAGACAGATGGTCTCCCCGGGTTTGATGGTGAACGACACATCGCGGACCAGAGGACGGCTTCCGAGGCCGATCGAGAGATTTTCGACGCACAAGTCCGTCGCGGTGGACACCGGGGCTGTGGACAGGTCAGTCACGCTGCGCTCCCGCCTGCGAGATCCGCTTGTACGCCGCGTCGGCCAGCACGGTGGCCGCGGTCGCGGTGAGGGTGATGAGCGCGGCGGGAGCCACGATCGCCATCGGGTTGAGGTCCATGATCGCCCGGTTCTCCGCCAGCATCAGCCCCCAGTCGGCCGTGCCCGCGGGCACACCCAGCCCGAGGAACGACAGTCCGGACAGGCCGACGAGCGCGCCGACGAAGTCCAGCAGGAAGTTGGTGACGACGGTCGGCGACACGTTCGGCAGGATGTGCACGCCGATGATGCGCGCCGGCGACAGGCCCATCACCCGGGCCGACTCGACGTATGCCATCTCCTTCTGCGACAACGCGGCGCTGCGCACCAGCCGGATGTTGGTCGGCACGGTGAGGAAGATCAGCAGTACGACCGCCACGTAGTAGCCGCCGCCGAGCACGCCCACCGCGATGATGAGCACGAGCATGGCCGGCAACGCGTACATCAGGTCGACGCCGCGCATGGCGACGGTGTCGAACCACCCGCCCCGATAGGCCGCGAGCAGCCCGATCACCGTGCCGGTCAGCGTCGTGCCGAGAGCCACCAGCAGGGGGCCCGCCACGGCGGTGTAGGCGCCCGCGATGAGCCGGGAGAAGATGTCCCGCCCGAGGTCGTCGGTGCCGAGCCAGTAGGTCCCGTTCGGCGCCAGGGCGCCGAGCGTGGGATCCTGCAGGGCCGGGTCGTGCGGGGCAATGGCCGATCCGAAGACCGCCGAGATCACGATCGGGATGAGTACGGCGAGGCACAGCACCACGCTCACCCCGAGACGGCGGCGTTTGCGCGGCGCGGCGGCGGGCGGGGCCTGTCCGGCGATCTGGCTCATGCCGCGCTCCTCGGGTGGCGGACCCTGGGGTCGATGACGATGTAGGCCAGGTCGACCAGCAGGTTGACGATGATGACCGTGGCGCCGGTGAGCAGCGCCAGCGCCTGCACGACGGGGATGTCGAGCTGCTGCACCGAGGTGATGAGCTGGCTGCCGAGGCCGGCCAGGCCGAAGCTCTGCTCGATGATCACCGCGCCGGCGAGGCTGCCGGCGAGGACGAGGCCGCTGATCGTGAGCATCGGCAGGCACGAGTTGCGCAGAAGGTAGACGGTCCAGATCCGGGCCGGCGACAGGCCGCGTGCCCGGGCGAAGGTCATGAAGTCCTGGTTCGTCACGTCCAGCACGGAGGCTCTGAGCTGCCTGATCATCAGTGCGGCGGATCCGGCGGCCAGGGCGATCGCCGGCAGGGTGAGGTGGTAGATGTTCTCCGCCAGCCCCTCGCCCGCGCCGAAGACCGGGAACCAGTTGAGCGCCACGCCGAACACATAGAGCAGGAGCACACTGAGCGCGAACGCCGGGGCGCTGATCGCGAGCAGCGCGCCGAAGGTGATGACCTGGTCACCGGGTTTGCCCTGCTTGACCCCGGCGTAGAGGCCGGCCGGGATGGCGACGAGCAGCGCCACCACCAGGCCGTAGACCGCGAGCAGCGCGGTGACGTGGAAGCGCTCGCCGATGATGGCGGTGACTTCCTGCTGGGTGTGCGCCGAGACGCCGAAGTCGAACCGGACGGCGTCCGTCAGCCAATGCCAGTACTGCATGAGGAAGGGCTCGTCGAGGTGGAACTCCGCCCGGATCGTCGCCCGGAGCTCGGGCGTCGAGGGGCGGGTGCCGAGCAGGAGCTGCTCCGGACTGCCCGGGCTGAGCCCGAGCAGACCGAAACAGAGCAGCGACAAGAGCGCGAGGAGCACCACCATCGCGGCGAGGCGGCGTCCGATGAAGGCGAGGATCGACACGGCTATGCCACCCGCCTGGCCGGGGTGGCCTTCGATCGGGATTCGGCGATCCCCGGCTCGATCAAGCCCGGGATATTGTCCACCGTGGTTGGGGTCGCGTTATCGCCGCCGCGGCCACCACAGGCCGTGAGCGTCGCGATGGCCGTCACCGCACCGGTGAACCGTGCGGCCGGGGATCGCAGAATCATGGGTCGATCACCTCACGCGTCGTGCGCAGAAGAATCCATTGACGAGGTGGGTGGCGCGGGATTCGTCATCGGAGCCGACGAATGAAACGCCCCACCCTCGGTTGCCGGTGAGGGCGGCTTTGTCGGCGAGAAACCGATCGGTTTTCCAGGGCAGCAGCCTGGTGTCGAGCGAAGGGGTGAACGGCTCCTTCGAGGACGCCCGCAGCATGACGGTGCCGTCCTCGACCGTCACCTCGTAGCGGGCGTTGTATTCCTCATAAACGCCGCTCACCCGGTGGGCGTCGACCCGCACCTCGGCCGAGGGCGCCGGCGGCGGCACGCAGTCCACGCCCCACAGCGCCGGGTAGAGCACCTTGCCGAGCTCGTGGGCGAGCGGATAGCCCTGCTCGGGGACATTGCTGAGCGTGGCGAAAGCCGCGCCCTTCGCCGGGATCCAGAACAACGAGGATGAGCCGCCCTCGTTGGTGCCGGTGTGGCCCCACAGTTCGGTGCCGTTCCAGTTCTTGCTGTACGGACCGACCCCCCAGGTGTCGGCGAGGATCGTGTCCGGCACCGTGACCTGCGGGGTCGTCATGGTGGTGATCGACTCCGGCGACACCACCCCCGCGCCCTTGTTCAGGAAGATCTGGGCGAAGGCGATCAGGTCCGCGGCGCTGGTGCACAGCGTCTCCCCGGCGGCGGCCTGCGTCGGCGTGCAGTCCCACGGGCGGGTCACCCTCGGCGTGCCGTCCTCCTCGACGGCGTGTCCGACGGAGACCCGGTGGAAGACGAGGTTCTCGGGCAGCGTCACGCTCCGCTTGAGGCCCGCCGGTTCGAGCACACGCTCACGCAGCAGGTCGTCCCAGGTCCGGCCGGTCACCTGCACCGCCGCCTCACCGGCGACGCAGGTGGCCAGGTTGCTGTAGCCGTACCCCTGACCGGGCGAGAAGATCAGCGGAAGGTCGGCGATGGAGCGGATATAGCGCTCGGTGGCGATCTGCTCCCTGCCGTGCTTGTCGTAGGGGCCGTTGTCGAGCCCGGCGCTCATGGAGAGCAGGTGACGCAGGGTCATGGACCTGGTCGCCTCGGCATCGGGCGTGCGGAAGTAGGGGATGTAGGACAGGACCGGCTCGTCGAGGTCGAGTTTGCCCTCCTCGACCAGGCTCATGACCATCAGCGCGGTGTACACCTTGGTCGTCGAGCCGATCTGCACCAGAGTGTCGGTCGTCATGGGGATGCCCAGTTCGACGTTGGCGCTGCCCGTGGCGAAGGCGCGGACCACACCGTTGTGGAGCACCGCCACCTGAGCGCCGACGACCCCGAGTTTCTTGGCTGATTCGTCCAGCAGAGTTTGGATATCCCGGTCTTCCATGTGGCGGAGCGTAGAAACGCAGGTCCCGGCCGTGCATCGCATGCGCGGCCAAAGGAGGGCGCCGTTATTTCGTCCCCTCGGCCAAAGGCGGCCGCGGGCCTCGGGAGGCCCCGGTTTCAGGGGACGCCGACCAGGCTCTCGGCGGGGCACGCCGAGTGCCTGGAACACCGTACGGAAGCCGGGCACGAGCTAGGCCGCGCGCTTGATCAGGGCGGACCAGTCCTGCCCCGACCAGGTGGTGAACTCCTGGGTGAAGACGTATTTCTTGTTGAGCGCCATGCCGTTCTCGTCGTAGTAGAGCGGCATGTAGGGCACTTGATCGGCCACCTCGGTGACGATGTTCTTCACGGCCTCCTGGCGTTCCGCGCCCACGGTGTTCGCCAGAGCGGTGAGGTTCTTCTCCAGCTCGGGGTTTGTGTAGTTCGCCAAATTGAAGCCGTTGGGCTTGGTGCCCGACTCTCCCAGCATGACGGGGAGCAGTTCGGCCGGATCGGGGGTGCTGAACGCGGCGTTGACGGCGTTCATCCCGAGGTCCTGGTGGCCGTAGAGCTTCGCCACGTAGGCGTCGTTCGGGATGGCCTTGATGTTGAGCGTGACGCCGATCGTCTTGAGGTTCTGCGCGAGACTCTGCAGGAGTTTCGACCAGAACTGATCGCGGTTGGAGTGCACCACGTCGAGCGTGAAACCACTCGCGTATTTCGACTGGGCCAGTGCGGCCTTGGCCTTCGCCATGTCGAACTCGTATTTCGGCAGGCCCGCGACGAACTGCGCCGCCCCCTCCTTGCCGAACAACGCCACAAGCTGCGGCTCGGTCACGATGTTGTCGGCCAGGACCATGCGCGCGTCGGCGCCCTTGAGGGCATTGCGGTCGAGGCTGTGCGCGAACGCCTTACGCACGTAGACGTCGTCGAAGGGCTTGTTCTTGACGTCGAACGAGAAATACCTGACGGCGTTCGCGCGGGCGAAGAACGTCTGCACGTTCGGCAGCGTCGTCCAGCGGCGGGCGTTCTGCGTGTCGATGTCGAAGGTGCCGTCGATCTGGCCCGACTGCAACGCGAGGCGGCGGGTCTCGGAGTCGGAGACGACTTTGAACTCCAGCCGCTTGATCTTCGGCTTCTGCCCCCAGTAGTGCTCGTTGCGCTCAAGCACGGCGCCGGTGGCGGGGGAGAAGCTGACGAGCTTGAACTTGCCGGTGCCCATCGTGAGCACCGTCGGGCTGCCGAGGTCGCGCAGGTGTTTCTCGGCGAAGGACTTCTTGACGATCTGCCAGGCGGAGGCCGCGACATATTCGAAGGAGGTGTCGGGCCGCTTCAGCTTCGCGGTGACCTCGTGGTCACCGGTGACCTTCACCTCCTTCATCGCGGTCAGGAAGCTGCCCGCCTGCGAGGCGACCTTCGGGTCCATGTGCCTCGCCAGGGAGTAGGCGACGTCCTCTGCGGTGACCGGGGAGCCGTCCCAGAACTTCACGTCCTTGCGGATCTTGTAGACGTAGGTCGTGGGGTCGGCGCGTTCCCACGACTCGGCGACGGCGGGAGCGGGTTTGCCCTCCGCGGTGAGGGTGAGCAGGGTGTCGAGCGCCACGGTCTGCACAACGGTGGACGCACCGTCCAGACCGTGCGCGATGTCGATCATGGAGGGGTTGCCCGCCATTCCCCACACGATTTTGTCGATGTCGGCCTCTGAGGCGGCGGACTGCGGCTTGCCGCCTTCAGCCTTGCCGGAGCCGCGGTCGGCGCCACCACACGCCGTCAAGGTCAAGCCGAGGGCGAGCGTGGCGCATGCCAACCGCCCCGGAGGAGATCGGAAGAACAACGATGTTCACCTCGGGGTCCTACGCAGAAAGACAGGAGTGGCACGGCGGGTGGCGGGACCGTCCCATGGCCGGAGCGTAGAAACGCAGGTCATGCATGTGCATCGCCCTGCGGGACTAAGCGGCGCGCACTTTTTGTGCGATCGAACGAAGACCCGGCGGCGGTTTTTGGTATCCGTGACACACGCCCTGAGGGCCCGGCGGGCCGGGGGCCACCCGCGCCGGCCGGGCCGCATGGTGCCGCCGGACGCTAGGCGACGGCTTTGACGAAGACCGACAGGTCGGAGAAGGTCCACGTGTTGAACTCGCCGTCCCACACATACTTCTTGTTCAGCGCGATGGCGTTGTCGTCGTAGAACAGCGGTGCGTAGGGGAGCTGGTCGGCGATCTCCAGCACGAGCTCCTTGACAATCTTCTTACGCTCTTCGCCCTCGGAGGCGGCCAGCTTGACCAGGTTCTCCTCCAGCGCGGGGGAGCTGTAGTTCGACAGGTTGAAGGCGTTGGGCACGGCGGTGGCCTTGCCGAGCACGTCCGGCAACCATTCGCCCGGGTCCGGCGAGGCGTAGCTCGCCCCCATGATCAACATGTCGAGTTCCTTGTGCGCGAAGAGCTGGGCCACCCACTTCTCGTGCGGGACCTGCTTCGCGGTCAGCGTGATGCCGATCTGCTTGAGGTTCTGCGCGGTGTTCTGCAAGATCTTCGACCAGATGGACTGGGCGTTCGAGTAGGGCACGGTCACCTCGAAGCCGTTCGGGAACTTCGACTTGGCCAGCTCCTCCTTCGCTTTGGCCAGGTCGAAGCCATACTGCGGGATCTCGTTCACGAGCTGCCGGAATCCCTCCTCCCCGAACACGGCCTTCAACATCGGCTCAGGGACCGGGCTGACCGCGGGCTTCAGCCGTTCACCCGCGAGCGCCTCGCGGTTGGTGGCATATGCGATGGCGCGCCGCACGTGCACATCGCTGAAAGGCTCGACGTTCACGTCGAACGACCAATACCGGCTGCTGTTGCCGCGCGAGAAGAGGATGTTCGCGTTGCGGAGCGACGTCCAGCGCCTGGCGTTGTGCACGTCCACGGCGTAGGTCGCGTCGAGTTCCCCGGAGTCCACGGCGATGCGAATGGTCTCGCTGTCCGGGATGGTCTTGTATTCCAGCCGCTTGATCTTCGGCTTCGGCCCCCAGTAGTTCTCATTGCGCACCAGCACGGTGCCGGAGGCGGGATTGAACTTCTCGACCTTGAACGGGCCGGTGCCCATGGTGAGAACCGTCGGGCTGCCGAGGTCGCGTTTGTGCTTCTCGGCGAAGGACTTCTTCACCACCTGCCAGATCGGGCAGACGATGTAGCCGAAGGAGTTGTTGGGCTTCTTCAGGGTCACCGTGACCTCGTGGTCGCCGGTGGCCTTCACCTCCTTGATATTGGTCATGTAGGACGCGGCCTGGGAGGCGACCTTCGGGTCCATGTGCCTGGCCAGCGAGTAGGCCGCGTCCTCGGCGGTCATGGCGCTGCCGTCCCAGAACTTCACGTCGCTGCGGAGTTTGAAGACATAGGTCGTGGGCTCCGGCTGCGACCAGGACTCGGCGATCTCCGGGACCAACTGGCCGTCGGAGCCCACTTTGAGCATGGTGTTCAGGATCTCCGACTGGATACCGGTCGAGGCGCCGTCGAAACCGTGGGCGATGTCGAGCATCGAAGGGGCGCCCGACATCCCGACGACGAACTTCTCGATATCGGCGTTCGAGGCCGCCGCGGGCTTCGCGTCCGGACCGGCGGCCGGCCGGCGATCCCCTGAGGCACAGGCGGTCGCGGCGATGCCGAGAGCGATTAAGGCACAGGCCGCTTTGGCGGCGGGGGAACGGACGGCCATCGAGACACCTCACATTGGGACGGTTCTGGACACCGTGCGCCCCGCGCCCCCACCTCCGCATCACACCCGCCGCCAAATGCGGACACCTCCATTTCGTTCGCACGGCTAAAGCCTGAGCCGGATTCGGCTGGCTTCACTGGCCGTGTGACAGTCGACTACGCCAAGGCAGAGCGTTTCCTGCCGCACAACCGCGAGAAGCTCGTGTTCGGGGACCGCGTCGAGCCTCAGTGGCTGGCGGACGGAGACCGATTCACCTACCTGAGCCGCAGGCGCACCGGCAAACGATTCCTCCTCGTCAACCCCGCGGAAGGAAGCGTCACCCCGGCCTTCGACCACGAACGGCTCGCCAAGAGCCTCGCCGCCGCCTCCGGCGCCGCCGTCGACCCGGGCGACCTGCCCTTCGAGAGCGTCGAACTCGACGACAAGCAGGTGGGGTTCGAGGTCGACGGCGAACGCTGGACCTGCGACCTCGGCGACTACACCTGCACATCGCGCGGGCATCGCCCCGGACTGCACGAGACCCCCTCCCCGGACGGGAAATGGGTGGCCTTTGTCCGCGAGCACAATCTGTGGGTGCGGGAGATCGTCACCGGCGCCGAACACCGCCTCACCGGCGACGGCACGGCCGACTTCGCCTATGCCAAATGCCCGGACGCCTCCAGCCCGCGGGTGTTGTTCGAACGGCTTGGTGTGCAAGGGCCGCCGATGTTGCTGTGGTCGCCCGACTCGCGGCGCATCGCCACCCATCGCCTGGACACGGCCGGCCTGCCTTCGGCATATCTCATCGACGCGGCACCGCTCGACGGCGGGCGGCCGAGGCTGCGCACCTCGCATTATCCGGTGCCCGGCGACGCGAAGGTGCCGACCGCGGAACTCGTCGTCGTGTCCGTGCCGCACGGCACCCTCGTGCGGAGCGAAGGAGCGCCTCTGCACGCCGAATATGTGCCGCCGGAGATGGCGGGAATGGCATGGTCGGAGAAGGGCGACAAGCTCTATTACTACGACACCGACCGGTTCTTCCGCCGGTTGTCGCTCTATGAACTCGACGCCGCTACAGGCGATGTGCGTCTTCTCGCCGAGGATCATCACGAGAAGCGGGTCGACGGCAATCCCTCCGGCGGCCCGCCCATCAGCCGGGTGTTGAGCAACGGCGACGTGGTGTGGTTCTCCCAGCGCGACGGATGGGGTCACCTCTATCTCTACGCCGCCGAGGGCGGGGAGCCCGTCCGGCTCACCTCCGGGGAATGGGTCGTCAAAGAGATCCTGCACGTCGACGAGAAGAACGGGACCGTTCTCTTCGCCGCCTCAGGGCACGTCGCGGGCGATCCCTATCCGCGGCAGATCTTCAGCGCCGGACTCGACGGCACCGGGCTCACCCGCCTCACCGACGACGTGCTCGACCACGCCGCCGTCGTCTCGCCCAGCGGGAAATATCTCGTCGACGTAGCCTCCTTCGTCGATGTGCCACCCGTCACGAGTGTGCGGAACCTCGCGGGCGAGGTCGTCGTCGAATTGGAGGTCGCCGACGTCGGCGACCTCGTCGCCCTCGGCTGGCGCGGCCCCGAACGCGTGCGGGTGCGGGCCGCCGACGGCGTCACCGAGATCTACGGCACGCTTTTCTTCCCGCTCGACTTCGACCCCGGGCGGAGTTATCCGGTCGTCGAGCACGTCTATCCCGGCCCGCAGATCCATCGCGTCGCCCCCGGATTCGGCGATCCGAGCTGGTCGGAGGTGTTTGCCGTGGCGGCCCTCGGCTTCATCGTGGTCACCCTCGACGGGCGCGGCACCCCCGGGCGGAGCAAGGCGTTTCACGACGAGTCCTACGGCAGGATGGGCGAGGCGGGCGCCACCCACGACCACGTCGCCGGCATCACCGAACTCGCCGCCACCCGCCCGTATATGGACCTCACCAGGGTGGGTGTCTTCGGCCACTCCGGCGGGGGTTATGCCGCGGCCCGCTCCATCCTCGCCCACCCCGACTTCTACCACGTGGGGGTCGCCTCATCGGGCAATCATGAAAACGACCTCTACTGCGCCGGATGGGCCGAGCTCTATCAGGGCCCTTACGACAAAGAGCTTTATCAGGACGTCAACAACTCATTGCTGGCCCACCGGCTCAAGGGCAAACTCTTCCTTGTTCACGGCGACGGCGACGACAACGTCTTCCCGTATCACACGATGCGTCTCGTCGATGCGCTCATCCGGGCAGGGAAGGACTTCGACCTTCTTCTGATCCCCGGTGCGGAACACGGTCTGTTTGGTTATGAAGGCTATGTCGCCAAACGTACGTGGGACTATTTCGTGCGCCATCTTCACGGGGTCGAACCCCCGGCTGACCACCCCGTTCCCGACGTTCCCCTGGACCGGCAGCGGCTTATCAAGATGCTCGGCTGATCTGAAACCGGGCGGGCACCGCTCAATTCCGTAGCCAACCGAACCGAGCTGGATGTCGCCCTATCCTCGGGTGCCCGGAAACACGCCGCAGCCGCCTTCGGGCCTCCCTCCCCGAAGGCGGCCGCGCTCCGGCGCCCCACGCCGTGCTCAGCTTTTATGCCAGGCTGAGTCGCTCGAAAGGCACACCCGCATATGCGTGTCGTGGAATTGACCGGCGTCGACGGCTATCTCGCCTTCGACCTCGACTGTGCGCTCAGCGTCGGCGGCACTCGCCTCGCCCCTCACATCAGCCGTTCGGAGGCCGTGGTCCTCGCCCGCGCCATGACCTTCCGCCATGCCGTGCTCGGCCGGCGTGTCGGCGGCGCCGCCGCCCTGCTGCGTGCCACACCCGAGACCAGGGACGACATTCTGGGGCGCTATGTCGCCGAGATCCATCCCTTAGTCGAACGCCGCTCTTTCCTGACATTTCCTGATATCGGGACCAGGGCCGAGGACCTTCCCGCCCCCTCCCTGACCGGCACCACCACCACCCACACCGCCCTCGGCATCGCCGTCGCCGCCGAAACCGCCCTCGGCGGCCTGCGGGGACGCACCCTCGCCCTCTACGGCTTCGGCGACACCGCCGCCGCCCTCGCCGCCGAGGCCCTCACCCGCGGCGCCCGCGTCACCGCCGTCGCCACTCCGCACGGCACCGTCCACCGCTCCGGCGGCCTCGACGTCCCCCTGCTCCTCCACCTCCGCGACCGATACGGCGACGCCTGCGTCGCCCACGTCGGCCTGCCCGTGCACCCGCCCACCGCCCTGTTCACCGTAAACGCCGACATCCTGGTCCCCGCCGACCGCCCCGGCACCCTCGACGCCCCCCGCGCCACCCGCACCCCCGCCCGCCTGATCGCCCCCGCCACCCTCGCCCCCTACACCCGCACCGGCCTCGCCACCCTCCACGCCCGCGGCGTCCTCGCCCTCCCCGACTTCGTGAGTACGGCAGGAGCCGACGTCACCCCCACCACCTCCCGCGGCCACATCGAACACACCATCGCCACCCTCACCGCCCAAACCCTCACCACAGCCGACGGCCCCTACCCCGCCGCCTGCACCCTCGCCGTCGACTTCCTCCACACCTGGACCCCCCTCCCCCTCCCACCCCCACTCCTCCCGGACTTCACCCCCGCACGCCAAGGTCCGTGACGGTAAGAACACCATCGATGAGCTGGTCAGAGCCGTACACTGAGAGTCATGAGCTGGACCCAGCATGTGCCATATGTTCTGGAACAGGATGAGGACGGAGTGTGGTGCGCCAGTGCCCAACTTCGTCCGGGTGTGGGGGCCGTCGGCGACGGACTCACGGCGGAGGCGGCTGTGGAGGACCTGCGCCAGGCACTCATCGCGCTCATCGAGGAAGTCGGCCCGTCGCCGGAGTTGACCGTGACGGTGGACGTCGCCTGATGCCTCCAGTGCCATCGTTGCCTGGGGCGCAGGTGGTCCGGGCGTTGGAGAAAGCCGGGTTCGACGTCGCGCGGGTGCGCGGCAGTCATCACATTCTGCGCCACGAGGATGGGCGTGTGGTAAGCGTGCCAGTCCATCTCGGTCGAGATCTCCCCAAAGGGACCTTGCGTAACATCCTTTCACTTGCGGGAATGACTGCGGACGAACTTACAGATCTCCTATAAACGATCATGTGACATCTGGGGTGTACGTGGACAATTGTTGCTAGAGGTGTCACTCTTCCGTGCATGCGAATCATGGCAGCGTTTGCTCTAGGCCTGTCTTCGCTGGTAGTCGGGGGCGGCACTGTGCAGGCGACCGCGGCTCCGGCTTTCCAGTTGCCTTTCACATGTGGTGAGTCGTGGCGTGGCACCACGTCGAGTTCCGCGCACGGCTCCAAGTGGGAGATCGACTTCAACCGGGGGAACTCGCCCGACGCGGATCTCGGCAGTGCCGTGCTCGCGTCGGCGGCGGGAAGGGTGGTGACCTCCGCCCACCAGGGGAACAGCAACGGTTTCGGGAACCTCGTCAAAATCGAGCACGCGGGTGGGCTCGCCTCGTATTACGCGCACCTGAACGCGCGCTTCGTCAAGGCGGGCGACACGGTGGCGCGGGGCCAGCGCATCGGCACGGTCGGGAAGACCACGATGGCCTCCCGCAAGGGCATGCCCGCGCACCTGCACTACGAGGTGCGCGCGAAGACGGGAACGTGGCCGAACAACATCAAGCCCGCGGTGTTCAACGGGGTGCGGTTCGGCTATCCCACTCAAACGTTGACGTCGAAGAACTGCGGCGGCGGCGGGGAGTCCAAGCCGCAGCCGGGGCCGAAGCCGGGCGGCAATCCGTATTCCCCGGAGAGGGTCTGCGGGTCGGGCTACAAGCGCATCGACTCGGCGCCGCTCGGAAAGGCGGCGACCGTCTTCCTGCTCTATAACTCCGCCAACGGCCACAACTGCGTGACGACCGTCAAGAACACCGGGACGGGTGGCAAGAGCGCTGTTTCGGCCTACCTTGAGGTCAAGGGCAAGCGCCGCACCACCGACTCGGGCAACTTCCAGTACTACGCCGGCCCCGTGCGCGCCTACGCCAAGGGAGTCTGCGTGAAGTGGGGCGGCTCGGCGGGCGCCACCCGCTACAACAGCCCGTTTGAGCACTGCCGCGGATAACACGCGTGCTGGTACGGGGGAAGTCAGGGGAGTTCGACCTCCAACGCATCAAGAAGGACGGGCCGCCGAGCTGGAACTCGGGGTCCTACACCAGCGTCGACCAGATCCGGAAATGGGTCGGCGACACCAGGCCCGACGACGTCGAGGGTGTCGCCGTCTCCTACCGGACCATGGCCACGATGCTCGCCGGGGACTGCGTCGACAAAGGCCTGAACCACCACCTTTACAAGGCCGCCCAGCAGGTCGCGGAACACTGGGGCGGCGACGCGGCCAAAGCCGTCCTGCGCTCCCTGCACAAACTGGAGGCCAACGCCCGCGAACTCGCCGACCGCTCCGCCCGCCTCGCCCACTCCCTCAACGGCTACGCCAACACGTTGCGGCAGTTCAAGGACAACCGGCCGGAGAACGGCTGGTTCACCTGGGACAACGACATCTCCGGTGCCTTCAAGGAGACTTCACCTGGGATGATCGTGTCCAACTTCATCACGGGCGACACCAAGTCCGACACGGACAAGGCGCGTGAGTTCCTGGTCGGGCTGAACGAGCGGATCGTCACCCACTACGAGATGTTTCCCGACTCCCTGGCCCGCATGCCTTTGAACAGCGGACCACCGGCGGACCCCAGCCTCGGCCAGCTCCCCAAGACCTCCATCCCCTCGGGCGGCCTCCCCGGCGGCGGTCTTCCGGGCGGTGGCCTGCCCGGCGGGGGACTCCCGGGCGGCGGCTTGCCCGGCGGTGGTGTGCCCGGCTCCCCGGACTACCCCGGCACCGGAGCCCCCGGAACACCGCACTATCCAGGCGGCGGAACCCCCGGAACCCCCGGAACCCCCGGAACACCCGGCTACCCCGGCGGCTCCCCGGCCGACCCCAAGCTCCCCGGCAGCCCTGCCCTCCCCGCAACCGGCGAATCCGGTCTACCCGGACGCCCGGACCTCCCCACCGGGAGTGACCCCCGAGCGGTTCCCGGCCTGCCCGACGGCTCAACCATCCCAAGAGCCACCGAACTAGCCGGCTACGAACCTCCCGCCCTCCCCACCGGAACCGGCCCCGGCACACCCGGCCTGGGCACCCCCGGCTACCCCACGGGAACCACCCCGGGCCTGAACACCCCCACCACGGGCATCGGCAGCCCCGGCGCCATAGGCGCCGCGCCCGGCACCCCGCTGGGCGCCCCCGGAACCCTCCGCCCCGACGCCACCCGCCCCGGCGGCATGAGCGGCGTCCCGATGATGCCGTACGGCGGAGCCGCCGGCGGCGAAGGCCCCCAGGACCGCGAACGCACCACCTGGCTCTCCGAAGACGACGACATCTGGGGCACCAACCCCGAAACCGCCCCACCCGTCATCGGCTAGGGCCCGCCCACCGAGGCCGGTCCTCTATGGACCGGCCTCACATCGCCTGTCCGAGTTACCCGGTCACCGCGGCGGGGGCGCGCTGTCTTTCGCACGCGACGACGGCCGACCTCCCGGGAGCTGATACCGAGCCTCTGCCCGCTCATACGTTTCTTCGCCGCGTTGGAAATCGTCGCTCTCCGTAGTGAGCTGGAGCGCCCTGTCGCGGTCCCGCTGGCAGGAGCCGCCGGCCGTCCTCGAAGCCGGTGTGGACCGCCTGCGCTAACTGCGAGGAGAGAGCGGGCCCCTGCTCGATCAGCGACTCGCTGGGGCTCCGACCGCGCGGTGGCTGCTGCGGCGACGGCCAAGACAGGCACAGGGCGCTTGGAGCCGGCGACGCTGCCCTCGGTGTACAGCATGTGCCCACCGGCCAGCCGCAACGGCAGCGGCTTGGCACCCGCTCGTGCGGCGTCGATGCGTGCCCTCCGGGCCGTCTCGGGGGTGCGGCGGCGCAGGATCAGCAACCGGCCCGCGTAGTCGAAGGTAGACAGGAAGTGGTAGAAGACCCACCGGTGGGCCGAGGTTGCGTCACCATCGCGCCGATGGCCGCCGCATGCCTTCTCGCCGGCGCCAAGCGCCCGGCTGCCGAAGCGGTCGAGGGCCTGTTTGAAGGAGGCGGGGAGACCGAAATGCCGCCGCTGGAGGGAAGCCGGGCTCAGGGATGTCGCCGGGCCGCGATCACGGCCTGGCCGAGGCTGAGGCCGCCGTCGTTTGGGGGGACGCGGTGGTGGGTGAGCACCTGGAGGCCGTGGCGGCGTAGTGCGTCGGTGAGGCGGTCGGTGAGGAGCCGGTTCTGGAAGACGCCGCCGGAGAGGGCGACGGTGGTGAGGCCGCTCGCCTCGTGGACGCGGAGGCAGGCGGCGACGGTGAGTGCGGCGAGGCCGTTGTGGAAGCGGGCGGCGACGGCCTCGGGTGGGGTGCCGGTCCGCCGGTCTTCGACGACGGCGCGCACGAGTTCGCCGCCGTTGAGGAGCAGAGAGGGGCCGGGGTAGGGCAGGTTCCCGTTGCAGGACGGGGGGTCGCCGCGGGCGATGTGGGCCGGATAGGCACCGGTTTCTGTGGGGTCTGCCGTCTGTTCCAGGGCGATGGCGGCCTGTCCCTCGTAGGCGACGGTGTCGTGCAGGTCGAGGAGGGCGGCGACGGCGTCGAAGAGACGGCCGGCGCTGGTGGTCGGCGGAGAGTGGGCGGGGGTTTTGAGGAGTGCTCGCACCCGGTCCCAGTCGGCGGCGTGCCGGTGTTGAACCGGAGGGGTGTGGGTGAGGTCCATCTCCGCGAGATACGCCGCCGCCATGCGCCACGGATGCCGGATGGCCGCCTCGCCACCGGGCAGCGGCACGGGGGTGAGCGACCCGACACGGACATATCCCGTGAAGTCCGCGATCAGCAGCTCACCACCCCAGAGGGTGCCGTCGGTGCCGTATCCCAATCCGTCGTAGGCCACGCCGATGACGGGACCGCGTTCGCGGTTGTCGGCGAGGCATGAGGCGATGTGGGCGTGATGATGCTGGACACCCGCGAGCTCCACGTCGGCCAGCTCCGCGGCGTACTTCGTGGACAGATATTCGGGGTGCAGATCGTGGGCGACGACCTCCGGCACGACACCGAACAGGCGCTGAAAATGCTCGATGCCCTCGGTGAAGGCGACCAGCGTCTCGTAGTTCTCCAGGTCGCCGATGTGATGTGACAGAAAAGCCCGGTCCCCCTGCACCATGCAGAAGGTGCTCTTGAGCTCTCCCCCGCAGGCGAGTACGGCGCGGCGCACCGGACGTTGAAGGGAAAGGGCGAGAGGTTCCGGGGCATATCCCCGCGATCGGCGCAGCGGTGTCGCCCGCCCCGCGACGATCCGCACGACGGAGTCGTCGGTGCGGATGTGGATGGGACGGTCGTGGGTGAGGAAGGCGTCGGCCACGGATGAGAGCCCGTTCAGGGCTTCGGCGTCCTTGAAGGCGATGGGTTCGTCGGAGATGTTGCCGCTGGTCAGGACTATGGGCCCGGTCTCCCGCAGAAGCAGATGGTGCAAAGGGGTGTAGGGCAGCATCAGCCCGATCTCCCCCGTGCCAGGGGCGACCGAGGGCGCCGTGAGCGCCTCCGCGTGGCGTGGCACGAGCACGATCGGGCGGCGCGGATCGGCCAGCAGCCGCTCGGCCTCGGAGGTGAGGCCGGCCAGGGTGCGGGCCGCGGCCAGGTCGGCCACCATGACGGCGAAGGGTTTGGCCTCGCGGTGTTTGAGGTCCCGCAACCGCCGCACCGCGGGTTCGTCTTCGGCGCCCACCGCGAGGTGATAACCGCCGAGCCCTTTGACGGCGACGATCAGGCCGGTCCGCACGGCGGTGACCGCCCGTTGCAACGCGGCCTCCCCCTGAGCGAGCACTTGCCGGTCCGCGCCGTCGACGACCGTATAGGAGAGCACCGGCCCGCAGTCCGGACAGCAGGTGGGCTGGGCATGGAACCGGCGGTCGGCCGGATCGGCGAACTCACGGGCGCACTCCCCGCACATGGGAAAGCGCGCCATGGTGGTCGTGGACCGGTCGTAAGGCACACGAGTGACGATGGTGAACCTGGGACCGCAGTTCACGCAGTTGACGAAGGGATAGCGATAACGCCGGTCGGCGGGGTCGAACAGCTCGGCCAGGCAGTCATCACACGTCCCGAAGTCTGGTGACACAGAAGTACGGCGGGAGCCGTCCTGGACACTGTCCGCGATGTGGAAGCCGCGATCCCCGGTGAGCGGCAGCACGGTCGTGGCGACCCGGTCGATCACGGCGAGCGGCGGCGCCTCCCCTTTGAGGTCGCCCAGGAAGAGGTCAAGCGCGGCACGCAGTCCCTCGACCTCGATGAACACCCCTTTGGGGTCGTTGCCCACCCATCCGGCCAGGTCGAGCCGCCGGGCGAGGGTGTAGACGTGCGGGCGGAAACCGACGCCCTGCACGATCCCCTCCACCCGGATCCGCAGCCGGACCCGCTCTGTGCTCACACTGTGAGCCTTCCCCGGCACACCTTCCCCGGGACCGGCGCGGTCCGCTCCGCATCAAGGCTTTACCCCCGGTTGTGCCACCAGGGACACCCGGAAGTCCTTTAGGACGTCTGATCGCTGGGCGGGTTGGGATAGGCGTAGAACCGCGTCTGCACGAGCCGCGCCTCGGGATCGGCCTCCTCCGCGGACTTCCCGTACTTCATCAGCAACGCGATGTACTCCTCGAAGAACTCCACCAGCTCCGGCAGCGTCACCCGGATGGCGCCCCGCGAGTAAGGGAACGCGTCCCCCCAGGCCCCCGGCTCAACGGCGGCCTGCGCGAG
This sequence comes from Sinosporangium siamense, assembly GCF_016863435.1. GTDB lineage: Bacteria > Actinomycetota > Actinomycetes > Streptosporangiales > Streptosporangiaceae > Sinosporangium > Sinosporangium siamense. The sequence continues at coordinate 28,061 of NZ_BOOW01000036.1, forward strand.
GCGGAACGCCCGCATGTCGTCGGCCACCCCCCTGGCGTTGATCTCGTCGAGGAGCGCCCGCGTCTCCGCGTCCTGCTCGCTGCGGAGCGGGAAGCGCAGGTCGGCCGAGACGAAACGCCACCACCGCTCACGCCCGCGCGCCCTCTCGGGCACTTCCTCGATGAACCCGTGTTTGGCCAGCTCACGCAGGTGGTAGCTGGTCGCGCCGGTGTTGAGGTCGAGTTTGCGGGCCAGCTCGGCCGAGGTCGAAGGACCGCCCTGGCTGAGCAGGTCGAGGATGCGCTGCCGGCGGGGGTGGGCGAGTGCCTTGAGCACCTCCAGATCAGCGATCTTACGCGTCAGAGGTTGCTCACCCATGGCGTCAACCTAGCCTCGGCCGTCCCGCTTATGCAACTTACCCCTTCCTCATCTGCGATGAACGTTCCCAGTGTGCACAATCAAGTTTGCACAAAAGGCTGTGCACAATCCATTATGCAACTATGGGAACCCTCCGCACATCACCCGAAGACCACGCCGTTCAAGGCGGCCAAGGTCCCCGCCCCCTCGGCCGGATCCCCGCACTCCTCGCGCTCCTCGCCGTCGTGGCCGCTGCCGTCGGCGCCTGGCTGGCCGAAGGGCCACCCGCCCCGGCCGGCCCCGACGCCCCCGCGACCACATTCAGCGCCACACGCGCCTGGCCCCACCTCGCCCACATCGCCCGCGAACCCACCCCGATCGGCTCACCGGGTGGCGACGCCGTACGGAACTATCTCGTCGACCGGCTGATCGCCCTCGGCCTGCGACCCGAGGTGCAGACGGGGGTCGGCGCCCGGACCTTCGGCGCCGACGTGACCGCCGGGCTCGCCAAGAACGTCGTCGCCGTCATCCCCGGCCACGCCTCGACCGGCCGCGTCGTGGTGGCCGCACACTACGACTCCACCCCGACCACCCCCGGAACCAGCGACGACAAGGCGTCGGTGGCCGCCGTGCTGGAGATCGCCCGTGCCCTCACCGCGGGCGGGCAGCTCCGCAACGACGTGGTGCTCCTGCTCAGCGACGGCGAGGAGCCGGGCCTCATAGGCGCCGAGGCGTTCGCGCGGCACCCCCTCGCCCAAGGCGGCAGCGTCATGATCAACCTGGAGGGACCGGGCAACGCCTCGCCTTCCTCTATGTACAACCTGACACCGGGCGGGTCCGGGCTGATCTCCGCGTTCGCCCAGGTGCCTTTCCCTGTCGGCGAATCCGCCGTTACCGGCGTCTACCGGCTCAGCGGCTTCCACTCAGACCTGAGCGTGCTTGAGGAGCGTGGCGTCATCGGGGTGGATCTGGGCTGGTCCGACGGCCGTGCCTACTATCACCACCCCCGCGACACGGTCGCGAACTTCGACCCCGCCGCGCTGCAAATGCAGGGCGAGAACGCGCTCGTGATGGTGCGCGAGGTGGCGAACGCCGACCTTCCGCAGTTACGTGCCGCGCCGGAAGAGGTGTTCTTCGCTGCCTTCGGCACGGTGATCGGCTACCCGGGGTGGCTGGCGACGCCGCTGGCCGGGGCTGGGGTGCTGGCCGTGCTGGCTTTCGCCGTACTCGCGAGGCTGCGTGGCGAGGCGACCGTGCCGCGGTTGGTGCTCTCGGCCGCTGCGGCGCTGATCCCGCTAATGATCGGCATGGCTGGGGCGGCCGGGTTGTGGGCGGGGCTGACCGCGTGGGACCGGGGATATGCCAGCCTGGCGAGTGATCCCTATCAGCCGGGGCCGTTCCGCCTGGCGATCATCTTGATGGTGGTGGCGATCGTCTGGGGATGGTTCGCCCTGGCTCGCAGGTGGCTGGGTCCGGTCGCGCCCGTGGCCGGGGTGCTCTTCTGGCAGGCACTGCTGGGTGTGGCCGCAGCTGTGTTCCTGCCTGGGGCGTCCTATTACGGGGCGCTCACCGCGCTCGCCGGTGGGGCCGGTGGGTGTGCGGCGCTCGTGTTGCGTGACCGCAGGCCGCTGTTCGCCCTCGCGGTGTGGACCGTGGCGGCGTTGCCGGGGGTGGTGGTGTTCGGCATCGGCGGCCGTTCACTCGGCAGCGCGCTGGGGCTGGCGATGGCGGCGCCGAGCGTGGTGTTTTACATGTTCGCGGCGATGTCGGCGCTGCCGCTGCTGGACGCCGCCACCCCGCGCGCCCGGGTGCTCGCGGCCCTCGGTCCGCTGCTGGCGGGGGTGCTGGCAGTGGTGATGGCCGGGGCCGGGGTGGTGGTCAACCGGTTCGATCAAGAGCGGCCCCGGGTGGCACATCTGGCATATGTGCTGTCCGCCGACAGCGGCCGGGCGGCCTGGGTGAGCATGGACGCGCAGCCGCATCCGTGGGTCGCCGAGCGTGCCCGCGAGGCGACCGGCGCCTTCGACCTGCCGCTGCCGCACAGGCAGTCCCCCGCGCGGGTCGGCCCCGCGGTCGCCGCCGATCTTCCGGCGCCCGAGGTGACCGTGCTGGAGGAGCGGCGCCGGGGCGACACGACCGTACTGCGCCTCCGGGTGCGGTCGGCACGCTCCGCCTACCAGCTCAACCTGCAGGCCGGCGCACCGGTGATCGGCGGCACCATCGAGGCGTACGGCGAAAGCCCGGTGCCGTTGCCGATCGCCTCCGAGCAGAGCGGCCCGTGGCCGTTCGAGGTGCAGTTCTTCGCGCCGCCTCCCCAAGGGGTGACGTTCGAGCTTCACCTGCGCGGGCGGACCACGCCGAAGCTTGCCGTCTCCGATATGACGGTCGGTCTCACCGATATCCCGGGCTATCGCCCGCGCCCGCTCGATCTTGAACGGACACCGTCGACCGGTGGCCTCGTCACGGACTCGGTCACGGTGGTCCGCACGATCGAGGGCCGCCGTAAGTGATCTACCGAGTGCTGCGCATCAAGGCTTTACCCCTGGTTGTGGCACTAAGGGTGTCGGCGTCTGGATAGCCCGGCATAGCGTGTCGAATACGCTTAGTAACGGAGTGTCGATATGTCTGTCGCCATGGAAGACATGGAGTCGGCTGCCACCGAAGCCTTCGCCAGACGCGAAGGCGCAGGCAAAGCGCTCGCCGCGGACGCCGACAAGGTGGCGCTCGCCTGCCGGGACATGGCGGCATGTTTTCACCGCGGCGGCAAGCTCATCACGTTCGGTAACGGCCAGGCCGGGACAGACGCCGCGCACATCGCGGTCGAGTTCATGCACCCGGTGATCATCGGCAAGAGGGCGCTGCCCGCGATGGCGATCAGCAACGACCCCGCGTCGATCACCGAGGTCGCCGCCAGGGAGGGCTACGACGAGGTCTTCGCCCACCAGGTCGCGCAGTGGGCCGCGCCGGACGACGTCGCGCTCGGCATCTCGCCCGACGGCCAGTGCGCCGACGTGCTGCGCGGGCTTGAGGTGGCCGACGAGCTGGGACTACTCACCGTGGCGCTCACCGGGGGCTACGGCGAGGCCGTGCCGGAGAGCCCGGCCGTGGCCCACGTGCTGACAGCCCGCTCGGGTGATCCATCCGTGGTCAAGGAAATCCATGTGACGACATATCACCTGCTGTGGGAACTGGTGCATGTGTTCCTTGAACAGCCGGGCCTGCTCGGGCCGGAGGTGATCCGATGACGAGCGGTCACTGTAGCTCCGGCCACTGTGTCACCTGCTCGGACGAGGCCATGCCGGTGCGGGTGGTCGCGCTGCTGCCCGAGGATCTCGCCTACGTGGACACGGGGGCGGGCCACGAGACGGTGAGCGTCGCCCTCGTTTCGGCCGAGGTGGGCGACACGCTGCTCGTGCACGCCAAGGAGGCGATCGCCGTACTCCCCCGAGACCGCCACGACAGCGGGGGGAGATAACCATGGACGAGCGGGAGTCCGCCGGGATGCGCGGCCTTTACCCCTTTCTCTACGCGGAGCAGACCGACATGGACGGTGTGCTCGACGAGGTGAGCCGCTCCACGGTCGAGAAGGCACACGAGATCGTACGGCTGCGCTGTACGGTCGCCGAGGCGTGCGCGGCGGACGTGGCGGCGTGCGCGGTGCGGATGGCGGAGTGTTTCGCGGCAGGTGGGCGGCTGTTCGCCTTCGGCAACGGCGGGAGCAGCACCGACGCTCTGGAGGTGGCGACCGCGTTCGCCGCGCCGAGCAGGGGCAGGCCGCTCCCGGCGATGTCGCTCACCAGCGACGTCGCCGTGGTCACCGCGTTGTCAAACGACGTCGGTTTCGAGGTGGTCTTCGCCCGGCAACTGGCGGCGTTCGGGCGTCCCGGGGACATCGCGTTCGGGTTGTCGACGAGCGGCGGGTCGGCCAACGTCGTGCAGGCGTTCGAGGAGGCGGCGCGGCGCGGCATGGTGACGGTCGCGCTCGCCGGCTATGAGGGCGGCAGGCTCGCCGAACTGGAGACGCTCGACCATCTCTTCGTGATCCCGTCGTCGTCGGTGCACCGCATCCAGGAGGCGCAGACGACCGTCTACCACGTTCTCTGGGAGGTGACGCAGCACGCACTGATCCACATGTCGAAGGCGCCGGACGGCCCGGTGGCCACTGGCACGAGGTGAGGAGGCGACATGCAGGCTCCCGAATCGACAGCCGCAGCGAGTGAGAAAGACGAGCCGGTTGTCCACATCCTGTGGATAAACGCGGGCCTGAGTTGCGACGGTGACTCCGTCGCGCTGACGGCGGCCACGCAGCCGAGCATCGAGGAGATCGTGCTCGGGGCACTGCCCGGCCTGCCGAAGATCGCGGTGCACTGGCCGTTGATCGACTTCGAGAGCGGTCCATACGGGGGCGCCGACACCTTTATCGAGTGGTTCTACAAGGCCGACCGCGGTGAGCTCGAACCCTTCGTGCTGGTGATCGAAGGGTCGATTCCCAACGAGTCCATCAAGCAGGAGGGCTACTGGTGCGGCTTCGGCAACAACCCCGAGACCGGGCAACCCATGACCACCAGCGAGTGGCTGGACCGGTTGGCGCCCAAGGCGACAGCCGTACTCGCCGCCGGGACTTGTGCCACATATGGCGGTATTCACGCCATGTCCGGCAACCCCACCGGTGCGATGGGTGTGGCGGACTACCTGGGTTGGGACTGGACGTCGAAGGCGGGGCTTCCGATCGTCAATGTTCCGGGGTGCCCCATCCAACCGGACAACCTCTCCGAGACGATCCTCTACCTGCTTTATCAGGTGGCGGGTCAGGCGCCCATGATCCCGCTGGACGAGGCCCTTCGCCCGCAGTGGTTGTTCGGCAAGACCGTCCATGAGGGATGCGACCGGGCCGGATATTACGAACAGGGTCAGTTCACCACGGAATACGGACAGCCCGAGTGCCTGGTGAAGATCGGCTGCTGGGGGCCGGTGGTGAAGTGCAACGTGCCGAAACGTGGCTGGATGAACGGCATCGGCGGCTGCCCCAACGTGGGCGGCATCTGCATCGCCTGCACGATGCCCGGCTTCCCCGACAAGTTCATGCCCTTCATGGACGAACCTCCCGGGGCGCTCGTGTCCTCCACAGTCAGCGGGGTCTACGGCTCCGTGGTCCGAGGACTGCGCCACATCACACAGCGGACAGTGGACAAGGAGCCCAAGTGGCGCCAGAAGAGCCACGCCCTGCTCACCGGTTACAAGGCGCCCTGGAGTGAACGATGACCGCACCGCAGAAAGACCGCGAACTCGTCGAGATGGCCTGGGATCCGATCACGAGGATCGTGGGCAGCCTCGGCATCTACGCGAAGATCGACTTCAGGAACCGGGAGGTCGCCGAGTGTTACAGCACCTCGTCGGTCTTCCGCGGATACAGCATCTTCATGAAGGGCAAGGACCCGCGCGACTCGCACTTCATCACCAGCCGGATCTGCGGCATCTGCGGTGACAACCACGCGACGTGCTCGGTCTACGCGCAGAACATGGCATACGGCATACGCCCCCCCGCACTCGGTGAATGGATCATCAACCTGGGTGAGGCCGCGGAGTTCATGTTCGACCACAACATCTTCCAGGAGAACCTGGTCGGGGTGGACTACTGCGAGAAGATGGTGCGGGAAACCAACCCGGGCGTGCTCGCCCTCGCCGAGCGCACCGAGGCCCCGCACGCGGCCGAGCACGGATTCCGCACGATCGCCGACATCATGCGCTCGCTCAATCCGCTCGAAGGCGAGTTCTACCGCGAGGCGCTGGCGGTCAGCCGCACCACACGTGAGATGTTCTGCCTGATGGAGGGCCGGCATGTGCACCCCTCCACGCTCTATCCGGGCGGTGTGGGCACGGTCGCCACGGTGCAGCTCTTCACCGACTATCTGACCAGGTTGGTGCGCTACATCGAGTTCATGAAGAGGGTCGTGCCGATGCACGACGACCTCTTCGACTTCTTCTACGAGGCGCTGCCCGGTTACGAGCAGGTGGGACGGCGCCGGGTGATGCTCGGCTGCTGGGGGGCGTTCAACGACCCCAACCACTGCAACTACAACTACGAGCAGATGTCCGCCTGGGGCCGCAAGATGTTCGTCAGCCCCGGCATCGTCATCGACGGCAAGCTGATCACCACCGACCTGGTCGACATCAACCTCGGCATCCGCATTCTGCTGGGCAGTTCCTATTACGAGGACTGGGCGGACCAGGAGCCCTTCGTCACCCACGATCCGCTGGGCAACCCGGTGGACATCCGCCACCCGTGGAACCAGCACACGATCCCGAAGCCACAGAAACGCGACTTCAACGACAACTACTCGTGGGTGATGTCGCCCCGCTGGTTCGACGGGGAGAATCTACTCGCCCTTGACACCGGCGGCGGGCCGCTCGCCCGGCTGTGGGTGACGGCGTTGGCGCGGCTCGTGGACGTCGGCTACGTCAAGTCCACCGGCCACAGCGTGCTGATCAACCTGCCGAAGACCGCGACGCTTCCGGAGAAGACCTTCGAGTGGAAGATCCCGGTGCGCAACGGCGAGATGTTGTCCAACGCCCTCGAGCGCAACCGGGCGCGCGCACCTACTTCCAGGCGTATGCCGCTGCGGTCGCGCTGCACTTCGCCGAGCAGGCCCTGGCCGACGTGCGGTCCGGCCTGACCCGCACCTGGCAGGAGTTCACCGTGCCGGAGGAGGCGATCAGCTGCGGTTTCACCGAGGCCGTGCGGGGGGTTCTGTCCCACCACATGGTCATCAGGGATGGGAAGATCGCAAACTACCATCCTTATCCGCCCACGCCGTGGAACGCCAGCGTGCGCGACATCCACGGCACTCCGGGGCCCTACGAGGACGCAGTGCAGAACACCCCGATCTTCGAGGAGAACCCGCCGGACACCTTCAAGGGCATCGACATCATGCGCACGGTGCGCAGCTTCGACCCCTGCCTGCCGTGTGGTGTGCACATGTACCTCGGCAACGGCAAGGAACTCCGCAAGCTCCACAGCCCACACGCGTTCACCACGTCATAGCAGGGGACAGGAAAATGCCGCCAAAGCGGAATGTGTCAGGGGCAGGTGAGCTCGTCGAAACCCTGCTCGACGAGCTCGCCGCCTCGGCTGACCCCAAAGCCAAGGCCAAAGCCGAGGAGCTGGTGCGGGTCCTGGTCGAGTTGTACGGCGAGGGCCTCGACCACGTCATGCGCGCCGTCACCGAGGCCGAGGCCGCCGATGTGCTCAAACGGTTCGTCGAGGACGAGCTAATCTCCAGCCTGCTCATCCTTCACGATCTGCATCCTCTGGACACCGAGGAGCGGGTACGGCAGGCGCTAGACCGGGTTCGGCCCTATCTGGGGCTCCATGAGGGTGGGGTCGAGCTGCTGGAGCTCACGCCTGAGGGTGTGGTGCGGTTGCGTCTTTCCGGCACCTGCCATGGGTGCCCGTCGTCCCAGGTCACCGCGACGCAGGGCATCGAGCGGGCGGTCAAGGAGGCCGCGCCAGAGGTGAGCGGGATCGAGATCGAGGGGCTCGCCGACTCGGGGTTGTTGCAGATTCAACCGCGACCGCCCGGTCCGTGTCCTGTGCCTGAGCAGGGTTCCGCTCCTTCGGGCGCTCCTCCCCAGGGGGCGAGTGTCCAGTGAGCGAACGTCCAGCAGGCGGCGGGCGGCCACCGGGCCGGGAGGGGACCGGTCGCGGGGGTCTGCGGCGGTTCCGGGAGCCCGCGCCCCCGTCCGGTGCCCATGAGCGCGAGGCGCCGCGTTGCGAGATGTGTGCGGAGCCCATCGGTGACGACCACCGGCACGTCGTGAACCTGGAGAGCCGGACGCTCATGTGCACCTGCCCGGCGTGTTGCCTGCTGTTCACCCATGAGGGAGCCGGCCGGGGCCGCTACCGCGCCGTGCCGTACCGCTATCTGTACGCCCCCTCACTCGGGCTGAGCCCGGCAGACTGGGACGAGCTTCAGATCCCCGTGCGGATGGTCTTCTTCTTCCACAACTCCGTGCTGGGGCACGCCACCGCGTTCTACCCCAGTCCGGGCGGCGCGACGGAGTCGGAACTGCCCATCCCCGCCTGGGAGCGCCTGCGCGCCGAGCGGGCCGCGGTGGCCGGGGTCGAGCCCGACGTCGAGGCGCTCCTGTTCGACGAGACGGCGTGCTATCTGGTGCCGATCGACGCGTGCTACGAACTGGTGGGACTCGTCCGGCTGCATTGGCGCGGGTTCGACGGCGGCCAGGAGGCGCGGGAGGCGATCGGCGACTTCTTCGCCGGCCTGCGCGCCCGCAGCCGTCTGGTCGCGAACGCACCGGAGGGCGGCCATACCGGGTACGGCGGAGCCGGCTCCGCCGTACCCGGCCGGCGTCCCGGCTGTGCCGTACCCGGCGGTGAGTGGTGACCGGGCCCGCGTTCGCGTGCGTGTCGGCGCGGGCGGACGCGTCGGCGTCGGCGCCGACGCTGCTGTTCCGGCTGCGGGTGGCGGATCCGACGCCGGAGGGCGTGCACATGATGGCGCTCAGGTGCCAGTTGCGCATCGAGCCGCGGCGCAGGGGCTATTCCGACGGGGAAGCGGTGTTGTTGAGCGACCTGTTCGGCGAGCGGAGCCGGTGGGGGGAGACCTTGCGGCCGATGCAGTTCGCCCAGGTCTCGACGATTGTGCCGGGCTTTTCGGGGAGCACCGAGGTGGATCTGCCGGTGCCGTGCAGTTACGACCTGGAGGTGGCGGCGGGCAAGTACCTCGCCTCTCTGGACGACGGCGAGGTGCCGATGCTGCTGCTGTTCAGCGGCACCGTCTTCGTGCGCACGGGCACGGTGCCGGCGGGCGAGGGCATGGCGGTACGGCTGGTGCCGTGGCAATGCGAGGCGCAGTTCGCGTTGCCTGTCGCGACGTGGCGGGAGCTGATGGACATGTGGTTCCCCGGCGCGGGATGGCTGCGGCTGCGCAGGGACACGTTGCGGGCGCTGCAGGTGTTCAAGTCCACGCATGGGCTCGCCACGTGGGACGAAACAGTCGATCGGCTTCTCAAGGAGGCACCGGGATGAGCACGCCCATGGAAGCGGCGCAGAGGGTGGCCGACGCGGTGCTGTATGAGGGATATCTGCTGTTTCCTTATCGCGCCTCGGCGACGAAGAACCAGATGCGCTGGCAGTTCGGCGTGCTGGTGCCGCCGGGCTACACCGCGACCGGGGAGCCGTTCGCCAATGTGACCGAATGCCTGCTGGAGGACGGCGAGAAGGCGGAGATCACCATACGGCTGCGTTTTCTACACGTCATGTCGAGATCGGTGGAACGTGCCGACGGCGAGCTGTTTCAGATGGTCGATCGGTTGACGGTGGACGGCACGACATACATCACCTATGAAGAGGCGACCGAGCGTGAGACGGAAACCGTGTTGCCGTTGGCGCTGCTCCTCAAGGCCGAGCAGCACATCGCCGTGGACGTCTCAGGCGACCGGGCGGACCAGCCCATCCGCACGCGTTCCGGACGGCGCATCGGTCGCGTCGTGCTTGAGCACCGGCCACTGCGGGCCACGATGCGGGTGTCGGCGGAACGTATCGACGCGCCGCAGGACCTGGTCAAAGTGCGCATTTACGTGGAGAACATCGCGGCCTGGGAACGTCCGGACGCCCCTCGCGAGCAGGCGCTGCGCCGCTCGCTGATCTCGACCCACCTGCTGCTGGGCGCGCGGGGCGCCGCCTTCGTGTCGCTCCTCGATCCGCCCGAGTGGGCCCGGCCCGCCGCGGAGTCGTGCAGGAACGACCACATCTGGCCGGTGCTGGTGGGAGCTCCTGCCCAGCGGAACGCCATGTTGTCGTCGCCGATCATCCTCTCCGACTATCCCGCGGTCGCGCAGGAGAGCCCCGGCGACATGTTCGACGCGACGGAGATCGACGAACTGCTCAGCCTGTGCACCATGTCCCTCACCGACCGGGAGAAACAGGAGGCCAGGGACACCGACCCGCGAGCCGCCGAACTCCTCGACCGCGTCGGAGATTTGCCGCCTGAGTTGATGGACCGCCTGCACGGCGCCATCCGCTGGGTCGACGCCCCACCCCGGCAGCCGGCCGCGGAACCATCCGCGCCCTCACTTCCCGCGATCACGCCCGGCTCTCCCGGGGCGATCGCCCTGCCACCGGCTTCGCCGTACAAGACGCCGTGGTGGGATCCCGGGGTGGACGCGGAGGTCGATCCCGAGACCGACAGCGTGAACATCGCCGGGGTGGACGTCGCGAGGGGCAGCAGAGTACGGCTAAGCCCCGGCAAACGGCGAGCCGACGCCTACGACATGTTCCTGGTCGGGCGCATCGCGAAGATCGAGGCGGTGCTGCACGATGTGGACGGCCTGGTGCATTTGGCCGTCACTTTGGAGGACGACCCGTGGGCCGAGCTGAACCGGTCCCATGGGCGCTACATGTATTTCAGCCCGGATGAGGTGGAACCGCTGTGAAGATTCTGATCGCAGGGGTGGGCAACGTGTTCCTCAACGACGATGGATTCGGCGTGGCCGTCGCCCGCAAACTCGACGGCACCAATCTGCCGGACGGCGTGACGGTCGCCGATTTCGGCATCCGCGGCATCCATCTGGCCTATGAGCTGACCGCGGGATACGACCTGACCATCCTCGTCGACGCTCTCCCGAGAGGCGACCAGCCCGGAACTCTCTTTGTGCTCGAACCCTCGACCGACGAGTCCGCCCCTGACTTCATCGACGCGCACGACATGACTCCGGACGCGGTTCTCGCCCTCGCCGGGGTGCTCGGTGTGGAAATCGGGGGCGAGCAACTCGTCAAAGGCGACGTGCTCCTCGTCGGCTGCGAACCCGGCGACATCAATCCCGGCATGGAGTTGTCGCCGCCGGTCGCCGACGCCGTGGAACCCGCGGTGAAGCTGGTGCTTGATCTGGTGCAAGAGCGCCTGGCGACCGCGAGCGCGGCCGGATCGTCGTGAAAGGAGGTGACGACCATGGTGAAGAACGTGCTCCTCGGCGCCTTCCTGGTGCTGGTGGCGGTGATGGTGATCCGGTCCATCCCCGACCTCAAGCGCTACATGAAAATACGCAGCATGTGAAAGCGAGAACAAACCATGCACGAATTCGGAATCGCCGAGGCCGTCCTCGACGCCATCGAACGCCGCGCGAACGGGCGTCCCGTCAGCAGGGCCAAGGTGAACGCCGGCGCCCTGCAACGCATCGACGAAGGCGCCATCAATCAGGCGTTTGCCCTGGTCGCAGAGGGTACAAACGCTGAGGGCGCATACATCGACCTGGTCATCGAGCCCGTACAGCTCACCTGTCGATCCTGCGGCCACAACTCAACATCCACCGATCCCCTCGTGAGCTGCCTCAAATGCGGCGGCACAGACCTCGACACCGAGGGCGGCGACGGGCTCGTCCTCGAATCGATAGAAATCGCGGAGGCGGGCCATGTGTCTGGGAATCCCGGGCGAGATCGTGGAGATTCTCCCCGACCGGCCTGACCTCGCCACGGTCGACGTCAGCGGAGTACGGCGGGCCATCAACATCGGTCTGCTTGAAGACGACCTGGAACCTGGCGACTGGATTCTCATCCACGTCGGATTCGCCCTGTCGAAAATCGACGAGGACGAGGCCCGCGCCGCGCTCGCCTTCCTGGAAAGCATCGGCGAGGCATACGACGAGGAGATCGCCGCACTCCGCGAGTCGATGATCGAGGCAGAGAAAGGGTGACGCTGGCGATGCGCTTCGTCGACGAATATCGGGACGCGGACAAGGCCCGCGCCCTCGCCGCACGGATCGCCGATCTGTGCGAGCCGGGACGGGACTACAAGTTCATGGAGGTGTGCGGCGGGCACACGCACACCATCTACAAACACGGGCTTGAAGATTATCTGCCGGAGGCCGTCACCCTCGTCCACGGCCCCGGATGCCCCGTGTGCGTGATCCCGATGGGTCGCGTCGACGACGCCATCCACCTCGCCGAACAACCCGATGTCATCATGACCTCGTTCGGCGACATGATGCGGGTGCCCGGAGGCAACGGCTCCTTCTTCGACGCCACCGCGCGCGGCGCCGACATCCGCATGGTCTACAGTCCCCTCGACGCGCTGCGCATCGCGCGGAACAACCCCGATAAACGCGTGATCTTCATGGCCATCGGCTTTGAGACCACGGCACCGTCGACCGCCATGACCGTGCTGCGCGCTCAGGCCGAGGGGCTCGCCAACTTCTCGGTCTTCTGCAACCACGTCACGATCATCCCGGCCATCAAGGCGATCCTCGACTCGCCGGATCTGCGGCTCGACGGATTCATCGGGCCAGGGCACGTGTCCACGGTCATCGGCTGCACGCCGTACGAGTTCATCGCCCGTGACTACGGCAAGCCGCTGGTGGTCGCCGGGTTCGAGCCGCTGGACATCCTCCAGTCGGTCTACATGATCCTGCGCCAGCTCGCCGAGAACCGGTCCGAGGTGGAGAACCAGTATTCCCGGGTGGTCCCCTGGGAGGGCAACCTGAAGGCGATCGAGGCCATCACGACGACCATGGAGACCCGCGCCTATTTCGAATGGCGTGGGCTCGGTTTCATCTCCCACTCGGCGTTGCGCATGCGGGAAGGCTATGCCGCCTATGACGCCGAGCATCTGTTCGCCGTTCCCGGCGGGCGGGTGGCCGACCCGAAGGCGTGTCAGTGCGGTGAGGTGCTGAAAGGGGTGCTGAAACCCTGGGAATGCAAGGTCTTCGGCACCGCCTGCACCCCCGAGACACCCATCGGCACCTGCATGGTGTCCTCCGAGGGCGCCTGCGCGGCCTATTACAACTTCGGCAGATTCTCCCGCGAGCGGGTGAAAGAGGCCACCGTACGGCCTCAAGGAGCACGGCCATGACCACCGCCCGCGAACAGCAGGTCCTCGACCGCATCGAACGTGCCCGCCGCCGCAAGGCCCACGTCAAAGACGAACACATCACCCTCTGCCACGGCGCGGGGGGCAAGGCCACCCAGACTCTGATCGAGGCGGTCTTCCTTGACGCCTTCGACAACCCCGCCCTGGCCCCCCTGGCCGACGGCGCCGTGATAGCCGACACCCATGCCTTCACGACGGACTCCTACGTCGTCACCCCGCTGTTCTTCCCCGGAGGCGACATCGGCGACCTGGCGGTCAACGGCACTGTCAACGACCTCGCCATGTGCGGTGCCCGCCCGGTGTGCCTGTCCGCCGGCTTCATCCTTGAGGAGGGCTTCCCCGTCGCCGACCTCCGCCGCATCACCACCTCCATGGCCGCCGCCGCCCGCACCGCCGGCGTGCACATCGTCACCGGCGACACCAAAGTCGTGCAACGCGGCAAAGCCGACGGCTGCTACATCACCACGACCGGCCTCGGCGCCTTCCACCACGACATTCGCCCCGGCGCCCGCATGGCCCGGCCCGGCGACGCCGTCATCGTCTCAGGGCCCGTCGGCGACCACGGCATCACCATCATGCTGGCCCGCGGCGAACTCGACATCGAAGCCGACACCGTCTCCGACACCGCCGCCCTGGCCGGCCTGGTCGACGACCTCCTGACCGCCTGCGGTCCCCACCTGCACACCCTCCGCGACCCCACCCGCGGCGGCGTCGCCACCGTCCTCAACGAGATCACCGCCACCACCCAGCTGGCCGCCGTCCTCGACGAGGACACCATCCCCGTCCGCCCCGCCGTGAGAGGCGCGTGCGAACTTTTGGGCATCGATCCCCTGTACGTCGCGTGCGAAGGCCGCCTGCTAGCCCTGGTCGCCCCTGAAGCCACCCAAACCGCCCTGTCCACCCTCCACGCCCACCCTCTGGGCCAGGACGCCACCGTCATCGGCCACCTCACCGACGACCCACCCGGCCTGGTCCTCCTCCGCACCACCTTCGGCGGCACCCGCATCGTCGACCTCCTGGTCGGCGACCCCCTGCCCCGCATCTGCTGACCTATGTCCGGCGGCCTGCCATCCTCATAGGCATGCGGGAAGACGACCTGGTGGGCCTGTGGGACAGCACCCCCTATGACTACGGGGCTATGGAAACCAGTTCCCTAGGACTGCTGCCCGACGGACGCGGCTGGAGTGAGTGGGCCAACGCAGCAGGCGCCCTCGAAGTGGCGCGCTTCACCTGGCACTGTCCGCTGCCCGGCATCCTGCACGTGCGATACACCTGGCTGATCTCCGGCACATGGCACAACACGGCGCACGACCTCTGCTACAGCCGGCAACACCCGAAGATTCCCTCAAGGACGCAGTACGAATGGCCTCACGCAGAGCCCGAAGCCTCGCCGCCCTCGTCCAAGGCGGCAACGTCGGTCCCGAAACCATGCCCCAGCTCCATGACGACGTCGCCCAAGTTACCCGCGACTACCCGCGCCTGTCGCTCCACGAGCTGCTGCCCGAGATGTCGGAACTCCAAGAGGTGATCTACACCCCGCTCGAAGGTCGGCAGCGTCCCCACGAGACTGCCCACCAGGAGTGCATCGGCTTGCGATCGTAGGAAGTCGGCCCCGGTCGTGGAGGCCCGCTCGAGTGCTGGATCAAGACCTTCCTGCTGGAGGAACCCCTAGACCGTGGAAGCAGCAACAGACCGAGCGTGGTGAGTTCACTGTGCACTCGCCAATAGCCCCCAGGATGAGTTCTCTCAAACCAGGATTGTTCGCGAGCCACCGGGCGCAGTTCGGTGCTGCAATCAGACGAGCGTCCGTGGTGCATCGATAGAGTGGGATGCCCGAGGGTAGAGAGGGGACACGATGGCGCTGACCACTTCTCTGGCGGGGCGGGTTCGGAACACGAGCCTCCCCAAGAGCCACGCCCTCCTGCCTCTGCTGGAGGCTGTCGTCAACGCGCTCCAAGCGATCGATGCACGCTTCGGTGACGATATTGAGCAGGGCCGCCTGCAAGTCACGATTGAGCGAAGCGGGCAAGACGAATTGGACTTCGGCTCTTCAGGTCCCGGACGCATGGCATTGAAGCCGATCGTCGGGTTCAGCATCGAGGACAACGGCGTGGGCTTCACGCCGGATAATATGAGCTCCTTTGAGACGCTGGATAGTGACTACAAAGCTGGCATAGGGTGCCGTGGGGTGGGACGCCTACTCTGGCTTAAAGCATTCGACAAGGTCTCGGTGCGCAGTGGATACAAGGATGATTCCGGGGGCCTTCGCGTTCGGACGTTTAGGTTCTCTGTAGACCACGAAGTGGAGCATGTCGACGAGCCAGGCGATTTCCGCGAAACCGGGTCGATTGTGCATCTGGGCGGCTTCAAGGAAGGCGGGGGTGAGCGAGCAGACGATCTATTACTCCTTCGGCACCAAGAAGGCCATCCTCACCGCTGCCCTCAACCAGGCCGTCGCGGGAGACGACCAGCCCATTCCCACCCTGGAACGCCCCTGGGCCCAGGCCGCCATCGCCGACCCCGACCCACGCGGCCAACTCCAGCGCCAGGCGGCAGGCGCCGGCGACATCTACCTGCGCGCCGCCCCCTTGCTGGAGGTCGTCCGCAGCGCGGCCCCCACCGATCCCGACTTGAGCGAACTGTGGGCGACCAACCTCCGGCAACGACTGACCGTGCAGCAGTCCTTCGCACAGGCCCTGGCCGGTAAGACCCCCCTACGCGACGGCATGACACCCGACACCGCCGCCGACATCGCGCTGACCATCCTGTCCCCCGAGACCTACACCCTGCTGGTCGGCACCAGGCATTGGCCGCACGCCACCTGGCAGACATGGGCGGAAACCGCCCTCACCAGTCTGCTCATCGAGCCGCCCGGCTAAGTTCGGTGGCTCTTGGGATGGTTGAGCCGTCGGGCGGGCCGGGGACCGCTCGGGGGTCACTTCCGGTGGGGAGGTCTGGGCGTCCGGGTAGACCGGATTCGCCGGGGAGGGCAGGGCTGCCCGGGAGTTTGGGGTCGGCTGGGGAGCCGCCAGGGAGGCCGGGTGCTCGGAGGCCGCTGTCTGGAGGGCCGGTGTGGGGTAGGCCGGGGAGACGCCGGGTGAACTGTTGCCGGGCACGCTGCCTGAGGGGACGGAAGTCTTGGGGAGTTGCGTGAGGAGGCTCACGGTCTGGGCCGGGGGCGAGGGGGCACTCCCACTGTGCCCAGTGCGCGGGTCAAGGCCATCGCTCCGGAGATCGTGGTGCCGTGGTTGGCCGCGCCCAGTCCGATGAGTTTGCGGACCTTGGGGGCGCCGCCGAGGAACTTGAGGTACCAGCGGGGGAGTGGGCCGCCGCCCTGTGAATGACCGACCAGGTCGACCTTTGTGGCGCCCGTGGTGGTGAGCACTCGGTCGACGAAGGTCGCGAGTTCCTTGGCGGACGTGGCTATGGGGCCGGTTCCCTTGATCGCGATGCCTCGGGGGGCGCCGAAGTTGAGGGCCTAGACGCAGTGGCCGTCCCGCTTCAGGGCCGGGGACATGGCGCGGTTCATGCCGTAGGCGTTGCTCAGGGTTCCGTGGACCAGCACCACGGGCACGGGGCGGTGTGGGCTTGGGCGGCATGTCCAGTCGTTGGCGCCTGGGGTGATGCGTCGGGGTTGAGGAGTGAAAAGGCGGTGGCCGTGCCGAAGGCGGCGGTGCTGACGGGGACGGTGTCGGCATGAGCGGGGGTGGTCAGGGCGCCGAGGGTGGCCACCGCCAGGGAGGCGGACATGGCGGCGCGCAGGGCACGCATGAAGGGTCGCGCCTTTCGGGGGGAGGGGGGATCGGGGGCGCACGTCTTCATCGGGTTGGCCGGGCTTCTGTGTCAATCCGTGAGCATCTGTAAGCGTAGTGTAATGATGTGGCATGTCTGGGCTGCATCGGGTCACTTCATTTGATCCGTCGTCATTTTGGTACGGCGTGACCGTGCCGGGTGCCGGCGCCCGGCACGGTGAAGGGGCGCCGTGCTAGCGCTGGGGGCGGAGCCGGCTTATGAACGGTAGTGCCGGGCGGCAGGACGGTTGCCGGGCGGTCGCCGGGTCCAGGTGGTTGCGCACGAGTTGGAGTGCGGCGGGGGCGTACGTCATGTCGAGGTGTTTGGTCAGGTCGAGTGGGCAGATGTTCTGGAGCAGGATGTTGGTCACCTTGGCGCCGGGGCCCGCTGTGAGGAACTGGTTGGTGTACGGCGTGACCACGCCGTCGTATCGTGACACGACGGTGACGTATTCCACGCTTGGCACCGTGTCCCCGCCCTGGTCGAGCACCCGGTTGAACTCCGATCCTGCGAACATGTTCGGTCCCGCGTCGCCGGGCTTCAGCCCGGGGATGCCGAGTATGCCGAGTGCCGCGGCGAGTGTGCTGACGCCGGAGACGGTGGTGCCGTGGTTGGCCGGGGCGAGGCCGATGAGTTTGCGCACTTTGGGGCCGCCGTCGTGATATTTCAGATACCACCGTGGCATGACGCCGCCGCCCTGTGAATGTCCCACCAGGTCGACCTCGGCGGCGCCGGTCGCCGTCAGCACCTTGTCCACGAAGCCGGCGAGTTCCTTGGCCGAGTCCGGCACCGGGGCGGTGGCCTTGAGCGGGATGCCGGGGGCTCCGCCGTAGTTGAGGGCGTAGACGCAGTAGCCGTCGCGCTTCAAGGTGGGAGCCAGTTCGTTCCAGACGTTGAAGGCGTTGGCCCAGGTGCCGTGGATCAGCACGACGGGCACGGGACGCCGCGCGCTCGGTGCGCACGCCCAGTCGTTCGCGCCGGGTGGGGATTCGTCGGGTTTGGCGAGGGAGGCGAGGAAGGCGCCGGGGAAGGTGGTGAAACCGTGAGGCACCGGGTCGGCCACCGCGGCCCCGGTGCTCCGCATGCTCGCGGTGCTCATCATGCTTGCCGCGCCCGCCGCGCCCGCCGCGCCCGCCGCGCTCACCGCGCCTGCCGTGCTCGCACTGCCGGCCATGCTCAAGGTGGTTGTGGTGAAAAGCGTGGCCGCCAAAGTGAAGCCCGAAAGGGTGCGCATGGTCAGCACGTCCCGAGGGCCGTTTCGAGGGCGGTCTTCTCCGCCGGGTCGACCGCGAGTCCCCAGCGGGACTTCACGTCGATCCACGAGCGGGCGTAAGCGCAGTGGAAGGACTCCAGCGGAGGCATCCAAACCCCCGGGTCCTTGTCCCCCTTGCCCTGGTTGACGCTGTCGGTGACGGCCCAGAGCTGGGACGAGCCGAGGTCGTTGGCGAACTGCTGCCGCCGGGCCGTGTTCCACCGGTCGGCGCCGGACTTCCACGCCTCGGAGAGCGGCACCATGTGGTCGATGTCGATGTCGGACGCCATGGTCCAGGTGACTCCGTCGTACGGGCTGTACCACGTGCCCGCGACCGAGCGGCACTGCGCGTCGGTGACGACGGCGATGGCGTCGCGTTTGAGTACGGCTTCGCGGGTGTCGCAGCTCGCCTCGACGGGGTTCCAGTGCGGGAACAACGTGCGGTAGTAGCCGGTGGTGGGGCCCGAGGGGCGCACTTCCAGGGCGGCCAGTTGGGCTCGGGCCGTCTGGGGGTCGGGCGGGGGTGGCGGGGCGGCGACGGCGGGGCCGGCGAGGGTCGCGGCGACGGCGAGAGCTGCGAAGATCGTCATGTCGCCGGACATTAACGATCATGAATGGCGACGCCGGCTCACGCGCGCCGGACTTGCGGAGCCATGTCCGGACGATGACGTGCTGCTGACTCTGCCCGCGGCCGTCGCAACCCGATATGTCAGAGATCCGGTTAACTGTTGAGTTTCTTTACAGTTAACTGCTACCTTGGGTGCAGACGGGGGCTCATAGACCCCGGGGGCCGCGCACCGTGGTGGGAGTCGCGGCCCCCGGTTCACCATCAGTCGACGCAGGTCCTGATGATGTGAAGTAGCTCGTCGATCCGGTCCACGTGAGTGCGGTGGCTGAGCACGCACACACGCAGGAAGAAGCGACCGTCGATCATGGTGGACGACAGGAAGACCCGCTTCCTCGCGTTGACACGCTGGAGGAGCTCCTGGTTGGCGGCGGTGCCGCCGTCCTTCAGCCGGAAGGCGACCACGGTCAGGTCCGGTGCCCACGGCACCTCGAAACGCGGGTCGTCGGCGAGCGTACGGTAAACCTGGGCGGCCAGGTCGAGCTTCTCGTCCAGTGCGTTCCGGAACGCCTTCACCCCGTGCAGGTGCAGCGGCAGCCACAGCCGCATGCCCCGCGAATCCCTGGTCAACTCCGGCCCCAGGTGGGCGTAGTCCGGCAAGCCGTACACCGCGTCCAGGTCCTGCAGGTAGACGCCGTCGCCCGCGTGGGCCGCACCCAGCAGGGCGGGTTCGCGGACGAGGAGCACGCCGGTGCCGTAGGGCAGGAACAGGCTCTTGTGCGGGTCGAGGGCGATCGAGTCGGCGGACTCGACTCCGGCGAACCTGGCTCTGCCGTACCCCGTGAGCTGGAACCCGCCGCCATAGGCGGCGTCGACGTGGAACCAGAGGTCCTCGGCGCGGGCCAGCACGGCGAGGTCGGCCAGCGGGTCGATCGTGCCGGTGTTGGTGGTGCCCGCCGTGCCCACCAGGAGGAAGGGGCGCAGTCCGGCGGCCCGGTCCTCGGCGATCATGGAGGCGGCGGCGCCGGCGTCCATCGCCAGGGCGGGGGTCGTCGGCACCGTGCGCACACTTTCCGGCGGCAGCCCGGCTACGGCGGCGGCCTTGGCGACGCAGTAGTGCGTCTGCTCGGTGACGTACAGCCTGGCCCCGGTGAAGTCGAAGCCCAGCTTGTGGTGGCGGGCGGCGACGACCGCCGACAGGGTGGCGAGGGAGCCGCCGGTGGTCATCAGACCTCCCGAGCCCGGCGGCAGCCCGAACAGGTCGCACAACCAGGTGAGCACCCCCTGCTCCATGGCCACCAGTGACGGGGCGAGCTGGGCGACCCCGGTGTAGCGGTTGGCGACCTGCGACAGCATGTCGGCGATCGCGGAGGAGGCCAGACCTCCCGCCGAGATGTAGGCGAGGTAGCCGGGGCCCGCCGTGTCGACGCCGTGGCCGACGGCCTCGCGGAACGCTCCAAGCAGGGCGGGCAACGAGCCGGGCTCCTCACCCGGCGGACGGGCGATCTCCTTCACCAGGCGGTCGGCGGTGTCGAACTCGGCGGCGGGGGAGTGCGGCATATGGGCGACGAGGTCGGCAGCCAGGTCAACAGCCATATGACCAAATTTGCGGATATCGGCGGGCGGCAGTTCTAGGGGATAACGATGAGGACTGTGCGATGCCCGGGATGTCATGGTGTCAGGTTATATGTTGCCTGTTGACCGAATAGGGGATCGGTGGGAGAGGCTAGTCCGGCACTGGGAGCGTGCTCCTATCGTCCAAGGTCAGACTCCTAGGCGTGCCGTACGGAATGCCCCGTGAGAAGGAGTGGATCTTTCACTCCGGCGGACTAGCAGGTTGGCACCTGGGAAGGTCGTGGCGGACGGTGCCACCGGATCAGGCTGTGCGGTGTGAAATTCGTATCCGCATTTGTCGCAGCCTCTGTGAGTTTGTCCACGGGTCTATCGTTCTTGGCGTCACCCGCAGCGGCCTCGCCCGTCCCCGACCCGCAATCGCCGCGTTTGACCGCCCCCGCGGTTCCCTTCCCGCTCCCTCCCGGAAGCACCGGCTCCGCGCGAGCCGACGCCTCTAAGACCGCCACACCGAAGACCGCCGGTGCACCCGAGTGGTGCCCCCCGGTGCCGGGCCGCCGCGTCGAGTGCGGCACCCTCACCCGCCCCCTCGTGACGGGCAAATCCGCCCTCGGCACCATCGACATCGCTTATGCCCTGGTGCGGCGTACGGACGAGACCCGCCCGGCCAGGAACACCGTCATGGTGAACCCCGGCGGCCCGGGCGCCCCCGCGATCGTCGACGCGAGCTGGTATTCCTCCGCCACCGCCTCCCTCCAGGCCGACCACGACCTGCTGCTGATCGACCCGCGCGGCACCGGCGTGTCCACCCCGGTCTCCTGCGGCCTCGACGCCGCCGAGGCCTTCATGATCTCCCGAGCCGAACTGCGACGCGGCAGCGCCGACTGCGCCAAGGCGCTCGGCCCGCGTGCCGAGGGTTACACCTCCGCCGCGACCGCCGACGACTTCAACGCCGTACGGCAGAAGCTCGGCATCGCCAAGGTCGTGCTCTACGGCCACTCCTACGGCACCTACCTGCTGCCGATCTACGCCGAACGCCACCCGCAGACGGTGCAGTCGATGGTCCTGTCAGGCGCCTACCCGATCCACTTCGACCCCCTCGGCCGCCCCAGCGCCGAGGCGCTCAGGAAGACCTTCCGCCGCATCTGCGAGCGAAGCCGCGCCTGCGATGGGAACGCCGTTCTGCGCGACCTGAGCCGGGTCACGGCTCGTCTCCGCGTGAAGCCGCTCGACATCGCGGTCACCGCCGGCGGCCGGCCTCGAACGGTCGTCTTCACCGAGGACAAGCTGGCCAACCTGCTGACCTACTCCGCCAGCAGCAGTGTGGGCAGCGCGCCTCAAGACCCCTCCATGATCGGCTCGATGCCCGCGCTGATCCACAAGGCCGCGCGGGGCGACATGGGCGCACTGCGCGACTATCTCGCGCCGATGTTCCAGGCGGCGGCCGACTCCGTCGGCATGGGCGACCTGGGGCAGGGCACCGCCGTGTTCTGCAACGACTATCCGCGTGTCTGGTCGGTGAACGCGCCGCTGCACGTGCGGTGGCGGCAGCACAACCGCCTGCTGGGGCAGGCCGGCAAGCGGGACTTCTGGCCGTTCAGCGTCAGAGGATATGCCGAGGGCCAGGCCGACAGCGCCGACCTCTGCATCGAGTGGCCGGCCAAGGGCACGGCCCGGCCGTATGTCTCGACCGGGAAGTTCCCCGATGTGCCGACGCTGGTGGTCTCCGGCGACCTGGACAGCAACACCGCCGCCGGCAACAGCCGCCTGGCCGCCGCGCAGTTCCCCCGCGCCGAGTTCCTGTCGGTGCCGAACACCGGCCACGTCGCCGAGGCCGACTCCACCGGTTGCGCGCTCGGCCTCGTGACGGATTTCATCCGCGACGAGAAGCTGGGTGACACCTCCTGCCTCGGCGCGATCCCGTCCATCAAGGTCGAGCCCGTCGGGAGGTAAACACGGGCACCGCGGGGCGGTGGCGCGCACCACCGCCCTGGAGCGGGCCTGGGGTCAGAGGTCTAGGGAACGCGTGCGTCGATTTTTCGCCACCAGGGCGGACTACCGCCGCGAAATCGCCGCCTGCGCCAGGGTTCTCGGCCCGCGCGCCGAGGGTTACACCTCCGCCGCGACCGCCGACGACTTCAACGCCGTACGGCGGAAGCTCGGCATAGGCAAGGTCGTGCTCTATGGCCACTCCTACGGCACCTATCTCCTGCCGATGTACGCCCAGCGCCACCCGCACACCGTGCGGTCGATCGTGATCTCGGGCGCCTACCCGATCGACTTCGACCCGTTCGGCCGCCCCAGCGCCGAGGCGACCAGGAACACCTTCGACCGCATCTGCGAACGCAGCCGCGCCTGCGACGGCGACGCCGGCCTGCGGGACCTCGGGCGTGTCGCGGCACGCCTGCGCGCGCAGCCGCTCGTCCTCCCGATCACGGTCGCCGGCGAGGCCCGCACCGTCACCTTCACCGAGGACAAACTGGCCGCCCTGCTTACCTACACCGCCGCTGGAGGGGTGGGCACCGCACCCGGCCGGCCCTCCGTGATCGGCATGATGCCGGCTCTGCTCCACAAGGCTGCGCGGGGCGACACCGGGCCGCTGTCGGAGTTGCTCACTTCGGCGTTCCAGCAGGTGGCGGATGCCCCGATCGGCGACTTCGGCCTCTCAGCGAGCGTGGTCTGCAACGACTATCCCCGCACCTGGTCGACGGGCGCGCCGCTTGAGACCCGCTGGCGGCAGCACAGCCGCGCGATGGCGCAGGCCGACCCGCGTGACTTCGCCCCCTTCAGCGCCAGGGGCTACAGCGAGGGGCAGCTGGACGGCGCGGAGGTGTGCATCGAGTGGCCGGCCAAGGGCACGGCTCGGCCGTACGTCTCGACTGAGAAGTTCCCCGATGTGCCGACGCTGGTGGTCTCCGGCGACCTCGACAGCAACACCGCCGCCGGCAACAGCCGGCTGGCCGCCCAGCAGTTCCCGAACGCCACGTTCCTGTCGGTGCCGAACACCGGTCACATCGCCGAGGCCGACTCCACGGGGTGTGCCCTCGGCCTGGTCCTCGGTTTCATCCGCGAAGAGAAACTCGGCAACACTTCGTGTCTCGCCGCGATTCCCCCGATCCGCGTCGAACCCCTCGGGTGATAAGACCATCATCAGAGAGCCTTAAATAAATCTTTTGTCGGTAGCGACCGGAATCGTTTCTCCTTGACACTGGCCGCCGTGACTCTCTTATCAGCGCTCCTGGCTGTGTCAACTGGATTGTCCACAGGTCTGGCGTCACCCCCCGCCCCGCTCCACACACCCGCAACCCCCGCGACCACCTCCACCCCGGCCCCCGGGGCGCCCGCCTGGTGCCCCACCGTGGAGGGGCAGCGGGTCGAGTGTGGAACCCTCATCCGCCCCCTTGTCGCCGGCAAACCGGACCTCGGCACCATCGACATCGGTTATGCCCTGGTCAGACGGAAGAACGAGGACCGGCCCGCCGTGAACACCATCCTGGTCAACCCCGGCGGGCCGGGTGGGGCGGCGGTGGGGCTGGCGGGGGTTTACACCTACATGCTCTCCGCACTCACCGAAGATCATGACATCTTGCTGGTCGACCCCCGCGGCGTCGGCGCCTCCACACCGCTGAACTGCGGGCTCGGCGTCGCGGAGATGCAGCTCGGCACCCGCGCCGACCTGCGGCGCAATATCGCGGCCTGCGGCGCGGTCCTCGGGCAGAAGGCCGAGGGATATACATCGGCGGCGACGGCCGACGACTTCAACGCCGTACGGCGGAAGCTCGGCATCGGCGAGGTCGTGCTGGTGGGCCACTCCTACGGCACCTACCTGCTGCCCGTCTACGCCGAACGCCACCCCGAGACGGTGCGGAGCATGGTGCTCTCGGGCGCCTATCCGATCGCCTTCGACTCCTTCGGCCGCCCCAGCGCCGCGTCGGTGCGCTCCGCGGTGCGCAAGGTGTGCCTGCGTAGCGGCGCCTGCGACGGCGACACGATCCTGCGGGACCTGCGCCGCGTCGCCGCCAAGCTGCGCGCCAAGCCGATCGACCTGAAGGTCGCGGTCCGCGGGGCCACCCGCACGGTGCAGCTCACCGAGAGCCGGCTCGTCACCCTCCTCTACTCCAACGCCAGCAGCGGCGTGGGCGCCGTCGCAGGCGAGGCGCCGCTCATCGGCCGCCTGCCCGCCGCCATCCACCGGGCCGCCCGCGGCGACACCGTCGCCCTCGTCGCCGAGGCCGCCGGATCGATCGAACGCGGCGCCGCCGACGCCGAGGGCGTGGACTTCGCGCTCGGCGTGTCGGTGATGTGCAACGACTATCCGCGCCGCTGGTCGGTGGACGCGCCGCTGCAAGAACGGTGGCGCCAGTTCAAGAGTGCCCTGTCGCGGGCCGATCCCGCGGCGTTCGCGCCGTTCAGCCGGGAAGGGTTCGTGTACGGCCAGCTCGACGGGGCCGAGGTCTGCATCGAGTGGCCCAAGGCCGGCTCGGCTGCGCCGTACGAGTCGTCGGGGCGTTTTCCCGACGTGCCCACCCTTGTGCTCTCCGGCGACCTCGACAGCATCACCACGGTCGGCAACAGCCGGCTGGCTGCCGCGCAGTTCCCCGGCGCCGAGTTCGTGACCGTGCCGAATGCCGGGCACGTCCCCGACCAGGAGGCCAGCGGATGTGCGAGCGGCATCGTGGCCGGGTTCGTCCGTGAAGAACGGCTGGGCGACACCTCCTGCCTCGCCCATATCCCACCCGTCGCAGTCACCCCGGTCCGCTAGAACCCGGCCGCCGGGCAGCCCTGGGCGGGCCCGGCGGCCGGAGACCGGGACGGGGTCAGTCCAGGATCTTCTTGCCGTCGGTGCCGACCACGTGCCACTGGGCGCCGAACGCGGTGAGGTCCTGGCCCTTGGTCTCGCCCGGCGCCGAGTCGCGGGCGTTGAGGTAAAGCGGGTGGCCGTTGTAGGTGACCTGCTTCTTGCCGTTCTTGCGTTCGATCACGCCGAGCATGTTGGGGTTCACCGCCCCGCTCGCCTCGGGCTTGCCTGTGGTGAGGAAGGGAGGCCAGTCCTTGGCGCATGCCTTCGCGCAGGTGGGAGCACCGGCGTTGTCGCGTTCGAAGGCGTAGAGGGTGTGGCCGCGGGGCCCGGTAAGGATGGTGCCGAATCGTGTGGTCTCCACCCCGACGGCGTTCAAGGCCGCGGCGGCCGGAGTGGCCGAGGGAGTCGGCGTGTCCGGGGCCGGTGCGGCCGACCGTGTGCTGATGGGCATGACCGCGTCGCGGCTGGGCGCCGACGTCGACATGCCGGTGGCCTGCGTGGAGTTCGATCCGCAGGCGGTGAGTGTCAGGCCGAGACCGAGCAGCGCGGCTGTGGCGGCCGGTCCGACAGGCCAGGTTCTTCGCATGGCCCCCTCCTCTTCAGGTGGCCCGCCCCCGGCGGGCAGACCTTGATCGAAGGGGGATCGGGATCATTGTTCCCCTCTACCGAGCTTTAACCACATCCCAGGTAAGGACTTCCGTACGGTACGGAATGGCAGTTCGGCGGACGCCGTCAGAGATTTCCCATCTGCACACTGGCCGCCATGATGAAGATCTCCCCAGCTCTCGCCCCGGCGATCGGCCTGTCCTTGCTCGCCCCGCTGCCCGGTGCCGCGTCGGCGTCGGCCGACAGAGGGAAGTAGGCATGTTCTTCGGACGGCTCTCGCCGCTGCCGCGCTGGTCCTTGCGTGTGCTGACCGTGTTTCTTGTCCTCGCGGTGCTCGCGGCCCTGGTGGTCGTGTGGGTGGTGCGCAGGCCGTTCCCGCAGGTGAGTGGGGAGTTGAAGGTGCCGGGGCTGGCCGCGAAGGTCACCGTACAGCGTGACAAGCACGGCATTCCGCACATCTATGCCGACTCCTCGGCCGACCTGTTCTTCGCGCAGGGGTATGTGCACGCGCAGGACCGGTTCTTCCAGATGGACATGCGGCGCAAGATGACCGCCGGGCGGCTGTCGGAGCTGCTCGGGGCCGGGCTGGTCGAGACCGACAAGACGATCCGCACGATGGGCTGGCGCAGAACCGCCGAGAAGGAGCTGGCGCTGCTCAAACCGGAGAGCCGCGCCTATCTCGACGCCTACGCCAGGGGTGTCAACGCCTGGATGAAGGACCACACGGGTGGCGCCGCGGCGTTGGAGTATCAGGTGCTCGGCTTCATCAACAGCTCCTACCAGCCCGAACCCTGGAGCCCGGCGGACTCGGTGACCTGGCTCAAGGCCATGGCCTGGAACCTCACGTCGAACGCCCCCTACGAGGTGGAACGCACGCTCCTGTCGGAGAAGGTGCCGTTGGAGAAGGTCAAGGAGCTCTATCCGCCTTACCCGTACGACCGGAACAAACCGCTGGTTGACGGCGGCACCGTGAAGAACGGGGTGTTCGACGCCGAAGCGGTCGCGAAGCCGCAGCGGGACACCAAGCAGCCCGTTACCGGGGGCGAGGCGGGCGCCGGGGCGCTGCGCAGGGCCGCCGAGGCCATGGACGCCGTGTCCAAGCTGGCCGGTCGGCGAGGGATCGGGTCCAACGCGTGGGTGGTGCACGGCAGCCTGACCGCGAGCGGGAAACCGTTGCTCGCCAACGACCCCCACCTCGGCGGGGAGTTGCCCTCGGTCTGGTATCAGGCCGGATTGCACTGCCGTACCACGAGTGCTTCATGCCCGTTCGACACGACCGGGTTTACCTTCTCCGGCATGCCCGGCATGATCATCGGCAAGAACCAGCGCATCGCCTGGGGCTTCACCAATATGATGCCGGACATCGCCGATGTGTTCCTGGAGCGTGTGCGCCCCGACAACACCTACGAACGTGCCGGCAAGTGGCTCCCCCTGGAGACCCGCGTCGAGGAGATCAAGGTCGCCGGGGCGGCGCCGGTCAAGCTGACCGTGCGGTCGACCCCCAACGGCCCGCTGGTCTCCGAGGCACTGGCCCCCTTCGGGAAGATGGTGCCGCAGGCCGCGAAGAACCTCGATCCCGGCGGCGGCCACACCTACGCGGCGGCGCTGCGGTGGACCGCGTCCGAGCCCGGCACCTCCACCGACGCCGTCTTCGCGCTGCCCGCGGCGCAGAACTGGGAGCAGTTCCGGGCCGCCGCCAGGCTCTTCGAAGTGCCGTCGCAGAACTTGCTCTACGCCGACGTCGACGGCAACATCGGCTATCAGGCGCCGGGCAGAATCCCGATCAGGAGCAAGGGCGACGGCTCCATGCCCGTGCCCGGCTGGACCGGCGAATACACCTGGAAGGGCTACATCCCCTTCGAGGAGCTGCCGACGGTGCTCAACCCAAAGAAGGGCTATCTTTCCAGCGCCAACCACCCCGTGATCGGGCCGCAGTATCCCCACCTGCTCGGCGTCGACATCGCCTACGGCAACCGCGCCCAACGCATCTCCGACCGCATCGAGGCCGCCACCAAGTACGGCAAAGCCGACCTCGCTACCATGAGCTCGATCCTGGCCGACACCCACAACGCGCTCGCCCCCGCACTCGTGCCGCACCTGCTGCGGCTCCCCGCGGGCGGTGTGGCGCGCGAGGCCCGTGACCTGCTCAAGAACTGGGATCACAGCGACACCCGCGACTCGGCGGCGGGCGCGTATTTCAACGTCACCTGGCGGCACCTGGTGAACCGCGTCTTCGCCGACGAACTCGGGAGGAAGGTGGGCGGCGGCGACCAGTATTACGAGGTGGTGCGCGGCCTGCTGGACAAGCCGTCCTCACCCTGGTGGGACGACGTCACGACCCGTGGCGTGGTGGAGGACCGCGACACGGTGCTCAAGGCCGCGGCGGCCGGCGCCGTACACGAACTGACCGGCAGGCTCGGCGACGACCCGGCCGCGTGGAAGTGGGGCGACCTCGCCCAGGTGGAGCTGAGGCACAACCCCTTCGGGCAGTCGGGGATCGCCTCTCTGGAATGGCTGTTCAACCAGGGCACACTGCCGATCGGCGGCAGCCAGGACTCCGTCAACGTCATGTTCTGGGACACCACGACCGACACCTATCGGGTCGATGCCCTCGCCACCATGCGGATGATCGTCGACCTGGGCGACCCGGACGCCTCCCGGTGGATCAACCTCACCGGCAACTCCGGGCACGCCACCCACCCCAACTATTGGGATCAGGCCCCGCTCTGGGCGACCGACCAGACCATTCCCATGCGGTCGTCGCCGGAGGCGGTGCGCAAGGACACCGCCGACACCCTGGTGCTCACGCCTTAGCGTCGGGCCCTAGCGGCGGCTCCTGATGGTGAAGCCGACCTGCCCGGACGTGCACGCCGACCGCTCATCGCACACCTGGACGATCGAGAGGTAGT
Source organism: Sinosporangium siamense (assembly GCF_016863435.1). Classification (GTDB taxonomy): domain Bacteria; phylum Actinomycetota; class Actinomycetes; order Streptosporangiales; family Streptosporangiaceae; genus Sinosporangium; species Sinosporangium siamense. The sequence continues at coordinate 56,775 of NZ_BOOW01000036.1, forward strand.
GGCCGGTCCTGGTGGGCACACCCGACAACGACCCGTCCCTGGCGAGCCGGGCGCCGGGCGGCAGTCCGCTCTCCACCGCATAGGTCAGCCGGTGCCCCTCCGGGTCGACCGCCGTGACGGCGCCCCGCAACTCCCGCCCCTCGCGGCCCTTCACGGAGTGCGGCATGGGGCCCGACGGCGGCCGGTTGCCGGCGATCGGCGTGGGCTCCGGGACCGGGGACGTCGGGACCGGCGTGGGGACCGGCGGGGCGGGCGTGCCGCCGAAGAAGGAGACGGCGAACGCCGACAGCAGGATCACCCCGGTCACCGCGGACGCCGCCGCGACGGCCCGGGCGTGGGTCCAGTCTGTGCGGGGTGAGGTCACCGCCCCTCCTTATGCGGGATGACGACAGGGCGCGTGCGGAGGCGCGGCCTCCCGGCACCCCCTTGTGCCGGGAGGACCACATCCACGTCCAGATCGATCATGTCCGCGCAAAGCTCAAGCCCGGGTGCCCCTGAGGCCAAATGTCGGCCAGGGTGTTGGCCGGCACGCGTTGGCAGGCGCGGCGCGGCATTGGCGGCCGTCCTCTCCTGGCCTCGGTTAGGCAGGCTCTCTCGCACAGGTCATGCCGGATCCCGGGAAGGCCTCGCCCCCTCCCCGGAAGGTCACGGCGCGACGGGGAGTGCGGCGAGCGTCGCGGCGGTGCCGGCGAAGAGCTCCACCGGAACGGGGTAGAGCCCCAGCGAGTTGTGCTGGGCCAGCCCCTGCATGGCGGCGATCACCACGGTGGCCGTCACAGTGGCGTGTTCTGAGGTCAAGGGGGTGCCGTCCGGGCGGGGACGCCCGGCGAGCGCGCCTGCCAGGGCGGACACCCGGGCCTCGGCACGCGGGGGGAACTCCTGTGCCGCCGCCTCGGAGCGGGCCGAGTGCAGAAGCAGTTCGAGTTCGAGCAGCAGGGCGGCGTTGGACATCTGTCTGCGGATCACGTCGCCGTAGCGCCGCCCGTAATCCGCGAGCGCGGTGGCGAGGTCGCGATCGTCGCCGTTCAGGCCATAAGGCGTCACCGCCATGTCGCACGCTTCCTGCTCCACGAGATCGGCCATCAGCGCGCTCAGCAACCCGTGTTTGCTCTTGAAGATCGAGTAGATCGCGCCCTTGGTCAGGTCGGCCTGGGCGGCGATCTCCTCGAGCAGCGGCCCGCCCGCACCGTGCCGGACAAGGTGGTCCGCCGCGGCGTCGAGCAGGCGTCTGCGGTTGTGGGCCTTGGCCGTCGCCCGGCGGCCAGGCTGCTCACTTGTCGCTCCCATAACACGACTGATACCTTGAGTATTGTAATACTTCAAGTATCAATTCAGCGGCGAAACCTGCCGGAGGGGTTGCATGGACGCGCTGATCAAAGCCATGGAACAGGTCCGCCCTGTGGCGAGATTTCCCACGGTCGACGAGATAAGGGCGTGCGCCAAGTCGCTCGCCGAAGCCCATCCGGACATCGCGACGTTCGAGCAGGTAGGCGTGTCTACCCTCGGTGAGCCCATCGAGCGGCTGACCATCGGCGACGGGCCGGGCAACGTCGTGGTGATCGGCATGCCCCACCCCAACGAGCCCATCGGCATGGCCACTATCGAGCACCTGGCGAGCCTGCTCTGTGCGGACGCCGCCGCCCGTGAGGGCGTCACCTGGCATTTCCTCCCCTGTGTCGACCCGGACGGCACACGCCGCAACGAAGGCTGGTTCGGCGGCCCCTTCACCCGTGCCCACTACGCCCGCCACTTCTACCGGCCCGGCTCCGAGGCACAGGTTGAGTGGACTTTTCCGTACAACGAAGGCGGACTCTCCTTCAACAATCCGCTGCCGGAGACCCAGGCGGTCATGAAGGTCATCGACGAGGCCGCCCCCGACCTCGTCGTGTCGCTGCACAACGGTGAGTTCGGCGGCGTCTTCTATTACGTGACCGACGACGCCCCCGAGTTCGCCGACGACCTGCGGGCGGTCGCCGCCCGCGCCGGTGTGCCGCTCTACCTCGGCGCACCCGACGCCCCGGGGTCGCGGCCGGTCGGCGACGCGGTGTTCGTGATGCCGTCGGCCGCCGAGATCGCCGACTCCCTCAGGGCCGCGGGCGCCGACCCCGGCCTGATGCTCTCCGGCGGCAGCAGCATGGACTACGCACGCCGCCACGGTGGTGACAGCCTCATCGTCGAGCTTCCGTACTGGTCGGATGTGCGTGCCTGCGACCCCGCAGACTCCGGGCGCACGCACGGCGAGATCGCCCGCGAGGCGGCGGCGGGTTACACGGTCACCCTGGCCGCCTTGCAGGAGGGGTTCACCCGGCTGACGCCCCGGTTCGACGTGGATCCGGCGCTCCGCGACGCGTGCGCGGCGTTCCTCAGCGCATTCGAGCACTACGCCCGCGTTCCCGAGGGCGACGACCCCCGCCCGGCGTCGGTCGCCGAGGAGTTCACCAGCGCCGAGTGGGTGCGCGGCCTGCGCCTGCGCCTGGTCGGCATGTATCTGCGCCTGCTGCGCGAGGTCCTGGAGCGCTCCGAGGCCGCAGGCGAGCCCGCGGACGAGGTGCGTGCCGAACTCGACCGGGTGGAGGGGCTGTTCGACGTCTGGTGCGCCGAGGCCGAGGCGGCGGCTCCCGCCGTACCGGTGCCGATCGAGAAACTCGTCGCGGTCCAGGCGGGCGCGACGGCGGTCGCGGTGGCGCGGCGCGTCAAGGCCGCGCGGGAGGTGTGACGCTGAACCGTACTTTCGTACGAACCACACGGGCACAAGTGCTGAGTGGGTCTTCGACGATATGACCTCGGAGTGCAGGAAGTCCCCCTGACCTGCGGAAAGACCCTCTGGGGGCACGGCGGCAACGAGGCGGGCCATTCCACCAGCGCCTTCACGACGCTGGACGGCAAGCACAGGTTCGTGGCGTCGATCAACACCTACAACGCCCCCCGAGGACGACGGCGGGCTCTTCGACAAACTGGTCGAGGCCGCCGTCTGCTAACCGGAAAGGCGAGAGGGGGCGGCCGTCCGGCCGCCCTCACCTGGCATGTCGAGCCCCGTGACCTTCCGGAGCCCCGCGCTTCTATGCGGGCCGGCGGCCGGCGTGTGGGAGCCCACGCCGGACGTACGGCATGAGCCGGTCAGTAGGAGTGGTCGGCTGTGACGTCCGCCGACAGGCGCAGGGTGTGTTCGGCCGGGGCGCCGCGGAAGGCCAGCACGGTCAGGGTCAGAGCGTCGATCACCGCGAGGTGGGCCAGACGGCTGGCGACGGTTTCGAGGCCGAAGACGAGATCCTGGCCGCCTCCCACCAGGGTGTGCGTGCTGAGCTCGCCGAGGGGGGAGCGGGCGTAACTCGTCACCGTGACGACCGCCGCGCCCGCCTCACGCGCGCGGCGGGCGGCGTCCACGGTGCTGCGTGTCGCGCCAGTGTGGCTGACCGCCAGGCAGACGGCGGAGGCGGGGAGCGCCGCCGCGGACAGGTGGACGGTGATCGGGTCGCCGGGGGCGTCGACCGTGAAGCCCAGCGCGCGCAGGCGGTAGGCCGCGTCGAGCGCCACGGCGCCCGACAGCCCCGCGCCGAAGACCAGCACGCGAGAGGCCGCGTCGAGGGTGCGTGCCGCGGCCCGGAGACGCTCGACGGGGAGCGTGGCGGTCAGTCCGTCGAGGGCCTCCCGCGCGGCGCGCAAGGTGTCGGCGAGCGCGCGGGCGGCGGGGTCCGGGTCACGGGAGGGGGCGGGCGGGGGAGCCTCCCCGGCTGCGGCGATCTTGACCTCCTGGAATCCGCGGAATCCCAGGCGCTGGCAGGCGCGCACGACGGACGACGGCGCGGTCTGGGCGAGCGCGGCCACATCACTGACGCTGAGATGCACGAGCTCCGCGCCCTTGTCCAGGATCACCTGCGCCACGCGGGCCTCGGTGTCTCGCAGACCGGACATGCCCGCGCGCACGCGGGCCGCCAGCGGACCCCTGTGTCTGGAATTGTCTTCCATAGGATTAGATTACTGTGGAATCTCATTCCGAGAGGTGGGTTCCATGGTGGCCGGATGTGGTCGACGGCGGGCACGGCGGTCGGCACGTCAGCCGGCACGTCAGCCGGCATGGCGGTCGGCACGGTGATGGGGGTGGAGACAGGCGCGGCCGCCGTGCCCGTCGCTGTGCTGGCCGCCGCCGTGTTGCACGCCGTCTGGAACGGCCTGGCACACAGAGTGAAGGACAAACTCGTCGTCTTCACCTGGATCAACCTCGCCTGCACCGGGGTCGCCGCCGTGCTGGTCTGCTTCACCCCGGTGCCGGACGCCGCGGCGTGGCCGTACATCATCGCGTCGGCCGTGCTGCAGGTCATCTACCAGCTTCTGCTGCTGCGGTCCTACCAGCTCGGAGACTTCGGCCAGATGTATCCGATCGCCCGCGGCACCTCGCCCCTGCTGGTGGCGGTGGTCTCGACGACGGTGCTCGGCCAGTCCCTCCCGGCCGGCGACCTTGCGGGGGTGGCGGTGATCTGCCTGGGCCTGATGGGCCTGACGCTGGCGGACGGTGTCCCGAGCCGGGCCGCGCTGCCCGCCTTGGCCGCGGCTCTCGGGACCGGTGTGGTGATCGCCGCCTACTCGGTGGTCGACGGCACCGGAGTGCGGCACGCCGGCACGGTCGCCGGCTACATCGCCTGGCTCTTCCTGATCCACGGACCGGTTCTGCCGCTGATCGCCTGGAGCCGGCGAGGGCGGTCCTTCGGCGCCCAGCTTCGCCCCGTGTGGGGGCGGGGCCTCACCGGAGGGTTCCTGTCTCTGCTGGCCTACGGGCTGGTGGTCTGGGCGCAGTCCCGCGGCGACCTCGCCGCCGTCGCGGCATTGCGGGAGACGAGCATCGTCATCGCCGCCTTGATCGGCGCCGTGGTGTTCCGCGAACGGCTCGGCCGCAGACGCGTCGCGGCGAGCGCGACCGTCCTGGCGGGGATTGTCCTTCTGGAGGCCGCCGGTCCCTGACCGCCGCTCGGTGGGTGACGCCGATTGTTTGTCGGCTCACCACTCATCGACGACCATCGGCGGCCCGGTCGTCGATGAGCAGTAGACGGATGCGGATGAGTGGGCCGGTGAACGGCCCGCGAGCGGTAGGCGGTGGGGTGAAGAGGCGGCCCGCGGAACGTTCCTGACGCTGCGTACTTCGTGATGTCGGGGAGTTTGCTGCATTATCAACCTTGCGCCTCGCTCTGGGCGCGGATGGACTTCGACAAACGGCAGGTGAGGTCATGAGCGAGTTCGCGATGGAGCTGCAGGCAAGCATCAGGGAGGCCGAGGAGGAGGTGACGCGCATGCGGCTCGCGGGCGACGAGCATGCGGTCGAGATGATGTCCGGTCGGCTGGAGAACCTGATGCGCATCGCCGGCAGGCACGGAGTCGAGGCACGCGGAGGTGGCGATGCGAGCGCGGAAGGCCGGCCATGACCAGCCAGGTTCCCCTCTATCAGGTCAAGGCCGAGCTCTTCCGCATGCTCGGCCACCCCATACGCATCCGCATACTGGAGCTCCTGTGTGAGGGGCCCCGGCCCGTCCGCGAACTGCTGGCCGAGACGGGCGCGGAGGCGTCCAACCTCTCGCAGCACCTCGCGATGCTGCGCAAGGCGGGGATCGTGACCTCCACCCGTGAGCTCTCCGGAGCCGTCTACGCGCTCGCCACCCCGGAGGTCGCCGAGATGATGGCCGCCGCGCGGCGGCTGCTCACCAGGCGGCTCGCCGGCCAGGGCGAGCTGCTCGCCGAACTGCGCGCGAAGGGCCGCTGAGAGGCGGCCCCAGGCGACTCAGCCCCTCACCGGCCCACCGCCGTAAGTGGAGGGGCCGTATCCGGGGTCCTGCCCGGGATATGGACTGGGGTGCGGACCGGCGTACGAACCGGGGTGCGCGCCGGGAAGTGTCCTGGGATCGGCTCCTGGAGGGTAACCGGGCTGCGCCCCCTGGTGGGGGGCCGGGTGGGTGCCGGGATGGGAACCGGGCTGCCACCCCTGGTGGGGAGCAGGGTGGGTTCCGGGGTGATGGCCGGGGTGCGCTCCAGCATAGGAGCCGGGCTGTGGGGCCGGGTGCGCTCCGGGGTAGTGGCCTGGCTGCGCGCCGTGAGTGTGGACGGGGGCATAGGCCCGGGGGTCACCGTACGGCTGGGGCATGGGCGGCATAGGCGGCATGGAGGGCATGGGCTGCATGGTGGGCACCGGCGGCATGGGCGGGTGGTACATGCCGGGAGCGCCGTGGCCGTACGGCACGCCGTACCCGGGAGGAGGGCCGGGGTGGACGGCGTAGCCCTGCCGCATCAGGTAGTCGTCGATGGCAGCCTCGTTCTCATGCCAGGGCGGAAGCCGATCGGCGGCGGTCTCACTCTGTTCGGCCAGCCAATCCTCGGCCTCCTCGTCGACGGTCTTGGGATGCGTTTCCTCCGGAAGCAGCAGGACGACGTGTTCGGCGCCGGACTGCCGCCGCTGCTCGGCCCACTCCTCGACCTGGGCGCGGCAGGCCAGGTCCAGATGGGATACGCCGATCATGTCGATGTGCACCCTGAGCTTGCCGTTCAGGGCCTCCAGGGTGTCGGTGAGCTTGGGCAGAAGCAGGAATGTCGCGTTGCCGGACATGGTCAGGTGGGTAGTGCCGTCGACCTCGCTCTGGTCGATCCGCAACCGCGACATGCGCAGGGCGGCCATCACCGTCGCGATCGCAAGTCCCGCCAGCACGCCCTCCAGGAGGTTGGTGAAGATGATGGCGGCGAAGGTGACCACCATCACCAGGCCTTCACCGCGGTCCTTGCGCCACATCTTCGCGAACTGGCCGGGATCGAAGAGCTTCCACCCGGCGTGGACCAGGACACCGGCCAGCACCGAGATCGGCACGAAGGCCAGCAGGTCAGGCAGCATCAGCCCGAATCCCAGCAGCCACAGGCCGTGCAGGATGCGGGAGAGCTTCGTCTTGCCGCCGGCCTGCACGTTCGCGGCGCTACGGGCGATCACGGCGGTGATGGGCAGCGCTCCGAGCAGGCCGCACAGCGAGTTGCCGACGCCCTGGGCCACCAGTTCGGGGTTGTACTTCGTCTTTGATCCGTCGTGCATGCGGTCGACCGCGGCGGCGCTGAACAGGCTCTCCGCCGAGGCGATCACGGCGAAGGTGATGGCCAGCTTGATCACCGACAGGTCGGCGAGGCTGCCGAAGTCGCTCAGGCCGGGGATGTGCACCGCCGCGAACAGGTCGTTGACCTCCACACGGTCGACGTGTACACCGGGGAGGGCCGCGATCAGCGAGCCCGCCAGCACGGCGACCAGCGCCGCGGGCACTTTGCCGAGGGCGCCGGGCACCTTCTTCCACACGAAGCACAGCACCACGGTGAAGGCGCCGAGTCCCACCGCCACCAGCGTCTGGTGGTTCGCCATGACCTCGCTCGCCAGCGCCGGCATGCCGGCCGCGTTCTTCAGCGCCGACCCGTGCTGCTCGGAGTCGGCCACCGCGTAGAGCTGGCCGAGGATGAGAGGCAGGCCGATGCCCGCGAGCATGCCCTGCACGACCGACAGGGAGATGGCCTGGAACAGGCGCCCGAGGCCGAACAGGCCCAGCGCTATCTGGATGGCCCCCGTGGCGAGCACGACGGGGCCGAGCATCCCCACACCGTGCTCTGTGACCATCTCCATGACCAGGGTGGCGAGGCCCGCCGCGGGCCCGCTGACCTGCAGGCTGCTGCCCGGCAGCAGTCCGACGATCAGGCCCCCGACGATGCCGGAGATGATCCCGAGTTCGACGGGAACCCCCGAGGCCACGCCGATGCCGATGCACAGCGGCAGCGCGACGAGGAAGACGACGAGCGAGGCGAGGATGTCCGTGCCGACGTGAGCTCCGCTGAACGAGAACGCCGGCGCGGGTAATGCCGACGAGGATGGTTTAGCGTGACGTGCTCGACGCTGCTGCACCATGGTGTCTGCCCCTCATTGAGTCGGTTGGGAAAGCCGGGGAGCGGCCGGACTCACGCATGCCGGATCGCCCGCCGGCGGAGAGCACGGACCGGGTAGGTGGCCGCGGGAAGCGGCGTGGATGGGCGGCGTCGAAGCCGGAGGGCCGACGGATCGCACCGCCGACGCGCGAGGTCGGCGGTGGACGGGCACGAGGTCCTGGGGCGGCCTTGGGGTGGATGGCCCTCACTCACCGTAGTGGCCCGCGGTCGAGGATGGGGAGAGCGAATGGCTTAGGGAAGGTGAGAAATCGGCGGGAGCACTCCGCCACTGTCCGCGGGCCGGGCCCGGGGAGCACCTTTCCGGGATGTGACCTGGATGTCTCCGCGTTTCCGCGGAACGCCTCCGCCGGATGTGTGCCGCCCCGGGGAGCGTATACGCCATCTTCCCGCCAGGGCCTGGCCAGAGCCGTCCCAGGAGCCGGGCAGCGGAGTGCGAGGAGCCGCGCCCGTGTCTGCCCGCGTGCGGACCGTATTTCCGCTGGTCGGCCGGGCCGGGGTGCGGGGCGGACGGTTCGCGCGGCGCGGGAGGCGGAGCGGAGGCCGCGTGGGTGGGCCCAGACGACATCCCCGTGAGGCGGCGGGGCCGGGCCGACGGCGGTCACCCAGAGTGAGAATCAAAGTATTCTCCCTGCTGAAGCCAGTAATTGCTAATTTACGCAATTTAGTACACCATGGTGCTTGGGTGGACAGAGGTTGGAGCCGGCGTGAGAAGGGAGTCGCCGCTGAACGTGGCGAGTGGTGGACGGCCAGACACTTCGCAGGAAAGGCGTCATCAGCTCTGGAAGGAACACTCGACTCGTGCCAGATGTCGTGCCCGACGACTTCACCGCGCTCGTGCGCGGCAAGGAGATGTGCGGACATGGCCACGGCGACTTCAGCGCGATCAACACCTCCTCCCGGGGCACGTCGCGATCAAGGAGAGCACCGAGCCCGCCGTCTGCCGGTGGACTTGAAAAGCCGGGTGGGGCGGTGCGATCGGCCGCAGCCGCCCCACCCTCCTCTCAACTCCGCTGATAAGCGGCGACCGCGGCATCCAGGGCGGCGAAGCCGCGCTGCATGCCACCCGGGCGGCTGCGCGCCGGCCAGCACGAGCGATATTCCTCGACCGCCTCGGTCAGGTCCGCCCGCAGGTCGTCCTCACCCGGCACGGCGAGGCCCGCCGCCGCCCCGAGCTTCCAGGCCCCGTGCCGCGCCGGCCGCACCGCCGCCGCGAGCCCGCGTACGGCGAGAGCCCCGTCGGACGACTCCGGCCGCGCGCCGGCCAGCGCCGCGAGCGAACTCTCCAGGACCGCGCGCGACCTCCGCCACCCGCTCGGCGTCGGGCTCCCGGTCGACGAAGTGCATCTGCACCGGCAGGAGCGCGGCCTGCAGCGGGCTGCCGTTGAAGGAACGCTGCCCCGTCCGCTTCCAGACGCGGCCCACACGGCGGTGACGCCGTCCGGCAGTTGCGCCACCGGCTCCGGGTGGTGGCGCAGGAAGTCGGCCCAGATCTGCACGCGGTAACGCACGACGAATATGGCGAACGGCTGCCTTCCGGGCTCACCCCCGCCGAGGTCGCGCCGCTGCTCATCGCGGTCAACGACGGGCTGCAACCGCAATGGTTGCTCAACAGCGCCGACGTCGACATCGCCGGGTTGTTCCGCGCCTTCCTCACCACGATCGTCGGCCCCCGCGCCGCGGGGCCGCCTCCGGCCGGAAGGTGATCAGCGGCGGTCTGGACCCCCACCCAGATGGATGCCGCCGAACACGTTGCCGGCCTGGATCACAGTGCCGGTGACGTGGGCGTCACCGCTGATGACGTTCGACACCTGCTGCCGCTGCTCCACGATCGACCCCGCCTGCCTCGCCCACGCGTCGAGCGACTCGGCGAACTCCGGATCCGATCGCGCCTCCTCCACCAGCACGCCCGTGATCTCCTCGGCGTCCTCGCCCCGCTCCACGGCGGCGACGGCTGCCGAGTCACCGCCGAACCTGTTGCGCACAAGCGTCGACAACGACATCCACGCGCTCCTGCCGGCCTCCCCGGCGACACCGCCGAGCAGAGCGGAGACGATCGCGGCCAGTGCGGTCGGGTCCATCGAACCTCGCTTCACGCCAGTCATCCGGAGATCACCTCCAGCCTAGATTTCCCTCACCGACTCCGCCACCGCCTCGGGGGGTTATGCCATGTTTCAGGGGTTCTGCGTTTCGGGGGCTCTGCCGTACGGGCTGTTGTGTGCCGGCTTTGGCCGGGTGGCGTCCTTAGCGGAGGAAGGCGGCTAGGCAGCCGAGGAAGACCAAGGCGAGGATGGTTGCGAGGCCGAGCAGGGGGATGAGGCGCAGCGGGCCGGCGATCGTGCCGTGTTCTCCTGGGGTGTCGCACCCGTTGCAGGTCGTTTCGGCGCCGTCGTTCCACACGTCGCACAGGCGGCAGCGCCAGGTGCTTGCGAGTGCTGTTGTGGGTGGGTGCGAGGTGTGATCTTCGGGGCGGCCGCAGCCGTCGCAGTTGTCCTTCTTCTGATGGTTAAAGGTGTCGCACTTCGAGCACTGCCAGGTGGGTTCGGTCAAGGCTCGTTTCCGTGTTCGGCCACGGTTGTCCGGGATCTCAAGACGGCGAGCAGGTCCTCCCCGATGGGCAGCGGGTCGAAACCGATCCATTCGTCAGCGGCATGTCCGTCTTCCCCGTCGTCGCCGGCCAGGGGGGAGGGGGCGGTCAACGCCTGGGCGACCTGCTCGGCCAGCGGCCAGTGGTGATGCGGCACGAACAACCTCAGCCTGCCGGCGTCCCCGGTGGGAGCATGCACCGTGTGCCGGAGGCCGATCGCCGGCTCGGCCGCCTCCCGCCGTTCCGTCCAGGTGATCTCGGCGCTGTCGCACCAGTTGATCGGCAGTTGGAGTTCGCCGTTCTCCGGCCAGGTGACGGTGAGGGGCTCGGCGTCGAATGTCATGTGTGCTCCGAAGCATTTCAAGGTGGTACTTGAGCCGGCGAACGGCTGAAGAGTCGTCGGGGTTCCGGGGGGAGGGCGGGGGAGGCACCTGCGGTCTGCGCCTGGGGATGAATCACTCCAAGACCATCGCAGGTGGACGATCACAACGTGTTCACGATTGTGTTGATTATCTCGTCCATCTCAAATTCTTCCAGACCTTCGCCCGCTTTCGAGGGAAAATGCATGGTCAGGTTCCACTCGTCGGCGATGTCTATCCAGGGGGCCGCCTCGGGGGTGAAAAGCACTAGGCGTTTGGCGGAGTTGTCCATGATCGAGTTCTGGCTGCGGGCGTAACCCCACTGCTCGAAGAGTTCGTCCATGCTCTGCGGAATGCCGTGCGGATATGTGGCGGCGGAGGTCGCCCCCGGCAGGCCGAGGGGGTGGGCGGGGGCGTCGGTGAAGACCACGATGACGTGCCGGCGCCGGTCGAGGCCGTTTTCCCAGGGCGAGCCGATGGCGAGCGCCAGGGCCTCCAGGCCGGATTCGGGCACGTCACCGCCGCCGAGGGGCTCCAGTTCGCGGACGAAGTCCTGGAAGTGGGTCACCTGCGAGGGGATGTCGAAGAAGCCGGTGGCGGCGAGGGCGTCGGCGGCGTGATCGACGAAGTCGCGGAAGGCGATGACTCTCAGCCTTAACTGACTGATCGATTTGCCTTTTTCGGCCATGGCATTGCTGAGCCTGCCGTGAAAGGACAGGGCGCTCTCTTTGACGGTGTCCAGGACCGGTCTCATGCTCGCGGTCGTGTCGATGCACATGACGATGTCGACTGCGTACTGCAGATTGCCGCGATACCACTGCGCGTCGGACACAGATGCCTCCTCGGCTCACAAGCTCCACGAAAAGAGATAAAGCGTTAAATATCGTTTTTGCCGCGATTAATCCGAACCCGGGAGACGCGCCGGGCCTCCGGCGCGGGGGTCTCTGAGGCGGCCGGCGAGGTCGCGGGCGGCGCGGGCGCGGCCGGCGAGGTCGCGGTGAAGGGCTCGGGGACCTTTGAGCGCCGGGGGCGAGACCTCAGGTTGGTGCGCAACCTGCTGCTTCTCGCCGCCCCACTCGCGGGCGGTGCCCCCGGCAGCGGCTCACCGGCGTCCGCTGGTGGAACCGCCGGCGCAGGCTCGTCGGCATCCGGAAGATCGGCGATGTCCGCCGGAGGAAACTCGCCGGCGTCGCGCAACTCGCACATCGCGAGGTTGCTCAACCGGGCCAGGAACCTGTCGACGGCGGGGCGGGCCGTCGGCGACCGGGCGGTGAGATTGTGGATGAGCACCGCCATGGCCGGGGAGAGCCGGGGATTCAGCCGCAACTCGGCACCGGCGTTCACGGCGTCGGCGGGCGAGCCGTACTTCTCGTCGAACCGGGGGATCTCACCGGTGAGGTAGTAGTGCGTCATGAGCCCGAGGGCGAACATGTCCACGGCGGTCGTGAGGTGCTCGGCGAGGGTGCTCTCGTCCCCGCGCACATAACGCATCCACTCGGGGGCGCCGAACAGGGAGTCCCCAGGGGCGCTCTCCCGATCGGGAGGTCTGCTGCTGAAGTAGGAGTCGTCGAGGTCGATGAGCTTGGCGGCGTGGAAGGCCTGCGCGTCCCGCTTCTGCACGAGCACATTGGACGGTTTGAGGTCCCCGTGCACCACGCCGATGCCGTGCAGCAGCCCGAGGCTCAGGCCGAGTGTCCGCAGGATCACCCGCTTGTTGAGCGGCGGCAGCGACTCGGGGTTTTCCAGGCTGGAGGTGTCGATGCGCTCGGTCACCTTGTAATAGGTGGTGCCCTCGTGGAAGAAGTCCAGCGCGAGCACGAGGTTGCCGCCGCCGCTCATGTTGTGCCGCAGGCGGCTCATCACCGTGCGGTGCCGCTCCTCGAACTCGCGGCACTCCTCAAGGCGGAGCTTACGGCTGATCTCGCTCGCCGTGGAGCCGGCCCTCGGCCGTTTGGGCTCGAGGAACTGCTTCAGGAAGTAGGTCTTGCCGTCCTTCTCGGCGAAGGCCCACAGGCACTTCCCGCCACTCGTGTTGGTCGGCTTGGTGACGACGCGGTAGCCGCCGACGACGTCGTGGAGCCTCATATCCGCCTCCCGTCCGCGATGCCGGGCATCAACTCCTCATAGAACCCCCGGTAGTCGCCCCACGTGCGCTCCTGCCAGAGGCGGACCGCGGCGAGGGGGTCGCCGAGGCTCGGCCGGTCGCGCCAATAGCGTGACCACAGGTGTTCCGTACGGCAGGCGAAGGCTTGGCGCAGGCTGCCGAGATCGGGATAGCCGAGCGCCACCAGCGACAGGGAGGCGTCGTCGCCGCTTCCCGCCGCCACCTGGGCGGCGAGCCTGGCCGCCCACTCGTGTTCGTCGCGCGCCGCCTGCAGGCTCTCCAGCAGGTGGTATTCGAAGTGCGCCGGGGTGGCGACGTAGCCGGACAGGCCGTCGGTGGCGCACAGCAGGACGCAGGGCAGCTCCAGCTCCACCTGCCGGAAGTCGACCGTGAAGTGCCCGGAGGCGTTGAGCACGTTCGTCAGCGGCGGATCCCGCAGCAGCTGCTGAAGGGTGTCGCTCTCGACCGTGTGGTCCCGGGTGAGCGCCTGAAGGCCGCGCCCGGGCGAGAGCGTGTAGGCGCGGGAGTCGCCCGCCCACATAGCCCGGCAGATCACCCGCCCGCCGCCCCGGCGGGCATAGTGCACGACCGCCATCGTGCTCGGCAGCTCCCGCAGGATGGTGCCGGTGAGCTTGCTGCGGGCGGCGGGCCGCATGACCGCGAGCAGCGCCGCCAGGTGCCGCTGAAGGGAGTCCGGGCCGAGCCGCCCGTCTCCGGCGATGTGGCGGCGGAACCACGACACGACCCCGGCGCGGGCCACGTGGGAGCCGACCCACGCGCCGCTGCGCGGGGTGCCGTCGCGCGACTCGAACGCCGTGGCCGAGCCCGAACCGCCCGAACCGTCGAAGACGCCGACGATGCCGGCGCCGGACGGCAGGTGGTGCTCCAGGAGCGGTTCGGCGTCCTCGCCGCCGCCGGGCACACGCTCGGTCCAGATGCCGATGGCCCGGACCGCGCCTCTGCCGTATTGCCAGATCGAGGTCCCGGCGGCGGGCCCGGCGCCGGCGGCGAGTCTCATCGTGCACCGCCGTTCGCGTCGGGCGGGATGCCGCGCACGCGGCTGACCCGGGGCCGGTCGCCGTCCACCGGTGCGGTGGGGGGCGCGTCCCGCGGCTGCCGTAAGAGGCCACCGCGGGACGCCAACCCGGGACGGCCGCGCGACGCCGGCGTGGACCCCTCCCGGCCGACGTCGCCCTGGCCGTCCCGGGAAGTCGCACCGGCACCGGCGGTGCCGACTTCGATCTCCCTGGCCATGGAGCCGCGCAGGCGGCTGGAGCGGGTGCCGCCGAAAGGCGCGGCGGACTCGCCGGTGACTTGATCCAACAGGACTCGCTGGGCGTGTATGAGGTCGAACGGCTCTCGACCGGGAGAGTGTTCAAGCACCCTTTCCAGGGCCTTGGCCGATTCGGCGCGCTCGGCCCGGTCGATCGCCACCACGGCCTCAAGCGCCGAGCACGGCCCTTCGAGTTGCCTGATCTCCGCGATCAGCCCTTCCGCGCCCTCCGCCCGCAGCCTGCTCATGTGCTCGTCGTGGCGCATGCCGGCGAGGCGTCTGCCCCGCTCGATCTCGCGGAAGGCCCGCCCGCTCGTCACGGCCTCGTCGGTGTCGATGAGCAGCTCGACGAAGATCCTGCGCACGGCGACGACGTCGCCGGCGATGTCCTGCACGCCGGTGTTGAGGGCAATTGTGTTGAGGGCGCCTTCGGCCTCGTTGAGGTCGTCGATGTCGTAAAGCCGGGCTATACGGCGGAGCACGTGTTTGATCTCGGTGTCCACGGTGTGCCCGAGGTCGGCGATGCCGCGCCTCACCACCTCGACGGGGTTCACGACGTGGCAGTCCACGGAGACCTGGGCCTGGAAGGCGAAGTTCGGGTCCCGGCTGAGCAGCGGATAGTGGTGGACGACCCGGTGTTCCCTCATGTCCACGAGCACCATGCGGGTGTAGCGGGCGTCCGGGATCGGCTCGCCCGAGTGGACGACGAGTGGCGCGCCTTGCCTGCGGACCAGCACGAGGGCGCGGCCGGGCCCGGGTGAGGGGATCGGCCTCAGCCGGAGCCGGGAGAGGGGCTGGTCGTCCACGATGGGGTTGATCTTCATGCCGAAATCTCGCTCTGGTCGGTGGGTCTGTGTCATCGCACCCGGATGAGGCCGGTGTAGAGGCTTGTGGCGGGGGTCTTCCGCTCACGGGCCCATTTGTCCAGGTAGTAGGTCAGGCGGGCGCGGTGCCGGTCGTCCCGGCCGGCGATTCCGGTCAGCAGGTCGCCGAGGTCGAGGCGGGTCCGCCGGCCCGGCACCGCGTGGTGTTCGACGAGGTGCCGCAGCGCCTTCAGCGCCTGCTCCTGCGCCTGGCCGTCGGCCAATGCCCGTGTCCACAACTCCACGAGCTGCCGCCGGTATCGCGGGGCGCGGGTGAGCAGCACTGGCACCGCCTCCCCCAGGGCTGCCGCGTCGTCCGCGCCGGGGCGGCAGGTGAGGTAGGTGAAGGCCCACAGGGCGGCCTTGACGGTGGCCGGCGGTGAATGCCGGAGGTCCGACCAGGAGAGGAGGGCTTCGAGCACCTCGGCGGTGTGGCCGTGGTCGAGCAGCCGCTGCACACATTGGCACACGGGGTGCAGCAGGTGCGCGTCCTCGCGGTCCAGGATCCGGCGCAGGATGGCCAGGGCCTGGACAGGGCGGTCCCGGCCGATCGGCCCCGCCAGGGTCGCGAGCACGGTCCGGGTGAGGCCCTGGCCGGCGGGAGGCGGCTGCTGATCGGCCCAGGAGGACAGCAGCACCCACACCTTGGCCGACAGCGCGGGGTGTTTGTCGACAGCCTCCAGCGCGCTCGCGGTGGCCTGCCGCATGGCGGGTGAGTCGCTTTCCGCCCAGGCGCGGAGGAATCGGTGGACGGCGTGGTGGAAGTCGCACCGCGCGATCACCCCGGCGAAGACCGCGGCCCGCCCCCGCACGTCCACGTCGGAATGTGTGATCAGCGAACGCAGCCACTCCAGGAGCGGTGCACGATAACCGTCGAGGTGCGTCCAGACATATCCGAGTACGGCGTGCCGCATGGACGGGTTCCTGAACACGACGCGGGGCAGTGCCGTACGTCCGTCCTCGCCGGGTGCGAACGCGACCTCGATCCACGGGAGGTCGGCGGAGAGGCGGTCCCGGAACCGTAGGTCGGGCATGACGGGCGCGGCGGGCTGGTCGGGGGTGTCCTGGCGTCCCGTCGCGAGTAGTGTGTGGAGGGCGACGGCGGCGTCCGACACCGTCAGGTAGCCCGCCCCCTCCAACGCGGCCGACGAGATCGCGAAGCTCACGCTCCCGAGGTCGTGGTGGAGCCCGAACCACGCGTGCACCTGGATGTCGGGGTCACGCTGCGACTTGACCAGCGCCGTCAGGTCCTCGCCCGCCAGGATGGCGAGGCTGAGCCGCTCGGCGACCCCCGGCTGGGGCACCTCGCGCAGCAGATGCAGGGCGTCGCACTCGGCGAGCCTGCGGCGCAGGGCCGCGCGGGCCTCGGCCGCCGGCGAGTGGCCGAGCACCCGCCGTTCGACCACCCGCACGAGATCCACGGTCTGCAGCGAGGTCATGACCTGCGGCGAACGGGTGGCCGCCTCGACCAGCGCGCCCTGCGGAGGGTCGGTCACCAGCACCATGTAGCTGCCCGACTCGCGGAGCACCGCCGTCACCTGCGCGATCCAGTCCTCGTCGATCGCCCTGGCCCATGTCCGCCGCAGGCCGGACACGTGGCAGCGTTCGAACACGGCGAGATAGCCGCTGTCTTTGTGTGGGGGACTCCAGCCCGTGCGGCCGATCCCCTCCGGGTCGTCGACGACGTAACACGCGCCCGGCGAGTCACCCCAGGCGCGGGTGGCGAGGGTCTCGGCCAGCAGGTTGATGGCGAAGGATTTGCGCCCGCTCCTCGGCGCCGAGGCCACCACCAGCAGATGGTGGTCCATGAGAATGCCCAGAGCCTCGTCGAAGCGGGGGTGGTAAACGTGGTGCTCGGTGTAGTGCGCGAGTTCCGCGGCACCGATCTGGGACACCGTGCCGGCCGGGTCGGCCGACCGGCCGGCCGACGGGTCGACCATGTGGAAACCGCCGCCGATGGTGACCTCGTCGTTGAAAAGGGCGACGGTGCCGGCATTGGGGTTGACCCCGGCTCGCTCGAATCTCTCCAGCACCCGGGTCGCGATCGCCGCGGCCTCCCTGGCCTCCTGCTCCTCGGCCTGGACCGCGCCTCCGCGCAGGAGCGCGGTCAGAGCCTCCTGGCCGAACAGGGCGTAGGCGTCCGCCGGGGACGCGTCTTCGAGGTCGCCCGCCGGGCCGTCGGGTGGAACGCCGGAGACCTGCTCATCGGCGGGGTCCCCGCGGGCGTGGCCCTCGGCGGCCTCCCGCCCGGCGGCCACGAGTTCGGTGTCGAGGGGAGGGGACATGGCGGTGGCGTGTGCCTCTCGCGGAACAGGCGGAACGGGCAGGACCTGCGGAGCGGGCGCGACCGGCGGAATGGTGGGCCACCCGGCCGTAGACCCACCGGATTTGTCGTCAGGAGAGAGTGAAGTCACCGGAGACGGTCACCGATTCGTTGAAGACCGGGGCTTTGATGAGCGCCGTGTTGAACGTCATCTGGCGTTCCTTGCGTGACGGAACCGGCGGAACCGACGGGACCGAAGTCGCGTCGAGCAGGCGGGCGACCGCCAGCTCGAACCCCGCGTCGCGGGACATGTGCGTGGCGATCACCGTCTCCAGCAGGCGCCACGCGCGCGGGCTGCCGTTCGCCTCGGTCAAGGCCCGCCGCGCCTCCTCGTCCTCGGCGATCCGCGCCCGCACAAGGTCGGTGAGTTCACGGCCACGCCGCGATGCCTCCGCCGTACTCCCGTGGCGGCGCGCTCCGGCGATCAGCGCGATGGCGCGGCCCGCGGTCGTGCGGAACGCGGGTGAGGGGGCGGCGGCGCGGAATGCGGGCGCCGCGGCGACCCCGTCCCTCGGCAAGGGTTTGACGCGTGGTTCAGCGCGTGGTTCTGTGCGGCCTTCGGCCGGAGGCTCGGGGCGGGCGAACGGCGGAGCGGCGAGGGCGTCGTCCTGCGCGGCGATGCGCGATTGCAGCCTGAACAACCAGGGCAGCGGGTCGAGCCCCTTCTGGGACTGCGCCTTGATGAGCTCCCCGAGCACCCGGAGGGCGTCGTCGACGTTCCCACAGCGATAGTGCGCGATCGCGAGAAGCTTGATGATCTCGGCGGACTCGGGGGTGCGTTCGGCCAGGGTGATGAGGTCGTTGAGGTGTTCGCGGTGCCTGCCGATCGCGAGTTCGACGTTGAGCCAGTCGACGACCGCGGCGTGGCGCTTGCGCAGCAGCTCGGTGCGCCGCCCCTCGATCCATGAGCCGCTCAGATCGGCGAAGGGTTCCGGGCCGTTGAGCGGGTCTGAGTCGAAGCTCCAGATCTCCAGCGCGGACTTGAAGAGCTCGGCCGCCCGCCACATGGCGCGTTGCCGGTCACTGGGGGTTGCATCGGCGGGTGGGCCGGTGGGCGAGCCGTTCGTGCGCCCCAGTGTGTGGGCCGCTTTGATCTTGTCGAGGAATCGGTGCAGATCGACCCGGTCTCGAGCCACTCTCACGAGATATCCGCCCGAGCACCTCGGCAGCAGGTCGTGGCCCAGGGTGCGGCGCAGGTCGCCCAGATAGCTGGTCAGTGTGTCCGAGGCGTGCCTCGGTCGCTCCTCGGGCTCCCAGCGTGCCCTGATCAGCTCCTCGCGGCCGACCTTGCGGCCGGGTGTCCACAACATCGCCGTCAGGAAGACCCGGTGTGCGGGTTGCCCAAGCTTGATGGCCTGCTGGCCGTCGGATGCCCTTACGGGCCCGAATAAATGAAATTCCACTTCCTGGTCCCTCTGGTGCCGGGTGGAGCGTTGCTATGACAAGCGGGACGGCGTACCGCGGCACAACCCCTAGGAGTTCTCCCGGTTTCCCTAGGTTTTCCGCCGGCAGCCGGCCCTGTTCGGTGCCTGAGTGTGGTGTCCATCGGGAGGACGACGAGGTCCTCGAAGACGAAAGGAGCACATCTGTGGAAAGCCACGAGGTTCTGGAGCACTCCGCCGGCTGGCGCAAAGCCTCGGCCAGCAACGGCGGCGCCGGCTGCGTCGAGGTGAAGATCGTCGAAGGCGGCGTCGCGCTGCGCGACTCGAAGTATCCCCAGGCGGGTGTGCTGCTCTTCTACCGGGCGGAGTGGGAGGCCTTCCAGAGCGGCGTCCGCGCCGGCGAGTTCGACCTGACCTGAGCCCGCCGCCGGCACTCGGGGGGCGTCCCTGAACTGCGCCCAGGACGCCCCCCGTCCCCTCCTGTGGTCGAAACGCCTATGGGGGGAATCATCGGAACCTCGGCCTTGTCGGCCTTGTCGGCCTTGTCGGCCATGAGAGCGCCTGAGGCCGATGTGCCGGGTCATGTCTGTGCCGCCATCTCGGCGGCGATGCCGGAGATGAGCTCCCCGGCCTCGTCGCCGTAAAGCGCCGAGCCGGCGAGCCGTGCCCATTGGCGCCGGTAGAGCGCGACGTCGGCGGGGGAGGTGACGGTCAGGCCGGCGTGGGCCGTCTCGACCTCGACGAGCACATCGCCCTGCCCGCCGCCGCCCTCGTATATGACGAACCCGTGCATCGGGCTCACGGTCGCCTCGCGGTTTTGCGGGATGACGCCGATGACGACGTTGCCGAGGCTGCCGATCGAGGTGATGCGGTCGAGCTGGGCCAGCATGAGCCGGGGCGGCCCCGGCCGCCAGCGCAGCGCCGCCTCGCTGATGAGAAACTCGAACTCGCGGTCCGGCGCGTAGAGGGCGAGCTGCCGCTGCAGGCGCGTGGCGACCGCCGCCGCGAGCCCCTCCTCGGAGTAGGCGGGGTCGAAGAACGAGAAGACCCGCCGTGCATATTCCGCGATCTGCAACAACCCGGGCACCACCGAGAGCTGGAAGGTGCGTATGGCGCGAGCCCGGTCCTCCAGGTCCTTGAACTCGTCCTGAAGATGCGGGCGGTCGGAGAACGCGATGTTCCACGAGTGCACCTCACCGAAGGCGGCCTCGGTCAGCGCGACGAGGGAGCGCCGTGTCTCCTCGGTCGCCTTGACCGCCGCGGCCCAGGTCTCCACCTGGGGCAGTGACGGGATCGTGGTCCCTGCTTCGATGCGTGACACCTTGGACTGACTGATTCCAATCTGGGTCGCGAGCTCTCTTCCCGAGATGCCGGCCTGCCTGCGCACTCGCGCCAGCTCGACCGCGAGTTGCCGGCGCTTGGTGCGCGGCCTGTCGTCACTGCCCGACGTGCCGCTCATCCGTCCTCGTCTCCCACTGCCCGTGCTTTGTAGCGCTCCAGGATTGGCCTTGATGCACTATGAGTCGTAACGTAGGCAGCATGAGTCGGCGTTGTCAATGCAACGACGTGTGATGATGATGGGGATTGCCGGAGGAGAGACCGCTCTCGTCTCTGTCGCCTTCACTAATACCACAGCTTCCGGGACGGATACGCGGCTTGACAAGCATTGCCTGGTGATTCACGGTGATTCACAGAGTGCCCGTGACGATATCCGGGAAAAGCCGGAGGCCGAGCGGGAGGGGTCCCCGCTCGGCCTCCAGACGGTCCGCACCGGTGGTGCGAGCGATCGAGTGCGGCGGATTCGCCGCAGGTCAGACCGTGATCGACAGGCTTGTCACGTTCCCGCGGCCGGCTCCTTCGCGGCGGTCAGCCCGGCCAGCGCCTCGGCGGCACGCTCGCGATAGGCGGCCACCCCCGACAACTTGATGTCCTCGTAGCCGCGGATGAGATCGGGCAGCTCGGCCACGGCCACCACCCGCTCGGCGGTGTCCGGCGTCAGGTGCCGCATCGCACGCCGCAGGTCGCCGGTGTATTCCGCGATGAGCCGCCGCTCCGTCCGCCGCACATGCGCCAGGCCGAACGGGTCCAGCTTGGTGCCACGCAACCCGCGCATGCCGTACAAGACCTTGAAGGCCGGGTCGAACCACGTGCCGAGCCGGATCTTGCGCCGATAACCCATCGCCCGGAAGATCGGCGGGTGGAGGTTGTAGGCCACCTTCGCCCCTGGACCGAACTCCGCGGCGATCCGAGCCCGCTCCACCGGGTCCAGGTGCAGCCGCGCCACTTCGTACTCGTCCTTGTATGCCATCAGTTTGTGCAGGTGGCGGGCATATGCCTCGGTCACCTGGGTGCCGCCGCCGGGAAGTGCGGCCCGCTCCTCTTCCAGCACGGCGCGTACGGCTTTCGCATAGCTCGCCGCGTAACTGATGTTCTGGTAAGCCGCCAGGTCGGGCACCCTGACCGTGAGCAGCCGGTGCAGTTCGCCGCCAGGTGTCGCGCCGACCGACTCGATGAGCGCCGCCTCGGCGGGAGCCGGCGCCGGGGCGACCGGCTCGGCCGGCTTGCCGGCCCGCTCGACCGACTCGGGCGCGGCGACGACGGCCCGCCCCCAGTGGAAGGCGGCGAGTGTGCGCTCGGCGGCCTTGCCGCCGGAAAGCCGGATGGCCCGCTCGATCGCGCCGAGGCTCAGCGGGATCAGCCCCCGCTGCCAGGCCGCCCCGACGACCAGCGTGTTCGCCGGCATGTGGTCGCCGAACAACTCCTTGGCGAGCTCCTCGGCGGAGAAATAGACGTTGAGCTCGCGCCGCGTCCGCGACTCAAGCGCGCCGATCGGCGAGCCGAGGTCGGTAACGTGCCGGGACGGGTCGACGACCATCGCGCCCGTCGGCACAAGGCTCGTCGACACCACGGCCACCGTACGCTCGCGGTCCGCCGTCGCCAGGTGCTTCGGATCGGTCGCCCCGATCAGGTCCAGCGCGAGATAGGCGTCGACGCTCGCCGCGCTCGCCCGCCCCGACCGGTCGTGCGGACCGTCGAAGATGCGCACGTCGGAGACGACCGTGCCGCCCTTCTGCGCCAGACCGGTCTGGTCGAGCCCCCGCGACCGCTTGCCGTCGAGCATCGCGGCGGTGCCGAGGATCTGCGCCACCGACACCACCCCCGTGCCGCCGATGCCGACCAGCCTGATCACGGCCTCACCGGTCACGACCGGCTCCGGCAGCGGCAGCGCCGGGGGCGCGGGCACCGCCACACGCTTCTTGGTCTTCTTGCCGGGCACGATGGTCAGGAAGGACGGGCAGTCACCCTCGACGCAGGAGTAGTCCTTGTTGCACGACGACTGGTGGATCTCGGTCTTCCGCCCGAACTCCGTCTCGATCGGCAGCACCGACAGGCACTCCGACTTCTTCCCGCAGTCCCCGCATCCCTCGCAGACCCGCCGGTTGATCGCGACCCGCGTGGCCGGTTCTGGCGCCTCCCCGCGCTTGCGCAACCGCCGCCGCTCGGCGGCGCACTGCTGGTCGTGGATGAGTACGGTGACCCCCGGCACCTCGGCGAGCTCCCGCTGCGCGTCGGTGAGCGCCGAGCGGTCGCGCACCTCCGCGATCGACGCCAGCCGCACGCCCCTGTAGCGGCCGAGCTCCTCGGTGGTGACGATGACGCGGCGCACGCCCTCGATCTCCAGCCACCTGGTCAGGTCGGCGACCGCGAGCGACGGCTGGATGATCTGGCCGCCGGTCATGGCCACCGCGCTGTTGTAGAGGATCTTGTAGGTCACGTTCACCCCGGCTCCGACGGCGGCGCGCACGGCGAGTGAGCCGGAGTGGTGGAAGGTGCCGTCGCCGAGGTTCTGGAAGATGTGCGGCGTGTCGGTGAAGGGGGCCTGGCCGATCCACTGGGCGCCCTCGCCGCCCATCTGGGTCATGCCGGTGAACTCGCCCTTGCCCTCCGGGTTCAGCACGATCATCGTGTGGCAGCCGATGCCGCCGGCGACCGGCGCGTTGTCGGGCACCGAGGTGGAGCGGTTGTGCGGGCAGCCAGAACAGAAGAACGGCGTGCGCTTCGGGCCGAGCAGGGTGAGCGGCGCGGGCCGTGAGATGACCTTGAGGCCGGCGGCGACGTGCTCGCCGAGCCCCTTACGGCGAAGCCGGGCCCCGATGGCGCGGGCGGCGAGGTCGGCGTCGAGGCCGCCCGTGGGCGGGATGAGCGGCTTGCCGTTCTCGTCGGTCTTGCCGAGGATCCTGGGCGCGTTGGCTGTGCCGTACAGGATGTCCTTGAGCGCGGTCTCCAGGACGGGGGCCTTCTCCTCGATCACGAGCAGCTCTTCGAGGTTGCTCGCGAAGTCGCGCACGATCTCGGGTTCGAGCGGCCAGAGCATGCCGATCTTGAGCAGCCGGATGCCGAGGGCGCGCAGGGCGTTGTCGTCGAGGCCGAGCTTGGTGAATGCCTCGCGCACCTCGTAGTAGCCCGCGCCCGCGGCGACGATGCCGAGCCAGGCGCCGGGGGCGTTGACGGTGACGTGGTTGAGGCGGTTCGCGGCGGCGTAGGCACGGGCGAGGCCGAGCCGGGGGCCCCACAGCGTGCGCTCCATGTCGAGGGAGGCGGGGGCGAGGAGTGTGCTGTTCGGGACGTGGCGGTACGGCGTGCCGTTGAACTGGACCGTCGGCACGATCGGCGTCACCCGGCCGGCGCCCACCGACACGGTGCCGGTGCCGTCCACGACATCGCTGATCGCCTTGAGCGCGACCCACAGGCCGCTGGCCCTGGACAGGCCGACGGCGTGGCGGCCGAAGTCGAGCAGCTCCTGCACGCTGCCCGGGTAGAGCACGGGCATGCCGAGGGAGGCGAGCAGGCTTTCGCTGGCCGAGGGCAGGGTGGAGGATTTGCAGGTCGGGTCGTCGCCGCACAGGGCGACCAGCCCGCCGTGCGGGTGCGCGCCCACGTGGTTGCCGTGGCGGAACGCGTCGGCGGCCCGGTCGACGCCCGGGGCTTTGCCGTACCAAACGCCGAGCACACCCCGGTGGCGCGGGCGGGGCAGTGAGGGGACCAGTTGGCTGCCCCAGACGGCGGTGGCGCCGAGCTCCTCGTTCTGGCCGGGTTTGTGCACGACGTTGAGGGGTTCGGCGTGGCGGTGCGACCGGGAGAGCTCCAGGTCGAAACCGCCCAGCGGGGAGCCGGGGTAGCCGGAGACCATGGTCGCGGTGTCGAGCCCGGCCGTCCGGTCGGCTCGCATCTGGTCGAGGATCACCCTCACCAGGGCTTGTGTGCCGCTGAGGAAGACCTCTCCTTCGGGGAGGAGGTACCGGTCATCGACGGTGACCTCGCGGGCTTCAGAGATCGTCATCGTCGCCACCTGTCTCGCGTTTATCCCCACAACCTGCGGGAATGGGGCAAGGTTATGTCAGAGCTCATGACATTCGATGCTGATATTTGACCGAAGTGGCTGGTCTATTAGCATTTGATGTTATGGATGCCACAGACCGCGCAATTTTGCGTCTCCTCCAGGTCGAGGGCAGGATGAGCAACCTTGAACTCGCCGAGCGTGTACGGCTCACGCCCTCTCCGTGTCTGCGCCGGGTCCGTAACCTTGAGGAGACGGGGGTGATCACGGGTTATCGCGCCGTGGTGGATCCTGCCGCCGTGGGGCGGGGGTTCCAGGTGATCGTCTTCGTCGAGCTCACGGGGCAGGACGCCGAGACCGTCCGGGCATTCGAGGAGGCCGTCATGGACATCGACGACGTGATCGAATGCCTGCGCATGTTCGGGCGTCCCGACTATGTGCTGCGGGTGGCCGTGGCCGACATGGAAGCGTTCAGCAAGCTCAGGATGGAGAAACTCGGCCGGCTGCCAGGGCTCGACAAGATGACCTCGCAGATCGCAATGAAAAGCTTTAAATCTGCTGGAACCCTTCCGCTGTAAGGGGTCTGGGACGGGGTGAGGCCATGCGTTGTGTACGTTCCCTGACGGAGCCCGCCGGGCGGCGGGCTCCCCGGAGGCGGACCCACCGCATCTTCCTGCGCGCCGCCGCGTCGGCCACGGCGGTCACCGGCGCCCTCACCCTCTCGGCCGGCCACGGCGCCACGGGCACGGTGGACGCCGGGTCGCCGAAACCCTCACCCTGCGGCTCCTCTCAGTGCCAGACGCTCGACGGACACCGCGTCGAATACGGCACGATCAGCAGGCCGCTGCTGAAAGATCAACCGAAACTTGGCACAACACCCGTCGGCTACGCCCGCGTGCTGCGCACCCGGCTTGACAGACCCGCGGCCGGCACTCTCATGGTCAACCCCGGCGGTCCAGGCGCCCCCGCGATCAGCGAGGCCAAAGGCTACATCGCCCAGTTCAAGGACCTGCTGACCGACTACGACCTGCTGCTCATCGACCCGCGCGGCACCGGCCGCTCCGGCGAGGTGAGCTGCCACGTGAAACGCAGCGAGATCGCCCACTCGGGCAGGCTGGGCTTTCAGGAGAAGGTCGCCCGCTGCGCCGCCGAACTCGGGCCCAGGGCCGCCGCCTACACCTCCGCCGCCACCGCCGACGACTTCGACGCGGTCCGCGCGCACCTCGGCATCGACAAACTCGTGCTCTTCGGCACCTCCTACGGCACCTACCTCATGCCGATCTACGCCCAGCGCCACCCCTCACGGGTGAAGAGCATCGTGTTGTCGGGCGCCTACCCGCTCAACACCGACCCCCTCGGCCGCGACAGCGCCCAGGCGGTCTCCCTCGACCTCCAGCGCATCTGCGCGCGCAGCGGCGAGTGCGACGGGAACCAGGCCGTCCGCGACCTCACCACCTTCGCCGCGCAGCTGCGCGAGAAGCCCCTCAAGATCTCGCTAAAGGTAGGCGACAAGACGCGGAACGTCACCTTCGACGAGTCCATGCTCGCCTCTCTGCTGTTCACCGGGGCCAGCAGCGGCGTCGGCTCCAAGCCCGACGAGCCGAGCATGCTCGGCGGCCTGCCGTCCGTGCTCGCCGCCGCGGTCAAGGGCGACTACAAGGGGCTGCGCTCCATGCTTGAGCAGACGGCCTCGGGCCGCGCGGCCCATGACGACTTCCAGTCCATGGCGGTCGTCTGCAACGACTATCCCCGGCCGTTCTCCGTCGACGCCTCCATCCCGCAGCGCCGCGAGCAGTTCGCCGACGCCCTCGCCCGGACCCGGCCCGGCGACTTCGGCGCCTTCAGCGCCCGCGGCTTCACCGGGGGCCTCGACGACCTCGCCGACGCCTGCATCACCTGGCCCCGCGTGAACACCGCCCGCCCCTACGTCTCCACCGGCCGCTTCCCCGACGTCCCCGTCCTGGTGCTATCGGGCGACCTCGACGCCAACACCACCGTCCTCGCCGGCCGCCGCGCCGCCGCCCAGTTCAAGAACGTCACCTTCCTGGTGGTCCCCAACATGGGCCACACCCCCGACGCCGACCCCGGCGGCTGTGTCACGGGCATCATCGTCAAGTTCATCCGCACCGGCGACGTCGGCCGCGCCACCTGCCTCTCCGACCTACCCGCCATCAAGGTCAAACCCCCGGGCTAGCGATCATCCTCCCTCTACCATCGGAGGCATGGACAAAGCCCAGGGGGGACCTCTTCGGCCTGCGCTTCCAAGCTGTTGGAGCGGCAGATCGAGCGTGACAATCTTCGCGATCTAATCGTTTCCGCGAAAGCCGCGCACGGCCCCCTCGACACGGCGGAGCTGCGGCCAAACGTGCCGTTCTCCGCGGAGAAACCGACGTGTCGGAGGCCGGCCACAACACCGCCAGGTGTTGACGCTCAGGTGATTTCCTTCAGCGGCAGGCGGACCTGGAAGCAGGTGTCGCCGGGGCGGGATTCGACGCGGAGGTCGCCGCCGTGGCGGCCGGCGACGATGCGGAAGGAGATGTCCAGGCCGAGGCCGGTGCCCTCGCCGACGGACTTGGTGGTGAAGAAGGGCTCGAAGATGCGTTCGCGCAGCTCCTCGGGCACACCGTGGCCGGTGTCGCAGATCTCGACGAGGGCCGAGTCGTGGCCGCGTGAGGTGCGCACGGTCAGGGTTCCGGTGTCGCCCATGGCGTCGAGGGCGTTGTGGATGAGGTTGGTCCACACCTGGTTGAGCTCACCGGCATAAGCGGGAATGGGCGGAAGGTCGGGATCGTAGTCCGTGACCACGCTGACGCCTGGCGGGATCTTGCCGCGGAACATCGTCAAAGTGCTGTCGAGCAGCTCCCGCACGTCGATCACCTGGTAGGGGGCCCGGTCCATCTGGGAGTACTGCTTCGCCGAGTCCAGCAGCGTGGTGATGCGCTCGGTGGCGTCGGTCACCTCGTCGAGCATCTGGTTGATCTCGGTCGCCCCCGCCAGCCATCGCACCGCCGCCGGCAGGTGCTCCCCGCCTACCGCCTGCCGCAGCTTGTCGAGGTGGTCCGCCTTGAAACCGACCGACACCAGCGTCGGCGCCAACTCCCAGCTCTCCTCGACCCCGGCGTCCTCAAGCTGCTCCGCCAGCTCGTCCTCGGCGTCCGAGACCTCAAGCGGTGAGCGCGCCGGCTGCTCCGCCGTGTTCCTGGCGCACTCCTCCTGCATCTCGATCAGCGCCCGGAGCCGCTCAGGTGCGATGCCCGCCTCCGCCAGGTCGGCCAGCTGGCGGCGGGACTCGCCGACCTCCTGCCGCAGTTCGCCGACCGCGCGGGCCGCCGCGGCGGCCGGGTTGTTCAGCTCGTGCGTGAGGCCCGCGGTGATCGTGCCGAGCGCGGTGAGGCGCTGTCTGCGGTCCACGAGCTCACGCCAGGTGAGCCCGCCGAGCCGCGCGCCGTCGAGCAGGTGCACGGCCATCGGGAACCAGTCGTGCATCATCTGCCCGAACCGCTTGGCGGGCAGCACAAAGAGCCGGGACGGCGCCGTGGTGCGCAGCGAGTGGCCGTAGAACAGCGGGGCACGATCGCCGAGATAGGCCGTGACGGCTCCGCCGTACACCCCCGGCTTGGAGGTGGGCTCGCCGGAGACCGGGCCCGTGGTGCTCTGGAGCGTCATGACGATCTCGCCCTCGATGAGCACGACGAAGATCTCGGCCGGCTCGCCCTGCCGCACGATGAACTCGTCCGCGTCGTGCGCCTGCACCTCGCCGTGGGAGGCGAGCCAGGCCAGCCGATCGTCGTCCAGCCGCTCGAAGAGGAACAACCGCCGGAGCTCATCGCGATCGATCATGTCTTCTCCAGGTAGCGGTGGACCATGGCCACCGCCATCGCGCCCTCGCCTACCGCGGAGGCGACCCGCTTGATCGAGTCGGCCCGCACGTCGCCCGCCGCGAACACGCCGGGCACGTTGGTCTCCAGGAAGTACGGCTCGCGCTGGAGCTGCCATCCCCTCGGCCGCTGGCCGGCGGCCGTCAGATCGGGGCCGGTGAGCAGGAAACCCTTACGGTCGCGCTCGACGGCGTCGCCCAGCCAGTCGGTGTACGGCTGAGCCCCGATGAACACGAACAACCACTCGGCCGGGCTCGTCCACGTGTTGCCCTCGGGGCCGCGGAACGTGAGCCGCTCCAGGTGACCGTCGCCCTCACCGGCGATCACCTCGGTGTGGGTGTGCACGACGATGTTGGGGATGCGGCCGATCTGCTCGATGAGATAGTGCGACATCGACTTCTCCAACCCGTCGCCCCGCACCAGCAGGTGCACCTTGCTCGCGTAGCCCGACAGGTAGACCGCGGCCTGGCCCGCCGAGTTGGCCGCGCCCACGATGTAGACGTCCTGGTCGCAGCAGGAGGGGGCCTCGGTGATGGCGGCGCCGTAGTAGACGCCCCGGCCGACGAAGTCGGAAAGGCCGGGCGCGCTGAGCCGCCGGTAGGAGACGCCGGTGGCCAGGATCACGGTGTGGGCCGCGAGGCTCTTGCCGTTCGCGAGTCCGAGCACCTTGGTCTGGCCCTTGACCGACAGGTTGGTCACCTCGCAGGCCAGCAGTAGTTCGGCGCCGAACTTCTGGGCCTGCCGCCGGGCCCGGTCGGCGAGTTGCCCGCCGGACACGCCGTCGGGGAAGCCCAGGTAGTTCTCGATCCGGGAACTCTGCCCGGCCTGCCCGCCCGAGGCGTGCATCTCGACGAGCACCGTGCTGAGGCCCTCGGAGGCGCCGTAGACCGCCGCGCCCAGCCCGCCCGGCCCGCCGCCGATGACGACAAGGTCGTAGAAGTCGGTTGTGGGGGCGGTCGACAATCCCACCGCCTCGGCGAGCTGCGCGCTGGTCGGCGCGGCCAGCGTGACGCCGTCCGAGGTCACCACCAGCGGCAGCTTGTCCGCCGGCACGTGCCCCTCCGGGTGGTCCTTCATCTCGCACACCTCGGCCGCGGCCGCGACGAGCTGGGCGCCCTCGTTCTCCTCGGCCAGCAGCCACCGGTAGGGCACCTGGTTGCGGGCGAGGAAGTCGCGCACCTCGTAGGACCGGGCCGACCAGCGGGCCCCGACCACACGCAGCTCCGCCGTACCCCGGCGGTCGGTGCGCTGCCAGGCGTCGAGCTGGGCGTCGATCACCGGGTAGAACTTCTCCTCCGGCGGGTCCCAGGGCTTGAGGAGGTAATGATCGAGGTCGACGACGTTGATCGCCTGGATGGCGGCGTCGGTGTCGGCGTAGGCGGTCAGCAGCACACGGCGGGCATAGGGGTAGACGTCCATCGCCTGTTCGAGGAACTCGACGCCGTTCATCTGCGGCATGCGATAGTCCGCGAGCAGCAGGGCCACCTCGTCCCCGCGCAGGCGGAGCTCCCTGACGGAGTCCATGCACTGACCGGCGCTCTCGGCGCGCACGATCCGGTAGGCCGCGCCGTACTTCCGGCGCAGGTCCCGGGCCACCGAGCGGGACACGCCGGGATCGTCGTCCACCGTCACGATCACCGGCTTCAGTGCCGTTTGGGGTGATGTGGGTGGGGAGATGTCCGGCTTCATGACAGCCCCGTCCATATCCCGCCTTCCTACGGCTACTTACCTCTTTCTCGCAGCATGTCACATGGGTGCTGATTTTGATGCTCTAAGGGGGGCGGGGGACCACCCGGGGCCCCGCTCTGGGAAGCGGGGACCCCAGGGGGCGCCGGCGTCACTCGTTGGGCGCCGACGTGGGGGAGGGGGAGTCAGAGGCCGGCCTCTCGCCGTCCTTCGTGTTCTTCGCCATGTCGCAACTGGAGTCCTTGAGCGCGTTCTTTGGCACCTCCGGGAGTGCGTCGACCACTGACGTCTTCCGCTGCGTGGTGATTCCGACCACCGTCCCCACCGGGGTGTCGTGGTCGTTCCCCGCGACTGCCGTGTACCTCGCGCCGAGGTAGAGATATGTCTCCGGAGCGAAGATGATCTCTTTGCGCACGCCGTCGGCGGTCATGGCGAGGGAGACGCCGTCGCGGCCGTCGCCGTCCTTCACCCCTTCTGCAATCTCCACCCCGGGGATCGACCTCGCGGCCTCGAAGAGCGCGGCGCGCTGCGCCCGAGGCACGTAGTGGTCTTGCAGCAACGTATGGACTTCCTCGAACGCCAGGAATTCCCGCCGCTCCCCCCTGCCGGACATGAGGGTGTCCTCATACGCGACTCTCTTGTCAAGCACGTCGCGCATCGCCTTCGCCTCGGTCGGCAGGCCACTGAGATAGGCGTAGTTCGGACGCCAGCCCTTCTCCCAGTCAGGGCAGTCGGCGGTCACCACAAGCCACGGTGAGAGTTCCTTCGCCTTCCGCACCGAGGGAGAGTCGCCGAAGAAGACCAGCCCCTCCTTCGTCTCGTCGTAGTACCGCCAGGTCGTGCGTATGTCATCGGTGTAGATGTACTTCTTGCTGCGATCGTCCTTGTTCCGGTAGGAGCTCCGCGACTCCACCTTGATCCACTGCCCTGGCTTCGGCTCAAGTTCCCCGCTCGTGCCGTACGGCAGAGCCGTGGCCTTGGCCGGCTGAGATGTGCCGGCCCCAGGCGGCACATCACGCGGGCCGGCGGACGACAGCGCCACCGTGACTCCGCCCACCAGCACGACGGTTGTGCCGAACGCGGCCACGGCCTGCCAGCCGATGCGGGGGAAGACGAAACTGGTGCGCCGCGGCTTGTCCGCCTCGGCGAGCAGGCGGCGGCGCGCGGCGCGCTTCGCCTCCTCCGGGTAGTGCGGACCGGCAGGCGGATGGTCGCCGAACAGCTTGATCTCATCCATGAGGGGACTCCAGGGTGAAGGGATCGATGCCGCCGAGGGCCCGGCGCACCTTGGCGCGGAGCCGGTGCAGCCGGGAACGGACCGTGCCGACGGGGATGCCGAGCGCCAGCGCCGCGTCGTCGTAGCCGAGGTTGCCCCAGGCGATCAGAAGCAGCAGGTCGCGTTCGGCGGCCGACAGGGCCGCCAGTGCGCGGGCCAGTTTGGGGTGGAGCTGCTCGGCGGAGACACGCTCGGCCACGCGCTCGTCGAACGAGCTCGGCCGGTCAGCGGCGACCCGGGCCATTGCCCGGGTGCGCCGCCTTTCGGCTCTGCGGTGCCTGGCGACCATATTTGTGGCAATGCCGTACAACCATGGCCTGGCGTCCTGGTGGACGCGGTCGTAACGGGCACGGCCACGGAACGCGATGAGGAACACCTCGGCGACGACATCCTCGGCGAGTTCGGCGCCGAGACGGCGTGCCGTGTAGCGGAAGATCTCATCGGCGTGCCGGTCGAACAGCACCGCGAAGAGCTCCGGCTCGGCCGTGGAGCGTTCGATCAGGGCCGAGTCGGAGTCCATGGTGCCATCGCGGGTGGGCGGCGTCAGGGCGTCGTCCACGGGGATCGCCATGTGATGGGCGGCCGGGGCGCGGACGGTCCAGGATGGATTCACACCCCGTTCTTCACCTCGCTGGGAAGTTGGTTCCAACTTTTTTTCTCGCGCTGATATGGAATCGGTGACGGTGAGTAGCCACTTGTATCCCGGCCGGTCTGAGGGGGCCGAGCCGGCAAAAATGCGGTTGCCTCACCTTTTCTGAAACGAAGGGCTTTCGGATCGGGCGCATGCGTGTTCTCCTAGGTCTCGTGTCTGGAGTTCACCCCCTCCGAGCCGGCTCGCCACGCGGTGCAATCGGTCAATGGCCCTTTGCTAACATGCGTCCTTCCTGGCCATTGTCGTCTTCACGGCGACGGTGCCCGCATTGAGAAAAGGCCGAGTGTGGTGATCTTCCTTGTCGCCGGCTGCTCGAGCTCTTTGTGTGGGCCTGTGTGAGCTGGGAATGTGGATGTGGCATCCATCGCCACCGCGGCCGCCGGCCGCCTCGTCCCGCGTATCGGCCGCCCGGCCGGGTGCGCTTGGCGTGTGGATGATGAATGCTGGATGGACCGAACCGTTAGCGGTTTGTGAGGTAAGGAGCGGGTTTGCATACTGCTCGGACAACAACGGAAACAACCGACAATCGGGTGGTGGACTACCGGCAGGCAGGGCCCACAGTGCTGCGCATGCTGGTCGGCGCGCAACTGCGCCGGCTACGCGAGGCCATGAGCGTCACCCGCGAGGAGGCCGGGGAGACGATCAGGGCGTCGACCTCCAAGATCAGCAGGCTGGAGCTGGGCCGCACCGGCTTCAAGCTCAGGGACGTGGAAGACCTGCTCACACGCTACGGCGTGCACGACGAGGCCGAGCGTGCCCCATTGCTCTCCCTCGCCGAGCAGGCCAACGCCCCCGCCTGGTGGCACTACTACGCCGACGTGGTGCCCCAGTGGTTTGAGCCCTTTCTTGGGCTGGAACAGGCCGCCTGCGTTATCCGCACCTATGAGGTGCAATTTGTCCCCGGGCTACTCCAGACCGAGGATTACGCGCGGGCCGTCATCCGGGCCGGCCGCGGCGGCGTCACCCCCGAGGAGGCCGAACGCCGTGTCGACCTGCGGATGAGGCGTCAGCGCCTGCTGCGCAAAACGCCCGCCCCCAAACTGTGGGCCGTGGTCGACGAGACCGCGCTGCGGCGGCCCATCGGCGGCGTCGCCACCATGAAAGCGCAGCTTAAGCACATCATCGAGATCGCCGAACTCAAACACGTCACCGTGCAGCTGATGCCGTTCAGCTCAGGAAACCACGCCGGATCGGCGGGCCCAAGCACCATTCTGCGTTTTCCCGAGAACGAACTCCCCGACATCGTCTACCTCGAACAGCTAACCGGCGCGCTTTACCTCGACAAGCCGGCCGACACCCAGCGCTACTGGCACGTGATGAACCGTCTCGGCGTCGAGGCGGAACAACCACGCGAAACCATTCAGCACCTCCACCGCATTCTCCGGGATTTCTCATAACCCGCGGCTCAGCCGCCGTCCGCCCACGGCGGGGTGAGCACGGCGGAGCCCTCCACCCGGTCGCCCGCCAGATCGGCGAGCGCCCGGCCGGCCTCGGCGAACGGGTAGGCGACGGTCGCGACCCGAGGTGACCGAGCCGTGACGATCTCCAGGAACGCGCGCCCGTCCGCACGGGTGTTGGCCGTGACGCTGCGCAGCGTGCGCTCCTGGAACAGGTGGCGCTCATAGTTCAGCGGCGGAACGTCGCTCAAGTGGATGCCGGCCACCGCGAGTGTGCCGCCGCGGTCCAGCGCCGACAGCGCCACCGGCACAAGCTCACCCGCCGGGGCGAAGAGAATGGCGGCGTCCAGTGGCTCGGGTGGTGCGTCCGCCGCCCCGCCTGCAGACGCCGCCCCGAGCTCCGCGGCCAGCTCACGTGCTTTCGCCGACCGGGTCATGACATGCACCTTCGCGCCCTGCCACATCGCCACCTGCGCGGTGAGGTGGGCGGAAGAGCCGAAACCGTAGATCCCGAGCACTCCCCGCGGTGGCAGGTCGCAGCGGAGCAGCGCCCGATGGCCGATGATCCCCGCGCACAACAGCGGCGCCAGCTGGACCGCGGGCACCTCGTCCGGTAGCGGATAGACGTAGTCAGCCAACGCCGTGACATATTCGGCATAGCCACCGTCGGCGTCCCACCCCGTGTACGTGGACCCGGGGCAGAGGTTCTCCGCCCCCCGGCGGCAATAGCGGCATCGGCCGCAGGTCGAGCGCAACCACGCCACCCCCACCCGGGAGCCGGCCAGGTCCCGTCCCCGCGCCGCGTCTCCGTGCGCCACCACCCGCCCCACGA
Source organism: Sinosporangium siamense (assembly GCF_016863435.1). Lineage (GTDB taxonomy): Bacteria > Actinomycetota > Actinomycetes > Streptosporangiales > Streptosporangiaceae > Sinosporangium > Sinosporangium siamense. The sequence continues at coordinate 90,669 of NZ_BOOW01000036.1, forward strand.
CCTGATGGCCGGGCACCGTGCGCTCCCGATGCGGTGGCAGGTCGCCCTCGGCCAGATGCAGATCCGTACGGCAGACCCCGCACGCCTCCACCCGCACCAGCACCTCGTCCGGACCGGGTTCCGGCACGGGCAACCGTACGCGCTCCAGCGGGTTCGTCCGGATGGGGCCCGGCCGGGCGACCACCCACGCATCCATCTCCTGAGGTCGCATGACATGTCCTCCCCGTGCTCCCTATGTTTCCCCGGTTTCCCCGCCCCGTTCCCTCGTCACTGGAAAAAGGAGTTGCCCTCGAATCGAGACGGGCCGTATCGTCTCACGCTATGAACGAGTGCTTCGCCTGCCTGATGGTGGGCTATGTGATCCGTCCTCGCGGCAGCCAGGCCCTGGCCCGCTGACGAGGACGCACCACACCGAAAGCCGCGCGTCCTCCATGCGTGCGCCCAGGGCCTCCGAGACCTGTTTCACTCTCGGACCCGGAAGGGCGTCACCGTGGCAAAATCCTTCGCGCACGGAAACTACTCGCACACCCAGAAAAAGGTTAAGCAGTCCGGCGGTCGCACTCAGCGTGACCTGGACCGTCGCAGACTCTCCCAGAATTTCCTCGTCGACCGCCACGCCGTACGGCTCGTCGCCGAAGCGTCAGGCACCCACGAGCTGGTGCTGGAGCCCGGAGCCGGGGAGGGCGCCCTCACCCACGCCCTGGCCGATAGATCAGACAAGGTAGTCGCATATGAAATCGATCCACTTCTAGCCGCCAAACTGGGCGCCCGCAGTCGCGACCACGACCGCATCGAGGTCGTCAAGGGTGACTTCCTCGCCGCTCGGGTCCCCCGCGAACCCTTCGGCGTGGCCGGCAACATCCCGTACTCGATCACCTCCAAGATCGTGGACTGGTGCCTGAGCGCCCCCACGCTCACCTCGGCCACCCTGCTCACCCAGCGGGAATACGCCCGCAAACGCACCGGCGACTACGGCCGCTGGAGCATGCTGACCGTGCTGAGCTGGCCCAGCCACTCGTGGCGGCTCCTCGACACCGTCGGCAGAGACAGCTTCCGCCCCGTGCCCGCCGTCGACTCCGCCATCGTGCGCATCGACCACCGGCCGGGATATCTGCTGCCGCCCGACGCCCGCGACGCCTGGCACGACTTCGTCGAACACGGCTTCACCGGCCTGGGCGGCTCCCTCCACGCCACCCTGACCACCCGCTACCCGGCCCGCCGGGTGGACGCGGCGTTCGACACCGCGGGGGTCGAACCTGGGGCCGTGGTGGCGTTTGTCCATCCGGACGAGTGGCTGGTGCTTTTTGAGGAGCTCGTCTGACATTTGGGGATCCGGGGCCTGGGGCGTTCGCCTCGGGCTCCGGTTTTTTTCGTCACGTCGTTCCGGCAGGTCAGCGGCTCGCCGATGAGCCTATAGGTCTATAACACGTACAGGGAGGTGTAGCACGTACTAGCCTTGGGTCCATGTTAAACAGAGAGAGCCACATACCGCTGTACCTCCAGGTGGCCGACCACATCCGGGCCGACATCGCCGCCGGCGTCCTCGGCCCCGGCCGGGTCATCCCCTCCGAGAGGGAGTTGAGCAGGCAATACTCCGTCTCGCTCGCCACCGTGCGCCGCGCTCTCGCCGAACTGCGGGGCACCGACCTCGTCCACCTGCCCCACCGGTGCTACGCGGTGCCGAGCAGCGGAAGACCACGCCACCCGGCCCGCTCCCGCAAACCGGCAGCCCCTCATGCTCCTCATGCTCCTCGTGCTCCCCGTGTGAAGATCACAATCGAGTGCGATGGCAACTCAGGGACACTCCAAGCCGTCCTACGAATGCTGGGAGAACAGGGGCGCTGAGTTCGGCTTTCCCTGGGCGGGCCTCGGCTTGGGGTACGGAAGGGTCACCACTTGCCATGGCCCGTCCTGGGGAAAGAGACAGGCGGGCCACCCGCTTTAGTAGCGGGTTGTTCAGTGGTGTATGCATTGTTAGGTTTTTTGAGGTGAGTTCGTCTATCGAACTTTGATGCGGAGGGGCCGTATCCGTGGCGGCGGGGCGCGAGGAACACTCTGAGCACCACTCCCCTTCGGCGATCAATGAGATAAGCGGCTCGTTGTCCGGCGCCGCCGTACAGGCCCATGCGATACACGGGGGCGTGCACATCGATGTGGGCGGCCGAAACCTCCCGCCACCCGCCGAACTCGCCCCCGATCCCGCCGTGTTCATCAACCGGGAGGAGGAGCTCAACGAACTCGACCAACTCCTGCACGAACACCCGGGAGCGGCTGCCTCGCCCATACTCGTCGTCATCGTCGGGCTCAGCGGCGTGGGAAAGCGGTCACTGGCCCTGAAATGGCTACACGGGATTCGTTCCTCCTTCGGCGACGGTCAGCTCTACGCCGATCTTGGAGGGGCGGCACCCGAGGCGGTGCTGGGAGGATTTCTCCGCGCGCTCGGCACCGCGCCTGAATTGGTGCCATCCGAATTCGAAGAGCAGGTGAGGCTGTTTCGATCTCTTACGGCGGGCCGTCGTCTCATCGTCATGTTGGAAGACGCGGTTTCGGCCGCGCAGGTGCGCACGATGTTGCCGGCCTCCGCCTCGAGCCTGGTGCTTGTCACCACGCGCCACCGGTTATCGGGTTTAGTCTTTGAAGGGGCGCATTATCTTCCATTGTCGCCTTTAAGCACAGATGCCGCGTTGAGACTTCTTGAGCGCGTGGTGGGCGCCAAGCGTATTCGTGACGAGCGGTCAGCGGCCCGCGAACTGATCCGGCTGTGCGGGCGGTTGCCGATCGCCGTCTGTGCCTCCGCCGCACGCTTGGCGTCACGCCCCCAATGGTCCGTCCAGAGCGTTGTGCACGAGCTCGCGAGTACGCGAACGAGGTTGGCCATGCTTGGTAATGAAGACGAGGAGATTTCCGCTCAAGTCGCGTTCGACGTGTCATACCGCGCCCTCAACGGGGACGAGGCGCGCATGTATCGCGCGCTCGGTGCCCATCCCCCTACGGAGTTCACCTCTGAGATCGCCGCGGTCGCGCTCGACATCGAGGTGGAGGAGGCGGCGAGACTGCTCGACCGGCTGGTCGGAGCGAGCATGCTGCAGGCCCTCGCTGCCGAACGTTTCCGCCTCCACGACCTGCTCCACCTCCACGCCCAGGGGAAAGCGGCCGACAAGGACGCGCACAGCGAGCGCTCGGCAACATTTGTCCGTCTGGCGGAGTGGTATTTGAAACGTGCCGTCGCGGCCGACCTCGTCGTGGTGCCGGGGCGCTGGCACGTCGGACCCGTCTATGAGCAGGTGAGGGGCGAGCCGTCTCCTTTCGACGGACCCAGCGTCGCACTGGACTGGCTGGAGGAGGCTCTCCCCACCATTCGGGCGTTTCTGCTGGAAGCCGCGGACCGCGGATTGCACGACTATGTCTGGCAGCTTTGTGAGGCCCTGCGGGGCCTGTTTCTCAACCGCGTCCATCTCCGCGAATGGGAGGAGACCCACGAGTGGGGGCTCGCCGCCGCCCGTGAGTCCCACAACAAACTTGCCGTGCCCCGCATGATGGAGGCATTGGCCTGGGCCAAGATCCATGCCAGGCACTTCGAGGAGGCCGTGAGCCTTTGTGAGCAGGCCGTCGAGCTGTGGCGTGCCGAAAGCCACGCCCTCGGCCAGGCGTCGACACACAGCAGCCTCGGAGTGGCCAACCTGGGCATGCAACGCCCGCGGTCCGCGGTCGAGCACTTCGCTCGTGCCAGGCTCATCCACCACAGTCTTGGGCGATTGCGAGGCGTGGCGCTCATGACACGCCGGCTAGGCGAAGCCCACTGCGCCCTTGGGAGCTACACCACCGCCGTCAAGGACCTCGCCGAGGCGAGCCGTCTGTTCGAAGAGTTGGGGGATCGCTACAACCAGGCACGCACCCTCACCCAACTCGGCTTGGCGCACCTAGAGACGCACCGCCCGGAAGCCGCGATGGAAACGCTGGCCCATGCTCTCGTCCTCGCCCACGAGATCGGGGCGACATTGCAGGAGGGGCACATCCACCTCGCCATGGCCGACGTGGACGCGGCCGGTGGAGACCGCGCCCAAGAACGCGACCATCTGAGGATGGCATTGAGCACCTTCAGCGCACTCGGCGCACCTCAAGCAGAACAGGTCCAGGCCCGGCTGCACGAGCTCCCACCTGATCTTCAGCCCTGATACAGCACTCGTGGAGGTCGTCCAGGCGTTGTCCGGCCACCGTCCAGGCGTGCGCGGCCGAGGCCGCCACCCATGGGACCAGGGTCGCGACTCGCAGAAGTCCCCCCTCCCGCGTGCCCACCACACATGAGCCGTCGTCAGTCGTCAATGCCACGACCAGGCTGCCGGGATATCGGCGGAGCGACGTCTTGAACACTTGCTCCACCTCTTGCTTCGGCATGGCGGGTCGATAGACGATCACATCGGCGACCGATAACCAGCGGGGCTCACCGCACATCACGCTCATGTGCTCGTCCACCGCGATTTCCTCCGCTTCGCCGTATGGCAGGGGCTGGCTGATGCGGACCCGCACGATATTCATCGTGTTCATCGCGTCACCGTGTGGCGAGCGGCGGTGGGCTGAGCGGGACCGGCATCGGCACCGGCTCGGCGCGCGGTTCGGCGGCGGGCTCGGGTAGGTCGAGCAGACGGTAGATCGTTTGCCGGATCCTCCGTGCCGCCTCCCCCGGCACGGAGGTGAACATCGCCCGTAGCTCGGTGGCCTCGGCGGCCGACCAGCCCCTCATCGCGGCCTCGATCTGCCCGCCGAACGGCTGTTCCCGATCCAGTCGCCCCGCGAGCCGGCCCAGCAGCTCGAAATGCGAACCCGGCACCACATCGTCGGCCTCGTACGGCATGAGCACGACCGGAAGGCCGAGCGCACTCGCATAGCAGACCGGGCTGCCGAGATCTCCGACGACCAGATCCGCTGCGACCAGAGCCCCACGCCACCCGTCCTCGGGCGGGAGCAGCGTGAGCCGCGACCCCGCATCACGGTCCATCCAGGCGTTGACCTGCCGTCGTCCGTGCCAGACCCAGGTGCTCGGGTGAAGGAAAACCACGACCCTGTAGTCCTCCGGTAACTCGGCCGCGAGCCTCACCGGCAGTGTGGGGTCCTGCTGGAGCAGGGAGTCGCCGCCGTAGTGAGAGGTGATGACGATGAGACGCTGGCCGGGGCCGACCCCCAAGGCGTTGCGGTAGGCGGTGCGCCGCGGTCTGCTCGCCAGCATGCGGTCAAAGCAGATGTCCCCAGCGAGTTCGCCGACGGACGCCGCTTCGGGACACTGTTCGGCCAGCACCCGCAGATTGTTCTCGTGCGGCACCATGATCGCGGAGGGGAGGGCGCGTCCTCTGGATGTCAGCCCCCGGGCACTGAGCCCACTGATCACCGGAGGGAGGGACGACCCGTTCCGGATGCGCTTGTTGGCGTAGAAGTTCGGGCCGGCACCGTGAAAGAAGCTCATGATCGGCGCATGGAGCTGCTCCAGCATGCCTTCGCCTGCTGCCATCGCCAGGTCGAACCTGGTCTCGGTCGCCTGCGACCAGGGCATCACCAGGCCCTCTGCTTTACGGAGGAAGTCGTGGGCGCCAGATGCGAAGACCGAGGACGGCGGGACCGTGTAGACCAGTTGCACGCGGTGGTCCGACTCCACGAGCGGGACGATGTCCATGAGACGGGTAGCGGCGGTCAGGTGGTGCACGACCACGAGGACGGTTTTATTTACCTTGACGGTGTCACCTCTGGAGGCGACGAGTGAGAAGGGACCTTTGATGGGGCGGTCACCATACGGCATGGCTGCCTCCTGGCATATGTCGGTTTTGGCATTCCAACACTCATCAAGGGGTTAGAAGGCGCAATCTCTCACATGAACGGGGAATGCCCGGCGGCCCGGACGGCCACCCGCCGACAGCATGCACGGGGAGGGTTGATAAAAAGGTTGCAGTGGTGCTGACGGCGCGGTGGCAGGTCCTGATTTTTATGGGCGACGTGGTGTGGCAGCCATATCTGCAGGATCCGGGTGACTCTGCGAGGGGGCAATCACCTTTTCCCGCTCCTGTAATTCATGGTGAGGGTGTATGCCCGGAAATATTCAGGGCATGCAGCCTAGGTGTTAGACCGAAATGTCGAGGGTGGTCACACTGCGGATGATCCACCCGGCGAGGTGGTGGGCAACTGCATCATCCATCAGCGAAAGAATGACCTGAAGCATATATATTTAGCCCTTTTTGGGTTGATTGTGGAGGAAGGTGTAGCGCCCTTTCGGGTGATCAACGCTCCATCGTAGTAGCCTCGCCCCCTTCTTGTCGCCCTTTTGGTAGGGATATGTGTCATCCATTTTATGTTATGGTGTGATATGTGGCGATTCTTCCATATTACGCTTTTGGTAGCGGCCTGAATCCGATTGTAGTCACTCTGTGCTGGTAAATATGGGCATGAGGGGCGGAAGTGTTGGTTGTGTCAATCGTCATTTTGAGTTACCAAGAAGTTGGACAACATAAAATGTGAGAATTCCTCGTGAAAATCGGAGCGTTAGCTGCATCGGTGACCGGAGGTAGAGTGCCCGTCTTCAAACTGGCAAGTGGTTCCGGTGTGGTGCTGTGTGTCGAAGGCGAGGAACACTCCCTCGGCTTCCCTCGGCAGCAGCTCATACTCGCCATGCTTCTTCTCAGCCCCGCGCAGGCGATCACGGTTAGCGAGATCGCCGACCGGATCTGGGGCGAACATCCGCCGCCCCAGGCTCGCAAGGACATAGCCAGCTACGTCAGCCGACTGCGTGGCCGGCTACGTAACCTCCTGGCGGACGACGTAAAGATCGTTTCCCGGCGGACGACATACGCTCTTGTGGTCGAGCCGGAGAACATCGACCTATGGCAGGTCCGTGCCCGATCGAGGGAGGCGCGGGCCCTTCTCAAGTCCGGCGAGATGAGGCACGCGCTCCGGCTTCTTCAAGAGGCGGAGGAGCTCTGGCCGGGCGAGGCTCTGATCGGCCTGCCGGGCGCGTGGGCGGCCCGCATGGCCGACACCCTGGCCCTGGAACGCCGGAAGCTGCGGTGCGAGCGTATCGACCTGGAGCTCCGTCTCGGGCATCATGAACAGGTCCTCGGTGAGCTCTATGGACTCGCGGCTGCGGATCCGACGGACGAGACGGTGGCACGCCAGCTCATGACCGCGCTCTACCGGAGTTCGCGGCAGGCCGAGTCCCTTCGCGTCTATCAGCGGGTCGGCCATCATCTCCGGGAGTCGCTCGGCACCGGACCCGGTCCTGAACTCAAAGAACTCCACTTGCGCATTCTCCGTGCCGACCCTGAACTCGCCGTCACTCCGATCTACAGCCGCGGCGGCGCTCAACGGCAGCCCAACACGCTGCCACGTGACATCCCCCACTTCACCGGACGACGTCGTGAGATCGCGGTCGTCAACCGGTGGCGTGCCGAGTTGGGGCACGGCTTCGCTCTGGTCTTGCAAGGCATGCCGGGAGTCGGGAAGACGGCACTGGCGGTGCACCTAGCGCACAGCCTGGCGGCTGACTATCCAGACGCCTGTCTATATCTGGATATGCGGGGACATGACGCTACGTTTCCACCGTTGAGTTCCGCGGAGGCCCTCGCCGCCGTGCTGGAGATGCTTGGCATTCAAGGCAGACGTGTGCCCTCATCCCTGGAGGACCGGGCCGCGGTATGGCACGCCCAACTCGCTCATCGCCGGACAGTCGTGATTCTGGACGACGTCAGCGGTCCAGAACAGGTGCGGCCGCTGCTGACTGGGGCTCCCTCGGCACTGATGCTGATCACCACGCGGTCCAGGTTCGAGGAGTCGGAGGCGGTGCAGCCTCTCTCACTGGACGTGCTGAGCCCCGGCGAAGCCGCCGATCTGGTGCGGCAGTTGGTGGACGGCCCCGCCGGCACCACTCCCACTCATGTGGAGGAGGTGGTCGAGGCATGCGGCGGGCTTCCCTTGGCGCTCACACTGCACGCCGGCCGTCGGTGGGAGCTGTCCGAGGAGAAGTCCGGCCGATTACGCCGCCTGCGGGGCCCCATACCGGGTACGGCCGATGTGCCGCAGGAGGTCGGCTCCGCATTCGCGCTCTCCTATCGGGATCTTCCCGGTGAGGCTCAACTCGTCTTCCGCCGTCTGGGACTGAGCCCGTGCCGCGACATCACCTTGTGGACTGCCGCCGTGCTGAGCGGCCTGCCCGTCGTCCTCGTCCGGGAGTCCGTCGACCTGCTCGTTCGTCACCATCTGTTGCGTGAGATGCGGCCGGGACACGTGCAATTCCACGATCTCATCCGGGGATTCGCCCGGGAGCAGGCACAACGGGAGGACTCGGAGGGTGATCGCAGGCGTGCGCTGGAACGACTGCTCGACCACTATCACCGCACCGTGGTCTCCGCCGTCCTGCTGGCCGAGACCGGGCGGGCCGACACGCATGCTGATGCGCAGGCTGAGTTCGCCGACGCGGAGTCCGCACAGCAGTGGTTGCGGAGCGAATGGAGCAATGTGCTGCTCCTCGCGGAGTACGCCGCCGATCACGAATGGAAACGGCATTGTGCGCGGCTCACACACGCATTGTGGGAGTTCCTTGACGCCGAATGCCGCTGGAGCGAGGCGCTCGCAGCCTGCGAACTGGCGGTCAGGGCGTGCCAGGATCCCGGCGACAGCGCATGGGTGGCGCAGGCCCTGCTCGACCTGGGCTTCTTTCAATATCGGACGGCGGCGTACGCCGAGGCGCTTCACCACACCACCAAGGCATTGAAGGCCCATCGCAGACGCGGCGACCGGCAGGGCGAAGCTCGAAGTCTGCACCAGATCGGCTTCATTCACTTCGCGTGGCACCACCTCCGGGACGCCCTGGCCCACTACGAGGAGTCCATCGTCGTGTACAGGAGCGTCGGCGACATCAAAGGCGAGGCACGTGTGCTCGGCCCCTGCGGCATCGCGCTCTTCTGTCTCGGTCGCCCGGAGCAGGCGTTCACCTTCCTTGAACGGGCGCTTGAGGCTTATAGGATCGTCGGCGACCGCAGGGGGGAGGGGGACGCGCTCAACAACCTGGCCGAGTTCCAGCGGCGGCGTGGCTTTCACCGTGACGCGGTGAAGCTTTACGAGGAGTCGATGGAGATCTTCAAAGGGCTCTCCGGGCGGCAGAGCCTCGCCATCGTGAACAAGAACCGCGGGGACGTCCACCATTACCGGGGTGAGTTCGCTCAGGCGCTCGAATGCTACGCGGTGGCCAGGGTCACCTTCGAGGAGATCGGCGACCTCAAAAATCAGGTCGAGATCTTCAATAGCCTGGGCAAGCTATATCTGGAGACGGCGGCGGCGAACGAGGCCCGCGTCTTTTTTCAGAAGGCGCGGGACATGGCGGACAAGTTTGAGTGGGCGGACGAGAAGGCCCTCTCGCTTATCGGGATGGCAGGCGTCCATAAAACCCAGCGGCGGTACGCGGAGGCCCTCGACCTGTGTCTGGAGGCCATCGCACTGACCCGCGGCTTCGCCGACATCTACCACGAGGCACTGGCCCACAAACTGATGGGCGACATCTACCTGTGCTTGCGCTCCCAAATCGCCGCCCGAATCTCCTGGCGCCAGGCACTGCGCATCTTCGAGCAACTCAGCCTTCCCGACGCGGAAGAGATCGAAATCAAGATCTCGGTATTGGCCGAGTAAGAGCGAGCACATCGCCCTCCCCCCGGTCCAGGGCGCGGGGGAGTTCCACCGTGATGGTCAGCCCGCCCTCGTCGCGGGGGCGGGCGGAGACCGTGCCGTGGTGGGCCTGGGCGATGACGCGGACGATGGACAGGCCGAGGCCGCTGCCGCGTTCGGAGTGGAGGCGGTCGCCGTGGAGGCGGCGGAAGGGCTGGAAGATGGTCTCGATCTCGTAGGCGGGGACGGGGAGGCCGGTGTTGGCCACGACGAGTTCGACGCGGTCGTCGCGTTGGCGGGTGGTGGCCCAGACTTCGCCGTCGGGGTGGTTGTGGCGGATCGCGTTTTCCACGAGGTTCTGGACCAGGCGTTCGAGGAGGATGGGGTCGCCGGCGGTGGGGGCGGAGTCGAGCAGGTGGTGGATGGTGATCTTGCGTTCGGCGGCTTTGGGGGAGACCTGGTCGAGGACGTGTTCGACGACGTCGGTGAGGTCGAAGGGGCGTTTGTCGAGGACGGTCTGTTCGCCTTCTGCGAGGGCGAGGAGGCCGTCGATGAGTCGTTCGTGCCGGGAGTTGACCACGAGGAGGGACTCGCCCAGGCGCTTGAGGTCCTCGGTCGCCTCGGGGCGCCGTACGGCGACGTCGATCAAGGTGCGGTTGATCGTGAGGGGGGTGCGGAGTTCGTGGGAGGCGTTGGCGACGAAGCGGCGCTGGCCGTCGAAGGAGCGGGCGAGGCGGCCGAGCATGGTGTCGAAGATGTCGGCCAGTTCCTTGATTTCGTCTTGCGGGCCGTCGTAGCCGATGCGTGCGGTGAGGTCGTGGCTTTGGGCGACGTGCCGGGCGGTGCGGGTGACGTGTTCCGCGGGGCGGAGGACGTAGCGCGCGGCGCGCCAGCCGAGGCCGGCGGCGGCGAGGGCGGCTACGGCGGTGCTGGCGACGCCGATGAGGCGCACGTTGGCCAGGGCGTCCTGCTGGTAGACGCGCCGGGTCACCTCGCTCCGCTCGCGGGCGATGATATATCCGTATTGCCCGGGGAAGAAGGTTTCGCCGGTCGTGTTGGAGCGGATGCTCGTGGGTTGACCCAGGCCCGCGCGGGGTTCGAGGGTCTGCCGTACGACGAGATAGGTCACGGTGACCAGGGTCAGGCCGAGGAGGAGGGAGACGAGTCCGCACGTCAGTGCGATTCTCGCCCGGATGGAGAGTTTCACGGGATGCGATACCCCACTCCGGGCACGGTTTCGATCACAGGAGGCTCGCCCAGTTTGCGGCGCAGTTTGACCATGGTGGTCCGTACGGTGTTCGTGAAGGGGTCGATGTTCTCGTCCCACACCTTTTCCAGCAGGGTCTCGGACGAGACGACCGCGCCGCGGGCGCGCATGAGCTCGGCGAGCACGCCGAACTCCTTGCGGGCGAGGGGCACATAACGTCCGTCGCGGAAGACCTGGCGGTGGCCGCGGTCGAGGCGGATGCCGAGCCGTTCGAGCATGGGAGGGTCGGCGGGGCGCACCCGCCGGCCGAGGGCGTGCACACGTGCGAGGAGTTCTTCGAAGGCGAAGGGTTTGGGCAGATAGTCGTCGGCGCCGAGGCTCAGGCCGGCGACCCGTGACCTGATGTCGCTCGCGGCGGTGAGCATAAGGACGCGGACCATCGCCCCGTTTTCTAGGACATTTCGGCATATATCGTCGCCGTGTACGCCGGGAAGGTCCCGGTCCAAGATGAGCACGTCGTACTCATGAACCCCGAGTCGCTCTAACGCGGCGTCGCCGTCATAGGCGATATCGACGGCCAGCGCCTCCGCTCTCAGCCCCTCCGCGATGGAGTCGGCGAGCATGCGCTCGTCCTCCGCGACGAGTATCCGCACGTTTCCCCCCGTGGTCCGCATTCGCTCCCCGAGCTGTGGGGGTGACACAAGAGACACCCCGCAGGCGCCCGGCGCAAGCCTGGCGAAAGCGGCATAACGCCAGCGTAACCATATCTAGTTACGTCCAGGGTATAGAGCACAAGATGAACTCTCCCCCTACGTCCGGACACATCCGGTTGTGGACAGGGGGGACCGATGTCATCACAAACAAGTGGGGTTATACCGACTGTTATCACGGCCTCACCCCAAAGAACATCCCGGTACGGCAGAGCCAGGAAACTGCTCCGCGCCCACCGCGTCTTCGCGGTGGTCCTCCTGGCCGCGGCAGCCGTCAGGGTGCTGCTGATGCTGACCTATCCCATGGCGCAGGTCTATTGGTACGACTCCTTTACCTATCTGGACACCGCCGTGCACATGAAGCCGCCCGGCGCTCTCCACCCGGCCGGCTACTCGGCCTTTCTCTGGTTGTTCCGGCCATTCGGCAGCGTGGCCCTTGTGGCGGCCGTGCAGCACGTCATGGGGCTCGGCATCGCTCTGATGATCTATATGCTGCTGCGCCGCCGGGGCCTGCCCGGATGGGGAGCGGCTCTGGCGACCGTCCCGGTGCTGTTCGACCCGTCGTTCATGCGCCTCGAACATGCGATCTTGTCCGACACCCTGGTCATCTTCCTGCTGGTGGCCGCGATCACGGTGCTCATGTGGCGCGCCAAGGTGTCGGTGCGGGCGGCGGCGATCGCCGGGCCGCTGATCGCCCTTGCGGGGCTGAGCAGAACGGTTGCGGTGCCGGTGCTCGGGCTGGCCGTGCTCTATCTCATCGCCTGCAGGGCCGGTGTGCGCGTGGTGGCGGTCATGGCTGTGGCGGGGGCGCTGCCATTGCTGGCCTACGCGGGGTGGTACGCGAGCCACCACGGGAGGTTCGCGCTCAGCGGGTCCGACGGGGTGGCGCTGTGGGCGCGGACCATGACCTTCGCCGACTGCTCGGTCGTCAAGCCGCCCGAGCCGGAGGCCAGGCTCTGCCCGAACGGCACGGTGGTGGACGCGGCCTCCGAATATGTATGGGCGCCGGGGGCCTCGCTCAACCGGCTGCCCGGCGACAGGTTCTCGCACAACGCCCTGGCGAGATCGTTCGCGCTGCGGGCCATCGCGGCTCAGCCGTTCGACTATCTGAGAGAGGTCGTGCGAGATACGTCCATCACCTTCTCCTGGACACCGATCGCCCATCCGAAAAGGGTCACCACGCCGGCGGCGACGTTTCCCGTCGGGACGTGGTCGCTGCCGGAGTTTCCGCTGATCGACAAGGTGAAGCGGGAGTACGACAGCGATATCCGGGCGCTCGGCGCCGCTGAGCCGTACGCGAGTCTCCTGTCGGCCTACTATTACCCGCTGATTCTGCGTGGGCCGCTCTTCGGGCTCATGCTGGTGGCGGGTGCGGCCGGGCTGTTTATGCGGCGGCGGCAGGCGCTGCTGCCGTGGGCGGCCGCGGTGTTCATGTTGGTCGCGCCTGTGGCGGCTCTGGGCTTCGACCACAGATATGTCTTGCCCGCCGTTCCGCCGGCCGCTTTGGCGGCCGCGCTCGGTGCACACTCCCTTGTCCGGGGCTTGCGGCGCCGCCGCCGGAACGGTGAACCCGCCAGAGAGGCCGACCGGGCCATCGACCATACTCATGTTGCGCACTACTAACTGGTTGAACCAGCGAAATGTGCGAGACGGCGGGGATCTCACACACCCGCCGCTGGAGAAAAACTCTCCTAGTTCTTGAAATACCTGGCACGGCCCCGGGGCGCGGCAGCGTCCCGGGGCCGTGCCGCGGAACCGGCCCGTACGGAACAACCGCAGGTGAAACTGCATCCGACTCGCAACTGAATGAGCAGTCAAAGCAGTAGTTGATCTCCGGGGGAATCCTAACTCTCCTCAAGATGTTTGCTCGCCCCGAGCTGGGTCGTCGCTCATTACGGTGTGTGGAAATCAGCACACACGGGAGTGAATCCATGAAGGACCTGCTGGAAAAAGCTCGTTCATTCAGTCAGCGGATCAGCGGCGAGCGGGAGAAATACCGGAAACTCGCTGCCGGCCAGTCCCCTGAGGCGCTGTTCATCGCCTGCTCGGATTCCCGAGTGATGCCCGCCCTAATCACCGTGGCGCGGCCCGGGCAGCTCTTCGAGCTGCGCAACGCAGGCAACATCGTCCCGCCGTACGGTCACCAGGCCGTGTCCGGCGAGGTCGCCACGATCGAATACGCCGTGAACGTGCTCAAGGTCCGCGACATCGTCGTCTGCGGCCACTCGCACTGCGGCGCCCTCGGCGCCCTGGCCAGGAAAGAGGACCTGTCGGCCCTTCCGGCCGTGGGCCGCTGGCTGGAGCTGGCGAAGTCCCCTCTGGCCCACGCGCTCTCCCGCCCCCCGGAGGACCCCACCCTCCTCGACCTCGGCCAGCGCCACGTGGTCGCCCAGCTCGCGGCCCTGCGCACGTATCCCGCCATCAAGGCCCGTCTCGACGCCGGGGAGATGACGCTGCACGGCTGGTTCTACAAGGTGGACACCGGAGAAGTGCGCGAATTCGACGGCCGGGAGGAATTCCGGGTGCACGGGGCTTTCTAAGTCCAGCACTACCTACCGAATTATGAGGGGCAGATTCGATGGTGCAGTCGCGCCGAGCACGCCACGCTAAATCGTCCACTACTAATGCGTCGACGCCGAGCAGGGGTGGCGGATTCTCGAAAGAGCATCTCGCAGGAGACCTTCTCGCGTCACTGGTCGTCTTCCTCGTCGCCGTGCCGCTGTGCATCGGCATCGGGGTGGCATCGGGCGTCCCGGTTGAACTCGGCATCATCTCCGGCATCATCGGAGGCCTGGTCGTCGGTTTCCTACCGGGTAGCAGCCTGCAGGTAAGTGGGCCGGCCGCGGGACTGGCCACCCTCTGTCTGGATCTGGTTACCGAGCACGGCGTTGAGATGATGGGTCCGATCGTGCTTGTCGCGGGACTCATTCAGGTCACACTCGGTATCCTCGGACTGGGGCGTATTTTCCAGGCCATTTCCCTGTCCGTGGTCGGCGGCATGCTCGGCGGCATCGGTGTGTCCCTTCTGCTCAGCCAGATTTACGCCGCGGCGGATTCCAAACAGCACGGCAACCCCGTCAAGAACGCCATGGGGCTGCCGGACCTGCTGCAGAAGACGCTGGCCAACCCCCAGGCGATGACCGCTCTGGCTCTGGGTATCGGCTCGCTTGTCATCTGCTTCGCCTGGAAGAAGGTGCCGGCACCGATCAACAAGGTGCCGGCGCCGCTCGTGGCGGTGGTCGCCGGCGCGCTGATCGCGCTGTCGCCCAGCGTCGAGGTCAAGATGGTCACCATCGGCGACCTCTTCGCCGCCGTGCAGATTCCCGGCATCGACCAGTTCGCCGGGCTCATGGATCCGTCGGTGCTTCTCCTCGGCGTCACCTTCGCCGCGATCGCCTCGGCGGAGAGCCTCTTCAGCGCCGCGGCGACGGACCGTATGCACGACGGCGAGAAGACGAAGTACAACCCCGAGCTTCTGGCTCAGGGAGTGGGTAACACCCTCTGCGGTCTCCTCGGATCCCTCCCCCTCACGGCCGTCATCGCCCGCAGCGCGGCGAACGTGCAGGCGGGTGCCAAGACCAAGATCTCCAGGGTCATGCACGGCGTGTGGCTCCTGGGATTCGGATTGTTCTTCCCGCAGGTCCTCGGTTACGTTCCCGTCTCGGTGCTGGCGGGCATCCTCCTCCAGGCCGGATGGAAGCTTCTCGACCCGCCGCAGTTCGGCAAGATGTGGCGGAAGGACCGCGGCGAGGGCGTCGTGCTCATCGTCACGACGGTCGCCATCATCTTCACCGACCTCCTCGAAGGCGTCATCGTGGGTCTCGCCATCGCCACTGTGCTCGCGGCGCTGCGCATGTCCCACCTCAAGATCGACCGCGCCGAGGTCGGCGACGTCACCCACCTCACCATGGTGGGCAACGCGACCTTCCTGCTCCTGCCCAAGCTCAACGAGACCCTCGACTCGCTGCGAAGCGCGACCAAGCTGCACATCAACATGGTCGGCGTGTCCCACCTGGACCTCGCCTGCCGCAGCCAGGTCGAGGAGTGGGCGGCACAGCATCGCAAGACCGGCGCCGACGTCGAACTCCTCCTACCGGAGGTCGACGAGGACGACGAGAAGGTCCCGGACGAGGACGCCGACGAGTGGTTCGCGGACTACCCGCGGCAGAACCCGCCGCCCATTCAGGAGCCCGCGATGGCCGGTCAGGCCCGCCACAACCAGGGCTACGACGCGAGGACGCGCGAGCACGCCGCCGTCTCGGGAGCGGGCTACGGCTACGGCAGCCCCCAGGAACAGCACCGCACCCAGGAGTACGCCGGCGCGGCTCAGGGCTACGGCAGCCCACAAGGCGCCTACGCCGGTCAGCAGGCGGCGTACACCACCCAGCAGGCGGCGTACAACACCACCACCCAGCAGTCCGCGTACACCACCCAGCAGGGTCCCATGACCCAACCGGGTTACGGCGCCCAGCAGGGACCGGTCACATATCCGGGCTACAACGTCCCGCAGAGTGGTGGTTACAGCACCCAGCAGGGCCCCATGACCCAACCGGGGTACGGAACCCAGCAGTTCCCCGCCGTCCAGCAGGGCTACGCAGCCCAGCAGGGTCCGGTGAGTCACGCGGGTTACAGTGCCCAGCAGGGTCCGGTGAGCCATGCGGGTTACAGTGCCCAGCAGGGTCCGGTGAGCCATGCGGGTTACAGCGCCCAGCAGGGTCCGGTGAGCCACGCCGGTTACAGTGCCCAGCAGGGTCCCGTCAGCCACGCCGGCTACCACACTCAGCAAGGCCCCGTGAGCCACGCGGGCTACACCGTCCAGCCGGACTACGGCAACCAGCCGACCGCTTACGGTGCGCAGCAGAGCTATGGAGCCCAGCAGCAACAGCAGGCATACGGTGCCCCGCAGTCCTACGGCGCCCAGGGATACGGCGGCCAGCAGCAGGGCGGTCACACACAGCCTCAGGCCGGCCATCAGCATTACGACTACGGCGTCCAGCACCACGACCCAGCCGTTGGCCGGGGCTACGACAGGAACGCCCCACACGGCGGTCCTACCGGAGTCCCGCCGCGAACCGGGTGACACCTCCACCCGGAGTTCCAAGCAGGTGAGCGTCCGCCACCCGGGATCGGGAGTCGGTTGAGATCAAGGGCCACAAGCCCATCTCACACGTCGGAAAGGCCCCACCGGCGTGAGACCCCGAACCGGGTGGGGACGCCCATCCGAAGGGAACCGTAAGGCCCGTTGTCCGCCCCCAGACCCAGGGGGGACGGACAACGGGCCTTGACCGTGGGCGGCCCTTCGCATCAGGTGGGGCCACATCATGTGGGGCCACGTCATGCGGGCTCCGCTCAGGCGGGTGGTGCTCAGTGCTTGTGGTGCTCAGTGCTAGTGATGCTCAATGCCGGTGGTGCTCACTGCCGGTGGTGCTCAGTGCTAGCGGTGCCCTGTGCCGGTGGTGCTCAGTGCTAGTGGTGCCCTGCCGCCAGTGGTGCACTGTGCAAGTCGTGCTCATGCAAGTCGTGCTTATGCGAGTCGTGCCCGGCCGGGTGGGCTCCGCCGTACCGGACCCTACCCAGGTTGTCCCGCGGGTGTGGGCGGGTTGGCTTTGCCGTAATGAAGTCGCCTGGCCGGCTCCGCCGTACCGGAGGGGTGCTCAGCGCGACTGAGAGGTGACGCTGTGGCGGCCGCGGCTGCCGAGCACACGGTTGAGCAGGCGATGGAACGTCCCGAGCTGGCGGGGACGGCCCTGGGGCGCCGACTCGACCGGCATCAGCGCGACGACGGCGTCCAGGCCGCTGCCGGGGGCCGGCATCAGCACGACCTCGCCGCCGCTGGCGCGGGCGAGTTGCTGGACGATCGCCAGACCCAGGCCGGTGCCGTCCTTGCCCGAGCCGGGCGCGCGCCAGAACCGGTCGAAGGCCCGTTTCCTGTGCTCTTCGCTCATGCCGGGCCCCTGGTCGATGACGTGGAGCTCCGCCGCTCCCTCGCGGCGGCGGTATCTCCCGGCGTGATTCGGTCTGCGGTCGAGCGTGATCGTGCTGCCCGGCGGCGAGACACGCAGCGCGTTGGCGAGCAGGTTGTCGATGATCTGCTCGATGGCTCCGGGAACCGCCCAGACCTCACCGATCCGCGCGCCCATCACCAGAAGGTGCACGCCGCTGCGTTCGACGACGGGCGCCCAGACGCGGGCGCGGTCGTGGACGAGGGCGTCGAGGTCGACGGGCTCCCGGATCATGGAGGACTCTTCGAGCGCGGCCATCGCGAGCAGGCCGTCGATCATGCGGGCGAGCCGGTCGGTCTCGGCGAGCGCCGACTCCAGGTTGTTTCTGGCCCGCAACGCGATGTACGGCTCAAGCGTCTCCAGCCTGAGCCTCAAAGCGGCCAGCGGCGTCTTGAGCTGGTGCGACGCCTCGGCCGCGAACGCGCGCTGGGAGCTGATCAGCTGCTGGAGCCTGGTCGCCATGCCGTTGAACGTGACGGCCAGCTGGCGTATCTCCGGCGGCCCCGTGAGCACCGAGGCCGGTTCGAAGCCTTGTCCCGCCGCGAGGAGTTTCGCGGATTTCTCCAGCTCGCGGACAGGTCTTCTGACCCACCGTACAAGCGAGAACACCACGAGCAACACCACAATTAGGAGAACAAGGTCGATCACGGTCAAAGACATCCAGACCTGTTTGACATCAGCGCCGAGCTTGTCTGCGTTAACGGTGATACGGAGGGCACCGCGCACCGAGGGGGAACGATCGAGCGGTACGGAAACGTGGACCACCTCGACGCCGTCGACAACGGCGTCCACGCGCTTGGCGGCGGCCTGCTCCCGTAAGACGGCCCTGAGATCGGGCTCGTTCGCCAGCTTGTCCCTTTGCGAGGAGCTGAGGGGATAGGTGACGGCGAGGACGCTACCTGTCGCGTCGACCACAAGCACTTTGTTGCCAAAGTACTGGCTGTGTGACTTCACCAGCACGGAGAGTTGCTCCATCTGGCCGGTCGCGATCGCTTCGTTGGCCATGGCGGCCAGCTCGTGCGCCTCGTGTTCGACGTCGGTGACGGCACGATCGAGCTCCCCCCGGATGTACATCATTCCGAGGGGAAGCTCGAGAGCGAGAAGAAGGAGAAGTATCAGGGACAGGTGACTGAGCAGCAGTCGTCGGATCATTGACGATGGCCGGCGACACTAATGGTGCGGTGGGAAGTCGGGCGGGGAGGACGCGGGGACAACGAGGCTGAAACCAACCCCGCGTACGGTTCTGATCCAAGTGGGGTTGCCGAGTTTGCGGCGTAGTGTCGCAATGTGGAAGTCAAGGGTCTTTGTCGACCCGAAGAAGTTTGGATCCCATACATTGCGAAGGATGTGCTCTCGTGGGCAAACAGCCCCCGGATCCTCGGCAAGAAGGGCAAGAAGGTCGAACTCCTTTGGAGTGAGGGCTACGAAATGCCCCTGCACCTGAACCTGGCGGGTTCGCCGGTCGATGACCAGCTCACCCAGCACCCGGGCGCCGTTGGGGGCCGGGGCCTCCTCGACGGGTGGGGGAGGGGCGGTCGTGCGTGTGCGCCGGGTCACGGCGCGCATACGCGCGACGAGTTCACGCAGGCTGAAGGGCTTCGCCACGTAGTCGTCGGCGCCGATCTCCAGCCCCACGACGCGGTCGGTCTCCTCACCGCGGGCGCTCAAGATGATGATGGGGATCTCGGAGGTCCGCCGGAGCTGGCGGCACACGTCGATGCCGTCCATGTCCGGAAGCCCGAGGTCAAGCAGGACAATGTCGCCGAGTGGGGCGCGAAGCGCGTCGGCACCTGTCCTGCTTTGGTGGACTGTGAACCCGTACTGACTCAGGCCGTCTACCAGTGGCTCGGTGATTGATTCGTTGTCCTCGACGAGTAGTACACGCATGCCAGTGCCCGTTTCGCTCGCAATGCTGACAAGCCTCCCCCCAATCTCAGTCACGGATGGTACAGCACGGATCGGCGCTAGCACCGGACATTTGACACACGTCCTGACATAGGAGAATAAGTGTCTGTGTGGTGGAGTCCCGTCACGCCGGCCACAGAACCACCTCATGCCCCACTTCCAGGGCACGTGAGGGCACTCGGCTGCGAGAAGTGAGCCCCTAATCCCTGACTCCGAGTGGGGTTGGAAGCTGTCCAATATCTGCTATTTTCCCCGGTGAAGCCATTGTTTGGCGGAAAAGTGGGGCATTCGCGGACGACGTCGGGTCAGGGGTGCGAGTTGACTTTTCCCAGTTCAGAGGCTAACCGCCGGTTGGGTCCGAGCAACGCCAACGTTGGCTGTGTGTGGTGTCCACTTTCGGATCCAGGGCCTGGTCACCAGGTGGGTCACGGCCTTCGGGGAGCCCCGCGAGGCGTCGAATCCGCAGCCCGCCGGGCCTGCGGCGGCCCCGCGTGAGCCCTTCCGGGGCCGCTCGCCGCCGCCCCTCCGGAGGACGTTGTTCGTAACCATCCGGCGCGGACAACGCCCCTGGAAGGGATGTGAGACGGCGTGTCGCAGGTTCTCGTAGCTCAATCTTCACCTAGCTCCCTGTCCAGAACTATCATCGTGATCTCGATGGAGACGGGCATGGTCGACTACACTCACGGCATTTGGCGTGAAAGTGTGTGAACGGAACCAACCTGTGAACAAACCCCGCGAATCCGCCGCGCAGTCCATAGACCTCGGCATCAACCGCCCTCACTCGGCCCGGATCTGGAACTACTGGCTGGGTGGCAAGGACAACTTCCCTGCCGACCGCGAGGCCGGGGACATGGTTGAGCAGCACATTCCCGGCATCAAGGAATCCGCCCTCGCCGACCGGGCATTCCTCGGCCGCTGTGTTCAGCACCTCGTCGCCGACATGGGCATCCGGCAATTCCTCGACATCGGCACGGGCCTGCCCACCGTCGACAACACCCACGAAGTGGCACAGCGCATCGCCCCGGAGAGCCGGATCGTCTACGTCGACAACGATCCCCTCGTGCTCACGCACGCCCGCGCCCTGCTCGTCAGCGAACCCGAGGGCGTCACCACATACATCGACGCCGACCTGCGCGACCCCCAGACCATCCTCACGACGGCCCGGGAGACGCTCGACTTCGACAAGCCGGTCGCCGTCATGCTCCTCGGCATCCTGCACCACCTCGTCGACGACGACGAGGCCCTGAGAGTCGTGCGCGAGCTGGTGGAGGCCGTGCCCTCCGGCAGCTACCTCGCGGTGGCCCACGCGACCGCCGAGGTCCACGGAGAGGCCATGCACGTGGCCATGCGGCAGTTCATGGAACGCGGCGGCACCCCCATCGTGGCGCGCGACAAGGCCGCTCTCGCCCGCTTCTTCGAGGGGCTGGAGATGCTGGAGCCCGGTGTCGTCTCCTGCTCCCGCTGGCGCGCCGAAGAGAGCCCGTGGGGGGAGCCGGAGGAGGTCTCGCAGTTCTGCGGAGTCGCTCGCAAGCCCTGACAATTACCCAGATTGCCGCTGTTGCTTAAGCGCCCGCCCGCCGTTGAAAATGGACGGCGACCGGCGGAACTCGGGGGAGCCCTCGCTTAGCGCGGGAGCCCTCTCATGCAAAACCGAGTCCCGCTCCCAACACTTAAGACGCCGCCGCTGATCCGTGGACGACTCCGCGCTCGCCCTCCAACGCCGTCTCCACAGCAGCAATGCCGTCGGTTCAGGGAGACGATGTGGCCAGCAGCAGTAAATACGAAACGCTGACCGGCGAGACCGATCTGGACTTCCCGGAATACGACTCGCCGCCGCCCGAGCCCATGGACCTCGCAGGGCGATGGCTGGCCGAGGCCACCCGGCACGAGGTGCGCGAACCACGTTCTCTCGCATTGGCCACCGCGGACACGGCGGGCCGCGCGTCCAACCGGTTCGTCACCGTCACCGAGATCGGCCGCCGGGGGCTGGTGTTCACCACTCACCTGTGCAGCCGCAAAGGGCGCGAGCTGACCGAGACCGGCTGGTCCTCGGGGGTGTTCTACTGGCGTGAGCTGAGCCGGCAGGTGATTCTGACCGGTCCCACGACCCCGCTCGGCGCCGCCGAGTGCGATGCCCTCTGGGCGGCTCGTGCCGTACCTCTCCATGCCATGTCGGCCGCGTCGCGGCAGAGCGAGCCCCTGGCGGACGTGCCGGCCCTGCGGGAGGCCGCGGACCGCCTCGCGGAGACGGGGAGGCCGCTGCCGCGGCCTGAGCGTTTTGTGGGCTTTCTGCTCGCGCCTGAGACCGTCGAGTTCTGGGCCGCCGACTCCGACCGCCTGCACCGGAGGCTGCTCTACAGCCGCGCGGGGGAAGGATGG
The DNA here is from genome assembly GCF_016863435.1 of Sinosporangium siamense. Taxonomy (GTDB): domain Bacteria; phylum Actinomycetota; class Actinomycetes; order Streptosporangiales; family Streptosporangiaceae; genus Sinosporangium; species Sinosporangium siamense. The sequence continues at coordinate 112,508 of NZ_BOOW01000036.1, forward strand.
CAGAGCACCCGCCTTCAGCCGTGACCTTCGAGGCCGGGCGCGAGCTCCTCAGCCCTCCGGCTGCGGCTCGGCGGCGAGTTCGATGAGCCGCTCCCACGCCGGTGACGACCCGTCGACCGAGGAGGCCGCCAGCCGGGCGAGGACCGGATCCCGCAGTGCCCACGGTTCCCCCTGGGCGTTATGCCGCTCGGTGAGCCATCGCCGGGTGCGATCGGCCAGCGCGGGGAGACGCGGGTCGTCCGCGGACCAGTCGAAAGCCGCGTCGTGTTCGAGGTAGAGCGCGCGGAACTCCGGATCGTTCATCGCGTCGCACTTGTCGGCGAGCCATATGGCGGCCTCGTCGGGGGAGAGCGAATGCAGCAGGATCCAGATGTCCCGCTCCATCTGGATCGTGCGCCTGCTGACGCCGAGTTCGCGCAGCCGGTCGAGATAATCCGCCACCTCCGCGGACACGTAAAGCCGGTCGCCCGCGCCCAGGCGGGCGATGCGCTCCCGGGTGCGGACGATCTCCTCCGCCTGTTCGCGCAGATCGCGGTCGATCTCGGAGATCGCCTCCGCCAGCCGGCCCGGGGAGACGAGCAGCTCCTTGACCCGGGATGCCGAACTTGGCGGCGGTCGCCCCGACGAACTCGGCCGGCGTCTCGTGTGACATTCCGTACCCCTCTCCACTCTCCAACCCACCGCGCCGCGGCACGGCCTTCCTGCCGGCCATGCTCCGACCTTGACCCAGGGGCAAGGTCAAGTCCTCCTTGACAGATCTCGCCGAGGCGGGTGGTCCACCTGTGCTTTCGCGGGCAGGAAATTCACCCGGAAAATCCCATGCGTTATGGGGGTGGAAAGCCGCTGGATATCAGGGCCCTAACGATCCTTTGCCGGCTGGTGCTGGATTATCGAATTCGAACTGCCCGCCCTTTTCGGTCGTACACAAAAGTGCCGCGATGCCGGCTGATTCAATTCCCGGGTGGACGGCTTTGCCGATCAATGCAATAAGTGACTATGTGAACTCCGGGGGTTTCGGTGGTCACCACTCACAAGGGGAGGAACCGTGAGACAGGTCGATCAAGAAGAACAAGACCTTGTCCTGGAGGTCCTGCGCAGAAACGAGACCTCATTGCTGGCCGTTCCCGGAGCTCATTACGCCGACGTCGGCTATGAGTACGTCGACGGGGCTCCGACCGACCGGCTCGCGATCAGGGTCCACGTCCAGGAGAAAAGGCCGGAAAGTGAACTCGCCGACGAGGAGACCCTGCCTCAGGAAATCGAGGGCTTCCCCGTCGACGTGATCCAGAGCGCCCCGGAGCTGCAACAGAGTCCACGTGACACCCGCTTCGATCCGCTGATCGGCGGAATCGCCGTCAGGAACCCTCGATTCGGTTTCTTCGGAACACTCGGCTTGGTCGTTTTCGACGCCGACAACGGCACGAGGCTCGGCTTATCCAATCACCATGTGCTTGTCGCCGAAACAGGCCGGAAAGGTGACGACATCATCCAGCCCGCCAACGGAGTGGTGGCAGGCGACTTGATCGGCACACTCGACCGCTGGGACGAGACACTGGATTGCGCCGTCTGCATCCTCAACGGCTCGCGGGCCTCCTCCACAGGGATCTTCGACTACCCGGGCGGAGCGACCGGAATGGCCGCGCCCGTCATCGGAACCCCCGTCACAAAGTCAGGACGCACCACGCAGACGACCTTCGGCATCATCGACGGCGTGAGCTTCACGGACTTCACCATCGTTCCCGACCCTGCTCGCCCCGCCGTGAACGGTGAAATCAGTTCCGGCGGCGACTCAGGCTCGATCTGGCTCCGCAGGTCCGACTCGGCCGCCGTCGGACTGCACTTCGCGGGCGAGTCCGACCCCAGGCCTGCGGCGGAACGAGCCTGGGCCAAACACATGACAGCCGTCGCCGCATCGCTGCGCATCACGCTCGTATCGACCTCCGGGCCCGTTGAGGATTGACCCGGGGGTCCTTACGTCCTTCACTACAGTCGGCATTCGCCGTCACCGGCCCCGAGATGGCCGGTGACGGCGTCGGGGAATTTCGATGAACCGTCAGTCCTCTTCGTGAGGCCACAGACCCTGGACGTAGAGGCAGATCAGCGCGGCATGGGAGAGGGAAGTGCGAGAGTCCTCGATGTCGCCGTTGGTGGTGTAGTCGAGGAGGACGACGTCGTGCTCGCCGGCGAGGTGGCGCAGGCGCTCCACGAGATCGCTGGTTTTGTTCTCCAGAACCCAGCGATAGGCGGGAAGGTATATGCGGCGGCGTGCGCTCTGGTAAGCCAGCAGCCGGTCCCCGTGCAACCCTTCGCGATGGCCACGCACGGGTCCGTGTTTGCGCACGGTGCGTTTGAGCCCGGTCATGCTGGTGACGTGCAGTCTGCCCGGGTCGACATCGGCGGTCTCGAAGACTTTGAGCGCCTGCCAGACCCCTTCGACGGATTGGCTCCGCACACGCGGAGTCGAGGGGACGGGGATGCCACCATGAGGGTAGAACGGGCTCAGCCTCACCCACGGCGCATCCGCCTTGGAGGTCACATCGATGACGTGAGCGCCCGGAAAGGCTTTGGCGAGCGAGACTGCCGAACGACGGCGGTTGGCGACCTGAATCGGCATGACGACACCCTCACCTTGAGCAGCGGACAGTCGGGCTCAGGCTGTCAGACGAGAGTGACGATTTCGGGGTAAGGAGGTGGAGGCTCACGGATTCCCCTGGCCGCCATCCGGCGGGAACACCGTTCGAAGAACCTCGTGGTCCGATTGTGGGGCGGCCTGCAGGACGCGGTGGTCGGGTACGGCTGGGTGCTGACCACCACCGTGATCGCCGCCGCCGGCCGGACACTCCGCCGGGGGTAGGACCGAAGAGTGATCAGTGCCCGGAGATGTGCCGTCCTGTGATGGTCTGGGGGTGGATGGTGATGTACAGGTCGCGGTCGCCGCCGGCCCAGGGTTCCACGTCCGAGAGGCGTTCACCCTCGGGAAGGTGGTGGATCGCACCCTGAATGAGCACACTCCAGCCTTGTTGGGCTGCCTCGTCGGTATGGTCCACCTGGAAGGCGATCTTGAAGTCGACGCCCTCGACGCCGGTGCGCAGATCACGATCCATCGCGCCGCCTCTGCGGGTGCGGAAGACGACGACCCCCTCGTGGATTTTGTAGGTCACGGGCAGAATCACCAGCCCGCCTTGACCGGCGAACGCGACCCGGCCGATCCCGCCCGGGGAGATGAGTCGCAGGCAGTCCTCCGGGGACAGCTCCACCGGTTCGGGCAGGGCGTCGGCGGTTGACTGGGTGAGGAAACGTGTGAGCGCCCCGGTGTTTGAAATGGTCCACCTTCCTTGTCGAACGGGTTCTGGCAGGTAGGTATAGGTCAACTTGGCCTGGAGAGCGGCAAATTCCGTCATGTCGTGCGCCCTCCCCACAGCCGGATGTTCTCGGCGAGGTCGTCGACCCGGTAGGTCAGCGTGTCGCGCAGCGCGACGACCCCGTCGACGTTCTGCGCCTGCCGGACAGCGAAGATCGCTTCACTGCTGGTTTCCGTCTCCCCGGCCAGCGTGACGACCCCGTCCTCCACCGCGACGTCGATCTCCGCCACGGCGCGGGGCGGCAACTCCCGGATGACGTCGGCCTTGATGGACTCGTCGTCCCGGAGAAAAACCTTGATCAAATCCCGCCGGCTGACAATGCCGATCAGTCTGCCGTCGGCGTTGATCACCGGCAGCCGCTTCACCCCGTGCTTGTCCATCACCCGGGCCGCAGACACCACAGAGATGTCCTGAGTCGTCACGACCGCCGGAGTCGTCATCAGATCACCCGCTGTCTCCCCCCGGGACTTCGTGTGGGTGCCGCCCTCATGGTCGACCAGGTGACGAAACCGGGCCCGCAACGCCGGCCGGTAGTCGTCGCCGTAGTACTGCTGCTTGAACTCCGCCTTCCGCATCAGATCGGCCTCGGAGATCACCCCGACGACCCGGCCTTCGCCGTCCAGCACCGGGACGGAGCTGATGCCGTGCTCGATGAGCGTCTCGGCGACATCCTTGAAAAGTGTGCCCCTGCTGACGTGGACGACATCCCGGGTCATGACATGCTCAACCTTGGTACGCATGAACGAGTTCTCCTAAAGGCCGGTCGGCGAGGGCTCTGGCCGCCCACGGCGGCAGAGGGGAGCAAACAGGTCAGACCTGGAGGGTCTCGCTCAAGGTCCGACGCGGAGCCCGAGGTACGGCAGTGCCGTACCCAAGCCTCATGATCATCTGAGAGACACAAGAGGCCGTTTCTGCGCCGGCCGTACGGCAAGCCGGAGATTGAACAGCGCGGCACCGCAACTTACGTGAAGAGAACGGCCACGCGGGTCGGCGACCCGCAACCACCGATCCCAGTCCGCCGGCAGCTCGACGAACTCCCTGCGCCCCACCGTGAAACGCCACGGCTGCGTGTTGTCGACCGACGGCGCCTGTCCCGCGGTGAGCACGACTCGGCGGGCAAACGATGTGACCACGGCGCACCTCCTACCTCTGAGCTTCGCCCACGCCACTCCAGCGGGGCAGTGCCGTACGGCACCGCCCGCGGGGACCAAGGTCCTTGCCCGTGGTGGCCGGTCGTGGAATGAGGCGCCTTTACTCCCGGGAACCGCCGGCAAGAGTGAGGTGCAGCATCGTCGCGCCGACGGATGCGCGGCCAAGACCGCTTAGTGCGGCCAACCGGCCCGTGCGTGCGGGAAGCAGGTGGATATCGCCGCGGGCCACATATCCGCAGACGGCCACCGCCGCGCCCGGATGGTTGTCCAGGATGCTGTGCGCCAGCCCGTCGAAAGGCACAAGAACTCCTTGAGGGGCCAGGTCGCGAATACGCTCCGGCAACGGCCGCACGGAACGCAGATCCCTGGCCCCCGACACCACGGCCACCGGCCAGGTGAAATCCCGCAGGGCGGCGGACGCGTCAATGGGTTCGCCGGCGAAGGAAGGGAACCTGCCGGCGATCGTGGAATAGCCGAGCGCGGGATCCAGCGGACGCCCGTCGGGCCTCTGCGCATATGCCTCACATGCGTCGGGCACGGCCACGAGGTCCTGGGGGGCCTCCAAGACGGTGAGATCCTCCCAGGTCAGGTCATTGCCCGCCCGATCGCGGCGGGAGAATCCGACACCGCGATGCTCAACCATGACCACATCGAACCCGCGCTTGGCGGCCATCCGCCGCAGCCACCGATACGGCAACACCGAGCCAAGCCCCGGCCCGCCGGGGATCACCAGGAGCGGCACACCCCCGCGGCTGTCCGTCCTGACATAGGCCACATCCACCTCGCCACGCGAAACACGCCGCACCCCGAAACGCCGGTCATCATGCGTCACCATGCGGCTCATTCAACGGCGTGACGCGACGTCAAGGTCAACAGCTCGTACGGCACCGCTGGCGTGTTCGGGCGTGGCGATAGGCGTAGTGTGCGGGATTAGCCTGACATGATGAGATTCCCCGTTGAATCGATGATGTCCACATCGCGGAGGTTGGGGGCAGATGGCAAGGCTTCGGCGGGAGCCATATGAGAAAGAGTTGCTTCACCTGCAGACCGAGTTGGTGAAGCTGCAGGAATGGGTGAAGGCTGAAGGGGCGCGGCTCGTCATCGTCTTCGAGGGGCGGGACGCCGCCGGCAAAGGCGGCACGATCAAGAGGGTCACCGAATATCTCAACCCGCGCGTGGCCCGCATTGCCGCCCTGCCCGCACCAACCGAGCGAGAACGCACGCAATGGTATTTCCAGCGATACATCAAGCATCTTCCGGCGGCTGGAGAGATCGTGCTGTTCGACCGGAGTTGGTATAACCGGGCGGGAGTGGAGAAGGTGATGGGCTTCTGCACTCAGGAGGAGTACACCAGATTCCTACATCAATGCCCAATTTTTGAGCGGTTGCTGATTGAAGACGGGATCTTGTTGCGGAAGTACTGGTTCTCGGTCAGCGACGAGGAGCAGGAACGGCGCTTCCATGCCCGACTGCAAGATCCCACGCGACGGTGGAAGCTCTCACCGATGGACCTTGAGTCCATCACCCGCTGGGAGGACTACTCACGGGCCAAGGACCAGATGCTCGTGCACACCGACATCCCCGAAGCACCCTGGTATGACGTGCCAAGTGACGACAAACGAAGCGCCCGGATCAACATGATCACGCATCTGCTGTCCACTATCCCCTACCAGTCGGTGCGCCCGGCCAAGCTGAAGATCCCCAAGCGCCCTGCCGCCCAAGGCTATGAGCGCCCTCCCCGTGAAGCCGAAACCATCGTTCCGGACGTGGCAGCACGCCTCAAGCCATAAAACCGGCCAAGATGACGCCGTCAGGAGTCCCCGGGCAGCGTGATCGCGTAGGCCTTGCGGAGGGTCTCATGCACGGTCCACGTCGTGCGGTCGCCGCGGCGCAGCACACCGAGATCTCCGGGCCCGATGTGGAGCGTCGGGCCGTCCTCCACCTCAACTGTGGCGCGCCCGCTGACGACCACGAAAAGCTCATCCTCCTCGACGTCCGTCACCACCCCCGGCGTGATCTGCCAGATCCCACGCGACTGCCGCCCGTCCGCCGACTCCCACAGCACTTTCCCGCTGACCTCGGGGAAACCGGAGACGATCTGCCCAGGATCGAGCGGGTCGGGCGCGAGTTCGGCGTCGGGAATGTGCACGACAAAGCTCTGGTCCATGGCGCGGGTGGTTCCTCTCCTTACGACGCGGCGCCACCGACCATCTCACAGGATCGGGGCCGACGACCTCGCCTGCCCACATGAGGTACGGCAGAGCCTGCCGATGGCCGGCTGTGCCGTACCGATAATGAAGTCGCGGACTGGAAGCACCGGGCGCGATGCTGGATCCGTGAATCCAGTGCGGGAGACCACGCCTTCCCGGTGATCACATCAGCCTCGCGGAGATATGGGGGTACAAGTGGCGGAGATCATTACACGGAGCGCGGCGGAGGAGGACATGCCCGCCGTGCGAGCGATCGCGGAAAAGTTCGGGCTTCTGCACGGCTGGCCTCCGGGCCGCGACTTCCTCGACGCCGAACGTGCCTTCGGCACGCTCCTCCTCGCCCCCACGGCGGACGGGCAGGCCCGCGGCTTCGGCGGCACGTTACGGCGCGGGCCCGTCACCCACCTGGGTGACCTGTTTGTCGCGGCCGAACACCAGTCTTCCGGGGTGGGCCGCGCCCTCCTGGCGGAACTCCTGAAGGGGGACGAACCCAAGGTCACCTTCGCCTCCTCCGATCCCCGGGCGATGAGCCTCTACATCCGGTACGGCTTGCGCCCCTGGTGCCCGCTGCTCTACCTGACCGGGCCCGCCGCGGGGGTGGCCGGTCCGGCGGTCCGGGAGGCGCGTCTCGACGACGTCGCCGACCTCGACGCGCTCGCCGGGGGCGGAGCACGGCCGGAGACACTCGCCTGGTTCGCCGCGACACCGGGAGTCACGTGGCATACGACCGGTTCGGGATATGCCTTCGCCCGGGTGAGCGGCGACGTGGTTGTGATCGGCCCGGCCGGCGGTGCGACGCCACGGGACTGTGCGGAGGCGGTGCTCGGCGCGATCTCCCGGGTGTCCGGTGCCGCCACTGCGCCCCTGAGCGCCCGGATCGCTGTTCCCGGCGTGCACCCGCTCGTCTCCTCCTTGATCGAGGCGGGGTGGAGGATCGGCGACCTGGACACATTCATGGCCGACGACGATGCTCTGTCCCTGGTGCGCCCCGACCGTTATGTTCCCCATCCCGACCTCGGCTGAAGGCCGGCTATTCGACAAGCCCTTCCGGTCCGGCCGCCGGGTCCGCGCCCGCCGCGAACGCGGTCTCGAAGGCGGCCTCGCCCACGGCCTTGCTCAGCGAAGCCGTGATCCGGTCCACGTCGCCGCGCTCGGCCTCCACCAGCGGTGCGCCGACCGAGATGCTGCCCCGCAAGATCCGGGTCAACTCCGTGGCCCCCGGCTACATCAAGACCCCGACGATGGGCGTGGCCGGCATGACCGAGGAGGAGCGCCGCGAGTTCGAGAAGCAGGGGAGCGAGACGACCCCGCTGAAGCGCAACGGCACCGTCGATGAGGTCGCGGCGGCGGCGCTGTTCCTGGCCGCCGACGCGGCCGCCATCCTGCCCGTCGTCTACGGCGTCAAGGAGATCGCCAAGCACGGTGTGGAGCCCGTCTCGCTGATCGCGCTGGTGGTCGGCATCGCTCTCGGCATCGTCTTCGCCCGGCGCCAGTTGCGCCTCGCCGACCCGATGCTGGACCTGAGTCTCTTCCGCAGCCGCGCCTTCAGCATGGCCCTCGGCGTGATGCTCTTCGCTGCCGTCGCGATTGGCGGAATCTACATTCTTGTCACGCAATATCTGCAGATGGTGGCGGGGCTCTCCCCGCTGCGGGCCGGCCTGTGGCTGCTGCCCGCCGCCGCACTGCTCATCACCTCGTCGATGCTGGCCCCCATCGCCGCCCGCCGTATCCGGCCCGGCAACGTCACCGCCATCGGTCTGATCCTGTCCGCCATCGGCTACTTCATCCTCACCCAGGCACACGTCGGCGCCGGCGGGCTCGCCACAGTGATGATCGGGTTCAGCTTCGTCTACACCGGCATCGGCCCGGTGATGGGCCTCAGCGTGTCCCTCATCGTCGGCTCGGCGCCCCCGGAGAAAGCCGGCGCCGCCTCCGCACTCCAGCAGACCAGCAGCGACTTCGGCCTGGCCGTCGGCATTGCCGCCCTCGGCAGCCTGGGCACCGCGATCTACCGCGACGGCATCGCGGACGACGTCCCGTCCGGCATCCTGGCCTGGGTCGCAGAGGCGAGCCGCGACACCCTCGCCCGAGCCCTCGACGCCGTCCAAGGCCTGCCGGGAGCCACGGCGGCCCAGATCGTCACCCCCGCTCGCGAGGCCTTCAGCTCCGGCTTCAGCACCGTCGCCCTCATCGCCGGAATCCTGCTCAGCGCCCTCACCGTCCTCGCCCTCACCATGCTCCGCCACGTGGCCCCCACCAATGCGGCAGAGGAGGCGGTTCCCGAGCCCGCCGCCCTCACCAAGGAGAAGCGGCCTGTCTGAGAGCACACGTATCCGCGGCCCCGGGCCGGTGTCCTGGGCGGGGCACCGGCCCGGGGCCGTCGTGCCGCTTGCGATGAAGTTGTGCGGGATGGTGTGGTCAACAGCTGCGGGGCACTGACCGGCCCGCCGGTTTTCCATCTCCTGGCCCGCCGGTCTTCCGGTCTCCGGTCTTCCGGTCTTCCGGTCTGGAGGAGGATCGGCGGCCTGGACACGTTCAAGGCCGACGACGATGCCCTTTCCCTGGTGCATCCGGACCGCTGAATTCCACGCCCTGGCGTGGAGAGTCGCCTGGCCGGCTCTGCCGTACCGGCTCGATCAGGTGTGTGCCGTCGTGATGCCGGATCGCCGGGCGGTCGTTTTCGCGCATCGCGTCGAGAACACGGATGGCGAATGCCTCCGATGTGAGGGAGAGCACCTCGTCGGCGGTCACCCATCGGAAGTCCCTTGTCTCATCGGTCTCGGCCGGAGTGCCGTGTACGGCGCGGCACCGGAAAACCAGCGCGACGACTCCACACGTCATGTTCTTGTAGACGCCCGTCAGCGTTTCGAGCTCAACGGTAAGGCCGGTCTCCTCGAAGACTTCGCGGAGTAGACCGGTGGTGATGTCCTCATCCCGTTCGAGGATTCCTCCTGGTGCCTCCCAATGACCGTTGTCACGTCGCCGGATCAGGAGCGCCCGGCCCGTCTCGTCGAGGATGACGCCGGCGACGCTGACGGAGTGGCGATTGTCGTGCTCCATGCGATCCTTTCGAATGGGTTCCGCCTTTCGAATGGGTTCCGGCAACGAGGTCCGGCCTCGCAAACCTGTCGGTCGCGGGGCCGGAGTTTCGTCGATCAGGTGGCGCGGAGGAAGCGGATCGCCACCATCGCCGCCAGCAGCACTCCTGCTCCCGCCACCCAGGGCAGAAGTCCCGCACCGGATTCCGCCGTCATCGGCGCCGCGAGTGCTTTCGTTTTGGGTTGCGTCACTGCTGATTGTTCCTCGGACTCCGTCGCCGCCGGTTTGCCGGCCGCTTTCGCGGGCTGGTCGTGGCCGCCCGCCTGGCCGCGACGGTCGTAGTCCGAGCCCGGGAGCCTGTCGGCATATCGGCTCTGCACTATCCGCCGGTATTCGGCCAAGGATACGCCGGAGGCGCCGACCGAGGCGGTGGCCTGTTCGTTGAGCGGCACGACTCTGTGGCCGCGGATGACATACCAGGCTCCGAGTTGTGGCTCACGGAAGACTGCGCCGGGCGGTCCCTGCCCCGCGTACCGCTGCTCGGTGTCGCCACCGGCGATGTTGCCCAACTTCCAGGTGCCCGGTGCGGTGCGCGACATCCACAGGGACGCCAGCAGATTGCCCGGTCCTTTCGCCCCTACCGCGATGAAGGAGAAACGGCCGGGTAGCCACGACCGGTTCGCCACGAAGGCGGGGTCGAGTTCGTTGACCACGAGGGGCCGTCTGATGATCTCGACGGGGATCTGCCCTGGAGGAGCTCCCTGGGCCGTGAAGAACGCCACGACCGTGTCCTTGGCCGCGATGGCCGCCGCCAGCGCCGCCGCCAGGTCCGCCGGGGTGGGATGGGCCGCACGGGAGGTCCCCGCGTGGGCCGCGGCGGGAGCGAAAAGGAAGATGACGGCCGCCGCCGTCGCTGCGATGAATTTCACGGGGTCTCCTTCAGGCGCTGACGTTGTCGAGGGAGTGGGTCCACGACCAGCGCGAATTGTTGACGTAGAAGTCGTAGGTCGAAAGGTTGTAGCGAGGGTCGGGGCCCCAGGGATTGCTCCAGTGCACGCTGTTGCTTCTGCGGTCGTAGCCGAAGATCACTTCCATGTGCCCGCCGCCCGCCTTCCACTGCACGCGGGTCAGGATCGGCCGATGGGCGTCGATCTCACGGACGACGGCGGAGAACGCCAGGTAGTTGGCCGAGTAATAGCCGGGCTGGCGCATGCCGATGCGCCGGAACGCTCTTTGATCCTCCGCCAGGGTCGCCTGGTTGTTGGGACAGGCGAGGTTGATGTCCTGGTTGCCGAAGGCCATGTTGCAGAACTGGTTCTGGCTGTACTGCCCGTAGCCGTGGTAGGCGGCGACGGAATTGCCGATCGCGGCCCAGCACCAGTTCGACTTCTGCTGTTCCTGCTGGACGAAGTTCAGCTTGTACCAGTCGTATCGCTGGGCGTGGGCGGGGGTTGTGGTGCCGATCCAGGTGGTCGTCGCTATTGCGAGGGCCACGGCGAGTCGGAACATGGGCGCTCCTTGAGTGAGGGTGTTGGGGGCGGTCGTTCCGGCGGACGCGCCTGCATCTGGGGCGATGGCTTTATGCGTCGGCGGGGATCCGGCCGCTCTACGCATCACTCACGATACGGCTACATACTGTGACCGCAAGATAACTGTCTGTGACCATAGTGGAAGAGGATGATTCCTCATTCGGCACGTGTGAGTCCGGTCACGGGGTGGAATTCCATGTGCGGGGCGAGGGTGTCTTCCGCGTCTCCGCACTCGGCCAGGTTGCGGGCTGCGCCGTACTATCCGGTGCCGTCAAGCCGGCGGCGTGCGACCCGCTCGTTCATGAAATCTTCAGGCTTGTGGCCGGTGACGCCTGTTGTCGCGCGCCCTCGTGATCGTAGGCTGCTTGTCATGGACGGCGGTGGAACGTTTCTTCGGGCGGCGGACATCACGGCGACGCTGGACACCGTACTCACTGCTATGCAAGCTGCGGATGCCGACCTCGCTTACCGCGTGGCGGGCACGAGCGCGGCTGTTCTTCAGGGGGTTCGGCTTCCCGCCGGGGATATCGACATGCTGGTGACCCGGCGAGAGGATGTGGATCGGTTCGCCGCCGCGCTCTCTTCGTTTCCCTGCCTTCATGCCGCCTCGTGGCTCCCAGGGCCCTCGCAATACTTCGCTCGTTACGAGGTGGGCGGGGTCGCGGTGGAAATCAGCACTGTTGAGCGGCGGGTCGACTCCGACGGTATGGAATGCGTCGGCCGCGGCCCGTGGCGGCACTGCGTGTGGATCACATGTGGCTCGCACCAGGTTCCTGTGGTTCGTCTGGAACTACGGCTGGCCACGGAGCTTGTACGGGACAGGGTCGATCATTACGAACCTCTACTCGACCATATGAGGGCGCGTGGGTTCGATTTTGACCTGTTATATCGGGCTATGAGGGACCAAGGGCTGTCGGCGGAACGGCAGCGGCTGGTCTGGGATCGCCTTACCTACTGACAGCTGTTGAGGGTCGAGCGAGGGTGCGGCCCGGTGGCCGGGCCGCACGCTCATCAGGCGTTCGCCGTACGCTCAACGGCGCGTCATGGAACTAGTGCCTCCGCCACCGGTCGGTCTCGTATTCGTCGACGGCCTTGCCAAGACCTGCCAGCTTCTCGGTGAAGGTCATAGGGAACAGGCCGGGCTCGGCCGGCGGCCGGTTCGCGTCGACGTATTGCGTGCCGAGGTTGGTGAGGGCGACCACGATGTAGTGCCTGCCCGCCTTGCCCGGCAGCGACTTCACGATGCCGGCGTCGGCGCCCGAGTTGCTGACCCAGCCGGTCTTGTGGGCGAAGCTCACCTCGGCGTTGGCGTCGCAGGGACGCACGTCGCGGCCGAACCGGTTGCCGGCGACGGTGACGGTCCCGTCGTCGCCCACCCAGCGCGAAGGCACCCGGTGCGGGATGCCGGGCACCGGGCTGTCGCACCGGTTGGCCGTGGACAACATGTCGTTCCAACCCTGGTTCGCGAGGTGCACCTTGAACACCTGGCGCGAGGCCGGGCTCAGCACGGCGGAGGTCACCGGGGTGCCGTCGGGCGCGTTCCATGCCTTGCCGGGCAGCCCGTTGACCAGGGCGAGCAGCTTGGCGGTGTCCAGCGAGGTCATGGTGACCGGGTTGGACCAGCGCCCGCCGGTGGCGGGGTTGGTGTTCTTGAGCTGGAGGGTTTCCAGGCCGAGGCTCTGGAAGGTCTGGTTCAGCTCGTTGACGGCTCCCTTGTCGTGGAGCAGCTTGACCAGGGCGCAAGTGGCCGGGTTGTCGGAGGTGGTCAGCGACGCCTGCAGGTAATTCCCGACCGTGTTGCTGGTGTCGCCCCGGCACAACGAACTGTTCTCCGTCGGCCGGTAGTCATAGGTGTCGGTGAGCGCGATCGTGCCCTTGTCCACCAGACGCAGGACACCGAAACCGACCATCAGCTTCAGCACGGAGGCGGGGTAGGGCGACATGAAGTCGATGGGTGCCTGCTCACGGCCGGGGACGATGTCGATCGTGCCCCTGCCCTGGTTGGCATACCAGCCATTGTCGTCCCACTGACGCCAGCGGACGGCATTCGTGCGGTAATTGCGGTCCACAGGCACGGCGACGCCGTCCGGATGCTGCGGACTCATCAATACGGTGCCGGACGCCAGCGGGTTGCCGTGCTTATCGAGTTCCAGCACGGTCACGTCGAGTTGCGGCTGCTGCGTGATCGGCTGGGGATCGGCCGCGGTGAACAGCCGGGAGTACTCCGAAGGCGTCCTGGCCATTTTCTCTTCGACGTCCGCGAGCCGCATGGCCTGAGTTGAGCCGGGCGGCGCGAGATCGAGCACCTCCTGGAAACGCGCGTCGTTCATGGCCCGCTGGAGGAAACGGGTGATGTGGTTGGTCTGACCCTCGGCTTCGGCCTGCGCTGGCACCGTCGCCAGGCCCAGGAAGAGGATGCCGGCGGCGGCCCCCGCGGCGGCGGCGCGGCTCTTCTGGATAAAGGACATCTGAGGATCTTAAGTCGCCGATCTTGCTCATGCGCCGGAACGTCGCCTATCGCTGGGGCTCGATCATCGTGCCCACCGGTTATGTGGACTACGACGTCTTCCATGCGGCCGGCGGGAACCCCTATGGGCTGAGCCGAGTAAAGAACTGCTGGTGGGCGCCCGATATCAGGGAGGCCGGCCGACGCGCATCGCCGCCGCGGTAGCCTATCTGCGCGCCGCGTGACTCCTGCCGGCGTGGTGTTGCGCTTCTCGCTTATGGCAACAGCGACGCGCGCCTTCGTGACGGGCCCGGGGCGGCTAGGTGTTCGCCTTACAGGATCAGCGGCGGGAGTAGTTCTCCGGGGTTCCGCATCGCTGTCCCACCCCGGGGAAGTTCTGACACACGGTGATCTTGATTCGCCAAATGTGGCCGGCGTTGGGGGAGAAGTTGATGCGCTTCGCGCCGTCGCTGACAGTCCGGCTGTCAGACGTCCTCTTCTCACCTAGATCATTGAACGTCTCGAAAATCACCGTGGTGGAGTAGTCACTGTTCCTGCGGTTGACCACGCTGCCGCTGATGTTCACCAGAGCGCTGGGGAGGCTCCAGGCGATTGTCCCCGTGCTGAATCCCATGTTGCAGTCAGAATTCTTGTAGCACACATGGAACTGTTCGCCGGCGTTCACCGCGGACGCGGACGCGGGCGCGGTGGCCGTCAACACGCCGGCGAGCGCGGACAAAACGAGTGCGGCACGTAGCGACTTTCTCATGTTTCCCCTTCTCAGATGCGGGTGTCCGTTCGGCCCGGGCCAGAACTCACCGTGACCGACGAGACAGCCCGTCCAACCAACCAGGTCGGTCCGCGTGCGGGGAGAGCCGTGCACGAATCGGAGCGTAAACCTGCACGCCTTTCAAGCGGTGCCTCCGCCGGCTGTTCACTCGAGGAATCCATCGAGGAATCCATCGAGGAATCCATCGAGGAATCCATAGAGAAATCCGTCGAGAACAGGAGGTGGCCGGGCTCGCCGCCGGAGCCGGGGAGAGGGGAAGGGGAGTCACCCGGCGGGAGGCTGGTCGATCGGGCCGGACGACATCCGCATGGAGCTGCGGTAAGCGACGGGAGTGGTCCCGAAGGCCTGGCGGAACGCATGCGCGAAAGTCGACGGGCTGGCGAAGCCCCAGCGCGCGGCGATGGCGTGAATCGGCAGCCCACGCAGGCCGGGATCGGCCAGATCGGTGCGGCAGCGTTCGAGGCGGCGTCGCCGTACCGACGAGGCCACGCTCTCGTCCCGGCCGTCGAAAAGAGCATAGAGCCCACGCAGCGAGATGTTGTGGCGGGCGGCGATGGAACGGGGGGACAGTTGAGGATCGGCGAGGTGGTGGTCGATGAAGGCGTCGATACGCCGCAGCATCACCTGCTGCCGCGTTTCAGGTGGAAGACCGACATTGAGCTGTTGGGCGAGCAGTCCGGAGGCGAGACTCAGCGCTGTCTGCTCCAGCGAGCGCAGGTCTTCCGGCGAGCATTCGGCGCCATTGGTTTCGAGCGCGGTGAGAAACTGGCGATACAGAGCACCTAGACCGCGCCGAGTGGTGAACCGGCTGCCCAGCGCCGCGTCCAGCCCGTTGGCGGGCAGGCTGAACATCGCGCGGGGGATGCTCAGCACCGTCACCACGGTGCCTTCACTGTCGAGCGGTGCAGCGACGTAGGGGTGGGATGTGTCCCAGAGGACCACGTCCCCGGTCTCCATGCGAACATCGGTGCGGTTCCGGGAAAAGCCAATGTGACCGCGCTTGATCAGCCCCAGGAGGTAGTGTTCCGGATCGCTCTGCCGGATCAACTGCGGGGTGCGCCGGTCTCGGTGCCCGGCCTCGATCTGCTGCGACAGTTCGATCTGGCCGAGACTCAACCCTCTGAACCGGACATGGAACACCTTGGAATCGGTGATCGTGACCTCGTGAGGAGCCAGGGAGCGAGACAAGTTTTCGCGGTACCACTCTTCTCGCTCTCCGGCCTCGACCTCGTCTGTGGAACCCCGTGACCACACGACAATTCTCCTGCCAGATTGGGGAAACTGCTTCGGGCCTCGATCGGCCCGATGGGAATTCTGCCCTCTGGAGATCGCCTCCGGTTGGGCCAGTGATTGGCCGGGGCGTTCGAGACCGGCATGGCGGTGGCCGGCGACCGTGGGGTCTTGGGCAAGCCTCGTGACGTGCATGTCACCGATCGGCCACTGTGACCACCCGATCACGCTCGACTACCGTCCGCGTCTAGCGGATCACGTAGCGCGACGTGCTTGAATCGGAGTCCCTTCATGCCCCTTCCCCCACGCGCAGCGCCGGCCGCGTTGGCACTGCTCACCCTCGGCGCTCCCTTAATGGGCACCACACCCCCAGTCTCGGCGTCGACACAGACCCAGGCTCGCGCACCGCAACCGTTGCTGCGGGAAGCCGTCGCCTCTCGGCCTGAGAGTGCCGTAGCCACCCCCGCTGAATCCGCGTCACGACTCCTCGCAGCTGACGCCTTCCAGCAGGACTGCCTCAAGGCGCACAACACCTATCGCGCACGGCACGGAGTACCCGCAATGCGGACCGAGCCGGCGGGCCTCGAAGCGGCCAAGAAATCCGCCACCTATTACGCCCAAAAGGGATCGATCGACCACTCCTCACCTTATAAGCACGCCCGCGGGGAGAATCTGTTCGTCTTCATGACCACCAACTCCGACACGGTGGCCTCATGCGCAGACGCCGTGAGAGCCTGGTACCAGGGGATCAGCCACTACGACTTCAACCGTCCCGGCTTCTCCTTCGACACAGGCTGGTTCACACAGGTGGTGTGGAAGTCCTCAACCCAACTGGGCTGCGCCCAAGCCATCGGCCAAACATCCGGCCGATCCGGGACGTACATCGTGTGCCTCTACAACCCACCCGGCAACCTCCTCGGAAACGACGGCGCCCACTTCAGGGACAACGTTCCTCGTCTTATCAGGTAATACTTTCGGCCAAGGGAGGGTTCTGAGAAAGCGCGGCTGAGGATGCCGTGTTGCGACCGTTCGCGGGGCGATGGGGACCCCACGGCAAAGCCGCTGCTCTTAGGCGGTGGGGTCGATGGTTTCCGGCCTGATTTTCAGCAGACCTCCGGTAGTGCAGCTGAGCCTGGTGTGTCGCTGAAATCTGTCGCTATGGATTGGTCAAGGATCGTGGTCACAGAATCTCTGTGCGCTCAGATTCGGTGGCTATTCCATCGGCCACATCTCCGGCTGCCATATCAACCCGGTCACCCACCCTCGTGGTCATCGAGTTGTACGTGGTGTTCAACGAGGTGGCAGGCGTGCTCGCCGCGAAGAATGTGACTATCGCCCGCAGCCTGGTGGGCAACTATGTGACCAGTTTGGACATGACGGGTGTCTCCATCACGGTGTGCAGGGCGGATACCGACATGCTGTCTCTGTGGGACGCGCCCGTGAACACGCCGGCCCTGCGCTGGGGAGTCTGAACCGGGTCGGGGCGGGGCAAGGCACGAGGCACGGCTTGGGGACCGGCCGTGTGAACCGCACCCCGTTCCGACATACACCGATCCGATGAATGGAGGACTCCCCTATGCGCAGCGAGCCGACCGGCAAAGCCCTTAGCCGTGAAACGGCGTTGGATGTCTGGCAACTCGTGCGGGATCGGTGTATGGCCTCGTTGCCCTGACCTTGCCCGGCGCCTACTGCGGGTCCAATGTCGTAAGAACTGCCAAGAGGGTTTTCTCGCATGAGTCTGACACTCCGGGCGGCCTCGCCCCTCCGTATCGGTCTGGGGCTGGCCGCCGTCGGTCGGCCCGGGTACATCACCCTGGGCCGGGACACGGATCTGCCTGCCGTACGCTCGGCCGAAGCTCTTAAGGAGCGGGCCTTCGCCCTGATGGACGCGGCCTATGCCCAAGGGGTGCGCTACCTCGACGCCGCCCGCTCTTACGGTCTGGCCGAAACGTATCTCGCCGAGTGGCTGGAATCCCGTCCCGACGCCAAAGACGTCGTGGTGAGCAGCAAGTGGGGCTACACCTACACCGCCGACTGGCGCACACAGGCCGATGTCCACGAGGTCAAAGACCACAGCATTGACGCGTATGACCGTCAAGTCGCCGAGACCCGCGCCCTGCTCGGGGACCGGCTCAATCTGTATCAGGTTCACTCCGTAACCCCGGACAGCCCCGCATTGAGCGACACCGCCCTGCATGAGCGTTTGGCACAGCTGACGGAAGAAGGAGTCACCGTCGGCCTGTCCACCAGCGGTCCCCGCCAGGCGGACACCATCCGCGCGGCGCTGTCCGTCACGGTGAGCGGAAGGCCGGTGTTCGGCAGTGTCCAGACCACCTACAACCTGCTGGAGCGCTCGGCAGGCGGCGCTCTCGCCGAGGCACACGACGCCGGCTGTGCGGTGATCGTCAAGGAGGCCCTGGCCAACGGCCGCCTGGCCGGTCCTCACGTCGTCGCCGCCGAGATGGGCGCTCTGCGGGAGATCGCCCAGGAAACAGGTGCCTCGTGCGATGCCGTCGCCCTCGCGGCCGTCCTCGCGCAGCCCTGGGCCGACGTCGTGCTCTCCGGAGCCGCCACGGTTGATCAGCTCACTAGCAACATCGCGGCGACACACGTTCATCTCAGTTCCGCCCAGCTGGAGCGGCTCACCGAGCTGGCTCAGCCCGCCGAAGCCTACTGGGCGCAGCGATCACGGCTGGCCTGGGCGTGAGCCGTACGGCAGGCGCCTCACTTGACCTCAACGCCCATCGACCTGGAGCTTCCCGATGACGTATTTCCTTCCGCAGGCCGACGCGGTCCTGCGTGCCGCACGCGGTCTCGCCCTGGCCCACCCCGGCCTGATCGAAGTGAACACTAGCCCTCTGTACCTGCGGGCTCGCACCAGCAACCCCAGCCGCACTGTCGCGTTGGTCGCAGGAGGCGGCTCCGGCCACGAGCCGCTGCACACCGGCCTGCTCGGCCCCGGCGGCCTCGACGCCGTCTGTCCCGGTGAGGTGTTCGCGTCTCCGCACAACCGGCAGATCTACGAGGCCAGCGTGGCCGCCGCGAAGAGCGACGGCGTCTTGCTCATCATCAAGAACTACACCGGCGATGTGATCAACTTTCAGATCGCGGCGGAACGCCTTCGCCACGACGGCATTCCCGTAGCCACTGTCCTTGTCGACGACGACCTGGCCACCGACAAGAAGGACGCCGCGACCGGCCGCCGAGGCACCGCCGCAACCGTGGTCCTGGAGAAGCTGCTTGGAGCCTTCGCCGACCAGGGCGCCAAACTTGTGGAACTCGTCAGACTGGGCGTGGAAATCGTCGCGCGCTCCCGCAGTCTCGCTGTCGCGGCCCGAGCCCAGACCTCACCCTCGACCGCGGCGCCGGCCTTCGAGCTGAGCCCCGGCACGCTCGACTACGGTGTCGGAATCCACGGCGAGCGCGGGACACGCACCATCGACCACCGCCCCGTCGAGGAGCTCGTCCGGCAGATGACCGACGATCTACTCGGAGCCCTGCCCGCGAGGCAGGACAAGGTATTGGTCGTCGTCAACGGACTCGGTGCGACGACCAGCCTGGAACTGCACGCCATCGGCTCGATCCTGTACGACCTGCTGACGGCCCGCGGCATCCAGCCCCTGGCCATCGTGCCCGGCACGTTCACCGCGGCGCTGGACATGGCAGGCTTCTCCATCACCCTCACCCATATGAAGGCGGAGTGGGAAGACCTGTGGACGGGACCCACCGGCACACCGCTTCAGCTTCCCTCCCTCACCCTGACCCCGGACACCGCGGCGACCATCGTCACCGAACCGGCCCCTACCGAAGCACACGTGAGCGAGGCCCCGGCAGGCCGAGCCGTTCTCGACCGTTATTCGATGATCGTCTCCCAGGTCCGTGACAACCTCACCACCCTCGACCAGCTCGTCGGCGACGGCGACTTCGGCGACAACCTTCTCGGCGGCGTGCGCCGGGCGGTCAAGCTGAACGAATCGGGGACCGACGGCATGGCTGCCCTGGCCAAGGCGTTTCTCAACGATGTCGGCGGCACCAGCGGCCCGCTCTTCGGGCTCCTCTTCCAGCATCTGGCCACCGTGTCCTGGCCCGACGACCAGGCCCCCGATGCGCCGGCCGTCGCCGAAGCGGCGCGGTCCAGCCTCGCCGCCATCCACCGAGCCGGCGGAGCCGAGGTTGGCGACTGCACCCTCGTGGACGCACTCGCTCCCGCCATCGACGCCTTGGCCGCGGCCACCGACAGCCCCTTCACCGCCGCCGCCGAGGCCGCCATCCAGGGTGCCCTGAACACCGCCTCCCTCACCCCCCGGCGTGGCCGCGCCAGCTACGTGGGCGAGCGCGCCATCGGCGTCCCCGACCCGGGGGCCTTCGGCGTGGCGCTACTGTTCACCGCGATCGCCGACATCTACGAACCGGCGACCGCCGCGCGCCTGCCCGACCCCCAGCACATCACCTCGCGCTGATCCGGCCCGGCGCCGATCACCGCCGAGGTACGGCACAGCCTTCCCGGCCACAGACCCGCGCCCTGAACGGGCCTGAGGATGCGACGGCGCCCTCAGGCCCGTCAGGCGGAAAGGTGCCCAGGCAACGGATTTTCCAGCACCGCCAGGCGCCGGCTTCCCGACGGGAGGCTGCCTGATCTCCGTCACACGTGGGCGACACTCGCCCCCAAGGCATGCCGGTCAAGGTTGTTCAGGAGCGGTTGGGGCACACCAACCCAAACATCTACCCCCAAAGGTCAGCATTCTCACCAGTCCTTGCCCCTGGCTCTACCGAACAGCCAGGTGGTCAGCCCAATAAAAGCTGCGATACCGATGCTTATCAGCGCGGGCATGTACCAATCAGGGCCAGGCATCGCGACATCGTACTCGTCGTTGATTCGCCAAGGCGAAGTTGTGGGATTGACTGCTATGGCCACGGCAAGAGTCAGCAAGTACATCACGCCGACCAGGCACGCCAGGATTGTATTCACGGTGGATCGGCGGCTAGGACGGTCGAGCACAGCGAGAAAGAGCGCCTCGACGCCGAGGATAAGGGTGTAGACGAACGTTCCCGCGCACGCGTGAGCGATAGCTCTGTCCAGTTGGTCCAGCGTCACAGCAGTCCAGGGATCTCCGTACCAGGAAAGCCCCGCTGGGTGGGCGGCGGCGATCTGGAACATGATGAGATTCACTGCGGCGTACAGCAACGGGGCTGCTAGAGCGAACAACAGAGCCGGCGAGCTTGCTAATGGACGCCGGCTCAAGCCCGGAGGTTTCAGCGGCGGCACCGGCCCCCTCGCCCCGGGCTTCGGTGATCAGAGGGTCACGTCATGGTCTGATTTTCCCGAGGATTTGCCGCACGAGCTCGTCGGGCTCCGAGTCGATATCGGCGACGATGCCGGCTTCGTCGAGTTCGAGCGGCTCGAGAATCGCGAGCTGGGAGTTGAGAAGTGCGGCAGGCATGAAGTGGTTCCGGCGCGCGTTCAGGCGGGACTCAAGGATTGCTCGCGGGCCGTCGAGGTGGACGAATATCACGTCGGGCGCGATCACGCGGATCCGGTCGCGATAGCGACGGGCGAGGGCGGAGCAGGCGACGACTGCCGCCGGGCGACTGTCGAGCGCGCGGCCGACCTCGTCCAGCCACGCCCACCGGTCCTCGTCCTCGAGCGGGATCCCCGAGCGCATCTTTACGACGTTCGATGCCGGATGCAGGTCGTCGCCGTCGATGAACGGCATGCCGAGTGCGGCTGCAAGTGCCTGGCCGACGGTGGACTTCCCTGAACCCGAGACACCCATCACCACGATCCGCGATGCGCCCGCGATGGCGCCATGCTCAGATTTCACGGTCACCAGTCGTGGACGGTTCCGTCAGCGAGTCGGTTGTAGGGCAGGTAGGCCCGCACATAGGGGTACTTCCCCGCCTCGTCGGTATCGAGCTCAACGCCCAGACCGGGCTGGTCGCCGGGGTGTAGCAGGCCGTTCTGCCAGGTATAGCTCTGCTGGAAGACGGCATCGGTCTTCTCGCCATGCCTCATATACTCCTGGATGCCGAAGTTGTGGATCGCCAGTCCGAGGTGCATCGCGGCCGCCATTCCCACGGGGGAAATATCGGTTGGCCCGTGCATGCCCGACTTGATCTGATACTGCGACGCATAGTCGAGCACCTTCTTCAAATGGGTGATGCCGCCGGTATGCGTCACGGCACTGCGAACGTAGTCGACCAACTGCTCGCGGACGATCTGCTGGTAGTCCCACACGGTGTTGAAGATCTCGCCGATCGCCAAGGGCGTGGTCGTGTGCTGACGCACCAGTCTCAGCGCCTCCTGGTTCTCCGCCGGTGTGCAGTCCTCTAGCCAGAACAGGCCGTACGGCTCGAGCGACTTGCCGAGTTGTGCCGCCTGGATCGGCGTCATCCGGTGGTGGCCATCATGAAGCAGCGGAAGCTCGGGACCGAATTCGTTGCGGACTGCTTCGAAGACCGTGGGGATATGCCGCAGGTAGGATCGGGTGTCCCAGTCCTCCTCGTTGGGTAGTCCGCCGCGCTGAGCCGGCTCGTGATCGTATCGAACGCCAGTGTTCCCGTCATACGTCGCGTTCGACGCGATTCCGTAGATCGACTTGAGTCCGGGGACCGCGGCTTGAATACGGATGGCGCGATATCCCTGTTCCTGATGCGAGCGGACGCTGTCGAAAAGCTCCTGCTCGTCACGCCCACTCGCGTGGCCGTACGCGAGGAGCCCGGTACGGCTCGCGCCGCCCAAGAGTTGGTACACCGGAAGCCCGGCCGCTTTGCCTTTGAGGTCCCAGAGGGCCATGTCGACGGACGCGATCGCCGCCATGGTCACCGGGCCCCGGCGCCAGTAGGCGCTGCGGTACAGGAACTGCCAGGTGTCCTCGATACGGTGCGCGTCCCGACCGAGGAGCAAGGGGACGACGTGCTCCGCAAGATAGGCGACGACCGCCTGCTCGCGGCCGTTCAAGGTGGCATCGCCGAGTCCGGTCAGGCCGTCGTCGGTCGTGAGCTTGAGGGTCACGAAGTTCCGGTCGGGACTCGTGACGATGACTTCGGCACGTTCGATTCTCATGTAGGTTCCTTTTTCCTGCCGGCGTGCCGGCATCGTCAGAGGTCGGTCGCGGCACTTGCCGCGGCGATGATCTGTGCCGAGAGTGCGTGGTCCTCCACGAGGCGCTCGTCGACAGCGGCCAGCCGGACTCGGTCGCCATGCGTTCCGGGTGGCGCTTCACGGAGCGCGGCGGCGGCCGGGTCGGGTAGGTCCGGGCGGCGTTCGGCGAGACGGAGCCAGGCGGCGACCGCCGCGATCGACGTGTCGGCGGGCCGTCCGGCGGCGAGCTCTGCCTCAAGGATTGGGAGGATCCGCAATCGCACCTTGAGGGTCGAGTCGGCCGCTATTTGCTCGAGACGGTGCCGGATACGCGCGTTGGCGAACCGCTGGATCAACTGCGCGCGATACCCGTCAGGGTCGACCTCGGCGGGTAGTGAGCGCGCCGCCTCGTCCCAGAAGCGCTCGACGAGCTCGCGAGGCTTCGGGTCCGCGATCGCCTCTGCCACGGTCGTGTGGCCGCGCACGAGCCCCGTCGCGGCGAGAATCGTGTGCGCTCCGTTCAGCATGCCGAGCTTGCGCCGCTCGAACGGCTCCGTGTCGGACACGAAGGTGGCGCCCGCCAGCTCCCACGCCGGTCTGCCGTTCGGGAACTCACCCGCGAGCACCCAGTCGTGGAACGGCTCGGTCACCACCGGCGAACGATCGTCGAACCCTGTCAGCCGCGACCCCGCAACGACATCGGCGGGCGTCGTGGCCGGAGTGATCCGGTCGACGACAGTCGAGACGAAGGCGGCCTCTCGATCGATCCAGGCGGCAAGCAGCGGGTCAATGCGGTCCGCCAGCTGGAGCAGGCCAGATCGCACCATACGGCCGTTGTCCGGCACGTTATCGCAGGGGACGACCGCGATCGGACCTCCTTCGGCCCGGCGGCGGGCCTGCAGTCCGAGTAGCAGACGCCCTGGCGCCGTCACGACGGTCGGCGGCTCCGTGTCCGCTCTCCATCGCCGCAGCGCATCGAGATCGGCGTCGACCTCCGGGGCGGCGATCGGTTGTCCGTCGGGGGAGATTCGGTACCCTGCCTCGGTGATGGTGCTCGTGACGATCGCGACACCCGGATCAGCGAGGTAGCCCGCGAAGCGCGCGGCGGCCGCGCCGTCGTGCGCGGCCGAGATGCTCCCGACGACCCGCGCCCGATCGCCGTCGGCAGCCCGCTCGATGACGGAATACAGTCCGTCCTGAGCCATGAGCTCGACCGCTCGGTCAGGGGATTGTCCGGTGAAGGCGGCTATACCCCACTCCTTCGCCTCGTCGACCACGTCGGTATACCACGCTTGGTGCGCTCGATGGAACGCTCCAAGTCCAAGATGCACGATGCGCACGGGCCGGGGGGCGGTCAGCCGCGGCTCTGTCGTGGCAGCCGTCGCACGGGTCAGCCGTGGTCGCCGTTTCATCAGGGGAACTCCGGCCGCGGGCACGACCACGCCGCGTGTCTCACCCGCCGGATCGTCTGATCCAGACTCTTCATCGTCAACCCTTTCGTGGGGCCATGCCGGACGGTCGCTTCGAGTCATGTCGGATCACAGGGCGCGAACGCGAGCTTCGTAGCGGTCGAGAAGATCGCGATTCACCCGGTCTCCGCCGGGCGCGTTGCTCGAAGCCCAGCTTTCCGCCGACGAGATATCCGAAGTCAGGAGGCTCGTCGCATCGAGGAGCGTCCAGGCCAGCGCGAAGGAGTTGGCGGCGGTCGCAAGCGGCACTGTGAGGCCGGCGTCGCCGATCGACGATACGTCCCCAGGGGGTACGCGGGTGTCGACGTGTATGTCCGAGACGTTGGAGAGAGCAGTGTCCCCGAGGAATCGTGAAGGATGGCCATCCGGAATGGCAGCCTCGCACTGCAGTGATGAGTATCCGACCACGAGTGCCCCTCGTTGCCGGGCGCCGAGCCCCATTTCGATAACCGTGGCGTTCACTCCGAACGCGTTGACGATGAGCACGATGTCGCCGTCGCCGACGCCGTGCTCGTCGAGGAGTCGTGCGGCTCGCCCTGGCGTACGCTCGTTCGTCGTGGAGCGGGCCGCCCCCTGCGTGAGGAGGGTGTCTTGATCCACGATCGGCGAGACCGCCGCGAGCATTCCCGGGCGATAGAAGACGTCGAGGACTGCGAGGTGGGAATGCCCGCCCGGGCCGGCCACGTGCACGAGCCGGCCGCATCCGACTCGGTCCGCGATCGCGCGAGCCGCTCGCGAGACCGGCTCTCGGTTCGTGCGGATGATCTCGTGATGCAACGCCGTGACGCTCGAGGCGAGGACCGCACCGAGGCCCGGTGAATCCGCGTCGTGATCGAGCTCGTATCCCGCCGATAATGTGCTGCCTGTCACGATTCGGTGCTCACGCGGCCGAAACGCGATCGAGGATCGCGTCGACCGCGGCCTCGCTGCAGATACCGAACGCATCGACCGCGGGCGCGACGATAACGCCGACCCGCTCGTTGGCGATGGTCACAGCACGCATCATCCCGTTGACGACAAGGGCGACCACACCTCCCGCCTCCGACTCGGCGACGATCTCGGCGATCGTCGCGTGATCCCTCGCCGACACGGACGTCTCGGGCACGACGACAGGGAGCAGCACCGTCTCGCCCTCACGACGCAGTTCGCGGACTGCCTCGGCGGAGGCGGTGCGTGCCGCGAGGGTGACCGCGATTCCTCGCGCGGACGCGGCATCCGCGATTCTCTTCGCGAGGACACTCTCCCCGATCACCACGAGGTCGCGCGTCGACGCGACGGCACCGGCGGCGTCGACGGTGAAGGCGCGGCTCGGATCGTCCCATCGCGATGGCAAGTCGAGCGCTTTGGGGTCGAGGGCGGGCTCCCCGTGGCCGGCGATGGTGCGGCGAAGGCCCGTGAGCCGCTCGACCGACCGGTCGATCTCGGCGATGGAGAGCCGGCCGTCATCGACGGCCGCACGGACGGCCGCGACCAGACTGGGCAGGAGATCCGCCTCGCACTTGGCGTTGACAACGTCGGCGCCGGCGGCCAACGCGAGCACCGCCGCCTCCTCCGGCGACCAGCGGTCACTGATGGCGGCCATCCTCAGTGAATCGGTGATGATGACACCGTCGAACTGCAGACGCTCACGAAGCCATTCGCGGTTGACCTTTGCCGACACGCTTGCCGGCTCGTCCACCCCGAGGGCCGGCAGGACCACGTGACCCACCATGATGCTCTCGACGCCGGCGGCGATCGCGTCGCCGAACGGAGGAACGTGGATCTCATCGAGTTCACCGCGCGTCCGGTCGATCACCGGAAGCCCGAGATGGCTGTCGATCACACTGTCGCCGTGTCCTGGGAAGTGTTTCGCGCAGGAGATGATGCCTCCGTCGCGGAAGCCGCGAACCTGTGCGCTCCCGAGTTCTGATGTCTTCGCCGAGTCGACGCCGAACGCACGGACCCCGAGGATTGGATCACTCTCCGTCGTGCGTACATCGACCGTCGGACTGAATGTCCAGTCGTAGCCCACGGCACGCGCCTCCCGGGCGGCCTGGAGCGCCGTCCGGTACGCCACATCGACGTCACCTGTCAGCCCGATGCCCGCGGGGTAGGGAAGCTCCGTGCCTATTCGCCCGAGGCTATAGCCGATACCGGATTCGAGATTGCCGGAGATCAGGGGGGCGCGCACGCCGGCGGCGGCGGCCTCGGCTCGCACGGCCGCGTGGTAGCGGGCGGCCGCGGAGGCGGACATGTCCACGACACTGTGCAGGACACCGACCCCGGCTCGGATCGCTGCTCTCGTCGCCTCATCCGGCAGCCCATCCGGGCCGACACCTGGCAAGACCAGGAGACATGCGGCGATACGCCGATCGAGGTCGAGAAGGCCGGTCGAGTCGTCGACAGCAGAAACTGGTACTTGACGGGAAACGTTGGGCATGCGTTAGTTTCTATCAAACGTTTGCAGAAAATCCTAGAGGTAGACAAATGCAGACATCGATGAAGGCAGCACTCATCGCAGGCTCCACCGCGATGGCGCTGATGCTCAGCGGATGCGGGCTCGGGTCCGGACAGGTCGCGGATGCGGATCTGAACGGACAGATCGAGGGCACCATCACATTCCAGACCATGCAACTGTCGCCGACGTTCGACGACTACATCAACGGGCTCATCAAACGGTTCGAGGCCGAGCACCCGAACACGACCGTCAAGTGGACGGACATTCCGAGCGATCAGACGGCCCGGAAGGTGAGCGCTGACGCGGCCGCCGGTTCGCTGCCCGACGTGATGGACCTCGACTCGGCGACACTCGCCCCACTCGGGCGCGATGGCCGAGTCGTCGACATGGCGGACGCGGCGGGCGGGCTGAAGGAGGACTACGTCGCCTCCGCGTGGAACTCGTTCGACTACGGCGACGTCTCGGTCGCCGCACTGCCCTGGTACGTGAACTCCCCGGTGCTGCTGGCGAACTCGGCACTTGTCACGAAGGCGGGTTCGCCGGCCACCCCGACGACGTACTCCGAACTGCTCGACGTCTCGGCCAAGATCGCCAAGGAAAGCGGCAAGGCCGGTTTTCAGCCGGAGTCGGTCCGGTTCCCGGACTACCTACTGAGCGTGGGCGTTCCGCTCGTCAACGAGGATTCGACTAAGGCGCGGGTCAACACCGCCGAGGCGCACAAGTTTGTCCAGAAGCTCGCAGATCTCTATGCGAGCGGCGGCATCCCCGCAGACTCGGTCACCGCCGCCCCGCGCGCCGAGATCGACACCTTCTCTCAGGGCGCGACCGTCTACCTTGAGACCGGCGCCTCGCGCCTGAAGATCCTTAAAGAGAACGCACCGGCCGTCTACGACGCAATCGCCGTCGAAGAGCCGATGGGCGCGGCCGACGGAAAGACGTGGGTCGTCGCTCACGGGCTGGCCGTGCCGAAGAGCAGCAAGAACGCGGCCACTGCGTTGGCCTTTGCGAAGTTTGTGACCAACGCGCAGAACCAGCTCGCTCTGGCCCAACAGTCCGCTGTGTTCCCGAGCGCCGTGAAGGCCCTCAACGATCCCTTCTTCACGGCCAAACCCACGGACGCGCCGACGGAGGCGAGGAAGATGGTCGCCAAGATCCTCTTCGACGGCCGGACGACACCGAAGCCGCCCGCTGTCGATGCCGAGTACGCGACCACGCTGTGGGCTTCGCTTCAGTCGGCGATCACGGGTGAGGTGCCGGTCGCGGACGCGCTCGCGGCGGCGGAAACGCGGCTCACGGAGATGCTTCAGAAGCGAAGCAAGTGACAGCGGTCAGCGAATCGAGCGTCCGGCGTCATCGCTGGTGGGTGCCCCTCCTTTTCATTGGACCCGTTCTGCTCGTCCAGCTCGCTTTCTTGTTCACCCCGCTCTTGAACACGTTCGTACTCGCGTTCACCGACGCGAGTACGATCGGCGGCGGCACGTTCACCGGCCTCGCCAATTTCGAGGAGATGTTCTCGTCCGCCTCCTTCTGGGAGGCGGTCGGTCACACCGGTCTCTACGTCCTGCTGGCGACACCGTTCATCGTCGGCATCTCCATCGGGCTGGCGATCCTTATCAACACGAGGATGCGCGGAGCCGGCATCGTCCGGCCCATCCTGTTCTCCCCACTCGTGCTCCCGATGGCGGTCGTCGCGCTCATGTTCCAGTATGTGCTCGCCTCGGACGGCCTCGCGAACCAACTCCTGCAGGGACTGCATCTGGTCGCGGCACCCGTGCCCTTCCTCACGAACACGCATCTGGCGCTGATCAGCTGCGTGATCGTCACGATCTGGAAGGGCTGCGGCCTGTACACCATGATCTTGCTCGCGGCGTTGCAGAACGTCTCGAGAGAGCTCAACGAAGCCGCGGAACTCGACGGGGCGTCATGGTTGCGGCGCACGTTCAGCGTCACCATCCCGCAGATCAGCGGCACGATCTCCCTGGTCACCGTACTGACCGCGATCTCGGCCCTCCGCGCCTTCACCGAGCCGTACGTGCTCACTGCCGGCGGGCCCGGGACGTCGTCAACGACAATCGTCGTCCATCTGTTCTCGAAGGGAATCGCCCCCGGAACGGAGGCTGGATACGCTTCGGCGATCAGCCTTGTGCTCTTCGTGTTCGTCCTCGCCGTCTCGTCCGCGTCCTGGCTTCTCACCCGAAAAGGTCGTGCATGATGACCGCTCACTCACAGGCGACGTCCGTACGGCGGCGGCGGGGACGAAACGACATTCGACCGCTCGAGCGCACGATACGGTGGGTGCTCATGCTCGTCGCCCTAAGCGTTGTGCTCGCGCCACTCCTCTGGCAGCTGAGCACGGCGCTGAAGGGGCCAGGCGAGTCGACAGTCGGATTCCCCGGGGACCTGATCCCATCAGACCCCACGTTCGCCAATTTCGTCGCGGCGTTCACGACGGTGCCACTTGGCCGCTATCTCTTGAACTCGGCGGCGATCGCCGTTCTCGGGGTGACGATCAACCTCGTCCTCGCGACCCTGACGGGTTACGCCCTTGCCCGGATTCCCTTCCGCGGACGCGGCCTGTATGTGAGCGTCCTCCTCGCCACGGCTGCACTGCCCTTCGAGGTCATCCTCGTCTCGACCCTGCTGGTGACCCGCGGCCTCGGACTGAAGGACACGCTGATCGGCGTCGTCCTCCCCCAAGCCGTCTCCATCGTCTCGATCTTCGTGATGCGACAGGCGTTCATCGGAATCCCGAACGAGATCGAGGAAGCGGCCGTCATGGACGGGGCCGGCCCGGCTCGAACATTCTGGTCGATCATGCTGCCGTCGGTGCACGGGTCGGTGGCAGTTGTCGCGGTGCTCGGTTTCATCGACAGCTGGGACCTCTTCCTCTGGCCTCTCGTGATCCTGAGCGACCCGGCCAACTATCCGGTGAACGTCGGTGTGCAATTCTTGTCGGGCGCCTTCTCCGCAGATCAGCGGGTGATTAGCGCCGCAACGTTGATCGTCATGGCTCCGCCGCTTCTCGTGTTCTTTTTGCTTCAGCGACAGGTCTTCTCAGGTCTGGCCGAAGGCGCCCTCAAAGGATGAGTGGGATGGTGACCCAATGAACCGAACAGGTCCGGCAAAGCTGAAGGACGTGGCGGAAGCGGCCGGCGTCTCGATTTCCACGGTCTCGAGGGTGTTCTCCAATCCAGAGCTGCTCTCGCCGACCACGGTTCAACACGTGCGTGAGGTCGCCGAGCGACTCCGGTTCACGCCGAACGTCCTTGCCCGTGCGTTGATCACCGGCGTTCCGGCGAACATCGGCCTGATCGTGCCGGACATCACCAACCCCTACATGACGACGGTATTGAAGGCTGCCCAGGGCCGTTCGCGGCTCTCTGGCGTGGGGGTGCTGGTCGCCGACACCGATGAGAGTGTGGTGTTCGAGCGGCAAGCGGCCGCTCAACTCGCTCCGCAGTCCCGAGGTCTGATCCTCTGCGCGCCCCGGATGAGTTCTACACACATCCGGGAGATCGCCTCTATCGTGCCGGTCGTCTTGATCAACCGTGTGGTCAGCGGTGTCCCGTCCGTCGTCACCGACTCCGGGCCGGCGATCGGTGAGATCATCGCTCACCTCGCCGAACTCGGACATCGCAGAGTCGCCTATCTGCCCGGCCCATCGCGCTCATGGGCCAACCGGCAGCGACTCAAAGCCGTCGCGAAGCGAACCGGTGGCTTGGGCATCGACTTAACCGTGCTCAACGAGACCGCTGCGAGATATGAGGACGGGATCGAGGCGGCATCAGCCGTGGTCGAGGCCTCGGTGACCGCCGTCATCGCCTTCGATGACATCCTGGCATCCGGAATCATCCAAGGTCTGCGAAGAACCGGCAGATCGGTGCCGGACGACGTCTCCGTGATCGGGCACGACGACGTGATTGCCGCCCTCGTCCAGCCGGGTCTGACCACTATCGCCGCCTACAGCGATCGAGTCGGGCGCCTCGCCGTCGAACGGCTGCTTGATCCGGACGGGGAACAGCATCGCGAGGCGTCGATCGCTGTACGCGCCGATCTCGTCCCGCGAGAGTCCGTCGGGCGACCGTGAAAGCCGCTGGTGTGAGCGAGTCCGGCGCCCCGTACGACCTGCCTTCGCTCTGGGAAGCAGACGGCGCCGCACCATCGATCGCGCGTTGGGAGCGCCGCCGAGAGCGCATTCGTGAGTCCTTCGCGAATGCGGTCTACGGGCACACCCCCACCGGGGGCCGGCTGGACGATGTCACCGTCGTCTCCCGCCGCGCCGACGCCCTCGGCGGCTCGGCGATTCGCATCGAGGCGGACCTGATCCTCGCCGGCCCCCTCGGCGTCAGGCGCGCCTCGCTGCTCGTCTACGCACCGGTCTCGGACACGCCCGTTCCGGCCTTCCTCGGCCTCAACTTCTGGGGCAACCACGCCACCACGACCGACACCGACGTGCGTCGCTCGGACGCGGTCGAGGCCGTTGCGAAGGCTCACGGCTCACCCCCCACCGAGCGAGGAAGCGACACCCGGGCCTGGCCGTACCCGCTGATCAACGGTCGTGGATACGCGGTCGCCACGATCTGGTACGAAGAGCTCGAAATCGACCTGCCCGGCTACGCCGACACCGGAGTTCGGGGACTGTTCGGCGCCCCCTCCGGGCTCGGGCAACCAGCGTGGGGGGCGATCGGCGCCTGGGCATGGAGCCTCTCCCGGGCCTTGGACGCACTCGGCGCGATCGATGAGATCGACCAAACGGCGGTAATCGCCGTCGGCCACTCGCGCCTCGGTAAGACAGCACTGTGGGCAGCGGCCCAGGACACCCGCTTCGCCGGCGTCGTGAGCAATGAATCCGGCTGCGGTGGAGCATCCCTGTTCCGGCACGTCGGCGTCGAAGACATCCGAGTGATCACCACGGCGCGGCCGCACTGGTTCACTCCGCGCTTTGCGGAGTATCGTGGCGCCGACCACCTGCTCCCGGTTGACCAGCACCAGCTTGTCGCGCTTGTAGCCCCCCGGCCGACACACGTGGCGAGCGCCACTGACGACCCCGGCGCCGATCCCTACGGAGAGTTCCTGAGCACTCTGCACGCGACTCCGATCTTCGAGCTCTACGGATCGGCCGGGACAGCACCGACGGATCTTGCCCCGCCTGGCGCGGACCTCGCTACAGAGCATGCGTTGCGCGTTCCTTACCCGACGCCCGGTGTCCGTGTCGGTGAGCGCTTGTCATACCACCTTCGCGAAGGCAGGCACGCGATGGTTGAGGAAGACTGGCGTCACGTCCTGGACTTCGCCGACCAGCATTGGACGAACACGGGCTAGTGTGATGCGCCGGAAATTGCACCTGTAATTGGCATGCTTTTCGTGTCGCATGGAGGTCCGCGAGCTGTCGAGGTTGTGCTCTCGTGGGAGGAGCGCATCGACTAATCGCGTCGGGCGTCGGGCGGCGCGGGCGCTCGGGTGGCCGAGCCGGCACAAGTCCCCATTCCGCCGTTACGGCTGCTGGGGCCAAGGATGCGCGACGCCCGCTAGTTTATGCAAACGTTTTCGATATAATCACCTTCATGACCGTTCCTACCTTCTCCATCGCCGCGCACTCCGACCCAGGGACCATGGGTGCCGCTGCTGCGAGATCCGCTGCGCACGCACTGCGTTCGGCGATCGCCGAACGAGGCTCCGCACGGATGATCGCGGCAGCGGCACCGAGCCAGACCGAGGTCTATCGGGCGCTCGCCCTTGAGCCGGACATCGACTGGAGCCGCGTCACGATCCTGCACATGGACGAGTACGTCGGGTTGCCACAGGAGGCGCCTCAACGATTCGGCCACTGGCTTCGGGCCCATCTCGTCAATGCGGTCGAACCGGCTCGCTTCCATGAGATCGGGTCCGAGCTTGGCGTATCCGACGCAATCGCCAGATACGCCGCCTTGCTCGAGGAAGGACCTATCGACCTCGTCTGCCTCGGCATCGGGGTAAACGGGCACATCGCGTTCAACGATCCACCCCATGCGGACATCCAGGATCCCGAGTTCCTTCGCCTTATCCGCCTTGATGAGGTCAGTCGAATCCAGCAGGTAGACGACGGCTGCTTCGCGACGCTCTCCGACGTACCCACCCAAGCCATCACGTTGACCATCCCTGCCCTCATGCGCGGTGGACACCTGGTGTGCTCCGTCCCAGGCGTCCGCAAGGCGGAAGCGGTGCGTGCACTCGTCGAGGAGCCGATTGGTGCCCTGTGGCCCTGCACGGTGCTTCGTCGCCATCCGAGCTGCGAGGTGCATGTCGATCGCGACGCGGCAGGCCTATTGCCGCTCGGCCTGTGAGCACCGCATGCTCCCGCGCGATGCAGAGCGTTCTCGAGGTGTTCTCCATCGTCGTGGCGTCCTCCACCCATACCGTTGAGCCGGGGACCGGCGCGAATGGGGAAGGCGGGTGACCTCAACCGGCATATGGCCGGCTGACGACCTCCGTCTCCGCACTGTCGGGACGAAGGCGGGTGACCCGACGACGGATGCACTGACGCGAGACGCCGAGTTCCTTCGAGGCATGCGCGGTCGGCCGCCCTACCGGCACCCGGCGAACAATCATCCGGCCCGCCGAAGTGAGCCGGGCATTTCCTTCGACCACGAGAATGCCTCCACCTTCGCGTGACGTTGAACACCACCCAAAGTGGAGGCCTTCTCACTACCCCCGCATCACCAGCCTGCCGACCGAGTACATCTAACGTCCGGATACCCACCGAGCCATTCGAGGGCCGAAGCGAGCCTGGCGCTTTTCACGGAAGGCGCGCTGCCCCTCGGCGGCGTCGTCCGTCAACCCCACATCGACGGAGAGCCGGTCCTCGGCCGCGTGTCCATCGTTACGGCCATGGCGAAGGCCGGTGTTCACGGCGTTCTTCGTCGCGGCGAGCGCAGTCGGCGAGCGCAAGGTCAGGTCGTGCGCGAGAGTTCGCGCCTGACTTTGAAGGTCTGCGTCGGGGACCACGGCTTGAACGAGCCCGATCCGGAGGGCTTCGTGGGCCGTGATGATCTCGCCGGTCAGGAGGAGCCGCTTCGCGTTTCCGGCGCCGACATGTTGTGGAAGGCGCTGCGTGCCTCCAGCGGACGCGAAGGTGCCGACCGCGACCTCGGGGAACCCGAAACGTGCCGATTCGGCGGCGATGCGGATGTCGCAGGCGATCGCGAGCTCCGCACCTCCGCCGAGCGTCGTCCCGTTGCAGGCGGCGATGGTCGGGAACGGTGCCTCCTCGATCGCGGTCCACAGGTCTTGTTCGAGATGCGCGGCACTGGACAGCCAGTCGCGTTCCTGACGAAACTCCCTGATGTCGGAACCCACGGAGAAGGCGGTGCCGGTGCCGGTGACTATGGCTGCTCGCAAGCGGGTATCGAGGGCGAGTCCTGCAATGAGCTCCCTAAACGCCTCTTTCGCCGAGGTATTCAAGACGCCGAGGGGTTGCGCCGTGAGCCGGATCAGCGCGATGCCGTCGTCGACGGTGACATCCAGCGCGTCACTCATGAGACCTCCAAAAGGTGACTCCGCCGAACCCTGCTCGATCGCGGCTTCGATGCCATTGTTTCCGCGAGTGCGATCTCTCCTGCACCGAACAGTCGCCTGTCCATGACAGCGAGCTCGGGAGCGATCGTCGGCGGGAAAGTCATCTGTGCGAGCACATCCTGCTCCAAGTCGATCCCGGGAGCGATCTCGACGAGGGTGAAGCCACCCGGGGTCAGCCGGAAGACGGCACGTTCGGTGACGAACATGACCTCCTGCCCATTCTCCAGCGCGTACTTCCCGTTGAAACTGATCTGCTGGACAGCCTCAACAAACTTCGGATGGCGCCCCTCGCTGAGAATCCGCAGTGCGCCGTCCGCGACCTCTACCTTGAGGCCGCCGGCCGTGAACGTTCCGCTGAAAACGATTTTGCGTGCATTTTGGCTGATATTCACGAAGCCGCCCACACCGATGATGCGGTTGTTGAATCGGCTGACGTTGGCATTTCCCGCACGGTCCGCCTCGGCGAACGAGAGGAAGGCGAGGTCGAGGCCGCCGCCGTCGTAGAAGTCGAATTGGTACGGCTGATCCACCATGCAGCTGTAGTTTGTGGCGGCTCCGGCATCGTTCCCGCTTGCCGGAGCGCCGCCGATCAGTCCCTGCTCATTGGTGAAGGTCACTGCATCCGTGACACCTTCATGCCAGGCGACGGCCGCGATCCGGGTCGAGATCCCCGCGCCGAGATTGCATACCGCTCCCGGATAGAGCTCGAGCGCGGCTCGACGTGCGATCACGGTGCGGATATCGATCGGCGGAATCGGAAGGCCGCCCGCAGGGACGCGGATCTCTCCGGCGTAGGCAGGGCTGTACGCGGTGTCATACGTCTGGCGCTGATCCGGGTCGACGACGATCGCATCGATCAGGATCCCGGGGACCTTCACCGATTTCGGCGGCAGTGTGCCCCGCCTAGCGATCCGCCGCACTTGGGCGATCACGATGCCGCCCGCGCGCTTCGTCGCCTGTGCCATCGAGAGCATCTCACCGAAGACAGCCTCCTGCTCCATACTGAGGTTCCCGTCCTCGTCCGCCGTAGTGCCGCGGAGAAGCGCGACATCGGGGCGGAAGGGCTTGTATCGCAGCCATTCCTGGCCATCAAACTCGACAAGCTCTATGAGATCCTCGGTGGCCGAGGCACTCTGCCGGCCACCGAGGGAACGAGGATCCACGAACGTGTGCAGGCCCACTTTCGTGACCAGGCCGGGTCTGCCCGCCGCCATCTCGCGCATCAACTGCGACAGCGCGCCCTGGGGAAGGGTGTATGCCTCGATGGTGTCGGCGGCCGCCATGGCAGCGACCTTCGGGGCATCCGTGAATGCACCGCAGACGACGCGCTTGAGTAGCCCCTCATGAGCCAAATGGCCGACCCCGAGCCGGTCCTCGTCGCCGAGACCGACAGGGTGCAGGGCAGTCAAGCGCTGCGGACTCTCGCTGGCGAGAAATCGATCCTCCAACGCGGCGAGGATCGACTCGGGAACCGCATGACCACCACCGGACCCACCGATCAGCAGGGTGTCGTCGTCCTGGACGAGTTCCGCCGCTTGCGCGGCCGTGAGCACCCTCATGGTCGAGCCCCGGCGACGGTGCCCTCGGCCGTGAGCAGGTCCATGTCCTCCAACGTCGTGCGAATCAGCTCGCGCTCGTCCTCACGGAGCGACAGGAGTGGCTCCCGCATCTGAGTGCTCGGAATCACACCCTGAAGGGCGAGTACCTCCTTCACCCGGGCGCGATAGTTCGCCACCGGCGGGGCGAACACGATATCGGCGAGACGTTGGACGCGCTTGCCGAGCATCCGTGCTTCACCGAGCGATCCGGCCGCGACGAGCTTGATGAGTTCCACCTGCTCTCGCACCATGATGGTTCCGAATCCCAGCAGGGCGCCCTCGGCTCCGAGCACGAGCGACTCGAAGATGAAGTTGTCGTTGCCGGTGAGCATCACGACGTCGTGCGCTGCCTCGCCGACGATCTCGACCGTGTCCATGAAGGTGCGGGCGTCGAAGGATGCCTCCTTTAGTGCGACGACACCGTCGATGGAGAGCAGCCGCTCAAGAACGGGTCGCGGGATCACGGCGCCCCCGAGGGCAGGCTGGAGCTGGAAGAGGATCATCGGCACGCCCGCCTCCGCGATCGCCGAATGGTAGCGGTATGGGATCTCGGGGTCGAGTGGCGTCGAGTAGTAGGCCGGGATAGGGAACACGAGCAACGCGTCAGCGCCGATCGCTCGATACTCACGCGCCTGCCGGCGCGCTGCCTCCGTGTAGGGGCCTCCGAGCCCGGCGACCAGCCCGACGCCGGACGGCAGCTCTTCACGCACGATCTCGAGCACTCGGCGACGCTCCGCCGGAGAGAGGTGCGCAGTTTCACCGGTGTCCACGTTGATCGCCAAAGCGGTCACGCCCTGGCCGGCGACCCAGCGAATGTATGGGCGCAGGGCCGCCTCATCCGGCTTTTGATCCGGCGTCATCGGCACCACCGTGGCGGCAGTGAGTCCCCTGAAGTCGATGGCAGTCACTCACTGTTCCTTTCGTCCTGACTCTTAAGAGGCAGTCGTTGTGTCTCGTCGATCACCAGATGCTCCATCCGCCGTCCACCGTCATCACGGAGCCGGTTGCGAAGTTGAGCTCGTCACCGGCCAGGATCGCCACGGCCGCCGCGATCTCGTCAGCCCGGCCGAGTCGACCGAGGAGCTGGCGATCGGCGAGGCGCCGCCGGTATGTCTTCGGGTCGCCGACATCTCGATCGATCTTGTCGAAGTACGGAGTGTCGATCGTGCCTGGCGCAACACAGTTCACACGGATGTTCTGGGGCGCATGATCGACGGCCATCGCACGGGTCAGGCCGATGACGGCGGCCTTGGTCATGCTGTATGCGGCGCGGTCCGGAGTCGCGATCTGGCCGAGCACCGAGGCGATGTTCACGATGCTGCCCCCTCGCTCCCGCATCGCCTCCACGGCTCGTCGACTGCCGAGGAAGACCCCGGTAACGTTCGTCTCGAAGATCGCGTTCCACGCGGCCAGGGTCGTCTGCGTGATATCGGCTTTGATTCCGTAGCCAGCGCTGTTGACCAGGATGTCCCACCCGCCATGCATGGCGGCCGCAACACCGTCCCAGGTCTCTTCGCGACCGACATCACCGACGACCACGCGCAGCCGATCACGCGCCTCCGCGAGCACTTGAATCGATGGGGGATCCATCGCCGTCCTGTCGACGACCAGCACCTCGGCCCCGTCTCTGATGAGCCGCTCGGTCACAGCCAGGCCGATTCCCGACCCGCCTCCTGTGACGACGGCGCGCTTTCCCTCGAACTGCATTGGTCCTCCTAGTGGGAACGATTGCAGCACGAGCTTTTTTGGTTCGTCAACTCCCCGCTGGCTCCGCTGAAGACAGCATCGGGGATGCTTGTGAAACCATGACTAGCCGGGTCAAACAGGACTTGAATCCGTCGGCCGCCTATGCGTATGCTAGCCGGGCTACATACTCGAAACGATTGCAGAAAGACTGTGATCGTCTTGCCGTGGCAACACGGATGCCCGGGGGGACACGTCGATCGCGGCGCTCGGCACGCCCGACTACACCTCCTCGCGCATCGGGCGCTACGGTCACCACGCAGGGCAGGGTCGAGATCTGATGACGATGGATCGTTCGGACGCCGTGCGTAGGTGTAGATGGGAGCGAAGTAGTGGCAGGTTCTAAGGCCCCACCGACGATTCAGGAAGTCGCCGAGCTCGCTGGGGTGTCCAAATCGACCATCTCCCGGTACTTCTCCGGATTCCCTGTTCGTAACCCTGAGCAGATTCGGGCCGCCGTCGAGAGGCTCGGGTATCGTCCGAACTCCGCAGCCCGTGATCTGAAGAACGGGCGCACGCGGACCGTGGGCGTTGCCGTTCGCGATCTCGCGGACCTTTATTTCGCGCGAATACTCAGGGCAATCGGACTTGCCTCCTCCGAAGTCGGTTTCCACCTGCTCGTGGCGGATACCAGCCTCACGAGCGAACGACTCGCCTACGAGACCCTTCGCCAGCGCGCGGACGGCCTGATCCTGTGCGCGCCGCAGCTCGATGACTCGGAGCTGGAGTCCCTCGTCGACGATCTCCGGCCGGTGGTCATCGTGGATCGCCTTGCGCCCGGCGTGCGGGCACCGCAAGTCGGTGTCGATTTCTACGCCGCGATGCTCGGTCTGATCGCCCACACCATGGACCTGGGGCACCGCCGCATCGCCTACTTCGCCGGTCCACCGCGATCATGGGGTGACCGGGAGCGGCGCCGCGCCTTCGAGACAGCCAAGACATTTGGCGCGATCCCGACCATCCTTGAAGCAGCGGATTCCGACCAGCTGGACGCCGCGATCAACACGGCTCTCTCCGACGGGACAACCGCGATCCTCTCGTTCGACGATTTTATCGCCTCATCGACGATAAGCCGCCTGCGCAAGCTGGACGTGTCCGTTCCCGACGAGATCTCCGTTACCGGGTTCGACGACGTCGGCTACGCGTCACTCTCGAACCCGGAGATCACGACGGTCCGCACGCCGCTCGGAGACCTCGGCGAGCGTGCCTGGAGCGAGTTGCGCGCCCTCATCGAGGGCGCAGAGGCCACAGCGACGTCGGTGCTCCTGCCCGCAGAGGTCGTCGTCCGCGCCTCGGTCGCAGCGATCGCGAAAGCGTAGATCCAGCCGACGCCGATGATCTTGCCGCAACGTGACTCGACCCTCACGAAGATAAGGAGCCCACATGGCTGACCAAATGATTGGACGCGACCCCCTGAGCGGTCAGGCGATCTCTGTCCATTTCACCGAGGCCGGCATCGAGCAAATCACGTCGGTCGAGAGCGACACGCAGCTGTGGATCTCGCCCGGACTTCTCGACCTGCAAGTGAACGGCTTTGCCGGGCATGACATCAACTCGGCTGAGCTCAGTCTCACCGAGGTCGAGGCGTTCGTGCGAGCGCTCGCCGAGAACGGGACCACTCGAGCGATCCCAACCGTCATCACTTCGAGCGAAGCGCAGATCTGCCGCTCCCTCTCGGTGATCGACGCGGCGCGCCGAGCGAACCCGATCGTGCACAACGCCATCCCATACGTCCACATTGAGGGTCCGCATATCTCGGCGGAGGACGGCCCTCGCGGCGTACACCCGGCCGAGCACATCCGCCCCCCAGACGTCGCCGAGTTCAAGCGCTGGCAGGAAGCGGGTCGAGGTCTGGTCGGCATGGTGACGCTGTCGGCGCACTATGCGGAGGCGCCCGCATACATTCGCGCGCTCACCGACTCGGGCGTTAGATGCGCAATCGGACACACCAGCGCAACGCCGGACGAAGTCCTGGAGTGCATCGAGGCCGGTGCGGTCCATTCGACACACCTCGGCAACGGTGCCCACGAGTACGTGCTCCGTCATCCCAACTACATCTGGACCCAGCTGGCCGACGACCGACTCACCGCGGGGTTCATCGGCGACGGCCTGCACTTGCCGGAGCACACACTCCGTTCGATGGTCCGCGCGAAGGGGCGCGAGCGTTCCATCATCGTGTCCGACTCCATCGCGCTCGCCGGTCTGCCGGCCGGCGTCTACGAGACGCCGGTAGGCGGACAAGTCGAGCTGACCGCCGACGGGCGAACCAACAAGGTCGGCACTCCGTTCATGTCCGGGGCTGCACGCCCGCTCGCCGACTGCGTCGCGACGACTGCCAAGCTTGCGCAGATCGGCCTCGGTGACGCCCTGCAGATGGCGACGATCAACCCCTCTCGGCACGTCGACGACCGCGGATGGCTCTCAGTAGGAGAGCCCGCCGACCTCATCCAGTTCGCCTGGGAGCCGGGAGCCGACCGTCTCGACATCCGCCAGGTCGTACAGGGAGGCCGTCTTCTGGAGCCCGCCGCATAGCACCTGCGGACTGCTATCGGTGCCGGCACGGCTACACCAGTGCTGGATCTCGCGAGGTGTCCGGCCCGAGGTTTCTGTGGCTACGTGAGGATCGGCTGCCGGTAGAGCTCCTGGCGCATGTTGGCGGCGGCGAACTGGGTGGGCCGGTCGAGTTCGTCTCCGCACTCGTGCCTGTGGCGTACCAGCAGGGCCGCGAGCCGCACACCGCCGACCACGAGCATCAGCGGCTCGCCCTCGACCAGGCGGGGCATTGCCGAGGGGCTGACCCGCGACGGCACCCCGGGCCTCCGCGACCGGCACCACGCGGGAATCACTCGCTCCAAGAGCGCGGTGCGAGGCCGCCCGTGCTTCTCGGGAATCACTCGCTCCAAGAGCGCGGTGCGAGGCCGCCAGTGCTTCGCCGTACTCGCGTTTGAACCTACGGCGCGCCGGTCAAGTGCCGGAGTCTGGGTTCTCGGGGGCCGGGTTCAGCCGGGTGCGTGTGCGGGCGCTGCGGCGGCGTTTGGCCGATAGGAAGGCCTCGATGACGGCGGAGGCCGAGGCGCTGATCGGGCCGGCGGGGTGGGCCAGCAGGATCTCGCGGGGTGGGAAGGCCTGGCGGATGCCGATGGTCGGCATGCCGGCGTTCTCGGCCACGCAGCGCGGGACGATGGCGATGCCGACGTCGGCCTGGACGAGCGAGACCAGCAGCGCCATCTGGCCGAGGTCGGCCACGACGGTGCGCGATGTGCCGAGGACTTCGTCGTTGACCTGGCGCAGCGTGCTGCCTTTGAGGAACTCGACCCACACCTCGTCGGCCAGTTCGTCGAGGTCTACCGTCACCCGGTCGGCAAGGCGGTGCGTCGGCGATGTGATCAGGACGAAGTCCTCGCGGTGCAGCGGCTGCAGTTGTACGCCGGGGACCTCGTCGCCGTTCGCGGGAACCACGGCGAGATCCAGCCGGCCCTTCGCCACATCGGTGAGCATGGTGTGCGGCTGCTCGTCGCGGAGGTGAACGGAAAGTCCCGGATGGCGCTTGCGGAGATCGGCCAGGGCGCCCGGGATGTCGATCCCCTCGAGTGTCTGGATGATCCCGATTCTGATCGTGCCGGTGAGCAGCCCGCTGACGGACGAGACGTCGTCGAGGGCCTCGCGTGCGGTGGCAAGCAATCGGCGGGCCGCGGGCAGGAAGACCCGGCCGGCTTGGGTGAGCTGAACGGTCCGGCTGTCCCGGATGAACAGGACCGTGTTCAGGTCGCGCTCAAGCGCCCGGATCGACGAGGAGACCGCCGACTGACCCAGGTGCAGCCGCTCGGCGGCCCTGGAGAAGTTGAGCTCTTGGGCGACGGCGACAAAGTGCTCTACTTGCCGTAGCTCCATCTAGTGATGCTATCCATACCTACCTTTGAAAGCTTCTGTTGGACCTCGCGGGGTATCCGCCGCGACATTGAATGCGTAACCGTCGAGCGTGGATCGTCACGATCTGTAATCTCCGGCCGGATTCTCATCATGGTCCTGACGTCCGCGCTCCCATCCGCAGCCGCGCCGATGCGTGGGCTGACTCTGTTGGAGGCGTTGTGACCTCATCCGCGATTCCCGATCGGATTCTCGTCAACGGCCGGATCACCACTCTCGCCGAGGTCGCCGAGGTCGGCGAGGTCAGCGCCCTCGCGATCGCCGGCGGTGTGATCACCTCGGTGGGGGGTGACGAGGAGATCCGGTCGTTGGCCGGGGAATCCACCGAGGTGGTGGATCTCGGCGGTCGCCGGGTCATCCCCGGACTGATCGATTCACACGTCCACTTCGTACGGGCCGGCCTCACCTGGGACGACGAAATCCGGTGGGAGGACGTCTATGAGCTGTCCACCGGGCTTGAACTGGTCGCGGAGGCGACGCGGCGGCAGCCCAAGGGCAGCTGGATCCGGGTTATCGGCGGCTTCGACGAGCGGCAGTTCCGGGACGGCGGCCGGGGGCCGACCAGACAGGAACTGGACCGGGTCGCCCCCGACCACCCCGTCTACGTCCAGATGCAGTACACCTACGTTCAGCTCAACACGCTCGCCATGGAGGCCATGGGGATCACCGAGGAACTGGTGGCGTCCGTCACCCACCTTGGGAGGTTCGAGCGGGACGAGAACGGCGAGTTGACCGGCCGCGGGCGTGGCGTCCAGCTGATGCCGTGGTTTTATCGGCAGCTCCCGACCCCGGCCTTCGAGAACCAGGTCGCCTCGACGGCCTCCCTGTCCCGGGAGTTCGCCCGGGTCGGCCTGACCGGTTGCATCGACGGCGGCGGCTTCAACACCGGGCCGGACGTCTACCATCCGATCTACGAGACGTGGCGCCGGGGTGAGCTTTCCACCAGGGTACGGCTCTTCAAGCACGGGGCCGCGCCCGGCACGGAGGAAGAGGATCTGTCGGGCTACGCCCGGTTCCTTGAGCCGCACTTCGGCGACGACATGATGCGGATGTCGGGCATCGGCGAAGTGATCATCTTCCACAGCCATGATCTCATGGAGACCCCGGGCGACACCTCGGACGAGGCCATGGAGCTGCACGAGCGGCTACTCACGCCGTTCGCCGCCAAGGGGTGGACTGTGCAGATCCACGCGTTCCACACCCGGTACATCGACCGGCTACTAGACGTATGGGAGCGCATCGACAAGAAGCACCCGATCTCCGGCCTTCGCTGGACGATCGTGCACGGCGTCGGGATCACCGAAGAGCACATCCCCCGGTTGAAGGCCCTCGGGGCGGGCGTGATGGCCCAGAGCCTGATGCGGTTCCACGGTGATGCGTCCATCAAGTCCTGGGGCGCACCGCTCATCGCGAAGTCACCGGAAATGCGCAAGCTCATCGAGGCGGGCGTCCCGATCGCCCTGGGCTCGGACGGCATGCGCGGCGCCTCCTACAACCCGTTCACCAGCCTGGAGTGGTTCCTCACCGGTCTCACCGTGGCGGGCACCCCGACGCTGGCTCAGGAAAACCTGCTGACCAGGGAGGAAGCTCTGCGGGGCTATACAGTTGGGAGCGCCTGGTGCACCTTCGAGGACGAATCCCGGGGGCGTCTCGTCCCCGGCAACCGTGCCGACCTGGTGGTGCTCTCCAAGGATTACTTGACGATTCCCACCGAAGAGATCCACACCATCACCTCGGAACTGACTCTGTTGGATGGCCGCACCGTGTGGACGAGCGGCATCGTCGGCTGACCGAGACCGTATAAGACGAACACCTGGCAATCACGGTGCCGTCCTATCGGCCGGTGCCCCCTACTCCCCCTCGAAACATCCTGATCTCCAAGGAACCACATGAGATCGTTCAGAGCATTTCCCCAGGGGACGCAGCGCGCCCTGTACTCGATTCTCGCCGTCGGCGCCCTGGTCGCGACCGGCGCCTGCAGTTCCCAGTTGAACACCACGCAGGGGGCGCGTGGCGGCACAGGCAAGGACGTCAAATACGCCGTGGCCGGTGAACCGGGGCAGCTGGACCCGACACTGGCCAACACCTTCTCCTCCGTCGTGGTCTACGAGGCGATGTGCGAGACGATCTACGCGATCAGCCCCGAGGCCACCATGGTGCCCCGGCTCGCCGCGAGTGAGCCGGAGTTCAGCGAGGACCACAAGACCGTCACCGTCAAACTGCGCCAGGGCGTGAAGTTCGCCGACGGCACCCCGTTCAACGCCGAGGCGGTCAAGGTGTCCCTCGAACGGCACCTGACCCACCCGAGTTCGCAGCGGAAGAACGAGCTGGCCGCGCTTGAGAGCGTCGCGGTCGCCGACGAGCACACCGTGCGGCTGACGATGAAGAAGCCCATCTCGCCGGGTGCGTTCAGCGTCATGCTCAGCGACCGCGCGGGCCTCGTCATGTCGCCGACCGCGCTCAAGGCGGCAGGGGACAACTTCGGTGCCTCTCCCGTCTGCGTCGGCCCGTTCAAGTACGACAGCCGGGCTCCGCAGAACTTCGTCAAGGTGGTCAAGGACCCGAACTACTACGACGCCGCCAAGATCCAGCTGGACAGCGTGACCTTCCAGGTCATCGCGGACTCGACCGTCCGGGTGACGAACCTCCGGTCCGGCGACATCGACGTCGTGGAACGGGTTCCGACGACGGACGTCGCCGGCCTCGACGGAAAGAACGGCACGAAGATCATCAAGTCCAACGGAATCGGTTTCATCGGCCTGGAGGTGAACGGCGGGAACACCGGCCAGATCGGCAAGCCCGGCAAGGTCGAGGGGCCGCTGCAGGACCTCAGGGTCCGTAAGGCCCTTGAGCTGAGCATCGACCGCGAGGCGCTCAACAAGGTGGTCTACAACGGCCAATACGCCGCGGCCTGCGGCTTCATCGCGCCGTCGTCCGCCTTGGCCAGTGAGCCGGCCACCGCGTGCACGCCGCACGATCCGCAGAAGGCGAAGGAGCTGCTGAAGGAGGCGGGCGTTACCACACCGGTCAAGGTCTCGGTGCTGCTCAGCAACACCCCCGAGTTCACCCGGATCGCCCAGGCCCTGAAGTCGATGGTCCAGGAGGGTGGTTTCGACCTGCAGATCGACGCGCGGGACTCGACGGCGGTGCTGGCCGCCGCGACCGCCGGGGAGTTCCAGCTGCACATGAACACCTGGTCGGGACGGATCGACCCGGACGCCAACATCAGCCGTTTCGTCTCCACCGGGAGCCCGTCCAACTACGGGAACTACTCCAACCCGAAGGTCGACGAAAT
The DNA here is from genome assembly GCF_016863435.1 of Sinosporangium siamense. Taxonomy (GTDB): domain Bacteria; phylum Actinomycetota; class Actinomycetes; order Streptosporangiales; family Streptosporangiaceae; genus Sinosporangium; species Sinosporangium siamense. The sequence goes on from NZ_BOOW01000036.1 coordinate 157,369, forward strand.
GGTCACCACGGCGCGGTCGGCACCCGACATGGACAAGAGGCGTGAACTCTACGGGCAGCTCACCGTCGAACTCGCCAAGGAACTGCCCATGATCTACTTGCTCCGCCCGTCCTTCTACGCCGGGGTGCGCGACTCGATGGAGGGCCTCACGGCCCAGCCCAACGGAGTAGTCGACTTCCGCGCCGCGCGCGTGACCGGCCGAGGCTAAGCGAGAACCTCGTGCGTTTTCTCGCCCGTGCAGGCAGCGCCCTGATCACCCTGCTGATCGCCGTCGCCGTCGTATTCCTCGGGGTACGGGCGCTGCCGGGAGACCCGGCGGTCGCCCTCGTCGGACAGGAAGGCGATCCGGCGGCCCTGGAAGCCGTACGACAGCAATACGGCCTCGACCTGCCGATCACCGTACAGTTCGTGAAGTACCTGGAGCAGATCGTCACCGGAAACCTCGGGACATCGGTGCGGACTGGAATGCCGGTCTCCGAAGTCATCGCCGGCGCGATTCCGGTGACGCTGGAGCTGGCGGTGGTGGCCATATCGGTGGCCGTCGCCATCGGCGTCACGACCGGGGTGATCGCGGCCCTGGGGCGGGGAAAGGCCACGGGCTGGCTGGTCAGCGTCGGGGCGCTGATCGGCCTGTCGATCCCCGCGTTCTGGCTCGGAATCATGGCCATCCTGGTGTTCGCCATCATGATTCCGATCCTGCCGGCGTCGGGGTTCGTCCCGATCGACGTAGATCCGGTGGCACACGTCACCCACCTGGTGCTGCCGGCCCTCGTCCTCGGGTCGGCGTTCGCCGCGGTGATCATGCGCCAGACCCGCGCCGCGATGCTGGAGGCGCTCACCACCGACTATGTCCGTACGGCTATCGCCAAGGGGCTTAGCCGGCGTCAGGTCGTGGTGAAGCACGCGCTGCGCAACAGCCTGGTCGTGGTGGCGACGGTCGTCGGCCTGCAACTCGGCACGCTGATCGCGGGCGCGGTCGTCACCGAGCAGGTGTTCGTCATCCCGGGATTCGGCAAGCTCATGATCGACGCGGTGACCACCCGCGACTACCCGCTCATCCAGGGGGTTGTGCTGATCACCGCCACCGCCTACATCGTCATCAACCTGCTGACCGACCTGCTCTATTCGTTGCTCGACCCGCGGATGCGGATCATGTCGGGAGGTTCGGCGTGACCGGCGGCGACCTCTCCCTGAAGACGGCGGCGGAATCCGCCGGTTCACGCAGACGGTTCTCCCTCGTCCGCAACCGCGCGGCCGTCGGCGCCCTGGTCGCCGTGGTGGTGATCGTGGCGATAGCAGTACTGGCACCGCTACTCGCCCCCTACGACCCGGACGCCACCGATTTCAACGCCGTACTGCTCGCGCCGAGTGGGCAATACCTGCTCGGCACCGACGACCTCGGCCGCGACGTGCTCTCCCGGACGATCTACGGCCTGCGGGCGTCGGTCCAGATCGGTCTGATCGCCGTTCTGGCCGCCACCGCCCTCGGTGTCGTACTCGGCCTGCTCGCGGGCTTCTACCGGAAGGTCGACCTGTTCGTCTCCCGCCTGGTCGACGTCACGCTCGCCTTCCCCCACCTGGTGACGGCGGTCGGCCTGGCCGCCATCCTCGGGGCTTCGGGGCTCAACGCGGCGATCGCCATCGCGATCTCCCAGCTCCCGGGGATGGTCAGGGTCGCCCGCAGTGAGACGCTGCGCCTGCGCGGGATGGACTACGCCGCGGCGGCGACGGTGACCGGTGCTCGCGACAGCCGCATCCTGTTCCGCCACATCCTGCCCAACTCGGCGAGCGCCCTGCTCGTCCAGATCAGCGTCTCCATCCCCGCGGCCATCCTCGGCGAGGCGCTGCTTTCCTTCCTCGGCCTGGGGGTCCAGCCGCCGGCGCCGTCGCTCGGAGTGATGCTGGCGACCGGCCAGTCCTTCCTCCAGGTCGCCTGGTGGATGCCGGTCTTCCCCGGCATCGCCATCGTGGCGATCACACTCGCGTTCAACCTCACCGGCGACGTCCTGCGTGACGCGCTCGACCCGCGGTCGGTAAGCCGATGAGGACCGTTGCGGTCGGTAGGCCGATGAGGGCCGTCAAGGGAGAGCCGACATGAGCCTGCTGGATGTCCGTGATCTCACGGTGCGTTTCTCCACCAAGAAGGGGCCGGTCCTCGCTGTCGACGGCCTCTCCTACCACTTGGAGCCGGGCGAGATCGTGTCACTCGTCGGCGAGTCCGGCTGCGGGAAGAGCGTCGGCATCATGAGCCTGCTCGGCCTCCAGGGACCGCAGGCGGAGATCTCCGGCTCCGCCCGCTTCGACGATCAGGAGTTGCTGGGCGCGTCGGAGCGGAAGCTGAGGTTGGTTCGCGGCAAGCAGGTGGCCTGCGTCTTCCAGGACCCGATGAGCTCACTGAATCCGGTGGTCACGGTGGGGAAGCAGGTGGCGGAGGTGCTGCGCCGGCATCGGGGCCTGTCCGCCGCCAAGGCCAGGCTCCGGGTGATCGACCTGTTCGAACGGGTCGGGATCCCCGCCCCTGCGCAGCGATATGCGAGCTATCCGCATGAGATGTCCGGAGGGATGCGCCAGCGCGTCATGATCGCGATGGCCATCGCCTGCGAGCCGCGCCTGCTCATCGCGGACGAGCCCACCACCGCGCTGGACGTGACGATCCAGGCCGGAATCCTGGAACTGCTCAAGGAGCTGAGGGACGGGACGGGCATGGCGGTGCTGCTGGTGACCCACGACCTCGGGGTGGTGGCGGACATCGCCGACCGGGTGATCGTCATGTACGCGGGACGGAAGGTGGAGGAAGCCGAGGTGCGAGCGCTGTTCAACGACCCGCAGCACCAATACACCCGGCGGCTGCTGGAGGCGATCCCCCAGCGGGGCGGCGGGCGTGACCGGCGGCTGCACGGCATCCCGGGTACGGTGCCCACCCTGCGCGATTCCCCGGACGCGTGCACCTTCTCCGAGCGATGCGCGATCGCCTCCGAACGGTGTCATACCGCGCGACCGGGCTTCGCCGAGGCCGGCCCCGGTCAGGCCGTGTCCTGCTGGCATCCGGGCGCCCAGACGGCGCCTGCGGTGAAGGGAGCGGTTCGATGAGCACGACCGTGAACGGGGTCCGGCCCGCACTGCAGGTCACCGGGCTGACCAAACACTTCAAGACCGCCGCGGGCATCGTGCGCGCCGTCGACGACGTGAGCTTCTCCATCGGCAAGGGCGAGATCGTCGGCCTGGTCGGGGAGTCGGGCAGCGGCAAGTCGACGGTCGGCCGGTGCGTGGTGATGCTTCACCCGCCCACCGGCGGCAGCGTCGTCATCGACGGCGCGGAGATCTCCGCGCTGCGGCGTGGGCGGCTCCGCCGTCTGCGCACCGGCTTCACCATGATTTTCCAGGACCCGGCCACCTCGCTCAATCCCCGCATGACGGTGCGCGACATCGTCGCCGAGCCCCTGGTCATCCACGGCATGGGCCGATCCGGGGACCACCCCCGGCGGGTGGCCGAGCTGCTCGACCTGGTGGGGCTGCCCCACTCGACCGGGACGCGCTTCCCGCACGAACTGTCCGGCGGGCAGCGTCAGCGGGTGAGCATCGCCCGCGCGCTCATCGCCTCCCCCTCGCTGGTCGTGGCGGACGAGCCGACCTCGGCCCTGGACGTGTCCATTCAGGCATCGATCCTGAACCTCATCAAGGACCTTCAACGCGATCTTGGGTTCGCCTGCCTTTTCATCAGCCACGACCTGGCGGCGGTGGAATACGTGGCCGACCGCGTCCTGGTCATGTATCTCGGCCGGGTCGTGGAGGTCGTCGCCTCCGAGACACTGAACGAGCGGGCCGCCCATCCGTACACCCAGGCGCTGGTGTCCGCCGCACCGGTGCCCGACCCGGACGAACAGCGCAGCCGCCAGCGGATCACCCTGTCCGGGGACATTCCCAGCCCACTCGCCCCACCACCCGGCTGCCATTTCCACCTGCGCTGCCCGGTGGCGCAGGACGTGTGCCGCGAACGGCCTCCGGCGCTCCTGCCGGGCGCCGCGTCCGGTCAGCTGGTCGCGTGCCACCTCGTCTCCCCAGGCACCGTCGACTGACCGGCCCACCCCGTACGGCGAAGCGCTGCCGGCGCACGCCGTACGGGGATCCGGGCCATCACGCCGCCCGCGGGCCCCACGGCTGGCTCAGGCCCGACCGGCGGTAGTACTCACGCGGAGAGCCTGGCCACGGTGGTGGGCAGGGCGAAGGGGAGCTTGTTGGCGTTCTGGGCCACGTCTAGGACCAGCATGCTTTGGGCGGCCGTCGCGGACTCGTCGGCCTTCTCCAGTTCGCTGCTGCCCTTGGCCACGAAGGCAGCCGCCATATGCGCGTAGATCTTCGTGGTCTCCGTTTTCCTGGCGAGCCTGCTCATCTCCAGGCGGTGGTCGAGCCACATGCCCAGACCGATCAGCAGGAACGGGATCAGGGCGAGGATCGCGACCAGCGTGCACAGGGGTCCGTCAGGTTGCTGGCTGTTGAGGAGGACCAGGGCGAGGCCGCCGGGACTGGCGCAGGCGGCAGTTCCCGCCACGGCGCCGGCGCGGGTCTTGCCTAACGAGGATCGCATCACCTTCCGGCCTCAGCGTCATCCGTGGCGATCTCGGGGTGGACCCCCAAGCGTCGTTCCAGCGCGATCAGCGCGGCGCCATGGGCTCCGTCGTACGGGCCCAGCGGCTGGGGGAGCACCTCGAAGCCGGAGTATGCCTGATGCGTGTAGTCGGTGAACGTGCGCATCCTGGCGAGGTATTCGGTGGCCGCGTTGCTGTCGGGCTCGGAGAGAATCGGAGGAAGGTAGACCACGAGCGGCGAAGCGAACATGTTGATCATCAGACCGACGCCGTGTGCCAGGCCGGTGCCCGCCTCCCTGAAGGCAGCCAGCACCTTTTCCCGAACGTCGCCGTCGGCGGCCTCAGCCAACTGGACCGCGCCGACCAGCCCCCCTGAAGCCAGGTGGGCAGTGACGTCGTACAGTGCCGACAGTATGCCCCGGGTGCCGGCGCTGGCCTCGATGCAGCCTTCGCGGCCGCAGTCGCACGGCCGCCCCAAGTCTTTGCTGTTGACCTGGCCGACCTCGACCGACGCACGGCTGAGCCTGCCGTCCTCGATGTACGCGCCCCCGACCCCTTCACGCACCACCAGCAGCGCGAACGTGGAGCGCGACCGGCCGAGGCCGAACCACCGCTGATAAACCGCCAGGGCACTGGCGTCGTTGGCGATCGCCACCGGCCAGTCGGTCTGGTCCTGGAGCGGTGTGCCCAAAGGCTCGTTGTGCCATGTGGTGAAACCCAGCTCTTCTCGCCGATCGATGGGTGGGCTCTTGCAGTAGAACCGCACAACTCCGGCCTCGCTGTCCACCGGACCGCCGACGACCAGTCCGAGCGCCACGTGCCCGGCGGGCAGGTAGTCCAGCCCCGCAGCCTTCACGAGCCTCTTGGCCAGCGCCGCCGACGCGGCGACCACGTGGGAGACGCTCATGTCTTTCAGCCGCCGATGGCCGTCCAGCAGCCGCCGGCCCTTCTTGTCGATCAGCGTGGCCACCAGCCGGTAGGGCAGCAGTTCAATGCCGACCGCCCAGCGGGAATCCTCCAGTTCCCTGGCCCGGTCGATGGCCGCATCCACGAGTTCGGGCGCGACGGTGTCCGCCGCGTCCGCGCCCTGCGGAGATGATGAGGCGAGGAGCCGCTCCAGTTCCTCCATCGCACCGTTGTTCACTGTGCTGTCGTATCCCTCCTGGGAAAACACGCCTTTGTTGTGCTGTTCCGGCATCAGAGCTCCGAGACTTGTGAAGGAACGACGTTTCACGTCTGCGGGATGTCGCCGCTTGCGAGCGGCCGGTACGCCAGACTGGGGGATCGTCATTGTTTTCCTTCCTCCCCGGACCCGTTTTCATCGGCCGGCCTGAGTTTCTGCCGGCCGCGATAGCGGTAGACCGCGTTCTCGATCTTCTTCTGTTTGACGCCGAGGAACTCGGCGATCTCCGGCATCGTGTAGCCCAAGGAGTGCAGAAAAAAGGCCGCGCGCAATAGGTCGCTGGGAAGGCGTTCCAGCAACTCTCGGGTACGCTCGCGGCTGATCACCACGTCGGCCGGATCGCCGAAGTCCTCGTTGCGCCCGGTGTCGGTCACGTACTGATTGATCTTCTCGTCGCCTATGAGCTGATCGTCATAGCGCCGTTCCTTGGCCCACTGGCGGTAGGCGTTGGGGAATTGGACGAGACATTCGTGGATGAATGCCGTTTTCAAGCCGGCCCCTCCATCCGGTGACCACCAGCCCTCGGCCAGCCTGGCCTTGAACGTCACGAGGGCGGCTCCGACGACCTGGACCGGGATGATTCTGGCGGCCTCCTGATCCAGTTCGGGAAACTTCTGGCTGCCGCTGCCGACGGGCATTCGTTTGGCGCCGAGCCTGGTGAAGATCTCGCCTTTGGCGATCCAGGACTGGAAGATCTGGAGTCCGTACGCCGCCAGCTTGCGCTCTGTGCTCTCCCAGAGCGGGCCTCGGAAATTCTCCTCGGCCAGCTGCTTGATTAGCTCTTCGTGGTTATCGGGGGGTTGTGACATGGACGCCCCATCTCAGTAACCTGGAGTACCGGGACAGGGTGTTCTTTCGCATGAGTCACCGTCACCTTCTACCTGGCCTCGAGCGGAAAAACGGATCTTTCACCGCCACGCTTCAGGACCCACCGCATTGTGGGCCCCACGGGCCTTGCATTCCCTTTGTAGGTCAGGCCGCGGGTGCTACTTCTCACTATCGGCAAAGATTTTATCGCCGTGACGGGACAACGTGTGGCGGCTCGGGTGGGAAGAGCCGGTACGGCCGAGGTGACCAGCACCGTTCCCCTATTTCGAACTCGTCCGAAAGGCGGACGGCGCCGGAGCCGAATCGCCTACGAAAACGCAGAATGCGGAAAGCGCATCTAGGCGTGTCAGCGCGATCCTGTCAGAACCTGCGGAATTCATGCTCGGCCGTACGGCCCAGCCGGGTGAGCCGTACGTGGTGTCGGTCGATGCGACTCTGCCGGGTGAGGCCCTGGCCGGGGTGCCGGCCAAGGGCAAGAGCGCAGCCGAGATCGCGCGGATCGCTCGCGAGCGCGGCCTTCAAGTGAGCTACACGATCGATTGGCCGCTGAATGAGGGGAGGGGCTTCGCGTTGGAGGGATCCGAGGGGAAGCTGCCTGCTTCCCGCATCGATCCCGCCCCGCGCCCGTTTGGAGGGGGCTGAAGTCTGTTCCGGCCGCGCAGCGGGTCAGTGCGGCGGAGATCAGGGGCGATGATCGAGGAGGTCGGGAATCTTGTGAGGCTCGTCTCAGAAGCGGATCCGGACGACGGGGCCAAACTCTATGCCCAGCTTGGGCTGAAGCTCCTACTACCCTCAAAAACAGTATGTGGAGGCCCGGATCGAACCGGAGCCCCCACATGTGCGTGCGGTGTGTGTCCGAGGGGGGAGCGCCACCACTCGCCCATGGCCCATTGAGGTAATCCCAACGACTTTCATGTGATCCTGCTGTGCTCGAAATGAACAAGGACCAGTGCAGCTCGCACGATGTCGCCGACGCGACCCGGACTCAGCGAGATGTGCCGGAGCGCCCGCCACCGCCGGTCAAGCAGCGCGAATCCCCGCTCCCCGAGGCACCTCAAACCCCGCAGCAGCACGTTGCGGGCCCTGATGTCCACATCCAGCTCGACACCGCCGCCCAGGTGCTTGACAGGTGTGTGGATGCCCCGACCTGCGCCTTCGTAGGCCGCGTCGGCAAGCACCGGCATGTGCTTGAGGAAGGGGCGCAAGGTGTCGAGGACCAGGAGCCGCGCGGCGGTGACGTCGTGGACGTCCAGGTAGCGGTAGGCCGTCGAGCGTGACAGCCCGAAACCGCGCCCGAGTGTGGGGATGTGGCCGCCGGTGCGGAACCAGGCCAGGCTGAACACCGCTTGCCACCAGGTCGAACACCTGCGGGTGCCCTTGCGGGTGCCGCGCCGGCGGCGCTCGGCCTTGAGAAGCCCGGAAAGGTGGGAAACCAGCGCGCGGGAAACATCGAGAGTGGCACGATAGGCAATCACGTGGAGTCCTCGGTGGTCGGCGGTATGTCAGCACATTCGCTTCTACCGGGACTCCACGCCCCTGTCAGGGCAATGGCGTCTTCTCCGCATCTGCGCGGCTTTGCCCCTCATGGCACCACTATGCCTGCTGGGATTACCTCATTGTCACCCCCATACACCGAGCCTTTTTCATCCTCTCTTGGAGAAAGGGCATGTCACAACATGATCGCGATGCTGCCGAAGCGTCCGTGACGTAGCGAAGCCCCTGGTAGGCGGGTTGATCGACCAAGATTGACCCAGCAGAACCAGAGGCTTCGAGTGCTTTTCTACCGTGCCGCCGTCGATTTGTCTCCTCAGACCCTCAAGTACGTCGGCGGCCTGATCCGCCGCCACCGCAAGGCCGTCGGCACCGTCTGGCGCCGGCTCAGTCCGGGGCAGCAGGCCATGCTCGTACTGGTCTGCCTGCGCAAAGGCGAGACGTTCCGCGAACTCGGGGCCGGTTTCGGCGTCTCGGCGGCGACGGCCTGGCAGGTACGTCGAGGAGACCGTGGCGCTGCTGTCGGCCCGCTCTCCGAAACCGGGGCGCGTGCTCGGAAGGGCGCAATGGGAAGGACTGCGCCACCTCGTCCTGGACGGAACGCTCACCGTACCGACCGGGTCAGGGCCGATCGGCCGTACTACTCCGGCAAGCATCGGACGCACGGGATGAACGTGCAGGTCATAGCCTCACCGGAGGGGGCGCTCCTCTGGACCTCGGGGGCGCTGCCCGGCAGCGTCCACGACCTGGTGGCGGCCAGGGCTTGGGGCATTCTCCGCCGCCTGGAGCAGACCGGGCTCCCCGTGCTCGCGGACAAGGCGTACCAAGGGGCGGGAGGACCGGTCGCAACACCCTGCAAGGCCATCGCGGTCCTACAGAACTATGAGGTCGCCCGAGGATGAAAAGGGCTCACCGTATCCCCATGGCTTGACATGCTTCTTCCGTGCGCCCGGCGGAGCGAACAGACGGGCACTATCGGTTCTTGGAGGGGCAGCGTGTCCGCTTCAGAATCCACGTCGGGACCCCTCGTAGGGGCGATGAGCACTGCCACCCTTCTTCGGGGTTGGCCGGACGTTTCGGACTGTAACCCCCCGTAGGGGCGATGAAGACCGGCGACTCGAACCTGTCGCTCACCGGCGATCCCTGGCGAAGTACGCTGTCGCTTTTGAGGAAATCGTTTTCCGTCCGCAGTTCCCGGATCTCGCGTTCGTTCACGGAGGCGGGCTCTTTCATCCACCGCCAAAGGGGCCTCTGCGTCTGCTTCGTGCTGCTCCCGCCGATAGGCGTTCACCTAATTGTGGAGGGTGTGGGAACTGATTCCACGCTCGCGCGCAACCTGAGCGCCCGGGCGCGAGGTCTCGATGACAAGACGCACGGCCTCTTCCCGGTACTCGGGCGAGAAGCTCTTTTTCTGTCGAGCCAAATCTCTTACCTTCCGGGCGACCCCTACTCTAGCGGGTGACCTGTCCGGAACCTTCGAGGCACCTCAGACGGACACGGCTAGGCCCTGCCGGGCGGATGCCTGTTGTGACCCCTCGTAGGGGCGATGAAGCCATTGCTGCGCGCGAAGCGAACCGCGCAAGCTGAGATGTTGTAACCCCTCGTAGGGGCTCGTAGGGGCGATGAAGACGCCAGCAGGTCGTCGGGCAGGCAATCGAACATCTCGAGTCGTAACCCCTCGTAAGATCTTTACTTGGCTTCAGACATATGTAACGATCAAGCGGGTTGAGCCAGTCTTATTAGAAGGGTTCACATGGGAATATCCTCAGCAAACTACGGTGCGTTATCATCTCGCTACCGCCGCGTTTCTCTGCTCGCGGCCCTAAGCCTATTCACCTCCCTGTTGACCGCACCTCCTGTCCTTGCCGGGTCAAGCTCTTCCCGGTCTTCTGCTTCTCCACCGATCCCTGGTTCGGTGGATGCTGCCAAGCACGAAGCCAAGAAACAGAATAAGCGTATCGAAATCCCTTACCTGCGAAGTGAGAACTCGACTACATTCGCCAATCCCGATAGCAGGACGTTATACACCGAGGTACACTCAAACGCAATTAGAGTGCAAAAGGACGGCGCCTGGCAAGCTATCGACACGATGCTTGTTGAACAAGATGGCATCGTCAAACCCAAGGCCATTAAGGGTGAACTAACCCTTTCAGGCGGTGGCACAACAACCCTACTGGAAATCAAAAGCAGTGAAGGCAAGGCAACGGTATACGCAAATGGCAAACTACCTAAGCCGCAGCTTTCAGGCAACACAGCACTTTATCCGGCTGCATATGGTGAGGGCATTGATCTGGTCGTCACTGTCACACCAACGGGATACCGGCAGGATATTCTGATCCATCAGAGGCCCACCAAGAAGATCCAGATTCGAGTCCCCGTGGATCTGCCAGATGGGCTACGCTACGGCAAGGGCTCCTCCAGCGGGCTAGCGCTACTCTCAATCAAAGACAGTAAGAAGATTGCCAACATCGCGCCAGCCCCAGTCGCGGATGCAATTGCGGCAAGCAATCCCGATAAAGGGCGCATCGGCTCCGCGGCTATATCCGTTGACGGGGCCGGAAAAAGGCAAAATCTCCTGATCGCGCCCGACGCGAAATTTTTATCGGACCCCCATGTTACATACCCGGTCACCATTACCGCCGCCTCCGACACCTGGACGGGGACCGGCTTGGATGGCGACACTTTTGTCAGCCACAGTTATCCAAACAGCTCTAGCAACCAAAGCCTAGACCGAATAATCGCAGGCAAGTCCAATAATGGCAGTGTGACATGGCGATCTTATGTTCGCTTCAACGTCGCGAGTACGCCGCTAATGGGAGGAACCGTAGAGAATGCGGACCTGCGACTCTGGAACCACCAGTCCAATACCTGCGATTCAGAGATAAATTCTGGAATAATCGCGCGACGAATCACCACGGACTGGGACATCAACACAATGACATGGAACAGTCAGCCGTCGGTGACCGACCACGCCTTTGTGGCAAATAAAGGCGCCTACGATATGGACTGTCCGCGAGGCGAAGGCGAGCTCTACTACTCTATTGAACAGATGGTCCAAGGCTGGATGGACGGTACTGCGGACTATGGCGTACAGTTCAGCGCGGTTCGCGAAGACGATATTACCAACTGGCGCTGGCACAGATCCTCGGAGTATGGATACTGGGGTAGTGGTACGCCTCGCGGGCCCGTTCTGTTTGTACAATACATTCCTGCTCCTCAGCCTGCCGAAGTTGGAACGCTTCAATACGGCAACTGGAGTGCAACGCAGGAGGAGCTGATCGATCAGCAGGGCCGACAGACCGAAATAGAGGATCCCCCCTTCACAACACCATCGGACGAGGAAGCTCGCCAAGCAGCCCTTAACTCGGATGTACGTACCTCCATAAACGCCAATGAACTTCAGGCACCGGTACATCTTACCGGTGATGCGTTGCAGGAGTTCGCTGACGATGAGGGCGGTGGATTCGAGGAGTATCCTGAACCCCCACCAGAGCAGGACACAATCCCACCCCAGGTGCTGACGGACCCCTCCGATGGCGAAACCGGCGTTGATCCAAATGTCGAGATTCGAGTAGCTTTCACGGAATCGGTTTCGGGCCCGATATTTGCCATTAGAGATTCGGTAGGAGCAGACGTCACCTTCCTTGCAACTCCGATCGGTGATGACCCAGACACCCCAGAGGTCGAACCAGGGGATCGAGGATGGGCACTCAAACCTGCACAGCCTTTGCACGCAACTAAGCCGTACCGCATCGAGGTTAAGGCTGCCAGTGACGCGACCGGTAACATAATGGCCGACTATGCCGCCACATTCACTACGCGGGGACAAGTAGTACCTGTGCCTGGGTTGGTCGCTGCCTACGGCATGGAAGAAGGCGCAGGAGCAACCGTCACGGACGCTTCCGGACAGAACAACACAGGCACCGCGGTCGATGCCACCTGGGATTCGGCCGGCAAGTTCGGCCAGGCCCTCTCATTCAACGGCAGCACCAGTGTGGTGAACGTCGCGGACGCTCCTTCTTTGCGTCTGACGACCGCTCTCACGTTGTCCGCATGGGTCAAGCCCACAACGTTGACAGACTGGCGCACTGTGGTGGCCAAACAGCTCTCCTCGAGTAACGGTGCCTCGTATGTGCTCTACGGTTCCAACGGCACCGGTCCTTCTGGCTGGTTCCAGAGCGGCGGGCAGAGCTCACAGATCAGCGGACCCGAACCGCTGGCCGTGGATACGTGGAGTCACGTAGCGGTCACCTATGACGGGACGACTGCACGGTTGTATGTGAACGGGGAGCAGTTTGCCGAGGTCCCGCTCAGCGGTGATCTGGACGACGACGGTGGAGCAGTTCAGATCGGCAGCAACAGCGTCTGGGGGGAGTTCTTCAGCGGTCTGATCGATGAGGTGCGCATCTACAACATCGCTCAGACCTCCGGCCAGATCCAAACCGACATGGCCTCCCCCATCGGAAGCACTCAATTGCTGAGTGGTTCCACTCCGCCGCTATCACATAAACTTGCGCCGAGCAAGTCCCATGCACTGAAGCTCATAGCCACGCCTTCGGAGAAGGTTGCCGGTAAGACTTTGGTCACCAGCCTTGCGCCACGGTTCAAAGTATGGACTACAGGTGTCCCTCGACTCGTAGAGATGCAGGTAATCGAGGCACCAACCAAATCGTCTAGAAGTGTAAAGACGCTTTGGTCGGGCAAGGCGATGCAGAGCGTTAAGAGATCTTACGTCCATCTAGATATGTCAAAGGGCAGGCTTCGAAATGGTCAGAGCGTACGTTGGCGTGCGCGGACCGATACAACGGCTGGTTGGTCGCCCTGGCAGGATCTCAGAATTGAGGTCGCTGAGAAAGAGCCAAAGGGCAGAAAGGTCTCCTCTGTTTCAGTTGACTCTATAGCAGCCCAAGCAGATGAAGATGCTCTAGTGACCGATTGCTGGGCACATGAACATTCGGCAAGGAACCTCGCAACAGACGGCTACCTGGCGAGTCGTCATAGCTGGTGCGCCATCCAAGAGCTCGCCAAAGGCGATGCCAGATTCGGCACAAGTAATATGGTTAACGGCATCACTGCGGATACCACGATTGTGGGATACACCATCTCCAATGGAGAAGGGCAGCCGACCGACCTACGGTACAGCCGCTATCGGATATCACTTAAGGATGTGACTCCGGTCGGTGGAGCCTACAACCAGTGGGGCTGGATAGCCTTCGGCGTTAAAACCGAGAACAGTCAATGCAAGGTTTGGGGCGATACTTACGTAGAGGGAAGCTGGCAAGAGTGGCGCGACGGCAAGGTGGCAGCTTTTACCATCGCCTCTGAGGAGAGAAACGGCACCGGCATAGATAAGGTCGAGTGGTGCTATCCGAAGTTCTACAGTAAGGTCTGGCTACCTCAGGTGCCCAGTACGAAGGTGAAATACTATTGGTCTGACGCCAAACCTCAGGTCCGGTGCGACTCTGCCTACTATATAACCCGAAATTATGGGAGTGGTTGCGTCTTCGACAAAGCCACTGCAGTCTACCGAACGACCGAGTCTCGTCCTGGATATCCGTGGACCAACCTGGGTGACCCAGACAACGTAAATATGGCCTATCGAAGTGTCCCTGCCCATATTTGGACAGCGCAACATAAGCCAGAGCTGACTATACCAATACGCCTTAATAAATCAATCCCAGGGCACTGGCTGGGGGGTGGGGCCCCACTCTCCCGACAGAACAACAAGACATGGAAGAGAAAGAATAACGAAAAGAGTCGCGAGATATGTCGCACACTTTTCACAGACTACGACCGCAGGGATGCGGAACTTGGAGACTCCAAATATCACAAGGTCTATCAGTGCGACGAATTCCCGTTTCAGTCGACTATGCAGGGCACGTGGGTATCGGTTGAACGAGTGAACAGCCCAGACAACTTCGCATACTCAGTTCGCCCAGTATGGCACAAGCGCAATACTGAGGACGGTATTCAACTAGGGGCATTCTACGGTACACAGCGCATTCTTGCCGAAGACGGCGTTCGTAGGAGGGTCAAATTTGATCAATTCTACGTAGAGGCGTACGTCCCTGGACAAAATCCACACCAGTAGCTGTACTCTTCGATAGAGTCTTCTGGGATCCGAGGTCGCAGCCCGTGATCCCAGAGGACCTGGATTCTACTCGGAGAGGTCAGGTTAGTCGACTCGTGCTTGATGAAACCGTCGCCCGTTATGACGACTTGCTAGATCGTCTCGGGATCGACACGTTCGTATACACAGTGACGTTGCCGGATGCCGGCGTCCTCACGGTTGAAAGAGCGGCGCATCGCCTCGGGTTTGCCCCGGGCGCGCTACAGGACTCTGAACGGCCTTACGGCGGCAATTTTCTCACCCTCTATCAAGCCGGCTCCGGGATCGTCACTCTTGACTGGAGTCACCCATACAGTGACCGAAAGCAGGTGACTGACCGGTTGACCGGTGACGGGATTCGACATTGGTATCTATCCTTCGATATTGAGGGAAATACCAGTATGTTTGTCTGCTACGGGCAGGTAGAGGGCTATCTTGAGAGCCCTGAACCTGTTTCGATTCCCTTTACTGGCTGGAGGGAACACCTCGGCCCTCTAGGCGCTTACGCTGATCTGTTTGCCTCCGCCTATGACGACGATGAAGCTGAGGCGGAGGTAGACGTTAACGCGGCATGCCTGGCGGTGATCGAGACAGAAAGCGGTATTCGTCTGGACGATCGTCTGCTGAACAGCCGCTGTTCAGTCCTGCCGCTACCGGGGCGTGCCAAACTCTAAGAGGGCATCCGAAAAGCGAAGTTGACGATTGATCGTCGGTTATGT
>NZ_BOOW01000037.1 GCF_016863435.1 Sinosporangium siamense
CCACCTCCACCGCCAGCAAAAAGAGCCGCTGACCTGCGTGAACAGGTCGGTGGCTCTTTTTGTTTGGCGATTTGGGGGCACATTTGGGGGCACGGCCCTCCCGGCGCGCCACGTCACAAGGAGGTTCCATGGCAGGGATCGAGACGAGGAAGGGCCCCCGGGGCACCACTTTCCGGGTCTACTGGCGGGAGGGCGGCGGCCGCGACGGGGCGCGCGACAGCGAGACCTGCGACACCAAGGCCACCGCCAAGCGGTTCAAGGCCCTCGTCGAGGCGGCCGGTGAGCGGCGGCCAGACGGCTACCCCAAGGGCTGCAGGGGCATGGGGATCGGCACACGCGGCACCCGCGCCGGCAACGGCCAGGCGGCCGACCCCGCCGGCGCCCCGACCTGCGCATGCTGGAGCAGCGCATCGAGCTCCTGCCGCCCAAGGCGCTGATCTTCACCGGGGCCCGCAGCGGCATCCTCAACAGCTCGGGCCGGCACCAGACCCACTGGCGCAAGGTCGTCCGGCTGGCCCGCGAGCACGAGGTGGCGACCCGCACCCCCCTTCACAAACTCAGGCACGCCCACGCCGTCGACCTGCTGGGCAGCCTGTCGCTGGACACCGTCTCCAAGCGACCTCCTGAACGACGCCGAGGCGATGGAGGCACAGATAGAGGCGGCTGAGGCGGCGGCCGCCGAGAAGGTGGCCGTGATGCGTGCGGCGGTCAGATCGTGCACCCCGCCCGGCAGCGCCCCCGACGTCCACAGCGGCGTCCCCTCGGGAGAGGCGACGACCTGCACGTTTACCCCGTGGGTGCGGTGGTTCGAGGAGAAGTACGGCCGGTCGGCCCGCACCCGGTCGGTGCGGACGAGCGTTCCGTCCAGCACCAGGTGGCGCGGCCCCGCCCTCTTCGCCGCGTCCAGCGCCCGCCCGAGTTTCGGGGAGCGCGCCGACAGCAGCACCACGGTCTCCTCCACGTAGCGCCACGCGGTGGCCGCCGACACCCCGAAACCGGCTCCGAGCTCGGCGAAAGTCTCTCCCTTGCGCAGGTGGACCAGCACCAGTAGCGCCTGCTGCCCCGGGTTGAGCAGCCGCCATGCCGACCGTACGGCCTTGCGTCGGCGGCGGATCAGCCCGGCGACGTAGTTCAGCGTTGAACGCGACAAATCGACGGCGGCACGCTAGAAAAGCACCTGAAGCTCCTGGCTCGACGGGTGTGGTTGTGGTGATCAACCCGTCTACCAGGAGCTTTCCTACGTCATGGGGTGAACGCCGGATCCGCGATCAGGCTGTGACCAGTGAACTGGCATCAGAGGATGAAAAAGGTTCAATGTTGGGTGAGGCGTCGAGCCACCACATTTCGTGCGGCAGAAAAGCGGCGACAATCAGACAGGCGGGTACGGCGCCGAGGGCCATCGCCCGCACTTATGGGAGCTCCGGTGGCGAGCAACCTCACATTGAACTGGAGTGCGGCCCGTTGGCCGTGTGCAGCACCCCGGAGGAACTCACCTGCTCGCCAGGTTGACGACCGCCTCCCAACCGTCGAGGTAGGGCCCGATCGGCGCGGCCTTGAGCACGAGGTCGGACGTGGGCGGCGGGAGTCTGTGCGCGGTCAGGGTGACACCGACGGTCCCACTCCGGCCGAGGCTCTCTCCTGGGACGGGAAACTGCGCGATGGTCCACTGGTCGCGGTCGACGGTGATGGGCGACTCCAGGCTCGCGCCACCGGGGAGGACGAGGCGTGCCGTCCGTTCGGTGGAGGGGGCGGCGGCCACTACGGAGTCGTCTTGCAATTCTGCTTCGACATAGCCGAAGTCAAAAGAGGAAGGATCGCCGAATTCCTTTACGGCTGTCGTCGTGTGGAGGAGGCAAATGCACCTCTCCTCACGCCGCACATGTTCAAAACCACCATCTGCCAGCGGCAGAGTATGCCCCGACCGGCGATTCGACATGTGCTTGAGATAACGGTGGCCGTTTCCATGTGGCGGCGGCAAAACGGTCTCGATCACCATCGGCCACATAGCGGCTACGCGCCCCCGTGACCGCTGGACGCCGACATCGAGCGGGACACGGTTTTCCTGCCACCACATGATTACTCCTCCGTGCGTAGGCATGTTTAGGCGGCAACCCCACCTTGAGGCCGCCGCCAAACATGTGTTATTCGAGTCCGAAAACCATTTCTGTCTTCAGGTCACAAGACGTTTGCGCTGTCCGAGGGGCCACCTGAATAGCATACTGCGCCGCTTGTGAGGATGGCATGGCTACCGGAGCGCACATATCCAAGGTGGGTACCGTTGATCGGTGACCTGTCGACTACGGTCGGACTCGACCAGGTGGCGGAGGGCCATTGAGGGCCGTTATCGCTCCATGACCTTGAGTAACCGCCTCCCACAAGGTCCTGGATGTAGACTCGCCATTGGAAGTCGTAGGCTTCGCCCCCGGTAAGGCGGAACCCCGTGTACCACTGGTAGAGGTCTCTACCAGGTGCGTTCATGATGTAGAACCACGAGCTTCCGCAGTTGCCCACGACCTCGTCTTCGGGTGTCACTCCCGCACTGGCGGCACTTTTCTCGACCGCCTCCTCCTGCGCCCGCTGGGAATCCGCGGGCACCCTCGCGAGCTCCTGGCCGCTCTTGCCGTCGACCAGGATTTTCATGTCGCCTTCAAGGCGTACGATGTTGCCTACTTACTTGGCCTGCGTCTCGTCTATGCCGCCGACGAACATGGCGAGTTCCTGTGCGATCTGCCGCTGAGCAGGGGAGGGTTCCGCGGCGGCGGACCCTGCGGTAACCATTGTTGCGCCGACTGCACATACGGCGGCAATGCCTAGCGTAACGATACGATGGCAGGCGGATGATTCCAGATATGGCTTTACAAATCCTCCATCTCCCTGTGACGAGAATTGCCTTGTCGCGAAGCTAACACGACCATTTCGCCAGGCTCAATATTCTCATTTCATTACTTTCCGTGGTGCCAGGCCTGCCTATACCGCCACACGTGGCCTAACTGCGGCGCGTACTGTCAGCACTACAGCGGGAATTATCTCCTGACGAATTCAGCAGGCCCGCCTTTCAAATTGCAGGACTGAATGGGCGGTGCCGGTGCCGCGACCCAACCCGCACGGTTAGCAGCGGTCGACTCGGGGAGCGTGAAGGCTTTGCGTGCACGCCACCTCGTCAAGAGCTTCGAAGGTGTGGATGTGCTCCTGCTGATCTCCGCAGGCTACGGCGAGGACGACACAGTGAACCCAACGAGTGGGGTGGGCAGCTCAGCGTTCTACCTGGCGCCTCGCGACAAGGGCGATGCCTGGTCTGAGGAACTCGCTGCAAGTGGCCAACAAGGTGCGCAACGCCTTCTGGGGGTCAGCCAAGTCATCCCTCCGCGGGAGAAGGGCCTGGCACTCAACTTGGCGGATGAGCCTGTGGTGCTGAGACGTCGGCTCATGTTGGCCGGTGATCGTCCTGTGGAGGTGACTGATTCGTACTACCCTGCCTCGTGTCACGGTCGAGGCGATGCGTGCGGCCGGACTACCGGTCATCGTCGAGTTGTGGATCCCGGGGAGCGAGTGCAGTCAGTGCCATCACGCGCTGGCCGGGGACACACTCCTGCACTACGACCTGCACCCCGGTAACCTCCACGTCACCCCGGAGCGGGTTGAGGTCATTGACGGGGGTTCGCGGCGCGTGGCGCCACCTGGATCGACGCCTTCATGTTCGGCCCCGCCTCATCGAGGCGGGGCACACACCTCCACAGGCCGAGGGCCTCCTCGCAAGGGTTCCCGTGTGGCAGAACGCTCCCGCCAACGCGGTGACCGGTCTAGCTGCCCTGTGGACCTTGTTCCGCGTTTACAAGGCGATGTATGGCCCCAGCGAAGACCGGGAGTTTCGGGCACGTGCTGCCGAGGCTGGCCGGGTTTGGGTGGATCACCGTACTCGCTGATCACGACGGCGGGGGGTGCTGCTCCCACTTCCAGGTCTACTGCGGTGCTTCAAGATCGAAAGGTGATCTGGGAAGCGGGTGACAGAGGCGTGCCGGCTATCCGTGGGTTCGAGTCCTGCCTCCATGACCGTGTGATGTCTCAGGACATTGGAAACCCGTGCATCTCGGCTGGCGGTGTCGAAGTCCATCATGCGTACGGCGAAGGCCTTGCTCATCAGGCGGTCGAACTGCTCTGCGTCGTGGGGGGCTACGGGTTCAGGTAGGACCAGCCGCCATTGTGCGTACGGCGAAGGCGTTGCTCGCCAGGCGGTCGAACTGCTCGTCGTGGGGCTTACGTGTTCAAGTAAGACCAGCCGCTCCAGCGGCTCACGGCGATATCGATCACCGGGCCTTGCGGGACACGGTCCTGGTACTGGGGGTATTTGAGGGCGAGCAGGTGGAGAGCGGGTAGGCGGTCCTCGTATTCGCGGATGGTGGCTCGTCCGTCGGCTCTGGCCCACCACAGCTGGGTCCAGTCCTCGGTGTACTCGTCGGCGAGTAGACACACCTTGGGGTTCGCCCGGATGTTCTGGAGCCTTCGCAGGTTGTGGGTGGTTTTGGATTTGTGGTCAATGGCGATGACCACGTGGTCGCCGTCGACGGCGAAGGTGACGGGGACGAGGTGGGGCGTGAGGTCAGCCGATGCCGTGGCCAGCCGAGCTACGCGGGACTGGCTCAGTCTCTCGCGTGCTTGGTCTTCCTTCATTGGTTCCCCCATCTCCGGCCCGCACCGAGGTAGCTGATCGTGGCGGGGACGCCGTGTACGGCCTGCCGGCGCTAAGGCCGCGGGTTGTCGAGAAGTAGCAGTGTGTATGCGGCCAGCACGATTACACCCGTTCGGATCATGTGCTCGACCTGTGCCCGAGGGAACCAGCGGTGGCGCAGGTCTTGCTCCTCGACTTCCAGCTCCGCGTTGCCAGGTGTCAGCTCTATCGACAGGAACGGTGGTCCTTGCGATCAGTCTCTTGCCCAGATCGGCGTGCTGATATCAATGCGTGTTGCCTGCCGGATTCGACAGCCGAGTCGATGAGACAGTCGCCTGGCCAACGCCCATCCTCGTGAGCAAGGGCCTCTGACCCGGCCGAATGGGGAAGAGGCCCTTGTGTTTCGCGATTGTCGTGGGGAACACGTTCCGTGCGAGAGGAAGGTTCGCCCGCCAGTGGCGGTGAACCTTGGTTGATCTTGCCTTCCGCCGCGAATGTGGTCCCGTCATTCGCTGTGATCGCGGATAGAAGCTGTTACCGGAGTGACTTGCCCGCGATGTAAAGGTGCATGTTGGTGTAGTCGAAGGTGATGGCGTACGGCTTGAAGAACTCGTGGGTGAAGTTGGCGATCAGGTCGAAGCCGAACTGGGCGGATTGGCCCGGGCCGGGGAAACCGGGGAAGACCTTGTCAGCCACGCGGCCGCGGACGTTGCGTTGGACGGCCTTGCCGAGGCTGATGCGATCGCCCTTGGCCCAGTAAAGCTTGTTGTTGCCGGGCTGGGGGATCGGGTTTTTGAGGTCCACCTCGAAGCCGACCTGTTTGGCGATTTCCACCGTGCTGTCGAAAGCAGCGCCGATGCCGCCGGTGTCGACGGTGACCATCCGGGGGCCGTAGTCACCGAGGCTGCCCATGCTGCACGGGAAGTGGTCGCCCGCCAGCCACAGGGGTAGCCGGTCGTAGCCGGTGCGTGCGGCCTCCGCGCGGAACCTCCGCAGCTGGGACTCCGTTTTGCGGCGCAGGATGAGGGCCTTGCCTGCATAATCCATCGTGGTGAGGAAGTGGTAGAAGATCGTCGTGCCGAACGCCCCCGCGGCCGCTGAGCCGTCAGGGAGGGGCGGCCTTTGCACGTCGCTCCACTGCACCGGGATGTTGCGCATCTCGATGTCACCGATCCGGAACGACTCCAGGACACCAAGGTAGATGTTGATCGGACGGTTGTTGGCGAACCCGCCCTCCATGGTGGCCACGGCGCGAATTCCAGCCGCCTCAGCCACCTCCGGAGACAGGTCGAGTGTGCCGTAGGTGTCGAGCCAGAACTTCTGCGGCTTGCCACCGTTGAGTGTGGCTTCGACGGAGGGAACGGGGTCCAGGGTGTGGAAGGGCACTCTGGTGCTTTGCGGACCCGACAATTGCCAGGCCTCGCCCTTGATGTGGGAAAACATCTCGGCGAACGACTTGTCGCGGGGGCGGCCGGTGCCCTGCAGAAGCGGCACCGCACGGGCGAATTGATCGCGCCGTACATAAGACTCAGCGAGTCGCTGGGCGGAGGCAATGTCGGTGGGTTGCAGGGCGACGGCCTTGGACAAGTATGTCTCGGCGTCGCGGAACCGGTTGGACAGCAGCGCCATGTAGCCCAGCTGGGCGAGGGCGCGCGCGTTTCGCCGATCCTTGTGCAGAAGGCGTCGGTAGCCGCGCTCGGCTGCGGAGAACTTGCCCTGCTTGAAGAGCTGATCCGGGTCCCCGCTGACGGCGGCGAAGGCCGGGCTCGCGGTGGAACTCAGCAGGGGGAGAGCGGCGCCCGCGGCGGCGGCCAGGCCCGCTCGCTGGAGGAATGCCCGCCGGCCGGGGTTGTGGATATCGTTGGGGAGGGTCATCCGTCGTGTCCTCGTGTTGTGGTTGAGCGCACCGCCGAGACGATCGAAGCGGAGCGCACGGTAATACAACAAAGCGACACGTTTCACCAGCGTTAACTCACTAGTGGCACCCCCTCTCGCTTCCTGTGGCGGGTCACAGGCACAGGCCGGCCGGCACGCCTGTCGGCAACCGGAAGGCCGCCCGCGGGGGGCACAGCATAAGGGGCACCAGCACAGGTCGGCATGCACGTTGGCGACCCCACGGCGATCCCCAGCCGACCGGTTCGATTGCTCTCCTTCACGTGCTTATCCCCCATGGAATCTGCGGCCAGAAGTATGGAGATCCTCCCTGGGGGTCATAGGGCTCGGCACACGACGTACGGAAGTCGTCCGCGATCGCCAAAGCCCGCGCATGATGAACGCGTTCGATCCTGTCGATCCGTGGTGAGGCAACAGTGAAGAACCCAGCGATCAGGTGGAGGAGGGTGAAGGTGGAGGTTGGAGCGGTGCTTTCGCTGTCGGGGAGGTATGCCCGGTTCGGGACGCAGGCTCGGTTTGGCCTGGAGGTGTGGCGGTCGTTCAACGGCACTGTGGGGCTCGTCATCGAGGACGACGAGAGTGACCCTCGGGGGGTTGAGATCGCCTTGCGGAGGGTCGCGGCGCGGTGTGACATCCTGCTTGGTCCCTATTCCACCCACCTGATGCGCAGGGCCGGGGATGTCGCGGCTGACCTGGGTCGTCTCATCTGGAACCATGGTGGTTCAGGGGATGACGTGCAGATCGCCCATCCGGGACACGTGGTGTCGGTGCTCACGCCTGCCAGCCGATATGCGGAGCCATTTCTCGGATATCTGTCGGCTTCTGGGGATATGTCGCCGCTTTGGCTCTATAGAGGCAAGGGGCGTTTCGCGGAGCAGGTCACCGCGGGAGCCGCAGCCATCGCGCGCTCTGTCGGTATTCGGGTCGTCGAGGACGAGCCGCCCCCACACCTCGAAAGCGGCTGGAACCTTTTCTGCGCCGGCTCCTTTGAGGAGGATGTGGACAGAGTGCGGCAGGCGTTGGCTCTACCACACCCTCCTGCGACCCTGTGTGCTGTGGCGGCCGGCGTCCGCGAGTTCGGTGCGGCGGTTGACAGGGCCGACGGCGTCTACGGGGTCGGGCAGTGGTTCCCCGGGGCCGGGCACGAGGTTCAGGTCGGAGTCTCGGAGTCCGACTTTGTCCGTGCTTACGTTGATCGTGTTGGACATTTGCCCGACTACCCGGTCGTCCAAGCGGCTGCCGCCGCCACGATCGCCACTCACTGCGCGCAGCTCGCGGGTAGCACCGAGCGCACGGCACTGTGGGCGGCGGCCACGGCGTTGGAGACGCCCACGCTGTTCGGTGGTTTCCGGGTCGATCCGGTGACCGGAGCACAGGCCGGTCACGCCGCGACACTCGTGAGATGGGGATCCGGCGGCCTGGCAGCGGCCCGGCCAAGATGATCTCACGCTAGGGGACGAGGCTCTCGCCGTACGGCGCAGCCAAGGGAACGCTCTGCCGTACGGTCTCGTCGGCGGAGCGTTGTCCACAAGGTCGGTTGTCCGCGAGGTTGGTTGTCCACAAGGTCAGTTGTTGGCGGTGGTGACCACCGGGAACTGCGCGTCGATGCGGTTGTACTGCTGCTGGGCCGACTCGAAGGCGGTGGGCTCCACGGCGCTGGCGCCGCTGTAGGGATGGCTGATCATCTGGATGAAGACGATGCCAAACAACACCACGGTCATCCGGACGACGTCGCCGACAACCGACGCACCTGAGGGTTTCGCACCGTTGAACCATGGAAGTGCGATGACGAACATTCCGGATAGGAGCATGGCCACCACGAAGATGCTTTCCAAGTGGGTGCCGGCGTCTTCGGCGCGGATGGTGCGGGCGTGGCTGACCTGGGAGGCCAGGGAAAGGGCGTCCTTGTGGAGGTCGCGCATGTCCTCTTGCTTGGGGCTGAGGCGGAGCAGCGACGCGCGGAGGCCTTCCAGCGTGGTGTCGGGCACGGGGGAGAGCTTGTCCTCGGGCATCAGGGGCCAGTCGAGGGTGATGCTCTGCGAGGTGTACGTCTTGATCTGGTTTCTGATCTCACCCGAGCCGGGTATGGGCGCGACCGTCCAGTAGAGCTCGGTAAGGGTTTCGGCCTCGGCGGTGGCGTCGGTGCTGGCGGCGGTGATGGCGTCGCGGCAGAGTACGGCGGCGTAGGCGAGGACGAGAAGGTATACGGCCAATGCCAGGTTTGCGGCGAAATCCAGGGCGATGGGACCGTGTTCATGGTTATCTGCGCCTTTTCGCCGCAAAATCAGAAGTACGATGAGCAGTACGGCAACAGCCACTCCGATGGTTAGCGCGATCAACCGTGGTCCCTCCTCAGTTTGTTCATCACTGAGAGTAAGGGGACGGCGCGCCACACACGAGCTTTCCACCGTGTTTCCCAAAGAAATCCAGCTCTGAGTGGAAATTGTTACACACCGCCCGCTAGCCGATCAGGCACATGCGGCCACCAAAGCTTGATATATGGGGCTTTCAGATAATTTTTCGGGTCATATGGTGACAAGTCGGCTGGCGTCCGACCCGGCGGGGCGCCGCCGAGGAGCTGCGGCTTCGCCGCGGGACGACGAGCCGCCCTGCGACGCGATACCCCGACAAATCCCAATCTTTCCTACGAGCTGCCGCTTAATGCGCAAGCGCGGGCATAAATAACCACGCTCCTCACATAGCCAAGACAAGCACCCGAATCTACCACCGCAAAGAGTGACGCGCCGAGCCAAAAATAAAGGCTCAGTCACGTATCCGCTCCATGATTGCCGACATCATGTAAAGACTCCCACCAGACAGGGATCATCCACGCGAAATCGTGGGATTGAACGTCTTGGCGGAAGGGCACCCGTGAAAAGAGATCATATGTGGATACGTCCCTGCAGTCGGGGGGCTGTGCGGCTGACCATGGCCACACTGTTCGCCACGCAGATATCGATCATTGTTATCGCCTCAACCGGCCATCCGGCCACGGCGAAGACACCCGCGGACTCGCCGCCGATCAGGCTTGACCTCGCACCGCCGGCAGCCGCGCACACACCGCTCACCGTCTCATCGGCACCCGCACAGTCCACAAAACCGGACCGGCCAAGCATGCAGCACCAGCTGGTCATGCTGACCTACGGCCTGGACGGACTCATCGAAAGCGCCCAGCCCGACGACACAAGCGCCGCCGAGAAGATCCCGGTCATCATCTACACCACCGAAGCCGACGAGGCCGCCACAAAGGCCAAGGCAGCCCGAGAGGCTGACAAGCACCACGACACCCGCAAAGTCAGCCGAACCGCCTCAGGCGACACCCAGGATGCCGACAGCCAGGACACAGCGGGTACGGCAGAAGCCGTCGAAGGCATCGCCGTACTCAAACGTGCCATTCCCCGCCGCGCGGCGCGGGCCGCCCGGGCGGGGGCGCGGATGGCGCATTCGGCGGCGATGTTCCGGCTGCGCCGGGCCGGGCTGGGATGGCGGTCGTCCCGGGGGTGTTCCCACCGCTGGCTGCGGTGGTGCACCTCGCTGGAGACGATGCGCCGCGGCACCCTGACGGAGGTCATCCGTCTCAAACGGCGCAGCGGGTGTCCGATCATCGTCACCGGGGGCACCGAGGTGGGCCACGCACCGGGGCCCTTCAGCCACGGCGCGGGGTACAAGGTGGACATTGCCCAGGGCAAGTGCATCAACCGCTACATCAACCGGAAGTACCGCTATATCCGCACCCGTGGTGACGGCGCCCGCCTCTACCGCGACCGCGACGGCGACATCTACGCGAGGGAACCCTCCCACTGGGACATCCTCGTCACCTAGGAAGCCGCTCAGCGCGGATCAAACGGTGCCGCGCAAAACAGTGCCGCGCAAAACAGTGCCGCGCAAAACAGTGCCGCGCAAAAACTGAGTGCCGCCGCCCCGGCAAACAAGGGCGGCGGCACTCAGCGTGCAGCGTGTATCAAACCTCAGGCGTTGAACTCCGCCGCCACCAGCTCGCCGATCTCAGCCGTGTTGAGCGCGGCCCCCTTACGGAGGTTGTCACCACACACAAAGAGGTCGAGCGTGTTCGGGAAGTCAAGCGCCTGCCGGATGCGCCCGACATAGGTCGGATCCGTGCCCACCACATCGGCCGGCGTCGGGAAGATCCCGGCAGCCGGGTCGTCGAGCACGACGACGGTCGGCGCGGCGTCGAGGATCGCCCGCGCGGCCTCCACCGTGATCGGCTTGGCGAACCTCGCGTGCACGGCCAGCGAGTGGGTGGTGATCACAGGCACCCGCACACAGGTCGCGGAGACCTTCAGATCGGGGATGCCGAGGATCTTGCGGGACTCGTCGCGGACCTTGAGCTCCTCCGACGCCCACCCGTCCTGCTTGAGCGAACCCGCCCACGGCACCACGTTGAACGCGATCGGCGCGGGGAACGGCGACTCCGCCAGGTCGGGCACGGCCTTGCGCACGTCGCCCGCCACGGTGCCGAGCGTGCGGTCACCGGCGAGGGCCTGGACCTCATCGTAAAGCCGGTCGGAACCGGCCACACCTGCGCCCGACACCGCCTGGTAGGAGGCGACGACAAGCTCGCGCAAGCCGAATTCCCGGTGGAGAGCTCCCATCGCGGCCATCATGGACAGGGTCGTGCAGTTGGGGTTGGCGATGATGCCCTTCGGGCGGTTGCGCACCTGCTCGGGGTTGCACTCGGGCACCACGAGCGGAACGTCGGGATCCATCCGGAAGGCGCCGGAGTTGTCCACCGCGATGGCGCCGCGGGACACCGCGACCGGCGCCCACTCGGCCGACACCTCGTCCGGCACGTCGAACATCGCGACGTCGACGCCGTCGAAGGCCTCCGGGGAGAGCGCCTGGACGACGACGTCCTCGCCGCGGACCTGGAGGACCTTGCCCGCTGAGCGCGGGGAGGCGATCAGGCGGATCTCGCCCCACACGTCGGGGCGGTGGGTGAGGATGTCGAGCATGACGGTGCCGACCGCACCCGTCGCGCCGACGACCGCCAAGGTGGGCCTGCTCATCGTCCGGTACCTCCGTAAACCACTGCCTCGACCTGGTCGGCGTCAAGGTCGAACGCGCGGTGGGCGGCGGTGACCGCGGTGTCCACCTCGTCCTGTCCGACGATGACAGAGATGCGGATCTCCGAGGTGGAGATCATCTCGATGTTGACTCCCGCGTCGGCGAGAGCCGCGAAGAACTTCGCGGTCACACCGGGGTGCGACCGCATGCCGGCGCCGATCAGCGAAACCTTGCCGATCTGGTCGTCGAACAGCAGCGACTCGAAGCCGACGGAGTCCTGGATCTTCTTCAACGAGGTGAGCGCGGCCGAACCGTCGCTCGCCGGAAGTGTGAAGGAGATGTCGGTGCGTCCGGTGGCCGCCGCCGAGACGTTCTGCACGATCATGTCGATGTTGACGCCCGCGTCAGCCAGGGTTTTGAAGATCGTCGCAGCCTCACCGACCTTGTCGGGCACACCGACAACAGTGATCTTGGCCTCGCTCCGGTCGTGGGCGACGCCGGAGATGATGGGCTGCTCCATCTCGGTTCCTTCGCTGTTTGCGTCACGCATGGCGGCACCAGAGACCACCCACGTGCCTTCCTTCTGGCTGAACGAGCTTCTGACGTGGATTGGCAGGTCGAACCGGCGCGCGTATTCGACGCAGCGCAGGTGAAGGATCTTTGCCCCGCAGGCCGCCATCTCCAGCGTCTCCTCGTAGGAGATGCGCGGGATCTTCCGTGCCGTAGGCACGATGCGCGGGTCCGCGGTGAAGATGCCGTCCACGTCGGTGTAGATCTCGCAGACGTCGGCGTCGAGGGCGGCGGCCAGCGCCACCGCCGTGGTGTCCGAACCCCCGCGACCGAGCGTGGTGATGTCCTTGGTGTCCTGAGACACGCCCTGGAAGCCGGCCACGATGGCGATCTGGTTGTTCTCGAGCGCGCCCCGGATGCGCCCGGGGGTCACGTCGATGATGCGCGCCCGGCCGTGGCTGGAGTCGGTGATCACACCTGCCTGGGAGCCGGTGAACGACCGCGCCTCATGACCGAGGTTCGCGATCGCCATGGCGAGCAATGCCATCGAGATGCGCTCACCGGAGGTCAGCAACATGTCGAGCTCGCGTCCCGGCGGGAGCGGCGAGACCTGCTGGGCAAGATCAAGCAGCTCGTCGGTGGTGTCACCCATCGCGGAGACCACTACGACGACGTCGTTGCCGGCTTTTTTCGTCGCGACGATCCGCTGGGCGACCCGCTTGATGCTGGTCGCATCAGCGACGGACGAACCACCGTATTTCTGCACAACGAGCGCCACGAGATGTCTCCCCACTCAGAGATGTGGAGCTCACAGTCTAACGGCGCTCGAATATGCCACTTGAGTGAGACCACAATGTGGACATTTCATGCTCAGAGGACGTCTTCCCGTCAGGCAGTCGTGCGCTCCTCCACCACGTCGAGTCGGGTATGCGCGACAAGTGCCTGAAGCGCCCGCAGAGCGGCACCCGCGTGATTGCCCCAGGTGTTGAAATAGGAGTATTGCCACCACCACAGCGCCTCCAGCGGACGACCCGCCTGGAAGTGCCGCAACCCGTGGATCAAGTCCGCCGCCACCGCCGCGAGATCATCCGAAAGCCGGTACGGCGTGACCGACGTGTCCTTGTACGGATCGAACACCTCGGCATAGTCGTCGACCGGGCCAAGCCGCTCGGCGAGAGCCGTACGAATCTCGTCGAGATCGGGATCCTCGCTGAGATGCGGCTCCCAGTTGCCGGAAAGAATCACGTCCTGGCTCGCTCCCAACTGGGCACCGGCCAGACTGACCTGGGAAACCTCCATAAGCAGCAGCGGCAGGGTGGCGTCACCCCCTTCCCCACGGGCAAGGCGGGTCAACCCGTCCAGATAGTTCTGTGCGTGCCCGGCGACACTCTCCGCGAGGGCACTCCACTCGTCAGACATCCAGCAGCCTCCGTCCTTCGAACGCGCGGCCCAAAGTGACCTCGTCGGCGTATTCGAGATCACCGCCCACCGGCAGGCCGCTGGCGAGCCTGGTCACTTTCAGGCCCATCGGCTTGACGAGCCTCGCGAGGTAGGTGGCTGTCGCCTCCCCCTCCAGATTGGGATCGGTGGCGAGGATCAGCTCCGTCACCACCCCGTCCGCCAAGCGGGTCATGAGCTCACGCACCCGCAGGTCGTCGGGGCCGACGCCGTCGATCGGGCTGATCGCCCCACCGAGCACGTGGTAGCGGCCCCGGAACTCGCGCGTCTTCTCGATCGCGACGACGTCCTTGGACTCCTCCACCACGCAGATGACATGCGGATCGCGGCGGGCGTCCCGGCAGATCCGGCACTCCTCCTCCGCCGCCACATTTCCACATGTACGGCAGAAGCGGACCTTGGCCTTCACCTCCAGCAGCACGTGAGCCAGCCGCTTGACATCGGCGGGATCGGCCGCGAGCAGGTGGAACGCGATCCGCTGCGCGCTCTTGGGACCGACGCCGGGAAGCATCCCGAGCTCGTCGATCAGGTTCTGCACGACCCCTTCGTACATCTAGAATCCCGGCAACTGTCCGAGCCCGCCGCCGAGTCCCTGGGCGAGCGGGCCGAGTTTCTCCTGCTGAAGGTCGGCCGCCGCGCGCACTGCGTCGCGCACGGCCGCGATGACCAGATCCGCGATCGTGTCCGCCGTCTCCTGGGCGTCGCCGGAGTCGACGACCTCTGGACTGATCTTGAGTTCGAGCAGCTCGCCCGAGCCGTTCACCGTGGCCACCACAAGGCCACCGCCCGCGGTGCCCTTGACCTCGGCATCGCTGAGCTCCTGCTGGGCGCTGACGAGCTGCTGCTGCATGAGCTGCGCTTGCTCCAGCAACTGCTGCAGGTTGACATCCCCTGGGTTCACCGTCGTGCGCTCCTCGTGACTCCGTGTCCGTGACTTTCCCGAGCCTACGGGGTTTGGGTCGGCAGTTGCACTGAGCGGTCACGTGTTCCCGCGAGGGAGGGGTGAAGGCCGGGCCCCGGCCCCCTCTACCGGAAGGGCCCGGCCTTTGACGCTAGCCGCAGCGGCCGCACTACGGCAGCGCGCCGAGTGAAAACTAGCCGGAGCGAGGTTGCGCACACGTTGCATGCGTTCGATCACTCTTCGTACACGTCGGATCGGCGGAATCGGTTGCGAGAAGGGGTGCATAACCCGGATGCTTCGCCCAAGTAGCCAAGAAATGGGGGTGGCGGTGAGCACGGGCCACCTGCACAGTGGAACAATCCAAGATCTAGAAGCGTACGGCGAACGAGTTCGGACGGCGCACGACATGATGGCCGCGGGTGACGGGCACCACTCCGCCGATCCGCCCCGAGGAGTGATCTCCGCCTCGTGGCGGCGCTCCCTGGCCGCCGGTGTCGACCCCGACACCCAGTCCGCCACCCAGGTCTGCGATCACCGCGACCTCGGCACCGTGCGCTCCTCCCACCCGCTGCAGCCCCTGCTTCCCATGCTGGCCCACACCCTGCTCGCTGTGGCCGACGAAACCGCCCACATCATGATCGTGACCGATGCGCGGGGGCTCGTCCTGTGGCGCGACGGCAACCACGGAGCCATGCGCAGCGCGGACCGGGTCGGGCTCGCCGACGGCTTCGACTGGGGGGAGCAGGCCATCGGGACGAACGGCATGGGCACGGCTCTTGCCGTACGACGGCCTGTTCACGTCTATTCCACCGAGCATCTCGTCCGGGCGTTGCACGTGTGGTCGTGCAGTGCGGCCCCCATCACCGATCCTGATACCGGTGACCTGCTGGGATGTGTCGACATCAGTGGGCCTATGCACAGCATGCACCCGGCCACCGTCGCTCTGGTCGGGGCGGCCGCGCATCTCGCGGAGAGCCATCTCGAACTCAGGATGCGCGAGCGGGACGATCGGCTCAGGGTGCGTTATGAGGCCTATGTTCGCTCGCGTCAGGGGGAAATTGCGGCACTTGTCACCCGAACCGGGCGTGTCATCGCGGGGGATCCAGCGGGCACCTGGGGGAATCGTGTCCATATGCCCGTCGTCGGCGACCACGTCACCCGCCTCGACGGTGGGGCCGGTGTGCTTGAGCCTCTGGGCGAAGGTTTCATTCTGCGCACTCCCGACCGTCCCGGCACCACACCTGCTCTGCGGCTCGCCTTCCTCGGCACCGAACCGCCTCAGGCGAATGTGGACGGCAGGTGCATCGTGCTTTCCCTCCGCCATGCGGAGATCCTCGCTCTTCTCGCGCTCAACCCGCGGGGATTGACGGCGGAACAGCTCTCATTTCACCTCTATGGCGATGATGGCAACCCTGTCACCATCCGTGCGGAGATCCATCGGTTACGGGCACAGCTGGGGGGCATGGTGGTGGCCAAGCCGTACCGGCTGGCCGCTCCCGTCTATGCGGACTTTCTCGATCTTCAGCGGCTTTTGTCCAACATGGACACTATGGCGGTTGCGCGTGCCTATACCGGGCCGTTGTTGCCGCGCTCGGAGGCCCCTGAGATCCGCAGGGAACGTGAACAGCTCGAAGGTCAGGTCCGGGCCCGGCTGTTGCTCAGCGGCTCGGCCGAGGCCCTCTGGGCTTATGTTCAGACCGAGGGCGGGCGTGAGGACTATGAGGTGCTGGAACGTGTCAACGCCATGTTGCCGCCCGACGACCACCGCGCGGTGGCGGCCCGGCTGCGGTTGCGCGGGTAGCCGTTCGCCGTTTGCGAGCCTTGGCGGCGCCTGCTCCGCTAGCTGTGGTCGATCTCCCCGATGACCTTCGCGCCCAGCATGCGCTCAAGCAGCGCCATGCCGCTGACCGTGTCGACATCCGCGTCGGCGTCGTTGAGCGGGTCGACCTCGTCGGCCTCCGGCCTGGCCGGCTGCCGCGACGGCACCGACTCCGGCCAGCCCGCGGAACCCGCCTGCCGGGGACCACTCTGCGCCGCCGCCCTCGCCGCGGACCGCGCCGCCGCCAGCCCCGAACCGGGCGGGGGGGAGTCCGGCGGGGGCGCGCCGACATCCTCGGGAGGTGGGGCGGTCGGCCATGACTCGTCGGTGACCTGCGGGGCCGGCCTGGCAGGCGGGCCCTGCTGCGGCTGCGGGGCGGGCGGCTGGGGTTGTGACTGGGCTTGTGGCTGGGTTTGTGGCTGGGTTTGTGACTGCGGGGCCTGCGGGGCCGCGGGTTCCGGCCGGCGCGGTGGCGCCTGGCGTACGGTGGCCGCGTGCGGAGGTCCCCCCGGAGACCCGCCGACGACCGCCTCGACCCGCCAGTGGCCGCCGAGCACCTCGGTCAGCACACCGGCCACCACGGAGTCCTTGCCGCCGCCCATGAAGTTCTTCATCGCCCCGACCTGGGCGAAGCCGAGGGTCACCGTGTTGCCCTCGACCCCCACGACCTGGGCGTTGGTGTTGACGTTGGCCCAGACGACGATGCTGCGCTGCTTAAGCGCGGCCAGCACCGACGG
Source organism: Sinosporangium siamense (assembly GCF_016863435.1). Lineage (GTDB taxonomy): Bacteria > Actinomycetota > Actinomycetes > Streptosporangiales > Streptosporangiaceae > Sinosporangium > Sinosporangium siamense. The sequence goes on from NZ_BOOW01000037.1 coordinate 17,010, forward strand.
CCACGCCTGCTGCACCCCGCCCACCGCACCGGACAGCGCGGCCGCGGGCGTGTCGGGCCGGGCCTGAGCCTGGGCTGCGGCCTGGGAGTGGGCCGGGGACGGCGGTTGTGAGCCCGGGCGTGTCGCCGCGGGCCAGTCGCCCTCTCCTCCGGAGGGCTGCGGCGCCGGGGCCTGGGGCTGGGCTTGTGGAGCTGTGCCGTATGAGACCGGGGGGGCAGGAGGTGCCGAGGGCGGGGCCGCCATCACGGGGGGTGCGCTCGGAACCGGCGCCGGGGCCGGGGCTGCGGAGGCGGCGAGCGACGGCGGCGCGCCGCGCTCAAGGCGCTCAAGCCGCGCCAAAAGCGCGGTCTCCCCCTGATCAGCCGCAGGCAGCAACACCCGTGCACACGTCAACTCAAGGACCAACCGGGGCGAAGCCGCCCCACGCATCTCCGTCAGCCCCGCGTTGAACAACTCAGCCGCCCGCGTCAGCTCGGCCGACCCCATGGACGCGGCCTGCTGGACAAGCCGCTCAAGCTCGTCACCCGGCCGATCGAGCAGCCCGCTCGACGCCGCCTCAGGCACATTCGCCAAGATCACCAGGTCGCGGAAACGTTCCAACATGTCCATGGTGAAACGCCGGGGGTCATGTCCCCCCTCGATCACCCGGTTGACCGCCTGGAACACCAGGCCGCCGTCGCGGGCCGCGAACGCTCCGACCATCTCGTCAAGAAGATCGCCGTCGGTGTAACCGAGCAGCGAAACCGCCCGCGCGTAAGTGATGCCGGCCTCGTCGGCCCCCGCCAGCAACTGGTCGAGAATCGACAACGAATCGCGCGCCGACCCCGCCCCGGCCCGCACCACCAGCGGCAGCGCCGCGGGCTCGAACGGCACGTTCTCCGAGACCAGGATCTCCTCCAGCAGCGCCCGCAGCGTCGCGGGCGGCATCAGCCGGAACGGATAGTGGTGCGTGCGCGACTTGATGGTGCCGATGACCTTTTCCGGCTCGGTCGTCGCGAACACGAACTTCAGGTGCGGCGGAGGCTCCTCGACCAGTTTGAGCAGCGCATTGAACCCCTCGCGGGTCACCATGTGCGCCTCGTCGATGATGTAGATCTTGAACCGCGCCGACACGGGCGCGAAGAACGCCCGCTCACGCAGATCACGCGCGTCGTCCACACCACCGTGCGACGCCGCGTCGATCTCGATCACATCAAGGTGGCCCGGCCCCGTCGGCGCCAGCGCCACACAGGACTCACATTCCCCACAGGGATCGGGCGTCGGCCCCTTCTCGCAGTTGAGCGACCGGGCGAGGATGCGCGCGCTGGACGTCTTGCCGCAACCACGCGGGCCGCTGAACAGATATGCGTGGTTGATGCGCCCGCTCCGCAAGGCCTGCCGCAGCGGATCGGTCACATGCTCTTGGCCCTTGACCTCTGCGAACGTCCCGGGCCGATACTTGCGGTACAGCGCGAGGCTCATGGGGCTGCCCTCCGACTAAGAGACCCCCCGCACACCCGCCAGAGCCCGCTTATCCTTGCTGCCTTCCGGCCCTGGGGAGGTTCACAGGATGACGCCGCGCGAGGGGTCCTGACACATTCTAGCGCTGTACGGCACCGCCTCGACCCATGTTTTTCCCGTCACACCGACTCCAGAAGTCCGGTAAGCTTCTCGACGGAGGATTCGCCTAGTTGGCCTAGGGCGCACGCTTGGAAAGCGTGTTGGGGGCAACCCCTCGCGAGTTCGAATCTCGCATCCTCCGCGCTTGGTTGAGGCAGCTCGAAGCCCGGTCCCTACCCAGACCGGGCTTCTCGCTTTCCAGGCTTCAGGGACGTCCCTGTCCTGGGGATGCGGTCAGTCGTTGACGTCAAGCGTCAGTACGGCAGGCCGGGCCGATCACTCGTGGCCTGGCCGGCGATCCCCCTCTGAAGCCCCAGCACTGCCTGGGCGATCTGCTCAGGCTGCTCGGCGACCATGTTGTGGCCGGCGGCCAGTTCGAGCACCTGCAGATGCGGCCGGTGGGCGGTGACGGCCAGCAGATCCCGGCGGATTCCCGCACGCAGCGCCTGCATGAGCTCGCCGACTCGGCCCGGCATGCCAGGCAGATCCCGCGTGGCTAGGACAAACAGGGCGGGACACTGGATATCGGCCACCGCCGCGACGCTGTCCTGGAAGTACGCGTCGTACCTGATCTGCCCGGCCAGCGCGGCGTCCGGACGCAAATACACGCCCTCGTCCGTGGTGCGCAGTGCACGCTGGGGATACATCACGGCGTGGGCCTCGGGCAGTGGCCGCGCCATCGCCTCGGCCTGGGCGTCGAAGACGGCCTTCATCTCCGCCAGTAGCGCGGTCAGTTCCTCTTGCCCGATGCCGGCGTAGTGCCGCGGCGAGGTCTCGGCCGAGCGCAGCCCGTCGAGGTTGACGATCCCGGGACCGCCAGGATGACGCAGCGCCCACCGCACCGCGACCATGCCGCCGAGGGAGTGTCCCACCACGAGGGGAGTGTCCAGGCCGAGGTGGTCGACGACCGCCTCTATGTCGTCGAGCACCGCCTCCCATTCCCACGCCCCGTCGCCGGACAACCCGTGGCCGCGCAGGTCCATGGAGACGACCTGGTGCGCGCCGGTAAGCAGCGGCGCGACCGCGTCCCAGTGCTGAAGGGTGCCGCCCAGGCCGTGGAGCAGCAGCACAGGAGTCCCTTGGCCCCCATGATCGCGGACTGCCAGGTGGACGGGACGGTTGTCAATGAGGAGATCGTGCGGTGCCACGGGTGCTCTCCTGAGGTCGGTTGAGCCGGTCGCGAATGGATGAGGTGGTGACGCCGCCATCGGGATGTTTGGCGAGCTTGCCGCGTTTGACCAGATCATGGACACCCTGGCGGGTGATGCCGAGCATCGCGCCGGCCGTGGCATACGACACCGTCACGGCCGCGGGATGACCGACAGAGCGGGCCACGGCCCGCCCCAGCGCGGTGCGCCACCACGACTCGGGCGGATCGAAGGGCCCGTCCCCGGGAAACAACGTCCCGATGAGCCGGCCCGCGGTCAGGGCGGCGCGTTGCCGGTCGGCACCGAGCAACTGAGCGGCCCAAACCTCGGCCTCCACGTGCAACCGTGCCCTGATCGGGCGAAGGAGCTCGTCGGAGGTCAACAGGATCTCCAGCGGGTCGAGGATCCGCGTCTCCAACAGCCGGACCAACTCGGCCACCAGCTCGACATGCTCTTCAGTGGTCGTCACTTGACGGACGATAGCAAGTACTTGTCGGCTGGTGTCAAGTAGTCAGGCTTGCAAGGCTCCTGCCGTACCCTGACGCGGCCGGGCGTGTCGATCGCATGCGGGTATGGCTTCGCCGTACCCGTGCTTGACCAGCCCAGGGTGAGTGTGTCGGGCATCGTGAAGCCCCGCGGCCTTTAGAAGATCTTTCCGCTGGCGGTAGTCGGTGTTAGGGCCGACAGACCGTGATCGCCCCGGAGGCCCATACGACTGGGGTAGCCACTTTTTTGTGGGTACTTGTCGCCCCGATCGGGGGGGCCTGAAGCTTGGTTGTGCCGGCCGGGGTGCCTGCAGAACCCAGAGATGAGATGGGGAGGTTGGCTGTGTTTCAGGAGACAGGCTGGGACTCCGCCAGCTTCCCCAGGCGTCGATGGCCCCAGTCGGAAAGCGGTGCCAGCGCTTCGGAGAGCTCGCGGCCGAAGTCGGTAAGGGAGTAAACGGTCTTCAGCGGCAACACATCATGCACCTCGCGGTGGACCAGCCCGTCGGCTTCCATTTCGCGTAGCGCCTGAGTCAGCACCTTCTCGGTCAGTTTCGGCAGTCGCCGGCGCAGCTCGCCCGGGCGCTGCGGGCCTGATTCCAGGGCCCACAGCAGAGCCGTCTTCCATTTGCCGTGGATTACGGCGATCGCGGCTGTCACTCCGCAGACGTTCAGGTCTTGGGTACGGCTGTGCGTCATCTTTCCCCCATTCACCCGTTTTACATCTCCGAGGAGTTGAGGCATGGCCTCGCACACTGAACAGTCTGCCGTCACCGTGCTCGGCCTGGGGCCGATGGGGCGTGCCCTGGCCGGCGCCTTCCTGGATGCCGGGGTGAGGACCACGATCTGGAACCGCACGCCGGGCAAGGACCGGGAGCTGGTCGAGCGCGGTGCGGTCAGCGTTCCGTCGCCCGAAGAGGCGGTCGCCGCCGGTGGGCTGACCGTGATCTGCGTGGTGAACTACGACGCGGTGGACGCCGTCCTCCGCCGTGACGCGGTCACCGGCGCGCTCAAGGGCCGCACGGTCGCCAACCTGAGCGCCGACACCCCAGACCGGGCCCGGGACACCGCGTCCTGGGCGGCCGAACACGGCATCGGCTACCTGGACGGTGCCATCATGACGCCGACCCCGACCATCGGAACCCTGGCCGGAGTGTTCCTCCACAGTGGCCCGGAGCAGCTGTACCGCGAACACAAGCCGGTGCTGGACACCCTGGGAGGCACCCAAACCCACCTCGGCGAGGACACCGGCAGGGCAGCCGCATATGACCTCGCCTTGCTCGACATCTTCTGGACGGCGATGGCGGGCTACGCACACGCGCTGGCGATGGCCCGAGCCGAGGGCATCACCGCACGTGAACTGGTCCCGTTCGCCAAGGGAATCAGCGAGATCCTGCCCTGGGTCTTCGAGGTGTCCGCCGAGGGAGTGGACAGTGGCGACTACACCGACAGCAACAACCCGATCACCTCGGCGGCGTCGTCGATGTCCCACATCGTCCACGTATCTGAATCACATGGCATCGATGCGAGCGTGATGCGCGCGGCAGAAGGCTTGGCCCGCCAAGTCATCGGGCAGGGCCATGGCGGCTCCGGATTCCTTCGGGTCACCGAGCTCCTCAACCCTCGGTGAGAACGGCTCCCGTGCTGGTTCGGCGTCGTCGCGTCATCCGGGGGGCCGGCTCCGAACCCTTTGAAGGCTGCTGCTGAGTGCGCCGATGGCCCATCTCAGGACGAACCCCTCCTGGCAGGCCTGGGCGGGGTTCGTCTGCTGAGGTTCGCGACTACAGGCCGAATTTCTGCGCCTACCCAATGGCGGAGGCGTCGTTGCCCCGGACCCCAATAATTACAAACGCGGCCCGCCTTGCCGATTTAGATAACTGTTCTACGCGGTCTCTGCTACATTCTCGCTGCGAAAACGACGTTGCCATGCCTTTGCTATTCAGTTCTATGGCAGGAGTTTCACGTGGTCGCCCCGCAGTGCACTCACCGGCTGGAGCGGCGGCACATGCGTGGAGGCCCGGCACGTCGCGGCCCGGTTTGATGACGGCCCCGCGGCGTTCACCCCCTTGTGCAGCCGCTTGGAGGAGATGTGCTGAGGAGCGCAGTGTTCGCTGGGTCGTTGGCTTGTATCGTTCTTCTGTCCGGATGTGCAGGTGAGTACATCGCTCCCGTGGCGGCGGGGTAACCAGGACAATGCACTGGAAAAGGCGCGCTCCATTGAGGCGCTACGGGCCGACTGCATGAAGCAGAAGGGGTTTAAATATCTACCGAGCCTGCCACCTGCCACGATACTCAGGAATCGGGTAAGGCCCGGAGACTACGCTACCCTAAAGGCATATAGGCAAAAGTATGGTTACGGGGTGTTCTCGCAAATCATGTACCCCAGCGACCCCAAAGCCATGGGGCCCGCCTCCTCATGGGATAACCCGAACAACGCCAACATGATGCGGCTGGGGAAGAGCCAGCTCGCCGCCTACAAGGTGGCCGACAAGGCCTGCTACCGCAGCGCCTCCGGCTCTGTGCTGGGCAAGGAGATCGACTCCGACGAGACGCTCTACTCACAGTCCTCCGAGGCCATGAGGTCAAGGGAAGATCGAGCCTTGAACGGTGACGCCAAGCTGCTGGAGCTGGCCCAGCCCTTCGGCGACTGCCTCACCGGCAAGGGATACTCCGTCAAGGCGACGAACCCCACCTCCCTGGCCGCACGGGGGAGGGAGCTCTACATGAAGAAGATGCGGGACTTCCAGCAGACGCAGTCCGCCCGTCAAGGGGGAGACGGCGGCGAGGGCGGAGTGCGGCTGCGACCGGAGGACGCCCGCCCACTGCACCAGGCCGAGGTAAAGGATGCCCTCGACGACCTCACGTGTGGCAAGGATTTCTATTCGGCCTACCAGCCGAAGTGGATGGAGATCAACACAAAGGTCCGGGAGGAGTTCGGGATGCCGTAAGCCTTCCGAAGAGGTTCAGACGCCCTGCCTCCCCGGTCGCCGGCTACTTGCCGACCGTGCACTTGTGAATCTCCCCGTAACGCTTCTGAGCAATGCGCATCAGGTCGATCATGTCTCGCACCGCGTCCCTGCCCTTGGCAAATCGTGCGATGTTCAGGTCGAGAATACGATCTTTCCCACTACAAGCGAACCTAGAGGTGACCTGGTAGTTCTGCGCGTCTACCTGAACGACGGGGATGTAGGCGGCGTAGCCCTCACCGAGCTCTGTGGGTAGCTTGGTTGCCCCATGGCGGGTGAAGACGGCTCTCCTGTCATCCATGAGGAAATCTATGTGCTCGGGTGATCTTTCCGGCTGATCCTGGTCCCAGACCGTATCCAGTGCTCTGGGCACTGAACCGGCGATGCCGCAACCCCCGGACTCATGGTTACCTCTCTTCTCCTCGACCAAGGAGAGATTGAGGCCGCTTATCATCTGAAAAGCCTTCTGTGGCACCAAGCCGCAAATATAAGGTGCAGAGTCAATTACCATTGATACTGGCGCTGGAGGCGGGGCGGGTTCCTGCTTCGCGTTGCAAGATGCCGTGAGGAGCATCAGCACGCCAAGAAAGAGGGGTGCCCGAGCTTGCCTCACTTCCCGCCTCCGGGTTGACTGATGCGAAGATCCAATAGGTCGTTGACATCGCTGGTTCTGCGGTAGGTATTGCTGAACCGGTCGAACAGATCCCTGGAGCCGACATTGTTCCGTGCAAGCTCAAGGAAGGATTTATACTCCGCAGGGCTCATGGCGGCAAATGGCTTCATTTGTGGAGGATCCCCTATTAAAAAACCCGCGTCCTTCAGGGCGTCATCCTCAAGCATTCCCTTCATCAACATGGCCGTGCCGATCGTTTGCTCCATGATCCGCTCCACGCCTGTACGGTCGTCGGCCAGTGTCCGGTAAGCCTGGTCCAAGCTTAGATTGTGTGCGGCGGTCTGTTTGGCGACCTGCTTGGCGATCTCGTCGTAGCCGACACCAGCCAGTTTCTCATAGCCATTTACGACCAGTTTTCCAAAAACGTTGTCGAACGCCGTGCCGACCCGGTCGGCATACGGAACCGGGAGAAGGCCGATGGTGTCCCGCACCATAATGCGAACCTCCTCGCTGGCCGTCTTATGGTCTAGGCCGGCCGCTATCAGGCTTTGACGGCGAATTTCTACGATATGACTGAAAGGTCGGGCTTCTGCTACCGCGTTGTCGATGAGGAATTGTTTGACGTCGGTTCTATCCACTCTCCCGTCCTCGTCGAAGTCAAACTTCTTGAGGTCGGCCATGGTGAAGCCGAATTCCTTCAGGTTCGACTTGTCAAGCCCGACCGGGGGGACGCCGTTGAGCGCCGCCTTCATATGTTCAGTCTGTGCTCTGATCAACGCGTCGTAGGCGACGTCATCCCGGGTGGCCAGCACCAGGGCATAGGACATGTCGGTGGCGTCGACCTTGCCGAAGGTGTCCCGGAGGTGCAGCAGGCGGGACAGTTGGTCGATGTTGGCGGCGAGGGCCATGCCGAGGGGGCGGCCGAGATGTTCAAGGCGCTCGAAGACAGCCCGGTTGGTGATTCTGAGGTTGCCGTTCTCATCTCTGCCCACTGCTCCTCGGATTTGATCGGCTACCGCCTTGGTCAGATCGGAGGCGAGGTTCCTCGAGATCTGGTCCTGTCCGGTGAGGCCGGTTGTCAGCAGGTCGCTGAAGGGGCCGCGTTCGCCGGCGTATTCGAAGGCGCCCAGGCGGGTTGTGAGCATGTGGGTGAGGACGGTCTCCTTCCAGCCGGGTGGGGTGAAGGAGAGGAGTGCGCGGGTGGCGTCCTTGCTGGAGCCGGCGGCGTGGAGGAGGTCTGCGATGACGGAGCTGCGGACCGGGGCGCCGGGTCTGGTGGCGATCGCGCCTGGTCGCATCAGGGTGCCTAGGCCGAGGGCGCCGGCCAGGTTGTAGAGGGGGACTTGGCGGCCGTTGAACACCTGGCCGAGGGGGTCCTTGCTTGCGTCCCACCTGCCCTTGTACTCCTCCTTTTCGTAGGCGACCGCGTCCGCGCCGACGACCTGCATGAACTTCTCGGAGAAGGGGGGCTTTCCGTCGTGGGCGCGCCAGATCAGGGCTTGGGCCTGATAGCCCGCGTATTTCGTGGGACCGGCTGAGTGTTCGGCTCTGCCTTGTCTGGCGAGGTCTCGTAGGAAGTCGTCGCCCATGTAGCTCTTGTTTTTGGGGTCGGTTCCGGCGGCCAGGGCCTTGCTGAGCATGGTGAGGGCTCGTTTGCTCTGGGGGGAGAGGTGTTCCTTCGTTTTGGTGTCTCCCTCGTTCAATGCCTGGCGGAGGCGGGCGGCCATGGCGGCGGGGAGTTGGGTTATGCCTTTGGCGCCCAGCCTTTGCAGGAACACCTTGGTGAAGTCCGGGTCGTTGACGCGGTCGGCGTATTTCTCCAGGAGGGCCAGCGCCTTGCCGTCCCCGGCGTTGAACTTGAAGGCTGCGCCGGCGGCCAGGGAGGCGTCCAGTAGGCCTTGGGAGGCGTTCAGGGTGTCCGGCATCTCCAGGAAAGATCCCTCGGCTCGGGAGGTCCCGAAGGTGATCTTCTCCCGTTCGAGTTCTCGGATCAATGTCTGCCTGCGTCGTAGGTCCGCGGCCTGTTTTCCGACCCGGGCGGCCAGCTCGCGGATGCGTAGCGCGGGGGAGGTGTCGAGGCCGGCGTTCTGGAGTTCGCCATATAGCGTCTGGGCCAGTTGTTCGAGGCGGCCGGCGGCTTCGGTGTGTTTGCCGGTCATAGTGTCGAAGTCGGGCTGCTTGACCCCTGAGAACTCCGGGCTTGTCATGCTTTGTCGGGCAGGGTGGCCAGTTTGTTGCGGGCGCTGTGCACTGCCTTGGCGAGGAGGTCGCGGAGTTCGCGCTGGTCGCCGTGGACGTCGGTGCCGAAGCGGGTGCCGGTGGGGCCCATCCAGGCGTTGTTCTGCATCAAGCGGCAGGATGGGTCGAGAGCCCACCAGTGGTCGTCGGACAGCCGCTGAATCCGGTCCGCTGCCGCCTGCATCGCCTCGCGGTCCATATTGGCCACAACGATCCCCTCGTTGGTTTGCCGAAGAGGAAATGGGTGGGGAGGCGGCCCCCGTCCACGACATAGGTTAAACGACGTCTACTGGACCGAACAAGATCTTATCGTTCTCGATATCGATATTCCGATGTCAGTGTCATGTAGGTAAGTCAGTGCAAATCGCGACTCCCTCGGGTGGGCGATCGGCGGCGTCCGAATTTGAGTATCGGGTCTGGTGTTGTTGTCATGACGATGAGGAGGAAAGTGGCTAATAGTGGGGCGAAGCGCTCTTAAGGGCATCACCCCAGTACAGCCGTCGAACCGCCGCGCAACTTTCATCGCCAGACCCATCATCGAAGCGCCCCCGAACAGCAAATATAACTGTGAGTAGCGGTCTCGTCGCAGGGAATGATCCCCCCGATCAACCGGGGGGCGTTTCACATGCAGTTCGACGACGAGGCCAAACTCGACCCTTCGCAAGTGGAGGACGTCCGGGCGACAGGGCCCAAGCGTGGGGGCGGCGGGATGCCGGGCTGCGGGACGGTGCCTTTCACCGGAAAGGGAGGCGGATGCCTGCTGGGACTCTTCGCCTTGGCCGCCGTGTTCGTCTTCACAGTGGACCCCCTGCGATTCCTGGGCGACGACCCCACATCGTCACCCTCCCCGGCGAGGCCGAGCACGCCCGTGCATTCGACCGGTGACCTGGCCTCGCGTTGCCGTACCGGTGCCGACGCGGATCAGTCGGAGGACTGCCGTGCCGTAGGGGTCGTCAACAGTGTGCAGGCCTACTGGAACCGGTTGTTCAATGAGCGCGGGCAGGCGTACTCGCCGGCGAAGACGGTGTTGTTCTCCCGGTCGGTGAACACCGCGTGTGGTTATGCGGACGCTTCCGTGGGGCCGTTCTACTGCCCGGGCGATCAAAGGGTCTACCTGGATCTCTTGTTCTTCAACACCTTGCAGCGCGACTTCGGCGCCGCGGGCGGGCCTTTCGCGCAGGCATATGTGATCGCCCATGAATACGGGCACCACATTCAGAATCTGACCGGCACGATGAACCGCGTCGGCGGTGATCGCCAAGGGGCGACGAGCGGGTCGGTGCGGCTGGAGTTGCAGGCCGACTGCTACGCCGGCGTGTGGGCGAAGAAGGCGGTGGACACCGGTTTCTACCGTGTGCCGTTCACCCGGGAGGACATCGCCGAGGCGCTCAACGCGGCCTCCGCCGTGGGGGACGACACGATCCAGGAACGTGTCCAGGGCCGAGTGGATCCGGAGGGTTTCACCCACGGTACGTCGGCGCAGCGGGAAAGGTGGTTCAGCACCGGCTATGAGACAGGTGATCCACGGCGCTGCGACACCTTCTCCGGTGTAATCTAACAACAGGACACTCCACCCCTGACCTGCACTAAGAGCGGTGAAGAAGACGAAAGTCCGGTTATTGTCCTAAAATTCGCAGGGTGATCTTTAAGCTGGTCGGCGACGGACGGCCTTATCCGGAACACGGCCTCACTCACCGCGAGTGGGCGCAGATACCGCCCCGCCAGGTCAGACTGGACTCACTGGTCACCACGAAGGCGGTGCTCGACCTCCACTCGCTCCTCGCCAAGGACTCCACCTTTTACGGCGACCTGTTCCCCCATGTCGTCCACTGGCAGGGCGAGTATTACCTCGAAGACGGCCTCCACCGGGCGCTGCGGGCCGCGCTGCACCAGCGGTCCGTGCTCCATGCGCGCGTGTTGTCGGTTCCGGATCAGGGCAAGCCAAGCCTGCGCTGACGTACGGCAGAGCCGCCGCAGAATTCAGTTCACCGGCCTGCGCGACAACACGGGCGGGATTTCGGGGACGGTGTCGAGCCACGCCTCCACGACCCTGATGGTCTGGGGGCGGTTGAGCCGTGCGGCTTCCACGATGGTGCAGAAGTCGGCCCTGATGATCGGCAGAAGCGTCTCGCGTTGCCGATTGAAGATCTTCAACCACTCGGAAACGACGGCCTGGAGCAACGACGGATTCCTGCACGCCCCTCCGACCGGGATATCCCGGCCGGCGTTGGTGAACGCCGCTCTCACCGAGGCGAGGAGTTCCGCCGGGATGGTGCCGCGCCACACCTCGGTGAGCTGGTCGCGCAGTGCCAGCACCTGCTCCGCCGTCGGTATCTTCCGCCCCGTGGCGCTCGCACAGGCCCGCTTGTGCGCGTCGAAATATCTCCTGGCCTCCAAGAGCAGTTGCAGCGCACTGCATTCGGCTGTGGCCGCCGCGCACGCCGGCCGGTTGGCCGCGGCGTGAGCGGTGCCGGTGGCCGTTCCGGGGGTGAGCAGGGCCATTCCGGCGATCGCGGTGGCGGCGAGGACTCGTGAAACAGGCATGCTCTCTCCCGATCGTCGACCGGCCCGGGTGCGGCCCGGCCCTCGGAACTGGTTACCTTCAGGGTTGTCGACCTGCCTGAACACGCCTATCGGCACGCCGGGGGCTTTGCCGGATGCGCACGGAATCCAGGAAGCCCCCTCATAGGCGTTACGGTGGAGGGCATGGGGTCTCAGGGCGTTCACGTGGTCGGCATCGAAACGGCGGCCGGGAGCAAAGTCAGCCTGCCTTTTCTCACCCGTGAGCAGGCCAACGCCGTGCACGCCGGTTTCGCCGATCTGAACCGGCCCATGGAGCCTCGGCCGACCTCGCCCGGCAATCCGCCGTGTGAGCTCTGCGACGGCACCGGCGCGTGGGAGGAACGGCGTGGAAGCGCCACCGCCTCGGGCGGTGTGGTGATCACCAACATTCTCGTGCCGTGTGAGCTCTGCGCCGGCACCGGCCAGATGCCGGATGTGAACTGACTCCGAAGGCGTTAGCCGTATCAAAAGTCCGCGGACGGGGCTCTGTCATTACGTCACCGCGTACGGGTGACATGACATGGCCCCGGCTGCGAAAGGACGACGATGACCGGCGATGCCGTTCCCCGCGAAGTCGAACTGCTTTTTCGCGTGAACGCCCAGCTCAATCAGCACGGCCTGCAAACGACCCTCGGACGGGATCACCAGGGCCGCCCCCACGTGAAGGTGTGCGACTGCCACGGCGTCGTCCGCCGTGTCTATGTGCATCTGGCGTTCCGCTGGTTCTACTGGGGTGATCAGCCCGACGAACGTATTCCCATCGAGACCGTCGACCTGGCCGCGCTCGCCATCGGCCGGGCGGCCGAGCAGGGATGGCGGCGCGGCGAACAGGGTGAGCTCCGGCACGACATCCCCCGGCCCCGCCGGGCGCCGCGCCCGTGGCAGGCCCCCCGGGACACGGCGGACGACGATCACCACCCCTGGGACACGCCGCTCCTACCGTGATCGGCGACCACTCCGGACGCCGTCCACCAGGGGCGGCGAAGGCTGAGTGCCCCTTTCTGGATGGATGAGGGAGAGTGACCGGCCCCGATGGGTGAAGGGCGGTTGAGGGCACGGTGGGTCTCTTCGGCGATCAAATGCGTGTTGATGGCCATCGCGGCACGGGAGCCCGCCGCGGCGGCGGCGATCAGCTGGTCGAGGGGACTGGTGACGTTGCCGGCCACCCACACCCCGCGGGCGCCGGTCGCGCCCGCCTCGTCGGCGGCGATGTGGCGGCCGATGACCTGCCCGCCGGAGATGAAGTCTGCCGGTTTCACCCCCAAGGGGGCGAGGAAGTCGGCACGTGGGCGAAACCACGGCGCGATCACCAGGGCCCGGCACGGGTAGGCGGTGCCTCCGTCGCTCAGGCGCAGGTGGGAGAGGCGGCCACCGGTGGTGTCGAGCCTCGCCACGGTCCCCCGCACGACGGGGATGCCCCGGGCGGCGAGCTGGAGGTGTTCCTCTTTGGTGGGTTCCGGGCCGGTGTGCTGGAAGAGCGTGATGTGGGTGGTCCACTGTCGCCAATGCAGGGCTTGGTGCACAGCCCGCCCGTCGGTGGCCAAGACCCCGATGGTTTCATCCCGCACTTCCCACCCATGGCAATAAGGGCAGTAGAGCACGTCCTTTCCCCATAGCTGGGCGATGCCCGGAACGTCCGGTAGTTCGTCGGTCAGCCCCGTGGTGACCAGCAATCGCCGAGCATGAACCACGCTTGTATCGGCAAGCACGACATGAAAGCTCTTGTCCCGGCTTACCTCGACAACCGTCCCCTCCCGCACCATTACGCCGTATCGCCGTACCTCGTCCCGTGCGATACGCAGCATCTCTCCAGGGGCCGTGCCGTCCCGGCCGAGGTAGGTGTGCAGGTTCTCCGCGTGCATATTGCGCGGTCCACCCGAGTCGATCACCAGCACCGAACGCCGGGCCCGCCCCAGGGCCAACGCGCCGCTCAGCCCGGCGACCCCACCCCCGATCACCACGACGTCGTAGTGCTGCTCCTGCATATGCCGTTCGCTCATAGGTGCACCGCATTCCCCAAGCCGGCGCACCTAGCCCCCCACCGGGGACAAAGATCCCCGGCGGTACGGCAAAGCCTTGTTCAGCGCCCACTTCTGGAAAACGACGACACGGTCACTACCGCCACGATCCCCGTAAGCAGGACGACGAGCAAGGTCCGGTCCATGCCCTTCCTTCGATCCCCGAACCGGTTGAGCACCACCGGCCGGTCCAAGGCGCGATATTCCTCGGTTTTTGTGGGCGTCGGTTTCGGGCGGGGACTGGGCCGCTGCGACGGGCGCGCCGGCCGGGGCGGCGCGGGCCTGGCGATCGGCACGGGGGCGGGCTGCGGACGCGGTTCGGCCCTCGGCGGATCGGGCACTCGCGGCGGCTCCGGCGGAGGCGGAGGATCCGGAAGCGGCGGCGGCTCCGGCGGGTCGGGTACGGCAGGAGCCTCCATAGGCGGATTAGCCGGCATGTCGGGAAAGGACGGAGGCTCTGGGCGCGGCGGGGCAGGCCGTTCCGCGGGTTGCTGCGCTGGCGGTTGTGCCACCGGCGCGGAGTGTTTGTGCTTGTGCGAGTGGTGATGAGGGACAAGGGGCCACAGCAGCCCGGTGACCCCGGAAAGCAGCCCATCGTCGCCGACCAGGGGGAGGTTCGGCGTCACCGCCTTCACGATCCGCGTGAGGGGCTCGGGTGAGTCGTCGGGGTGCGGTGCGGGGGACTCCTCTGCTTGAGCCGCTGGTTCCGGTGATTCGTCCGGCAATGGGGCAGGGAATTGCGCCCCTCGAACCGATTGTGTGACCGGGGCAGGTGAGTCGTCGGGTTGTGGGGCGGCAGGGGATTCCTTGGCGTGAACGGCTTTCGCACGAGGCTCGGGGGAGTCGTCCGGTTGAGGGGAGGGGGACTCCTCTACCGGGTCGGGTGCGGTCCTGCCCAGCATGACTTCTGGCTCGGGCGACTCCTCCGTCTCGGGTTCGACCGTGCGCTCCGCCGACCTCTCGGGGGAATCGTCAAGCAGGCTCTCGCCGTACGAAACGGGGAGTGTGGGCGGGCTTAGCGGCGCTATCGCCTGATCGGTGCCCGCCATCGCTTGAGTCGCATGCACGGCGCCGGTGAGGACAGGTGCCAGAAGGCCGCCTGAAAGCACCACCGCGCCCAACCACCCCATGCGCCGCGTCATGCGAAGAGTAATAGCACGTTACTTATCGTGATTGTAGGGATCTTCAGCGTGTGGGCAGGAAACAGTCATGGAGTGTTCCACTCTGCGGCACAACATGCCGTTAACGTGAGCTTTTCTCATTCATGCCGCCGCGGAGAAGCTCCGGCACGTGGCGCTGGAACCAATGCCGGTGCGTTCCACGTTGACTCAGTGCGGTGGCCGGGTAGATCGCATATGGCAGCGACCGGACGCGGCAGAGAGGTGCCGGAGATGGGGAAGACAGCTCGCGCGGCGGCGGCCTGGCGCACTTACAAGGAAGTCAACAAGCCGGGAGCCCCGCCCATCGGTGCGCGGATCCGCGCCGTCCCGAGGCTTGTGCGCGGGGTCGCCAAGGGCGATTACCCACACATGGGGCGTGGCAAGCTCGCGATGATGGCGCTCGGCGTGCTTTACATCATCTCCCCGATCGACATCATTCCCGACTTCCTCATGCTCATCGGCGTCGCCGACGACTTCGGCCTTCTGCTGTGGCTGACCGGCTCCCTGCTGGGGGAGAGCGGGCGGTTTGTGCAGTGGGAGGACCAGAGCCGGGTGGCCCCCCACACGGAGAGGGTGTTCCCGCCGCCGGGCGACGGGGCCACACATCACTGACGGGCTGCGTTAGGCCCGGGCGACCATACGGATCGGCCCACGTCGGCCTGGTGAGCCAGGCCGACGACCTCCCCGGCGCGAGGGTCGGAGCTGCGCCGGGCCCCACGCGGGGGTCAGAGCTGCTCCATCCTCAGCCAAGCCCGGGAGGGGAGCGGGTGGCCGAACAACCTTGCCGCGTTGCCATAGGCCACGCGTGCGATGTCGGCCGGAGGGAGCGTGCCCAGATTGCGCGCGACGCAGCGTTGCGTGTCGGGCCACGTGGAGTCCGAGTGGGGATAGCCGCTCTCCAAGAGCACCCGCTCAAGACCGACGGCCAGGCGCACCCCGGAGAGGGCGTGGTCGTTGAGCGTGCCGAAGTAGAAGTTGCGGCGCAGCACCTCGCTGGGTTTGAGGCCGCCGTCCCACGAGGTCTCCTCGGCCACCGGGTGGTCGAGGGCATAGTCCGCACGTTCGGCCAGCATGGGCAGCCAGCCGACGCCGCCTTCCACGATGAGGATGCGCAACCCGGGGAATCGCAGCGGCACGCCCGACCAGAGCCAGTCCGCGCAGGCGAACATGGCGCTGGCGGGGATCAGCGTGGTGATCGCCTCGATGGGGGTGTCGGGCGAGGGCACGGGCGCCCAGGAGGCCGCTCCGGCGTGCAGGCAGACGACCGTGCCGGTCTCCTCGCAGGCCTCGAAGAACGGATCCCAATATGGCGTGTGAATCGATGGCAGACGCAAGCGTGAGGGGAACTCGGGGAAGAGCACCGCTTTGAAGCCGCGTGAGGCGTTGGCGCGGATCTCCTTCGCGGCTATCTCGGGGTCGGAGAGCCAGGGCAGTTGCAGCGCGATGATGCGCTCGGGATAGGTGCCCGCCCATACGTCGACATGCCAGTCATTCCACGCCTTCAGCACGGCAAGGCCAAGATCTTGGTCGCGAGTCTTCGAGAAGAGCATGCCGGCCTGCCCGGCGAGCATGGCGGGGAAGCAGAGCGCGGCCCAGATGCCGGCGCGGTCCATGTCCTCGATCCGCGCCTCGATGTCGTGGGCACCAGGGCGCATGTTCTCAAACCGCACGGGCTCCAGGGTGCGCTGCTCATGAGGCAGGCCCGCGCCCACGTCGAGGCCGGCGCACGAGTAGGTGGCTCCGCCGTACCGCCAGACCTGGTGCCCGGCTTCGGTCTCAACCACCTTGGGGGCCAGGTCGACATACTTCTCGGGCAGGCGATCGGTGAACAAGTCCGGCGGCTCGATCAAATGATCGTCAACGGAAATGATCACATAATCCCGCCGCCTCGGTTCGGGGTCAGCGGGCAGCGGCGTAGTCACAGTAAAACCGTACGACGCTGGCATAACACCTAACAACCTGCGAGGTCTCCGGTTGGTCTCCGTTACCACACCCTAGCGGACCCCCTCCCACTCAAGGGATGGATCTCGCCAAACCCGGATAGTCAATCACGAACCCATCCGAACTGTAGGTCAAGTCCACCTGGAAGCCCTCGCTTTCGTACCGCACGACATGCGGTCGGAGATGCGTATACCGCTGCTCATCTCGTACAACAGACAAATACGGCACGCTCACCCAGGCCATGACGAAGTCCACGGTGCCCGGCACGGTCAGCAGATGGCGGCGGAGCGCAGGCATGGTGTTGGTGAGCGGAGAGAGGCCGAGATCACAGTCGGCGGCGTCGGCCAGACGCAACGGATCACCGCCCGGCAGGGGCTCGTCGAGCTCGCCGTCGGCCTGCGCCTCACACGACCACAGGCCGTCGGCGGACCGGCGCAGATCGAGCGAACGCCACCACCCCGCACCCGACGACTGCACGCTCAACGCCTCGGTCGTAAGGTTGGGGAAGGTCCGCAGCGAATATTCCAGGCGATACGGCACAGGGTCCGCCCCCACGGCCACCCCCGTGGCCGTCAGCCCTTCCAGCAGCTCGACATCGGCGTATTCCGCTCCTGCCTCCTTCAACCACACCAGTGACCGCATGTCCGCCTCCCTCCACAATTTCAGCGTAGAAGGCGCTTCAGGGGTTGGCAGGGGCCTCCGTGGTGTTCTGCCCTGCGGCGGAGTCTTCCGCCTCCTTGGCGGCGGCCTGCCGGAGATCGGCTGCCTCCCTGCGAATCAGGATCAGCCAGCCGCCAACCGCGATGCCGATGAAAAGCCACCACTGCACCCCATAAGCGAGGTTCAGCCCCCCGCCGCCACCCACATCCGGCGGCGGCACAGGCTCAGGCGCGGCGGCGATGGCCGGGCTCTGCTCGGTCAGATCGACATATCCGACAGGCATCTTGTACGGCATGCGCCCGCCGATGGCCGGCACATCGATCAGCAGGACCTGCCCCGGCGGCAAGCCGGCGCGGTTTCGGATGCCGCTGCTCTCCTCGGTCTCGCTCAGCCGCAGCCGCCCGGTGACGGCGACCTGGCCGGCTGGGGGCGGCGGCACGTCGGGGACGGCATCAGCGCTCGCGCCGGCCTTGACCCAGCCCCGGTTCACGAGCACGGCCTGCCCCTGGCCGGTGATCAGCGGGGTCAGCACGTAGAAGCCGGTCTGGCCGTTTTGCGGACGGCGGCGGACCAGGGTCTGGTTGCTTACGTCGTATGTGCCGGTCGCCGTCACGGTGCGAAACTTGTCACCGGGCTCCGCCGTACCCCCCTCCGGGAGGAGCGACCCGATCGGCACCGGGGCCGCCGCGAGGTTGCCGGTCGCCAGGTCGGTGGCGGACGACTGCTCCTCATATCGGCCGAACTGCCACTGCCCGAGCAGCACGAACGCCGGGATGACCAGCAGCACCACGACGTGGAGCACCAGCCAGCGCGGAGTCAAGAGGAACCGGTACACGTCCCCAGCGTAGGTGCCGGGGGGACCGGTCCCGTCACTGCGTCGGAGGCTTCCGGACCTGCGGGGTCTTGGGGGAAACAGGATCCCGGACGGGCGTGACCTCGCGCGGACCGGCGAGCTCGTGGCCCTCGGCACAGCGGAACTGCTGGTGGATCGGCGCGCCGCAGCCCCGGTGAGTGAGCACCATGGGCGGACCGTTCTGCTCCGCGAGGTGACGATCACCCCAATGCATAAGCGCGACCATGATCGGATAGAGGTCCAGCCCCTTTTGGGTCAGCCGGTATTCGTCGCGCTTGCGTTGCCCCGGCTCGCGGTACGGCTCCTTGGCCAGCAACCCCTCGTCGACCAGGCGGGCCAGCCTCGCGCTCAGCACCTGTCGGGGGGCTCCTGTGCCCTGGTGGAGATCGGCGAAACGGCGCACCCCGTTGAACGCTTCGCGCAACACGAGGAAGGTCCACTTCTCGCCAACGATGCCCAGAGTGCGCTGAATCGAACAGCCCTGCACCTGGTGAGGCCCGGTCATGTCCGAATGGTAGGTCGTTCTTCGGGGGTGTTCGGTCATGTGGGTAAGATCTTGTGGGCTTTCCTTCCCGATCACAATCCGGCAAGGTGGTTTGTCGCCATGAGATCCAGGGTGATCTTCAGAAAGCCACACATGGTAGGCAAAACCAGCTTATGTTTGCGGAACAACGTTCTGTTAGCTCACCATTGAGTGTGTGAAGAGTGTCAAGAACGGACGCGATGGGCGAAGCCGCATCATAGAAGGTGCACTCCGGCGTTTCAGTCAAGACGGTGTTTCGGCCACGACCCTGGCCAGCCTCCGAGAGGAGAGCGGCGTCAGCGTCGGCAGTTTCTACCACCACTTTGCCAGCAAAGAACACGTCTACGGCGTGCTCTACGCGGAGACCCAGGCGATGTACCAAAGCGCCTTCGTCACAGAGCTGGAAAAGCACGCGAGCGCCCGCGACGGCATCCGCGCCATCGTGGCCCTCCACATGGCCTGGTGCGGCGAACACCCCGAACGTGCCCGCCTGCTTATCAGCGAACGCCCGCCCCGCCGCCACGAGCCGGGCGGCACCGAGGTCTCCGAACAACGCCGCGCCTTCTTCCGCCAGGTATCGGAGTGGTGGCTGCCCCACACCGAGGCCAGGCTGCTCCCGCCCATCCACGCGACCATGTGTTATGTGCTCTGGCTCGGCCCCGCTCAGGAGATGTGCCGCCTGTGGTTCGCCGGCGCACACCAGCCCACCCCCGAGGAGATCGAGTCCCTCTGCGACGCCGCCTGGCTCAGCCTGCGCGTCCCCGGTGCCCCTGGCGAGTAAGTCACCCCCCGGCCCGCCGGCGATCCCGGTGCTGCCGCTCACAGCGCCGCCGCCGACAACCCCTCCCACGTCAACGAGGTGACCGCCAAGCGGGCTCGCACCGCCGCCCGCCCCCTACGGCACAGCCGGCCCCACCCCGGCACCGCCCGCTCACCACGCCGATGTGTGGCTACCCCGGCGCTCCACCCCCCACGGTTCCGTACGGCAAAGCCAGTGCACCCGCGACCTTGATCGGTGGCCGCGCGCGGCCCACTCCTGCACGTAGCACCCGGTCGCGGCGTCCATCCCGCTCAAGCGTCCGCTGCGGTGCCCTAGCCGCGAGGTGCCTTGTGTATGTGAACAATTCCCTCGCCAGAACGTGTCCTGCTCTCGGCCGCTCAATTCACCACTGAGCCCACCAGCGAAGGGCTTCCCCGCCGCGTCGCCCCGGAACTGCGCAAATCAGGACCCAACGCCCGTCGGTATGTAGCGCGGTGTGCCGATTCCACTACCCCGGCCGACATGACTTTCCCACCACGTCGGCGGAAGACCGCTCCCTCACTCCGCACCCGTGGCATGATTATCACTTCCACAAGACCGTAATGGTTTTCATAGTCAGATTGGAATCCAGTCGTGAGGGTTGCGTTCGTCGGCAAGGGCGGTAGCGGCAAGACGACCATGTCCGCGCTGTTCGCCAGGTATACGGCGCTCCGGGGTGGTCCCGTCGTCGCGATCGACGCGGACATCAACCAGCATCTCGGCATGGTCCTAGGAGTCGCAGACAACGAGATGCCGAAGCCGCTCGGCAGCCATCTCACCGAGATCAAAGACTTCCTCCGGGGCGACAACCCGCTCATCGAGAGTGCCGCCGCCATGGTGAAGACCACCCCGCCCGGCCGCGGCTCCCGGCTGCTCCGGCTCGACGGGGACGACTCCGTCCACGAGCGGTTCGCCGTCACCACCGCCGAGGGGGTGCGGCTCATGGTCACCGGCCCCTTCGCCGAGTCCGACCTAGGCGTGTCCTGCTATCACTCGAAGGTCGGCGCGGTCGAGCTCTACCTCAACCACCTGGTCGACGGTCCGGGCGAATACGCCGTGATCGACATGACCGCGGGGGCCGACTCCTTCGCGTCGGGGTTGTTCACCCGGTTCGACCTCACGGTGCTCGTCGCCGAGCCCAGCCGCCAGGGCGTCGGCGTCTACCGGCAATACCGCGACTACGCCGCCGACTTCGGGGTGTCCATCGTGGTCGTCGGCAACAAGGTGCAGGGGCCGGACGACGTGGCCTTCCTCCGGGACCAGGTGGGCGACGACCTGTTCGCCTGCTTCGAGCACTCGGCCGCGGTCCGCGCCATGGAGCAGGGCCGCCCGTTCACCCTGAGCGACCTGGAGCCCGCCAACCTCGACGGCCTGGCCCGGCTGCTGGACCGCGTGGACACCCAGCCGAAGGACTGGGAGACCTTCGGCCGCCAGACCGTGGAGTTCCACCTGCGCAACGCCGAGGCATGGGCCAACCGCGCCACCGGCGCCGACCTGAAGTCCCAGATCGACCCCTCGTTCGTCTACGGCCCCGCCGCCTTGGCCCTCACCGGCTGACCACCCCTCCGAGCCCCTCGGCCCCGCACCCCACCGGCCGACCACCCCTCCGAGACGCCCGGCATCGCGCCTCACAGGCTGACCATGCCTCCGAGACACCCGGCCCCGCACCCCACCGGCCGACCACCCCTCCGAGACACCCGGCATCGCGCCTCACAGGCTGACCACCCCTCCGGAGACACCCGGCCCCGCCGCCTCCCGGCACGCACAACCTCGGCACCATGACCGCCGCCCCTGCGAGGCGGCGACCGCCCCTGCCGAGCCGGACCGAAAACTGTGACGCTCGCGGAGGCCGGCGGTGGCTGGGCCTAGCGCTCGTCCGAGGAGGGGTCGTCCACCGTGACGCTCAC
This sequence comes from Sinosporangium siamense, assembly GCF_016863435.1. GTDB lineage: Bacteria > Actinomycetota > Actinomycetes > Streptosporangiales > Streptosporangiaceae > Sinosporangium > Sinosporangium siamense. The sequence goes on from NZ_BOOW01000037.1 coordinate 38,482, forward strand.
GGAGGTCGAAGGTGTCCTATTTCCCGGCCGTATGGTGCACCGCTCGTCCATGGAAAGTCTTTGCCGCGCTTGCTCCACCACCGTCCGGCACCTTGATGACTCCCCGAAACTGACTCCCCGAACGCCGGGTGTCCTACCCGAACAGTGAAAGTTGTCCCTCCCCGGCAAGGCTGTTGCGGTGTTTCTTGAGGTGGCGCCACTGGGGAAGGTCGTCGAGATATGACCACGAAAGTCGATGATGCGGCGTAGGCCCGAGTTCGGCCAGTGCTGCCTGGTGGACAGGGGAGGGGTAGCCCGCGTTGTCGGCGAAGCCGTACTCCTCGTGGCCGAGGGTGGCCATGTGCGTGTCGCGGCGCACCTTGGCGACCACCGAGGCCGCGGACACGGACACGCAGGTGAGGTCGGCCTTGATCTCGGTGCGCACGGCCCACGGGGAGCCGAGGTAGTCGTGTTTGCCGTCGAGGATCACGACGTCCGGCCGCACCGGGAGGGCCTCAAGCGCTCGGCGTGCGGCGCGGCGCAGGGCCTCGGTCATGCCGAGTTCGTCGATCTCGGCCGGGGAGGCGTCGCCGCAGGCGTGGGCGACGGCCCAGGCGGCCACCTCGGCGGCGAGGGAGACACGGCGCGCGGGGGAGAGCAGTTTCGAGTCGGTGAGCCCGGCCGGCGGTTCGGACAGGTCGGTCACGACAGCGCAGACGGTGACGGGGCCCGCCCAAGCGCCGCGGCCGACCTCGTCGACTCCGGCGATCACCGTGGACGGGTTGGACCGGAGGAGATGCTCAATGGCGTAGGTGGGGGCCACGAGCGCAGACCCTAGCGGAAGCCCAGGCTCACCGAGTCGATGTCGCCGGCAAGCCCGTGAGCGGCCATGTGGAGGGCGCGCAAGGTGACCGAGACGGAGGGCCGGTTGATGCTGGAACGCCGGGCGACGGCCAAGATGACGCGGCCCGAGTGGTTGCTGGGCAAATGCCGTACGGTGATCCCGCGCACGCCGGCGGCGAGCACCAGGCCGGGCACGGCGGCGATGCCGAGCCCCTTGGCGACGAGGACGAGCAGCGTGCCGAGTCCCTCGAACTCCCAGGGAACGGGCGGTGTGCCGCCGACTTCGGCGAGGAGCCGGTCGAAGTTGGAGCGGGAGGGTTCGCCCGCGGGGGCGGCCATCCAGGGTTCGTTGCGCAGGGTGGTGATGTCGACGAGTCCCTCACCTTTCGCCAGCGGATGCTTGTTGGGGACGACCAACACAAGCGGGTCATGCAAGAGTGGGAACACGCGAAGCGTGGAGGAATGCCGGTCCGGCCGGTCGCCATCCCATATGTCAACTAAGGCAATGTCGGCTTCGCCGGATTGCACCTCCCGGATCGCCTGTTGTGATCGACCTTGCCGCATGCTCAAGGTAAGGGAATCGTGGCGCCGCAGGGCACGCGCCACCAAGGGGGCAAAGGCGACGGCGCCGGTGGGAAAGGCGGTGATGACGACCCGTCCGCTGGGCGTGCTGACATGAGAGGTCAGATCGTATTCAGCTTCTTCCACCATCGACAGGATGGTTTCCGCGTGCTTCACCAGCCTGCGCCCGGCGTCGGTGAGCTCGGCACTGCGTGCGGTGCGGTCGAGCAAAGCCGCGCCTGTCTCGCGTTCCAGCTCGGCCAATTGCTGGGATACGGCCGAGGCACTATACCCCAGTGCCGCGGCCGTCGCCGCGATACTTCCACGACGGGCAAATTCGCAGATCAGGGCGAGTCTACGTAAATCTAGCATCGGTTCTCCTTATGCCTACCCCCGAAAACCCTCGCTTGCGATGATGCCGGTCGGCCCTCACTCTTGGTCGTGTCCGACGTAACAATGTTCAGCTGCAAACGACGCCAACAATGCACTGCGAAGTGAGGGCCGCGTGGCTGATTGCTTTGTCGTCGTCCCGGGGCCCGCATGGGGTGGGGCTTGGTTCACGACCGACACTCCGTTTCCGATCGCAGGTCACGCGAGGTGGCATGTGCTGACGGATCCGAGGTTAAGCAGTCCACCGGGCGGCAGGCAATCGGTGCGCTGATCAGGCGGCGGCCGGCCGGACAGGCGTTGAACAACTCAAGCGATGAGCACTTCTCATAAACGAGAACCTTCTCATTAAACGAGAACCTTCTCATAAAACAATCCCTCGCCGAACCCGGCACCCAACCTGCCGGGCCCGGCGAACCTGCACGGTGAATGAGCACGGTGAACAAGCAGAGGGCGAACAGCCCACCGGTGAACAGAGCGACCACCGGTAGAGCTGAGCCGAAGGTTCAAAAGACATCCGATGAACCATGTTCTGTGAACCATGCCGGAGAAACGTGTGTAAAGCGTGCCCTGCAAACGTGCGCGGCAAAATGGGAAGAATGAGAAGTCTGTTCGCAGAATAAGGATGTTACCGGTAGAAGCAAGGGGTTGCCCGATGAATGTCTCCCACTCCGCCACTCTTGCGGCCAACGAGGAGCTCCAACGAAGACGAGGATCCGGGGAGCGGGTGCTCAATCTCGCCTTCGGTGAGGCCGGCCTACCCGTCCACCCGGCGCTCCGGGAGCGTCTATCGGAGGCCTCCGGACACAACGGCTACGGCCCCGTAGCCGGAATCCCCGCCCTGCGGGAGGCCGCGGCGGGTTACTGGGAGCGCAGAGGGCTGTCCACGGATCCCGAGTTAGTGGTGTGTGGCCCGGGCAGCAAGTCCCTGCTCTACGGGCTGCTCCTCGCGATCGGCGGCGACGTCGTGCTGCCCAAGCCGAGCTGGGTGAGCTACGCGGCGCAGGCGGAGATGGTGAGGGCACGCCCGATATTGCTTCCGGCGCCCCCGGGCGAAGGGGGGGCGCCGGAGCCCGACCGCGTGGCCGAGGCGGTGCTCGCCGCGCGTGCGCAGGGCCGCACCGTCGGCTCCCTGCTCATCACGCTGCCCGACAACCCCAGCGGCACGCTGGTGCGCCCGGGCACGGTGAAGCGGCTGGTCCAGGTCGCACGCGAGCTCGACCTCGTCATCATCTCCGACGAGATCTACCGCGACCTGGTGCACGACAACCTGGCGGGCTACCTGAGCCCGGCCGATCTGGCCCCTGAGCGCACGGTGGTCACCACCGGCCTCAGCAAGAACCTCGCCCTCGGCGGCTGGCGCATCGGCGCCGCCAGGCTTCCCGACCGCGCCCACGAGCTGCGCACCAAGCTGCTCGGCGTGGCCAGCGAGATCTGGTCGTGCCCGGCGACACCCGTGCAGGAGGTGGCGGCCTACGCCTTCACCGAGCCGCCGGAGCTGCGCGAGCGGGTGGTCGAAAGCCGCAGGCTGCACGGGACGGTGGCCCGCGCGGTGCACGCGAGGTGCATCCGGGCCGGCGCGGCGGTGGCGCCACCACAGGGAGGTTTCTACCTCTATCCCGACTTCGGCCCGCTCCGTGCCCGGTCCGATCTGCGCACCAACGCCGACCTCGCGGCCATGCTGCTGGAGAAGCACGGCGTCGGTGTGCTGCCGGGGCACGTCTTCGGCGACGATCCGGCCGCGATGCGGGTGCGGCTGGCCACGAGTCTGCTGTACGGCGAGACCAGCGAGCGTCGCCTGACCGCGCTCGCGAGCAGCGACCCTTTGTCGCTGCCCTGGATTTCCGACGCGCTCGACCACCTGACCGAGGCGCTGTCGGATCTGGTTGTACCAAGGCCGGGGGGAACACGGCTTCGGCACCACTCGCTGGTGTCCGACGTCGCCTCCGGTTGATCGGGGGCCCACCCGGCGTTCGGCGTCGTTCTGAGGGGGAGCTTCGCAAAGACGCCGGGTGGCCTAATCGCCGCTCCCCGGGGCCGCTCCCCGGCGGGGCGGCGATCCCCAGGAAGATCGACAGCCCGGCCGGTCGAACCGGCCGGGCTGTCTTCTGGCTGGCTTGTGGATGGTGCGTGTACCGCCCGGGGAAGAATTGCGGCTTCGACCGGCGGAACGGTGGCGTCGACGCTGACGCTCGGTTACCGACCTCTTACGCCGAAGGGACGAGCCTTCGGCGTTTCGACGTGCTACGGTCACGACCGCCCCCGCAGTCCTGGGGCCATGCCCGCTGGTTATGGCCAGCATGGCCCCCGGCGTTCAACAGGGGATCAACGGCGAATAAATGCCCTGTAACCCATCTAGGTGGGCGGCTACCAGGACAAGCGATCGGTCACGCGTGTCCGTCGCCGTCCGGCTGCATCGGGGGGCGTACGGGCGGTGTACGAGCACGTCTTTGGAGTAACCACGGTTGGATCTACAATTTAGCTACAAAATTTCCCATTGGTAGTGGAGAAAATAGGAATGGCTGGTCAGGGCAGCGAAGCCGGGCTGCGCTTCGCCGTACTAGGCCCTGTCCAGGCGTGGCGGGACGGGAGAGAGCTGGATCTCGGCACACCGCTCCAGCGCTCGATTCTCGCGATGCTGCTCCTGAAGGAAGGCCGCGCCGTCTCCCCATCGGAGATGATCGACGCGGTGTGGGGGGAGGACGCCCCGCCACGAGCACTCGGCGCGTTGCGCACATATGTGTCCCGTCTCCGTGCCGTTCTTGAACCGGATCGTTCGCCCCGCTCCCGGCCCGAGCTCCTTACCTCCGTCGGCCGCGGTTACGCGCTCCGGGTGGGCGACGACTCCCTCGACCTCACCCGTTTCGAACGCGGCGTCGGCGTCGCCGAGAACGCGCGCCGCGACGGCGACCTCGCGGGCGCCGCGGTGAACCTGCGTGAGGCGCTGGACCTCTGCGGCGGCGAGCCGCTGGCGGGCGCGGTCGGCCCCTATGCCGACCACCAGCGCGAACGGCTGGCCGAGCGCCGCGTCAACGTCGTCGAGACCCTGATGGACCTCGACCTCGAACTCGGCCGCCACACCGAGGTCGTCGCCGAACTCCTCGTGCTCACCGCCGAACACCCCCTGCGTGAGCGGCTGCGCGCCCAGCTCATGCGCGCGCTCTACCGCTGCGGCAGGCAGGCCGAGGCACTGGCCGTCTTCACCGACACGCGCAAAGCGCTCATCGAAGAGCTCGGCATCGAGCCGGGCCCGGAGCTGACCTCGCTCCACCAGCGCATCCTCGCCGCCGACCCCACACTCGCCCACCAGGAGCAGCCGCGGCCGGCCGCCCACGAGGAGATCACGCTCACCGCGGCTCCGGCCAAGGCCGAGGCCGACGCCGTGCCCGATATGCCGCGCCCGGCGCAGCTGCCCGCGGCGGTGACCGACTTCACCGGCCGCCAGGCCATCATCGGCCACCTGATCAAGCTTCTGTCGTCCGGCGAGGCCGAGGGGGTGCCGGTCGCGGCGATCTCCGGCATAGGCGGGGTGGGCAAGACCACGCTCGCCGTGCACGTCGCGCACGCCCTGCACGCCCGGTTCCCCGACGGACAGCTCTACGCTGACCTGCGGGGATATGCCCAGGAGCCGGCCGCGCCCGAGTCGGTGCTCGCCGGGTTCCTCCGGGCGCTCGGCATGCCCGCCGACCTGGTGCCCGAGGGGCTGGCCGAGCGGTCGGCGCTGTTCCGCTCGCTGCTCGCCGACCGGCGCATCCTGCTGCTGCTCGACAACGCCAAGGACACCGAGCAGGTGCACATGCTGCTCCCCGGCACCCCGGGATGCGCCGCCATCGTCACCAGCCGCGGCAAACTCGCCGACCTGACCGCGGCCCGGCTGGTCGACCTCGACGTGATGAAGCCCGACGAGGCGCTGTCGCTGTTCACCGCCGTGGCCGGGCCCGAGCGTGTGGGGGCCGAGCGCGCCGCCGCGATGGACGCGGTCGCGGCGTGCGGTTTCCTGCCGCTGGCCGTGCGCATCCTGGCGGCCAGGCTGACCGCGCGGCCGGCGTGGACGGTGGCGTCCCTGCTCGGCCGGCTCGCCGACGAGCGCCGCCGGCTCGACGAGTTCAAGGTCGGTAATCTCGCGGTGGACGCGACCTTCGCCCTCGGATATGGGCAGCTGGATCCGTTGCAGGCCCGCGCGTTCCGGCTGCTCTCCCTGCCGAACGGGCCGGACATCTCGGTGGGGGCGGCGGCCGCGGTGTTGTCGCTCAGCCAGTTCGAGGCCGAGGACGTGCTTGAGTCGCTCGTCGACACCAGCCTGCTTGAGGCGTCCGCGCCCGGACGTTACCGCTTCCACGATCTGCTGCGGCTCTTCGCCCGGCGCAAGGCCGAGCACACCGAGTCGCCGCCGATGGTCGAGCGGGCCATGCGCGGACTGCTCGGCTACTATCTCGCCTCGGCGCGCTCGGCGCACCGGCTGGCCTACGAGGGCAGCATCATCGCCGACCGCCTCGCCGTCGTCGGCACCGGCCGCGCGTTCCTGTCGGCCGACGAGTCCATGGCGTGGCTCACCGACGAGGCCGAGTCGCTGTTCGCCGCCATCGGCCACACCGTGTCGGCCGCCACCACCCCCGAGACGCTGCTGCCCACGGCCGATCTGCTGCTCGCGATGGAGCCGCTGCTTGAGTCCGGCACGCACCTGCACGAGTTCGACCGGCTCGCCCGGCAGGTCATGACGGTCTCGCACCGCCTCAAGGCACCCGCGAGCGAGCTGCGCGCCCGCTATGTGCTGGCGCGCGTGTTGTTCGGCGTCAACCAGCTCGCCGAGGCCGGCGACCACTTCCAGGCGGCCTACGACCTCGCCGGCGAGATCGGCGACAACATCATCACAGGTGAGCTGCTCAGCGGCATGGCCGTCGTCGCCGGCCGGCAGCGGCGCCACCACGAGGCGCTGGTGCTGTGGGACCGCGCCGCCACTGCCTACCGTGAGCAGGGGGTGCCCGCCGGCGAGGCGCTCGTGCTCAGCTACTCGGTGCGCGACCACCTCGGGCTCGGTCACGCCATCGACGCCATCACCGCGGCCGAGCGGGGCCTTGCCATCTTCACGGAGTTCGGCAGCGGCGCCGGCACCGCGCGAGCCCGCTACCACCTCGGCATCGTGCTGTCCCGCGTCGGCCGCCTCAACGAGGCCGTGCACCACCACGCCGAGTGTCTCGCCTTCTTCCGTGCCAGCAATCAGCGTGTGTGGGAGCAGCGGGTGTGCTTCCGGCTCGCGGAGACCTTCCTCGCCGCGGAGCGTTTCTCCGACGCCGTGCGCCACGCCGAGCAGGCGCTGGCGGTCAGCCATGAGATCGGTCATCCGTACGGCGAGGCCCAGGCCCTAGGAGTGCTCGGGCGGGCTTACGCCGGCCTCGGCAGCACCACGCGAAGCAGAGAGTGCCTCAGACGCGCCTACGACATATTTGCTCGAATCGGCGCCCCAGAGGCAGAGGATCTCAGGGTCCTCCTCAATCTCGGCGTAGGCGACTGAAACCTGGTACGAACCCTCGATGTCCAGCCCGGAGAACAGGTCGTCGTCTATCCGCGTCATCCGTATGTGGTTGATCAACGTCGATCCCCGTTCCATTCGGTGATGGCATTAAATAGAGGCGGCGTTTCAGACGGGAGAAGTACGGTAGTTCAGTGGCGTTCCCCAAACGCCACTGAACCCCGTCCGTGCATCCGCGGACCCAACCTCCGCGAACGTGGTCCGGCCGATCGTCTGACCACCACTTGGCGCCAGGGGGCCCGTGTTACCGGATGCGCCTTGCGGCGGCTAGCCGCCTCACATCGACGACCGGCCGGACTGTGGAACGAGTCCCCGAACCCCCCGGGCTCGTCTCCACGCTCAGAAGCCTCGCCTAACGCGGTTGACGTCCGATTGACAGATGATTGACGCTGACTGACCTGCTCAGATAAGAAATCCCTCGGCGATCAGCGGGCGGATCGCCGCAGGAGCCGCAGGCTCCCCTTCGGTGAGTTCGGCGATGGCGGCCAGCAGGGGCGCGAGCGGCAATTCACCGTCGCACACGCTCGCGAGCGCGGCCTCGACCGTGCCCACCCGGCGTGTACGCCGAAGGCCCCTTGTCTGGTGAAAGATGATATGTGTGGGATCGTCGGCACCGGGCGGGCCGGTGCGCTCCTCGACGACGCCCTCCGCGACACGCAGGCACGCCGCCATGAGCTCCTCGTCGGACAGGCGATGCGCGGCGCCGACGGCGTCGAGCACCTCCTGCACATAAGCGCCGACCGGCAGCTCGACCCGCTGCGTCAGCTCCTCCACCCGCACGACCGGGTCGAGCGTGCCGGAGTCGTGCAGGGTGATCCACCCGAACCCCACACCCTCCACCCCAAGCTCCTCAAACCACCCGAGCCACGTGTCATAACGCTCCCGATAGGCAGCTGTGCCCTGCTCGGCGGAGTCCCGCAGCCACAGCTCCACATACTCCGCGGGGTCCTGCGCGTCCCGTTGTACGGCCCAGCCGTCGAGGCCGGTCTCCGTGAGCCAGCCGCCGACCCGGTCACGCCAGTCCTCGCCCTTGACGTGCAGCCAGTTGGCGAGGATCGCGGCGTGGCCGCCGGGGGCGAGGTGGCGGGGCGCCAGACGCATCAGGTCGCGGCAGAAGTCGTCGGCGTGCTCGCCGGTCTCCCTATAGGTGAAGCGGCCGCTCGGCGCGATGACGAACGGCGGGTTGGATACCACCAGGTCGAAACGTTCCCCGGCGACCGGTTCGAAACCGGAGCCGAGCCGCGCCTCGGCGTTGTTCACGCCGGACAGCCGCCAGCTCAGCTCGGCCAGCTCCAGGGCTCGCGGGTTGACGTCCGTGGCGGTGATCCGGCCGGTGCGGCCGGCCAGGTGGAGCACCTGCACACCGCATCCGGTGCCGAGGTCGAGCGCCGTGTCGGCCTGCCGCACCGGCACAAGCTGCGCGAGGTTGGCCGAGGCGCCGCCGGCGCCCACCACGTGGTCGGCGCGCAGCGCGGGGTCGCCGGGCCGCACCTTGGGGTCGGACACCACGTAGCCCCCTGTCTCCCAGGGGCGCACGTGGACGGTCGCGCGGACCTGTGCCCCTTCCGCCGTCAGCAGGCCGGCGGCCAGCAGATCGGGGAGCAGCGGGCCCACCGCGTGCCCCTCGACCGGCGCGCCGAGCCACCAGAGGCGGATCAGCGTGGCGAGCGGGTCGCCGTCGCGCGTGGCCCGCAGGGCGGGCACGAGCTCCTCACGGGAGAGCGCGGTGGCCGCCGTGCGGCCGAGGCGGTCGCGCACGCCGTCGAGGGTGTAGCCGGCTTGCAGGAAGGTCTCACGCAACTGGGCGGGCAAGGAGTTCACCCGGCCATCCTGACATCGGCGTGCGGGTGTCCGTGCTGGTGGTGCGCGGTTCACCGACTTGCGTGGAAAAAACATCACACATGACTCGATATGGTCATTGGCACGGTCCAAGAGGGGTGCGCGTGCGGTGTCGTATTTGGTGATGTTTGATGCTCTTTGGGGTATTTTTCGGACCCCTCCGGCGTGTCTCCGCAATGCCCACGCATACCCATTGATGTGGATAATTCGGACCGATTTTTGTAACGGTCCAATCGCTATTCGGCTGTGAACCGATAGTAATCACTCTGTTACCTTGCGGCGTAAGCGTTCTGCAAGCGGCGCTCAAGTGCGTCGCGCACAATCTGTGATGTGCCGCCCCGTCCCCCTTTAGGAGCGGATCCACCATGATGATCCCTTGCCTCGCCTGCGAGTCCAGGTTCCGGCCTGACGAATATTTCCGTGCCTGCCACGACTACAACCGGAGTATGGACCTCGTCGCATGGACCTGCCCCTGCTGCGGCAACCGTGACGACCTCCGGGTTCTCCCCGGAGAGCTTGGTTTCGGCTATCCCCGCAAAGGGCGTTTCGACGTCCACGACCGCATCCGCGTCCCCGGTCTCCGCCGGCACCGCAAGGAGCTCCGACTCGACATCACCCTGGACACCAATGTCTGGCGTGTCCCCACCCGGCTCCGCCAACTGGTAGGAGCCCGCTGAACGTGACCACCCGCCCCCGAGGGCTGCCCCCGCACCTCGGGCCGGGTGGTCACCCCATGTTCTTGATCCTCCGCGAGAACGGCCGGACGAGTGACGTGAGTGCCCCGATGGCGAACCCTCCCGATGGCGAACCCCCAGTCCCGGCCGGCGGAACTCCCCCGAGGGGACGCCGTGAAGCTGCGCCGGCAGACGACGGTGCCCGGGTCCTCTGATTGAGGGGTTGGCGATGGCTCAGCATTGAGACCCTGCCCGCGCAGACCGTGGCCTCGGTGCGCCGCCACACCGGCCTGGCCGGCATTGGCGCGGCGGCCGGTCCGCCGCGGGAGACCTACCTCAACGACCCGGCCGTGACCCCGGAGGCCGAGCTGCTCACCCAGGTGGCCTATCCCATCCGGTGATGTACGGCATAGCCACCCCGTGACGCGCCGGACGGCGCGTCACGCCGGTGGGTCCTCGTCGAAGCGGGAGACGAACCACGCCGTGAAGGAGGCGGTGACCACCCCGAACAGGCCGATCCCGCTGAGCATGAGCACCGACCCCACCAGGCGGCCCTGCCAGGTGACCGGATAGGTGTCGCCGTAGCCCGTGGTGGTCATGGTGGAGGCGGTCCACCACAGGGCGTCGCCGAAGGTCGTGATGGTGCTGCCGGGCGCGTTCCGCTCGAAGATCAGGGCGGACAGGGAGGCGCTGAATCCGAGCAGGGTCGTGGTCAGCATCGCATACCAGGCGGTCTGGGCGCGCACCCCGAGTCGCCGGCCGCGGTGGGCGATGCCGGCCCGGCTGAGCATCCCCACCACCCGCAGGGGCGCGAGCGGCGGGATCAGGAGGATCGCCAGGTTGAGCACCTGCTTGGCCAGGTAGGCGCCCCGCCGGGGCGCGAGGGCGAACCGTACGGCGAAGTCCACGAGGAACAGCGCCCAGGTGATCAGCAGGACGGCCCGGAAGACGGTGTGCCACACGCGGGGGAGGCCGGGGGCGAGGGCGATCACGGTGAAGGCGCCGAGGAAGAGCAGCGAGAGCACGATCAGCGGCACGTCGGTGCGGCGCTCCCAGGCCGCCAGGCGCGCCACCCGACCCGGGGGAGAGGCCATGTCTCCCCCCTCTCCGTGTCGATCGCGCGGTGCTAAGGCGATGTTACGGAGAGTGAGGGGCTGCCGGTCACGTGGGGGGCACCGTACCGGCCGCGATGTGCGCGAGGGTGATCTCGGTGAGCAGTGTCTCCTCGTGCTCGCGCAGGGCGCTCCACACGTCGGCGAGGGGACGGGCGACGCCGGGATAGCCGCCGTGTTCGCCGTATTCCGGCGCGCCCTCGACCACCGCGATGACGTCGGCCAGCGTGATCTGATCGGCCGGCCGGGCCAGCCAGTATCCCCCTTCGGGTCCCCGCTGGCTGTGGATAAGTCCGGCCCGGCGCAACTGGAGCAGGATGTTGTCCAGGAAGCGCCGGGGGATGTTCTGCGTGGAGGCGATTCTCTCTGCGGGCACCGGTCCGGGCGGTGCGACGGCCAGTTCGGCGACCGCCCGGAGCGCATATTGGGTTCTCGCGGAGATTCGCATGACCGCCTTTCAGTTGCGGACCTGGTGCAGGCCCCATCGGCGGCGCAGTGAGTTGTCCGCCGCCTCGAAGACCATGTCCACCACGATCCCGATGAACAGGATGACGATCATCATGGCCAGCAGTGCCGCCGAGTCCGACAGCTCACGGGCGAAGTGGAGCTGCTCCCCGATGGACGCCTGGTTGGCGATGATGACCAGGAGTTCGCCCGCCATGAGCGAACGCCAGGCGAAGGCCCAGCCCTGCTTGAGCCCGGCGAGGAACGACGGGAGCGACGCTGGCAGGATCACGTGCCGATAGAGCTGGAGCCGCCTGAACCCCAGCATGTGGCCGGCGCGTAGCAGGATCGGCGGCGTGTAGTCGACCCCGGCGATGAGGCCGTTGGCGATGGACGGCGCCGCGCCGAGGACGACCACGAACAGGATCGCCGTCTCGGTCAGGCCGAACAGCAGGATGGACAGCGGGAACCACGCGATCGACGGCATGGTCTGCAGACCGGTGATCAGCGATCCGACGCCGGCCCGCAGCGGCTTGATGCGGGAGACGAGCGCCCCGATGACGAGGCCGATCCCGACCGCGAGGGCGAACCCCGTGAGTGCCCGGCGCATCGTGACGGCGATCGCGCCGTAGAATTCGGGGTCGCCGAGGCGGGCGCCCAGCTCGCCGATGACGGTGAAGGGCCCCGCGAGCACATATTCCGGCCAGCGCCCGCTGAGCACGACGAGCTCCCAGACCGCGAGCACGATGAGCACGGCGATGCTCATCGGCCAGACGCGCCCCCACAGCCGGGCGGCGAGGCTTTTGCGCTGCCCGCCGGCGAGCTCGAGGGCGTCAAGGCCGGCGATCTCCGCCGACAGGCGGTCGGAGCCCTTGGTGGTGGTGGTCTCAACGGTCACGGCGGACCTCCTCTAAGGAACCGGAGGGTGGCTCAACGTGCATGCCGTACCACCTCTTCGCGGAGGTGGCCGGTGATCTCGGCGGCCAGGGAGGCCACGTCGGAAGAGTCGGTACGGCGGGGCCGCGCGAGCGTGACCGGGAAGTCCCGCACGACCTTGCCGGGTCTGCTGCTGAGGAGGATGACGCGGTCGCCGAGGCGTACGGCTTCGCGCACGTTGTGTGTCACGAAGAGCACGGCCAGCGTGCGTTCCCGCCAGATGCGCTCGAGTTCGTCGTGCAGCAGGTCGCGGGTCATGGCGTCGAGCGCGCCGAAGGGCTCGTCCATGAGCAGCACGTCGGCGTCCTGGGCGAGGGAGCGGGCGAGGGCGACACGCTGGCGCATGCCGCCGGACAACTCGTGCGGGCGTTTGTCGCCGAAGCCGCCGAGGTGCACGATCTCCAGGAACTCCTGGGCCTTGGCCCGCCGCTCCTTCTTGTCGAGTTTCTTGGCGCGCAGCGCCATCTCGACGTTGGCCGAGACGGTGAGCCACGGGAAGAGCGCGGGTTCCTGGAACATCAGGGCCACCCGCCGGTCACCCAGTTCGATGGTGCCGGCGCTCGCGGCGTCGAGACCGGCGACGAGCGAGAGCATGGTGCTTTTGCCACAGCCGGAGGCGCCGAGAAGGCAGACGAACTCACCTTGCGCGACGGTGAGGTCGACGTTGTCGAGGGCGAGAAGGCCGCCCTTGCTTGTGCCGTACATCTTGGAGACGCCCGTGAGCCGGACCGCGGGCGAGGTGCCCTCGGTTCGGCTCACGGCGTGCTCCTTGAGCGGAGCTGTCATTTGTCGGCGACTCCCTGCTGTCCCTTTGCGGTGAGGATTTCGTTCAGAACCTTCAGGTCGTAGATGCCGTTGAGGTCGACCGGCTCAAGCAGGCCCACCTTGACGGCGTGGTCGGCGCTTCCCACGAGGGAGGAGGCGATCGGGTCGTTGGTGAAGGTGATGTTCTTGAAGGCGGCGTCTAGGACGTCGGCCTTGAGCGGCTTGCCGGTCAGCTTCTCCAGGGCGGCGTTGACGGTCTGGGCGGAGCCCGCGGGGTCGGCGGCGATCTGGGCGTTGGCCTCGACGTGGGCCTCAAGCAGCTTCTTGACGGTCTCCGGGTGTTGCTTGGCGAACTCCTGGCGCACGATCAGGTGCGTGATCACGAACTGCTTGTTGGGCCACAGGTCGCGCTCGTCGATGAGGACCTCGCCCTTGCTCTCCTTGATGAGGCGGCTGGCGAAGGGCTCGGGCACCCAGGCGCCGTCGATGTCGCCGGTGGCGAAGGTCTGGATGGTCTGCGAGTTCTCCTGCGGGACGATCGAGACGTCGCCGCCGCCCTGGGTGGTGGTCTTGAGGCCCTTCTCCTGGAGGAGGTAGCGCAGTGCGACGTCCTGGGTGTTGCCGAGCTGCGGGGTGGCGATCTTCTTGCCCTTGAGGTCCTCGATGGACTTGATGCCGGGCTTCACCACTAGGTAGACGCCGCCGGAGGCGGAACCTGCGATGATCTTGATGGCCTGGCCCTTGGACCTGGCCCAGGCGTTGATCGCCGGGTTGGGGCCGATGTAGGTCGCGTCGATGGCGCCGGAGAACACCGCCTCGATTGCGGCGGGACCGGCGTTGAAGGTGCTCGTCTTGAGCGCGGTGCCGCTGCCGAGCGCCTTGGTGAACAGCCCCTTCTCCACGCCGACAAGAGCCGTCGAGTGGGTGATGTTGGGGAAGAAGCCGAGTCTGACCTCTTTGGGGGCGGAAGACGTGGAGCCGCCGCCGGTTGTCGTGGTGTTGGTGCCGTCGCCCCCGCAGGCAGCCGCGAGGGTGGTCACCACGATGGCGGCCAGCGCGGCTGCTATCCCGCGAACCCTGCGAGCTCTCATGAACTTCCCCTATTCCTACTAAATAAGTCGGTTATATGTGTATATACGCCTCCAGCGATTGCCTAGTCAACCCGTGGGGAATGCCTGTTATCCGTTCGTGCCATACGGATGGCTCCTGAGCTGGTCAAACGTGAGGGGTGCCCATATCGCGAGGCCCCGAGGACGCGAGCGCCCCGGGACGCTGGTGTCCTCGGGGCGCAGGGAGGGGGCTTAGCGGCAGATCGCGTCGAGCGGCACGGGATCGTGCGGGTCGGCCGCCGTGCCGGGGGACCTCCGCACACCGCGGTCGGTCAGGGCGACGGCGACCTTGTCCTTGATCAGGTAGTAGTCGGGCTCGCCGGTGTTGATCAGCGGCGGCACGAACTGAAGGCTCTTGATCTTGGCCTCCTTGACCCGCTGTGCCAGATCCACCAGGCCCGGCAGGAACTCCTGCGGCAGGTCGGTGGAGATCGCCCCCTTCGCCGCCCGGGCGAGCTCATCGAAACTCCGCAGCACGGTCAGCGGGTCGGCCTGCCTCACCATCGCGTTGATCAGGCACTTTTGCCGCCCCATCCGCACATAGTCGTCGCTGTATGTGCGGGACCTTCCGTACCAGAGCGCCTGCTCGCCCGACAGCCTGCGTGTGCCCGTCGCGATCAGACCCTCGTTGTGGCGGCCGTAGATGATCTGCTCCTTGATCGTGACGGTGACGCCGCCCATCGCATCGATGATCCGGGCGAACCCCTTCATATCGATCATCGCGTAGTAGTCGACCGTCAGACCGAGGATGCCGGCGACGGTGCTCTTGAGGAGCGTCGGCCCGCGCTTGCCGTTGGGCACCCCCGGCACCATGTCCGGGTGGTCCTCGGCGTATTGGTAGACCTCGTTCAGCAACCCGGGGGTGTGCGTGCCCTCACCCGTGAAGCCGAACGGGAACCACTCGCGCGCGGGCCCCGGCGGCATGGGGACGTTCTGCAGGTTTCGCGGCAGTCCGAAAAGCACCGTGTGCCCGTTGTGGGGGTCGATGCTGGCCACAGTGATGCTGTCGGTGCGCACGCCGTAACGGCTCGGCGCGGAGTCCGCGCCGATCAGCAGCAGGTTGACACGCTCGGTGCCCTCCCAGGGGTCGGCCGTGCTCCCGACGGGCACGCCGGGGTTGAAGAGCGAGGTCACAAGGTCGCGGGACACGTAAGCGAGGTGCGCGCCGTAGGCCAGCGGCGCGAGCACCGCGAGGCAGAGCACTGCGGTCAGCACCACCGCCGAGCCCCGGGCGAACCACTTGCGCGCCGGCGGGCGCACGAGCTGGTAGGAGCGGACGATGACCGCGATCCAGATCAACGCGATCACGATCAGCGCGACCATCAGCACGATGAGCCAGCGCGGCTGCACGATCAAGGTCAGCAGGTTTGAGCGGAACACCGTGATCACCGTGAGGACGACGGCGTTCAGCCCGAGGAACAGCGCCATAAGCGCTAATCCCACTTTATTGCGACCCACCCAAAGATGAGCGAAGCCCCAGAGCAGAGCCGACCCCAGCGTGAGCGCGAAGCTCGCCGCGAAGCCGTGACCTTCGCCGTTATCCCTCATCTCCGAGTCGCTACCTCCGGTCAGCACGCCTGACAGGTTAGTAACTTTTTACGGATGATTAACTCATACCCCATCCCGCGTCGCGTAAATGGTTCACTAAGAACTACCAGTCGGCCGCCCCGAGAAAAGATGTGGGCTCGGGCTTAAATCCAAGATCTCGCCGTGCGGCGGAAATATCCAGGGTGCGCTCCACCGCCAGATGCCCCACCGCATATCGCGTCAACCGCGGCGGACGAGTGGTTCCGAGCCGCTCACACACCGCCTCCACCACTCCGGCCAGCGGCTCCACCACCCGCGCCGGCAGATAGTACGGCCTGGCCCGCACACCCCGCTCCCGCAATATGGCCCGGAGCGCCTCGTCCAGCGTGATCGGATCGGCGTCGGTCACGTTGTAGACCCCGCGGTCCACCGGCCCCGACGCCGCCAGCAGACATGCGCTCACCAGGTTGTCCACCGAGGTCAGGCTGATCCGCTGGCGTCCGCTCCCCACCGCGGGCAACCACCGGCCCCGCACCGCGCCGAGCACCCGGGGCAGCAGGGTCGTGTCGCCTTTGCCGTACACCGCGTGAGGTCGCAGCACGATGCCCCGGCCGATCACGAGCTGCTCGGCCCGCGCTTTCGAGGCGCCATAAGCGTTGACATAACGCCGCACCGGCGCGGCGTCCTCCCGCGCCATCACGGTGGGCCGGAACGGATCGTAGACACTCGCCGTGCTCACATGCACGAACCGCGCTCCGGGGAAGGCCGCGAGCACCGCGCGGGTGCCGTGCACATTCGCCGCCCAGATGTGGTGCGGCGGCCCCCAGTCGGTCACGCTCCCCGCACAGTGGACCACCGCGTCCACCCGCGGCAACCCGCGCGGACGCGCGCCCAGCAGATCCCACGAGCGGTACGGTGCCCCGCCCACATGGCCGCCCACATGGCCGCCCGCCGGGCCGTCCGTGGGCGACGCGCGGCGGCCGAAGGGGTGCACCGTCCATCCCGCCTCCACCGCGGCCCGGCACACCGCGCCCCCCACAAACCCCGACGCCCCGGTCACCGCGATCCTCATCGCGCCACCTCCGCGCGAAGCGCGGCACGGTCGAGCTTGTCGGTGCGGCCGGCGCGCGGCAGCGCGGTCAGCACCTCGACCCGGTCGGGCAGCGCCCAGGCGTCCACGACCTCGGGGAGGGCGGCCAGCACATGCGCCACGTCGAGTGCGGGGGAGTCAGGCACCAGGGCGAGGACGACCTCCTCGTCCCCGGTCTCGGGGTCGGCGAGACCGACGATCGCGGCCTCGGCGACGTCGGGGAGGGCGGCGACGGCCGGCTCATACAGGCCTGGATAAATGTTCACACCGTTGCGCAGAATCATGTCCTTTTTTCGGCCTAGCAGGATAAGTCGTCCGTCGTCGTCAATAAAGCCTAAATCTCCGGTCGCGACCTCGGTGAGGGGGTCGCCCCCGAGATAACCCTGAGCGAGATTCGGCCCCGACACAAAGAACTCCCCGTCCTCCGCCACCCTCACGTTCACCATCGGCTTTCCCAGCGAACCGGGATTGTCGAGTTTCTCCTGAGCCGTAGTGATCGCAATGGGAAGTGCCTCGGTCATGGCATAAACGGAGAGCACAGTGGCCTCCGGCGCGGCGGCCAGCGCCCGGCGCAACACCGCGGGCGGCGCCGGAGCCGCCCCCAAGAGCAGATAACGCAAGGTGCCCGGCAGATCCGGCGTCTCCCGCAGAATCCTGTCCAGCCGGACCGGCACACAGAACGCGTGCGTCGCCCCCCGCTCCGCCAGTTCGGCGGCGAGCGGCCCGCCACCGGGCAACGACCACGCCGCCCCGGCCAGCAGCGCGGGCAACCCCAGCATCAGCTGATCGGTGTGCACCACGTCCCCTGGCTCGATCGGTACGGCACCGCCGAACAGGCCGACCCCCGCCGTCAACGACGCCCGCGTGTGCACCACCCCGCGCGGCAGCCCGGTCGTGCCCGAGGTGAAGATGACCACGGCAGGCGTATCCCCCGTGACCGGATCAAGCCCCCGTCCCGGAACACCGCCCCCGTAGACGCGGGCCAGGCTGAACGCCCCCCGCGGCACCCCGGGCAACCACGGTCCCGCCCGCAGGTGTCGCACCCGGTGGCCGGGCGCGGGATCGGCGAGGCGGGGGAGCAGCAGGCCGCGGCGGCGGGCGACGCCACGCAGGGGGCCGCTCAGCGTGTAGAGCAGCGACTCGGCCACCACCCACGCGGGGCGGGTCAAGGCGATCCGCCCGGCGAACACACCGGGCGCGACTCCGGGGTCGGCCAGCACCAGCGTCCGGCCCGCCAGCACCGCCCCGAGGGCCGTGGCCACCGCATCGGGGCCTGGCCGTACCGCGAACAACACGGCCCCCTCCTCCCCGCCGGACAGAGCGGCGGCGACGGAGAGCACACGTGTGCGCAGATCGCCATAGGTGAGGGCACGGCCGCGGCCGTCGCGGATCGCGACGCGCGAGGGATGGCGGGCGGCGGTCTCAAGGATGCCGGTGACGAGATCGTTCAACGGTCTTTCCCGTTCGGGGTCGGGCAAGGGGTCGGCCGGCTCATGGTTCCTTCCGGATCCACAGTTCGCGGTAGGCGGGGATGAGCACCCGGCGAGCCGCACGTCGCCGTACGACACGCACGGCCGGGTCGGCCACCACGTCGGCGATGGCGCGGATCTCGGCCATGGCGAGCGGATAGCCGATGCAGAAGTGCGGCCCGGCGCCGAACCAGAGGCGCCGCAGCTCGGGCGGATGGACGAAGTCCGGGTCGAAGGGGCCGTGAGCGCGGGTGCAGGTGTGGGTGACGATGACGACCCGGTCGCCTGGCCGCACCCGCACCCCGCCCACCTCGGCGGGCGCCGACACCGACCGGAGCATGACCGGGGTCGGGGTGGTGACCCGCATGGCCTCGTCGACCAGCCTGTCGTCGACGGAGGGAGAGGAGGCAGCTCGTGCCCGATGGTCGTGCAGCAGCGCCACCAGCCGGGGCACGAAGGTCGCGACCGTCTCGGTGCCGGTGAGGAAGAACGCCCCCGCGGCCCCCCGGGCCTCGTCCGCGGAAAGGCCGAGCGCCCGCATGCGCCCGGTGACGGTGCTCTCGTCGCCCGCCGTATACGCGGCTTCCGCGATGTCGCCGATGCCGGACAACACGCGCCGCGCGACCACCACCTGCCGGGGGGACAACCGCCGCGACCGCAGCGACACCATGGACACGACCCGCTCCCCGGCCTCGAACAACTCGCGCGCCCGCACCGGTGTGACCTCGCCCAGCCCGATGACTCGGCAGATGACCGCCCCGGCCATGACGCGTACGGCGTCGGCCAGCTCGACGAGCTCCCCGCGGTCGAGCCGGGCCCTGAGGTCGTCCAGCGGGCCTTTGAGCACCTCGGCGACGAGCCTGCCGACATAGCCGGGGGTGAACAACGAGGACAGCCGCGCCCGGAGCTCGGCGTGCGCGGGTCCCTCCATGTTGAGCAGGACCGAAGGGCCGAGCACGGGGGTCCACAGATCGCCCGGAGACCCCGGGCCGTCCTTGCGGAAGCGCGGGTCCATGAGCACCGAGCGGGCGGTCGCGGCGTCGTTCACCACCACCCCGACGCCGGGCAGCCGCACCACGGGGCCGCACATGGCGAGCAGCCGCAGGAGCGGGTAGACGATCGGGTGGGCGGCGAGGTAGAGCCGCGTCTCGTGGTCGATCAACGGACGTCGACCACCTCGGGGCGGTAGTGGTGGTCCATGTACCACGCCAGTGTGCCGATCAGGCCGTATGCGCGCAGCCGCCGCACAGAGCCGTAGACGACGACGTCGCGGCGGGAGCCGTACGCTCCGGTGAGGCGCCGCACCTTGTTGACGAGCGCGCGGTCCTCGTGCACCTCTTCGATCGCGGTCCTCGGGAACCCGCCGCACCGCTGATAGAGCGCGGCCGTGATGGCGAGGGTGGCCCCCGGCATCATCACGTAGGGTCCGCGGAACTCCGGATCGCGGTTGCCCGGCCGCAGTTTGCCGAAAAACGCCGCCGTCTCCACCACAAGGGGGATGAACCGCCGCTCCCAGAACTTCAGCTTGAACTGGTCGGTGCGCGGCCGGAGTTTGCCGCCGATCAGCTCCAGGCCGTCGGCGAAGGCCCTGCGGATGTTGCGCGTCCAGTCGGCGCGAGGCAGGCAGTCGGCGTCTGTCCTGGCCAGGTGGGTCGCGCCGCGGGCGATGGCGTGGCGGACGCCGGTGTCGGACGCGGCGCCGGTGCCCTTGCGCGACTCCTCGATCACCTCGATGCGCAGGGACGAGGTCTTCGCGTAGTCCCGCACCACTTGAGCGGTGCCGTCTGTGCTGACGTTGTCGACCACGACGACGGTGAAGTCCCGGTCGAGCTGCGCCTCAAGCGCGCGGAGCGTGCCGGCGACGCCGTTCGCCTCGTTGTAGGCCGGGATCACCACCCAGAGGTTCATCGTCACATCTCCGCCAACATGATGCCGAGGCTGATGCCGCCGCCGAGCCCCAGCATGGCCACGCGGTCGCCGGGCCGCCAGTCGCCCGCCGTCAACTGGAGCGGCAACGTTGCCGAGGCGCAGTTGCCGTGCTCCGGCAGCGTGACGACCAGCCTCTCCTCGGGGATGCCGAGCGCCCCCGCCAGCACCGAGAGGTACGGCAGAGCCACCTGATGCACCGCCACAACCGCGAAGTCGTCCCAGCTCAGCCCGGTCCGCTTGAGCGCGTTGAGGAAGATGTCGGGCCCGGCCAGCTCGAACGCCTCCTTCAGCCTGCGCCCGTCGCCGCGGAAGTAGGAGAACTCGGGGTCACGGGGATGTGCAGAACCGCCACCCGGGAGCGTGCCAATCGCCCATGCAGTCGATTCGGCCGAGAAGTCACGGTAAAAGATGCCGCGCCGGGGGTCGGCGGTCACCAACATCGCCGCCCCCGCGTCCGACAGCGTGTAGCCCGCGAACGCGTCCACGAACTGCCGGCGGTCCGCGACCCGCCACCGCACCGCCCGCGACGGCATCTCGCCGGTGCACACCACCACCCTGCGGTGCGCCCCCGTCGCGATCAGCGCCTCGGCCACCTGTAACCCGTTGAGCACACTGTTGCACGCGTTCTTCACGTCGAACACCGGGCACGCCACCCCGAGCTTGGCCGCCACGATGTGGGCCGTGGCGGGCTCCACCATGTCCTGGGAGGCGGACGCGAAGATCAGCAGATCGGCGTCGGCGGGGTCGAACCCGTCGAGCCGCCGCACGGCCTCCACCGCCAGGTCGGACGCCTGCTGATCGTCCCGGGCCACGTGCCGCCGCCGGATGCCGGTCATCCGCTCGACGATGCCGGGGTTCGGCTTGTAGCCCTCGATCCGGAGCTCAACCTCGCGACTTGTCACCGTCTGTTCGGGCAGGTAAGAAGCCACGCCCGATATCTTCGCTTTCATCCCGGGCAATGTAGCGTCGCCGAGTTGCAAGTTTCTTGAAGGGGGGCCGATCCGCGGGGTTAACCCCGCTCACGGCCCCGGCAGCAACCCCGCGTCGTGGGCGAGGATGGCGGCCTGCACGCGGTTCGCGCAGTCGAGCTTGGTGAGGATCCTGCTCACATGCGCCTTCACGGTGCTCTCCCCCAGGAAGAGTTCCTTGCTGATCTCCACGTTGGACAACCCGGCCCCCAGCTTGACCAGCACGTCCCGCTCACGCTCGGTCAACGTCGTCAACCGCCGCGACGCCTGCGCGGCCCGCCCGTCGTCCGCCATGACGTATTGATCGATGATCTGCCGCGTGATGCGCGGCGACAGGATCGACTGGCCCCCCGCCGCCGTCCGCACCGCCTGGATCAGCTCCTCCGGCCCGGTGTCCTTGAGCAGAAACCCCGCGGCCCCCGCCCGCAGCGCCCGCGCCACGTAGTCCTCCTCGCCGAACGTCGTCAGCATCACGACCTGCACCTGCGGCGACACCCGCGCCATCTCCGCCACCGCCGCCAGGCCGTCCATCCCCGGCATACGGATGTCCATCAAGGCCACGTCGATGTTGTGCCTGCGGGTCATCTCCACCGCCTCGGACCCGTTTCCGGCCTCGGCGACGACCTCGATGTCGTCGGCGTGGCGGAGGATCAGCTTCACCCCCGCCCGCAGCAGGGACTCGTCGTCGACGAGAAGCACTCGGATCGCCATGTCAGTCATCGTCCTCAAGTAGTAAATCAATCCCGCGCATACACCCGGAGGGCCTTCTTCTCCGCCAGATAGCCGTCCCTGAAGCAGTAGCGGTGGACCTCGATCGGGATATCGGTATAAAGCGTGCCGGTGAAGATATAGCTGCACGTGGTGCCCGCGGGGCGCGGCGGCTCGACGTGCCGCACCGCGAGCTCGCTGATCAGCTCCGACGAGCCCGCCACGCCGCGCACCGCGCCCTCCGTCATGCCCACCTCGATCGGCTGGGTCCGCCCCGGCAGCGGCACATAGATCAAAGTGCCCAGCAGCAGCACCGCGACGGAGAACAGCCCCGCCCCCTTCAACGCCGCCATCGCAGTGCGCGTCCCCAGGGTCTCCTGCCGCTCCGCCGGAGGCTGCTCAGGCGGCTCCGGCCGCGGCCGCTCGGCCAGCGGCAACGTCGCGCGTACGGCGAAGCCCCCCGAAGCCGTGCGATCGGCGCTGAACGTGCCCCCGAGCAGCCTCACCCGCTCACGCAGCCCGATCAGCCCCTTGCCTGTGCCCTGCCCTCCAAGCCCGCCGCCCGGACCGCCGGCCTGGCCGCCACCTGCCGCGTGCGGGCCGTTGGCCACGGTGACGCGGACGGTGTCGGCGGCGCGGCCGACGTCGATCTGGACGGCGGCGCCGGGGGCGTATCTGTGGACGTTGGTCAGCGACTCCTGCACCACGCGGTGCAGCGCCGCCCGGACCGCCGACTCGACGCCGGCGAGGTCCTCGCCCGACCAGGTCAGGGTCGCGGCGATGCCCGCCGCGGTCGACTCGCCCACCAGCCTGCGCATGTCGGCGCGGGTGCCGGTGGCGTCGGTGATCTCGGTGGGCCCGGCCGGATCGGCGCGGCGGTCGCCCGGGTCGCCGCGCAGGATCCCGAGCACGGTGCGCAGCTCCTGCATCGCGGTCTGCGCGGTGTTCCTGATCAGCTTGACCTGCGGAGTGTTCTCCCTGGCCTCAAGCTCAAGGCCGCCGGCGTAGAGCGAGATCAGGCTGAGCCTGTGGCCCAGCACGTCGTGCATCTCCCTGGCCACCCGCGAACGCTCCTGCAACCTGGCCTCGGAGGCGGCGAGCGTGGAGCGTTCCCGCAACGTCACGAGGAGCTGCTCACGCTGCTCAAGCAGGATGGCGACCATGGCGGGCACCACGACGCACACCACGGCCGCGATGACGAGCACGGCCACCGTGCGGCGCCAGTCGTACAACTGCCGGTCGGCCAGCGCGGTGAGCGCCGGCAGCAGCGTGGCCGCGGCGAGCACGGGCAGGCGGAGCCTCGGCCGCACCACCCCGGCCGCGTTGTAGGCGAGCGCGGCCACCGCCACGCCCATCTCCAGGTGGCGGCTGAACACCACCGCCGCCGCCAGGAGCGTGAGGATCGGGAACCTCCCGCGCAGCAGCACGAGCACGGCGCCGGTGCCGGCGACCATGAGCATCGTCGGCGTGTCCTCCGCCGCGGTGTTCGTCACCCAGGCCAGCCACTCCATCGTCTCGGTCATCAACAGGGTGAGCACCACGATCAGCAGCACTAGCCCGATCTCACCGGCCAGCCGGGCCCACCCGCGGTTCCCGCCGGAACCGGAGCGCTGCGGAAGCTCCCCGGCGCTCCGCATCCATCCGAAAACCTTCACCCGTCTATCGTCGGTCCTGGTCAGGGGTGATTGAGCCCGCCACCCGGACAGGGGGCACCCCACTTTCGTCCTGCTATTACCGGCCGAAGGGAGGAGACCTGCGGTGAGTCGCGGGAACCGAGCGTTGTGCCCGCCCGTTTCTCTCTGCGATCACTCGATTCCATGTGCAGCAGAAAGGCCGCTGTGATCTTCAAACGGATGTTGGGAGCCCTGGGCATCGGTGGACCGTCGGTGGACACCGTGCTCGCCGTCCCGTCGGTCGAGCCCGGGCAGCTCTTGGCCGGAGAGGTGCGAGTGCAAGGGGGTGACCACGAAGTCGAGATCCAATACATCGCGCTCGGCCTGGTGACCCGTGTGGAGGTTGAGCACTCCGAGGGTGAGCACACAGGCACCACGGAGTTCGCCCGTCTTGACGTCTCAGGGCCGTTCAGGCTCGCGGCCGGGGAGAACCGGGTCGTGCCGTTCCAGTTCCCCGTGCCCTTCGAGGCCCCGATCACCGAGTTCTACGGGCAGCATCTCCACGGCATGTCCCTTGGAGTGCGCACCGAGCTCGCCGTCGCCAAGGCGGTCGACAAGGGCGACCTCGACCAGGTGTCCATCCGCCCGCTGCCCTCCCAGACCCGTGTGCTTGAGGCTTTCGGCCAGCTTGGGTTCCAGTTCAGGAAGGCCGACCTGGAGGTCGGCAGGCTCGCTGGGGTCGTCCAGCAGCTTCCGTTCTTCCAGGAGATCGAGTTCTACCCGCCGCCCGCTTACGCCGGGCGGATCAACGAGGTGGAGCTGACCTTCGTCGCGAGCCCCCACGGGCTTGAGATCATCCTGGAGGCCGACAAGCGCGGCGGCATGTTCGGGGGCGGCGGCGACAGCTTCGCCCGCTTCCAGGTGAGCCACGACCAGGCCCTGCACATGGACTGGGCCAATGAGATCCGCACCTGGCTCGACGGCCTGATCTCGCGCCACGGCCAGGCGCCCGGTTATGCGAGCCACGACCCTTACGCCTCCCCCGGGCACCACGACCCCTACGGCCAGGCACCGCATGGGCAGCCCGGCCCCTACGGCCAGCCCGGCGCCTACGGCCACCCCGGCTCCCACGGGCACCACGACCCGCACCACCACGGCTCGCACCACGGGAGCAGCGGCCCGGGCGTCGGCGGCATGGTCGTCGCGGGCGCGGCGGGCGTCGCCGCCGGGTTCGTCGCCGCGGAGATCATCGACGAGGTGGGCGACTTCCTTGAGGGCGACGACGAAGAATAGCCCTGATTTATGACAAGGACGGCGGTGGTTTCGCTCGGATGAGCGCCACCGCCGTTATCGTCAACAAGTGTTCATCCCCTGATTAAAGCTTTCAAGCAAATTGGCAGCACCCGCGCGTCTGTCTTTCCCTGGCCTGTTGAACGGCGACTAGAAACGGTAGCCGAAACGGAGTGAAACCAGGGAGACAAATTATGGCTGATATGACGGGACGCGGCGGACGGGCAGTCACGTGGCGGTCGATCGCCGTGCTCGCCGCCACCCCCGTGCTCGTCGTGGGGCTGGCCGGCACACTCATGCCGGTCCTCGCGAGCAGTCCCGAGCCCGACAGCCTGGCCGCCGAGCTCGGCCAGAGCAAGGACAACGACCCCGAGCGCGACTCGGCCGTCCTCACCGCCCGGCCGAAGCCGGGGGCGAGCGCTGCCGCCCAGCAGCAGCCGCAGAGCCCCGCCAACTGCCGCGCCTACATCGACGCGCCCAAGCTCACCTACCGTCCGGCGCGGGTGGTGGTCAAGGCCGAGTCCAGGTGCGCCGACCGCGCCTGGCTCGAAGTCGTGGCCGTGGTCGAGAGCCAGGAGAGCACCGGCTGGCGCAACCGCGGCCGGGCGAGCGACGCGCGGCGGGCGAAGAGCATCAGCGTCGAGGCCCTGTCCGACGTGTGCGGGGGGCAGCGCAGATACTGGCGGGGGAGGAGCTTCCACAAGAGCATCGAAGCGGGTACGGAATACGTTGCCCGCCTCAGGACTCCGCAGAAGTGGATCGGGTGCCCCGTCGGCTGATAAATCACCCCTTTCTCGATTCTCGGGGTAAAAGGTGCAGCGTCTGAGTGCCGCCTGCTATCGCTGACATATATCGGATGAGATGTCTTTCCGCGTGGAAAGCGCGGAAAGACACATCCGGCGTGCGATTTCACGACAAGGGAGGTCAAGTGATGCACCAGACGTGGGCGGGGGCGAAAGCCGGGATGTCCGCCACACTCGTGCTGAGCGCCCTCACCGGATGCGCGGGCGCCCACCCGGCGGGCAGCGTCGCGGGCGGCGGCAGGCCACTGGCCGACGCGCCGGTCCCGACGACGCCCGCGCCCACCACACCACCGGACGTGCTCCCCGACGGCAGGATCCGTGCGGTCGACCCACCTGTGGACATCCCCGGAGCCTTCGCCCGCCTCTCCCCCAGCGGCGGCACGGTGGCCGGCGAAAAGATCTACCACCTGTGGATCCGGGACGGTGGTGTGGAAGAGCGCGAAGCCGACCGGACCACCGCCAGGACCATGGTCCGCCTGCCTCGCGACTCCCCGATCACCGTGGAGCTCGCCACAGCCCGCACCCCCGTCCGGGTCGACCTGCTCCTGTTCCGCGGCCTCAGCCGCTCCGGCGCGCCGAAGGGCGTCGTGGGCAACGTGATCTGCGACATCGTCGTGCCGGCCCGTCCCGTTGCCGACGCCGAACGCTGCGTCTACTCGACGACCGACCGGGTCACCGTCCGCGCCGGCATGCCCTCCTCCGCCCGCGTCGTGGTGGTCAACGCCGGGTGGTATGTCCCCACCGCGATGCGTGAGCACGACGACGACCTCCCCGTCGAGGTGTCCGCCTCCTGGGTCTTCCCCCTCGCCCCGCGGTGACCCGGCAGGCGCCGATGATCGGATGAGTTCGGCCTTGACGCCAAACCGCTTGAGGTGACCCGACAGAATCGAGATATGCGCTTTGGCGTTCTGGGCTCGACGGAAGTGTGGCGTGCGGCAGGGCAGCCCGTCCGGGTGACCGGTGCGCGGCTTCGCGCGCTCCTCGTCATGCTGCTGCTCGACGCCGGCCGGGTGGTCCCGGTGGACCGGCTGATCGACGGTCTGTACGGCGACGCCCCGCCGGCCAGAGCCGGCAACGCGTTGCAGTCACAGGTGTCGCGCCTGCGCGCGCTGCTCGGCGACGAGTGCGCGCTCGAGCTGAGCCCGGCCGGCTACCGGCTCGCGGCCGACCCCGACGCCGTGGACGCGCACCGGTTCGCCCGCCTGTTCGCCGAGGGGCGCGCCGCGCTCGCGGATGGGGAGAACCGCCGGGCCGCCGAGCTGCTGAACGAGGCGCTGGGGCTCTGGCGCGGTCAGGCGCTCGCCGACGTGCTGGACGCGCCGTTCGCCGAGGCGGAGTCGGCACGGCTCGCGGAGTCGGCGCTCGCGGCGCACGAGGAGCGGATCGAGGCGGAGCTGCGGCTCGCCGAGTCCGCGGGCGGCGGACCGGCGCGCGGCGCGACAGCGGAGGAGATCCGGTCCCTGGTGGGCGCACATCCGCTGCGCGAGCGGCTGCGCGGGCAGTTGATGCGGGCCCTGGTGCTCGCCGGCCGCGGCGCCGAGGCGCTTGCGGCCTACGAGGACACGCGCCGCACCCTGGCCGAGGAACTCGGCGCCTCGCCCTCGCCGGAGCTCTCCGCCGTGCACCTCGCCGTCCTCCGGGGCGAGCAGGCCAGGCCGGCTCCCGCCGTACGCGGGCTGCGGGCGCAGCTCACGAGTTTTGTGGGCCGGGCGGCCGAGGTGCGCGAGGTGCGCAGGCTGCTGCGCGAGCAGCGGCTGATCACGTTGATCGGGCCTGGCGGCGCGGGGAAGACCAGGCTGGCGGTGGAGGTGGCGGCCGGGCTCACCGGGCAGGAGGTCTGCTTCGTGGAGCTCGCCCCGCTGACGAGCGGGGCCGATCTCCCGCAGGCGATGCTCGCGGCGATCGCCGGAGGACAGGGGGAGCTGGTCGCACGAGGCGACTCCGCCGCTCGCCTGCTCGCTCAACTGCGCGGCCGCACGATGGTGGTCGTGCTCGACAACTGCGAACACGTGGTGCACGACGCCGCCGTGCTCGTCGACGACGTGCTCGCCGCCAATCCCTCGGTGCGGGTGCTGGCCTCCAGCCGTGAGCAACTCGGGATCACCGGCGAGGTGCTGGTCCCCGTGCCCCCACTGGCCCTCCCCCCGCCGGGGGCGCTGCCTGAGGAGCCCACGGCTTATGCGGCTGTCGCGCTGTTCCAGGACCGCGCCGCCGCCGTGCGGCCGGGGTTCACCGTCACCGCCGGCAACGTCGCCGACGTGGTCCGCATCTGCCGCACCCTCGACGGCCTGCCACTCGCCATCGAACTCGCCGCGGCCCGCACGCGGTCGCTGCCGGTCGAGGTGATCGCCGCCAAGCTGGACGACAGGTTCCGGCTGCTGACCGGCGGCAGCCGTACGGCACTGCCCCGGCATCGCACGCTGCACGCGGCGGTGGCGTGGAGCTGGGACCTGCTCGAGGGGGAGGAGCAGGCACTCGCGCGGCGATTGTCGGTGTTCGCGGGGGACGCCACGTTGGACGACATGGAGAGGGTCTGCGGGGGTGACGTCGTCGGCCCGCTGATGGCGTTGGTGGAAAAGTCCCTGGTCCTGGAGGTCTCCGGGCGCTATCGCATGTTGGAGACGATCCGCGCGTTCTGCCGGGAGCAGCTGGCCGCGTCGGGGGAGGAGGCCGGGTTGCGGCGCGCGCACGCCCTCTGCTTCCTCGATCTCGCCGAGGAGGCCGAGCCCTATCTGCGCGGCGCCGAGCAGGTGGTGTGGCTGGGGCGTCTCATCGAGGCCCACGACGACATGGGCGTGGCGCTGCGCTGGGCGATCGAGGTGGGGGACGCGGAGATCGCGCTCCGCCTGGCCGCCGCGCTGACCTGGTATTGGTGGTTGCGGGGGCTGCGCGCGGAGAGCGGGGCTCTGATCAGGCAAGTGATGACACTGGTGGACTATCGGCCACCGAAGGGGCTTGAGGCGCCCTACGCATATTGCGTGCTCAAGCTGATCCTGAGCACCCCGCCTGACGACGACCTGCGGGCGATACTCGCCGAGACCATGCGACTCGTCGACTCCCTGGACCTCGTCGGCCGGCATCCGCTGCTGGTCGCCCTCAAGCCGCTGCACGCCTTCGTCGCGCAGAACTACGACAAGATCGCGCCCGCCATCCTGCGCGTGACCACCCACTCCGACCCCTGGGTGCGCGCGTGGGGGCATCAGCTACTCGGCTATCTGCGGCTCATGACCGCGCAGATCGACCAGGCGGAGGAGGAACTCACCCGCTCACTTGAGGACTTCCGCCGCCTCGGCGATCGATGGGGCATGGCCCAGGCGATGCTTCCGCTGTCGCAACTTTCCGGATATCGCGGTGACCACGCCGCCGCCATGGCCGCCACCGCCGAGGCCCTCGACCTCGTCAGCGTGCTCGACGCGCCGGAGGAGACGGCCTACCTCCTCGTCAGACGTGGAAACGAACGTTTCCGCGTCGGCGACCCGGCCGGCGCGGCAGCCGACTACGAACGCGCGATCGAGGTCAACCGGCGGGTCGGCGCCGCGGAGGTGGACGTGCTCGCCCTGTGCGGCCTCGCGGACACCCAGCGCGTCCGCGGCGACCTCGTCAAGGCCCGCGAGACGGCGGAGGAGGCCATCCGCAAGTGCCACATCCCGCTGGGCGGCGAAGAGGCCCGCAGCCTCGCACACATCACGATCGGGCGGGTCGCCGAGGCCGAGGGCGATGTGCACAAGGCCCTCGCCCACTATCGCGACGCTCACCGCTTCGCCGTGATCATGATGGATTTGCCGGTGATGGCGGACATCGCGGAGGCGCTCGCCTCCGTCGCCGTGGCGATACGGGACCCCGGCCGCGCCGCGACTCTGCTCGGCTCGACCCGCGTGCTGCGCGGCGTGGCCTCCGTCGGCGACCCCGACAGGGACCGTACGGTGACCGCGGCCAGAGCGGCCCTCGGCGACGAGGCGTTCGACCGCGCTCGCGAAGCCGGGGCGGCCCTGGACCAGGAGGAGGCGCTGACGCTGCTCGACCGCTGCCTGGCCGTGGAGGACGGTCAGGGGGGCCTGGGCCGGTAGGGGCGCATTGGATCTCCCAGGGCCATGGGCGGCCCGGCCTGGGCACACCCGCCCAGGCCTCCGGGTGGTGCTCGGCCTCAGGTGGTCTTGACGGCCTGCGCGTGGCTCCCCGACGGCGCCGCGCCGATCTCCCGGCGAGCTCCGGGGCGTGCCCGTCAGCGCGCGTCAGCGGCTCGTGCGAGCGCGGTCAGCGCCGCCGGTCACCGTGGGACACATGAAACCTGTCCTCGACCCGACCGGCGGACCGCCGTTGAGCAAGGCCCGCCGCTGGGCGGTCTTGGCGACGGCGTGTCTCGCGGTGCTGCTGATCGGTATCGACGGCACTGTGCTGCACCTGGCGATCCCGAGCCTGACGGAGGCGCTGGAGCCGTCAAGCACACAACTCCTGTGGATCGCCGATGTCTACGGCTTCGTGCTCGCCGGCCTGCTGATCACCATGGGCAACCTCGGCGACCTGATCGGCCGCAAGAAGCTGCTGATCATCGGTGTCGTCGGCTTCGGCCTGGCCTCGCTGGTGACGGCCTACGCGCCGAACGCGGAGTCGCTGGTGGCCGCCCGCGCGCTGCTCGGTGTCGCCGGGGCGACGATCATGCCGTCGACCCTGTCCATCATCAGGAACGTGTTCACCGATCCGCGTGAGCGCACGACCGCCATCGGTCTGTGGAGTTCGGTGAGCGCCGGGGGGATCGCCGCCGGCCCGCTCATCGGCGGAGTGCTGCTGGACCATTTCTGGTGGGGCTCGGTCTTCCTGATGAACGTGCCGATCATGGTCATTGTGCTGGTCGTCGCGATCGTCACCCTGCCCGAGTCGCGCAACCCCAGGCCCGGCCCGATCGACCTGCAGAGCGTCGCATATTCCATCGTCGGCATCGTCGGCCTCATCTACGCGATCAAGGAGACCGCCCACCACGGCATCGGTCAGGCCGACGTGGTCGTGGCCGGACTTGTGGGCCTTATCGCCCTGGTCGCCTTCACTCGCCGTCAGGCCAGACTCGCCCACCCGCTCATCGACGTCCGGCTGTTCAAGATCCGCGCGTTCTCCGCGTCGGTCGCCGGCGACATGATCGCCATCTTCGCCATGGTCGGCGCGCTGTTCTTCCTCTCGCTCTATCTGCAGTTCGTCCTCGGCTGGTCTCCGCTGCAGGCCGGGCTCGCCCAACTCCCCGTGGCCGTGACCTCCGTCATCGGCGGCCTGATCGCGTCCCGCCTCGTCGGCAGGTGGGGGCGGGCCCGCGTCGTCGCCACCGGTCTCGGCACCGCGTCCGTCGGCCTCGCCGTACTCGTCAGGCTCGGAGCGTCCGACGGATATCCGGTCATCCTCACCGCACTGATCCTCATCGGCATAGGCGTGTCGATCTCCTTCACCGTCACCGCCGACACCATCCTCGCCACCGCCCCCAAGGAGCGGGCCGGCGCCGCCGCCTCGATCGCCGAGACGGCATATGAACTCGGCGCGGCACTCGGCATCGCCATCCTCGGCAGCATGCTCGGCGGCCTCTACCGCGCCGGGCTCAACCTTCCTGGCGGGGTGCCCGCTCCGGTGGCGGCAGCCGTACAGGACTCCATCGGCACGGCGACGCACGCCGCCGCGGCCGTGCCTGGCGCCGCCGGGCAGGCGCTCAGGGACGCGGTGAACAGCGCATATGCCGGGGCCGTCAACGGCACCGCGATCATCTGCGCCGTGCTCGTGGCCGCCGTCGCGATCGCCGCTCTCTTCACCCTGCGCGGTGTGCCGACCGTGATCGAGGAGGCCGGGATGCCACAGAATGATCAAGACGGGGAGTACGGCAGGGGCCCGGTGGTCGTGTCCCTCGGTGAGCCGGAAGGCCCCGGCGGGCACGTGCGATCCACCTCACGTCCATCTAAATGATCTTTTCCCATCCACTCGCAGGTAAGAAGGGAAGACCATGAAGTCCGTGGAAACCTCGCGAAGCTGCCCCTTCAGTCCACCGGATGAGATGGCGCGGCTGCGGCTGGACGACCCCGTCGCCCGCCGGCTTCACCCCGGCACCAGTGACGGGGTCTGGCTGGTGAGCCGCTACGACCTGGTGCGCGGCGTGCTCGCCGACACCCGGTGGAGCTCGGGGGTCGGCAACAAGGACGAGAGCGCCATGACCTTCGGCGATGTGGCGGGCCCTCCCGGCATGTTCATCTCCCAGGACCCGCCCGAGCACACCTTCTATCGCCGGATGCTGACGGGGAAGTTCACCCTCGCGCGGATGAACCGGCTGCGGCCGCGCATCGAGCAGATCGTCACCGAGCAACTCGACGAGCTGGAGCGTATGCCGAGGCCCGCCGACCTGGTGCAGGGGTTCGCCCTGCCGGTGCCGTCGCTGGTGATCTGCGAGCTGCTCGGCGTGCCGTATGACCAGCGGGACAAGTTCCAGCGCACGAGCGCGATCCTGCTCAGCCTCACCGCTACCCCGGAGGAGATGCTGGAGGCACAACGGGAGTTCATCGAGTTCCTGTCCGGGTTTGTCGCCGAGCAGCGCGTCAAGCCGGACGACGCGCTCATCGGCGACCTGATCCGCGACCACGGCGACGAGCTGAGCGACGACGAGATCGTGCAGATCGCGCTGCTCCTGCTGGTCGCGGGCCATGAGACCACCGCGAACATGATCGGTCTCGGCGTCCTGCTGCTGCTCCGGCACCCTGACCAGGCGGCGCTGGTGCGGGAGGGCGGCGAGGCGACCAAGGGCGCGGTGGACGAGTTGATGCGTTATCTGTCGATCGTCGACCAGGTCATGGTGCGCCGGGCCACGGAGACGTTGCCGCTGCACAACCGCACGGCGAAGGAGGGGGACTACGTGTTGCTCTCCCTGGCCAGTGCGAACCGCGACCCTCAGCTCTGCGCGGATCCCGACCGGTTCGACGTGACACGGCCCAAGGTGCCGCACGTCGCGTTCGGGTTCGGCCCGCACCAGTGCCTGGGGCAGAACCTCGCGCGCCTGGAGCTGGAGATCGCCTACTCGGCCGTGCTCCGGCGTTTCCCCGATCTGGCTCTCGCCGTACCCCTGGAAGAGGTGCCGTTCCGCACCGACATGGCGATCTACGGCGTGCACAAGCTCCCCGTCACGTGGTGAGTGGATCCTTGCGGTCGGTCACCGCGGAAAAGCTGAAGAAGCTCCCGGTCGACCTGGGCTGACCAGGTCGAGCGGCACCCCGGCCGGAGGGCCGGCGCCTTCCCATCACCGCAGGATGGAGGAGGTGCCGGCCCTCCGGTGTTCCCAGCTCGCGGCGCGTGGTCGGTTCGGCCGCGCACGGAGACGGGCATGAGTAATCATGTGCCTAAGAATGTGAAAAAGCGTGATATCGCGGCAATGCCGATTAGTGTGCTAGTCGGGTACGGCAGGAGCCGAGACGGGCGGCCGCCACGTGAGTGGTGTGAGCCGGGCAGTGGAGATACACCGAGCGGATGGTGTGGGACTGCGAATGAGAATTCGCCGGACGAGTGGTGCCGGCCGGACAGGCGGAGTTCACCAGGCGGGAGTCTCCGCCGCCCATGATGCCCGGCATCACGATTACCGGCCGCAAATCCACTGTGCGACGGCTCACGCATGCACCTATGATCGGCCGAAGCCTTCCGTTACCATCCCATCACTTAGCGCGAATTCGCGCCGAGCATCTCCCTCACGTACTCGAATAGCAGGAGGCGCGTGGCAGTGGACACCCCAGACCGAGAGAAGTCGTCGGCCCCTCTGCCACGATCGATCATTCGTCGGGATCGCCTCCACCGCCGACTTCAGAGCGCCCTCGACCACCCGCTGACCGCCGTCGTCGGCCCGGCGGGCTCGGGCAAGACCGTCCTCGTGCGCACGTGGCTGGACGAGCAGACCGCCCCGCCCCACGTGTGGATCTCCCTGGACGACCCCGACCGCCCCCCGGGCGGCCTCCCGCTGCCCCGCGCGGGCGCCGCCCGCTCCCGCTTCTGGGCCCTGGTCGCCGACGCCGTCATCCGCTCGGGGAAGATGTCCCCCGGCATCGCCGGCACTCGCGCCTATCCCCTCACCCGGGGCACCCCCGCCTCCGGCACCGCCGCCGGCGTCGGCACCGGCCTGGAGCTCCGGCGGTGGCTCGTCGAGTCACTGGCCCGCCTCCGCGACCGGCTCATCCTCGTCATCGACGACGCCGACCCGATGCGCCACCCCATGCTCGCCGAAGACCTCGCCCTCCTCGCCCGGCGCGCCCCCCGCCTCCGCACGATCGTCCTGGCCCGCACCCGCGTCACCGCCGCCTGCGACACCGCCGAGATCCGCGCCGAGGACCTCGCCTTCACCCGCGCCGAGGCGGCCCAGCTCTTACAGGTCGCCGACCTGCCGCTGTCGGAGGAGGACCTCGACGTCATCATGGCCCACAGCCGCGGCTGGCCCGTCGCCGTCAGGCTCATGGCCTACGAACTCGCCGCCACCTACCACTTCCACCAGCTCATCCGGCACGACCTGCGCCCCTCGTCCCCCCACCTGGGCGACACGCTGCCGCCGCACCTCCAGCTCCGCCAGATCCGCGCCGCCCGCGACTTCCGGGTCCTGTCCGACCTCGTCCACCGCCACTGGGGCGGCGGGGCCCCACCCCGGCCCGAGCTTCCCAAGAAGGGGCAGGACACCCTGCTCAGCCCCCGTGAGCGGGTCGTTCTGGCCCACCTGCGCAGCCTGTCGACGGTTGAGGAGATCGCCCGCGATCTCTATGTGTCGCCCAACACGTTGAAGACGCAGTTGCGGAGCATCTATCGCAAGCTCGGCGTCACCCGCCGCCGCGAGGCCGTCACCGTGGCCGAGCAGATGGGCTGGCTCGACCACGGCCTTCCCGGCGTGCGCTGACCGCCTGGCACCGGGGGACCGGTTCCGATCCGAGCCGGTCGCCCCTCGAACTGCGCTGAGCCCTGGCCGCGTGCGGCCGGGGCTCTCACGTGCGTGGGGGCGATCCTTTTACGCCATTTAGTGGTTTGAAACCACTTAATCCATTGGCCGGTGGCAAACCATCGAAACCAATCATTCCACCTAATCGGATAGATGGCTCAAGTCCATTCATTCCAACGTATCGATTTGTTCTGTCAAGTCCATTGGTTCCATTGGGCGGATCAACCCCAATCGGTCCGATGCACCCATTAGACAGACTGATGCCAACAGAGCCATTTGTACCATACATTCGCCACCCGGCCCTGGGTGGTGTCTGGCGTTGGTTTTGCCTGGTCAAGGGGATATTGCGGGGGTGTGGGTACGGCGAAGCCCGGTCGCTCCGAGTCCGCCGGAGTCGGCCGTCGGTGCCTCGAGTGCACGTTTGAGTCCGAACAGGTAGTGCGGCCCGCCGTGGCGGCGAACAGGCCGCGGCCCCTCAGGGCCGTCCGCGGCTACGTCCCCTTTTTCGCGACGGAAATAATGGAAAGGGTTGTCCGGCGTGGCTCGGCCGTAAAGTCACTGTCGGCTTGAAAGTCGCTTCCATTCGTGTCCTTCATTCTTCAACCGCTGAGGGCTCGCCGCTGCTCTGAATCGCCGTGGCCGCGATCGATGTATCGGCCGCCTGTCGATCTGAGAGGCTTGTCAATTTGAATCCGGCGACGGCGCCGGTCTCCCGCAAAAATTCTTTAAGCCGATCGCCGGCGCGATTAGCCGCCGTTATCCCATCCCGCGATCGGCGGGACGCCAGGGAATGCCGTCGTCGCGGATCGCGGAAAACCGGGTGACCGGTAGGGAGGGTGCGGCGGTGGAGAGTTGCCTGCTTGGGGTCGGCGAGGAGGGTGGGGCGGGCTGCCAGGTGATCATGAAGGGCAGGGTGGATCGGGCATTGGGGAAAGGCTTGGAGAATAAGTCGTCCGCCTGAGATTTCCTCGGCCCTTGGATAAACTGCTGTGCACTGTGGGAGGGGGATGGAAACCTCTAGGAGGGATTGTGTCGGCTCCGCTTCGCGTGGCGCTTGTCTCGTTTCGCCCCGATCTGTTCGCTGCACTTCACTCCGGTTGTATGAGAAGCGGCCACCTCCCCGTTCTATATATCGCAGGCCGTTCCCCTCGGCCGGGTAAGCCAAGCTACCCACAGGTCGGGGACAGGGTAGGTGAAATACTCTGCCAAATCCCCCCGGATATGGACCTTCTACTACCCGGAAGTTCCCGGGGGTTCGCCCAGGCGTTAAAGGGATACGGCGTGGACGTGGTCGTGGCCTGCGGCCTTTCCTGGCGTTTGCCCAAATCCGTGCTCGATGCGCCGGCCCTCGGTGTGATGAACGTCCATGCTTCGCTCTTGCCGAAATACCGCGGCCCCTCCCCGGTGCAGTGGGCTCTCCGCAACGGCGACCCGGACATCGGCCTGACCGTCCACTGGATGGACGAGCGCATCGACACCGGCAACATCCTGGCCCGGCGCGGCGGCATCCCGCTGCCGGAGTTCGTCACGTTCGCCGAGCTGTGGCGGCACCTCGGCCCCGCCATCGGCGACCTGGTCGCCGATGCGCTGGGCCAGGCGGCCGGGGGCTCCCGGGGCGAGCCCCAGGACGACTCCCAGGCGAGTTACGCCGGGGCCATGGAGCGAGGCTTCGACTTCATCAACTGGTCACACACCGCCGAAGCCGTGCACAACCAGGTCCGCACGTTCTATTTCGGCGCCGGCCTGCCGGGCCCCTTCGCCAAGGTGGACGGCGAGTGGCTGCTGGTGCGCCGCACGTCCCTGACCCCACAGGAGGGCATTCGCGTGGAGTGCCGTGACCGCCCGATCTGGATCGTCGAGTGGGCCTCGGCCCGCCTCCCAGGCGCGGCACCGCCCTCCGCTCCCCACCTGATCCGTCCGATCCCCACAGGCACCTGAGCCTCGACCGGCAGGCGGTCCGCGGTGGCCGAGTGGCCAGTGGGGCGAGTGGACCTCGGCCCACCTCCCTGGGACGACGCCGCTCGCCGGCCCACCTGGCTCGCCCGATAAGTCTGATCTCCGGGGATAAATGGAATGCCGAGGTGGGGCACCCCCAGATAGCCTCCGCAGAGTATGGAGACCCCTATCCATCCTCTGGCTGAGCACCATGACGTGTGGAGGTGAGGTGGCAGGGGCGGTGTTCGACAAGGGGGAAAGATCGTGGGGCACGTCGAAGTCGGGCACCTGGTCTATGTGCTGCCCGATGGCCGGCCGCTGCTGGACGATGTGTCCTTTCGCGTAGGCGAAGGGGTGAAGGCGGCCCTGGTGGGGCCCAACGGCGCGGGGAAGACGACCCTGTTGCGGCTGATCGCAGGTGATCTTCAGCCGATCGAGGGGACTGTGGCGAACTCCGGTGGGCTGGGGGTGATGCGGCAGTTCGTGGGGAACATCCGTGACGGCAGCACGGTGCACGACCTGCTGTTGTCCGTGGCGCCGCCGGCGGTGCGCCGGGCGGCCGACAGGCTGCACCGGGCCGAGCTCGCGATGATGGAGCGCGACGACGAGAAGACGCAGATGCGTTACGCACAGGCCATCACCGACTACACCGACGCCGGCGGCTACGACATCGAGGTGCTCTGGGACACCTGCACTGTGGCCGGCCTCGGGGCACCATACGACCATGTGAAATATCGCGAGGTCAACACGCTGTCGGGCGGTGAGCAGAAACGCCTGGTGCTGGAGGCGCTGCTGCGGGGGCCCGATCAGACGCTGCTGCTGGACGAGCCGGACAACTACCTCGACGTGCCGGGCAAGATCTGGCTGGAGGAGCGGCTCAAGGAGACGCCCAAGACGGTCCTGCTGGTCAGCCACGACCGGCAACTCCTGGCCAACGCCGCCAATCGCATCATCACCGTCGAGTCAGGCAATGTGTGGATCCACGGTGGCGGGTTCGCGACCTACGCTGAGGCGCGCAAGGAGCGCAACGAGCGCCTCGACGAGCTGCGCCGCCGCTGGGACGAAGAGCACTCCAAGCTCAAACGCCTGGTCGTCATGCTCAAGCAGAAGGCCTCGTACAACGACGGCATGGCCCCGGCCTACCACGCGGCCCAGACCCGGCTGCGCCGCTTCGAGGACGTGGGGCCGCCGGAGGCCGCGCCCAAGGACCAGCTCATC
Organism: Sinosporangium siamense; assembly: GCF_016863435.1. Taxonomy (GTDB): domain Bacteria; phylum Actinomycetota; class Actinomycetes; order Streptosporangiales; family Streptosporangiaceae; genus Sinosporangium; species Sinosporangium siamense. Next base: position 76,134 of record NZ_BOOW01000037.1, read on the forward strand.
CAGATGCGCCTGCGCGGCGGCCGCACGGGCAAACGCGCGGTGATGTGCGAGAACCTTGAGCTGACCGGTCTGATGAAGCCCTTCGACACCGAGATCTGGTATGGCGAGCGCATCGCCGTGCTCGGCTCCAACGGGTCGGGCAAGTCCCACTTCCTGCGGCTGCTGGCCGGTGAGGAGATCCGCAGCACGGGCAAGGCCGCCCTCGGCGCGCGGGTCGTGCCCGGACATTTCGCCCAGACGCACTCGCGTCCCGATCTCCAGGGGCGCACCCCCTGCGAGATCGTCATGACCGAGCACGCCAAGCTCAAGAACGAGGCCATGAAGGCCCTGGCCCGCTACGAGCTGGCGGGAACCATCGCCGAGCAGCGCTTCGAGACCCTTTCCGGCGGGCAGCAGGCCCGGCTGCAGATCCTGCTGCTCGAACTCTCCGGCGCCACACTGCTCCTGCTCGACGAGCCCACCGACAACCTCGACCTGGCCAGCGCCGAAGCGCTCCAGGAGGGCCTCGCGGGCTTCGACGGCACCGTGATCGCGGTCACCCACGACCGCTGGTTCTCCACGGACTTCGACCGGTTCCTGGTCTTCGGCTCGGACGGCCGCGTCTACGAGTCCCCCGAACCGGTCTGGGACGAGTCCCGCGTCGTCCGCCCCCGCTAAGGGGCCGGGAGCGCCGGGCGAGCACAAGGCAGCAGGCGCCGCCTGCCCGCGTTCATCGCCGCGGGTTTGCGGCTCGGGCTCGGGCAAGGCAGGTCGGGTAAAGGCTGTGTACGGCTGCCGCGTGTCGGCTTAGCCCCGTGCCTTTGGCGGGGCTAAGACAGGCAGGGTGAACGTGCGCAGTGCCATCGCCGCCCTGGACGCGGCCTCGCCTCTCGCTCTCCGCATGGCCTCCGGGGCCGGTGCGGGCCGTGTCGCCGGTCCGGGGCGTGCCGCCCGTGGGGCGGCGGCCGGCGTGGTGGTGCTGCTGGGGGCCGCCGTGCTCGCCGGGTGCGGCGGGGAGGAGAAGCCGGCGCCCGAGTTGCGTCCCCTCGCCGTGCGCGATCAGGTTTCGTCGATCATCAAGACCGGCGACAGCTATCTGATCAACTGGGCCGGGGTGCTTGGCAACGACAACAAGTGGCATTTCGGCGAGCAGGTCGTGGCCACGATCACCGGGCAAAACGCGGCGGGCAAGCAGGTGGTCCGCACCGACCAGCCGCTCGACGCCGTCCCGCCGGCAGGGGCGCTGCCGTTCAGCGGTCAGGCGGTCTCGCCGGAGAAGCCGGAGAAGGTGACGATCACCTTCCGCCCGGCGCAGTGGCGCAAGGCCTCGCGGGTGACCTCGGCGTTCCGCCCGTTCCCGGTGTCCGACTCGATGACCACGCGGCAGAACAACGGCAATTACATCGTGACCGGACGCGTCGCCAACCCCTACAACCTCTCGGCCAGCAGCCTTGTGGTGACGGCGCTGCTCCGCGACAAGATGGGCAAACTGGTCGGCGGCGGCACCACGTTCGTGGACGACGTCGCATCGGGGGTGCGCCCCCGGTTCATCCTCAGCGTCGAGGGGCTGCCCAAGTCGGCACAGGTGGCCAGGACCGAGGTCGTCGCCCGCACGTGGGGGTCCACCGGCAAGCCTTATGAGGATCTCGTGCTCGGCGGGGCCAAGCCCCTCCACACGGTCAAACCGACCACCGCGCCGTTCCCCAGGGATCGCGGCCGCCAGGCCCTCCCCATCGCGCCTTGACCGTCGTCCGCCACTCGTCCGGCCCAGGGCCGGGGGCGTGGTCACCATGGTTTGTCCGTACGGCACAGCGGGGTTTATCGACCGTGTTACCTGCATTGGCGTGGGTGCTTTGGTGTTGCGGAACCTCGGCACCCACGCTTCCCTGCCGATGCTTTCTCGCCGGGGCATCCGGGCTCTCCTGTCCGCCGCGTCTCTCCGATCCGTCGTCGCGGCGTTGAGGAAGGCGCCAGGGGGGCCGCGCACCCAATGGTGAATAACTTTCACGCCGCCGGGGCGGCGATCCCCGGGGCTCGGAAGTCCCTGGTCAGAGGCATGCATGAGCAAACGGAAACGGGTAAGGTAATGCACGGTGGCCCGGAGGTATGCGTGCCGAGTGCTAATAGTGCGACAGTTCTCAAATCGCACAATTAACGAGATGTCGCGATATCGACCTGCTTTCCCCGGCCAATATGCGTGCCGCTTGTGTTACGGCATGAAGACTTTCCCGGAGAAGCGGTGGAGCGCGCAGTTACAAGCCGTTTACTCTCGGTCATATGAATGACAGCGTTCTGGTCGGAGCACTCCGTGCCCGCGACCCGGATGCCCTCGCCGTGCTTTACGACTGCCACGCCGAGAGCATCTACAGATACTGCTGGTCCCTGCTGGGCCACCCCGACAGTGCGCAGGTCGCGCTGCGGGACACGCTGATCGTCGCCGAGGCCCGCGTCCACTCCCTCGCCGATCCCGCGAAGTTCGTGCCCTGGCTATACGCCTTGGCCAGAGGCGAGTCTATGCGCCGCCGCGCGGCGGCGACGGCCGCGGCCGGGGTCGATCAGGCCCCTGCCGCCGTGGTCACGGGAGAGGAGCCCGCCGACGGCGAGTCGCGGGTCATCGCCTGGGACGCCGTCCGCGGCCTGGCGCCCGAGGAGCGTGAGGCGCTTGAGCTCTCCGCCCGGCACGGCATGTCCACCGCCGCCGTCGCGGCGATCGTGCGCGTGTCGTTCCGTTCGGCGGAGGCACTGCTCGAAGGGGCTCGCGACCGGTTAAGGGACGCGGTGACGGCCGAACTCCTGGCGCGGAAGGGCCCGTTCGACTGCCCGCGCCGGGCCCGCATCCTCAGCGGGTTCGCGGGTGAGCTGAGCCGGGAGACCAGGGCGCAGGTGATCCGCCATCTGGAGCGGTGCGATGTCTGCGCACCGCACCGCAACCGCCGGGTGGCGCCGGCCAAGGTGTTCGGCCTGCTGCCGACGGTCGCGCTGCCCGACACGCTGCGGGTGCGTGTGATGAGCTGCTTCGTCGACCCGGAGCTTGTGCCTTATCGCCGATATGTCGCCCGGCGCGTGGGTGCGCTAGATGCGGAGGGATTTCCCCTCGACGTCTCGTCTAGCGATCGCGGATGGCCTCAGGCGGCTGCGGGCATGGTTGCGGCGGTGGCCGCAGTGATGGCGGTGGCGTTCGCGTTCCAGCAGTGGGGGGCGGGGGCCGAGCAGGCGATCATGGGCATCGCCTCGGGGGCGTTCCCGGCCTCGGGTGAGCCGCCCGGCATCCGGGTGCCGTGGAGTCAGGGGCCGGGTGACGGTTCGCTGCTGTTCGAGCCGCTGCGCAGCGGCGGGCCGGTGGATCCCGACGAGGTCACCGTGTCGCCGGTCGGCGCGCCGGCTGCGGGCCCGGCAGCCGCCCCTTCGGCCGTGCCGCAGGTGCCGCGGCCCACCATCCGGCAGGGGCCGTCGCGGTCGCCGGTCCGCACGCGCGGGCCGATCCCGGCCTCCACCGCCGACGCGGCTGTGCGCCCGGACATCCACTTCTATCCGGAGGAGCGGCCGTTGAGCCGCGACCACCACACCGGGCCGCTTCAGCCCAAGCCGCTCCCCGGCCCGGGCAAACCCCCCGTCGGCCCGACGCGGGAACCTCCGTACACCGCCACCGCCCAGCCGACCTCGACCGATCGGCCCGCCACGCCGAGCCCCGAGGAGACGCCGAACGGCAGCGAGAAGACACTGAGCAGCAGCCCGATGGGCGGCTCGTCGAGCGCGGCAGCCGAACTGTCGCCGGAGAGCCCTCGTTCCTCGTGAAATATCACCGTCTGTAATTGCGGTCGCGTGCCCCCTGCCTCTCCCGCCCCTGTCGCCTCGCATCGATCAAGACCCCTCACCTGCCATGACTACGTGTAGTTAGAAGCATGTGTGCGGAATGTGATTGCGGGGAATCGTGTGCGTTGAGTTAACGCTTGTCACGTAGCGACACGCGGGTGAAAGGGGGACGCATGCGTTTCGACGGCAAGGGCACCTCACCACGACCGCGAAATACGACCGCAGCCGCGAGGCTCTCCAGTGGCCTGGTCACATGCATGGCCGCGTGCCTCCTTACCGCGGTGCCCGGCCCCGCCCTGGCCCACCGGCCGGGCCCCTCCGCCAAGGACGTCGCCGACGCCCGCGCCGCCGTACGCGCCCGTGGGAAGGAGCTCGGCACCGCCGCCTCCCGCCTGGCCGCGGCGATGGCGAGAAAGGAGGAGCTGGCCGCCCGGGCCGGCCGCCTCGTGGAGGCGTACAACGGAGAGAAGGTGCGCCTGGCAGCCGCCGAGCGGGCCGAACACGAGGCCGGAGTACGGCTGACGCAGGCGGTCGGCCGCCTGGAGGAGGCACGCGACGCGGTCGCCGCGGTCGCCACGCACAGCTACGGCGGGGTCGACCTGACGCAACCGCTGATCGCCGCGATGGCCGACGCGGGCGGTCTGTCCGGGATGCTCCACCGGGCCAGCGTGCTTGAGCACATGGGGGACGCCCGAGGCCAGGTAGTCCAGCGGTTGAGCGACGCCGAAGAGGTGGCAGGCATCCTGCGGCGGCAGGCCGAGGAGGCGCTGGACGCGCGCCGGGACGCGATGGAGCGGGCCGAACACGCCAAGGCACAGGCGCAGGCCGCGGTGGAGCGCCAGGTGGCCGAGACCGCCCGCCTGGAAAAGGCGAAGGACGCCCTCGCGAGCCGCCTCTCCGCCGCGCGTACCAGGGCGGAACGGCTGGCCGCGCAGCGCGCCGCCGCCGTCGAGCGGGCCGTATTCGCCCGTCAGCGTGCCGCCGTCCTGCGCGGCGCCGCCGTCGCGGGAGCCAGGATGGGGGACTTCGCCGCGAATTGGGCCTTGACGCAACTGGGGAAACCGTACGTATGGGCGGCAGCCGGTCCGAACAGCTACGACTGCTCGGGATTGACGATGCGTGCCTGGGAGAGGGGCGGGGTGCGCCTGGACCACTGGACCGGCACTCAGTGGAGTTCGGGCCCGCGCATTCCCCTCGGCGCGTTGCGCCGGGGTGACCTGCTGTTCTTCGGGAGAATCACCAGTGATCCCGGGGACATCCACCACGTCGGGATCTACATCGGGCGGGGGCTCATGGTGCACGCGCCGCAGACGGGCGACGTGGTCAGGATCGCCTCGATGTGGCGGCGCGACCTCGTCGGGGCGACCCGGCCCGTGGGCCGGGTCGCACCCTAGCGTCGTCGTTGTTGCTCGGTCTGTCAGTGTTTCTTTGGAGGGGGGCGACGTGCCGGTTGTCCAGGCTCCCGGAGCCGTCCGCCGCACTCGGCGCGGTGCGCCGAGCCGCGTCCGGCAGGGCCGCCTCAGTCACCTGAGTGGTTCGAATCCATGCTCACACCCCAGGTCAGACGGGGAGCTGGGGCCGGTGATCCGCTCGGTGCCCGAGTCGGCGGCGCTCAGGCTTCCCGGGCCTGAGCCTTCAGTGCCCGAGTTCGAGGTGGCGCTTCAGCGACCGCTCGATCTCGGCCTCCGCCTCGACCCGGCCGACCCAGTTGGCCCCTTCGACCGACTTGCCCGGCTCAAGGTCCTTGTAGACCTCGAAGAAGTGCTGGATCTCCAGCCGGTCGAACTCGGCGACGTGGTGGATGTCGCGGATGTGCTCCATCCTCGGGTCGGTGGCCGGGACGCACAGCACTTTGTCGTCGCCACCTTTCTCATCGGTCATGCGGAACATGCCGACGGCGCGGCATTTGATCAGGCACCCTGGGAACGTCGGCTCTTGCAGCAGCACGAGGGCGTCGAGCGGGTCGCCGTCCTCGCCCAGCGTTTCCTCGATGAAGCCGTAGTCTGCGGGGTACTGGGTGGAGGTGAAAAGCATCCGGTCGAGCCGGATGCGGCCGGTCGCGTGATCCACCTCGTACTTGTTCCGTTGCCCCTTGGGAATCTCAACGACAACGTCGAACTGCACCGGGGTTCCTCCGCTCGCGCCCCCGGGCACTCCCGGCCGGGCGTTAATGTCTCGTAAGCGATACCAACTAGGGGAGAGGGTCGGCGACGTGTTTCGGCGCGAGCGTTGGATGGCGATCGTCACTCTCGTCCTGCTTCAGGCATTTGCAGCCGCCGCCGGCACATATGTGATGGCCAACGACGTCAGCTTGAACGCGCTGACCGAGGAATCGCCACGTCCGATCGTGTCGGAGAAGCCACCGCCCGTCCCCGTGAGAACCGCCGGACCTGTGCTGGCGGCGGGCGGGAACGGACCTCTCCCCACCAAGGGTACTTTGGCCGGACGTCTAGCCAAGGCGCTGGGTGACCCCGCGCTGGGACCCCAGGTCGGCGCGTCCCTGATCGACGCCCGGACTGGCGTGGCACTTTACGGCGAAAGCCCCGATGTGGGCCTCACTCCCGCCTCAACGACCAAGGTCGTCACGGGCATCGCCGCCCTCGCCTCCCTGGGCCCCGACACCCGCCTGGCCACCCGTGTCGTGCCGGGGTCACTGGCCGGGTCGATTGTGCTGGTGGGAGGCGGTGATCCCACCCTCGCAGGGCCCAAGGCCGACCGCGGCCGGCCATACCCGCAGGAGGCGTCGCTGACCACGCTCGCCGCCCGCACCGCCACGGCCCTCAAGAAGGCGGGCAAGCGGAAGGTCACCCTTTTCTACGACGATCATCTGTTCACCGGCCCGCGCACCGGACCCGGGTGGAAACCCGGCTACGTGCCGGAGGGCAGCGTCGCCCCCGTTCACGCCCTCGCCATGGACGAGGGCCGGGTCGCGCCCGACCTCGGCGCGCGGGTCGCCGACCCCGCCCGCTCGGCCGCCGACGCCTTCGCCGGGCTGCTCCGCCGCCAAGGCGTCACCGTGGTCAAGGGGCTGCGCCCGGCCAAGGCCGGCCTCGGGGTGCAGGAGCTCGCGCGGGTCGAGTCCGCCCCCGTCTACGCGCTCGTCGAGCGCATGCTGACCCTGAGTGACAACGATCTCGCCGAGGCCCTCGCCCGGCACATCGCGATCAAGGAGGGCAGGCCGGGGACCTTCGCCTCGGTGGCTCCCGCCGTAACGGGTGTGCTCAAGCGGCTCGGCGTGCACCAAGGTGTGCATGTGGTGGACGGCAGCGGCCTGTCCATCCGCAACCGGATCACCCCCGCCGCGCTCGCCCGGCTGCTCTCCCTCGCCGCCGCTCCCAGCAACCCGCACTTGCACTCCGCGGTGAGCGGCATGCCCGTCGCGGGGTTCACCGGCACCTTGCGCAACCGGTTCGAGACAAAGGACGGACGGCCCGGTGCGGGCATGGTTCGCGCCAAAACGGGCACGCTGAACGGCGTGAACACGTTGGCCGGAGTGGCGACCACTGCGGAGGGACGGCTGCTGACGTTCGCCTTTATGGCCGACAAGGTGCCGATGGGGTGGGGCAAGGCCGAAGCGGCCCTGGATCGCCTGGCTGCCATCCTGGTGGAAGGCGCCTGATCCGCTTCCGTCTCTCCGAGCTCAGGGCCCTCCGCCGCCGCCCCTACGCGGGTGGCGGCCCGACCACATACGGTGGGAGCTATGCAGGTGATCGACTGGGATCTGGCCGTAGCGACCGGGACACGGCTGGTGCGCCCCGGCCCGCAGGTGAGCCGTGAGGAGGCCCGGCAGGCCGTCGTCGAGCTACGGCGGCTGTCGCGCGAGGCCGAGGGACATGTACGCGACTTCACCAAGATCGAGGCCGACGCCCCGCCCCAGCCGGCGACGATCGTCGACCGCCCCGGCTGGATCAAGGCCAACGCCGACGGGTTCCGCGTCGTGCTCGAACCCCTGACCGACCGCATGGCCAACAGGCGCAACCCGCCGCCCGCGATCGTCACGGCGGTCGGCTCGCGGATCACCGGCGTCGAGGTGGGCGCCGTGCTGGCCTTCCTCGCCTCGCGGGTGCTGGGGCAATATGAGCTCTTCCTCCCGCCCGACCCCAGCGGTGAGGCGCCCACAGGCCGCCTCACCCTCGTCGCCCCCAACATCGTGCACGCCGAGCGCGAGCTCGGGGTGAACACGCGCGACTTCCGCCTCTGGGTGTGCCTGCACGAGGAGACCCACCGGGTGCAGTTCACCGGGGTGCCCTGGCTGCGGGAATATGTCAGGTCGCAGATGACCGAGTTCCTGCTCGCCTCCGACCTCGACTTGCCCACCCTCTTCGAGCGCCTGCGTCAGGCCGCCGACGCCGTCGCCGACGCCGTCCGCGGCGGCGACTCCTCGCTCCTCGACGCCATTCAGAGTGACGAGCAGAAGGTCATCCTCGACCGGCTCACCGCCGTCATGACCCTCGTCGAAGGCCACGGCGACTTCGTCATGGACGCCGTCGGCCCCGCCGTCGTCCCCACCGTCGCCGAGATCCGCGGCAAGTTCCACCACCGCCGCGAAGGCGGCTCCCGCCTCGACCGCACCCTGCGCCGGCTCCTCGGCATCGACCTCAAGATGAAGCAATACGCCGAGGGCTCGGCGTTCGTGCGAGCCGTGGTCGACGCGGCGGGCATGGACGGCTTCAACAAGGTGTGGACCTCCCCCGAGACCCTCCCCACCCAGGCCGAGTTCGCCGACCCCGCCGCCTGGATCGCCCGCGTGGTCCACCCACCGAACGAACTCTCCTCCAGGGCCGCCGCCAACTGACCTCCCACCTTGTGCCTTCCCCGATGACGGTCGGGGGGCCCGGCCAATAGGTTCGTGTCCGACGACGGTCGAGAGGGTGTCTCCGATGACGATCGGGGGCCGGGGTGCCTTGTTCCCGATGTCCATCGGGGGCTTGGCCATTCCGTTCCTTCCCGATAACTGTCGGGAGGGTTCGTCCGCGACGACGGTCGGGGGTCTGGGTGCCCTGTCTGTTCCCGATGTCCATCGGGGGCTTGGCCACTCAGTTCCTCCCCGATAACCGTCGGGGGGCGGCGTCCCCGACGACGGTCGGGGGCTGGCCACTGGGTTCGTGTCCGACGACGATCGGGAGGGTGTCTCCGATGACGATCGGAGGCCGGGGTGCCTTGTCCGTTCCCGATGTCCGGCGGGGGCCTGGCCACTTCCCATTCCTCTCCGATGACCGTCAGGAAGGTGTCTCCGACGACCGTCGGGAGGGTTCGGCCCGGCCCCGGTGACGGTCGGGGGCCAGCCCGCCGCCGGCCCCGCCCCGCGGGCGGCCGGGGTAGCGACGACGGTGACGTCATGGTCCCGGGCGAGGAGTCCCCGCCCAGCGGGCGGCCGGGGTAGCGGGTGGCGGTGGAGACCGGTCACGTTCGGCTCGTCGCCCTTACTCTGTGCGCGGGCCCGGGGCGGTGGAGACCGGTCACCTTCGGCGTGCCGGCACGGGACTGTCCGCCGTGGGTGGCCGGGGGTGGCGGGTGGAGACAATGGGGGCATGGGTCCTCATCCGGCGGTGGCCGACGTCCGCCGTGCCGTGCGCGAATCCCTCGCCGACCTTCCCGCGGGGGGGCTGGTGCTGGTCGCGTGCAGTGGCGGGGCCGACTCGCTGGCGCTGGCCGCCGCGCTCGGGTTCGTGGCGCCGCGGATCGGTGTCCGCGGCGGCCTCGTGACCGTCGATCACGGCCTCCAGCCGGGCTCGGCCGATCAGGCCGATCGTGTCGTACGGCTTGCGCCGGTTCTCGGCCTCGACCCCGCCGAGGTGCTCAAGGTGACCGTAGGGGTGGAGGGAGGGCCGGAGGCGGCCGCCCGCAAGGCGCGCTACAACGCGCTTGAGGGGGCGGCTGAGCGCCTCGGGGCCTCCGCCGTACTCCTGGGGCACACCCGGGACGATCAGGCCGAGACGGTGCTGCTGGGGCTGGCGAGAGGCAGCGGGCCACGGTCGCTGGCGGGGATGGCGGGGGTGGTGGGGCTGTATCGGCGGCCGTTCCTGGGGCTCGGGCGGGCCGCGACGGAGGCGGCGTGCGCCGCCCTGGGACTCGCCCCCTGGGAGGACCCCCACAACCGGGAGGCCCGGTTCACCCGGGTGCGGGTGCGCGAACGGGTGCTGCCCGTCCTCACAGAAGAGCTCGGCCCGGGGATCGCCGAGGCCCTGGCCCGCACGGCCTCGTTGTGCCGCGACGACGCCGACGCCCTGGACGCCTGGGCCGACCGCGCCTACCGCGAGGCACTCGCGGCGGCTCGCGAAAGGTCCCCCGAGACGCTCACGCCAGGTGATCGTGCTCCCGCTTCACGTGGGTCCTCCGTACATGAGCGCGGGTCTGCTGGGGGTGAGGCGCCCCCCGGCGAGGCGCCGCCCGCCGAGGTGCCCGCGCAGGTGCTGGCCGTGGAGGTGCTGGCCGCTCTGCCCGGGGCGGTGCGGCGGCGGGTGTTGCGGCGGGCGGCGCTTGGGGCGGGGGTGCCCTCCGGTGCGTTGGCGGCGGTTCACATCGCGGAGGTGGAGCGGCTTGTGACGGAGTGGAGGGGGCAGGGGCGGGTGGACCTGCCGGGCAAGGTGGGCGCTGTCCGCAGGGCGAGGGTTCTAACGCTTGGCGGGCTCTCCAGGGGGTCTGCCGCAAAAGAGAGGGGCTCTCCCGGCTAAGGTTGTGGCCTGTGGCGAGCCCGGCTCTCGGCGGGGTGGAAGAGCACCGACACGAAGGAATTCGCAGGTGGACGCAGCCGACATCGGCACAGATCTGGAAAAGGTCCTCATTTCCCAGGAGGAGCTCCAGACCAAAATCTCCGGCCTTGCCGCGCGGATAGACGCGGACTACGCAGGCGAGAAGCTTTTGATCGTGGGTGTCCTGAAGGGCGCCGTGATGGTCATGGCCGACCTGGCCCGTGCGCTGCGCACGCCGCTGGAGATGGACTGGATGGCGGTGTCGTCGTATGGCGCCGGCACCAGGTCCTCCGGCGTGGTGCGCGTGCTGAAGGACCTCGACACCGACATCGCCGGGCGGCATGTGCTCGTGGTCGAGGACATCATCGACTCGGGCCTCACGCTGTCGTGGCTGGTGCAGAACCTCCAGTCGCGCAATCCGGCGTCGGTGGAGATCTGCGCCCTGCTCCGCAAGCCCGACGCGCTGAAGGTGGAGCTCGACGTCAAATACGTGGGGTTCGATATCCCGAACGAGTTCGTGATCGGCTACGGGCTCGACTATGCCGAGCGTTATCGCAATCTGCCCTTCATCGGCACGCTCGCGCCGCATGTCTACGGGGGGTCCCGCTAGCCTGCGGCAGGCGCTCCGACGTCTGAGGACATCCTGAAAAAGAGGCCCGGGAATGCCGTAAAAATACGCCCTGGGCGAAGCCGCCACCCCGGGAACGCGACATTGGTATCCAGGGGAGGGGAACACTAGCGCACCTGACGTACGTTGGTAGGGCAGGTGCGTAGCGTTTGGGCGGTGACCCTGCGCGGCGCAGCGGTGTACCTTCGGACAACGAGGGCGTGTTCACTCGCCCTCGCGCTGTCAGTTGGAGCGGTGAGGATGCCGCGACCCCCAGGAGGCGACTGCTGGGGGACCAGGCCATGGTCAGGAAGGGACGGGCCCGCAAGGGGTTCCGCATCGGATGGATCTCAAGCGATTTACACGTGGGCCACTCCTGTGGATCCTGGGCATCGTCGTGTTGCTGCTGGTCGTCACCACTTTGTGGAACACCGACAGCAATTACGAGAAGAGAGACACATCGGCCGTCGTCAGTCTGATCGAAGACGGCAAGGTGTCCAACGCGAAGGTCATTGACAAAGATCAGCGTATTGAGGTCACCACGACCGACGGCCATCGCTATTACGCGCAATGGGTGTCCGGTCAGGGTGTGCAGCTGACCAACCAGCTCACCACGGCCCAGAAGGCGGGCAAGCTGCCCAAGGGCTACAACGTCGAGGTTCCCCAGGAGAACTTCCTCGTCGGGCTGCTGGTGAGTTTCCTCCCGTTCGTCATCATCATCCTCATCTTCCTGTTCCTGATGAACCAGATGCAGGGTGGCGGCTCGCGGGTCATGAACTTCGGCAAGTCCAAGGCCAAGCTGATCACCAAGGACACGCCCAAGACCACCTTCGCCGACGTCGCCGGTGCCGACGAGGCCATCGAGGAGCTCCAGGAGATCAAGGACTTCCTCCAGGCCCCGGCCAAGTTCCAGGCGATCGGCGCCAAGATTCCCAAGGGTGTGCTGCTCTACGGCTCGCCCGGCACCGGTAAGACCCTGCTCGCCCGAGCGGTCGCCGGTGAGGCCGGCGTGCCGTTCTACTCGATCTCCGGTTCCGACTTCGTCGAGATGTTCGTCGGCGTCGGCGCCTCCCGGGTGCGCGACCTGTTCGAGCAGGCCAAGGCCAACGCTCCCGCGATCATCTTCATCGACGAGATCGACGCCGTCGGCCGGCACCGCGGCGCGGGCCTCGGCGGCGGTCACGACGAGCGCGAGCAGACGCTCAACCAGCTCCTCGTCGAGATGGACGGCTTCGACGTCAAGGGCGGCGTGATCCTCATCGCGGCGACCAACCGTCCCGACATCCTCGACCCCGCGCTGCTGCGCCCGGGCCGTTTCGACCGGCAGATCGTCATCGACCGCCCCGACCTTGAGGGCCGCAAGGGCATCCTGAAGGTCCACGCGCGCGGCAAGCCGTTCGACTCCGACGTCGACCTCGAGGTGATCGCCCGGCGCACGCCCGGCTTCACCGGCGCCGACCTCGCCAACGTCATCAACGAGGCCGCGCTGCTCACCGCCCGCCAGGACAAAAAGCTCATCTCGATGGCCATCCTTGAGGAGTCCATCGACCGGGTGATGGCGGGTCCCGAGCGCAAGACCCGGGTCATGTCCGACCAGGAGAAGAAGGTCATCGCCTACCACGAGGGCGGCCACGCCCTGGTGGCGCACGCCCTGCCCAACGCCGACCCGGTGCACAAGATCACGATCCTGTCGCGGGGCCGCGCGCTCGGTTACACGATGACCTTGCCGATGGAGGACAAGTTCCTCGCGACCCGGTCGGAGATGCTCGACCAGCTCGCCATGCTGCTCGGCGGGCGCACGGCCGAGGAGCTCGTGTTCCACGAGCCCACGACCGGCGCCTCCAACGACATCGAGAAGGCCACGTCCATCGCGCGCCGCATGGTGACCGAATACGGCATGAGCGAGCAGCTCGGCGCCCGCAAGTTCGGCAGCGGCAACAGCGAGGTCTTCCTCGGCCGCGACATGGGTCACGAGCGTGACTACTCCGAGAAGATCGCCTCGACGATCGACGAGGAGGTGCGCCGTCTCATCGAGTCGGCCCACGACACGGCCTGGGAGGTCCTCGTCGAATATCGCGACGTGCTCGACAACCTGGTGCTTGAGCTCATGGAGAAGGAGACGCTCTCCCGCGACCAGGTCCTTCAGATCTTCTCGCCCGTGGTCAGGAAGGAGCACCGCCCCTCCTACTCCGGATATGGCAAGCGGCTACCCTCGGACAGGCCGCCGGTGTTGACCCGCAAAGAGCAGGCCGGCAACGGCGCGCTCCCGGCGGGCACCTCGGCCCACCAGGATGTCGTCCCCCGAGACGGAAACTGAAACGTGACACACCAGCACCACCAGGTTGACTCGGCCCGGATCGAAAAGGCGATTCGCGAGATTCTCCTCGCGATCGGCGAAGATCCGGACCGAGACGGCCTGCGCGCCACCCCCGGGCGCGTGGCCAGGGCTTACGCGGAGCAGTTCGCGGGCCTCGGCCAAACCCCGGAAGATGTTCTGACCACGGTTTTCGAGGCCGACCACGAAGAGATGGTCCTGGTCAAGGACATCGAGGTCTTCAGCACTTGCGAGCACCACCTGCTTCCCTTCCACGGGGTGGCCCACGTGGGCTACATCCCCAACGAGAAGGGGCAGATCACCGGTCTGTCCAAGCTGGCGCGGCTGGTCGACGTCTACGCGCGCCGTCCCCAGGTCCAGGAGCGCATGACGTCCCAGATCGCCGACGGCCTCATGCGCGTCCTCGAACCCCGCGGCGTCATCGTGGTCATCGAGGCCGAGCACATGTGCATGACCATCCGCGGCGTCCGCAAGCCGGGCGCCAAGACCACCACCTCCGCCGTCCGCGGCAACTTCCGCGACAGCGACAGGACCCGCTCCGAGGCCATGTCCCTCATCCTCAGCCGCTAGGTCCAACGACATCTCTGAGGCCGGAGAGGACGACTCTCCGGCCTCAGTCGTGTTCCCACCACATGGACCTGGTCACATGCAGGTCGGGGCCCATTTCAAGAGGTGTGGTCCGGTGGGGATGGGGCTGATTCGTTATCGGCAAGACCGACCCTCTGGGTGGTTCGGGTGGTGTGAGCGCCTAGGCTGGTCCGCATGACCGTGTACGCCGTTCCCGGGCTCCCCAGCGTGGAGCGCTGCCTGGTGATGGGCGTGGTCAACGTGACTCCCGACTCCTTCTCCGACGGTGGCGAGTGGTTCGACGTGCACTCGGCCGTCAGGCATGGCCTGGAGCTGGTCGAGGAGGGCGCCGACCTGATCGACGTGGGTGGCGAGTCCACCCGGCCCGGTGCGAGCCGCGTCTCCCTTGAAGAGGAGCTGGCGAGGGTCACGCCGGTGATCAAGGGCCTGGTCGCCGAGGGTGTGCCGGTGAGCGTCGACACGATGCGGGCCGAGGTGGCCAAGGTCGCCGTGGAGGCCGGCGCGAGGCTGGTCAACGACGTGAGCGGTGGCCTGGCGGATCCGGACATGTCCAGGATCGTGGCTGCCGCGGGCGTGCCATACGTCGTGATGCATTGGCGTGGGCACAGCAAGGGCATGGACGACCTGGCGGTCTACTCCGACGTGGTGGCCGAGGTCCGTGAGGAGCTGAGCAAGCGGGTCGCGTCGGTGATGGCCGAAGGCGTCAAGGAGAGCCAGATCATCCTTGACCCGGGTCTCGGCTTCTCGAAGCAGGCCGAGCAGGGCTGGCAGCTCCTCGCGGGGCTGGACCGGCTCGCCGAGCTCGGCTTCCCGCTCATCATCGGCGCCTCGCGCAAACGGTTCCTAGGCCGCCTGCTGGCCGGGCCCGACGGCATCCCCCGCCCGTTCGGAGCCTCCGACGACGCCACGACGGCCGTGACGGCCCTCGCGGCGCAGGCGGGGGCCTGGTGTGTGCGTGTCCACAATGTGCGGCCCAACGCCGACGCCGTGCGCGTTGCCGCCGCGTGGCGGAAGGGCGGGGAAAGCGGATGAGTGTGGACATCGGCGCTGTCGAGACGGCTAATCAGACGTTCTACACGGCGATCGAGAACGCCGACCTGGATCGTATGACCGAGGTGTGGGCCGAGGACAGCGAGGTCGGCAAGGTCTCGTGTGTGCATCCGGGGTGGCCGCTGCTGAGCGGACGGGCCGAGGTGCTGCGCTCGTGGGCGTTGATCATGGCCAACACCCCCTACATCCAGTTCGTGCTCACCGACGTCGTGACCACGATCATCGGTGACGTGGCCGTCCTCAGCTGCGCCGAGAACATCTTGACCGCGGGCGACGCGGGGGACGCGAGTTTCGCCGCGGGCAAGGTTGTGGCGACCAACACCTTCATTCGCACCCCGGCCGGTTGGCGGCTGTGGATGTACCACGGTTCCCCGGTCCTCCAAGGGGAGGATGAAGAGGGGGAAGAAGAGACGGCCTAAACGGGCTTCGGGGAGAATGGGGTGGTTTCCGTCACGGATCGAGTAAGCCTGCGCGGCCTGCGGGTGCGAGGCCGGCATGGGGTGTTCCCCGCCGAGCGTGAGCTTGGCCAGGAGTTCGTCGTCGACGTCACACTGTTTCTGGACACCGCGCCCGCCGCGGCGGGCGACGATCTCACCAAGACCGTCCACTACGGCGAACTCGCCGAAAAACTGGCCGCCGTCGTCGCCGGCGAGCCGGTGAACCTCGTGGAGACCCTGGCCCAGCGCCTCGCCGACACCTGCCTCTCCTACGACCTCGTGGAGCGCGCCGAGGTCAGCGTGCACAAGCCGGCCGCGCCGATCCCGCTGCCGTTCGAGGACGTGGTCGTGACGATCGCGAGGAGCCGCACGTGAAGGCCGTCATAGCGCTGGGGAGCAACCTCGGCAACAGCTTCGAGACGCTTCAGGGTGCCCTGGACGTGCTGTTCGACGCCCCCGGGCTGGTGTTCACCGACGTGTCCCCCGTCTATGAGACCGACCCCGTCGGCGGTCCCGAGCAGGACGTGTTCCTCAACGCGGTCGTGCTCGCCGAGACGGCGCTGGAACCTCACGCGCTTCTCGAACGTGCTCAAAGTGTGGAGAACGCCTTCGGCCGGGTGCGTGCGGAGCGGTGGGGACCGCGCACCCTCGACGTCGATCTGATCGTCGTGGGCGACGTGGTCGTCGACGACGAGTTGCTCACCCTTCCCCACCCCCGGGCACATGAGCGCGCGTTCGTGCTGGCGCCCTGGCTGGCCGTCGATCCGCAGGCGGCGCTGCCCGGTCACGGCGAGGTCGCGGGCCTGCTCGCGGCGCTGGACGACCAGGGTGTGCGCCGGCGCGAGGACCTCGTGCTCCAGGGGCCGCAGTGAAGCCGACCCGCCCCGGTGTCCTGGTCGCGATCCTGCTGGGTTTCACGCTCATCACCTGGTGGGTGCTGCAGCTGACCTATTCGTCGCTGCCGCGCCTGCCCTGGACGGCGATCCCGACCCTCCTGCTGCTCGCCCTCGGCGAGGCGTACACCGGCTGGATGACCCGCGCACGCATCCTCCGCCGCCCGGGCACCCGCCCGGTGGAGCCTCTCGCGGTGGCGCGGCTGGCCGCTCTCGCCAAGGCCTCGGCATACGGCGGAGCCCTCTTCGGCGGGTTCTTCGGCGGGTTCGTGCTGCACACCGTCGAGATCCTCGACCGCGAGACGCCGAGGACCGACTTCTTCGTCGCCTCCGGATCGTTCCTGGCCTGCGTGGTGTTGATCTGCGCCGCCGCCTACCTCGAATACTGCTGCCGGGTGCCGAAGGACCAGGGCCCCCAGCGCCCCGAGGGCGACTGACCGCACCTCACCTCATTTGTCGATGTCGCCGACAACGAAGAACATCGACCCGAGGATGGCCACCATGTCGGCGACCAGGTGGCCCGGCAGCATCTCGCGGAGCACCTGGATGTTGTTGAAGGACGCGCTGCGCAGCTTGAGCCGCCAGGGCGTCTTCTCCCCCTTCGACACGAGGTAATAGCCGTTGAGGCCGAGCGGGCTCTCCGTCCAGGCGTAGGTGTGCCCCTCGGGCACCTTGAGCACCTTCGGCAGCCGCTGATTGATGGGGCCCCGCGGCAGCTCACGCAGCCGCGCGAGGCACGCGTCGGCCAGGTCGAGTGAGACCTTGACCTGGTCGAGCAGCACCCCGAAGCGCGCGTGGCAGTCGCCCGCCGTGCGCGTGACGACCCTCACCGGCAGTTCGCCGTAGGCGAGGTAGGGTTCGTCGCGCCGCAGGTCGAAGTCCACCCCGGAGGCACGGGCTATGGGCCCGCTCACGCCGTACGCCATGATGGTGTCGCGGTCGAGCACGCCGACGCCCTTGGTCCGGGCGAGGAAGATCTCGTTGTCCATGATCAGGTTCTCGATGTCGGGCAGGCGCCGCCGCACCTCCGCGACCGCCGCGCCCGCGCGGTCGAGCCAGCCGGCCGGCAGGTCCTCCTTGAGGCCGCCCACCCGGTTGAACATATAGTGCATGCGCCCGCCGGAGATCTCCTCCATGACCGCCTGCACGGTCTCACGCTCCCGGAACGCGTAGAAGATCGGCGTCATCGCGCCGAGCTCAAGCGGATAGGAGCCGAGGAACATCAGGTGGCTCAGCACCCGGTTGAGCTCCGCCAGCAGCGTGCGCGCCCACACGGCGCGCACCGGCACCTCCATGCCGAGCATGCGCTCGACCGCGATCACGACGCCGAGTTCGTTGGCGAAGGCCGACAACCAGTCGTGCCGGTTGGCGAGCACGACGATCTGCCGGTAGTCCCGCACCTCGAAGAGCTTCTCCGCCCCCCGGTGCATATAGCCGATGATCGGCTCGGCGGCGGTGATGCGCTCACCGTCGAGGGTGAGCCGCAGCCGCAGCACCCCGTGAGTCGAAGGGTGCTGCGGACCGATGTTGAGGATCATGTCCTCGGTGGCCAGCTCTTTGCCACCCACCGCCTGCGCGCCTGCGCCGATGCCCACAATCCGCTCGGTCATGGACTAATCCAAGCACCTCAGCGGCGAGAGGCAAGCTCCCGGAGCGCCGTGATCAGCCGATCGACGTGCTCCTCGGTGGTGCCGATGCCGATGGAGGCGCGTACGGCGGAAGCCGTGCCGTCCTCGCACCCCGTCGTCGAGACGCCGTCGAGCAGGTGGTTCACGAACGGGTGGGCGCAGAACTTGCCGTCGCGCACCCCGATGCCGTATTCCGCGGACAGGGCCTCGGCCACCTCACGCGCGGTGCGGCCCTCCACCACGAAGGACACGATGCCCACCCGGGGGTGCTCCGG
Organism: Sinosporangium siamense; assembly: GCF_016863435.1. GTDB lineage: Bacteria > Actinomycetota > Actinomycetes > Streptosporangiales > Streptosporangiaceae > Sinosporangium > Sinosporangium siamense. The sequence goes on from NZ_BOOW01000037.1 coordinate 94,431, forward strand.
CCCCCACAGCCCGAGCTCTCGCACACCCTCGACGCCGGCGAGCCCGGCGCGCAGCCGCGCCAGCAGCCGCTCCTCCTCCGCCAGCAGCGGGGTCCAGCCGGTGGCGCTGAGCGCGTCGCAGGCCGCCGCCAGGGCGATGGCGCCGAGCACGTTGGGGGTGCCCGCCTCGTGGCGCTGCTCGGCGTCGGCGCACCACTCGACGTCCGGCCCGACCGCCTTGGAGGCGCCGCCGCCCCGGAGGTAGGGCTCGGCCTCGGTGAGCCAGTCCGAGCGCCCGACGAGCACACCCGCGCCGAACGGAGCGTAGATCTTGTGACCGGAGAAGGCGACGTAGTCGAGGTCGAGCGCGGTGATGTTGAGCGGGCGGTGCGGCACGAGCTGGGCGGCGTCCACGAAGATGCGTGCGCCGTGCCGGTGGGCGATGTGGGCGAGCGCCGCGATCGGCCAGAGTTCGCCGGTCACGTTGGAGGCGGCGGTGACGACGAGGAGCTTGCTCCCCTCGACCGCCGAGAGGGCCTCGTCGGCCGCGCGCACGGCCTCGCCGGGGAAGGCCGGCGCGGCCAGCCGTACGACGTTGTCCCACGGCAGCAGCGAGGCGTGGTGCTCGGTCTCGAACACCACGACCGTGGTGCCCTTGGGCAGGCAGTGGGCCAGCAGGTTGGTGGCGTCGGTGGTGTTGCGGGTGAAGACGGCGGCGTCGCCCGGGCGGGCGCCGACGAAGGCGCGGACCGTGTGGCGCGCCTGCTCATAGCGGGCCGTCGTGAGCTGCGAGGCGTAGCCGGCGCCTCGGTGCACGCTGGAGTAGGCCGGGAGGGCGGCGCTGATCGCCTCGCTCACCGGCGCCAGACAGGGTGCGCTCGCAGCGTAATCGAGATTGGCGTATCCGACCAGGTTGCCGCCCTTGACCGGCACCTCCAGGTCGGCTCCGACGATCTGCGGAACGGCGCGGACCTGGGAAAAGTTGTGAAATTGTGCTGTGGCGGTCGTCACGGCGGTCAAGGCTGTCCCCTCGGGTCGATCGGACCCGTCACCAGGGGTGGCAGAGCCCGCGCTTGCCCGGCGCACCGCGCGCCGGACCTGGTCTTCACCCGGGGCACCCCGCCGCGAGCGCGAGGGTTGCCGTCCAGCTAGCCGGGGCTTGTCGCTGGCACTCATGACCTTCGGCCGAACTATAACCGACGCCGGGGCACTTTCCGCAAGTAGGTATCTTGTCCATTCGGTAAGAAGTTCCCTCCGACTGTGCATGGGCTCGGTCGGCATATACGGCTTGCGAGCCACAGGAGGTGCCGATGGACTGGGTGGCCGACCCCCAAATCTGGATCGGTTTTCTCACCCTTGTCGGCCTGGAAATCGTGCTGGGCATTGACAACATCATCTTCATCTCGATCCTGGCCGGGAAGCTTCCCGAGCACCAGCGGGATCGGGCGAGGAAACTCGGACTCGCGGCGGCGCTGATCTCACGCCTGCTGCTGCTGCTCGCCCTCTCATGGGTGGTACGGCTGACGCAGCCGCTTTTCGAGGTGCTCGGTCATGAGATCTCCGGGCGTGACCTTATTCTGATCTTCGGTGGACTGTTCCTGCTGGCCAAGAGCGTCTACGAGATCGGCGACAGCATGGAGGGCAAGTCGGGCCACGCCAGTGGCAAGGCGGCTGCCTCCTTCACCTCCGTGATCATCCAGATCATGATCCTCGACATCGTCTTCTCCCTCGACTCGGTCATCACCGCGGTCGGCATGGTCGACGAACTGGGCGTGATGGTCGCCGCGGTCATCGTCTCGGTGATCGTGATGCTGATCGCCTCCGGCCCGATCAGCCGCTTCGTCGAGCAGCACCCGAGCATCAAGATGCTGGCGCTGTCCTTCCTCGTGCTGATCGGCGTCCTGCTGGTGGCCGAGGGCTTCGAGCAGCACATCCAGAAGGGCTACATCTACTTCGCCATGGCGTTCTCGCTGGTGGTGGAGCTGCTCAACATCCGCAGGCGCACGAAGATGGGCACGAAGGAGCCGGTGGTCCTGCACAAGCGCTACACCGAGGAGGACGAGGTCCCCGAGACCAAGTGACCCCAGTGAGATCGGGGGCGCATCCGGCGAATCGCCGCGGTGCGCCCCCGGTTTGCTGCAAGGGGGGCGACCCCGGCCGCCGGCCTAGGGAACGTCCACGATCCTGGCTCCCAGCGGCAGCAGCGAGATGGGGATCAGCTTCAGGTTGGCGATGCCCATCGGGATACCGATGATCGAGATGAACAGCGGTATCGACGTGATCAGGTGGCCGATGGCCAGCCAGATCCCGGCGACCACCAGCCAGATGACATTGCCGATGGTGGACATGACCCCGGCCTGCGGGTCACGCTCGACCGTCCTGCCGAACGGCCACAGGGCGTAGCCCGCGATCCGGAAGGACGCGATGCCGAACGGGATCGTGATGATCAGGACGCAGCAGATGATCCCCGCGATCACGTAGCCGATGGCCAGCCAGATCCCCGCGAAGATCAGCCATATGACATTGAGGAGAGTCCGCATAGATCAAGCATGTCACGCGCTGTCATGCTCGGTCCTCGGCACCCGTTTTCGCCGAGTCGCCGCGGTGCGCCCCCGACCTGCTGGAAGGTTGATTCCGGACGACGTTGATCCGGACATACGGTGGCAAACGACCACCTACTATGGGGTTCGTGCGTTTTGATCCATGGAACCCAGAGTTCGTCGCGAATCCCTACGACGTCTACACGGAACTGAGGCGCGACCGGCCGGTCAGCTTCTTCGAGCCCACCGGCCAGTGGCTCATCGCACGCCACGCCGACGTCAACGCCCTGCTGCGCGACCGCCGCCTCGGCCGCTCCTACCTGCACGTGGCCACCCACGAGGAGTTCGGCCGCACTCCCGAGCCCGACTTCCAGGAGCCCTTCTGGCGGGTGGTCCGGGCCGGCATGCTCGACGTCGAACCCCCCGTCCACACCCGCCTGCGCCGCCTGGTCTCCAAGGCGTTCACCCCGCGCATGGTCGAATCGCTCCGCCCCCGCGTCCGCAAGATCGCCGGTGAGCTGGTCGACGGCTTCGTGGAGCGCGGCGGCGGCGACCTGATCGCCGAGGTGGCAGAGCCGCTCCCCGTCACGGTGATCGCCGAGATGCTCGGCGTGCCCGAGACCGACCGCCCCCTGCTCCGCCCCTGGTCGGCCGACATCTGCGGCATGTACGAACTCAACCCCGGCCCGCAGGCCCAGCACACCGCCGTGCGAGCCGCCGAGGAGTTCGCCGGCTATCTCCGCGACCTCTCCCGCGCCCGCCGCGACAACCCAGGCGACGACCTCGTCAGCCTGCTCGCCCAGGTCGTCGACGAGGGCGACCGGCTCACCGAGGACGAGCTGATCGGCACCTGCGTCCTGCTGCTCAACGCCGGCCACGAGGCCACCGTCAACGTCACCGGCAACGGCTGGTGGTCGCTGTTCCGCAACCCCGCCGAACTCGACCGCCTGCGTACGGCCGCCGCCGCCCACGACGGCACCCCGGACACGCTGCCGCTTCTCGCCACCGCCGTCGAGGAGATGATGCGCTGGGACACGCCGCTGCAAATGTTCGAGCGGTGGGTTCTCGAACCCGTCACCGTGGGCGGCGTCGAGATCCCGCGCGGGGCCGAGGTGGCTCTGCTGTTCGGCTCGGCCAACCGCGACCCCGAGGTGTTCGAGGACCCCGACCGGTTCGACGTGGGCCGGACGGACAACCCGCACATCTCCTTCGGCGCGGGCATCCACTTCTGCCTTGGCGCACCCCTGGCCCGGGTCGAACTCGTCGAGTCGTTCTGGGCGCTGCTCAAGGCCGCTCCCGGCCTTGAGCTCACCCGTGAACCCTCCTGGGGCCCCGGCTACATCATCCGGGGTCTGGAATCGCTTCCCGTGTCCGTGTGAAGCGGGCCAGCAGCGGCTGGAGCGCCCTGGCCGCGAGCGGCCCGAACGCGGCCAGGATCAGCACGTAGGCCGCAGCCAGCGGCCCGAGGTCCGGGTGCGCGCCGGCCCCGACGGCCAGGCCCGCGATGACGATGTTGAACTCCCCCCGGGGGATCATCGCGATGCCGGCCCGCGCCTGGCCCGCCTTGGCGATGCCCGCCCGGCGCGCCGCGTATGCACCGGTCAGCAGCTTGGTGAACATGCTGATGACCGCCAGCAGCAGCGCCAGCCCCGCCACAGGCAAGATGGCTTTTGGATCGGTCTGCAAGCCGAAGAACACGAAGAACACCGCCGCGAACAGGTCGCGCAGCGGCATGAGCAGCTCACGAGCGCCCTCGGCGATCTCACCCGAGACCGCGATGCCCACTAGGAACGCGCCAACGGCGGCCGACACTTGAAGCTCGGAGGCGATGCCGGCCACGAGCAGCGCGAGGCCGACGACCTTGAGCAGGAGCACTTCGGAGTTGGGGCTGGAGATGAACGCCGAGATGTACCTGCCGAAACGCAGCGCGATCACAAGCACCACGGTGACCGCGGCCAGCGCGATGCCCACCGTGATCGCCCCGCTGAGCAGGCTCGCCCCGGAGAGCACCGCCGTCAGCACGGGCAGGTAGAACGCCATCGTGAGATCCTCGAACACCAGCAGCGACAACACCACCGGCGTCTCCCGGTTACCGATCCATCCCAAGTCGGAGAGGACCTTCGCGGTGATACCGGAAGACGTCGCATAGGTCACGCCCGCCATCGCCACGGCGGCGACCGGCCCCCACCCCAGCAGGAGCGCGATGATCGCGCCGGGCGCGGCGTTCAGCACCAGGTCGACCAGACCACCCCTGGCGTTGCTCTTGAGGCTCGTCATGAGCTCGTCGGCGTTGTATTCGAGGCCGAGGGTCAACAACAAGAGAATGACGCCGATCTCGGCGCCCACCTTGATGAAATCCTCGCTGGTCGCGAGGGGAACGACGCCGCCGGTGCCGAAGGCGAGACCGGCAACGAGATAGAGGGGGATGGGGGAGATGCCGACGCGCAACGCAAGGGCCCCGAGCACACCGAGACCGAGGATGATGGCGCCAAGCTCAATAAGAAGAATCGCTCCGTGCACTCGTCTGTTTTCCGTCGCTAACCTTGCGCCAGCAGGTCGGCGACCGCCGACGTGCTGTCCTGACTGCCGACCACGACGACGACGTCGCCGGGGTCGAACCTGAACTCCGGCCCCGGGCTCGCGTTGACCTGGTCACCGCGGACCACCGCCACGATCGACGCACCCGTCAGGGTGCGCGCACGCGTCTCACCCAAGGTGCGCCCGCCGTACGGCGACCCGGCGGTAATGGGGATCTGCACGCTGACCAGGCCCTCCACCTCGCGGTGCAGTGCGTTGAGCCGCTGCACGATCCGAGGCGCGCCGAGCAGCTCCACGAGAGCGTCCGCCTCGTCGTCGTTCAGCTGCACGGCCTCACAGGCCCGGTCGGGGTCCGACTGGTCGTAGATGATGAGGTCGCGGCGACCTGTGCGGTGAGAGACGATGCCGATGCGGCGTCCACACCGCGTGGTGAACTCGTGCTTGAGTCCTATGCCAGGCAACGCGGTCTGCTCGATGTCCACCGGGCACTCCTCCGACAGGTGGCGAGGATACGTATGTTTCGGGGGTGGCTCTCCTGGGAGACGGCTCGACTGCCGGTTGGGATGGAGATAACACCCTCTTTAACCGTACCCCGAACTGGATGTCCGATCCCCGCGGTCAGATCCTTTATGTCACGCGGTTGGTGCCAACGGGAAACCAGCCGAAAACCGGCAGACCGGGCCTGGTGCCGCGGAGAGAGGTCGCGGGGGTAATCGTGGGGTGGGGATGACCCCCTCTTTAGAACCCCTTGATCAAGCGGTCAGCGCCCCTGGGGTCAGCGCCCCTGGGGTCAGCGTCACTGCTCAGCACCACTGGGGTTAGCGCTACTGCTCAGCGCTACTGCTCAGCGCTACTGCTCAGCGCCAACACTGCTCAGCGCCACTGGGCGAGCCAGCCGAAGCCGCCCAGCCCGGCGGGGTTGATCAGCTCGGCCTCCTCGGAGGCGCGGGCCAGGGCGCGGAGGTAGGCGCGGGGATCGCTGTGGGCGGTTTCCAGCGGCGGGCGGGTGCCGGTGAGGCCCAGGGCGCGGAGGGCCTCGCGCTGGGTGGTGAGGGTGGTGGAGGTGGCGCCCGCGCGGCGCCCGGCCTCGGCACAGGCGTCCAGGGCCACGTGGGCGGTGATGTCGCACGAGCCGTCGGGCACAGGGGGAACTGCGATGCCGTCGCGGTAGCCCATGAGGGTGCCGCGCGCCGGGCGGTCATCCGCCCGATGGGCGTAGTCGACGGCCACGGCCAGGCCGCGCTCGAGTTTCGCCACGACCTCCGCCCAGGCCTCGTCGCGGGGGCGGCCGAGCTCGGCGCGGGCGCCCGCGCGGGTCAGCGGCCACCACCGGGCGAGCCAGGCGAGGTCGACCTCCTCGGGCGGCGGGCCGAGGCGCTCGTCGCCGGCGGGGTCGACGAGCACGAGTCGCGGGCCCCGCGCGGTGTGCTCCGCGACGTCGACGGGGACGTTGTCGAGCCACTCGTTGGCGACGACGAGGCCGGTGACGCCGCCGGGGAGCGAGGGGGACCAGGTGACGGCGGCGGGCAGGTCGCGCGGGGGCGGGGCCAGCTCGACGGCGGTGACGTGCAGGCGGGGGCGCAGCGAGGCGGGGGCGAGCTCCAGCACATGGCGGGCGAGGGTGCCCTCGCCCGCGCCGACGTCGACGAAGTCGAGCCGGGGCGGTGCGCCGAGCGCGGTGTCGACGTCGAGGAGAGTGCGCAGGACCGCCTCGGCGAAGGCGGAGGAGGCCGCCACGGAGGTCCGGAAGTGGCCCGAGGGGCGTTCACGCAGATAGAACCCATGATCGCCGTAAAGCGCTCGCCGGGTCGCCTCTCGCCACGTCAGCCACACGGCCAACGAGGTTAGCGGCCGGCAGCCGATCTTGGCGGCAGAACACGATGACACCCTTGAAAGACAGAGAGTTACATCATTGCTACTCATTGTCGATAATCAGGTGCGTCTTTGTGCGCTAACGTAGCTGTCCGTGAGTAGGTGATTACCGTCCGACTCGGCCCCCTGGCGGGTGCGGCCGGCGATCCCTTCTCAAGCAAGCAGGGCGAGGTGCAGAGACGCCGTGATGCGTCTCGAGTGCGGGCACCCCGCCGTCGGCGAACAAAGGGCGTGGCTTCGGCCGCGTCACGAAGGGAGCAGAGGTGTTCAAAAACACGCTGAAGACCGGCATCGTTGCCCTCGGTGTTACCGGGCTGATGGCTCTGGGCGCCCCCGCCGCCATGGCTGACGCCACCGCGACCGGCGGCACCACCAGCGGCGCCGCCAGCATCCTGGGCGGCAACCAGGTCAAGATCCCGGTCAGCGTTCCGATCAGCGCCTGCGGCATCCCGGTCAGCGTCATCGGCCAGGGCATCGCGGGTTGCAAGGGTGGCATCGGCTGAGCCACGGCCAGTGGGCGTCAGGTCGGTGAAGGGAGCGTGGCCGGGCCTTCTCGGGTGTTCATCCGGCCGCGCATGGAGTTCATCCGGCCGCGCGGTGTCCGCCGGGGCGTAAGGGGTTCAGCCAGACGCTGAGGCGTTCACCTCACCCTGCGGATTCAACCTGCAGAGGCTACAGAAGGGGCGCCGGGTCCGCGTTCGGACCCGGCGCCCGTTCGCATACCTCTCTTGGTGATAGCTGTCCCATCCTTTCTCCATCGGGTCCCCATGCGGATACAGGGGACATAGGGCTGGGCTACCCCTGAGCCAGGCACTCTTATCCCTAGTGACCGTCAAGCGTGACCCATCTTTCGGTGACGACTCGCCGTTGCCCGTGCCCGAGGCCGAGCCGGGTAGTCGATCACGAAAGTCTGCCGGTTACCCTGGGCTGCTGGATCGATAGGACGGGGCGTCATGGATGCAGGCGATCGCCCGGCACGACTGGCAATCGGCGTGCTCGGGGCAGGACGGGTCGGTTCCGTGCTCGGGGCCGCTCTGGCACAGGCGGGCCATCGGGTGGTGGCGGCGTCGGGGGTCTCCGACGCCTCGCACCGCAGGGCGGCCGAGCGTCTCGGTCTCACGCCCGTGCCCGCGGAAGAGGTCGTGGCCAGAGCCGAGCTCGTGCTCATCACCGTCCCCGACGACGTGCTGCCGGGGCTTGTCGCGGGCCTCGCCGCCACGGGCGCGGGGTTGTCCGGCAAGCTGCTGGTGCACACGAGCGGCGCGCACGGCCTGGCCGTGCTCGACCCCGCCGCCAAGGCCGGTGCCGTCCCGCTCGCGCTTCACCCGGTGATGTCCTTCACCGGCCGCGAGGACGACATGCGCCGCCTGGCCGGGTGCTCGTTCGGGGTGACCTCGCCCGAGCCGTTCAGGCCGGTGGCCGAGGCCCTCGTCATCGAGATGGGCGGGGAGCCGGTCTGGGTCGCCGAGAGCGACCGGGCGCTCTATCACGCGGCTCTGGCGGGTGCCGCCAACCACATGGTCACGCTCGTCGCCGAGTCCTCCGAGCTGCTGCGCGCGATCGGTGTGGAGCAGCCTGGCCGCATGCTGGGGCCGCTGCTCGGCGCCGCCCTCGACAACGTGTTGCGCCTCGGCCTCGCCGGGCTCACCGGCCCCGTGGTCCGCGGCGACGCCGGCACCGTGCGCAAACACGTCGACGCGTTGATCCTCGCCGCCCCCGAGGCCGCCGACGCCTACGTGGCGCTGGCGAGGCTCACGGCCGATCGTGCGCTGGCCGCGGGGTTGCTCAAGCCCGAGGCCGCCGAGCGCCTTCTGGACGCACTGGGAGGAAACATTTGGACATGATCGTCGCCACGGACCGGGCGGAGCTGACCGCCGCCCGGGAGGCTCTGGGCGTGGCCCGAGGGAAGGCCACGCTCGCCCTCGTCCCCACCATGGGCGCGCTCCACGAGGGCCACCGTTCGCTCATCAGACTGGCCCGCGAGCACGCCGACCACGTGGCCGTGAGCATCTTCGTCAACCCCCTTCAGTTCGGCCCGAACGAAGACTTCTCCCGCTATCCCCGCACCTTCGACACCGACCTGGCCGCCTGCGAGGCGGAGGGGGCGTCGGTGGTGTTCGCCCCCGACCCCGCGGCTATGTATCTCCCGGATCGGCAGGTGACCGTGTCGCCCGGCACGATGGGCACCGTGGCCGAGGGGGCATTCCGGCCAGGGCACTTCGAGGGTGTGCTCACCGTTGTGCTCAAGCTGTTCAACCTCGTGCGTCCGGACGTCGCGGTCTTCGGCGACAAGGACGCCCAGCAACTCGCGATCATCCGCCGCATGGTCACCGATCTCGACCTGCCCGTCGAGGTCGTGGGCGCGCCCACGATCCGCGATGCCGACGGGCTCGCCATGTCCAGCCGCAACCGCTATCTCGGCCCCGCCGAGCGCATCACCGGGCTCGCCCTGTCGCGTGCCCTGCGCGCCGGAGCCGAGCGCCACACTCCGCAGGAAACGCTCGACGCCGCTCACGCCGTACTCCGCGCGGCGGAAACGGCCGACCCACCGCTCGCCGTCGACTACCTTGTGCTCGTCGACCCGGGCACTTTCGCCGAGGTCCGGCCCTCCCATCGGGGGCGGGCCGTGCTGGCGGTCGCCGCGCGGGTCGGCACGACCAGGCTTATCGACAACGTCGTCGTCTCCTATGCCTGACCAGTCCCATCCCTGATCTCGGTCCCCGACAGGCCCACCCTCCGTTCTCCCGACAGGCCGCCCCCACTCCCAGACGGCGCGCACGCGTGTGCGGCGCGACCGAAGAGAGGCAGACCGCGCATGCTCAGGACCATGCTCACCTCCAAGATCCACCGCGCCACCGTCACCCAGGCCGACCTGCACTATGTGGGATCGCTGACGATCGACGAGGACCTCATGGACGCCGCCGGGCTGCTGCCGGGTGAGCAGGTCCACGTGGTGGACATCGACAACGGGGCACGCCTCGTGACCTATACGATCGCCGGGCCTCGGGGCTCGGGGGTGATCGGCATCAACGGCGCGGCGGCGAGGCTCGTGCACCAGGGCGATCTCGTGATCGTCATCGCCTATGGGCAGATGGACGACGCGGAGGCGCGGACCTTCACCCCGCGGGTGGTCCACGTCGACGACAGCAACCGCATCGTGGCGCTTGGCACCGACCTGGCCGAGCCGGCGGGGGCGCCGGACGTCCTGCGTGGCGACCTTGTTCACTGAGGTCCGCTGAGCGTTCCTCAACCCCCCTGTAACACCACCACAAGCGCACCGTCCCGCCGCCGGTACGCCGGGTACCCCCGGGGCGGTGCGATATTTCGCACACCGTTATCGTCATATTGACGAAATTGGGCCGGAAAGTCAGGACCGGCCCCGGGCACCAACGCTCAAGGAGTCCCGATGAGTGCACCGAACCTCCCCAGACAGCTCACTGCCCCTCCCCCCGGATGGACCGTCTCCGCCGAGGTCGTCGTCGTGGGTTCGGGCATCGCGGGACTCACGGTGGCTCTGCGTTGTGCCGAACTCATGCCCGAGGCCACCGTGCTCGTCGTCACCAAGGACGTGTTGTCGGCCGGCTCCACCCGCTGGGCCCAGGGCGGCATCGCCGCCGTGCTGGACCCCGGCGACACCCCCGGCGAACACCTGTCCGACACCCTGACGGCCGGTGTCGGGCTCTGTGACGAGGAGGCCACCCGCATCCTCGTCACCGAGGGGCCGGGCGCCCTGCGCCGGCTCATGGAGCGCGGCGCCAGGTTCGACCGCGACGAGCGGGGCGAACTCCAGCTCACCCGGGAGGGCGGGCACCGCCGCGACCGCATCGTGCACGCCGGCGGGGACGCCACGGGCGCCGAGGTGCAGCGGGCCCTGGTCGAGGCGGCCCGTGCCGTACCCCGCATCCAGATCATCGAACATGCCCTCGTCCTGGACCTGCTCAAGGACGCCGGCGGTGCCGCCTGCGGCATCACCCTGCACGTCATGGGGGAGGGCACGCGCGACGGGGTCGGCGCGGTCAGGGCCGGGGCCGTCGTGCTCGCCACGGGCGGCATGGGCCAGGTCTACGCCGCGACGACCAACCCCGCCGTCTCCACCGGCGACGGCGTGGCGCTGGCACTGCGCGCCGGGGCGGTCGTGCGCGACCTGGAGTTCGTGCAGTTCCACCCGACCGTGCTCTGGCTCGGCCCAGACGCCGTCGGAAGGCAGCCGCTCATCAGCGAGGCCGTGCGCGGCGAGGGCGCGGTGCTGGTGGACGGCGCGGGCGAGCGCTTCATGACAGGCGTGCACGAGCTGGCCGACCTCGCCCCCCGCGACGTCGTCGCCAAGGCCATCACCCGCCGCATGCACGAGACCGGCGCCGACCACGTCTATCTCGACGGCCGCCACTTCGGCGCCGCCAAGTGGCGCACCCGCTTTCCCACGATCTACGAGGTCTGCCGCGCCCACGGCATCGACCCCGCGGAGGATCTCATCCCCGTCGCTCCCGCCGCGCACTACGCCAGCGGCGGCGTGCGCACCGACCTGCGCGGACGCACCACCGTGCCCGGCCTCTACGCCTGCGGCGAGGTCGCCTGCACGGGTGTGCACGGCGCCAACCGGCTGGCCTCCAACTCGCTGCTCGAAGGGCTGGTCTTCGCCGAGCGCATCGCCGCCGACCTCGCGGCTGTACGGCATGAGCCCGGCGAGCCGGTGCCGGCCGGCGTGGCCCCGTCCCTCGTCGACCCGAGGACCAGGGCGCGCGTCCAGGCCCACATGAGCAGGGGTGCCGGGATGGTCCGGAGTAGACAGAGCCTGGCGGAGGTCCACACGGCCCTGGCCGGGGCCAGGTGGACACCCGTCAAGGTCGAGCCGCACACCGAGTCCTGGGAGGCGAGCAACCTGCTCACCGTGGCCTCCGTGCTTGTGGCCGCCGCCGGGGTTCGCGAGGAGAGCCGCGGTTCCCACTGGAGAGACGACTTCCGCGAGCGCGACGACGCCCGCTGGCGCGGGCACATCGACATATCCCTCGGCGAGAACGGACTGACCATGGAATTCACCCCGAGAAGCGCCGTGGGCGGCGTGTTGCCTGAGCGGCTGGAGCAGGAGCTGGTGGAGGCGGGCCTCGACCCGGCGGGCGTGCTCGCGGTCTACGACGCCGCGCTGAAGGAGGATGTCTGGGCGGCGGGCGATGTCACCAGCGCCGCCACCATCCCGGCCGGCGCCGTCGCCACCGCCGACGTCGTGGCCCGCGCGCCCGGCGTGGTCGCGGGGCTCGCCCTCGCCGAGGGGCTGATCGCCTACTCCTCGCAGGGCCGCCTCACCGCCGAGCGGCACGTCAAGGACGGCGAGCACGTCGAGCGGGGCGACGTGCTCATGACGGTGACCGGGCCGGCCCGCGAGCTGCTGACCGCCGAGCGCACCGCGCTCAACCTGCTCACCCACCTCTCCGGCATCGCCACCCTCACCGGCCGCTGGGTGGCGGCGGTCTCGGGCACGGGGGCGCGGGTGCGCGACAGCCGCAAGACGCACGCGGGGCTGCGGGCGCTGGAGAAGTACGCCGTGCGGGCGGGAGGCGGGGTGAACCACCGCATGTCGCTGTCCGACGCGGCGTTGATCAAGGACAACCACGTGGTGGCGGCCGGGGGCGTGGCCGAGGCGTTCCGCGCGGTGCGGGCCGCCTATCCCGATCTGCCGGTGGAGGTGGAGGTCGACCGGCTCGACCAGCTCGAAGCGGCACTCGCCGAGGGGGCCGACGAGGTATTGCTCGACAATTTTCCCGTGGCGGACATGGCTCGTGCCGTACAGATCAACAAGGGGCGCGCCAGGCTGGAGGCGAGCGGGGGGTTGACACTGGAGTCGGCGCGTGCAGTGGCCGAGACCGGGGTGGACTTCATCGCGGTGGGTGCTCTCACCCACTCCGCGCCGGCGTTGGACATCGCTCTGGATCTTCGGAGTGATTGAGGCTTTCGGGCCTTCCGTGTTCTGCCTAATCTGTCTTCCGTGACTGATCCCCCCGGTAGTGGGATGGCTCTGCCCGAGATAGGAACCATGTGTCACTGCTACTAACGATCGACGTCGGCAACACGCATACGGTCCTCGGCCTGTTCGACGGTGAAGAGGTGATCGAGCACTGGCGGCTCGCCACCGATCCCCGTCGCACCGCCGATGAGATCGCCGTCGTGCTCCAGGGGCTGCTCGCGCAGTCACCTTTGCTGAAAAATGCCGACATCGGCGGCATCGCCATCTGTTCGACCGTGCCGTCCGTGCTCAACGAGATGCGCGAGATGTGCCGGCGATACTACGGCGACGTCACCGCGGTGATCGTTGAACCCGGGGTCCGCACCGGGGTGCCGGTGCGCATGGACAACCCGAAAGAGGTCGGCAGCGACCGCATCGTCAACGCGCTGGCCGCCATCAACCTCTTCGGCGGACCGTGCATCATCGTGGACTTCGGCACGGCCACGTCGTTCGACGCGGTGTCGGCCAAAGGCGAATACATCGGCGCGGTGACCGCCCCCGGCATCGAGATCTCCGTCGACGCGCTCGCCGCCGCGGGCGCCCAACTCCACAAGGTCGAGCTCGTCAGGCCCCGATCGGTGATCGCCAAGAACACCGTGGAGGCCCTCCAGGCGGGCATCATCTACGGCTTCGCCGGACAGGTCGACGGCATCGTCGAGCGTATGGCGGCCGAGCTGGCCGACGACCCAGACGACGTCACGGTGGTCGCGACCGGCGGCTACGCGACGCTGGTCAGCGGGGAGGCCCGCTCGATCGACGTGCACGAGCCGTGGCTGACGCTCATCGGGCTTCGGTTGATCTACAACCGGAACAAGCCCATGAACTGATCGTCCGTACACACAAGAACTGGTTCGCCCCGTCACCGAGGCGAACCAGTTCGTTTTACCGGGAAGGCCTAAGCCCGGCGATCACTCGTCGTCGGCGCTGTAGAGGTATTTCCAGGAGCCGCACTTGATCGGGGTCACGTCGTACCGCCCGACCTGGCAGACCTTGGCGCGGATCGAGTCCACGTCGTAGTTCCAGAAGGTGAAGGACTTCCACTCGCCGGCGCCGCAGTGCTTGTAGGTCTTGCGGTTGGTCCAGGAGGCGTCGTCCGCCAGCCCGTGGGTCTGGAAGCGGATGTAGGCGCACTTGCCGCCCTTGGAGTAGGTGCGGTAGTCGATGTCGTAAAGCGTGCCCTTGACGCGGACGCTGTTGGACTCGTCTTCGGTGTCCCACTCGGCGCGGACGGTGCCCTTCGCCTTCGCCTTGTAGTTGGCCGAGTAATACGTGCCCCAGTAGTCGAAGCTGCCGGCGGAGGCCGACGAAGAGGCGACGGGCTTGTTGTTGGCGGCGGCGGCGTTCGCGGGGACCGCGAGGACCAGGGCGCCGGCGGCGACGGTGGTGGCGACGGTGGTCAGGATGCTTCGGGTGCGCTTCATTCCTCTACTCCTCTTACTGCCCCCGGACCGGCGGCGAGTGGGCCGGCCCCCCCTGGGCTGATGAGTCATTGGTAACCCGGGCTTCTTGCAGCGGCCCTTACTCCGGCCTTACACGCGCTTTCATGACACCGTCGGCTTCTTGCAGTTCGCCAAATCGGTACTCTTTGGGGTTGTGACCGATGACGTGACGAATCCAGCCGAGGATCTGCCCGAGCAGATGCGCGTTCGCCGTGAGAAGCTCGACCGCCTGCGCAGCGAAGGCGTCGACCCCTACCCGGTGACTTTCCCGCGCACCGCCACCGTCGCCGAGGTCCGCGAGAAATACAGCGATCTTCCGATCGACACCCAGACCGGCGACCGCGTCGGCGTCGCGGGCCGCGTCATGCTGTCCCGCCAGGGCGGCAAGCTCTGCTTCGCCACCATCCGCGACGGCTCGGGTGACCTGCAGATCATGCTCTCGCTCGACCGCGTCGGCGAGGAGTCGCTCGCCGCGTGGAAGCGCGACACCGACCTCGGCGACCACGTCGGCGTCGAGGGCGAGGTGATCACCTCCCGCCGGGGCGAGCTGTCGATCCTGGTGGAGAGCTGGCAGATCACCTCCAAGTGCCTGCGCCCCCTGCCGGAGAAGCACCACGGCCTCACCGACCCCGAGTCACGGGTACGGCTGCGCTACGTCGACCTGATCGTCAACGACGAGGCCCGCCGCATGGCCCGGCTGCGCAGCGACACCGTGCGCGCGGTCCGCGACTTCTGGCACGAGGAGGGCTACCTCGAGGTCGAGACCCCGATGCTCCAGCCGATCCACGGCGGCGCGGCGGCCCGGCCCTTCAAGACCCACATCAACGCCTACGACATGGAGCTCTACCTTCGCATCGCGATCGAGCTCTATCTCAAGCGGCTCGTGGTCGGCGGCATCGAGAAGGTCTTCGAGATCAACCGCAACTTCCGCAACGAGGGCGCCGACGCCACGCACAACCCCGAGTTCACCATGCTCGAGGCATACGGCACCTACCTCGACTACAACGACATGGCCCTGCTCACTCAGCGCATGTACCAGAAGGCCGTCGTGGCCGCGCTGGGCACGACCGTGGTGGTGCACGAGGGGCAGGAGATCGACCTCGGCGCCGAGCGGTGGCCGCGCATCACGCTTTACGGCTCGGTGTCCGAGGCGCTCGGCGAGGAGATCACCACCGACACCCCGCTGGAGGTCGTGCGCAAGCTGGCCGACGCCCGCGAGATCCACTGGGACCCCAAGTGGGGACAGGGCAAGCTGGTTCAGGAGATCTTCGAGGCCCTGGTCGAGGACACGCTGGTCCAGCCGACCTTCGTCATGGACTATCCGCTGGAGACGTCGCCGCTGACCCGCCAGCACCGCGACAACCCGCTCCTGACCGAAAAGTGGGACCTCATCGGGTTCGGCACCGAGCTGGGCACGGCCTACTCCGAGCTCGTCGACCCGATCGAGCAGCGGCGCCGGCTCACCGAGCAGTCCATCCTGGCGGCGGGCGGCGACCACGAGGCCATGCAGCTCGACGAGGACTTCCTGCAGGCGCTCGAATACGCGATGCCGCCCACGGGCGGCATGGGCGCGGGGATCGACCGAATGATCATGGCCTTCACAGGGCGTAACATCCGCGAGACCATCCTGTTCCCTCTCGTCAAGCCGACGGGCTGAATCCGGGCTCTACACACCGCCGGTGGCCTTCGGGCCGCCGGCGGTTTGTCATGTCCGGGGGAGTGCATGCGGATGTTGCCGGTCGGTATCTCAATGGTTCGGACGGGGTTCGGATGACTTGACATGATTCGCGGGAAATGAGGAACTGATAATCGACTGCTAGTTGTCATGCAACCCGGCGGTCAACCATCGCACGGCGTCCGCGAACAGCGACGAAGGCACCGCGTCCCGGTCCACCCGCCGCTGCAGCGCGAGGCCGTCGAAGAGCGCGACGATCGCAGTGGCCGCGGCAGGGTGGTCCCGGCGGTGCCCGGCACGGCGGTCTGGTACGGCGGGAGCCGGCATGACCGGTCGCCCGGCAAGCAGGCGTGCGACAGCCGTACGGGGATCCCGGCGGCGGGCGCGCAGCCCCTTCGATAGCTCCTCGTCCGCTTCGGCAAACCGAACAAACTCGATTTCAAGGTCAATCCACCTGCTGTGGGCGTCTGTATCGTCGTGGAAATACCGCCTTAATAGTGCGGACGGTGGCGCTGTCGGCACTTCCGGACCAGCCATTTCTTCTAGGTTGCTCAGCGGAGCTTCTAGGTTGGTCAGCGGGTGAGCGACACGCTGGGTGAAGGACGACGTACCCAACCCCAGTGAGGAACGTAACACTGCACGGAATAGCTCATGTTTTCCTGAGAAATGTGCGTAGAGGGCGCCGATGGTGTATCCCGCTCGGGCGGCGATCTCTTCCATGGAGGCGCTCGCGTAACCCCGCTCGGCGAAGACTTCGGCGGCGGAAGCGAGGAGGAGTTCTCGAGTTCCGGCCTTCGCCTCGGTCCGATTTGGCGGAATTGGTCTAGACATATTATGAGTACTTCACATAGCGATGACTATGTCAATGGCGAGCCCGCCGCATGTACCCGTCTGAACTTGACGACCTTTCAAGAAGGCGTTTACCGTTCCTGGCGGGCCACCAAGATAGGTTCACGTGCCGCGTCGCCGAGTTCCGAGTTGAGGGGAGGGCTTCCGATGGCATATCCCGATGTGGTTTCCCGCCGACCTATCGGCTCCTTGGAGGCTCATGGCCTCGGTCTGACAGATGACGACCTGGTCATCCTGGCCGAGCTCGCCAGAGGCATCACCGTCGACCGGGTCGGACGCAGACTCGACATCAGCGGCCGCACCGTCCGCCGCCGGCTCCGCGGCATCTGCGACCGCATCGGCGTGGCCACCGCCATCGAAGCCGTAGCCTGGGCCGCCCGGCGCAGGCTGATCTAACCTGTCGGCTACTTTTATGGACCGTTCCCAACCATCCTGAACTGCACGAAGAGCGATAGGCGTGGGCGAACAGCCTCCCCGCGATGGGAACCCAGGCTACGCGCCTCTCCGGTCTCTTCCGATTCCCGGACTTTGGCCCCCGGCCCCCGGCTTCCGGACGTTGGCTCCCAGCTTCCGGGCCCCGTTTCCGGGCCCGGCCCCCCGGGTCTCAGTTTCCGGGTCCCCAGCCCTTGACCTCTCGCTCCTTGGCCCTCTGAGCGCCGGTTCTCGGCCCCGGCCCCGGCTTCCGGGCCCCGGCCCC
Source organism: Sinosporangium siamense (assembly GCF_016863435.1). GTDB lineage: Bacteria > Actinomycetota > Actinomycetes > Streptosporangiales > Streptosporangiaceae > Sinosporangium > Sinosporangium siamense. Next base: position 112,018 of record NZ_BOOW01000037.1, read on the forward strand.
AAGTCCCCAGCCCTCGTCCCTTAGCCCTCTGGGGCACAGGGTGCAGTTTTCGGCTCTGGCCAGCGGCCCCCGGCCTCCGACTTTCAGGCCCTGGTTCCCGGCTACTCGCTCTCGGCCTCTGGCCTTGCGGCCTCTGGCCTTGCGGCCTCCGGGCTTCGGTTTCGGGCCTGATCACAGGGCCTCTGGCCTTACGAGCCGCCCGGCGTCCAACCCTCGGTCCTCGGTCCTCGGCTCTCGATCATCGGTCCCGGGCCCTGGTCGCTGGCCTTCGGTCTCAGGCCGGCTCCCTGGGCCTCCGGCCACTGGCTTCGGGCCTGGTCACCGGCCCCAGCATGCGGTGTCTGTCAAGCACGACTTGACGTCCTCCGCCGGGTGCTGCGGGCAGGCGGGTTCCGGGTGCCGCCCGGCACCGCCGTACTCCGTATGGCCGGCATGCGCGCACGCCGCCCTGCGGTCGTTTGGGTCGGCTTCGCCGTACTCCGCGTGGCCGCTTCGGGGCGTGTGGGTCTGTCTCCTGGCCCCGGCCCCCGGCCCGGGCTTCCGGGCCTTGGCCGCGGCCTTCGGGGCCCTGGTTACGTGTCCCGGGCACCCTGGGGCGGTCCGTGGGCGCCCAGGGAAGTCGGTCCGGGGGCACCCAGAGGGCTGGGGTGGGGCGTGCCGGGAGGTCGGGGAGGGGTTAGTCGGCTATGCGGATGGCGCCGGCGAAGGGGCGTTTGGCTATGGCGGCTACGCGGACGACGTCGCCGGTGCGGGGGGCGTGGACCATTAGGCCGCTGCCGATGTAGATGCCCACGTGGTGCAGGTCGTTGTAGAAGAAGACCAGGTCGCCGGGGCGGAGGTCTTCCTTGGGGATGCGTTTGCCGGCGCCCCACTGGGCACCTGTGTAGTGCGGGAGTTTGATGCCCACCTTGGCGTAGGCCCACATGACCAGCCCCGAGCAGTCGTAGCTGTTTTCGCCCTCGGCGCCCCAGACGTAAGGCTTGAGCTGCTGGGTGAGGGCCCAGCGGGCCGCGGTGGCGGCTTTGCCCTTTCCGATGACGGGCACGCTCACGCGCACGGCTCGGCCGCCGGCGGTGGCCTGGTCCATGACGCGGCGGAACAGGTTGCTCTCGACCTTCGCCACCAAGGAGATGATCTTGCTGCGCTTGTCGGTGATCTCCGTGACCAGCCTCTTGACCTCGCTCGTGCGGGCCGTCGCGGTCTCCCTGGCCTTCTCCGCGGCCTCCATCGCGCGGGCGACCTGGTTGACCTCCTCGCCCTGCCGCTGCTCCAGCGCGTAGACCGTGGCGGCGCTGTCGAGGAAGACGTCGGGGTCGCCCGTGGCGGTGAGCGCCACGGTCATGCTCAGGCCGCCCGTCATATAGGCGCTCTGAGCCAGCAGGACCGCCTTGCGGCGCCCCTCCTCCAGCTCGGCCTCACTGGTCGACAACGTCTTGTTCGCGGCCGCAGAGGTGCGCTGAGCCTCTTTGAGGCGCACCCGCTCGCCGTTGTATTGCTCGGTGAGCGTCTCGATCTCCTCGTGGAGCTTCTCCACCTTTTCGGTGAGCTCCTTGAGGGACGGCTCGGGGGCGGCGGTCGCGGGCCCGAGGGGCGCGCCGACGACCAGGGTGGTCAGGGTGAGGCCGGCGACGCCGAGCCTGAACACCGCGCGGGGCCGGCCCTGCCCGCCCGTGCGCCTTCCCGCCTGCCCGCCGCGAAGGAAACGCCTCCGGATCACCGACCAGCTCCTCTCGCGCGTCATCCGCCGGGATGCGCGGCATGGGTCGACCGGTCGATGCGGGCCCTTTTGAGGTGAAAAGGGCCCGTGAAGTGGGCCCGGATTCACCCGAGGGGCCGTGGGGCCGCCGCATGTGGATCCCGGTGTCCCCTGGGAGGGGGATCGGATGCTCGCCGCGCCTTCCGAACACGGCTCATAACGTCGGTGGACGATAGTGCACCGAGTGGTTCGTGCTCAACCAGAACTGCGAACTCTGTTGAGGTTTCACAACCAGGCGATCACAGGTGGATTACGGGTGTTCATGATCGTTGATTGGGTTAGGCTGGCTTTGTCGACCTCTCTTGGCTTGTGAGGTAGGTCACCGCCCGTGTTCGGTGGCCAACCTATGTGGCTTTTGGGCCCCACACGTTGAGTGACCACGATGTAACTCCCGTAACGCTCGTTGTCATATCATCACGTTGGGTCGCCGAATATAGGCCGACCGAAATTTCGCAACATGAGGACGTACGCTGATCGGTCATGGAGCAGGTCGCCGAGCCCCCCACACCCGCAGCCGACACAGCCGCCCGGACCGCCCCCGGGCGGGCCGAGGTCGTCGTACGCCGTGCCCGCACTCCTGACGTCCGCGCCATACGCCGCCTGGTCGACACATACGCGGGCGCGGGCCCGCGCCTGCTGGAAAAGGCCACCGTCACGCTGTACGAAGACATCCAGGAGTTCTGGGTCGCCGAACTCGACGGCGAGGTCGTGGGCTGCGGAGCCCTGCACGTGCTCTGGGAGGACCTCGCCGAGATCCGCACCGTCGCCGTCGACACCGCCTGCCGCGGACTCGGCATCGGCCACGGCATCGTCGCCGCGCTGGTCGCGACGGCACGCGACCTCGGACTGCGGCGGGTTTTCTGCCTCACCTTCGAGGTGGACTTCTTCGCGCGCCATGGATTCCACCCGATTCAGGGCACACCAGTCTCACCCGAGGTCTATGCCGAACTCCTCGCGTCCTACGACGAAGGGGTCGCCGAATTCCTCGACTTGGAACACGTCAAGCCCAACACACTCGGAAACACGAGGATGTTGCTGCACCTCCCCGCAGCCGACTAGTGCGGCGGCCCCGGGGAAGGAGAACTGACGTGGGCTATGCCGATACCTTGTGCGCAGCGCGGGGCGCGCGCCCGCGCGTCCACCGCTTGCGCAGCCGAAGTGAGGTGACACGGTGAGCACCGAACAGCCACCCCGTCCGCAGGACGACTCCCCCCGCAACGGTTTCTCCGCGGAGCAGTCGGAATACGGACAGCAGAACACGGGGTGGAGTCCAGTTGACTCCGACCCGGATGTCACGATCATCGGCCACCGCCTGGACACGGGCACCGGCCCCTTCACCCACCCCGGCGGCGCGCCCTCGCAGCAGTCCGCAGGCCAGGTGGCTTCAGGGCCGGCGTCCCCGGGTCAGGCGGCTCCCGGCATGCCGGCGCCGGGTTCGGCGTCCCAAGGCGGTTCGGCGTCCTCAGGTCAGGCGGCTCCCGGTCCGGCGACCGCGGGCCAGGCATCCTCGGGTCACACATCCTCAGGTCAAGGCGGCGGCGTGCCGCACGGCGACGATCAGGCGTCGGTCACGACCGCCTACCGGCGCTCGGCGGGTGCCACAGGCGAGCACGCCGGTGGTCAGGCCGGCTACGGTCAGGAGGCGTCCGGGCCACAGGGCACTGACCCGCGCGGATATGGCCCCCAGGGTTATGGGCAGGCCGTCGCCGGGCAATCCGGCCCAGGCACAGGTCCCGGTCAGCCGGCACCCGGCCACGCTGCTTACGCTCCGCAAGGGGGTCACCCTCAGGACCACGGTGTGCCCGGCGCCGGTGGACACGGCCAGGGGGTTTACGGTCACCAGGGTTATGGGCAGCCGGGTTATGGTCAGCCCGGGGCCCAAGGGGGCGCTCCCGGACACGGGCAGCCGGCCGCATATGGCCAGGCGGCTTATGCGCCGCAGGTTCAGGGTGGGCATGGCCAGGGCACGCAACCTCCCACCGGGCCGCAGCCCGCCTATGGGCAACACCCCGGATATCCGGCACCCGGCTTCGGGCAGCAGGGCTACGGTCAGCAAAGCCAGGGTCAGCCGGGCTACGGCCGGCAAAACCCCGGCGGGCCGGACTACGGTGCGCAGGGTTACGGCGGGCAGGGATATGGCGGTCAGCCCGGTTATCCGCCTCCACCGGGTGCGCAGCCGGTCTCCTATCAGCAGGCGGCGCCGCCTTACGGTCAGTCGCCGCACGGCCAGGCTCCCTATGCTCAAACGCCCTACGCTCAAGCTCCGTACGGCCAAGCCCAGTACGCCCAAGCCCAGTACGGCCAAGCCGGATATGGCCAGGCTCCCTATGGCCAGCACGGTCAGCCCGCCTACGGCCAGTCCGCCTATGCCCAGCACCCCTATGGTCAGATGCCATATGGCGGCCCCGTGCCCCCGGGTGCGCCGGCTCCACCGGCCGAGTGGTGGCAGCGGTTGCTGGCGCGGTTCATCGACGTCATCCCGCTCGCCTTACTGGTCGGCGCCTTCACCCTGATCATCAATGGTCTTCTCGTCAGGGGCGAGCGGTGGAACATGGAGACGCAGACCATCGACCCGGCGAGCGGCGGCACGCTCGCGAGCATTCTGATCGCCCTGTTCACCACCCTCGTCTACTTCGGCTACGAGTTCCTCATGCTCCAAAAGGGCGGGCAGACCCTCGGCAAGATGGCGATGCGCACCCGCGTGGTCATGGTGGGCGGCAGTCTCGCGCCGGGCGGGCTTCCGGTCGAGGTCGTGTTGCGGCGGGCCGGTGTGCTGTGGGGCGGGAGCCTGCTGACGATGGTCGCCGTGGGTGGCTTTCCCCTCGGCACTCTCCTTTTCAGCCTGTTCGCGCTGGTCAATGTGCTGTGGCAGTTCTGGGACAGGCCGCTCCAGCAGTGCCTGCACGACAAGGTCGCGCAGACGGTCGTGGTGAAGGTCCCCTAGTTCAACCGGCGCGCGGTCGAACCCGGCCGGGTCCGGCGGTGCGCTTTCGAACCGGCTGCCGTGCCTGAGGCGGGTCCGCCGGAGACGATGCCGGTTCTCCCAGCACGGTCATGGTTTGTACGGCGCCGCCCGCATGCCGGCCGGTCGGGTGGTGGAACGAAATGGCCAAGGGCTCGCGTCAAAGTCATGCAGGGAGTCGGCGCGGATCCACGTCGTCGTGTGGAACCTAGGGCCGATCAAGGCGTGGAACGAGTGCCGGCGAAGGGGAGGGACCGAGGACTCCTGTCCCTTTTCTCCTTATCTATAGGTAGGTGTGACAGTTCTATAGGCCCTAAGGTGTTGGGCAGGGGTTCCCGAGGGGACTCTCCAGAGCCGCGGCGTGGTCTGCGCCGGGCATGAAAGATCACTAACCATAGAGGTTGATCAGCTTTACCTGGCAAACCCCTCCGTGAGGGGAAAAGTGGTAGGAATGGTGACAGTTCGCTGGTGTAGCTCGGCCCGGTGATGTGGTTTCGGCCACCTCCGCTGGTTTCGTGCCCGCCGCCGGGCACCGTTTCCTTCCCCTGTGACCTGGACTCCGGTCCCTTCAAGCAAGCGCTGTTTCGCTCGAGCTCCGGCTCTTCGTCCAGGCGCCGGTTTAGTGTGCTTCCGCCGTACCTCGGGGGCTGTTGTCAAGTTGAACTGGAGCACGATCAGCGGGTGAAGTTGTTCTTGTTCCGGTGAGCACACAGGTGTCCTCAAAGTGGCTAGTGTGCACCTAGCGCAACGTCGCCCGAGTCTTCGGTATCACCTTTAACGGGTGAACGATTCCCGACCTCTTCATTCTCCTCCCTGCGTCGTGCCAGGTTGAGGAGCACATGTCGCGCTCAAGACCGCTGCCGCTGGTCACGCGACCAGTCTGAGGTGGGCCTTTCCGGTGAAGTGATCACAGGCCGCTTGACCGTGGGGGCCTATTGCAAGATTTAGGCAGCACATCCCGTAGCGCATCCGGTAAGGGGTCTGGAGAGACAGCCATTAAGCTGTTACCCGCCCCGAGGTGCGCAGATGGCTAGCCCTGCCCTGTGAGGGGTGCTCAGTCGCGCTATCGTCGTCTGTGGGGCATCTGCCCCCTGTCCTCGTCCTCCTCCCTGCGGCGCCCGCGCGCTTGTGAAAAAAGACCATGGCCCCGAAACAGTCTCCCGGCGCTGAGCGAGGACGAATGCCGGAACTATTGGAACCCTTCATACCCCTGCGGTCCGTCGCGTGCGCCTTCATCTAAGGTTGCTGAAGCCACACCGATCCTGGGCCGGCGGTCGTCGCCCAAACCGGGGCGATGGGGGCGACAAGCGGGCCTGAGCCCAGACGGTCACTCGAATCCTTCGGGTCGTGAATTGTGTGAGCGGCTTTTCCGGTATATGTTTGGCTCGCCAATGAAACAATGCCCCGCGAAAGGATTGCGTGCATGGCCAAGCAGATCCAGGAGATTCTCATCGACGACCTCGATGGTGGCGAGGCCAATGAGACCGTCACCTTCGCGCTTGACGGATCGTCCTATGAGATTGACCTGAGCAACGGAAACGCCAAGAAGTTGCGCGAGGCGCTCACGCCTTTCGTGCAGAGCGCGCGTCGGGCGAGCACGACCGTCACGCGCCGCCGCCGCGGCGGACAGCGGGCCCTCACCCGCGACAAGAGCGCAGAGATCAGGCTCTGGGCGAAGCAGAACGGCCTTCCCGTCAGCGAGCGCGGTCGAATCGCCTCCTCCGTCGTCGAGAAGTACGAGGCCGCGCACTAGGGTCTTACCTTCGGGGCGCGGCAGGTCCGGCTTCGCCCTCGGGTTCAGTGCATAGGCTTTTTGCCGAACCATGCGCTTATGACGACCGCCTAGGACCCCGGCGGTTGCCATAAGCGCATGATCGCGTTTTCGTGCTCTTGAAACCTCGTTCGCTTGCGGCGTAGCGGGAACACCCGACCCCCGACTAGTAGTTGGATGGAGGGTGAACGCCCTGCTCTCGGGGAACGTCTTCCTTGATAGAGCGGTCATCGAGACGGGGCTGGCATGCGGAATGATGGGGCCGGACTCCTCCGGGTCCGACTGACCGCTCTGTGAGGAGCGACGAGATGTTCGAGAGGTTCACCGACCGTGCGCGTCGGGTTGTCGTCCTGGCCCAGGAAGAGGCCCGGATGCTCAACCACAACTACATCGGCACTGAGCACATCCTTCTCGGTTTGATCCACGAGGGTGAGGGAGTCGCCGCCAAGGCACTCGAGAGCCTGACGATCAGTCTTGAAGGTGTGCGCCAGCAGGTCGAGGAGATCATCGGCCAGGGCCAGTCTGCGCCGTCGGGGCACATTCCGTTCACCCCGAGGGCCAAGAAGGTCCTTGAGCTGTCGCTCCGCGAAGCCCTGCAGCTAGGCCACAACTACATCGGCACCGAGCACATCCTGCTGGGCCTGATCCGCGAGGGCGAGGGCGTCGCCGCCCAGGTGCTCGTCAAGCTGGGCGCCGACCTCAACCGGGTGCGCCAGCAGGTCATCCAGCTGCTCCACGGCTATCAGGGCAAGGAGCCAGCCGCCTCCGGCGGACCGCAGGAGTCGGCTCCCTCCACCTCCCTGGTGCTGGACCAGTTCGGCCGCAACCTGACCCAGGCCGCCCGCGAGGGCAAGCTCGACCCGGTCATCGGCCGTGAGAAAGAGATCGAGCGGGTCATGCAGGTCCTCTCGCGCCGCACCAAGAACAACCCGGTGCTGGTGGGCGAGCCAGGCGTCGGCAAGACCGCCGTGGTCGAGGGCCTGTCCCAGAAGATCGTCAAGGGCGAGGTGCCCGAGACACTGAAGGACAAGCAGCTTTACACGCTCGACCTGGGTGCTCTGGTCGCCGGTTCCCGTTACCGCGGTGACTTCGAGGAGCGCCTGAAGAAGGTGCTCAAGGAGATCCGCACCCGCGGCGACATCATCCTGTTCATCGACGAGTTGCACACCCTCGTGGGCGCGGGCGCCGCCGAGGGCGCGATCGACGCGGCCAGCATTCTCAAGCCGATGCTGGCGCGCGGCGAGCTCCAGACCATCGGCGCCACCACGCTCGACGAATACCGCAAGCACCTGGAGAAGGACGCCGCCCTTGAGCGGCGGTTCCAGCCGATCCAGGTGGCCGAGCCGTCGCTGTCGCACACGATCGAGATCCTGAAGGGTCTGCGCGACCGCTATGAGGCGCACCACCGGGTGTCCATCACCGACGGTGCCCTGGTCGCCGCCGCCCAGCTCGCCGATCGCTACATCAGCGACCGCTTCCTGCCCGACAAGGCGATCGACCTGATCGACGAGGCCGGCTCGCGCATGCGCATCCGCCGCATGACGGCCCCGCCGGACCTGCGTGAATACGACGAGAAGATCGCCGTGGTGCGCAGGGAGAAGGAGTCCGCGATCGACGCGCAGGACTTCGAGAAGGCCGCCGCCCTCCGCGACCAGGAAAAGCAGCTCATGCTCAAGCGCGAGCGGCGTGAGAAGGAGTGGAAGGCCGGCGACATGGACGTCGTGGCCGAGGTCACCGAGGAGCTCATCGCCGAGGTGCTCGCGACCGCGACCGGCATTCCGGTCTTCAAGCTCACCGAGGAGGAGTCCCAGCGGCTGCTGCGCATGGAGGACGAGCTCCACAAGCGCATCATCGGCCAGGACGACGCGATCAAGGGCCTTTCGCGCTCCATCCGGCGCACCCGTGCCGGTCTGAAGGACCCGCGCCGTCCGGGTGGGTCGTTCATCTTCGCCGGTCCGTCCGGTGTCGGCAAGACCGAGCTGTCCAAGGCTCTGGCTGAGTTCCTGTTCGGCGATGAGAACGCGCTGATCATGCTGGACATGTCGGAGTTCATGGAGAAGCACACGGTTTCGCGGCTGTTCGGCTCCCCGCCCGGCTATGTCGGTTACGAGGAGGGCGGTCAGCTCACGGAGAAGGTGCGGCGCAAGCCGTTCTCGGTGGTGCTGTTCGACGAGATCGAGAAGGCGCACCCGGACATCTTCAACTCGCTGCTGCAGATCCTGGAGGACGGTCGCCTGACCGACGCCCAGGGGCGGGTGGTCGACTTCAAGAACACCGTCATCATCATGACGACCAACCTCGGCACCCGGGACATCTCCAAGGGGATCGGGGTCGGGTTCGCGAAGTCCAACGACGCCGAGTCCAACTACGACCGGATGAAGTCCAAGGTGCAAGAAGAGCTCAAGCAGCACTTCCGGCCCGAGTTCCTCAACCGTGTCGACGACATCGTGGTCTTCCACCAGCTCACGCCCAAGGAGATCATCCAGATCGTGGACCTGATGCTCGCCCAGGTGGCCGAGCGTCTGAAGGACCGCGACATGGGCCTGGAGCTGACGTCCGAGGCCAAGCAGCTGCTGGCCGACCGGGGCTACGACCCGGTGATGGGAGCACGTCCCCTGCGGCGTACTATCCAGCGCGAGCTGGAAGACATGTTGTCGGAGAAGATCCTGTACGGCGAGCTCCGTCCCGGCCAGACCGTCAAGGTCGCGGTCGAGGGCGAGGGCGACGCCGCGACGTTCACCTTCCACGGCGAGACGTCCCCCTCCCCGAGGGTTCCCGACTCGGCGGCGGCGATCGTCGAACCGATCCAGAAGTGATCCAGCACCGTCCCAGAACTTCGCTGGAACACCGCTCGCACTGATCGAGCAAGACCCGGGCAACGACCCGTTTGGCCAGGTCAGAGCGGCAAATAGCGGCAGACCCCGCGTGAGACTTCTCACGCGGGGTCTTCGCTATTCTGTGCCCGAAAGCTGTCGCACCACCACAAGTAGTACTACACTGTGTAGAGCGAATTCGGCCAGGTTTTCCTGCTGGGCGCGTCTGTGAGCGCCGCCCACATGCGGACTAGGCCGCATCCCCCCTGCGGTGTAGTAGGACTCCGCTGACGGGCGGATGTGGCGACCCAGACCGATCGGGCAGGCTACGTGTGGCGTGCCCGGGGGGCCGAGTTCCCGGTAGGGAGGGGATCCCTGCCCATGGGCGGGCCGCTGTGGGCGGTGGTTTCGGACATGGGTTGAAGACGGCACCCTTCATCGGTTTGCAAGCCTGTGGGAGGCACAAAATGCGGCTGCGTCATGAGGGCGGCACGCTCGTACACCTGGCCTACAACGCTGGAGTGCACCCCGCTGAGGACCTCGAGAACCTTATCGCGCACCTCACCCGCTACGCCGTCCCGGTGCGCAAGCGCCTCGGCGTCGAGCGCATGGGCATAGGTCTCTGGTTGGCCCCCAGCGTCGCCGATCACCTGGTCGCCGATCGCATCGAGCTCGTACGGCTGCGCCGCTCCCTTGAGGAGCGCGGGCTCGAAGTCGTGAGCCTCAACGGCACCGGCGGTCGCAACCACGACAACCCCGGCCCCGACTGGGCCAAGCCCGAGCGTTACCGCTACACGATGGCGCTCGCCAAGATCCTCGCGTTCCTGCTGCCCTCCGACGTGCGGTTCGGCAGCATCTCCACCATCCCCATCGGCTGGCGCCGCGACTGGCCGGCCGACCTTCACAGCATCGCCGCCCGCCGCCTGGAGCGCCTCGCCCGAGAGCTCCGCGGCCTCTACAGCGTCACCGGCAAGACGATCCGCGTCGGCTTCGAGCCGTGGCCCGGCTGCGTCCTGGAGACCACCGAGCAGGCCCTTGAGCGTGTCTGCGGCATCGACTCCGAGCACCTCGGCGTCAGCCTCGACGCCTGCCACCTCGCCGGCGGAGGCGAGGAACCAGGCGAGGCCCTCCGCGGCCTGGCCGAGGCCGGCGCCACGGTCGTCAAGCTCGGCCACGTGCACAACCACCAGGGCGAGGCCTGCCAGGAGCTCCCGAGCACCCGCTCGGTCCTGGAGGACACCCTCACCGCCATGCTCTCCGGCGCGGTGTACGGCAACGCCCACATCGAGGTCGAGACCCACGACCTGGCCGTCCCCCTGCGCACCAAGGGCCCCGGCGCGCTCGTCTCCATGCTGGCCGACGAACTCGACTGGGCCCGCACCAACCTCACCGCCCTCGGCCTTCAGCTCGCCGCCTGACCGGCGTCACCGAGCGGCACCCGATCGGTCCTTGGCCCGCGCCACACGCGGCCAAGGACCGCTGTTTTTCGGGGCGGCGTCACCCTGTTTTCCGGCCTCGCCCCGGGGGATGCCCGGACCGGGTCCGCGCCGCACCCGGTGCTCGCCGCCCGATCGGGCGTCACCACGAGGCACCCGAGCTGCCCGGCCCCCCTCTTCTCGTGCCGCCGTCAGGCGCGAAGTGCGGGTCAGCGCCCACAGATGGGCCCAGGGTCCATTAACAGCCCTAAACCGGGACGATTGGTAGGGGCGCCGGCTTCCGGCCTGAGAGACGCGTCTGAAGCGGCCGTACGTGTTCCGGGAAATCCGAAGAAACGGTCCGAGGGAGGCTCCTACCCCCCCGGCGGACAGGGGTCCTTGGCCAGGGGAAGGCGGCCAAGGACCGAGGGCGAACGGCGGGATCGCACGGGCAGGGTCAAACGGGCAGCCGGTAGGAATCACCATCCAGGGCCTCGGCGAGACCGTCGGAGATGAGGCCGTCCAGGGCTCGTTCGCGTTGGACAGAATCGTGCCAGACTACGTCCAGGGCCGCCTTGGGCACTGCGCCATGGGCCTGCCGGAGCACGGCGAGCAGGCGGCCGCGGCACTGGCGATCGGTGCCCTCATAGGTCTGGCCCTTGCGTGCCGGGCCGTCGTAGGCCGGTTTTCCGGCCAGGTGCCAGGCGCAGCGGGCCTTGATCGGGCAGTCGGCGCACCGGGGGGCGCGGGCCGTGCACACCAGGGCGCCGAGTTCCATGACCGCCACCGCCCACCGGGCCGCCCCCACTGGTGGGATCAACGCCTCGGCGATCCGCCGTTCGGCCGACGTGGTGGCGTTCGGCGGAAACTCCTCCGCGCTCACGGCACGCGCCAGCACGCGGCGAACGTTGGTGTCGAGCACGGCGTGGCTCTTGCCGTACGCGAAACTCGCGACGGCCGCCGCCGTGTAGTCGCCGATGCCCGGCAGCGAACGCAGGGTCGTGTAGTCGCTCGGCACCTCGCCGCCGTGGTCGGCCACGATCGCCTGGGCGCAGCCGTGAAGGCGCAGGGCGCGGCGCGGGTAGCCGAGGCGGCCCCAATGGCGCACGGCCTCCCCGGAGGACTCGGCGGCGAGGTCGGCGGGGGTGGGCCAGCGGACCATCCACATGGTCCAGATCGGGAGCACCCGGGCCACCGGGGTCTGCTGGAGCATGATCTCGCTGACGAGGACGCCCCAGGGGGTCGCGTCGGTGCGACGCCAGGGGAGGTCGCGGGCGTTCTCGGAGTACCAGTCGAGGATGGGCTCGCGGAGACGGTTCGGCTCGTACACCTGTCCGACCTTAGTCGGGTGATTCCGTGGATATGCCGGTAGCGAGCAAGGCGGTCGTCACTTTGACCAGGGCCATTTTTCTGATCCCACGCATCCTGTTGAGGGAACAATTACCCTAAAACGCCACTAAAGGCCGTAAAACACCGAAATCTCAAGATTGTCGGGAGCGATGGGCAAGAGGCTCCGCCGTCACCCGAGCCCGCCACCCCGCCGGCCCGGGTCTGACCGCCTGCCCGGGCGCGGTACGGCGAAGCCCGGCGGGCCGGATTCCCGGGAGAGCGCCGCAGTCCGGGTCACAGGGCGCGCTTCGTTCGCCCCGCCGAGAGGGCCTCTGCCGTACGGCATGGCCGGGCTGTGGGGGTGGTGCGGGCCGGGGCCGCCAACCCCCGCCAAGGGGGCTCGTGCCGTACGAAAGGGCAGGTCAGGCGGGGGATATATCCCGCCAAGAGCGGAGTGGACATGACGAACGCGCTGATATGCGCGGTCTTCGGTGCAGCGCTCCCCGGCGTACGGCGGGTCGCCGCCTGTGGGGGGCAAGGACTCTCCATACTGTGCGTATGGACCCGGACACGTTTCGTAGTGATGGCCTCGGTGGGCCGGACATCTACTGGCGGCGGCGCATGCTGGTGCTGGTCGCGCTGCTCGTCGTCGTGGCCGTCGTGGCGTGGGCGTGCTCGCGGAGCGCGAGCGGCCCTCAGCGGTCCGCCGCCCCCCTGAGCACCCCCGCCTCCGAGCCCGTGCTGGCCAACCTGCCGTCGCTCACCCCGACCCCGTCCCCGTCACTGGGCGCCTCCCAGACCCGGTCGCAGTCGCCCAAGGCCACCAAGGCCGCACCTCGTCCCAAACGCCCGGGAGAGCCCTGTGCGGAGCGTGACCTGGTGCTCAACCTGGAGGGACGCACCGAGGTCTACACCGGCGACAGCAGACCGGGATTCATGCTCACCCTGGTCAACACGGGCAAGGTCATGTGCACGACCGACGTGGGGCCGCGGGCGGTCGAGATCCGCATCACCTCCGGCGAGGACCGCGTGTGGTCGTCGGCCGACTGCATCAGCGGCGACGGCCTGGACATCCAGCGCCTTGAGCGCGGCATCCCCTACGTTCGCATGATCGAGTGGGACCGCCGCCGATCCGGCCGCGACTGTGTGGGCGATCGCACAGCGGCCCGTCCCGGCACCTATGTGGTGGGTGTGCGCGCGGGCAAGCTGACGGCGCCGAAGGCGGTCTTCCACCTGCGCTGAGCCCGGCGCTCCGCGACACAGCCGAGCCCACGCCGACGCGGGCCCGGGCCAGGGCGGGCGGTGCCGTAGCCCCATAAGCCGGCGGATCGGGTCAGACGTAGCGTTCGAGGATGGACGACTCGGCAAGCCTGGACAACCCCTCGCGCACGCTGCGCGCCCGCGACTCGCCGACGCCCCCGACGGCCTGGAGGTCGTCGACCCCGGCCGCCAGCAGCTTCTGCAGGCCGCCGAAGTGTTCCACGAGGCGGTCGACCACCGTGGACGGCAGTCGCGGCACCTTGGCCAGCAGGCGGAAGCCTCGCGGGCTCACGGGCGCGTCCAGGGCGGCGGGGCCGGTGTGGCCGAGCACCTGGGCGACGGCGGGGAGGTCCAGCAGCTCGGAGGCGTCGAGGTGGTAGAGGTCGTCCATGGCCTCCGACAGTTTGCGGGCGCGGCGGCTGGTGGAGGTCGGCAGATAGTCGCGGACGACGAGTTCGCGTTCGGAGTCGACGCCGGCGACGAGCTCGTCGAGCTGGAGGGAGAGCAGGCGGCCGTCCGTGCCGAGCTCGACGACGTAGCCCTCGATCTCGTCGGCGATGCGCCGCACCATCTCCAGGCGCTGGGCCACCACCGAGACGTCGCGCACCGTGACAAGGTCCTCGATCTCCAGGGCCGACAGGGCGCCGGAGACCTCGTCGAGGCGGAGCTTGTAGCGCTCGAGGGTGGCGAGGGCCTGGTTGGCCTTGGAGAGGATCACCGACGACTCGTCGAGCACATAGCGGATGCCGTCGAGATAGAGCGCGATGATGCGCATCGACTTGCTGATCGAGATGACCGGCATGCCGGTCTGCTTGGCGACGCGCTGGGCGGTGCGGTGGCGGGTGCCGGCCTCGTCCGTGGGAATGGAGGGGTCGGGCACAAGGTGGACCGCGGCGCGGACGATGCTGTGGTCGTCGCCGCGCAGCACGATGGCGCCGTCCATCTTGGCGAGCTCGCGCAGCCTGGTGGCGGAGAAGGCGACGTCGAGCTCGAAGCCGCCGCTGCACAGCTCTTCGACGACGGCGTTGTAGCCGAGCACGACGAGGCCGCCGGTGTGACCGCGCAGGATGCGCTCCAGCCCGTCCCGCAGGGCGGTGCCCGGTGCGAGGGCGGCGAGAGTGGCCCGGCGCCGCTCGTCGGCCCCCTTGTCAGCGATCATGTGTGGCCTGCTGGGGATGAAGAAGACTCACCGAGCATTTCCCCCTCCTAGGTGGTCCTTGTCGGCGGGAGGCCGATCGAGGCCAGGTCGGGTGCGGCTGGATCGGTTGGTTGTGGTGAGGGAACATGGGTGTACGGCGGCCTTTCCCCGACCAACCCGGTGCTTAAACGCGGTGCCCTCGTGAATCCATCACCACCGGTCGTAGCCACATGACCCCCGTTGGTCTCTTATCATGTCCATTTTAACGACCTGCCGCCTTACCCGGCGGCGGGGAAAATGAGCATTGTTCATGTGATCTATGTGACGTGTGTGAGTGCGTCCCACACGTTCTCAGCTTCTACGACGTCAAAACCGGGCGCGAGGTTCGCTGCGGCGCCGGAAACGGGCACAAGTGATCGCTGGCCCTGCCGCCCGGAGTTGCCGGTCGCGAGGGATCCGGTCGGCACAAGAGCCCTGGTGAAGCCGAGCCTCGCGGCCTCCATGAGCCTGCGGCGCACGTCCTTGACCGGGCGCAATTCGCCCGCCAGGCCGACCTCGCCCAGCACCACCAGCCCGGAGGGCAGCGGCTTGTCGCCGGCGGCGCTGGCGACCGCCAGCATCGTGGCGAGGTCGACCGCCGTGTCGCTGAGCCGGATGCCGCCGACGGTCGCGGTGAACACGTCGCAGCCGCCGAGCCGCGCGTTGAGCCGGCGCTCCAGCACCGCGAGCACCATGGTCACGCGGAACGGATCGAGCCCCGAGGTGCTGCGCCGCGGCTGCTGGGCCTCGGTGCGGGCGACGAGGGCCTGCACCTCGGCGGGGATGGGCCGGGTGCCCTCGACGGTGACGGTGACGCAGGTGCCGGGCACCGGCTCGGTGCGGCGGGAGACGAACAGGCCGCTCGGGTCGGTGATGCCTTCGATGCCCTGCTCGTGCAGATCGAAGCAGCCGACCTCGTCGGTGGGGCCGAAACGGTTCTTGATCGCGCGCACCATGCGCAGCCGGGAGTGCCGGTCGCCCTCGAACTGGAGCACCACGTCGACGAGGTGCTCAAGCACGCGGGGGCCGGCGATGGAGCCGTCCTTGGTCACGTGGCCGACGAGCACGGTGGACATGTCGCGCTCTTTGGCGAGCCTGATGAGCGTGGCCGCCACCTCGCGGACCTGGGTGACGCCGCCGGGTGTGCCGGTGCTCTGCGCCGAGCCGATCGTCTGCACCGAGTCGACCACGAGCAGCTTCGGCTGCACGTTGTCGACGTGGGTGAGCACGGCGGAGATGTCGGTCTCCGCGGCCAGGAAAAGCTGGTCCTGCAGGGCACCGATCCGGTCGGCCCGCAGCCTGACCTGGGCGGCGGACTCCTCACCCGTGATGTAGAGCACCGTCTCGCGCCGCGCGAGCTTGGCGGCGACGTCGAGCAGCAGGGTCGACTTGCCGATGCCGGGCTCGCCGGCGAGCAGCACGGCCGCGCCCGGCACCAGGCCGCCGCCGAGCACCCGGTCGAGCTCGCTCACACCTGTTGTGCGCGCGATGGCGATCTCGGCCTTGACCTGGCCGATCGGCACCGCGGGCGCGGTGACGCCGCCTGGGCGCACTGTGGCCGCCCCGGCCCGCACGCCCTCCTCCTCGACCGTGCCCCACGCCTGGCACTCGCCGCAGCGCCCCACCCATTTGGTCGTGCGCCATCCGCATTCGCCGCAGCGGTATCCAGGCTTCTGCCCCGCCTTCGCCATGAGGGCACGGTAGCGCCCCCGGCGGACATTCGAGCAGATGTGCGGGCCGAAACTAGAACTCGCGCCAGCGCAATACGTTCGGATAGTCGATCGACAGACCGGCGGTCTCCGCGATCGCCTCGCGGGCCACCTCTGGGGTGAACTCGATGCGCAGCACCGCCTCCAGGTCCGCCCGGTCGGTGAAGCTCATGCGCAGATCGAGCTCACGCCGCCGCCAGCCCTGCTTGACCCAGAACGCCTCCACGGCGGACGCCGAATAGGTCGGCACAGTGCGCTGAAACCACCGCCCGAAGGCTCCCCGCGTGGCGTCGAGGTCGACGACGAACGCCGCCCCGCCCCGCCGCATCACCCGCGCCAGCTCCTTCAGGCCCGGCTCGCAGCCGGGACCGAAGAAATAGGCCCAGCGCGCCACAGCCACGTCCACCGAGGCGTCGGGCAGCGGCACCGCCTGGGCGCCGGCCACGTGCACCGCGACATTGGCCAGGCCGCGGCAGCGCCGTACGGCTGCCGCCGCGAGATCGCCGTGCGGCTCGACGCCGGTGACCTTGGCCGCGGTGGACGCGTAGAAGGGCAGGTGATAGCCCGTGCCGCAGCCGATGTCCAGCACGTGGGCGCCGTGCCAGGGGCGCACGGCGGCGATCGCGGAGTCGGCGTGCCCCTCGGGGTCGACGGCGCGGTTCTCCACCTCGTAGACCTTGGGGGAGTTCCAGATGTTGGGGCTGGGGATCGCCCCTTTCACGATCCGCGACATGGGCACCACCTTAGGACCACGTCATGGGGGTGTTCGGGCGGCCGGTGAGGACGCGTGGAGTGGTCCGGGAGCGTTGGATACGCCACGCGGCATTCCTGCCGCTTAGGCTGAACTACGTGAACGAGTGCATCGAGTGGGAGGACAGGCACGTCGCGGGCGGGACGCCCAGGTGACCGGCGTCGTTCGCGTGCCGCGCGTCAAGCCGAGTGCCAAGATCGCGCTTTCGACCGCTTCGGTCTATCCGGAGCGCACCCCGGACGCGTTCGAACTGGCGGCCCGCCTGGGATACGACGGCGTGGAGATCATGGTCGGCGCCGACCCGGTGAGTCAGGACGTCGACGTCCTCGAACGGTTGAAAGATCATTATCAGGTGCCCATCCTGGCCGTGCACGCGCCGTGCCTGCTGGTCACGCAGCGTGTGTGGGGCAAGGATCCGTGGGCGAAGCTCGTACGCGCCAAGGACGCCGCCGAGCGCCTCGGGGCGCGGACGGTCGTGGTGCATCCCCCGTTCCGCTGGCAGCGGGACTACGCGCGCGACTTCGAGACCGGGCTGGCCCGGATGCGCGACGAGACCGACGTGGTGTTCGCGGTGGAGAACATGTTCCCTCTGCGGGCGCGGGGCAACGAGGTCGTTCCGTACTCCCCGGACTGGAACCCCGTCGACTACGACTTCCCCCATGTGACGCTGGACATGTCACACACGGCGGTGTCGGGTTCCGACGCGATGGAGATGGCGGGCAAGCTCGGGGACCGGCTGGCCCATCTGCACCTGGCCGACGGCAACGGGGTGTCCAACAAGGACGAGCACCTGGTGCCGGGACGCGGGTCGCAGCCCTGCGCGCAGATGCTGTCGAGGCTCGCCGACACGGGATACGGTGGTTTGATCGTGTTGGAGATCAACACGCGTAAAGCGGCGGGCAGGACGCAGCGCATCGACGATCTGGCCGAGGCATTGGCCTTCGCCCGGTTGCACTTCGCGCCCTCCCCGAGAGGTGTGTGAGGCGATGACGTCCGGTGGTGGGGGTGACGCGCGCGCGGGATCCGGCACGGTCCCGGGCGCGGACGAGGGGAAGCCGGCCGGGGAGACGCCGAAGCGGCGTCCGGGGCGGCGGCCGGGCCTCGTCGACACGCGTGGCGAGATCCTCACCGCGGCGCGTGAGGTCTTCGCGGCGAAGGGGTTCGACAAGGCCACCATCCGCGGCATCGCCCGGGAGGCGAAGGTCGACCCGGCCCTGGTGCACCACTACTTCGCCAGCAAGGAGGGCGTTTTCGTCGCGGCCATGGAGCTGCCCGCCGATCCGAGCCAAGTGGTGCCGTTGTTGCTCGACGGGCCGCGTGAGGAGTGCGGCGAGCGTCTGACGCGGTTCGTGCTGACGATGGTCTCCGACCCCGAACGGCGGAGCCCGGTGATGGCGCTGGTGCGCACGGCGATGACCAACGAGCGCACGGCGGTCATGATGCGGGAGTTCATGTTCGAGGCCGTGCTGGGGAAGGTGGGGGCGGCGTTCGGGGTGCCGCCGCTGCGTATGGAGGCGGCCTTCTCCCAGTTGTTCGGTGTGGTGCTGGTGCGCCATGTGTTGCAGCTGGAGCCGCTGGCGTCGGTGGACCTGGAGGAACTGGTGAAGCTGGTCGCGCCCACTATCCAGAGGTACATTGACGGGACCTGAGTTTGCCAATAGTTGCCTTGACGCCACCCCAGGGATATAAACCCGGAGCATTGTTCTAGCATCGGTGGTGGCGGCACTGCCGCGCGTCTCGCCTTGAGGGCCCTGCGGCCAGTATGTTACTGAGCAGTAGGATGCGTGGCGGCATGGTCGCCACCGTGGATGACCGGTGCGAAGCGCCGGTAGCCGAGGCCTTATGTGGGAGGGCGCGTGCTCTGGGTAGCCGTCATCGGGCTTGTAATGACCGTCGTCGCGCTCGCGCTAGTGGCCCGGCGAGTGCAGTTCCTGTTCAAACTCGCGACCAGCGGGCCCGGCGCCCCCGAGCGCATCGAGTTCGCCAAAGCCAACGTCGGCACCGAGATCAAAGCCCAGCTCGTCGAGGTCTTCGGCCAGAAGAAGCTGCTCAAGTGGACTCCGTCCGGCACCGCGCACTTCTTCGTGATGTGGGCCTTCTTCATCTTGGTGTCGGTCTACCTTGAGGCATATGGCGCCCTCATCCAAGGGGCGATCACCGGCACGCCCGACTTCCACATCCCGCTGATCGGCACCTGGCCCATCCTGGGCTTCCTGCAGGACTTCATCGCGGTCGCGGCCTTCCTCGGCCTGGTCGCCTTCGCCGTGATCCGCATTCGCAACTCCCCGAAGACGATGGGCCGCCAGTCCCGCTTCTCCGGCTCACATCTCGGCGGCGCCTGGCTCGTCCTCTTCATGATCTTCAACGTGATCTGGACGATGTTCCTGTTCCGCGGGGCCGCCGCCAACCTCGGCAACCTGCCTTACGCCTCGGGCGCGTTCATGTCCGACGCCACGGCGGCGCTGCTGCGGCCGCTCGGCACCACCGCCAACCAGTGGCTCGAATACATCGGCCTGCTGCTGCACATCGGCGTCATGCTGGTGTTCTCGGTCATCGTCGTGAACTCCAAGCACCTGCACATCTTCACCGCGCCCATGAATGTCCTCTTCTCCCGCCGCCCCGACGGGCTCGGCGCCGCGGACGTCATGCGCAGCAACGGCAAGGTGCTCGACTTCGAGGAGGCCGACCCCGAGACCGACCTCTTCGGCCGCGGCAAGATCGAGGACACCACGTGGAAGGGCTTCCTCGACTTCTACACCTGCACCGAGTGCGGCCGCTGCCAGTCGCAGTGCCCCGCGTGGAACACCGACAAGCCGCTGTCCCCGAAGATGCTCATCCTCGACCAGCGCGACCACGCCTTCGCCATCGCGCCCTACATCATGGCCACCGAGGCCGAGCGTGAGAACCTCCCCGCCGACGTGCTCGAACTCGCCGGCAAGCCGCTCGTCGGCGAGGACGGCGTCATCCACCCCGACGTGCTCTGGTCCTGCACGAACTGCGGCGCCTGCGTCGAGCAGTGCCCCGTGGACATCGAGCACATCGACCACATCCTCGACATGCGCCGCTACCAGGTGATGATCGAGTCGAGCTTCCCGTCCGAGGCCGGCGTGATGCTCAAGAACCTTGAGAACAAGGGCAACCCGTGGGGCATGTCCGAGATGAAGCGCGCCGAGTGGATCGAGGAACTCGACTTCGAGGTGCCGATCATCGACGAGAAGATGCCCGAGGACGTCGAATACCTCTTCTGGGTGGGCTGCGCGGGCGCCCTCGAGGACCGCGCCAAGAAGACCACCAAGGCGGTCGCGGAACTCCTGCACATCGCCGGGGTGAAGTTCGGCGTGCTCGGCCCCATGGAGGCGTGCACCGGCGACCCGGCCCGCCGCCTCGGCATGGAGTTCCTGTTCAACATGCTCGCCCAGCAGAACATCGAGACCCTCAACGAGGCCGGCGTCAAGAAGATCGTGGCCACCTGCCCCCACTGCTTCAACACCCTGGCCAACGAATATCCGCAGCTCGGCGGCACCTACGAGGTCGTGCACCACACCCAGCTCCTGGCCAAGCTGGTGGACGAGGGCCTGCTCACCCCGGTCACCCCGATCGAGGAGAAGATCACCTACCACGACCCCTGCTTCCTCGGCCGCCACAACAAGGTCTACTCCCAGCCGCGCGACATCATGGCCAAGGTGCCGGGGGTCAAGGCGCAGGAGATGCACCGCCACAAGGACCGCGGCTTCTGCTGCGGCGCCGGCGGCGCGCGCATGTGGATGGAGGAGCGTCTCGGCAAGCGCATCAACACCGAGCGCGTCGACGAGGCCCTCACCACCGACCCCGACACCGTCTCCACGGCCTGCCCGTTCTGCCTGGTCATGCTGGGTGACGCCATCAATGAGAAGAAGAACACCGGCGAGGCCAAGGAGACCCTCGAGGTCGTCGACGTGGCCCAGCTGCTGATCAAGTCGGTCAAGGGGGAGAAGGTCTGATCCCGGCGCGGCACCTTAACAGAATTCACGCGAAATATCTGACTTAGAGTTAAGTTTCAAATAAAGTGATCTCCGCGCGGAAACCTTTCTTTCGCATTACAACTGAATCACGGTAGCCTCAACGTCGCGCGGCTCATTCGGCGGGGAGGGGGCTTGAGGGGATGCGCGTGCTAGTCACGGACGCCGAGGTGACCTTGGCGGACGTCCTCTCGCTCCGGATTTCCGCCGAGGACCCCATCCCCGATGGCACCGACATGGTGCTGCGGCAACGCACCACCGGGGTCGAACGCCGGGTGCGCCTCGGTGCCCCGGGTGCCGAGGCGCGCGACGCGGGGCTCGCGGTTTCGCTGCCCCCGCTGTCGCTCATTCCCGGACGGTGGGACGTCTATTTCGCGCACCACGATCGGCATGAGGGCATACGGCACAGCCATGCCGGGCCCGATGGGGAAAGTCATGGCGTTGATCGGCGGGAAGTGCATGGCGAGGATCGGCGGGAGAAGAACGATCGGCGCTGGCGGGTCAAAAGCATCGACCCCGGATTCTCCCTCGACCACCTAGAGGCATACGCGTTGAGCAGACGCACCCTCGCCTACCGCGCCTACCGCACCCAGACCGGCTTCCTCGCCCTGAAGATCAGTGAGGCCCGCCCAGTCGCCGAGGTCCGCGCCGTGTGGTTCCGCGAAGGGCGGTTCGAGGTGACCGGCCAGCTCGCCTACACCGGGCTCGACGACGACGACGCGCGCCACTCGGCCACTCTCACCCTCTCGCGTGACCGCCCTGACGGCACCCTGGCCAGCGTGGCAACCGTGCAGGGCGTCAGATTCCACGCCGCGCTCTCCCTGTGCGACATGCTGGACGCGCACTACGGCACCTGGGAGCCGACGCTCGCTGTCGAGGGCCTGCCCGAGCCGCTGCGGCTGCGGGCCAGACTCGACGACGTGGACGGCAAAGGCCGCCGCCTCCACTATCCGGCCGCCGAGGTGGACGGCGTGGCGATCCAGCCCGTCTACACCGACGACGAAGAGCTCCGCCTTGAGGTGAACGGGTGAAGATCTCGCTGCTGGTGCCCTCGGCGTACGGCATGCGCGGCGACATCCGCTCGACGCTGAACCTCGCCACCGAGTTGTCCAAACGGCACGACGTCGAGGTGATCAGCGTCAAGCGGCAGCGGGAGAAGCCGTTCTTCCCGGTGGGGCCCAAGGTCACCATGCGGTGGTTGTTCGACGGGAGACCGGGGGTGCGGCATCTGTTCCCGTCCGGGCAGATGCGGGCGGACGTCGCCCTGTGGCGCACGCTTCGCACGCTCCGGTCCGACGTGCTCATCACCACACGGCCGGGCCTCGCCGTACAGGCCGCGCGTTATGCGTCGCGCGAGGTGACGCGCATCGCCAGGGAGTGGAGCAGACCTCCTGTGCCCGGACCGATCCGGCGTTTCTATCCGCGTCTGGACGCCGTCGTCGCCGCGACGGAGACCGGCCTGGCCGAATGGGACGCACTGACCGGCGCGTCCCCGCAGGTGCACCTCATCCCCGACGCGCTCCCTGGCGGGCCGTCGCCGCGGTCGCGCATGGACAACCGCATCATCGCCGCGGGCGGCCGGTGGGTCGCCGCCAAGGCATACGACAGGCTGGTGCGGGCCTTCGCGATCGTGGCGGGCAAACGCCCCGACTGGCGGCTGCGGTTGTACGGCTCGGGCCCGGAGGAGAAACGCCTCCGGCAACTCGTGGCCGACCTCAACCTGCACAACCACGTCTACTTCATGGGCACCACCCCGGACCTCAGCGGCGAGTTCGCCAAGGCGTCGATCGTGGCCACCGCCTCCCGCCAGGAGGTGCCCGGTATGACGATCATCGAGGCGCTCGGCTGCGGCGTGCCCGTCGTGGGGTTCGACAGCGCGCGCGGGCCGGGAGAATTCCTTGTCACGGGCTACAACGGAGTGCTTGTGCCGGAGGGCGGTGGCGAGGCCGAGAGCTATGCGCTCGCGCTGCTCGCACTGATCGACGACGAGCGTCGCCGCAGGTCGCTGGCGGCCGGCGCGTTGTCGACCGCGACGCGCCACGCCGCGCACCTCGTCGCCGAGCAGTGGGAGAAAACCATCGCGGACCTGCGTTAACAGAATCCTCATAGGGGTAGCGGGTACCGTTGTGTCATGCATGGGTACAGCGGCGACAAGCAGGCATATCTAACTCGGCTGCGGCGGATCGAAGGCCAGATCCGGGGCCTCCAGCGAATGGTCGAAGAAGACTCTTATTGCATCGACGTCCTGACGCAGGTGTCCGCGGCCACGCGTGCCCTGCAGGCCGTCGCCTTGGGACTCCTTGAAGACCACATATCGCACTGTGTGACCGACGCCATCAACTCGGGTGGCCCCGAGGCTGAAGCCAAGGTCAAGGAAGCGTCGGCCGCCATCGCCCGGCTGGTTCGCTCGTAATCTTGTCAGTAGTCGGAGCTGGGATATGTCGGGGGATTCGTATCACCCAAACGGACATGGTTCCCCAGAAACGATCTCACTAGCTAACTAGTCACCCTCGCCGCAGGGGGCTAGCAGGGCTCTCACAAAGACATGGGGTTCCGGACTCTCCGTGGTCCGGAACCCCGTTGATCGATGGTCTGTCAGCATCTCGCAGTGGTCCGCAATCCGAGCGCGTTGTCGAGCTCTTCCAAGGTCAGTCGCCTCTCGCTGATCGCAACGGCGCTGAGCACCTCGGCGATGAGGGCGATCTCATCCAACGCGACACGATCGTGGACCCGCGAGTCGAGCTCGTCGTGCCCCACCGCGTCGTCCTTCCTCCCGCAGCCCACACCCACTTCGAGGTTACGGTGGAGGGCCTTTCGGCGACATGGCCCATCGGGACCATTCCTTACGCCATGAGGCGGCGCCTTGGCGGATCATTTCCTGATTGTGAGATCACAATTCAATTAAGTCCTGGATGCAAATGATAAACGGGGGGTAGGGGAAAATAACAACTTTCTGTGTATACAGAGTCACGAGTGTTCTGCTGTGACTCCTGAGGTGGGCTACCGGGGGTCGTCCCGCTCGTGGATCAGGCACCCGACCACCGCAGACGCGCCGGTGAAGCCCCGTGTGGGCGGCGTCACACCCGTCAGTGCGCACCACGCGAGTCCCATCGCATAACCGGCGCCGAGGAGTGCCGCCGCGCGATCACGGCTTGGTGGACGGAGAGTTGTCGGCAACTCACCGTCACGCGGCCAATAGCCACGTAGTGGATGTCCTTCATCGTTCAGTACTGCATACACAATGTGCCGTAATTCCGGGTCAAGCCAGGCGGCGAGAAGATCAAATACTTGAGGAGCGGCAGTTGCGAGATCTGCTGCCAGCAACGCTCCCGCCGCGGCCCGTGGATCCACACCGCGTCCCGCCACGAAGTCCAGCGCCCGCACGACGTCGTAGACGGCATGGCGGAAACGGTCCCCCGGAGATGTCTCGCCCACCGCCGCGTCCCGCAGGTGCTGCGGACAGCGTGCCAGCCAGGCCTCACGAAGCGCCACGTCGCCGTGCTCCGCCGTACGGTGATCCAGGCCCGGGGAGCGTAGTTCCGGCTCCAGCATCGCCACCAGGGCCGCGGCCTTGGGCCTGAACCTCGCGTCGTCGGCCAGCACCTCCGCGGCGTCCGCCATCAGGGCCAGGAGGAACAACGCCGGGTCCTCGGCGCCGGCGCGCACGCGTTCGCCGTACAACCCGGCCAGATCGGTCAGGCTTGGCGGGACCAGCCAGCGCACCCAGTCGTCCCCCGGCAAGGGTTTGCCGAGGAACTCGCCGAACATCGACAACAACATCTCGTTTCCGTCGAACGCCGGAGAGTAGGCACACCACACGACCGTGCCCCAGACGGCGGCCACCGTGCTCGGGACGTCCTTCGCGAACTGCTCCGCGAACGGGTCGGCGGTGAGGGGGAAATGCTCGCGTGAGCGGCGCCCATGGGCCTTCAGAAGCTTTCGCACACCCTTGACCACCTCCAGGGGTACGTCGGGGCCTACGAACCCCTGCGTGGAGCCCCTGTCGTGGGTGAAATCCGGCCCCCTCGGGACAAGCTGCGGCACCAGCAGCGTCGTGCACCGGAGCACCCGCGCCGACGCCCGGACGCGGGCGTCCGCGGGCGGCGCGGCCAGGTGCCACCGCCCGTCGGCCGGATCCTGCAAATACCACCGCGCGTGCGCCCCGAACAACCACCTGCGGCCGTCCGCCGTCACGATCATCCGCGCCGCGATCTCCTGGGCCCGCACCCCCGGCGGCGAAACCCTCCACTGCGGATGCGCCACCAACGTCCGCACATCTACCTCAACCGCTGAAAAGCAGTCTCGACCACGCACGGCGCTCATGGTAGCCGCCCGCCCGAAAGTCACCCTGTGGCGTGGGGCTTCGCGTCGTCGATGTTTGTGATTTGGTCGTCCCGGCGCCGGCTCGAGGCCGGCCCGGACTCCTAGAGGGGTTTCGCCTGAGTGTGGCGTTGGGCTAGTGCCATGTAATGCGCCGGGGTGTTGGCGAATGTGGCCCGGTCGGCGTCGGTGAGTTCGCGGATGACGCGGCCGGGTACGCCCGCGACAAGGACACCCGGGGGGATCTTCTTCCCAGGCCCCACCAAAGCCCCGGCGGCGACCAGTGACCCCGCTCCAATGCGGGCGCCGTTGAGAACGATGGCCCCGATCCCGACAAGTGCCCCGGTCTCGATGTGAGCCCCGTGGACCATGGCCTTGTGGCCGAGGCTGACGCGGGGTTCGAGGACGGCGGGGTAGCCGGGGTCGGCGTGCATGCAGCAAAGGTCCTGGATGTTGCACTCGTCGCCGATGTCGATGGGTGCGTCGTCGCCCCGGATGACCGATCCGTACCAGACGTTGGCGCCCCGGCCGAGGCGGACGTGGCCGGTGATGACGGCACCGGGGGCCACGAAGGCTTCGGGGTGAATGTCTGGACCTGGGGTGTCCGGCAGTGCTGCGATGTACGGCCCAAGGTTCATGTCACTCATGCTAGTCGCCCGCTTTTTCCACAAGGAGGTGGGCCGTTCCGCTTGCGGACTTGGGCGGATAGCAGGAAAGTCGTGTCCTGACGTGTCGTTTTCCGACTCACCACGACCCCCACAGGCAGTGCCATGACAAACCAGCACGAGAGCTTTCCAGACCTGATGCAAGAGGACTCGTTCGAGGTCGTCATGCGCGGCTACAGCCGCCGTCAGGTTCACGACTACATGGTCCGCACCCGCAACCAGGTCCGTGACCTGGAAGAACGGCTAGCAAGGGCGATCGATCAGGCTGAGCAGGGCCGCATCGAGCTAGCCGAGGCGCGGCGGCGACTGGCCGAGGCACCCCAGGATTATGACGAATTGAGCCAGCGGCTCGCGCAAATCCTCAAACTGGGCGAGGAGGAAGCGGCAGCAAAACGTGAGACCGCGGACGCCGAAGCGGCGAAAACGCGGGATGAGGCCGCGCAGGAGGCCGAGCAGGTGCTCACCAGTGCCCGCGAGCAGTCCGAGCAGGTGTTAAGCGCCGCGCAGAACGAGGCGGAGCGCAGGGTGGGGGAGGCTACGGCGGCGGCGGAGCGCATGCTGGCGCAGGCGGGCTCCGACGCCGAGGAGACGCTCAACGCCGCCCGCGCGGAGGCCGACGACACGTTGCGTACGGCTCGCGCCGAGGCGGACCGCCTGGTGACGACGGCGCGGCACGAGGCCGAGAGCACGGTGGAGAACGCCCGTGCCGAGGCGGACTCCACGTTGACGGCCGCGCGCAACGAGGCGGAGGACACGCTCACCTCGGCCAGGTCGGAGTCGGAGAACATGCTGACGTCGGCGCAGCGGCGGGCGTCGAGTCTCGACGAGCACACGGGCCGCAGGGTCGCGCATCTGACCGAGACGCACAACGACGTCATGCGCCGCTTCACGGATCTCAACAAGGTGCTGGACGAGCTCATGCACCGGGAGAAGATCGCGGGTCCGCTGATCGACGAGGCCTCGGTGCTTCCCCCGCCGCCGTCGATCGTGCCGAAGCCGAGCCCGGTGCCGCAGGACGAGGAGCCGGCTGAGGAGCCCGACGTGGAGTCGGTGCGGGTGATCGTGGACGACGAGGATGTGCCGCGCCGTCTGCCGGAGGAGTCCGCCGACACGCACGGGCCCGCCGAGGGCAACGGAGGCGGCCGTTTCTCGGATGACACGGATGTCAACATGAGGCTCGGCGAGCCGTCCGAGGTGCGCGACCCGTTCACCCCGGTCCGGAAGTAGCGTCTCGATCCGGTTCACGCTGCGGGCCGCCGACACGGGAGACGTGTGGGGACGTGGTCCGTACGGTGCCCGCGGCGTAGCCGGGTCGGTCGGTTCGCGGGGGTGTGTGGTGCCCCCACGGGTGGGGCGATGTACGGTGCCCGCGGCGTAGCCGGGGTTGGTTTGTGGGAGTGTGTGGCGCCCCCACGGGTGGGGCGATGTACGGTGCCCGCGGCGTAGCCGGTCGGCTTGTGGGGGTGTGTGGTGCCCTCGCACGGGGGGTGCCCTCGCCCATGCGGTAGTGATGGCCCGCGATCACCTGGGGGCGTTTCCACCGGCGGAACGCCACCGTGATCGACCCGTTGAGCACACCGTCGCGTAGTCGCCGCTCGAACAGCATGGTGCCACTTTAGGTGGCTGTGCCGTACCCGCCCCCAGACCGGTGGCTGTGCTGTACCCCGCCCAGGGCGGTGGCTGTGCCGTACCCCTCAGGGCGGAAACCCCCGCCCCCGATTGGGTCGGGGGTTTCCGCCTGAGTGGGGCCCGGCGCCGGAGGCCGCTCCAGGCTGACCTCGGCACCGGGCGGCTTGGGTGTCCCGTGGCCCTCCCGCCCGGCGTGGGCCACGGGACGATGTGGTGATCGATGAAGATCACGTGGGTTGGTCAGGAATCGGGGCCAATTACCTCGGGTGCGTCGGGGCCGGTGAGGTCGGGGTCATGTACAAGCGGACTGCCGATGCCGAAATCCTCGACGTCCTCCGCGGTCACCCGGGACAACTGGTCGAGCAGTTGACGGCGCAGGCCGTCGGGATCGTCGGCGTCGATGGTCATGGCACATCCGGCGTCTCGTTCCTCGGGGGTCAGCGGGTGGTGGCGGGTGGCCCACCACCGGCCCGCGTCGCTACGCCAGATGGTCCACGCGGGAAACTCCCGGGCTATGTCCGCGAGATGCCGGTCAAAGGACATCTATTCACCCTTCTCGGGCCCGGTTTGCTCCGTTTCCACCATCGACGGTGCAGCACTTCTCTAGAGAAATCAATGATCGGGGTGGACAGGTCAACCTATCGGTAGGCTGTGAACTTGACTTCAGGCGTCGAAGTCGTACTGAAGTACATAAGCGGCGGAGTCCAGCACCATCTCGTTCAGCTCCACCGGCACCCCGCCCGCGGCATAGGCCGTGCGCCGGACGACGATCACCGGTGTGCCGGCCGGCAGGCCGATCAAGCTCGCCTCGGCGGGCATGGGCATCCGTGCCCGCACCTCCTCGGTGAAGGTCGCGGGGGCATAACCGAGGTCGCCCAGGCGGGCGTAGACGCCGCCAGGGCCGGTGTCGGGTCGGGTGATGGCCGTGCCCTCGACGAGGTCGGCGGGGAAGTAGGACGCGGCGAGCTGCACCGGTCGCCCGTCCACTGAGTAGCGGCGGCGCCGCACCCATACCTCCGCGGAGCCCAGCACGCCGGTCATGTCGGCGTCTGCGGGCTCACGCGTGACTCGTAGTTCGTCGACCGTATACGGACGACCTCGTGTGTCGGCGTCCCAGATGGATTGGCCCTGGGCCCATCGCTCGCGCGCTAGGCGCCGGGATCCGTGCCTCCTAATCGGGTTGAACTGGCGCACATAAACCCCCGATCCACGCTTGGGGACGGCAAGTCCCTCATTGATAAGAACCGCTAGTGCCTGACGGGCGGTTGCGCGGGCCACGCCGTAGCCCGCCATGAGCGCGTTTTCGCCGGGCAGTCGGTCTCCGTCACGCAGGTCGCCGGACAAGATCGCGGCGCGGAGTTCGTCGGCGATTCGTCGATAGATCGGGGGCTCGTGAGGTTCCGGGGTTTCCTGCACGTTATGATCACCCTCTGTTACCAACCAGCTTCGGCGTCTCCAGAGAACTTGCCCCGCCTTGTCCACGATCGCACAGATACACAGGTTGGTCGCGTGCTTCTTTTGAGTGGATCGTGCCCGTGTGGTGATCCTCGAGAGTTTTCGCAGACCGTTACCTTGGCACGGTCCTGACCGCTATTCGGCCGCGTGACCACATTTGGCTAACTGTCTGGGTTTGTACGACAGCCGCCGACGCTCCTGAGAACCATGGGACGTAGGACCGTTCCCTCCCGATGCCTATCCCTCGGGATACCGGAAGATGGCCTTCAAGTAAGGAGCGTCCGGTGGGCTTGCATTCCACATCCTGGATGCAGGGGGATGGAAGTTGGTGGCCACCTTGGCGATCATGTGAGCGTCAGGGAAAAAGGGGACTCACGCCAGTGACCGCGCGAGTGCCCGGGAGATGCCGAGCGCGGACGTCTTGACGGCGGGCGCGAGCCGGGTCGGCTGGAAGCGCGCCAGCGGCACCGACACCGACAACGCCGCCACCACCGCGCCCTCCCGGAAGATCGGCGCCGCGATGCACGCCCCGCCGAGCTGGGCCTCCTCGCGGTCGTAGGCGAGCCCGGACGCCTGTACCTGCCCGAGCGACTCCTCCAGCTGTTTGGCGTCGATGATCGAGTGCCGGGTCAGCCGCCGCAGCGGGCGCGACAACACCTCCTCGACGAACGCGGGGGAGGAGTAGGCCAGCAGCGCTTTGCCGACGCCGGTGCAGGTCAGCGGGAGGCGCCCGCCGACGCGGGACGGAAGGGCGAAAGATTCGTGACCGCGGATCTTCTCCACATAGACCACATCGAGCCCGTCCCTGACCCCGAGGTGGATGGTCTCGTGCGTCGCCTCGAACAGGTCGTGCATGAACGGCAGAGCGGCATGCCGTAAATCACGCTCCAGCGGCACGATGCTGCCGAGTTCGAACAGCCGGCGGCCGAGGTAGTAGCCGTCCCTGCGCCGCTGGACGGCACCGACGGCCGTCAGTTCGGTCAAGAGCCGGTAGGCCGTCGTTTTCGGGAGATGGCAACGTTCGGCCACGTCGATCAGGCGTATCGGCCCGCCACTGGGCCGGAACGCGTCAAGAACGAGCCAAGACTTCTCCAACATAGAGAGCCGATCCGGGTTCCGTGTCACGGAACCCATTGTTGTCTAGCCGGGACCGCTGCCTCTATACCGGGGGTGAGAGCTTTTCGCGGTGTGAGGAGAACCCGTTGTCTGACCAGGTAGCCCACTTCATCGGTGGAGCCCCGGTCGCCGAGGGCCCCCTGTTCCCGGTGCACGATCCGGTGACCGGCGCAGTCGTGCGCCAGGTCCACGAAGCGGACCGTGCGACCGTGGACCGGGCGGTGCGGGCGGCCCGCGCGGCGTTGCCCGCGTGGGCGGGGTTGTCGGTCGCCGAGCGGGCCCAATGGATGCGCCGTCTCGCCGACGCGATCGAGGAACGTTTCGAGGACCTGGTGGCGGCCGAGATCGCCGACACCGGTAAGTCCATCACCCAGACCCGCACGCTGGACATCCCACGCGGTGCGGCTAATTTCCGGTCGTTCGCCGAGATCGCGGCTCAGCGCCCGGACAGCGCCTTCCACCTGCCGGGCGTGCTCAGCTATACCGTGCCCAAGCCGCTCGGCGTCGTCGCGGTCATCGTGCCGTGGAACCTGCCGTTCCTGCTCATGACCTGGAAACTCGGCCCGGCCCTCGTCGCCGGCAACACCGTTGTGGTCAAACCCTCGGAGAACACCCCGGGCTCGGCAGCCGTGCTGGCCGAGATCGCCGCCGGGATCGGCCTGCCGCCGGGCGTGCTCAACGTGATCCACGGATACGGCGGGAGCTCGGCCGGCCAGTTCCTCGTCGAGCACGACGGCGTGGACGCGGTCACCTTCACCGGCGAGAGCCGTACCGGCTCCACCATCATGAAGTCGGTTGCAGACCGGGTGAAACCCATCTCGTTCGAGCTCGGCGGGAAGAACGCCGGGCTGGTCTTCGCCGACGCCGACCTCGATGCGGCGGTGGAGGGCTGCGTGCGGTCGGTGTTCACCAACGGCGGGCAGGTGTGCCTGTGCACCGAGCGGCTCTATGTGGAGCGGCCGGTCTTTGAGGACTTCACCGCGCGGCTCGCCGAGCGGGCGCGGGCGCTCGTCTTCGGCAGGCCGCAGGATGAGAACACCACCATGATGCCGATGATCTCGGCCGAGCACCGCGACAAGGTGCTTTCCTACTATGACCTCGCCAAGGCCGACGGGGCGAAGGTGTGGGCCGGCGGCGGGGTGCCGAGCTTCGGCGACGACCGCGACTCCGGATACTACGTCGAGCCGACCGTGCTCACGGGGCTCCCCGCCGGCTCGCGGGTCAACCGCGAGGAGATCTTCGGCCCCGTCTGCCACATCGCGCCCTTCGACACCGAGGCCGAGGCGGTCGCGCTCGCCAACGACAGCGAGTACGGCCTGGCCGCGACGCTGTGGACCACCGGGCTTGACCGCGCCCACCGGGTCGCACGGCAGCTTGAGGCTGGGCTGGTCTGGGTGAACACGTGGTATCTCCGCGACCTGCGCACCCCGTTCGGCGGGGTGGGGCTCTCGGGCATCGGCCGCGAGGGCGGTGTGCATTCGCTCGATTTCTATTCCGAGCCGACGACGATCACGATCAAGTTGGGAGAGGCCGATGGATGAGTGGTCCGAGGCGGTCGACGCCATCACCGAGGCCGCCGACCGCCTGCGCGAAGCCGAGCGCTCCGGCAAGCCGTGCGCGCCGGTGCGTGAGCTGCTGACGAGGAAGGACGCCGGGACCGGCTACGCCGTACAGGAGATCAACACGCGGCGGGCGCTTTCCGACGGGCGGCGGCTCGTGGGGCGGAAGATCGGGCTGACGTCGCAGGTGGTGCAACGCCAGCTCGGAGTGGATCAACCAGACTTCGGCATGCTTTTTGCGGATATGGCCTATGCGGATGGGCTGCCGATCCCGACGGAACGTTTCCTCCAGCCCAAGGCCGAGGCCGAGCTCGCGCTCGTGCTCGGCCAGGACCTCTCCGGCGGGCCGTTCACGGTCGCCGACGTGATCCGCGCGGTGGACTTCGTGCTTCCCGCGATCGAGATCGTCGACAGCCGCATCGCCGGATGGGACATCACCCTGGTCGACACGATCGCCGACAACGCCTCCAGCGGCGCCTTCGTGCTCGGCAACACGCCGGTCGGCCTGCGCGGCCTCGACCTGCGCCTGGCGGGCATGACGATGACCTCACGCGGCAAGGAGGTGTCGACCGGCGCCGGCGCGGCCTGCCTCGGGCATCCGCTCAACGCCGCGGTGTGGCTCGCCGACGCGCTCGGCGGCACCGGCTATCCGCTGCGGGCCGGCGACATCGTGCTGACCGGCGCGCTCGGGCCGATGGTGCCGGTCGCGGCGGGTGACGTGTTCGAGGCGCACATCGACGGTGTCGGATCGGTCAGGGCGGTGTTCCAATGAGTGTCCACACACGTGAGTTCTCCGGCGCGAGAGCGAAGATCGCGATCATCGGGTCCGGCAACATCGGCACCGACCTCATGTTCAAGGCCCTGCTGTCCCGGCGGGTCGAGGTCGTGGCGATGGCCGGCATCGACCCCGGCTCCGACGGCCTGGCCAGGGCCCGGCGGCGCGGGGTCGCCACCACCCACGAGGGGGTGGACGGGCTGGTCGCGCTGCCGGAGTTCGCCGACGTGGACATCGTGCTCGACGCAACCTCGGCCGGGGCACACGCCTACAACTCGGCCACCGTCCGCGAGCACGGCAAACGCGTCATCGACCTCACCCCCGCCGCGATCGGGCCGTATGTGGTTCCGCCCGTCAACCTGGAGGAACACCTCGCCGCGCCGAACATCAACATGGTGACGTGCGGCGGGCAGGCCACGATCCCCATCGTCGCCGCCGTCGCGGGCGAGACACCCGTGCACTACGCGGAGATCGTCGCCTCGATCGCCTCGAAATCGGCGGGTCCCGGCACCCGGGCCAACATCGACGAGTTCACCGAGACCACCTCACGGGCCATCGAACAGGTCGGCGGCGCCCAGCGCGGCAAGGCCATCATCGTGCTGAACCCCGCCGAACCCCCGCTGATCATGCGTGACACGGTCTATTGCCTGGTGAGCGACTGCGACGAGGACAAGGTCGCGGCGGCGGTCGCCGCGATGGTGGAGAAGGTGCAGGGCTATGTGCCTGGATATCGCCTCAAACAGGCTGTGCAGTTCAGCCCGGTGCCACCGGACGAGCCGGTGTGGACGATGGTCCCGGGCGTGCGCGGCGGAACCAAGGTGAGCGTGTTCCTCGAAGTCGAGGGTGCCGCCCACTACCTCCCTGCTTATGCCGGCAACTTGGACATCATGACCTCGGCCGCGCTGCGTACGGCCGAGCGCTTGGCGGAGGTGTCGGCATGAGGCTCTATGTGCAGGATGTGACGCTGCGGGATGGCATGCACGCCATCCGGCACCGCTACACCGTCGATCAGGCCGCCGAGATCGCCGCGGCCCTCGACGCCGCGGGCGTCGCTGCCATCGAGGTCGCCCACGGCGACGGCCTC
Source organism: Sinosporangium siamense (assembly GCF_016863435.1). Lineage (GTDB taxonomy): Bacteria > Actinomycetota > Actinomycetes > Streptosporangiales > Streptosporangiaceae > Sinosporangium > Sinosporangium siamense. The sequence continues at coordinate 145,562 of NZ_BOOW01000037.1, forward strand.
GCCGGCGGCAGCTTCAACTACGGTCCCGGCGCGCACACCGACGAGGAGTGGATCACCGCCGTGGCCGGCGCCGTACGGCACGCCAAACTCACCACGCTCCTGCTGCCCGGCATCGGCACTGTGCACGACCTGCGCAAAGCCCATGAACTCGGTGTGACCTCGGTGCGGATCGCCACCCACTGCACCGAGGCCGACATCTCCGCGCAGCACATCGCGGTGGCCCGCGACCTCGGCATGGACGTGGCGGGATTCCTCATGATGTCGCACATGGCACCCGCTGAGGAGCTCGCCCGGCAGGCCAAACTGATGGAGTCGTACGGCGCGCACTGCGTCTATGTCACCGACTCCGGCGGCAGGCTCACCATGGACGGGGTTCGCGACCGGGTCCGGGCCTACCGCGAGGTGCTCGCGCCGGAGACAGAGATCGGCATCCACGCCCACCACAACCTGGGGCTCGGGGTGGCCAACTCGGTCGTCGCCGCAGAGAACGGCACCTACCGGGTGGACGCCTCCCTGGCGGGCATGGGAGCCGGGGCGGGCAACTGCCCGATCGAGGTGTTCGTCGCGGTCGCCGATCTGATGGGCTGGGACCACGGCTGCGACCTTCATGCGCTCATGGATGCCGCCGACGACCTGATCCGCCCGCTTCAGGACCGGCCGGTGCGTGTCGACCGGGAGACGCTGACCTTGGGTTATGCGGGTGTCTACTCCAGCTTCCTGCGGCACGCCGAGACCGCCTCGCAGCGCTACGGGGTCGACACCCGGACGATTCTGACCGAGGTGGGACGCCGCCGCATGGTCGGGGGACAGGAGGACATGATCGTGGACATCGCGCTCGACCTGAGCCGGGGAGGCACGGCGTGAACCGCGCTCAACTTCTCGACGAGGCCGCGCGTACGGCGAAAGCCGTCCCGCAGCCGGCTCCCGGAACCGGCAGGGAGGAGGACGAGGTCCTCGCGGCCTACGGCGTACAACGCGAGCTGGTGCAGCTCAGGCTTGACCGCGGGGACCGGCTGGCCGGGGTGAAGCTCGGGTTCACCAGTGAGGGCAAACGCCGCCAGATGGGGGTGCACGACCTGATCCTCGGCCAGGTGACCGAGGGCATGGCCGTGGCCGACGGAGCGGACATCGATATCTCGGGTTTCATCCACCCGAGGGTGGAGCCTGAGGTCGTCTACCTCCTCGGCCGCCGCATCGCCACCGTCGCCGACGCCCTCGCCCCCGACGCGGTCGTCGCCGTGGCCCCCGGCATCGAGATCATCGACTCGCGTTACGAGAACTTCCGCTTCTCGCTCGCCGACGTCGTCGCCGACAACACCTCGGCGGCCGGATTCGCCGTCGGCCCCTGGCAACCGTACGACCCTGGGGCCTGGAACCGCGGGGTCGTCTTCGAGCTGGACGGCCGTGCCGTACACGTCGGATCGACCGCCGCCATCCTCGGCGACCCGCGCAGGGCCGTCGTGGAGGCCGCGCGCCTCGCCGCCGCGGTCGGCGTCGAGCTCGAACCCGGCTGGTTGCTGCTCGCCGGCGCCGCCACGCCCGCCGAGCCGCTCGTCCCCGGCAGCCACGTGCGCACAGAGATCCAGGGGCTGGGGTCGGTTTCCTTCACCGCGCGCCCCGCGGCGGAGGTGGCCGCATGAACCAGAGCCGCATGAAAAACACCAGTTCGCCGCCGCAGGCACTGACCGTCGCCGGCAAGGCCACCCCCCGGGGCAGGTTTCCGCACGTCAAACGGTCGGGGGACTTCGTCTTCGTGTCGGGCACCAGCTCGCGCCTGCCCGACAACACCATCGCGGGCGCGCGGGCGGACGAGTTCGGCACCGTGGAACTCGACATCCGCGTGCAGACCCGCGCCGTCATCGAGAACATCCGCGACCTGCTACGCGCGGCAGGTGCGGATCTCTCCGATCTCGTGCAGCTCACCACATATCTGGTGAACATGAATGACTTCGGAGGCTACAACGAGGTCTACGCAGAGTATTTCGACGAGACCGGACCCACACGCACCACGGTCGCGGTCCATCAGTTGCCACATCCGCATCTGCTCATCGAGATTCAGGCCGTCGCACATCGGCCGGAGGAGCGCGCATGATACCCCCGATCGACTTCAACAAGTGGATCGACGAGAACGCCCACCTGCTCAAGCCACCGGTGGGCAACAAGGTCATCTTTGAGGACGCGGAGAACCTCTTCGTCATGGTCGTCGGCGGGCCCAACAAGCGCACCGACTATCACGTCGACCCTTATGAAGAGCTGTTCTACCAGGTGCGCGGCAATATGCACATCAACATCATGACCCCGGACGGGCCGGATACCGTGCACGTCCGTGAGGGGCAGATGTGGCTGTTGCCGCCGAACCTCCCGCACTCTCCGCAGCGTCCGGAAGAGGGCTCGGTCGGCTTCCTCGTGGAGCGTGTGCGGCCCGAAGGGGTGCTGGAGAGCTTCCGGTGGTATTGCGAGGAGTGCAATGCGATCGTGCACGAGGTCGAGTTGCAGGTCCGCGACATCGTGGCCGACCTGCCTCCCCTCTTCGAGACGTTCTACTCCGACGAGAAGGCCCGTACCTGCGGCAACTGCGGTGCACTCCACCCGGGCAAGGGCTGATCGTTGATCATTGACGTACACTCGCACTACGTGCCCCGCGGCTGGCCGGACCTCGGCTGGCCGCTGGGGCCCCGGCTCCGCGTCGACTCCGAGCGCGAGGCCACGATCATGGTGGGCGATCAGGAGTTCCGCCGCATTCAGGACGACTGCTGGAACCCCGCGCGGCGGCTTGAGCAGATGGACGCTGACAAGGTGGACGTGCAGGTCGTCTCGCCCACTCCCGTCTTCTTCGCCTATGACCGGCCCGCAATGCAGGCCGCGGGCATCTGCCGGGTCTTCAACGACCTCGCCCTCGACATCTGCACTGATCCCAGGCTTGTGCCGTTCTGCCAGGTGCCGCTGCAGGACGCCGACCTCGCCTGCGCCGAACTCGACCGGGCCATGGCGGCCGGCCACCGGGGTGTGGAGATCGGCAACCACGTCGGCGACCAGGACCTCGACGCCGAGGGCGTCGTGCAGTTCCTCCAGCACTGCGCGGAGGTCGGGGCACCGGTCTTCGTGCACCCGTGGGACATGCCCGATGGGCCCCGGCTCGATCGCTGGATGGCCCGGTGGCTGGTCGGCATGCCGGCCGAGACCCACCTGTCGGTCCTCGCCATGATCCTCGGTGGGGTCTTCGACCGCCTTCCCGACTCGCTGCGCATCTGCTTCGCGCACGGCGGCGGTTCGTTCGCCTTCTGGCTCGGCCGGCTTGAGAACGCCTGGCACCGTCGTTCGGATGTGATCGGGGTGTCGGAGTTCCCTCCTTCGCACTATGTGAACAGGTTCTCGGTGGACTCGGTGGTCTTCGACGAGCGGGCCCTCCGCCTGCTCGTGGACGTGATGGGCGAGGACCAGGTCATGCTCGGCTCGGACTTTCCGTACCCCCTGGGTGAGTCACCGGTGGGGACCGTGATCCACAAGGCGGAGTTCCTGTCGAGTACGGCACAGGCCAAGGTGCTCGGCGGTAACGCACAGCGGTTCCTGGCGTTGGAGCCGAGTCCGGCATAACGTCCCCTAAGAAGGTCAGATCGGCCTCATGGGGTATTTGGGAGAGTGATGATGACCCGCGAGGAATGCGCGGCACTGGACGCCGCCGACCCCCTGAAGCACTTCAGGGATGAGTTCGCCCTGCCAGACGGCATGATCTACCTGACGGGCAACTCCCTCGGCGCCATGCCCAAAAGCGCACCGGAGCGGATCTCTGCCGCCGTCAACGACGAATGGGCCAACCGCCTGGTCGGCGGCTGGAACAGCGCACGGTGGTACAACCAGCCCACGGACCTGGGCGACGGCATCGCGCCCCTCATCGGCGCCGGCCCGGGCCAGGTCGTGGTGGGTGACTCGACAAGCGTCGTGATCTACAAGGCGATGGCCGCCGCCGCACGCCTCAGGCCCGACCGGCGGGTCATCGTCTCCGATCTGAGCAACTTCCCCACCGACCGCTACGTCGTCGAAGGGCTCGTCAAGGGCCTCGGCGGCGGCTATGAGATCCGCGACATCGGCGACCTCGGCACCGCCCTCGGCGACGACGTCGCCGCCGTGCTGCTCTCGCAGGTCGACTATCGCACCGGCGCCCGACGCGACATGGCGGCGGTCACCGCCCAGGTGCACGCCGCCGGCGCGATCATGGTGTGGGACCTGTGCCACAGCGTCGGGGCGTTTCCCGTCGACGTCGGCGACGCCGACTTCGCGCTCGGCTGCACCTACAAATATGTCAACGGCGGCCCCGGCTCACCCGCTTTCCTCTATGTCGCGCCCCGCCACCAGGCCGACGCCGAGAACGTGCTGTCCGGGTGGTATGGCCACGCCGAGCCCTTCGCCTTCGAACCGCACTTCCGCCCCGCCGAGGGCGTCCGGCGTTTCGCCGTCAGCACCCCGCACGTGCTCTCGGGCGTCGCCCTGTCGGCCGCCCTGGAGATGTGGAAACGTGTCGACCTGCACGCGGTGCGGGCCAAGAGTGTGGCGCTCACCAGCCTCTTCATCGACCTCGTCGAGGCCGGCGGCGACCGCGGCCTCACCCTGGCGAGCCCACGCGACCCCGATGAGCGCGGCAGCCAGGTCAGCTTCCTGCACCCCGACGGCTATCCCGTGATGCGCGCCCTCATCGACCGCGGCGTGCACGGCGACTATCGAGCTCCCTCACTGCTCAGATTTGGCTTCGCGCCGCTCTATCTGCGCTATGTGGACGTGTGGGACGCGGCGGCCTTGATCGGGGAGGTGCTGGACAAGGAGCTGTGGCGCGACGAGAGGTATGCCCAGCGGCTGGCCGTCACCTAAGTCATGTCGAGCACCTAAGGCATGTCGAGACCTAGGCGCATCGAGACCTAGGGTGTGCCGAGACCTAGGGCGTGTCGAGCTGCGCCACTCGAGACCCAGAGTGTGCTGAGACCTAGGGCGTGTCGAGCTGGGCCACCAGTCGTTTGGGTGCGACCGAGCGGTAACTCTCGTCGACCCAGTCGAGGAACACCTCGGTGCCGGGGCCGCCCTCGGTGAGCGGGATCGTCACCCAGCCAGACCGCCCGAGGCCATATGCCGTCGGCGTGGCCCCGGGCAGGGAGAGCGCGTGGCCATGGGAATCGGGCAGCTTGACGGTGAACCTCGGCTCCCAGGCGGGTGTGGGATTGTCGGGGCCGAGGAACAGGAAGATCTTCTTATTGACCTTGACGACGGTGTCGCCCCACGGGTGATCCTCGTATGCCTCCGGCATGCCCAAGGCGAACGCCCGGAGCTCTTCGAGGGTGTCCTGCCAGTCGCTCATCCGGCCATTGTGGCCCTCGGCACCGACAGTTTCCGCGAGATGCCGCAGGCCTTTGCGGGAGGATGGCTTTCGGGCACGGCGTCGTGCGCCGCGCCCGAGGCCCATCCCTCAGGGCCGGCCACGTCCCTGGGGCGGCGCGGGTTCAGCGGTCGGAACCCGCGAGCCGCCCGGGGCTTTTGTCGGCAAATGTGTCGGTGTGGTCGAAATTCATCCGTTCATGGGGAAACTCGCTATCCTTGTGCTCGGCACTGAGCTGAGCTTGCCGTTGCAGTTTCCCGATGAGGATCGCTGCGGTGTCCGCGTCCACCGTGTTTGCGTATCCGTCGAACGGCTGACTTCCCGACACCGCACCACGACGAGTGGCATACCAGTTGCCGGCATCGCTATTCCAGATGAACCAGTCAGGCCATTGCCGGCGTAGCTGCTCTAGCTGGGCGGATCGAAGGCGGATGCTCATGCTGTCACCTCGGGGTATGCCCGACCTGGTGGGGGGTCGGAGAGGATTCACAGGCCGGTCATGACCAGGACGCTACGTGCGGCGCTGAGCGATACACAACATTTGTTCATATTTTTTGAGAGATCCACTTTCAAAATGAGCCATGTAATACCGACAGGCTCGATAGGGTTACTCAGCGGCATGATCACGTCTGATGGACATAGTCAGCACGAAGTGCCACAAGAATGGGATGAACCCCTCCCCAAGGGCTCCCACTAACAACGCCCACAACCGGGCCGCCGTCCACCTCCTCGGCGAACACCTCTCCCCAAGGGCTTACCACTAACGAGGCCCACTCGTACGGCGGAGCCCCGGCCGCGGACTCCCGTCACTTGTCCACGATTCCGCCCTGGTTGTGCTGGCTTGCGCCGTACCGGCTTGCGCCGTACCGGCTTGCGCCGTACCGGCTTGCGGTGGTCCGCATCCCTTTCATCGCGCCGGGGGTCCACATGACTGTGGCCCCCACGCCTTGGCGGCGGAGGGGCCACAGGTGCCCGTCAGGGCGGGGGAGTCAGGGGACGTAGACGTAGACCTGGCCCGCGACGTCGGCGATGGCCTTGAGGTCGTCGGCGACGCTCCGCTCGACCTCGGCGGGGTTGAAGGAGATGCCCACCGAGCGCAGGGCCTTGCGGGCGCGGAGGGAGTTCCACACGGCGTTGCGCTCGATGCCCTCGTTCATGAGGCGCCACGTGTTGTTGTCCCACGTCTGCCGCCAGGTCCACAGGACCACGTGCTGGACGCCGTTGCGGAGCGGCAGGTCGACGCGGGCCTTGACCGAGGCCTCGGCGCTGTCGGCGGTGAGCTTGGAACTCGCGCCGGCGTGGGCCAGGCCGATCTCGCGGGCGCCGATGTAGAGGCCGGGCACGCGAGTGGCCCAGTTGCGGGTGCGCAGGCCCATCCAGTGGGCGCGGGTGGCACGGTCGGGCGTGATCTTCCACTGCTGGTAGAGGCTGGTGAACAGGCCACCGGACACGTTGACGGCGTCGACGGCGCCGGTGAGGACATACTGTTCGACGTTGGCCAGCGTGAGCAGCGGATACTTCGCGCGCATGGCCTCAAGGCAGGCCTTGTTGGTGCCGCAGCCGAGTTCGGGGATCACGACGTCGACGGCGATCTGCCGCCCGGCGGGCAACACGGCGCGGAGGGCCGCCGACGCGTCGGCGACGAACTTACGCACCTGGGTGGGTTTGGTGAACCCGCCGCGCATGCCCAGGTCATAAGCGATCTTGACTCCGAAGACACCGGGCTTGGCGGCGTGTTTGGCGAGCCTCGCGGCGGCGGCGTTCAGCTGGGCGCGACCGGCCTGCCAGGAGGCGACCAGATCGGTTTCCAGCCAGATGCGCAGGCCCAGGGTGTTGGCCTCCTTGAGGGCCTGGCCGACCACGTCGCCGGGGGCGACGGTCGGGCTGGGGGAGGGCGAGGCGGTCGGTGACGCGCTCGGCACGGCGGTCGGCGCCGGCGACGGGAGGATCGACCCCTCGACCGTGGGAACGGCTGAGGGATCGGTGGACGGGTCGGGCGACGGGTCCACGACCGGCTCGGGGTCGGCTTGCTCCACGGGCCCGCGGGCGGTCGGCGCCGGGGTGGGCATGGTCCTGCTCAGCGTGTTGTCGCCGCACACGAAGTCGGGGTTCTGCTCACACACGCTCCGCGGCGGGTTGACCTTGCGGCCGCGGGCGTCCTGGCAGGTGTACTTCCCGACGGCGTCGTCCCAGACACACGTGATCTTGCGCGAGCACTCGCCGGCGCCGGCGGTGTCGGAGGTGCTCGTGCCGTCGGCGTTCACGCAGAAGGTCGTCGGCGGGCGCACCTCGGCCTGTGTGGCGGTCGGCTGACCGCCGCCGTCGCCGTGACTGCTGACGAACTCCAGGTTCTCTTCCGGCTCCACCATGTAGAACGTGCAGTTGTTGTATTCCGCGCTGTCCTTCTCATAGAGGTCGGCGCACCGGTCGGTCGCTCCCCCTCCCGGGATCCGGTCGGCCACGGCCATCCCGGTGGGGATGGACACGAGCCCGGTCAGGATGATCGCCACGATGGCGATGATCCATTCCCGTTTGTGCAGGCGCATCCGAGCTCCTCGATTCATTTACACGGACGTCATTACCAGGGGTTAGCAGGGGCGATAGTTGGTCAGAGTGATGCTGAGGTTGTCGCTCTTGCGCACGCCCTTGTTCACGCCCGACCACTGCACGTAGACCGAGCTGCTGTACGGCGCACCGCATTTGACCTCGCTCGGGTAGCCGCTCGTGGCCGCCGTGAGGGTCAGCGACGTGCTGGCTCCGTTGCTCAGCGATCCGCTGCTGGGGGAGACGCCGATGCTGACGCTTCCCGTGCCGGACACCGACCAGGTGACGTCGCCGGTGGCGGTCAGGGTGACCGAGCCCGACGACCGGTCCGCGATGTGCAGGGAGCCCGGAGAGGCGCGGAGCGCGGGCGGCGGCGGGGGCGGCGGCGCCGCCGGCTTGGGGGCGGGGGCGTTGGTCGGCGGGTTGTTGGGCTGGGTCGGGGCGGGACGTTGCGGTTCACCGCCCCGGGGCGGCGGGGGCGGGTTCACGGGGCGGCGGTTCGGCTGCACCTGGTTGTTCTTGGTCGGCCGGGCTCTCGGGGTCGCCTTGGGGCTCGGGCGCCTGGCGGAGGGGGTGGCCGCGGGGCGCCGCGCCGGGGGCGGCGGCGCCGCGGCATGCGGCACCCTGGTGTGCGGCGCGGGTGACCCGGCGGGTGGCGGGGCGAGGGTCCCGTGGGGGCCGGTGGGCACCGGCATGCTCGGCGCCACTTCCGCGCCGCCCGGCGGGGGTGGGGGCGCCTGGAGTTTCACCGGGTCGTCCTGTGCTTCGAGGTGGATGGTGCGCGGGGCGCTGATGTTGGTGGCGGGCACCGTGGGCGGCTGGGCGAAGAGCATGTCGCCGACGAGCAGCATCACGAGGATGCCGGCGGCGGCCACGAGGGCGACGCGGCCGAGGCGGATCGCGGGGCGGGTCCGGTCGGCCGGCGCCTCGTCGTCCTCGTCGAGGTCGCTCAGGTCGTCGCCGTGCCAGTTGTAGCGCGTGGGCGGGGTGGACTCGCGGCCCTTGCGGGCACCGGCGCCGGGCTTCGCGTCGCCGGGCTTGTCACCGCTGCGCTTTCCGCCGCCGGGCTTTCCACCGTCGAGCTTCCCGTCACCGGACTTCGCGTCAACTGAGCGGGCACTACCTGAGCGGGCACTACCGGACCGGGCGCTGCTGGATCGGGCGCTGCCGGCCTTGGCACTGCCGTACGGAGGGCTCCCGGCCGGCGAGGACACGGATCGGGCGTCGGATTCCGGGCCGGAGGCGCCGCGCGATTCGATCTCTTCGTCGGAAGCGGCGCCGGATGAAGGATTGTCGGCAGACTCGGCTTTGCCCAGGGAAGGGGGGCGCTGCTCGTGGGGGAGGTCGTACTCGTTCTCCGCCCAGAAGCGCGCTTCCTCGTCATTCCGCTTATCGGCCTCTAAAGGGTCTTTCTCCTCATGCCGAAACTCGGGTTTCGGCATGGCCGAATCATGGCCATCGCCATATGGGTGTCGCCCGCGCGAGGAGTCAGACATGCCCGCCTCTCCTTATGCCCACCAACCCGGGGGATGTCCTTTGATCCCTGTAAAACAAGGAGTAAACGTGACAGTAGGCTAGCTACGGTGATTTATGCGCATCCATGCGGTTGCTGAGACGGATGGGGATTGTGTCCGTTCTGTAACCGAACGGGCTGATGGGCCGTGCCTCTCGGCTGCTTGCCCAAGATCCAAGGCTCATGGTACGGCGTGCTCCCGCCGTACCGCCGGAGAAGTCGGATATCCGCAACATCGCCCCTGATCGCAGTCAGAGTGGCCGTCACGACCTTTGTCAGGATCGCTCAGTCAGGTTGTCAAGTTCGCTTCCGCCAGACAGGCACCGCAAACCCACTGAAGAGCGGCTACGCCGCGTGGCGAACACTTCCCTCACTGTCCCTGAAAACTGGACATAGGCCCATAAGCAGCTACTAACCCCCGCAACCCCTGTCACAAAATGGTCACAATGTAAGGTCTGTCATTTTTCCTTACTGTCGTTGTCATATTTCCCTGCCTACACTCCGTTTGACGAACTTGACAAGAATGCAAGGCAGTCAGTCAAGACAGCGGTAACCGCTATTCGTCCCTTCGATGGAGTGGAGGCGGTCGTATGGCCGGAGAGACCCTGCCCCAGGTGGTCGAGCGAATCTGCGCACGAGTGGTCACGGCGGCGGAGGTGCGGGTCGCACCCCTACCCCGTGGCGGAGTACGCATCTGGACGGAAGGGTGGGAAAGACCCGGCGACCGCTGGATCGCCGACCACCAGATGCTCCGCGAGCTCCGCCTGGTCGGCTGGGAGACGGTCGTCGAACCCGGCATCGGCCTCATGGTGCTCGGCTGGAACGCCACCAACCTCGCCCACCGCGTCCACACACTGCGAGTCGCCCTCGGCGGCCTGCAGAACTCGCACCTGCGCACCGCCGCCGTCGCCATCTCCGTGACCGAGGGCTACCGCGACGCCTTCCCCGGCTCGGCCCTGTCCGAAATCGAACCGTCGGTGCTGTCCCATATCTCCACGCAATATCTCCGCTGGCCCGCCAGGATCAGCGACATCTCCGGCCTCACCCGCGTCGCCAGGGAATCGGTGCTCGCCCTGCTGCTCGCCCAGGCCGCCCAGCTCGAAAAAGACGTCATGAACCTCTGCGACCAGCACTTGGCGGTCGCCAAGCACACCGTCGAAACCCTCTGGTACGGCCTGTCCCCCGACGCCCCCAGCCAGGAGGCCGCCCGGCACACCGCCCTGCGTGAGGCCAGCCTCCTGACCGACCGCCTGCTGTCCGCACGTCATGCGTCGTGAGCAGACGATGGCCTGGCTCCTGCTCACCCTGGCGATAGTGACGGAGGTGATCGCCACCTCCGCGCTGAAGCTCAGCGACGGGTTCGCCCACCGCGGCTACAGCATCGTGGTGATCCTCGGCTACGTCACCTCCTACATCGCGCTCGGCCGCGCGCTCCGCCTCCAGCTTGAGGTCAGCGTGGCCTACGCGATCTGGTCGGGAGTGGGCACGGCGGCGATCGCCGTCATCGGCGCCCTGTTCTTCCAGGAGTCGGTGAACATCGTCAAGACCGTCGCGATCATCATGGTCATCTCCGGCGTCGCGCTGCTGAACCTCGCCCCCTCGCCCGACCCGGCGGCGAGTGGCGCGCAACCCGTCGTCACAGCCCGGCCCGACGCCGCGGTAGCGCTGGTCAGAGCACTGGGCGACCTCAGCGGCGCCATCACGGACCTCCGCACCCGCGAGCCCGTCGGCACGGCGGCGCCAAGCGTCGTGGCGGCCGACGCCGTACCCCGCATCCCGACAACCAGGTAGGTAGCGACACCGGGAGTGCCCGATGGCCAAGAAGTCGGTCAGCATCGTCCCCCACGAATCGGCCAGAGCGCGGCGGCGCGGCGCGACCGCCTCGCGGCCGCGCAAGGCACTGGTCGTCGCGGTCTGCTCCGGCACGATGGCCCTGGCCACGGCCGACTCGATCGCCGCGGTGCTCAGCCTCACCGCCATGGCCGAACTCGCGGGCACCCAGATCCCCGCCGGCGGGCATCAGTGGATGGGCGTCGCCTACATCGTGCCGTTCGCCGCTCTTCTGGCCGCCGCCGGGCGCCTCGCCGACCTCCTCGGCCGCCGGCTGCTGCTGGGGCTCGGCCTCGCGACCTTCACGGTGAGCGCTTTCGCGGCGGTGGCCTCCGACTCCTGGACGTTCCTGATCGCCGCCCGCGCCGGGCAGGGCATCGGCGCCGCCGTCATGATCCCCGCCTCACTGGGGCTGATGTTGTGCGAACTTCCCGCCGCACGCCGCCCGATGGCCGTGGCGATCTGGACCGGCGCCTCCGGCTTCGGCGGCCTGCTGCTGCACGCCGGCGGCTGGTGGCTCGCAGGAGGGTACGGCTGGCGCGCGCTTTTCCTGCCGATCGTCGCGGCCGGCACCGTATTGCTGCTTTCTGCGACGGGCCTGCCGAGGTCGCGCGGCTCCCGCGGGCGGCTGCCCGACCTGCTCGGCCTGTGCCTGCTGGTGGTCGGCGTCGGCACGCTGACCCTCGCGATCTCCCGCGGCACCGCGTGGGGCTGGACCTCGCCGCAGGTAGCCGGCTGCGCGGCGGGCGGCCTGGTGTGCACGGCCCTCGCCGTATGGCGGGGGCGGCGGCACTCCGTGCCCGTCGTCGAGGGCGCGATGTGGGGCCGCAAGGGGTTCGTGCTCGGGTGGGCGGCTTCCGTGCTCTACGGCCTCATGTCCTTCCCGCTGCTCATGGTCGCGCCGGGTTATCTGCGCGAGTGGGGCTTCGCCTCGGCGCAGGTCGGGCCCATCATGGTCGCCGTCTTCGCCGGGCTCGTCATCTCCGGGCCCATGGCCGGGTGGGCCGGTAGGCGCACCGGCCCCCGCTGGCTGATCTACATCGGGGGATTCCTGATCAGCGTCGCCTGCGTGCTCCTGCTCACCGGCTCAGGCCCCTCGTCGTTGTGGCTCGCCGCCGCGGAGGTGCTCGGCGTCGGGCTGGGCGCGCTCAGCATCGGCGCCTTCAGCGTGGGCACCCTGCCCGCCTACCCCTCGCAATACGCCGCCGCCGTCGGCGCCCACATGACCGGGCAGCAGCTCGGCGGCGTCCTCGGGGTCGCCGGTGCCGCCGCCATCCTGGAGAGCCCGTTCCTGCCCGGGCCGCTCCCCGGCTATACGTCGGTGTTCGCGGCCTGCCTGGCCTGTGCCGTACTCGCCGGGATCTTCGCGCTCACCGCCGTCGCGGCGGAGGCCCGCGCGTCCCGCCCTCCTCGTGAGTCCAGGGCGGCGCGTGAGGCCCGGCTACAGCAGGAGCCGACCGAGATGGTCGCGATCCCCCGGCGGGTCCTCGTCGGCCTGCGCACCGCCCTTGTGGACGTGGCCGCGGTCGCCGACGCCCTGCTGCCGGCCGAGGCGACAGGCGCCGGCGAGACCTTCCGCTGCGACTGCCACCCGGGGCTCGACCCCCTCGCCGCCAGGCTTGTGCACGAGGCCCTCGCCCACGACCAGGTGGTCGCCGAAGCCGAGGTCTATCGGGAGAAGCCACCGATGGCGGAGTTCGCCGCACTTCCGCCGTACGGCGGCGGCCGCCGCAGCATCGAGACCGGCCCCATCCCCGCCGTCCGCGGCACCCTCCCCGGCAGGACGACCGGTCCCATGCCCCGCATCCCCGCCGCCTTCGGCGCCCTCGCCTCCGCGCAGGACGGCGGAAGGTGAGGGGTACGGCGGAGCCCGGCCGGTCCCTGGCCTCGCCGCTCTCGCCTCCGCGCAGGACGGCAGGGCGTGAGGAGTACGGCGGAGCCCGGCCGGTCCCCGACTCGCGTCCTCGCCGCGTTCGGCGCTCTCGACGCCGCACAGAGCCTGAAGAAGGTACGGCGGAGCCGGGGGTCGGCGGTCCGGGAAGTACGGCGGAGCCGGCCCCGGCCCCGCCGTGTCCGGAGAACGGCGGGGCCGGGGAGGTCAGCGGCGCAGGACGGGTGGGTCGATGCCTGAGGCGCGCAGGGCGCCGTAGGTGACCGACTGGTGGAGGCGGGTGCGCCGTTCGATCAGGGAGATCGTGCGAACGCCCGCCCGCCAGCAATGCATGATCATCTCATTGCGGCGGGCTCGCGCGCGCAGTTCGTCGCGTTCGCTCGCCTCCGCCTTGGCCGCCATGCGGGCCAGCACCTGGTGGGCGCGGCGGATGAGGCGGTCCTTGATCATGGTGCCTTGGTGTACGGCTGTCGCCGAGTCGGCCAGCATGGTGAGCAGGCGTTCGCGATCGCGCGTGACAGCTGCGCCGTACATCGCGATGGCCCGGGCGAGGCGGGGACGTCCGATGCGCCCGGTGTGGCTGACGACGTTGGTGGTCGCCCCCGCGCGCCAGCACGCCACGGCGAGCTCGTCGCGCTCGTCGCCCCGCTCCGCGGCCAGGGCGAGGAGCGTGAGCAGGCGCTCCCGCTCGGCGGCCACCTCGGGGAACGCCGCGGCCACCCGCTCGACGCGGGCCCGCGGCAGGCCGCCGGTGCGGGCGAGCAGGCCGACGCTGCTCACACCGGCGTTCCAGCACTGGGCCACGAGGCGGTCGCGTTCTCCGGCGGCGGTGTCGACCCGCCGGGTCACCGCGGTCAACTCGTCGAGGAGGGTGCGCCACGGCGACAGCTCCTCGGGGTGGCGTACGTCGGTGCGGAGCACCTCCTCCCCGGTGACACGGGCGAGTCCGGCGGCACGGCACAACGTGGCGACCTCCCTCGCGCCCGCCATATGCAGGGCGCGCAGGAGGTCGGCCCGCGCGTGCTTGTTGCGCAGCGCCCGGTGCTTGGCCGCGCGCCAGCGTTCGGCGGCGGTTTCGGCCGCCGCGAGGGCGCGTGGCACGACGCACAACTTCAGTGCGCCTTCCTCGCGTAGTCGTGCTACGGGGCGGGCCAAGTGCACCGGGTGCGGGGTCATCACCAGCCATGCCGGTCTTGTCTCCGATAATCGACGACAGAAGTTGGTGAACGCATCGATGACGCCGGTATCCCGGTAGGCGGCGAACTGTGAGGGACCACGTATGCCGCCCGCCATCATCAGGGTGATACCGCCCCCCAGTGGAACGATGTCGCCGAACCAGATGGACGCCCCCGCCTGCTGCGCCTGCAGGCGCAGCTCCGGGTAGCGGTGGCGCCGCCACTGCGCGAGCTCTTCCGGGTCGGTGCCCGCGCCGAAGGAGCGGGGGTGGGCCGGCCAGAGGCCGAGCATGCGCAGCAGCGACGGGACGGCGAACTCGCCAAGACGCACGTTGTAGCGCGTCGCGATGAGGTCGCGCACCACCGCCAGGGTCCACAACGCGCAGGTGAGCCCGTGTTCACGGGGATCGCCGGTGAGCGTCGCGGTGATTTCGGCCATCTGGGGGCCGGAGAGCGTGTGAGGGTGCCCGTCGACCGGGTCGCGGTTCAGCGTCTCCACGTCGCCGGCCCGCGGAATCGGGGGGCCGGTCGCCCCGCGTCTGCACATGTCAGGCGGACGCCTGGCAATGAGTCACGATGCACTGTCAATCAAGTAGCACATGGTGATCTGTCGGCGCAATTCTTGAGCTGTCCCAAAATGTGAGGCAAGTGAGGCATGTGAAGCATGGGAATTGAGGGGTTGAGCTGGGTTGATGCCCCTGGAGTGAACCTCTGGGGTCCGGTCCGAAAGCCGTCCGAAGGCTTTTCGGACTGGGGGCCACTGTGTGTGATTGGGGCGAGGGTGACGGTCTTGTGGCTGCGGGGGCTGTGCGGAAGGAATGAGAGATGGGGGGAAGTGGCCTATTGTGACGGAGAACACAGTGGGGAAAGGCTGATTGCTGGGTTAGATGGGTTTAGCAGCGCAGCATTGCATGGCATTTACCGACTTTAAGTGGCATAGCGGACGTAGCGGGAACAAGCGGATTTATCGTCATAAATCCTGCGATAATTCCTGGGGGGTGCCGGGAGATTGCCTGGGTGCTCGGAAGGTCGCCGTAAAAATGTGCACATTGGCGGCGGACATCGGGAGAGTGGGCCACACTGCCGCGTTCGGGCAGTCACAATGGACTTTCCTGCGGTGTTCGCACCGGCGTGCCAGGTCAGCTGCTCCTTGCTCCCTCGGCTGCCATGGTCCGGGCTATCTCCGAGATGGCTCCGCACACGAAGTAGTCCTCCGGTGCGTCGAACACCACGGTGAGCATGGCGACAAAACTTAGTCGTGGATCGTTCTCCACCCCGTTGAGCAAGTTGGCGACATGTGTATGACTGATGGTGACTCGGCCGCCGGAGGCCGCCGCCATGGCCGCCGCTACCTTCCGTGTCGACCACGGACCGCCGTCCGGGGCACGGGTGGTGCTCCAGAGGTAGCGGAGTTTTGCCGAAAAGTCGTCCATGATCCCTTTTCTTTTTGTCCTATCCAAAACTCGCCCGCGCCGCCGCCTAGAAAAATGTCCGAGACCAGGGGTGTTCACTGTAGTTGACAGCCTCGGAGGTGACCTATCAAAGTGATCTATCTGGCCATATCCCCTCACAAAACAGCACCCTCACAACACGCAAAGGACAATGGTGGGCGATTGGGTAAGCACGTCTGACGATCGCGTGCCCCCCCGGCCCGACCTCCACTTCCCTACAGGGGAGTGGGCGGTCGACGGAGTGGTTATGCATGGCCTGTACTACCGCCGCGGAGCACAGGGGATTCGCGAGGGAGTGGCATGCTGGAACGGTCACCTGCTCTGGCAGTGGGAAGAAGTGGAATGTTCCCTTCCGGTCTTCGACTCCTCCCTGCTGAGCCCATGGAATCTCGTTCTGGCCGAGCGGCTGGCCATGACCACGGCGGCGACGCCGTACGGCGGCGACGGTGACGCCTGGGCGAACGCCTGGAAGGCGCAGGCACTCCTGGCGGGGTGGGTGCCGTTCGCCTCTTTCAGCCTCGACGGTCCCGACGCGCTCTCCTGGTGCGAGCGCGCCGGCGCGGCGGGGCTCATCTACACCTTCGAGCGAGAGGAATACATAGAAGGAGGGAGGATCCGCAACGATCGGCTGCATATCATCGCGGGGCGGGCGCAGACGTATGGCGAACTGTTTGATATCCCTGCGGTCATCGACAGATACCGCGCCGCCCTCCCGGCGGGCCTCGCGGAACAGCAGATCGCACCGCTGAAACAACACCGTGACGTGCCGGTGGCGACCTACGTGTCGGCGAAGGAACGGCTGCTGGAACGCGCGCCGCGTGCGGTGCAGGGGCTGACGCTCGGCCATCCCCTTGAGATGACGATCATGCATGTCGTGGACTCTGTTCCGATCATCGCCGCTCTGCGGCCAGCGGACGACCCGAAGGACATGCCCGTTCTGCCCCCTGAGGCCATGTGGCGCCCACCGATCTCCAGGGTGCAGAGGACCGCCCTCCCACGCTGCCGCCACCCGGACGAGCACGAGCGGATCGGAGCGGCGGGCAACCTTGTGCTCGGGGGCGAGCTGCTGGCCTTCGTCCAGGCCCATTGGCCTGCGGAATTATTGCCTTCGATGGTGCGGAGCGTGGCCGAACTCGCCACGCGCGGCTATGTGCTGGCGACCGCCTATACGCATTATCTGATCACGCCTATCCCGGCCCGCCGTCTGATCAGTCCGGAACTCCACCAGTACATCTGCTGTGTGCTGCGGGGCCTCGGACGGTCGCCGGAGTCGATCCATCTGGACGCGGAGGTCAATCGGGCGTTCCTCCAATCGGTTTAACGAAATCTGTTCCACGAAATCGCGCCGAACCGGCCGACGGATTTCGGTCGGCTCGACGATTCTATGATCACGGTCCGGTCCGGGCTGCCGTTGAAGACCGATCCGGGCCGACAGGGGGAATCTTTCCCGGCCAGTCCCGCATGCTCCCGGCCGATCCGGCAGTAAGCGGAGTGCGGCTGCGGAAAAATTTCACCGCAGGGCGATGTCGATATCGGCCACCGCCTGAAGAGCGGCGTCTCGAAGGCGGCGAAGCGCGAGACCGACATCGATATCAGGCCCTGCCTGCGGGGAGCCTCCGCCGTAGACACCGTGCTGCACCGGCGGGCCGGCGAAATCACCGGGCCCGGCGAAGCCGGCGTAGTCGGCGGGGGTGGGCGCCGAAAGCGGACCGGTCGCGACGACGGCAGGAAACTGCATCGTGGCGGCGTCGTCCGCGGTCGCGTGCCTCGGCAGCGGCGAGTCGTTTTGCCGGCGCGGCCGGGAAAGGTTGTCGAAGAACGGTGTGAACTGTTCTTGAAAGGGCTGTTCTGGGTGAGAGACCGGCTCGGGTCTCGCGTGACGCCCACGCGGCTTCGCCCGGGCCAACTCCTCAAGTTCTATGGGTGTCATGCACGTCTCCTCACCGCGACTACAACAAATCATCGAGGATTTGACAAGTGCCTGTCAGGTCATCGAACTGATCGTAGGCATTGCGGACGGCGATCCGGCAGTCCCATACCACAATGGCAAAGCGATGTGATCTAAACGTGATGCGGCATGCCGTACCGCATTCCCCGGCCTTGAGATAGCGGGGGACCCGTCAGCGTCCCCCGGGAGGCGGCGGCGGCTCCGTCGGCCCGGTGCCATGGTCGTTGCCGTACGGCGAAGGCGGCGGAGGGGCGACAGTCGGGCCGGTGCCCGGATATCCCGTCGGCCGTCTCGTCTTCGGCCTGGGTGTCGCCGTCGGGCGAGTGGCCCTCGTCGGGCGCGGAGTCGCGGGAGCCCGCTTCACCACCGGCGGCTTTCTGGTCGGCCGGACCGCCGGCCGCGTGGCCGCAGGGGGCGGAGGCCCGGGCGGCGTCGCGACGGGCTTGGTGGCGAGAGGCTCGTCGGCTGTGGGGGCTTCCATACCCGGAGGCGGAGGGGGCGTGTCGATCACGGGGCTCGGATCGGCGGGCACCGGCGCGAACGCCGCACTCGTCGTCGGCGAGGCGACCGGAGAGGCCACCCGCCCGGCCTCCGGATCCGGCCACCCGAGCCACACCCCGAACACGATCACCGCCACCACCCCGGACACCGCGACGAGCGGCAGCAACTTCGGCTTGGCGCGCGGGCGCTCACCGGGCGGGGGCGGGGGTTCCTCGTCGTCGTCCTGCCAGGTATCCCAGGCGCGCCAAATGTCGTCTTCTTTGGACACGGGTCTGCCGTAAGGCGGCCGGAGCCGTGCCTTCGAACGGTCGGCGTGCTCCTCGGCCATCCACGTCCTCTTCCCCCGGGGAGTCCCAGTCTCGCTCGGGTCTCAGCGGTCAGATTTTCGCGCAAGATTAACCAGGTAACCATGACATGGGCATCATGTGTCCCAATTGCAGCAGAAATCAGGGTAGGCGAAAAAGACCCGAACGCCACAGTGACCAGGACATAGCTCCACGTGTATGGACATGTCGTGATCCGGGATCTCGGCTATGGTCAGGTGACCATGGGAGGAACTGGTTTGGTGGCGAATGCTCGACTTGTCTATCAGAGCAGGGTTCGCGGATGCCTACTGGGCGGCGCCATCGGCGACGCGCTCGGCGCACCCATCGAATTCGACTCAACCCTCCGAATCCGCCAAAGGTACGGCACAGCCGGCATCACCAGCCTCGTCCCGGACAACTCCGGCCACCTCGGCCTGATCACGGACGACACCCAGATGACCCTCTTCACCGCGGAAGCCCTGATCCGCGCCAACGTGCGCGCCCACAGCGTGTCCGGCGAACTTGGCGGCGGCGACAGCCGTACCGGCTACGGTGACGACCGTGAGGGTTGGCTGGGCCTTGGCGGTGACGAGGCCGACATCGTGCACCGCGCCTATCTGCGCTGGCTCGACACCCAGCAGTATCCCGGCCCGCCGCCCCAGGACGACGGCATACGCAACGGCTGGCTGCGCCGCCAGCACTGGCTCTACTCCCGGCGAGCCCCAGGCAACGCCTGCCTGTCCGGCCTCAGCCACCGCCGCTTCCGCGGCGCCGCCCCCGAGTTCGGCTGCCCCGGCCCTGTGAACAGCGGCTCCAAAGGGTGCGGCACCGTCATTCGCTCCGCCCCCTTCGGCCTGGCCGCCGAGACACCCCGCCACGCCTTCGAGCTGGCCGCCGAGTGCGCCCAGATCACCCACGGTCACCCCACCGGCTACATAGCCGCAGGCGCACTGGCGGCCCTCGTGAACGTGCTGAGACAGGGCCTGCCGCTGCGCGAGGCCGTGGAGGCCACCCTCGACCTCCTCGTGACCTATCCCGCCCACGAGGAAACCGCCAACGCCCTCCAGTCGGCCATAGCCCTCGCCGGGCGTGGCGACCCCACCCCCGAGAAAATCGAATCCCTGGGCGGCGCCTGGATCGCCGAAGAGGCCCTCGCCATCTCCGTCTACTGCGCCCTGGTCGCCGGGCAGCCCGAGGAAATGCGCCGAGCTCTCCTCCTCGCCGTCAACCACTCAGGCGACAGCGACTCCACCGGCGCCATCTGCGGCAACATCCTCGGCGCCCTCCACGGCGACCAGGCACTTCCGGCCGACTGGCTGGTCCCCCTCGAAGGCCGCGCCGTCATCACCGAGCTCGCCGACGACTTCGCCATTGAGTTCTCGGGCCCCGACGTCAAAGACCTCTGGGGGGCCAAGTATCCGGGCGATTGACCGGCCCCCCATTCCCATTCGGCCGATCGCCTCTCGTTCGGCCGATCGCCTCTCGTTCGGCGGGTCGGCTCTCGTTCGGCGGGTCGCTCCTGGTGGGCCGGTCGGCGTGGCGTGAGCCGTACCCCTGCTTGGCTGCGGCGCCGGGCACTCACTCGAATCGAACCGGCGTGCCGGGAGAGGGCCTGGTGCCTTATCGGGAGGTACGGCAGGCCGGTTTGGTCCGGGAGGTTTCCCAGATCTGGAAGAGCTGCCCGCTGACGGGGTCGTAATCCACCTTGGCGCAGACCGGAGCGGTGCTCCTCTTCAGGGTCTTGGTGAGCGCGCGTGTGTCGCACAGTTTGGTGCCGAGCCCGCCTGGGCCGGCATTGCGGGTGCCGGCCGCCCACGCGTCTGCGCACCCTTTGGTGGTGCGGTTGAAAGTCACGATGGTGTAGCCGAGTTTGGCCGAGGACTTCCCCCGCTGGAAGATCACGGTTGTGTTGTTGTGGCGCTTGAGGGTGCCGTAGGCGCTCTTCTGGTCGCGGGGCGGAGTGAGCAACTCGTGGATCACCGGCCGGCCGCCCGCTGTGGCCGGTGGGGTGAATCGCACGGGGACCGGGCCGAGTTCAAGGGCGAACGCGAGGTCGGCCGCCTTGCACGGGGTGGTGCCCAGGCCGTCGCGGTCGACTTTGGCGACGCCTTCGGTCTCCTTCAGGTCGCACTTGGCGGTCACACGGCGGAAATCCACGTCGGTGTAGTCGATCTGCCGCTCCAACGCCCGCGCAATGGGGGTCAACTCGTGTTGGGGCGCCACACCTTTGACTCGCTTGATCTTGGCCTTGGCGGGGGCGACGCGCAGAGTGGAAGGGCCGTCCGACCAGGCGTAGCCGTACACCACGTCGGAGGTGGCGGCAGAGGCGGAGGAAACCGGGAGGACCGTGGCGCACAGGGTGAGTGTGGCGCAGGCGGTGCTAAGCAAACGGAACATGCAGACAAAACTCCCTTATCGGTGTGTTCACCGAATGAGAGTCGTCCGAGTGGGAAAAGGTTCGCCCGCCGGATCAGGTGTGCCGTGTGAGCGAGTCGCAGAGGGGGTCCTCGCGGGTTTCCGTGCTGGTGAACACATACAGCTTGACCTTCGGACGGTTGTCCGCGAACAACACCGGGACCGCCTCGACCGGCAACCTCTCCATCGCGCTCGTCATCTCGGGCGTCGTCGACAACGGCCGGATCGCCAGGACCAGCCCAAGGAGAGCTGCACAGGTGGTGAGAGCGGCGGTTGACCTCTTCATGGGGGGAAGCCCTTTCGGGGAGCATAGGTCTCTTGACCTTGTTCTACTACATGAGGGGTAAGCGCAGTGTTTGATTCCCTGTTGCACCGGCTTTATAGCGAAATGGGGCCACGGCGCATGCTTCATCCGTTTAGGGAGTGTGCGAGTGCGTGTACTAGTGGCGGAAGACCCGGCACGAGCCCGCGTCAGGCGCCCGTCTTGCCATCGATGCGTTCGCGGAGTAGGTCGGCGTGGCCGTTGTGGCGGGCGTATTCGGCGATCATGTGGAGCAGGATGCGGCGCAGGGAGACGGGACGGCCGGTTGAGCGGCGGATGCAGGTCTCATCCAAGGACGGGGCGCGGGCCACGATGTCCCGTGCGGCGGCGCATTCCGCCCGCCACGCCGCGAACGCCTCGTCGACGTCGCCGCCCAGGCTGTTGAAGTCGGCGTCGGGGTTGTCGTCCGTGTAATAAAGATCGGGAAGATTCTCCCCGGCGAACTGCTGGCGGAACCACCACCGCTCCACCTCCGTCAGGTGGCGCACCAGGCCGTGCAGACTCAGTGTGGACGGGGGCACACCCTTTTCGGACAGCCGTTCGCGGGGCACACCCGCGCACTTCAGCTCGAAGGTTTCCCGGTGGTGGTCGAGGAACGCGGTCAGCAGCTCCCGTTCGTCACCCATCTCCGGCAACTCGCTGCGTGAGCCTTCGGCCCATTCGTGTGGATAGATGGGCTGCGGGGTGTCCGTCATGCGGGCCAGCCTGCCACGCACCACCGACAAGAAGCACTTGCATTTGCCCTGCGGAGGCCCCCGTGCTCGTGTGCAGGCACTCCGCCCGGTGACCGGCCGGGGGAGCGCTGAGAAATCGGCTTACAGCTCCCGGTGGGGAAGGCCGGGAGCCGTCGGGACGGGTACGGCGGAAGCCGGGGTAACGGGTCGGTGAGAAAAGGCGCCACCCGTGCTTGGCACCCCGGGAAGACGCTTGGCACCCGGAAGACAA
>NZ_BOOW01000038.1 GCF_016863435.1 Sinosporangium siamense
TCCTCCGGCGCGTCACCTCACCGGATGCTCACGCCTGAGACCTTGCCGATGTCCTGTCAGCGGGCGGCGCCGAACTCGGCGAAGTCGATGCGGGCCTGGGTGAGACTCACCCGCGTCTCAGCAGGCACAACATGCGCGAGCCGTACCGGCCCCCTAAACATGCCCAAACCAGGTGGACTCCCCCTCATGTTCGCGATCTCATTTGATCCACGATCTTTCGCGACACGACATGGGGGCATGTATGACACGCCGGCAGACAATGACCAGGCTTGCCATCGCGACAGCGGTCGGTTTCAGCCTCGTGGGCGCCCCGCCCGCCTCGGCCGCGTCGAGGGATTTCCAGTTCACCCGCTTCCTCGGTGAACAGCAGCTGGCCCACCAACTGCAATACGCCGGCACGACGGTCGGCGGCCTCTCCGGCTTCGACCGGGACCCGCTCACCGGCACCTGGTATCTCATCTCCGACGACCGAGCCCGCTTCAACCCCGCCCGGTTCTACACCGGGAAACTCGACATCAACCGGCGCACCGGCGCGTTCACCGGAGTCCACATCACCGGCGTCAAAACCCTCCAGCGCCCCGACGGCACCCCCTACCCCGGAATCGGCCTGCCGGAATCCGCCGACCCCGAGGCGATCCGCTTCGACAAATGGACCCGCCGGCTCCTCTGGGCGGACGAGGGCGACCGCCCCAATTCCACCGAGCTCACCATCCCGGTGTCCCAGCCGGGTGTGCGCTGGATCGACCGCGACGGTAAATTCCTCCGCGAACTCCCCCTGCCCGCCAACCTCAACAACACCGACGCCGAACGCGGCCCCCGCCGCAACGGCGCTTTTGAGGGGCTGACCTTCTCCCCCACCACCATCGCCGCCGTCGCCGAAGGCCCGCGTTTCGAAGACGGCGCACGGCCGACCCTCGAACGCGGCGCCCCCGTCCGCATCAACGTCTGGGGCCGCGACGGGGAAATCCGCGCGCAATACGCCTACCCCGTCGACGCCCTTCCCGCCACCCCGATTCCCCCGACCGGCTCCGGCGGCGGTGGTGTCTCCGAGATCCTGGCCATCGACGACAACCGCTACCTCACCTTGGAGCGTTTCTCGATCGCAGGCGTCGGCTACAAGGTCAAGCTCTATGAGATCGACCTGCGGGGCGCGACCAACGTCCTTGAGCGGGACAGCCTGGCGAGTGGCGACGCGTACCAGCCGGTGTCCAAGCGCCTCGTCTACGACTTCGACGACCTGGAGTCGCCGATTCAGAACCTCGAAAGCCTGGCTTTCGGCCCCCGCCTCCTCACCGGCGAATGCACGCTTGTCATCGGCTCCGACGACAACTTCGACACCCGGGAGACCACCCAGTTCCTCGCCTTCGCCGCCCGAGGCTGTTAAGGCGTCCCCCAGGGTCTACGCCTCCTGCCTCGCAAGCCCACCGGACGGCCGGGGAAACACACCTCGGTCGTCCGGCCCCGGCGACGTGAAAACGACTCCCCCGATCGGGCAAGAACGAGCGTGACAGTCCACGACACGCTGAATGAGGCGAGGCGGCACTCAAGGGTCCCTCCAGACCTCTTCGACGCGTATTTCGCTGAGATCCACCGCTACATCGCACGGCGCTTATCCGACGACGTCGCCGACGATCTGGCGGCCGAAGTCTTCGTGGCGGCACTGCAGAGCTCCTACGACCCGGCGATCGGCGCACCTCGCCCCTGGTTGTACGGCATAGCCACCAATGTTGTCGCCCGGCACCGCCGTACCGAAATCAGGCGTTGGAAGGCGATCAGCCGGACGGCCGAACGCGACAGCGGCGGCCACGAGGACGAAGTGCTCGACCGGGTCACGGCGGCACGTTTCACCGGCCCGCTTGCGGGGGCGCTGGCCGGGTTGAAGCGGCGCGACCGGGACGTGGTGCTGCTGATCGCGCTGGGCGGACTCAGCCACGCCGAAGTGAGCGAGGCTCTCGGCGTGCCCATCGGCACCGTCGGCTCCCGGCTGAACCGGGCGCGCAAACAATTGCGCCGCGCACTCGGCGACGTCAACCCGCTGAAGGAGGACTCCCATGGATGAGCTGGACCTGCTCGCTCGCGCCCTGCCCGACGCGAACCCCCCGTCGCCCGACGTCGTCGCCCGGGCCCGCGCCCGCCTGGCTGCCTCGCCGGCCCGCCCGGCGCGGCGGCGCACGCGAACCTGGACCCTGACCGCGGCCGCGGCCACCGTGGGAACGGTGGGAATCGTGGGGGTCGTCTTCGGCCTGGTGGCGAACCTGACAGCGGCGGCCCCGAGCGCCGTCGCGCCAAAACGAAACCAGGCGCTGTTGGACCTGGCCGACAGAATCGAGGGACTACCCGCGGAGACCGGCTCCTTCTGGCGGCAGACGTCGATCAGGGGGCAATACGTGAAGAGAAGCGGCATTACCTATGTGGGGCAACTCCACAGTGAAACATGGCAGCCGCGTGACTTCGGCGAGCCGGCGACTCAACTGTTCTGGCCCAACCCCATCGCGCGCCCGGCCACAACCGCCGACGAACGCGCCTGGCGCGCCGCCGGAAGCCCACGCCGAGTCAAATTCCCGTGCGACGAAGGTGAACGCTGCGACGTGCCGGTCACCGACAAGGTGGGCCAGTGCGAGCACAGAACGCTGGACAACTCACGAGTCGATGGCACAGTCGGCGACCTGACCATGGCCGACTTGGCGGCGTTGCCCACCGGTCAGAAAGAGTTGAAGGAGAAGCTCCGTACCTACCACAGGGTTTGGGAGAAGCGCGGCTTCAAGCAACCCTTCAATGAATATCTCGCCACCACCTCGAACCTTCTCGAACTGCCTCTCCGCCCCGACCAGCGCGCCGCTGTCATTCGCCTCCTGGCCGGACTGCCGGCCACCAAGGTGATAGGCACGGTGACGGACCCGCTGAACAGGCCGGCCCTGTCCGTGGAATTCGGCACTCCCAACAACACGTTGGTCTACAACCGGAAAACGGGCTTGGAACTGCCGGTCTATCACCGAATGCACATCGACCCCACCACGGGCACAACGCTCGCCGACGTCTCCCACGCGGCCCGCGCGGGTGTCGGGATGGCCAAGGACAGCGTCGTCACCTTCCGTGCCACAACCTCCGAGTCGGGCTGGACCACAGAGCAGCCCACCATCCCCAAGGGCTGCAAGAAAAGCAAAAACAGGAGCTAGGACCTGCCCTGCGCGTGCCGTACCGCAGATGTCCAGCCCGGTACGGCACAGCCCGCTTCACGCGTGGGGCAAGCGTTACGCCGTGCCGCATGCGCCTGCGTGCGCTCTTATCCCGATTCGCCAGGCACAATCAGCCCGGTCTCGTAAGCGACGATCACCGCCTGGACCCGATCACGTAACCCAAGCTTGGTCAGGACATTGCTGACATGCGTCTTGACCGTGTGCTCACTGACCACCATGGCTTCAGCGATCTCCGCGTTGGACAACCCCCGCGCGATCAACTTGATCGTCTCCCGCTCCCGCCCCGTCAGCACCGCGAGCCGTTGCGAAGCCGGCACAGTCGGGCGGGCGACCGCCGCTTTGGCGGTGAACTCGGCGATCAGCCGCCGGGTGACCGAAGGCGCGAGCAGCGACTCCCCCGCCGCGATCACCCGCACCGCGTGAACGAGATCGTCACGCCGCACATCCTTGAGCAGAAACCCACTGGCCCCAGCCCGCAGCGCATCGTAAACGTAATCATCCACGTCGAACGTGGTCAGCATGAGCACCCGGCACTCACTCTCCGCCGACACCGCACGAGCTGCCTCAATGCCATCCATCACCGGCATCCGGATGTCGAGCAGCAGAACATCCGGCCGATGCTCACGAACGGCGGCGACGGCCTGAGCCCCGTCGCCTGCCTCGGCGACGACCTCTATGTCCGGCTGAGCGTCGAGGATCATGCTGAACCCGGCGCGCACCAGCTCCTGATCGTCGGCCACCACCACTCTGACGGTCACGCCGCGACCGCTTCGCTGACCGGCAGCCGGACAAGCACCCGGAAACCTGGCCCGTCCGGACGGGGACCCGCGGTCGCCGAACCGCCCAGAGCGGCGGCGCGTTCGCGGATGCCGATCAGGCCGTTCCCACCCGAGGGGAGGAACACGCCGGAACCACGCCCGTCGTCGGTGATGCTGATCATGAGTGTGTCGGCCTCCCAGATGAGCCGGATCTCGGCACGGGTGGCGCCCGAGTGCTTGATGATATTCGTCAGGGCCTCCTGAGCGACCCGATAGGCCGCGACCTCGATATCAGGCAGCAACGGCCGAGACTCCCCCGAACTCTCGAAGACCACCTCAATCCCCGTGCCGGCCACCTGTTCCGACAACCCGGCCAGATCGCCGATGGTCGGCCGCGGTGTCCGCACCCCGGCGTCCTCTTTAAGCGCCCCCAGCGTACGGCGAAGCTGCACCATGGCGTCGCGCCCCACGGCGGCGATCGCGTCGAACGCGGCCTCGGCGCGATCCGGATCAATGCGCACCACCACCGGCCCGGCCTCGGCCTGCACCACCATGAGGCTGACCGCGTGCGCGAGGATGTCGTGCATGTCGCGAGCGATCCGGGCACGCTCCCGCTCCGCGGCCCGCTCGGCCTCAACCCGGCGTTCGTCTTCCAACCGGGCCGCCCGCTCCTCCAATGCGGCGGTGACGGCGCGGGAGCCGGCGGAGGCACGCCCGATGGCATGCGCGGCGACGAACAACACGACACCCCGCATCGCCGTATCCGAGGAGCCGACCAGGAGCACGCCCCCGACAACGCTGACGGCCAGCATGACCATACGGAGCAGCGGCGCCGAGTAGGCCGCGACCGTGTAGGTCGCAATGAGTCCGGCATACCAGATGGGCTGGGCCGGAACCTCCTCCACAACGTCGTACAACGCGATCACACCGAGGCTCACGATCAGCACGATCACGGGCGCCCGCCGCCGCCACACCAGCGGCACGGCAGAGGCGACCACCACCGCATACCCCCACCAGTGCCACGACGCGGCGTGCGGGCTCTCCCTGGACAGGAACGGCCATAACTGCACCACCATGACGAGCAGCGCCAACGCCGCATCCAGCCGGAGCGGCGGAAGCGCCCGCACCCGCCTCCAGAGCGACACAAGAGCCGACATATCGGACATGATGCTCATACTTCCGCCGGAGTGGAATTTCGTGGGGACACCGCCAATCCTGTCGGTCCCGCACCCACTCCCGGATCGCCGACGTGGCCCATCTTCTCCCTCCCTCTCAAGAGGGAGTCCCGCGCCTCACCATCGGCGGCTACGAAACGGACAATAGGCCCGCCTCTCCCAGATCGCGCCAGTTACCATCCCAATTAAGCTTCACCCTTCCCCCCACCCCCCGAGGACAAGGACAGGCGCTCCATGAGACGACGGGCCGTGCCGGCGATCGCCGTGTTGATCGTGTCCCCCATGGTTGCCGCGAGCACGGTTGCCACGAGCGCGGTCGCCACAAGCACTGTTGCCACAAGCACTGTTGCCACAAGCACTGTTGCCGCGAGCATGGTTGCCGCGAGCAACGCCGCCGCAAAGGCGGGTGCCCCCGACCCGGTGAAGGCCGTCAAACGGCACCTCCGAAACGACCGCGGAGTTCGAGTCTCGGAGACCAACCGCCACTTCTTCGGCAAGAAGGTATTCGGGCCGGAGACCCGCATCACCGGCAAAGTTCAACTCTCCCCCTCGGGCCCGGCCGCGACGAATCTCACCTGGTGGGACGTTCCCGCTCCCCGCTCGGCCAAGAAATCGGACCGCTATCGTGTGATCCGCGTCGGCGAGGACTTCTACGACGCCGCGAAAACTCACCCCGGACCGGTTCCAGACGGCAAGAATTGGATCAGATTCCCGGGCAACCACAAGGGGCTCATGGGCCGGGACATCGCCCTGGACGCCAGCCTGCAATCGATCAACGTATACGACCTGGCCGTAATGAAGGCCGTGCTGAAATGCTCGAAGCGCACACCCGCCTCCGGCGGTTTCCTTTACCAGGGCACCATGAGTTACCCGAGGCTGAGCAAGGTCTCCAAGGGCGCCTTCGTCAATCCCGTCTCGGGCAAACCCATCGGCGCCAAGAGCAAGGGAACGGTCTCGTGGCGGCTTTGGGCCGACCGCACCGGCCTGCTCAAGCGACTGATCACGGTGGACACCGCGGGAGCGGGGAAAGCCCCGCTGGTGAAGCGGAGCGACACCCGCTACAAGAACTGGGGCGTCCCTCTGGTCGTCACCGCACCGCCCGCCGACGAGGTCATCGACGAAGCCGACCTCCTGGAATACATCCGCGAGCAAAACGCCGGCGCCCCGACAGACTCCGGGAACAGCTGACTTTTCGCGGGTCTCAGAGAATGCCGTAGTAGCGGAAGGACGTGCTGCCGGCGGCGTCCGTCCGAAGAACGTTCCGCCTCAACTCCGAGGTTTATCCACCCGAAGTGAGTGCTCGGTCATAAGGAGAGAGCTCGGGAGGAGAATCGGCATGCGGCGAGCAAGTCGCCATATAGTCGGGTCACCGGGAACAGAGCGCCAAATTAGCGTCATGAGGCCACATGGAGATCGAAGGATCGTTCTGGCGTGCTATCGCGGTCTACCGCATCGCATCCCTCGGCTACGCGGCGCTGCTCCTGACCGGTGCGGACGGTTATCTCCGTCCCCTCGCGGGCTGGCTGGTCATCGGCGTCATGGCGGCCTGGACCGGCATCACCACCGCCGCATATTCCACCACCAGAACCCGTCCGCTCCTGCTGACGGACCTCCTCGTCACACTCGGCTGCATGCTGGCTTCGCCGTACGTCCAGGGAGCCGGCGCCCGTGAGGATGGCGTTATGCCGGTCACCGCGACGTGGATCGGGGCACCGGTGCTCGCCTGGGCCGTGTACGGCGGGCGGCGGGCAGGCGCGGTCGCGGCGGTCATCATGGCACTCGGTGACCAGTGGCTACTTGGTCTGCCGGGATTCGACCTCTCCACGCCCGTCAACGGATCTGTGCTGCTCATTCTCGCCGGCACCGTTGTCGGCCACGTGGCCCGGCTGACCAAACAAGCGGAGGAACGGCTGCAACAAGCCGCCGAGATAGAGGCGGCCAGCCGGGAACGCGAGCGACTCGCCCGCGGCATCCACGACTCCGTCCTGCAAGTGCTGGCGCTGGTGCAGCGCCGCGGGCTGGAGATCGGCGGAGAGTCAGCCGAACTCGGCCGGCTCGCCGGTGAACAGGAGGCGGTGCTACGGGAGCTGATCCGCGGCGGGCCACCACCCCTGCTCGCGCAGAACGGCACGAGCCCGGTTGACCTGGCGGCCGGCTTGCGCCGCTATGCGACGTCGTTGGTCACCGTGTCGACGCCCGCGACACCGTTGCCGCTCCCCTCCGACCAGGCCCGTGAGGTCGTCGCGGCCGTGGGAGCGGCGCTCGACAACGTCCGGTCGCATTGTGGTGAGAACGCGAGGGCCTGGGTGTTCGCCGAGAACGATGGCACCTCGATGACCGTCACCGTGCGCGACGAAGGCCCCGGCATCCCGGCCGGCCGGCTGGCGGAGGCCGAGGCGGAGGGCAGGCTCGGCATCGCGCAGTCCATCCGCGGCCGCATCGCCGGCCTCGGCGGCACAGTCGAGATCACGTCCGTGCCGGGCCAGGGGGCCGAGGTCGAACTGACCGTTCCCATCCCCAGAGGCTCATGCACTCTGGACGGGGACACAGGCCGGTTTACAGTTGCGCCATGACCAGTGCGCTGCGGGTAATGGTGGTGGACGATCATCCGATGTGGCGGGACGCCGTCGCCCGCGACTTGGAGAACGCCGACTACGACGTGGTCGCGACCGTCGGCGAAGGCCGTCAGGCGCTCCGCATCGCCGCCACGATCCGCCCCGACCTGGTGATTCTCGACCTGTGGCTTCCCGACATCCAGGGCGCGGAGGTCGCAAGAGGACTGGCCGCGTCCGACTCGCCTCCCCGGGTGCTGGTGTTGTCGGCGAGTGGCGAGCACGAGGACGTGCTGGAGGCGGTCAAAGCCGGCGCCTCCGGCTATCTCGTCAAGTCGGCGAGCCGGGAGGAGTTCCTCGACGCCGTGCGCCGCACCGCCGGAGGCGAGCCGGTTTTCACCCCCGGCCTGGCCGGGCTTGTGCTGGGCGAGTATCGCCGCCTCGCCACCCAGACGCCCCTCAACGACGGACCAAGCCTCACCGACCGGGAAACCGAGGTGCTGCGCCTGGTCGCCAAAGGCCTTTCTTACCGGCAAATCGCCGAACGGCTGGTGCTCAGCCATCGCACCGTGCAGAACCATGTGCAAAACACCCTGAACAAGCTTCAACTGCACAGCCGGGTCGAACTCGTCCGTTACGCCATCAAGCGCGGACTCGACGAGGCGTAGCTCAGTTACGCATCCACCTTGTAGGGGTCGTGCTCGGTGAGCAGTTTGTCAAGGCGTGCCTGGTCGACACGGCTTGCCATACTGGCGATCTCCTGCCGGTCACGCACACACTTGGCCAAGGTGAAGGTCGACGTCACCGTATAAAGCACGGAGACCGCGAAGAAGGCGCGGACCCAGGGGTCTATCGGCAGATAGATGACGCCGAGCGCCACGCTGCCGATAGCCACGACGAAGGATATGACGCACTGCACGAAGTAGGCAGTGGTCATTGTGGGTTGGAGTGGCTTACTCATGCTTTCAAGGGTCCGGCACCGGGCAGCCGTTCGCCTGAGTAAATCGCCCCACCCTGCCTGAGTAGATGAGCCCGAAGCACAAACCTCACGCGGCTGTGGTTCCGCCGTATCGTACGGTGGCCGGTGCCCTTGGACGGGCACCGGCCACGGATTCGGACGCCGCAGTCATATGAACACCGCAGTCACAAGGACGCAGCACTCACATGAACGCCGCCCTCACGTGGGTGCGCCCGCACCGACGGGCACCCTCTCCAGCCAGGCCTCGTCCCAGGTGTGCTGGTCGATCTTCCCGTTGACCGGCAGGCCCTTGAACTTCTGCAGTTCCTTGCAGACCTGCTCGGTCTGCGGACCGAAGTCGCCGTCGACCTCGAGTTCCTCCCAGCCGCGGTTGTTCACCTGACGCTGCCACTTGCGAACGAACTGATTGTTCATATCGCCTTTCTGCAGGATGTGGTCCGGTGCCGGCGGAGGCTTCGTGCTAGGAGCCTCCCACGTCGCCTTCCAGGTCTCCGGACCCACGATGCCGTCCACTTCCAGGCCGTGTTCCATCTGGAAGTTGGCGCATAGGCGCTTGCTCTCGGGTCCGTAGATGCCGTCGACGTCGATGTTCCAGCCGCGCGATCTCAGCTGCTGCTGCCATTGCCTGACGGTCTCCGTCTCGGTCGGCGGTGGGTACCTCAGCGGTGGTGGTTTGAATGGCGGTGCCGTCATGCTTACCTCCACAGATCGAGGTGGTGGCGCGGCCCGCGGCCGGGGCTACCTGGCGGCGCCCATGCACGGGCCGCTCGTGTCGCGCGAGCTCTCATGAAATGAGGCCGCAACTCCTAGCAGAACACAGGACGGCCCGGGGGTCGGCTCTCGCGAGGCTTTTTGACCTCACTCTTAATGCACTGTGACCGCAATCATTAATGGCGGCTGCAACCGGAGGACGGAGGCCGCTTTCCCTTGCGAATTGCTCGCACACTTGAGGATTTCCAGTGGGCGGCTCGCCGGCAGTCCGGCTCGGATTACGGCGATCTCCGGGAAGAGATTCCGTACAGTTGATATTTAAAGAACTGCGGATCTGCGCCGTCAGTGCGCCGGTGGCGGAGGATTATCCTACGTTTCCAACGGAAGTAGAAAGTCCAGCAAAAGAAGCCGCACCACACGACCCTTGACCACGAAAGCACAAGATTGATATGGTCCGGCGCCTCACGGCGCCGAGCGCAAATATTCGTTGGTCATCCAGACGGACGCGGCCGGTGAACCTTCACAGGCAAGGATTTCGCCAAGAGTTCGGTTCACCGTCTGCCACAACTTTCCGGCGTTCCTCACGCCGCCCCGTTCCCCGCTGCCCCCACGCCACCCCCAGTGCCGCTCTCGCTTCACCCCGGAGTCCAGTCGCCCGGGCACCGCGGCTCCGGCAGCCGGATCCGTGTCCGTACTTGAGCGCGGGCGCCCCTTCTCGACGATCGGCACACGCGGGCGGCCATCCGCCCGCCGAACCCCGTCCCCGCGTGCGAGCACCGCCGGCCCCGGTCGACGCCACCCCACCGTGGCGACTGTCCTGCCCCTCTTCAAGGGCGACCTGACCTGGGCGACGGCGGCACAGTGAACCATCCCGGCCCACCGCCGTCACTCCGGCTTCATCGACAGAGGCTCCTTGATCTCGGCAGGCTTGTTCGAGCGGGCCGGCAGGAGAAGAGCGGCGACGATCACAATCACCGACAGCGCCGCGCCGACGATGAAGGCCATCCGCATGCCGCCGAGAACAGCGAGATCCTCCGTGACCCCCGCCGCCTTCAGGGCGTCGGACCGGGCGCTCATCACAGTGATCACGAGTGCGGTGCCGATGGCGGCGGCGACCTGCTGCAGTGTGCTCAGGATCGAGCTGGCGTGCGAGTAGAGCGACGGCGGGACCGCACCGAGCCCGAGCGTGAACACCGGGGTGAAGCTCGCGGCCAGGCTCACCATCAGCAGCGCGTGCAGGCCGAGGAGCTGCCAGAACGGCATGGTCATGCTGATCTGGGTGAAGCCGATGAGCGACAGCGTGATCCCGATCGCACCCGGGATGACCAGCACCCGGCCGCCGAACCGGTCGAACACGCGGCCGACCGTCGGCCCCAGCAGGCCCATCGCGAGGCCGCCCGGCATCACGAGGAGTCCGGTCTGCAGGGCGCTGAGCCCGCGGACGCTCTGCAGGTAGAGCGGCACCAAGATCATCGAGCCCATCATCGCCAGGAAGGCCACCGACATCATGATCAACGCGACCGTGTAGTTGCGGTTGAGCAGAGTGCGCAGGTCCAGCAGCGGCACACCGCGCTTCTGCAACGACAACTGGCGGACGACGAAAACGGCGATGGAGGCCAGACCCGCCACCACGATCGCGACGGCCACGCGGACGTCACCGCTCTCGAACCGGCTGAGCCCGTAGACCAGACCGCCGAAGCCCGCAGCCGCGGTCACCACACTGAACCAGTCGACGGTGCTGAACCGGGGCTCGCCGACGTTCTCAAGCTGCTTCAGGCCCCGCCATGTGATCAAGCCGGCGATGGGAAGCACGACAAGGAACAGCAACCGCCAGGACCCGAACTGGAGGATCAGCCCCGAGACCGTCGGCCCCATGGCGGGCGCGACCGAGATGGCCAGGGAGACGTTGCCCATCACCCGGCCCCGATCGGACTCGGGCACCACCTGCATCAGCGTGGTCATCAGCAGCGGCATCATCACCGCGGTTCCGGATGCCTGGATGATGCGGGCGCCGAGCAGCACCTCGAAGGTGGGCGCGACCGCGGCCAATGCCGTACCGGCCAGGAACAGACCCATCGCCGTGGCGTAGGCACGGCGCGTGGGCACCCGCTGCAGGAACCACCCGGTGATCGGGATCACCGCCGCCATAGTCAGCATGAAGGCGGTCGAGAGCCACTGCGCGGTCTGCTCGGTGATGTGCAGCGCCTCCATCAGCTGCGGGATCGCGTTGATCATGATCGTCTCATTGAGGATGACCACGAAAGTGGCGAGCACCAGCAGCCGGATCACGGCCGGGGTTCGCCGCTTGGTATCAGGGCTTGCGGGCGCGACTGGCAAGTCGAGCTGTGGAGTAGGCACGGCACCTCGATCGGGGTTGCAGGATGTGGTGGGGGCATGGATGAAGCCCAGCGGTCAGGTAAAGACTGACCTGCACCACCGACAAAACTCATAGCCCCCGCCCAACATTCCGGGTAGAGGTAGGAAATGTCACGTGATTTTCCCGGACTGGCAACGATCTGAAGATCGCACCGTGAACCCCGGCTCCCACGCTGACCTGGGCGAATATCTCGCGGCTTTCGGTCGCCGAGGCTCCTGCCGTACCTCTTGAGAAGAAGAATGTTCGGCAGGAGCAGGCAGGGGCGGCAGGGCGACGTACGGCAGGCGCGGCCGGTCGCGAAGGGGACCTCCACCACCGAGCGACGACACTGCCGGAGATCCCTAACCTTGTCCGGCGTTCCTGGGGATGTCGATGAACCGGCCGTAGTGCCCCTGAAAGGCAACCGTGATCGTGGCGCACGGACCGTGCCGATACTTGGCGATGATCAGATCGGCCTCGCCCGCTCGATCCGACTCCTGCCCGTAGCCGTCCTCCCGGTGAAGCAGGACCAGCAGATCCGCGCCGTAGGCGATCGCGTCTGAATCACGCAGGTCGTCCACGTGCGGCCTCTTGTCGACGACCTGCTTCGGAGCCCGCTTCAGGTGCGACGTCACCAAGACGGCCACCTTGAGGTCACGGGCGAGAGTCTTCAACTCTTGTACGGCAGTGCCGTCTTTGCGTCCATGCAGATCGCGACGCCGCTCCGGGCGGATGTCGTGGATGCCGTCGATCGCGATGAGCCGCACACCTCGCGTCGCGACCAGCTCCGCGGCCTCGTCCGCAAACTGGGCCATCGTGAGAGACGAAGGGGTGCTCAAGTGGAGCGGCGCCGCCTCGATCTGCCCCCGAGCCTTAGCGATCCGCGTCCAGTCGTCCTCGACCAAGGCACCCGAAAGCATGCTATGGCGGGCCACCCGGGCCTGGGTGCTGAGCAGCCGGACGGTGAAGTCGTGCGCCTCCTCTTCGAACGTCCAGACGGCGACAGGCCGGCCTTTGGCGAGCGCATTATGGCGACAGATGTCGGCCATGAGGGTGCTCCGCCCCATCCCCGGCCGTGAGGCGATGACGGTGAGGCTCCCTGGCCGCAGACCACCGGCGGTGAGCGCGTCGAAGTCCTCGAAGCCGGTGGGCATCGCGGTCGAATCATCGGGCGCTGCCGCTCTGGCCTTGATGAGGTCGAGCGTTTCGGAGAGGTATTCGCTGCCGAGGTGCATCATGGCGTTCAGATCTCCGTTCTGGCAGAAGCGCGGGACGACGGCACGGGGCACGGGCCGTGGGGGGCGGGGAAGTCTGCGGTGCGGGGAAGTCTGCGCACACAGCATGGCCCAGCCGCACTCCCGTTTCCGGGCATTCGCCCATATGGCTGGGCTCCATCACTGTCCGTGCAGCAGGGAGGGGCGCGGCACGTTTGGTCTGTACGATGGGCCCGGCACCCCGAAGCCAGCCGGCAGATCAGACCCCACGCCGATCTCGCATTGCATCTTCTGCATGCCGCTGGACGCCGTTCTCAGTATGGCTCTACGACAGCCTTGCGAAGAGATTTTTCCGCCGCCATCGGCGATAGCCCGGTGTATTGGCCGGCGAAGGCAAGGACGTCGATATTCAGGCCGCGCTCTTTACTGGCGGAGGAGGCCGCGTGAGCGGTATCGGGTTCTCGCCGCATCAAGATCGGCCGGTCACCGCCGGTGGCGTGCTGTAGTGCCGCACACATTTTGGTGGCATGAGCCTCGCCGGTCTGCAAATCAATCGACGCACCGGCCAGGAGGAATGCGGGATAGCAGACTCCAGGCTCGACGTTGTGGTAGGGAGAGTATGCCAGCAGCCATTGAAGTTGTTCGGCCTGGGAAGCCGTCCCGAATTCATCGCTCCAAGTGCAGCCAAGCCCGAAATTCTCGTAGCGCACCATGTCACACAGCGGCCCTTCGGCAATGACCGCGGCATACAGCTCCGGTCGTTGCGTGGCGGCGGCGGTGACCAGCAGCCCACCGGCCGACTGGCCATAGATCGCCAACTGGTCGCGAGTGGTCAGACCGGTGTCGATGAGCCATGCCGCGGCGTCGTTGAAGTCACTGATCGCGCGATGCTTGTGCGGTCCCCGGCCGGCGTCGTGCCAACGTCGGCCTTCTTCACCACCGCCGCGCACACAGGCCACCGCATAAGTGCCACCGGCACTGACCCATGCGGCCGCGGCCGGGAAAAACCACGGCCGCATCGGCATGCCGAAGCTGCCGTAGCCGTAGAGAAGGGTGGGACGGGGACCCTCGCGTTCCTCGGACGGGGTGAACAGGAGCATCGTGACCTCGGTCCCGTCACCGGCACGATAGCGAACACTGCGGCTGCGGATCTCCGGAGCGTGCCCGGCTGTCGTGGCGCCGCTCTCCTGCTCTATCTCCCCGGTCACGGCGTCGTAGCGATAAATGGTGGGCGGTGTGGTCGCGTCACAGTAGCTGAACCAGGCGCGGTGTCCACGTGCGATGTCCGTACGCAGAGACGACACCACACCTGCCCCGGGAAGAGGCAGACCGCTGATCAGCCGGCCGGTGGCCAGGTCGTGCGATGTCAGGGTGGAGATCCCGTGACGGGCACGCGCCACCAGCAAGAGGGGCCGCGGAAGTGCCGGGCCGTCCAGAACCACACACTCATCCAGAGGAGCCTGCGAATCCTCGGCTACCAGCACCCGCCATGCAGCCGGGCCGACATCACCCCTGCGCGCCACACAGACGCGGCCACAGGGAGCCTGGTAGTCGGTGACCAGGAGCAGATCGTTACCCGCGAGAAAACGTGGAAGGACACGGGCGCGTGTGGTGCCCCCATCCACAATCTTGACGAAGCACGGAACCTCCAGATCGACGATCTCGCCCAGGTAGACATCGTTGTGCGAGGCAGGCCCAGCCATCGCAGTGACCGCCAAAAAACATCCGTCACCGCTGACCGTGAGCCCGTAGTAGTGGTCCGGCGCATCGTCACCACCGAAGACCACCACATCGTCCTGCCAGGGCGACCCGACGCGATGCAACCTCACCCGCCGCTGCAAACGCATATCCCCAGGGACCAGTTCCTCGTCGGGAACCCGGCTGACGTAATAAAACGCATCCCCTCCCGGCAACCAGGCAAGCGAGGTGTTACGAGCACGCGGCAAGGGCCCGTCCACCACCTCACCGGTGCGCACGTCCAACACCAGGATGTCACTCCCGGGCTGCTCGGCGACCTCCATTTGCACAGCCACCCGCCCGCCCTCACGCGACGGCCACCAGGCATACAACCCGGTGTGACCGGACGGATCGACCTCTACCGGATCGACCAACACCCGCCTGTTCCCCACGCCGTCGACAACAAGCAAACGCCGCTGCTCGTCCCCACGGGCCTGCTCGGCCAGGAACATGACCGAACCACGCACCATCGGAGGCTCCGACACCCCAGAAGATGACACCTGATCCACCAAGGAAGCCCACAATTGGCCGTCGCGCCATCCAGCCCGACAGGAGCGGAAGAGCCGATCCTGAGCAGCCGCCCACGCCCGCACACGCGTATCAGTGCCGTCTTCCAGCCATCGATAGGGGTCGGAAACCGAGCATCCGAACAGACTTTCCACCACATCACCACGCCAAGCGGCAGGGTAAAACCGTCGCGCCACAACGCCCCCCGATGCCGAGCACCACGTTTCAAGCAGGTCGAGGCACTGCGGCACCTAGGCACCGCAGCACCTCGAGCTCACTCAGCTACGACTCGCCGCGAAGAATATCCGCCTGCCAGCCGCGCACGCCTCCAACGCGGGCAGCCGGAGTGGTTTCGCGATACGGCAGGTATCCATTCATGATTACCCTCCCGGATCCATCGCTTCGCCCGAAATGAGCGCTGTACGCCGACCAGTCTCCCCATACCGGGGATCGATAAACAAGGGCACCGTTATCGACAGCGAGAGCACACCCTCGGCATGTGCCTGTTAACCACATGAGCTACCTCAGCAAACCCTTCACATGGAGAAAATTCACATCTCAGAGCCCGAGTAGCAGCCAACCTGAATGTCAACAAAGAGAGCGCCAATTACCCTTACATACCGCAGCGCTCGCGCCGGCCAAGCACCTCGACAAAGCAAACGCGACGTCCCATTAGCTCCCACCTGTCAGAAGTCACCCTCAAGCCCCAATGGCCCCCACCATGACAAGCGCACCAGAGGGACGCCCTGGATCAAGGCCCTCATGGCGACCGTGAGCGATCTTGTCGGTGACGGCGTCTACGCTCCTTGCTCGTGAGCAGCAGCGAGGTGAGCAGCGTACGCGTGCAACTGGAAGTGGCGGACCGCGGGATCGTTTACCTTGCAGACCGGGAACTCGAGGGATATGCCGCCGAAACACCGGCTCAGAGCATCGGGATCATCGCGGTCGAGCAGGGCTACGCCACCCTCCGCATCACCCACCAGTGGGGACCGGCCAACTTCACCGTGGCGATCAGCGATCGAGCCCCGGAGGCAGATCTCACAGGATATGAAGACATCGTGGAAATCGGCTATCAATCCATGTCCGGGCACTTGGAGATGACCGGGTTCTGCTACGACGAACACATAGCGTTCCCCCTTCCCCCACTCCCAGCCGGCCCCGGAGAATACCGCATCCGCTATCACGTCAAGGGCATGGACACCGAAGGCACAGAGGACGCCACCGACGACCACTACCTCCAGATTTGGCCTTCCCCTCCCAGGGATCCCGTGGTGGTCCAGACCACGACTCAAACTCTTCATTACTTTCTCGCCCCAGAGAAGCACGAAGGGAACAGTGGAACCACACGTCGCAATGACCACGGACGTCCAGCCATGCGCAGCGCTCTTCAACGTGAATGGCGCCTTCGACGAAACCCTGGGACCGATTGGTCAGACGTACGCGAACGGCTTGTGCGGCTGACCGCCGACCCCGGTGCCGATGCGGTGTTCGGCTCGGCCTGCCACCGCTGGACGCTTCAGCCGCCACTGGGAGCCGGCGACCTGGCCCAGATAGAGGCACAGCTACGGACAGAACTCCCTGGCGAATACCAATCCTTTCTGCAGCAGGCGGGGGCCGGCGGGGCAGGCCCTGCCTACGGGCTCTTTCCCGTGCGCCGCGTGAACGGACGGTGGCAGTGGGAGGGCGACGGCGCCAACCTCACGGACCTGGGCACGCTGAACCAGCCGTTTCCCCATGTCGAGGCGTTCAACCCCGCCGACGCTCTTCCCGCGCCACCTGACGAAGAAGACTTCGATTCCAGCGAGGCCTTCACCGCGGCCGAGGACGCCTACTGGGAGCAGTACAACACGATCGTTTACGATCATCGCCATTCGATCGGGCTGCTGTATCTGTGCCATCTCGGCTGCGCTCTGCGAGAGGCTCTGGTGATCAGCGGCCCGGCACGGGGCCAAATGTGGGGGGACGACACCGCCGGCGGCGCCGGGTTCCAACCACTCGTCGACGACGCCGGAAACCCGCTCGGCTTCGCCCGTTGGTATCGCCGATGGCTGGACGCGGCCGAAGACCAGGCCTCACACGAAGCCCACTGAGCCGCTGCTCCACTCACCGGGAGCCCAACCCGCTGGTTTTAGGCCGCCCAATAGGGCGTCATTAACACGCAGATCCGTTTCTTATAGCCAAGCGGATACATCGAACTATCCGCCACAATGATTTCTCTACGCATTATTTGTGATTTAAAAGAGGAGGTTTCCGCAATGCTGCCCAGTTCACCTTCATCCCGAACGTTATGGAGGGCGAGTGACGCACCCCAAGAGTTGCGAGCGCGCCAAGCTGCATCAGTGCCGATGTTCCGACTGCGGTGGGGCGCAACACGGGTGGCCCCACGGCCTGACCCTGGCCCGGGACCCGTCCCCCGCAGCTCGCATGGAGGTGAGAGAACGCAGCGACCTCGCGTGGAGCAAGACTCGGCCGCCCAGGGGGCGACGGAACCCGTCCAAGCCCAGACAGGCAGCCGCCATCGACAGCGCTACGGTCGATCTCATCGACTGGCTATTCGAAAACCCAAGTGCGATCGAACAGATCCAGAAAGTCGGCGATATTCTCACTGGCCCCGTCGTCCAAGAACTGGACAAAAGGTTCGGCGGACGCAACCCACCGGCAAACCGACGAAAACTTACCGACCACTTCTGGTGTGACCTCCTCGTCGCCCTGGCCGAGGTCATCGAGAAGTTCGCCAAGGCCCTGGATCAAGTGCCCGAACATGTGACAGCGGCCATCCTCAAGTTCCGGAAAGCCGAAAATCGCAGCCCTCTTCTCGAAGCGCTCGTGGCTCTTGCCGTACAGACAGCCTGGGAGCCCATCAGGGACGTGATTCACATCAGTGGGATCAAGGAACTGCAACGGTCGTGCCGAATTCTCGCCGTCCTGATCTGCCCGGCTCCCGAGAACCACACGGCGGTGCAGAACGGTGCTCTCCTCCCACTGGCGAAGGAGGGGATGCTGGAGATCAGCAAGACGCGGCTTGAGCAGGTCTTCCCCACCGAGTGGGTCCACCGCCTCCGGGACGACCTCGCCATCGCCTGAGCAGGCCCGCCGAGGGCTGGGGCAGCCACTGCTCGGGGAAGAAGGCCCGGAATGCCCTGCCGTCCCTTGAAGGGCATCTGCAAGGCGGATGAGCAAGTCCACCGGCGCCGCCTGGATCAAAGAGCCGGGCCGGCGGGATCTGCGACGAGGCCGTGTCGGCGCTCGACGTCTCCACTCAGGCGCAGATCCGCGGCCTGCTCGCCGAACTCCGCGAGAGCACCGGCTTAGGGTGCGTGTTCATCTCGCACGACCTCACCGTGGTGCGGCTGATCGCCGAAAACAGGCCGAACACACCGAACCCCGTGTCAATGCCGTCGTCCTGATCGGGATCTTCTCCTGACTCGCTCCCCTGTCCGTCTTTCCCGCCGCCATCCGCCCGGAGCTTGCCGACAGCCGGGCGATGCGCATACTCGACAACATGACATTCGTCGGGCTGTGCGCCGGCTATGTGATCCTCAGCGTGACGGTCCTGCTTCGGTGAACGCGGCGGCGATCCGCCCGGCGAGCCGTTCGAGGAGCGGTCCGGCCTCGGCCATGCACCGCCGTACGTCGGGCTCGATGTCGGTCAGTGCGTAGGCCGCCTCGATGCCGGCCGCGCGCAGCTCCTCGTCGCTCACCGAGCGGCGGCCGCAAACCGCCACTGCCGGCACATCGTGCCTGGCAGCGACCGCCGCGACGCCCACGGGGGCCTTGCCGCGGAGTGTCTGCCCGTCGATCGAACCCTCACCGGTGATCACCAGCCGGGCACCCGCCACATGCCGCTCGAAGTCCACCAGATCCAGCAGATATCCGATGCCCGGCCGGATCTCCGCCTCCAGGAAGGCCAGCGCGCCGAACCCGGTCCCGCCGGCGGCTCCCGCGCCGGGCCGCATCGCATATGCGACACCGCCCGGCTCGGCGACTGCCGCCAGCCGGGCCAGGCCGGCTTCCAGCACGGCCACGTCCCCGGGGGTCGCGCCCTTTTGCGGGCCGTATACGGCGGCGGCGCCGTACGGCCCGAGCAGTGGATTGTCCACATCGCTCGCCACGACGACCTCGAAGCCGCGCAACCTGCGGGAGACGTCGATCGTGTGCAGATCGCGCAGCGCGATCCCGCCCGGCGGCAGGTCGTTCCCGGCCGCGTCCAGCAGCCGCACGCCGAGCGCTTGGGCCATGCCGGCCCCTCCGTCGGTGCAGGCGCTGCCGCCGAGGCCGAGCACGATCCGGGTCGCGCCGTGCCGTACGGCATGAGCCATGAGTTCGCCGGTGCCACGGCTTGTGGCGGTCAGCGGCGCCGGGGCGCCGCCCTCCGGCAACCGCCGCAGGCCCGACGCCTCGGCCAGCTCGATCACCGCGACCCGGCCGCCCGGCTCGTCGCGTATGGCATAAGCCGCCGTGACCAGCTCGCCGACCGGCCCGGTGACCTCCATCTCAACCCGGGTGAAACCGCTCGCGACCACCGCGTCGACGGTGCCGTCGCCGCCGTCGGCGACCGGGAGCCGGACAACGGGCACCTGCCCGGAACCGGCGGAACGCAGCCCGATTGCCACATGGGCGGCCACCTCGGGAGAGGTCAGCGACCCGCGGAACTTGTCGGGCGCGACGACGACATGCCCTTTCATGCGAATCGCCTTCCGGTTGTTGCCTCTGCCCCAACGGCCATGCTCCGCAACGGAACCCCGCTCGATCGCAAGATGATCTATCGGAGTCCCGTTGGGGCCATGCCGTACAGCCGATCGGTCAAACGCACATGATCACTTGACGAGCACCTGGTTGGCGACGCTGCCGACGCCCTCCACGGTCACCGTCACCACGTCGCCGTCCCGGACCAGCAGCGGGGGTTTGCGTGCGAAGCCCACACCCGGCGGAGTGCCCGTCAGGATGAGGTCCCCCGGTTCGAGCGTCATGTAACGAGAGGCGTAGGAGATGATCTCCGCCACGGAGAAGATCATCTCTCCCGTCGAGCAGTCCTGAACGACCTGGTCGTTGAGCCGGGTGACGATGCGCAGCGCCTGAGGGTCTTCGACGTCCTCGGCGAGCACCACGACCGGCCCGACCGGGCAGAAACCGTTGGCGGACTTGCCGCGGAGCCATTGACCGTCGGAGAACTGAGCGTCCCGTGCCGACAGATCGTTCGCCGCGACGTAACCGAGGACGTGGTCAAGCGCCTCGTCCAGGTCGACGTTGTCCGCCCGGCTCCCGATCACGACGGCCAACTCCCCCTCGTAGTCGAGCTCGCCGGCGAGGTCGCTCCGTACCTCGACGACAGCGCCGTCGGCTCGCAACGTGTTGGGGAACTTCGCGAACAGGAGAGGCTTGGCGGGCGCCTGCACTCCCGACTCGTCTGCGTGGTCGAGGTAGTTGAGGCCGACACACAGGATTTTCGAGGGGTTCGCGACAGGAGCGAGGAGTTCGAGGTCTTCGACCGGAACCTTCGCC
Source organism: Sinosporangium siamense (assembly GCF_016863435.1). Taxonomy (GTDB): domain Bacteria; phylum Actinomycetota; class Actinomycetes; order Streptosporangiales; family Streptosporangiaceae; genus Sinosporangium; species Sinosporangium siamense. The sequence continues at coordinate 20,689 of NZ_BOOW01000038.1, forward strand.
TTGTCGCGATCCTCACGCCATGCACCTGTGTGCAGCGCTTCCCGCAGGACGTCGGCGGCGGGGTGATCCGACTCGGTCGCCAGCACCGTCGCCTGTCCCTGCGAGATTCGCACGAGCACGACCTCGCCGCGGAGGCGGGCGCGCGCCAGACCCGCAGTTGCCGTCATCGGCTCACCCCGACGATGCGCCGGGCCTCCTCGACGTTCGCGATCGGACGGCCGATCTGCTGGGCCATCTTGACCACGATCTCCACCAGCTCGGCGTTGCTGCGCGAGGCCTCACCACCGGGCAGGTAGGGGTTGTCCTCCCAGCCGACGCGGACGTGGCCGCCCAGGGCGATGGCCAGCGGCAGCAGCTGCCACTGCGCGACCGCGTCCATCACGCTGATGTTCCAGTTCGTGTTCGGGGGGAGGTGCTTGACCATGTACATGAGCGCGTCCGGGGTCGGAGGAGTCCATGCGCCGCCCTGCCAGCCGAAGAACAGGGTCGCCCACGCCTTCTCCTGCAGCAGGCCCTGCCGCCGGACGTACTCAAGGTTCCAGAACGCTCCGGTGTAGAAGCACTCGATCTCCGGCTTCACACCGTGCGCCTCCGCCGCGGTGACGAACTCGACGAGCTCGTCCCGGGGGTGCAGGGAGTACATCTCGTTGGCGGGGTAGGCCGGGTCGGGCTGGAAGTACTCGTCGTGCACGTTGAAGGCGTAGGACATCATGTCGGGCTTGAGCGACATGAGCTCGACCTTCTCAGGGAGGCGGGCGCTGGCGATGCCGAACTGCATGATCGGATCGGTGCCAACGGTCCGGATCTTCTCGGTCAGGTCCCTCCAGCCGTCAAAGTCGATCTTGGACAGCTTCTTGCCGTCCGCCTGGATGGCGTCCTCCAGGTAGTGAACACCGTGGTGGTGGCACAGCGTCGCACCCGCGTTCACCGAGTCGATGTACTCCTGGCCGACCTTGTCGGTGTCCTCAATGGCCGGCATTCCCTTGTAGCCGGGATAGGACATCGTGCTGTCGACCGTGACGGTGATAACGAGCGGATCCATGGGGTCTCCTCATTGGTTGTGTTATTCGGGGGGTTGGTATGGGCGGCCACGCCCGGCCGGAATGTGCCGGACTGCTCAGACCGTGACGGGCGAGCCCGAGGCGATCGACTCGTAGGCGAGCTCGATGATTCGCACCGCGTAAGCGCCGTCCTCGGGCGCCACGGCGGTCGGCTCGTCGTTCGCGATCGAACGGGCGAAGCTCTCGATCCCGGCCGAGATCGAGTTGTACTTCCAGGTGTTCGGCTCGTAAGCCGTGCCGGGCAATGGCGATCCCGCGTGGTCGCGCTTGCCGCGGAAAATCATGGCGGGAGGGTTCTGGTGCTGGTCGACGACGATGAGCCCCTTGGTGCCGTGCACCTCAAGGCGCTCGTTCCACGGCCCGCCGGAGGTGAAGGTGGACTCGACGGAGAAGAGCGCACCCGATTGCATCCGGCCGCACACGACCGACCAGTCCTCGACCTGGCTGGCGCCGACGAGGCGCTCGGAGAGGGCCCGGAGCGACGCGACCTCGCCGAACATCCACTTCAGCAGGTAGAAGGAGTGAGCGCCGGCGTCGATGATGGTGCCGCCGCCCGAGCCGTCCTGGCGACCCTTCCAAAGTTTTGTGTTGCCGAGGCGCTCGAACTCATTGCCGCTGATCAGGGTGCGGACCAGCGTCACGTCTCCCAGTTCGCCGCTGTTGACGGCGTCGAGAGTCGCCTGATAGGCGGGGATGAAGCGCGTGTTCTCGTTGACGGTGAACTTGAGTCCCTTGCGAGCCGCCAGGTCGACGAGTTCGCGCGCGTGCGCGGCGTCGACGGTCATGGGCTTCTCGATCAGGACGTGCTTACCCGCCTCCAGGAACTCCCGTGCGATCTTGTAGTGCACGTTGTGCGGAAGCACGAGGTCGACGGCCTGGATCCGGTCGTCCTCGAGTAGCCGGCGGTAGTCGGTGCTCGCCTCCGCGCCGAGTGACTGCGCCGTCCGCTCGGCGACGTCCTGGTCGAGGTCGCAGACAACCGCGGCTTCCAGGCCGTCCGCCCGCTGGTAGGCGAGGTGGTGGGCGAGTTGGTAGATCTCGCCAAGGCCGACAACGCCGAAGCGTACCGATTCGGTCACCGGTCAACGCCCCCCTTCGAGGCGTTCGCGGATGATGCTGCGGTTGTGGGTGAGCGAGTCCATCACCCGTGACTCGTGCCGGAAGACGGCCACCGAGACGACGCCGTCGAACTCGACCTCCCGAAGGGCGTCGAACACCTCTTCCCAGTCGATGTCGCCCTGGCCGATGTCGAGGTGCTGGTGGTTGCGCACCCCAGGACTTCCGGGATTGAGGAAGGTACGGCCGGGCAGCAGGGTGTCCGCCAGATGGATGTGGTCCATGGTGTCGCCCGCGTAGGTGATGATGTCGCGGTTGACGCCCTTAAGGTGACCGCGTTCGTCTTCTACGCCGGTGAGGTAGAAGGTGTGCGGCACACAGTGCAGATAGGTGACGTAGTCGCTCTGCAGCCCGCGGATGAAGTTGACGGCCTCGATGCCGGACTCCACCCAGTCGCCCGGATGCGGTTCGAGCGCGATCGTGATGCCCTCAGCCTCCGCCAGCGGCAGCACCTCCTCCACTGAGCGGCGCATCGCGGCCTCGCCCGCCTGCGGGGCGGACGGGTGTCCGGTGAACTCGGAGTTGATCCGGTCGCAGCCCAGGTCGACGGCGAGCTGGATGGTCTGCTTCCAGTAGCCGACCGCGGCCTGCCGGATGTCCTCCTCCGAGCTTCCCCATGCCTGTTCGATGAAGATGGACGCGATCTCGACGCCGTGGGTCTTCGACGCCTCCGCGATCTCGGCGATCTTCGCCTTGGACGCCCGTCTGCCCCCGTAACTCGGCATCACGTCGGGCCGCGGCGAAAGCTCCAGGTAATCGAAGCCCGCCGTCCGCACGGTCGAGAACACCGTGTCAATCGGTTGTGGACGCAGCATCCACGTATCGGTTGCGATCTTCATATCGCTCCTCACTGATCCTTATGCCTGTTCTGGCTGTTGCCGGCCTCGCCGGTCGCCCTACTGCCGGCGCATCGCCTCATGCGTGATGAGGACCCGGCCGCGTGCCTGGCCGCTTCGCAGGCGGGCCAGTGCTTCGTTGGCGTGCTCGAGTGGATATTCCTCGTCCAGCGGCGGGGTGATGACGCCCTCGGCGAGCAGGCGCAACGCGTCGTGCTGATCGCTCCGATCACCGTTGCGCGAACCGACGATCTCCAGCTCGCGCTGGGCGATGGTCGTCGAGCTGATACCGGGAAAGTCGGGTTCCTCCCCGACGACGACGATCCGGCCCCGGCGGCGCACATACTGGGCGGCGTCGGCCATGCTCGCCGTCGACCCCACCAGGTCGATCACCAGATCCACGCCGTCACTCCAACCGCCAGGTTCACTCCGTACGGCTTGGGAGTCCGCCCAGCTACGAAGAACCTGCACGCGGTCCGCCGCCGACGCCAACGCGGTGTGGCCGGCCCCGTTGCTGATCGCGAGTGCGAGGTTTTCCTCCCTCACGTCGACGACCGCAGTCGCCACGCCCGCGCCGACCAGGAGCTGGACCAGGATCTGCCCGATACCGCCCGCGCCGATCACGACCGCGGTCCTCGCCGGTGTGACCGTTCCGCGGCGGTAGGCGTGCACAGCCGTGATGACCGCGCAGCTCGAAAGCCCGGCGATCCTGGGGTCGAGCCCTGCGGGGACCTTCAGGAGATTTCGGGCAGGTGCCCTGAAATACTCGGCGAAGCCGCCCGGCAGTGTCACGCCGAGGATTCCCTGTAGGTGCAGTGCCTGTGCGTCGGCACCGGCCTGGGTGTAGCGACACTCCCGGTCCGCGATGAACAGATGCGGTACGACCACTTCGCCGACTTCGACCTCTGAAACCGCTTCGCCGCGTTCGACCACGATGCCCGCGGGTTCGTGACCCATGATGTGCGGCAGCCGGGGCACATAGGCCAGGCCGTCTTGGATGTGCAGGTCAGTGCGGCATACACCGCTGGACAACGTCTGGATCAGCACCTCGTCGGGTCCGATCTGAGGGATCGGCACCTCCCGGATCTCCAGTGGCCGGTCGATGCCGGTCAGGAGCGCGGCGCGCATGGTGCCACTCACCGCCACTGCTCCGCCCACCCCTGGAAGAAGTGGGTCGCCGCCACTGCGGTCGACTCGTAATACCCGTAGCACCCCTCGGTGGTCACGAGCGTCGGCAGGCCCAACCCGGCAATACGGCGACCAAGCACGCCGAAGTCCTCCGAATCCAGGCGAAGCAGGCCGAACCCCTGCTCCCGCTGGGCGTCGTAGCCCAAAGCGAGAACGAGATACCTAGCTTCGAAGCGGGCGATCGTCTCCAAAGCGGTCTCAAGAGCGGGTGCGTAGCCGTCGAACCCTGTGCCGGTGGGCAGCGGGAGGTTGAGATTGGTGCCGGGCGCGCCGGGCCCTCCGGTCTCCTCCGCGAACCCCGCGACGTGAGGCCAGCCCTCGGCGTGGATCGAGATCGTCAGAACCGACGGATCGTCGTAGAACACACCCTGGGTGCCGTTGCCGTGGTCCTGGTCGATGTCAAGCACGACGACCCGGCCGCTGCGGGAGAGTTCGCGTGCCGCGATGGCGGCGTTTGCGAACACGCAGAGACCACCGCCCACCGAAGGGAGGGCGTGGTGACCCGGAGGACGGGTCGGCACGAGCATCAACGCGTGCTCCGCGGTTTGCGCGGTCTCCGCGAGCCGGCGTGCACCCTGCTGAGAGGCAGCCGCGCTGATCAGCGCCCCCTCGCACAGCGCGGGGGTGGCACGGGTGATCTCGTCGAAGAAGTACTGCGTGTGCCTGCCCTCGAAGGTGCGCGGCTCGGAGACCTTCAGCTCGGGGAGCGCGACGACGTTCAGGGGGAACTTCGTGGCACCCTCCGGCCGCCGGGAGCCCTCCTTGACGAAGTCGACGTAGTCGCGGCTGTGCACGCTCAGCGCCGCCGCCCCGCCGTCCTCCTCCGGCACGAGCCGCGCCGCGGCCGGGAACGCCTCACGGAAAGCCGCCAGCGTGGCCGTGACCGAGGTCGGATAGACGAGGTCAGGGAACTCCTGATGCTCGACATAGGGTGAGGTCATCTCCGCGATGACTGTGGTGCTCATGAGGCTCCCCTTCGGCTCAGCGCCACCCGTACGGCACGCACGAGCCAAGCCATGACGAACCGGAGGAGCACCGCGGCCGCTCCTGCTCCAAGCAGGACGACGGCGACCACGGCTGTCCTCGGGCTCACTTCGAGTTTGATGTCTTGGAACATCCGCAGCGGCAGCGTCACCGCCGTCGGACCCGACATGAAGGTGGCGACGACGACGTCGTCGAACGCGGCGAGGAAGGCGAACACGAACCCGCTGATCAGTGCCGGGCGCAGCGCGGGCAGCAGCACGTGCCGGAGCACCGAGAGCGATCCCGCGCCGAGACTGCGCGCGGCGTTCTCCAGCCGCTGGTCGAGGTTGCGCAGTGCCGCCGCCGTGATGGAGACCGCGAAGGGCAGTCCCAGCACCACGTAAGGCATGATCAGCCCCAGGTTCGTGCCGACGACGTCGTGCGGCGCCACGAGGATGAAGAATCCGAGGCTGTAGATCATCGGAGGGACGATCAACGGCATCGCGACCAGGATCGCGATCGGCAACCGCGGGCGCTTCGGGCCGCGCACAAGACCGAAGGCCCCGAATCCGCCGATGACGACACTGATCACAGCGGAGGCGGAGGCGATGCCCAGGCTGAGGAACGTCGAGCCGATCCACGCCTCATCGGTGAAGTAGTCGGCGAACCACCGGGTCGAATACTCCTCCGGCGGGAACGTCAGATACGTCGCGTCGCTGAAAGACCAGATGGCCACCACGACAAGTGGCGTGGCGAGCAGCGCCGCGCCCACGATCCAGCCGCACACCAAGATGGGCAGGCGCAACCGCCCGACGGCGTCGAGACCGCTGTCGAGAATCCGGGCACGCAGGGCACGCAGATTCTCACGCCGTTCGGTGGTGTCCGCACGACGACCACGCCGTGGGGTAGCCGACCCGGTGCTTTCGACAGACAGCGAAGGCGCGAGATAGCGGAAGAGAACGACGAACAACATCAGGACGATCAGCAGGAGCAGTACGGCTTGCGCCGCCGCCCCGGCGGGATCCACGAGGTTCGAGAACTGCACGAGGATGGACTGTGCGATGAGCGCGTCACCCGGGCCGCCGAGCAACGCGGGCGTCACGTAGAAGCCAAGACTGCTGATGAAGACCAGAGCAGCGGACGCCATGACCGCCGACGACGTCGCGGGCCGGTATACGTGCCAGTGCGCCACAGCGGGCGAGGCCCCAAGGCTTTGCGCGGCGCGCACAGAAGCGCGGTCGATGCCGCTCATCACACTGTAAATCGGCAACAGCGCCAGCGGCAGCAGGATCTGCACGGTCCCGATCAGCACACCGGTCTGGTTGAACACCAGGTCGGGGGGAGAGTCGATACCCACCAGCGCGAGCGTGCGGGCGACGAGCCCGCCCGGCGCGAGGATCGCGATCCACGCGTAGGAGCGGATCAGGATGCTCGTGAAGTACGGCACGAGCACCACGACCATCAGCACGCCACGTAGCCGTTTGGGCATTCGGGTGAGTGCGTAGGCCATGAGATACCCGAGCACGACACAAATCCCGGTCGAGATCGCGGCGATGACCAGGGTGCGGCGGATCGCACGCCAGAAGACCGGTGAGGTCACCTGCTCGCGGTAGTTCTCCAGGGTGAATCCCTGCTCGCTGCGGAAGCTGTCGATCAGCAGCGAGAACAGCGGGACGACGAACAGCAGAATCAGGACTGCCAGGAGCGGCACGAGCGTGAGCCACCGGCGGTCTGGCCGGCGCCGCGGGCGGGCGGCCAGACCACCGGTAAACCGCTCCGTGGAGCTGTCGACCGACATGGATCTCCTAGATCGAGGTCGTCTTGATCGCAGACACGTCGCGGCCTACTTCGAGGCCCACGCTTGCCAGCGCTCGATGGCGACTTCCTCATTGCTCTTGTCGGACCCCGGGGCTTTAGCCGTCCACCATTCGTAGTTCTGGGTCACGGCGGACGCGACGTTGTCCGGCGATGTCGGCAGCTTGGCCGCGCGGTCGGCGGAGAGCAGGTCGAATGCCGCGGAGTTAGCCGGCGAGTAGGTGATCGCGTTCGCGAAGTCCGCCTGAGGCTGGGCCTCCATCATGAAGGCCAGGAGCTTCTGCGCGTTCGCCGCGTTCTTGGCGCCCTTGAGGATCGTCCAGTTGTCGTACTGAAGGATCGACTGGTTCCACGTGCTGGCCACCGGCACGCCCTTGTCCTGGGCGCCGGCGACGCGGCCGTTCCACGCGCTGGTGCCCGTCACCTGGCCGCCGGTGAGCAGCTGAATGGGCTCGGCGCCGGTCTCCCAGAACTTCACCAGATTCGGCTTGAGCCGGTCCAGACTCGCGAACACCTTGTCGTAGTCGATCGGGTAGAGGTCTTTCGGCGCCACCCCGGCGGCCATGGCCGCGATTTCAAACGTCGCACCGCCCGCTCCCCATGAGCCGGGTGCGAGGGTCCGCTTCCCGGGGAACTTGTCGACGTTCCAGAAGTCCGCCCACGAGGTCAGCCCTTTGTCGCCGAGTTTCGCGGTGCTCCAGGCCGGGACGATGGAGATGTAGTAAGCCGGTACCGCGTCGTCGGCGGCCTTTACCGGGGCGATCTTGTCGCGGGCGCCGTTCTGCCACTGCGCGTAGTCGATCGGCTCGATCGCCGCACCGTCGCGGAACCGCTGAAGCACCGCGCCGTTGACGTTCAGCATGTCGTAGGCCGGGGCACCGGCCTTGACACCCGCGAGCACGACGGCGGCATCGAACTCACCGGAGCTGAGCACGACGTCGATTCCGGTCTTCTTTTCGAACGGGTCGAAGAAGGCCTTCTTCATCGCCTTGCCCAGGTCACCGCCGGGATCGGGGACGATGACCTGACCGGCGGAAGTGGTCGCTCCCGAGGTGTCACTGTCGCCGCTCCCGCAGGCGGCGGTCGCGAGCAGCGTGCTGACCGCCGCCACCGCCCCCAACACGGTCTTCCGAGAAAACTTCATGAGCCGAACCTTTCTATCGTGCAGATCTCACACGGATTGGAGCCCTGGCCCGCGGCCGCGCTCGCCTAGGCTGAGGTATCGCCGCGATGTCACGACGAGGGGGATGAATTCCGATCCGCAACGTGGTAGCCCCGTGCCGCATGGGCATCCCAATGCACGGCGACCTGGTCACCGACAGCCCATCGGGTCTCTCGGAGGTTCTTGAGCGAGAGGCGCGCGTTCACGTTCCCGATTGCCGTCTCGACGACATGCAAAGCCGTCGCGCCCTCGTAAAGCACTTCACACACCTTGCCGACCACGTCAGGCCCGTCGGTGCCTTCCACAGGCAGCAGTGAAACCTGCTCTGGGCGCACCCCGACTTCGACACCGCAGTCGGCCTTGAGCGACTCCGCGTTGTCCACGTCCCGGCGGTGACCCGTCCGGTCACCGTCGAGAACAACGCGGACCCGGCCGTCCGCGTCGAGTACGGTGCGCCCCTGAAAGAAGTTGGTCTCCCCGACGAAGTCGGCCACGAAGGCACTCGCCGGCCTCTCGTACAAGTCGTCGGGCGTTCCGAGTTGCTCGACGGCGCCGTCGTTCATCACCGCGACCCGGTCGGCCATCGTGAGCGCCTCGCCCTGGTCGTGGGTCACGTAGATGACGGTCGCGCCGAGATTCCGCTGAAGCCGTTTGATCTCGACTCGCATGTGCTCGCGCAGCCGCTTGTCGAGCGCGCCAAGCGGCTCGTCCATGAGAAGCAGCGGCGGCCGGAACACAATTGCGCGAGCGAGCGCGACCCGCTGCTGCTGGCCACCGGACAGCTGGTCGGGGAATCGGGTCGCGAAGTCCTCTAGCTTAACCAGCTCAAGGGCGTGCTGAATGTGGCTCCGCTGTTCCCGCGGCGACATCCGCCGCATACGCAGGGGGAACGCCACGTTCTGGGCGACGGTCATGTGCTTGAACAGCGCATAGTGCTGAAACACCACGCCGATCCCACGCTTGTGCGGCGCCAGCCGCGCGACGTCCCGGCCGTCGATCCGGATCGCACCACTCGTGGGCTTCTCAAAGCCGGTGAGCATGTTGAGCAGCGTTGTCTTTCCCGCGCCGGAGGGACCCAGGATCGCCAAGAACTCCCCGCGACGGATGCTCAGCGAGACTTCACGCACCGCCTGGACCGTTCCATACTTCTTCGACAGGCCGTCCAACTCAACCTCACCGCCCGTCGCGACCTGGTCGACGACCTGGACGCCCTCCAACACCTCGGACATCCTCAACTCCTCGGTAGAGTTGCAATCAATGCAACGCGTATGGCTGCTGAACATAGGCAGCCCCGGAAGGCGTGTCAAGGGGGTGACCAGCACTGAAGCACCTCATCCCTGGCCACAGCGGTCGCTCAGCGCCGGGATTCCATGCTTCTCCACCTCAAGCAAGGCGTGCTATGTTGCCAACAGCGCAACACACCTCAGTGCGGGGCCACGCTCCACAGCACACTGAGAAATTCCGAGAACAGGTCAGTCCAGGATCTTGGTGAGGAGAGAATCATCTCTATGCCAGACAAGCGATCACGGGACAACAGCGACCTCGGGAGCATGTCGCACATCAGGCGCGGCCTCATGGTTCTTGAACAACTGGCCACCAAGTCTGCGACGGCGGCCGAGGTGGGGCGGTTGGTCAACGTGAACCGCAGCAGCGCTTTGCGAATCCTCGGTGACCTCGTGGACGCCGGCTACGTCGCCCGCGACGACGCCACCAAGGAGTTCACCATCCGCCCGGAGCGGTTTTACGGGCTGATCGTCAACCACCCCGCCCACGAACAGCTGATGGAGAAGGTCGGTCCCCTCCTCAAGCTGCTCACCGGCCAAACCGGCGAAGCCTCCCTTTTCGCTGCCCCCGCCCAAGGCAACATGGTCTACGTCCAATACCAGCCCTCATCGGAGGTGCTCACCCTTCAAGAGCGAGTCGGCACGGTGCGCCCCATGCACTGCTCCGCAGTGGGCCGCGCCTACCTGTCGACCCTCGACGGCATCACCCTGGACGAGGTCCTCGGCACCCTGAACTACTCCGGCGGCACAGAACGCGCCGCCAAGGGCCCCCTGGACCTGCGTCAACGCGTCGACGAAGCCCGCAGCGCGGGATTCGCCCTCGACATCGACGAAACTCTTGTCGGGGCTTCGTGCGTGGCGGCTCCCTTGAACCACAACGGGAGGTGCATCGGCTCGATCGCCTTGTCGGGACCGACCTCTCGCCTGCCCCAGAACCGCCTTGTGGAAGTCGGGACCATGCTGGTCCACGAACTCACGCACACGTTCTGACCGTTTGCAGGTGCACCTTCAGCACCCGATGAGGAGTCGATCCCGAAAGGCTCGCCGCGGAAAGGCCGGCCTGGCAGCCGCTAGCCGATGTGAACTACCCGTGCCCATTCGGGCGGTGTGTCCGGCACATAATCGGGATCGTCCTCGTCCCACCGCGTCCCCCGCGGGAACAGTCCCACCACTGTGCGGCATGGTGGTGGCGCATCCGGCCAGGGAGTCTGGCCGTCGGTCAGGATCACGATGACGTCTGGCCGAGGACTCGCTCGCAGTGCCTTGGCGAAGCCCGTACGCAGATCCGTCCCGCCACCGCCCACCAGCGGAATTCCCTCGGCACGGCACATGGAGTCCACGACCGTGGCCGCCGCGTCGCAGGACAACACGCTGACCAGGTCGCGCCGCCCGCCCAGAACGCGGACCATCGCGGCGACCTCAAGAAGCGCACTACCCAACTCGGTGTCGCTGACCGACCCGGATGTGTCGATGACCACGGAGACTCGCGGCGGCCTGCGCCGCAGGCTCGGCAGGATGACGCCGGGCAGGCCGGCGGACCGCCGCGACGGCCGACCATAGGTGTAGTCCTCCCCGGCCCCCGGACCTGAAGCCGCCGAGCGAACCGCCGCGCCGAGCAGCTCCCGCCACGGCTGTGGCGGGTGAAACGCCTCCTCCGCCCACCGCCGCCCCCCCTTCGGGGCGTTCCCAGGCCGGGTTGCACAGTGGCGGTTTACAGCCCCTCGCGGATTGCCCGCAACGCGGGTGGTGTGATGCATCTCCCGAAGAGGAGGCAGCGCTCATGCCGGAGATCCATCCACGTGATGAGTCCGACCGACCTCACCGCTCGGCTGGGAAAACCGCAGCCGAGCGTCTCGCGTGAACAGCCGTACAGCTCGGCAGCAACGGCGTCGAGGTCCTCTCAGGTGGGGACAGACAGATCGACGCCTTTGCCGAAGTACTGGCGCAGCAGTCCGTTGCTGCTTCTATGTCAAGACGATATTGCTGCACGCCCTGCCGTACAGCACTCCTTCAATGCACCTCAGCGTTACTGTCCCAGCTCTCACCGGACAGAACTCGGACTGGCCCTCTCGCTTCTCAGCCGGCAATCGACGGATACCGGGCCGCCGCAAGGTCGTCGGCGAGGTCCTCCACGGAAAGGTCGGCGTTCAGGGCAGTGACCACCGTCTGCGTCAGCGGACGGAGGGCGTAGATGTGCCGGGCCGCATTGAGGTCCACGGATACGTCGTAGTAGTCCTCCGCAAACCGCTGGAACGCCTCCGGAGTCGGGTCGACGAGCTGTGCGAACAAGTACACCGCCCCATCGGGATCGCTCACGCCGTCCGGGTAGTCAATCTCACAGTCAATCTCACCCGCCCGCCACCGCTGATCATCGGTCGCACGCCACAGGCAAGCGGTCACAACCGGCATACCGTCCTCGTCGCAGAACGCGGGCTCTCGCACACAGTGGCGGAAGGCTACTGGGATGGCGTCGAGCACTCCCGGCCACGGCCCATCGTTGCCGTATGGGCTCATCACAGCCTCGTGAGCGAAGCCGCGAATGTAGGCCCCTGCCGCGGAAAAGACAATGGAGTATTCGTCTCCCGAGCCGTTGCGCATCGAGGCCAACTCTTCCCCAGGGCCCCAGCCCGCGTCGCAGGAGTGGTAGCGGCTGGACCACGCCGGGCTCAGGATGGCCTCCAGCATCGCCATGGACCGGCATAGATCACGGAGCGTCGGGACATCCGGAAGGAGACGAGCCACATCGTGAGCGGTCATGGGCCTCATCCAATCGGATGCCGGCGACATCTCACGGAAGGGCTCTCACCATCCGTCCGGTGACGGACAACCGATGACTCCCTGGAGGCAAGGTCGACAAGCTTTCCCTGTGCCATCGCTGTCGTAGTCCCGTTACTTGAGACACGAAAGGCGCTCGGCCGGCTCAACCGAGCTTGGACGGGGACAGCTGATCGTGTAGCTGCACTTTGTCGCCGTACAAGATCGAAAAATGCCCTCTGGAATGATCCCAGAGCGCCTTTGACCTGTGGCACGGCCGAGCAGACTGATCCGCAGGAAGGGGCACAGTCCTTGTCGGCGGCTCCTGGGCCTGCTCAGGCAGTGGATGTCGGCCGATGGGATGCTGCTTGACGGTCGTGGTCAGGTGAGCAGTCGCACGGGGTTGACGAGGTCGGCGTACATCAACAGTCCGGCCATGATGATCATCAAGAAGGCCGCCACGTAGGTCAGGGGAAGCGCCTTGGCGATGTCCACGTGGCCGGGAGTGGGGCGGCGTGTGACGCGGGCGAAGCCGCGCTTGAGTCCCTCCCACAGGGCGCCCGCGACGTGGCCGCCGTCCAGGGGAAGCAGCGGGATCAGGTTGAACACGCCGACCGCCAGGTTGAACCCGGCGAGCAAAGTGATCAGATACACGATTCTGGCCTCGAGGGGCATAGGTGCGGAGGCGATCTCGCCGCCGATGCGGCCCGCGCCGATGATGCCGATGGGGCCGTTCTTGTCGCGCTCCTCACCGGAGAAGGCAGCCTCCCACACACCGACCATCTTCTCGGGCAGGCGCACGATCGACTGCGCGGTGCGGGCGGTGAGGTCCCACATGTGGGTGGCGACGGCGCCGACGCTCTGCTGCTGGATTGACTTCACGGGGGTGAAGCCGAGGACACCGGCCACCTCAAACTTGTCGGACTCGTCCAACGACCACACCACTTGGGCAATCACATTGACGTTGACGTCCATGGCGCGGCCGTCGCGCTGGATGCCGACCACGGCCGGGCCGGCTCCATGCGCGCGGATGGCACGTGTGGCGCCCTCCCCCGAGTCGATCTTCCGGCCGTCGAAGGTGACGATGCGGTCGCCGGGACGAAGACCCGCGGCGCCAGCAGGGGAGAGAGGATCGGCGGCGGTGCATTCGCGAGCTTGGACATTCGCGGGGATGACGCAGCGATTGACCTTGTCGATCACAGGCTGGCTCACCTGGACCCCGAAACCCATCAACACGATGGCGAAAAGCCCAAAAGCCAGCACAAAGTTCATCGCCGGTCCGCCGGACATGATGACGACTTTCTGCCACCAGGCTTTGCGGTAGAAGACCCGATCCTCATCGCCCGGTCTGACATCTTCCAGGGAGACTTCCCGGGCCGTGTCGTTCAGGCTCTGCCATGGCCCCGTGGAGACCTTGCGCAGTTGGCCGGGATCGTCGTTTGACCTGGGCGGAAGCATGCCGATCATGCGGACGTAGCCCCCGAACGGGATCCACTTGATCCCGTATTCGGTCTCCCCTTTTCGGCATGACCACATGGTGGGGCCGAAGCCCACCATGAAATGCGGGACTTTGACGCCGAACAGCTTGGCGGGGACCAGGTGGCCCAACTCGTGTAGAGCGATGGAGAGCATCAATCCGATGAGGAAGATGACTATCCCTGCCACAAAGAGCCAGCTCATATATGCATACCCCCGCCATAGCGAGACGTGTCCGGGACAGTTGAGTAGCCATCAATCGCGGGAAACAGACGATTCCAACAGGAGGCGCAGAGCCTAGTGCCATTTTCCACGGGAGGAAAGTAGACATCCAGCTCTATCAACAGCACCCGCCTCCGTTCCCCTCTCTTAAGCATGGCGGCGATCAGTAAGGCTAGCCTGGACGCCACCGCTCGCCCCCGCAACCGGCTCCGCCGGCTCCACGCATGCCGACAGACCTAACAGCATGGAGAGGTTCACGCTCAACCCAAAGGAGCCTTTGGGCCTATGGCATGTCCCCCGTCCACCCGGCTGAACGCCGGTCAGCTGCCCCCTCCTTCAGCCCAGGGATCCACGTGCAAGGCCGCGGCGGAGATGACTGCGGGACCTCAGTAGACGGGATCCCAGTAGAACGGCCGACATTCGGGCATGCGCCTGCTCCATACCCGAATCAATTGCATGAGCGAAATGTCCAGGCCGACCCTCATCACTCGGTAGGCCGGGGCTAAGGAACAGGGGTTCATCTCCAAAGATGAGACGGGGCCGACGAGCTGTGCTTGCCTAAGCAGCATTCATGCAACCAGTCGCCAGCAACGCCGCCGATCGCACGGCCCTCCGGCGTGGTCTTGAACGCCACTGTCATTGGGCCTGCGCTGGCATTCTGTCGTACATGTCACACGATGATCTGATTGAGCGCATTCGCAGACGAGCCTGGGATCCCGCCCGCCGACACGACCTGGTCTACGTCCCACTGGACTGGCTCAAACGTGAGTACGGCGAGAGCATCGAAAGCCGCATCCACCACACGCTGCAGCCGCTCCGTGAAAACGGCAGCGTGACCCAACTCAGTTTCGACGACCCCATACCTGATCACCTCATAGAGGCCGCCTTGGAATCAGGTGCCACCGAAGCCGTCAAGTACTTCAGCAACGTCGCACATGAGCCACCGTACCCGCCGATCTCTCATGCCGACCTGCTCGCCTGCGAAGAACGCATTGGTCACGAACTGCCAGAACTCCTCCGCAGGGTCTACACCGAGGTGAGCAATGGCGGCTTCGGCCCCGGCTACGACCTTCTCCACTTTCCCGTCAAGGACGACCCGGTGCCCCATAGGCACGGCTACCCCGATGCAGTCGAAATCTTCGAACAAGATCCTGTGGTCAGCGAGGCACTGGGGTTCCCACTCGTGGGTGCAGGCTGCACTGTGTACTGGTACATGTCGCTCACTCAACCAGGCAATCCCGTCTATCTCTGGGATGGCGCCGGATGGGACTTCCCCGAGGAACAGTCGCCTGAGGTCGGGATCGCGATCACCGTCCCGTCCTTGGCCGATTGGTTCGACGACTGGGTCAACGGACACGACTGGTACACCCAGCTGAGAGACGACACCACTGCGAAGCCATCGACCTCCCTGGAGGGCGACGCACTGGACGAGCCCCCGTTCTAAAGGGCATCGCAGAACATAGCCAGGCGGGCATCCTGCATAGATGGATGTCGTGTCACGAGCTGAGCCAGTGTGAGTGGAGCCGTTCACAGGGCTGCCCATGAGCCGGTCCGAGCGGCTGCTGCACGCGATGCGGGAGCGTAGCGGCGACAGACCGAGCCGGCTCTATGAGGCCCTTCGGTCATGGTCGTCCAGATTTACCTTCAGCACATCCACGCGACGACGCTCCTACTCGCCGGCGTCCCCGTTCACGTGGTCGCGGCCCACCTCGGACACGCCGACCCCGCGATCATTCTCCAGGTCTACCGCCCATGTGATCCGGGCGACCAAAGCCTCGGCGGCGGACATCTTCACAAAGACCGTCGGCGACTAGGCCGCGAGCCCTGCTAGCAAGATCTCGATTCAGCCAAGAAACACTAAGGCCCGTGACCGGCGTTTCGCCTGTTCACGGGCCTTCTTATGTGGCGCGGCCGAGAGGACTCGAACCCCTAACCTTCTGATCCGTAGTCAGGATCTGATCGTCCGGGAGCGTCCAGCACAGCCTTCAGGGCCTGGTCGAGTGAGGTCCAGACCCTCCCTAAGTCCACACTCGTTTGGTGCTGTCCAGAGGCGTTGTTAGCACCAGCGTTAGCAAGATCTTTGGATCGCATGCTCGCCGAGAGCACCGGAACCGGGGCTGAATCCATCGCTACCGCGTACCGAGAGTGACGGCACCAGCGAACGGTAGGAGCGCAAGTTGCCGCTTAGGGCCTTCAGGCGGGGCCCACTCCACAGGTGAAATGACTATCGGGACGGCTTCGACGCTAACCGTAAACGTCTTGAACGTCTCTCAAACGCGGTGGCCCCGCCACTCCTCAACGGCAACGATCGCTACCAGTTCAACCGACGTCTAGTGCTGCGGAAACTAAGGACTGCCGGCAGTCGACGACTCGCCCTGAACCTGGCTTCCTACCACGGGACCACCCAGCTGACTTGACGTCGGTATTCACGGTCACGAGACAAGGAGTGCAGCAATGGAACGGCTTGACCGGCAACGACAGTGCGTTCGCTACATCCAGGTCCTTCACAGGCTGCCTTGCGCGGGAACGAGTCTTCGAGCGCACTTCCAGGCGCTTTCCAGCAAGGGCGCCTCTTACCAGCTCGCCAAGCCGGCGGCGTCATGAGAGCGGTCGGGGTCGGGTGGGGTGAGCATCCCTGGCCGACGAGGATCCGACGTCGAGACTCGTGCTTTCGCCGTATAGACGTACCGGGTTCACCGGTTGATGTGGGGGTGGTGCGGCGCTGGGTGCAGGGACTGCTGATTCTGCACGGGGTCGGGAGCGAAGTCATCGAGGTGGCGGTGCTTCTGGTGAGCGAGCTGGTGGCGAACGCGGTGGTCCACTCCTGCTCCCGCCACGGTGAGGTCACGGTGCTGCTGAAGGCGGACCGAGAGCGCGGCCGAATCCGTCTGGACGTGATCGACGACGGCCCCGCGGTCTCAGTGAGAGCCGTGCATAAGAACCAAGAACACGAGGGAGGCCGGGGACTGTTGCTGGTGGAGGAGCTGGCCGACCGGTGGGGCTGCTACCCCGACGAGGACGGAACCGGCGTGTGGTTCGAGCTTGAGTCCTCCTGGTCAACTGGATGCCGGATGACGGTAGTGGGCGATGCACGCGGATAAAGTCACGGCATCGCCAGCAACGAACACACCGGTGTTCAAGGACGCTCGGGGCCGACCGTTCGTCCCGCCAACCGGCATGGACGACCCCCGGCTACTGCTGGCGGCATACCGGCTCCGTCCTGATGGCATGATTTGGCGGCGGCTGTTCCCTTGCCGGCCTGAACAAGCCCGACACGTCAGGGCATTCGTGCGCACCATGATGCAGGACCTCCCCCTTATCGACGACGCGGTGGCCGTCGTATCGGAGCTGGTCAATGTGGCGGTGACACGCAATGAAGGCAGGCCGTACTTCACCTCCTTCATAGTGGAGGTTCAGCGGTACGGCCGACACGGGGAGCACTCGCGGGTGACCGTCTATGACTGCGGCCCTACCGGGATCCCCACCTTCAGAGAACGGCACAACACCGCTCAAGACGAGCCCGTTCCGGACACCACAGACGGACTTGCCCTACTGATCCTCCACGGCCTGGCCGATGCGGTGGGGTACTGGGACGGCCCGCACGGCACACCGACTTACCCGATGCGGGCTGAGTTCCCTGACCACCGTCTCTTGGATGGCGGCCCCTGAGACCGCTCCTCTTCACCTTGAGCTCCCTGTGAGGCATGGCGGACGTACGCCCTCCGCCTGACGCCCCCAGGCCGGTGTTCCACGGCCCTTGTAGGAGCCGCCGCTCCTAACAACCGGAGGGAGAGCCCAGCGACGAGTTTCCCAGGTGCACCTGCCCACAGCCCCGACCATAGGAGCGACCTTATGCCGCCCTATCTGCGGATAGTCAACCTGATCAGGACCGACATCAGCGAGGGCAGGCTTGCCCCCGGCGATCTCCTGCCCTCCGAATCCGAGCTAATGAGACGGCACAGTGTCTGTCGTGGCACGGTACGACGGGCAATAGCCGTCCTCTGCCGAGACGGCGCCATCCACACCATCCACCCCGAGGGCTCCTATGTGGGCTCGCGTTCGGTGCCCAGGCGGCGTCTCCCCCGCAAGTATGACCTGGTCGCTGCCGACCTGAGACAGCAGATCGACAGTGGCCGGCTGCCCCCGGGCGATCGGCTACCTACCGAGGCAGAGTTGGCCAAGCACTACAGAGTTTCGCAAAGCACAGTGCAAGCTGCGGTGGCACTACTGCGAGCCGATCATCTCGTGTTCACCGTTCTGGGAAGAGGCGTTTTCGTGGTCGATTGTCGACACTAGAGGGTGTCTGAGAAGTCGTCATCGTGACGCTCCGAGACGATGAAGGAGCAGCATGCAGGTCGCGGCGTAGATGACACTCTCAGAGGCCCTGATCAGGAACTCGTAGTCGCGCGACAGGCGCCGGTACCTCCCCAGCCAGGCGAACGTCCGCTCCACCACCCAGCGGCGCGGGACCACCGCGATCCGGGCCACCTCGCGTGGCGGCGCGCCCTTTTTGGCCCATGTACGCCGTGCCCCGCCGTCCGCACGGACGGTGATCTGCACGGTCAGGCCGAGCTCCTCGCGTGCCCAGCCTGTGAAGCGCTCACCGCGGTAGCCCTGGTCCGCCCAGAGGTGACGCAGTCGGGGCAGGCGGTCTGCGGTGCGCAGCAGCAACACCGCGGCCCCCTCCCGGTCGTCGACGCTCGCCGGGCTGACACAGGTGCCCAGCACCAGCCCCAGGGTGTCCACCAGCAGGTGCCGTTTGACCCCGAACACCTTCTTGGCGCCGTCGTACCCGTGCAGACCGCCCCGCTCGGTGCCCTTCACGCTCTGGCTGTCGATCACGCCCGCGCTCGGGGCGGGATCCCGGCCCCGGCGGATGCGCTCCCGTTCGCGCAGGGCCGCCGCGACGGCCTCCCAGCGGTTCTCCTCCCGCCAGAGCCGCCAGTAGTGGTAAACGGTCTGCCAGGGCGGAAAGTCGTGCGGCAGCAGCCGCCATGCGCAGCCGGCACGCAGCCAGTAGGCGATCGCGTCCACGATCTCCCGACGGTGGTGCACCACCGGGCGGCCCCCGGGCTTCGGCGCGGGGATCAGGGGTTCCAGCAGTGCCCACTCCCGATCGGTGAGGTCGGTCGGGTAGGGGCGGCGGTGACCGGGCATGGGGGACCTCCCGTACCCAGCACCTCATAAAGGGGACATCACGACCAGTTACTGGTCGGCCAGCTTTTCAGACACCCTCTAGAGAGATTCAAAGGTGAGGGTTAGGTACCGTCACCTGAGCGTCAGATGGCAGGCCGTCGCCGGGATGCGATGCCTAAGGCATGAGATATCCCGATGGCGGTGGACTGACCGCCGAGCAGCGCAAGCGCCGCGAGATCCTCCGGATGCGGGCGGCCGACCGGTTCGCCGAGGGCGCCACCGACATCCAGATCGCCCGCGAGCTGCGTGTCACCCCGATGTCGGTCGGCCGGTGGCGCAGGGCGCTGGAGAGCGGCGGACGCGGGGCCCTGCTCTCCAGGGGAGCCGGCGGCGCCGGGTGCAAGCTCAGCCCGGCCCAGCTCACCGACCTGCAGAAGGTGCTGGAGGAGGGCCCGGCCGCCTTCGGCTGGGACGACCTGCGCTGGACCCTGGCCCGGATCGCCGAGATGATCGACCGCCTGTACCGGGGTGGATTACACCCAGGCCGGGGTGAGCTACCTGCTGCGGCGCATCGGATGGAGTCGGCAGGTTCCGACCAGGCGCGCTGCCGAGCGCGACGAGGAGGCGGTGTCGACCTGGAGGCGGGAGGGGTGGGAGCAGGTAAAAAAAGAGCAGCGGGCGAGCAGGGCGCCTGGATCGTCTTCGAGGACGAGGCCGGACGTTCCCTGAGGTCGCCGCTGGGGCGCACCTGGGGGCGCAGAGGCCGCACGCCTGTCGTGTCGCTGCCCGCCGGAGGAGGCGGGCGGGTCTCGATCGCGGGCCTGGTCGCCGTCAGGCCGGGGCACCGGCCGAAGCTGCTGTTTCGCACCCGCGGCCGCCCGGCGCGCAGGGGCGGGCGCAAGGGGTTCGCCGAGGCGGACTACGCCTCGCTGCTCGACGGCGCGCACCGCACGCTGGGCGGGCCGATCGTGCTGGTGTGGGACAACCTGAACACGCACACCTCGGCCGCGATGCGGCGGCTGATCGAGGTCCGGCCGTGGCTGACGGTGTTCCGCCTTCCGGCCTACGCGCCGGAGCTGAACCCGGTCGAGGCGGTGTGGGCGCACATGAAGAGGAGCATGGCCAACCTGCCGCTGCGGACCGTGGAGGAGCTGGTGTCGGCGGTGCGCGGCCGACTCAGGCGCATGCAGTACCGGCCCGATCTTATCGCCGGGTTCGTCGCCAAGACGGGGCTGGGCTTCCAGCCGCCATAACTTCCGCCTTTAAATCTCTCTAGGTGGAGGACAAGCCATAAAAATGGGCGATAGTGATTAGTTTGTGGGCCAAGGTCGTAGACCAGCCGACTACCTGTGGGGCCGTCATCCTTGACCAGCCACCTCATTCCGGTGGCAACACGACCTGGAGCAGATGGGACGTGACCTGCCCTACCATCATTGGCACCGGAAGCGGCGCGGCAGGAAGCCCGAGCCAGCCACCACTGTTCTACTTCCCGACAAGAAAGATAGTTCGGCGATGTCCAGCGTATCATCTATGGGGTGACTCTCGTCTTAGCGCTTGCCTCAGAGCATCAGCTGCACATGACCTGCGATTTTAAATTAACCGACGCAAGGACCGGTAAGCCATTAACTTACAACGCTCACAAATTAATATCCGTTCGAAGTTCCACACTACAGGCCATCGTTGGATTCACCGGGATTGCAACGTTCGGACGAGAGCCTGTGGGGGTGTGGATTGCCAGGAAAGTAGCAGAGCTTCCCGATAAAGCCGATCTCGACGCACTTATAGCAGCATTGCGCCAAGCATCGAGTCAGCTGGAAAAGTTGCCGAGGAGCATATGGAAGTTTAGGCATTTGACATTTGTTGTGGGAGCGATCCAGGGCTCTCAGGCAGTAGTGGCACTTCTGTCAAACTTCCAAGACTTAAGCGGCCTATTCCTCGACGACAGCTCAGCACCGGAGAGCGACCTCCGGCTGAGTGTAATGCGACCAAGCAAGCCGAGTCTGATCGTCGCAGGCGAGGTAAGATCTATCCGTAAGGATGAACGCAAGTCGATTGAACGGAGCCTGCGCGCCAATATCGATCAAGAAGTTATTAGAGAAAGACTTGCCGCTTTGAACAGGAAGGCCGCCCAGCGCACCAATACAGTAAGCCAGGGCTGCCACTCTGGGAGTATTATCGCAACAGGAAGCGGTGCGTCACAGGCATTTTTAGTTGAACAGACCGGCGACTTTATCCCTCCTGATATACAGGAGATGTTCAATCGAGTTGGCCTCAAGCTCAACAGAGGGAAGCTGCCAGATGGATCGCCCGCACCGATAGTAGTGAGGGGCGCTACTTCCTATAGCTATTCTCCCTCTCCCAGCTATTTTCGCGAACAATTCAAGCTTCGACCAAACGACTCGGAGCTCTGGAACAATTTTGGCGCCTATGAGGATCATCAAGGTCGCACCGAGTCCGCCCGTACGGCATTTCAGAAAGCCTTAGAACTCAAACCAGACAACTTCATCGCGGCGCGGAACCTCGGCTCCCTGGTGTGGAGGGTAGACGGCAACCGCGAAGAAGCCCGGCGCCTGTTCGACATTGCCCTAACCGATCCGGAGGACAGTTGGCGCCGTACCACCTTGGCTTACTTCGCTGAAGCCGTCTTGCACTTTGAGGGCGATGTTCAAGCTGCCCATGAAACGTACAAATCGGCAGTCGAAGGAGAGTTCGTAGCGTGGATCGCGGCTAAGTATGCATGGTTCCTCCTCCAGTACAAGCCGGCGTTGATCGAGGAAGCACGGAATCTAATAGATGAATCACTGAAGCAGGACCCTCATCTCGCTTGGGCCCTCCTAGGGAAGGCCCAGTGCCTATGGCATCTTGATCGAGACCCAGACGCTGCTTTCCGCATGCTATTGGACTACCTACCTAGATTCGAGAAAGACATAACTTTTCTCGCTTCCACACTCCACATGAGCCTCGTGTCGCAACACCTTGCTGCTGCTGAAGAGCTGCTGGCACAGTTGACCCGCTCGAAAGATGCCGCCGAAGACATCAAGATATCGTTTAAAGGTATACTCGATTTATGTCAGGGGAAAAGCCTTGACGTGGCAGCTGCAAGCTTCATTGCATCAGAAGCCGAAACTGATTTAATCAACCTAGCCGCCGTTAGGTGGTCGCAAGGTAGGGACGCGGAAGGGCGCGAAGCTCTCGATAATATCAGAGGAGAACACCTTACTGCTGGCGCTTATGCCGAACTCGTAATTACCAAGGATCTAGTCGAGGGTACATCTTTCGACGCTATTACATCTACCCTGCAAGAGCTCATCTCTTCGAGACGTATTGCCGTATTCGATCCCACTCTGTTTAGAGGTCTCGCAAATCACGCCGATGTTGATCCGGAGATCAAACTAAAACTAAGCACGCTACTTAGAGTGATCAATGAAGCCCAAGTGTAACTATCTATGCCGTTGACCACCTGGGACACGAGAGACGCAAGTCAACCCACCGCCAGAGCAGCGTGCGAGATGGCTATTTCGGACAGAGGTATGATCCGACACTTTGGCCAAATTGGATCTTCTTGATGTAGCAGACGAAGAAGTGCTGCTGCTTCGCCTTCAGTCGGACCTTTCGACTTCTGAGACATTTGCCGTGTCTCGAGTCAACGGTAGGCATGAGTCTGAAGATGTGACCTGAATAAATCACGCAAACAGGGTTTGCAGGAAATAGAGAAATAGTCTTGTTGGTAAACACAGCACAGGGCGACTATGTGGCGGATATTGCGCATTGACAGCCCGAGCTGTAGCCAGTCTAAGATCCATGCTGCCTAAGATCGCCTAACAAGGTGATTGGATTGTGAAGCGGAGAGTACGACCTATGCAGACGGCACCCGCCACTGCGCCCCCTCCCCACTATCATTCAGCACGTGGTGGAGCCTCATCCCGAGACGACGACTCGGGATACGCCAGAGACGGTCTCGCCTCCTCACCACAGGTTTTGCATGATGCCGCTCCACAGCGTTCGAGGACAGGGCATGAGGGACGAATGCCTTGTCGACGGTCGCCCTTCACCCGTGACTGCCGAATCCCGTGGCGACCGTAACGCCCACTGGCAGACACGTACAGGATGCAGTTGCATCTACGGCGCCTGCCCTATCAGGAGTCTCTACGGCCCTTGTGTGCAGGCAGATCTTTCGACCTGCACAATGCGAGAACAGGTTGTGTGGCGCGGTTTCATGGGTTTGCGATTAGGTAACGGAGCGCGTGCGCGCTGCTCGGGATGCCTACACAGAAGGTATGGGCTTGTGGTGGTGGATACGTGGAGCGCTCGGTGCGATGACCTGTGCTGGTGCAGCGGCTGGGATCGCGGCACTCACCGATGGCAAGGGGTGGCTGCCGATAGCTGGTGCCTTCCTAGGCGCAGTTGGAGCCTTGTTGGCGCCATTGCTGCTAGAGCGGTGGCGGACGCAGCGTGCGGCGCACTCGGCTCTCGAGCGCCTCGCGGAACTTGGTCCCAACAGTGCGCCGGCGCTGCTGCTGAACGCGTCAGAGGCAGTGGTGCCGTTCACTGGGCGGGACAGGGAGCTTGCCGAGCTGCTGGCCTGGTGCTCCGATCCAGATGCGGGGCGGTTGCGGCTGCTGGTGGGGCCGGGCGGGGTCGGCAAGTCGCGGCTCGCTGCGGAGCTGGCGCGGCAGCTGGACCGTTCGTGGAGGTTTCTGCCGGTTGCGGATGAGGCTGAGGCCGAGGTGCTGTCCCGACTGCGGGAGGTGAGTGGAGGGCGGCTGCTGCTGGTGGTGGACTACGCCGAGACCAGGACCGGGCTGGCCTCTCTGCTGAACGAGGCAGCGGCCGATGAGGGCCGACAGGTGCGGGTGCTCCTGGTCGCGCGCAGTGCCGGGGAGTGGTGGCGGCAGCTGGGCGGGCAATCGGCGCGGGTGCGACAGATGGTGGCGGCGGCCGGTCAGGGCATCGTGCTGACCGAGCAGGTGGGTGACGGCATTTCGGATATCGAGTTGGTACTGGGGGCGGTCCCGTACTTCGCGCAGCGGCTGGGGGTGGAGATACCGACCGGGGTGAAGGTGGAGCCGGGTGTGGGGCCGCATCGGGTTTTGGATCTGCATGCAGCGGCGCTGGTGGCAGTGCTGCGTTCGATACAGCACGGCAGTGATGGTGCAGGCGCGATCAGCGTGGGGATGGGGGATGTGCTGGAGGAGCTGCTGGGGCATGAGCGGCGGTTCTGGTTGCGGAGCGCTCAGGCGCGGGGGTTCACTGGCGGTGTCGATGGGTTGAGTGCACTGGTGGTGGAGCAGACAGTTGCGGTGGGGACTCTGCTGGGAGCACACAGCCGGGCTGAGGCGGTGAAGCTGGTGGGGCGGGTTCCGGATGGCACGGTGTCGGGGGCGGTGGCCGACTGGTTGCGGGAGTTATATCCCCCCCAAGCGGGTGACGGGCGCGAGTGGTTCGGGCAGTTGCGGCCGGATCGGTTGGCGGAGCTGCACGTGACGCGGCAGTTGAGCGATTCGCCAGCGCTGTTGATGGGCTGTCTTGAGGGGTTGGACGGGTACCGGGAGCGACGCGCCTTAATGATGCTGGCGCGGGCCGCGCAAGAGCTGGATGAAGCCAGGGAGATCTTGCATCGCCTGCTTCCAGAGTTGGCCAATGAGGTGGGTGGCCTCATTGCATCTCGGGAGACTCTGAGGGCGTTACACGATGCACTGCCGTCCCGTTCGCTGATCTTGGGTGGGGCTCGCGTGCTGCTGGCTAAACGGTTGCTGGATAGCGTTCCGGACAAGGAAGATGTCGCGGAGAAGGCGCACTGGCTGGATGCACTTGTTGTACACCTTTCGCATGTAGGCCACTTGTTTGATGCTCTGGCCGCAGCCAGGGAAGCCGTCACTATTTATCGAGAGCTGGCCAGACTCGATCCCGACCGCCACTACGCAGACCTCGCCCACTCCCTAGCAAACCTCGGTGCCTGCCTGTCAGAGCTCAATCATCCAGCCGAAGCTCTGGCTGTAGCCAGGGAAGCCGTCACCATCAGCCGAGAGCTGGCCAGACTCGATCCCGACCGCCACCGCGCAGACCTCGCCGACACTCTACACATGCTCGGCAACTGCTTGTCAGAGCTCAATCATCCAGCTGAAGCTCTGGCCGCAGCCCAGGAAGCAGCCACTATTTATCGAGAGCTGGCCAGAGTCGACGCTGACCGCCATCGCGCAGACCTAGCCCGCTCCCTTGCAAACCTCAGCATCTATCTCTCGGCTATTGGCAATAACGCGAAAGCTCAATCCCCAGCCAAGGAAGCAGCCACTATTTATCGAGAGCTGGCCAGACTCAATCCTGACCGCCATCGCGCAGACCTAGCCCGCTCCCTTGCAAACCTCAGCATCTATCTCTCGGCTATTGGCAATGACACGGAAGCTCTGGCCGCGGCCAGGGAAGCCGTCACCATCAGCCGAGAGCTGGCTAGGCTTCACCCCGATCGTCACCGCGCGCTCCTTGCCGACACCCTAAACATCCTCGGCAACCGCTTGTCAGAGCTCAATTATCCAGCCGAAGCTCTGGCCGCAGCGAGGGAAGCCGTCACCATCAGCCGAGAGTTGGCCAGACCCAACCCCGACCGCCACGGCGCAAACCTCGCCCACTTCCTATACAACCTCGGTTTCCACTTATCGAAGGTGGGTCGTTTAGCTGAAGCCATAACTGCTGAACAGAGAGCTGTCACCATCCGCCGAAAGCTGGCTAGGCTCGATCCCGACCGCCACCGCGCAGACCTCGCCCACACCCTAAACAACCTCGGCTGCCATCTGTTGCAGGTGGACCGCCTAGTCGAAGCCCTGCCTGCTTCCAAGAAAGCTGTCACCATCTATCGAGAGCTGGTTAGACAAGACCCCGACCGCTACCGATACGACCTTGCTTATTCCCTTTACAATCTCAGCTATATCTGCGTAGAAGACGATTCAGCTGAAGCTGACAAACTGACCGAAGAAGCGAATCATCTTCTAGATGAGGGTTGAAGTGCTTTGGCCGCATGAAATCGATGTGACAGTCATACTCGCGTTCACCTATCGGGCGCGTGGGCGGTGCGGGGCGCGACCGGCCGGAGAGCCGCAGCGCGGCCCGTGACCGCCCGACGCGCGGCGGGCCGCGCAGCGGTCCGCCTTTAAAGACGTAGAGAAAAGTTTCTGTCGATCTCAGAGAGCCCTTGGTCCCGATCACGAAGGTGATGGCTCAGCCCTGGACCAGATGCGTTCGTAGCTCTTCAGGTAGGTGATCGCCGCACCATCAGCCGTGGTGGCGTTGAGGTGCATGACGGGTGCTTTAGAAGCAGGGACCCCGTATACATGCGGGTTAACGAGCAGGTTGCTGTCTGCGCGGTAGATCGAGGCGTAGAGGACGGTTTGGTGTAGGCGAAGCTCGACGCCCTTCACCTCAGCGAGGGAGCGGTACAGGGTGAGTGCGTTGTGCACCCGGGCGGTCATGA
Organism: Sinosporangium siamense; assembly: GCF_016863435.1. Lineage (GTDB taxonomy): Bacteria > Actinomycetota > Actinomycetes > Streptosporangiales > Streptosporangiaceae > Sinosporangium > Sinosporangium siamense. The sequence goes on from NZ_BOOW01000038.1 coordinate 47,166, forward strand.
CATCGGAGCCGATGCCTTCCTCTTCGCCCCGGGCAGCGACGGTGGGGCTGTCAGGGGCGCCCAAGAGAAGCCGGACGTGCACGCCGGCTCGGGCCTGATCGGCGAGAAGGTGGAGAAGCCCGGTGTCTTCGGCGAGGAACAGGCCGCTGTAGACCAGGATGGCGATGTCCTCTTTCGCCGCTGCGAAGAAGCGTCGCCATACGGTACGGGGGACGGCCCATCTGTGAGGGTAGACCGCCTGGATCTCAGGAGGCATAGCCCGCTGGCGTGGAGCAAGTTCGGGCCACAGGGCACGCTCGTCGGTTTTGAGGAGGTCGGCGACGGCTCGGCGGTGGCGGGGGTGCGGTGTGCGGCCGTGAATCCAGCGCTCAACGGTTTTGGGGTCGACGGCGATGTGCGCGGCTACGTCGGTGGCTCGGAGGTGTGCTCTGATCATCGCACTGCGCAGGTTCTCGTTCATGAGCGTCTCCAGGGCCGGGCTGGTTGCCTGCGACGCTAACACAAGACGTCCCTAGACGTCCCACACTCGGGGTGTAGAGGTTCCCTGCGCCCGAGCAGGGTTGACGTACAGCCGGGCATAAGGGAAGGACGCAAATCTTGGGGGCGCCTACACGACTGCCGTGGTCATACGGCGAGGAGCTGGCGGTTGCGTCGCGGAGTGAACCGATGGAGCGAAAGCGACGATCTCCTTCGGCAATGACCGTTACCCCCTACGCGTACATGCGCCCTTGGCAAGCAGGCTCTGAACGTGGGTGAGTACATCACCGGCGGACGGGTCTTCCCACAGATCGCCGACCGTCTACGGACGAGGATAGTCGCCGGCGACTATGCGGCGGGTTCGGTGATGCCGTCAGAAGCAGCGCTGTGCAAAGAATTCCATGTTGCTCGCAACACGCTACGGCGGGCATTGGCCGTGCTTGAGGACGAGAGGCTCATCATCACCGTCCCGGCCAAGGGGCGCGTAGTGGTCGAGAGGGATCGGCTGCCCCATGAGCCCTATCGATACCGGCTCATCTTGGGAGAGCTGCGCAAGATGATCGAAGACGGCATCTCCCCGCCTGGAAGCAGGCTACCGAGTGAATCAGCACTTCAGCGCCGTTATGAGACCTCTCGAAACACTGTGCGTCGGGCGTATGCCGAACTTGAGCAGGCGGGACTGATCACCACGAGACATGGCAAAGGGCGCTATGTCCGCTGACCACGGTGATCCAGACGTCTCAAGACGTCTTCGTCACGCCCTGGAGCGCGCAAGGCGCAAACAGCGATCGTGGACGGTATGGGACACATCGATTGGGCTTATGACCTGGCCAGAAATCTCCTGAAGGAGTCGCTGCCGCGTCGCTGGGCGCACACCAAGGGGGTCGCGCGGCGGGCCGAATCGCTGACGGCCATTCTCGGTGACCAGGCCGATACCTTGATTGCCGCCGCATACCTGCACGACATCGGGTACGCCCCAGACCTCGTCGACACAGGCATGCATCAGCTCGACGGCGCGCGATACCTACGCGACGTCGCCCACGCCGATGACACGATATGTCGGCTGGTGGCACACCACTCCTGCTCGGTCAACGAAGCGACCCAACGGGACCTGTACGACCTCCTCACCGGGGAGTTCGACGAGGAAAGTCCCGAGCTGGCCCAAGCGCTGACCTATTGCGACATGACCACGGGCCCCGACGGCCGCCACCTTGACGTGACCGACCGCCTCGGCGAGATCCATGCCCGGTACGGGCCCGATCACCTGGTCAGCCGCTCGATCACCGCGGCCACCCCGTGCATCCTGGCCTCGGTCCGTGCGGTCGAAGCGGCGCTATCCGATGTACGGCAGAGCCGTACCGCCTAGGAAGTGCTCGATGCGCATCCGCATCGACCGGTCCATCGGCAGTGACGCGACCTGGCCGCGGGGCACCCACCGCACCTCGCGTGACTCCGTGCTCGAACGGGGCTCTCCCTCCAGGTAGCGGCCGGTCAGCATGATGGAGAACTCCTGCCGCGCCTCGCCGTCGGAGGTGTAGAGGATCACGTGGCGGGGGTCGGTGTAGATGCCGACCAGCCCGGTGACCTCACACGTGATCCCGGTCTCCTCCAGCGTCTCGCGCACCGCAGCCTCCGGCAGCGATTCGCCGAGATCGATCGCGCCGCCGGGGACTGCCCAGTTGTCGTTGTCGCTGCGGTGGATCATCAAGAGCTCACCGCCGGCGTTGGTGACCACCACGTTCACCGATGGGACGAGGCTGTTGGCTGCGGGGGCGTCCGGGTCGTCGTAGAAGTCGATGCGCTGGGCCATGGCTCATGACCCTACTGGCGTTGCTCCCGCCCACACCTTCTCGAAGCTGTCCAGGTAGGTGCTCACCATGGTGCCCCCGGCGACCCGCCGGAGATGCAGCACCGGTGCGTTGCCGGCGCGGGTTCCGTACACATGCGTGTTGACCAGCAGTTGATCGTCGGCTCGGTAGATCGAGTTGTACAGCACTGTCCGATGCAACCGGATCTCGACGTTCTCCAGCCCCAGCAGGGGGCGGTAGAAGACCAGAGCGCTCCTGATCTGCGCGGCCATGCTGTCCCCGACGCCCTCGTCCGCGCCTCGCCGCTCCACCTCAGCGCAATCCGGATGTCCGAGGAGAATCCGCACCCGCACCCCCGCTGCGGCCTTCTCCTCAAGCAGGCGGACCAGACCCGCGTCGTCGGCGAGGAACAAACCGCTGTAGACCAGGACACCGATGTCCTGCGACGCGTCGGCGAAGAGCCGCTCCCACACCTCTCGTACGACGATCCAGCGGTGAGGGTAGATGGTGACGATCTCGCTCTCCGAGGCCGACACGACCTGCTCACGGCTGAGAGCCCTCGGCCACAGGTACGACTCGTCCACGCCGAGTAGTGAGGCAACGGCGAACCGGTGTTTGCGGTACGGCTCGCGGTCTTTGGTGATCCACCGTTCGACGGTCTTGGGGTCCACACCGATCGCCTCCGCCAGGGCGGCGACGCTCATGCCCCTGGCCAACAGTGCCGCGCGCAGCCTCTCGTTCGCCATCTCACCTGCTCGTGGCCTAGGACGTCGGGGAACCCAGCCATCCTAGGGTGGACGTCTTGAACATGTCCCGTCCTGTAGTGATCTCGTCCTGCCCTCTCGGCGCACTCTCGATATCGCACGGCACGCCCACAGCGACTCGAAAGCCCGAAAGGACAGGTGATGCAACCATGACCAACAAATCCCCTCTCTGCGGGTGCGGTGCCCAACCCACCCGAGGGCAGACCCGCTGCCGTAGATGCCTGGCCCGCGACCGGTGGACTAAGAAGGCGAGGGCGAGGAGGATGCGCAACCGGCGCGGCGAGACCCGCCGGCCCCCGCGTGACGCCCGGGGCACCGATCAGACCGGGGCTGACCGGTGATGACAGTGCTTCCGCTGATCATCGCCGCTCTGCTCGGCTTCGCGCTGCTTGTCGGCTATGTAGCCGTCCTCATCGGCATCCGCCGTGAGGACAAGGCGATGAGCCTCAGTCACGCCCCCACGAATGTGGCGGCTTCCCTGGCACGGCGGGTGACAGGCTGCCACGTCAGAAACGACGCGCCTACTTCTGCTGCTGCGACAGCGCCGCTTCGACCCTCGCGAGTCGTTCCGACAGTTCCCGTACGGCGGCGCGAAGCTCACTGACCTCGTCTCCCGCAGGGATATCGCTCTCTCGGACGAAGACGCCCTTGCCCTGCTGGCCGATGACGAGCCCCTCGTTCCGCAAGATGCCCACCGCCATCTTCACCACGCTCAACGAGGCGTCGTAGCGCTCGGCGAGCTGTGCCGTAGACGGGAGGGCGATCCCGGGCGCGAGTGACCCGCTGCGGATCTGCTCACGCAGGTCATCAGCGATCTGGAGATAGCCGGGCCGCCCGGTGTTCTTCACCATCGCTGCTTATCTCACCACGGAAACACAACCAAGCCAACCCGGAGAACATTGACAACTGAGCCAACCAGGTTAACTATGTTGACCAGGACGACGAGGAGGACCACACATGCGTAACGTTCCGATCCCCGTAGACACCGCTCGACTGCACTTCACCTGCGTCCGGGCCCCTCGGCCGCGACTGCTCAACAAGGAGACCGGAGAGATCAAGACCGACAAGGCGAGCGGCCAGACCCTATATGAGGTCACCCTCTCCGTCGAAGACCAGTCCGACCGGATCGAACTCGTCAAGATCGGCACCGTCGGCGAGCCGCTCATCTCGCCCGGCGATGAGGTGAAGCCCGTCGGTCTGGTGGGCTACGTCTGGGAGATCTCCGGACGCTGGGGCATCTCCTACCGAGCAGCCTCGCTTGTTTCCACCTCCGCCGACGCGCGGGGAGACGAGTTTGCCTGAGGCCCTGCCTGTCGCGCTGATGGTCCTGGTGGCCGGCACAGCCGGACTGCTGGGCTGGCGGCACTGGCACTACCGGTCCTTCTGGCCGATAGTCGGCTTCCCCCTCGTGGCGATCCACATTCGCGCCACCTGGCGCCGAGTGGCCCTCGGCTGCGGGCTCACCAAGAAGCGACAACGCTGGTGGTTCACCACCGTCCCCAGCCTGATCGCCTCCACCGGCATCGTTCGAGTACGGCGGCGCTTCCAACGCGTCGCCGTAGACACCAAGCCGTCCATGGGCATCCCGATGCCGACCCGGTTCGGCTGGCGCGTCACCCTGCACACCCTTGAGGGACAGATCCCCGAAGACTACGCGCAAGCGGCCGAACGCCTTGCCCACTCCTGGGGCATCCACGCTGTACGCGCCACCTCGCCTCGCCCCGGGCGGGTCGTTCTGACCGCGACCGTGCGCGACCCGCTGGTCGAAGTCAATGACTCGCCGCTCTCCGTTGAGCTGCTCAAGGTCGCCGTGGGTCGGTTGGAGACCGGTCGGCCATGGGAGATCGACTTCCGCACCGTCCCACACTGGTTGAACGCGGGCGCCACCCAATCCGGCAAATCCAACCTGGCGAATGTCCTGCTCATCGGATTGGCGCCGCAACCGGTCGCCCTGGTTGGCTTCGACCTCAAAGGCGGGGTCGAGTTCACCCCCTACGCACCTCGCCTATCAGCGCTGGCGACATCTCGGGCCGAATCGGTGAGCCTGCTCGATGACCTCGTAGCGCTGATGGCCTCCCGGATGGACCTGTGCAGGACGAGCGGCGTTCGCAACGTCTGGCAACTCGGCTCTGCCGTACGACCTGTCCCGATCGTGGTCTTGATCGATGAGCTGGCAGAGCTGTACCTGATGGCCGACAAGTCCGAGAAGGATCAGATCGCCAAGACCTCTACGGCGATGCTGCGCGTGGCCCAACTCGGGCGGGCGTTCGGGATCTACCTGTTCCTGTCAGGTCAGCGGATCGGCTCCGACCTCGGCGTCAGTGTCACCGCCTTACGCGCCCAGTGTTCCGGGCGAATCTGCCACCGGGTCAACGATCCTGAGACCGCGGCCATGACCCTCGGGGACCTCGATCCCTCCGCGCTGATCTCCGCTCGGGCCATTCCCGCAGAAACACCAGGGGTCGCAGTGGTTGCAGGCCAAGACGGCCGGTGGTCCCGCGCAAGGTCCTTCTTCGTTTCCCAGCAGGCAGCTGAACACGCTGCTCTCACGCACGCCGCTCTCGCCCCTTCCTGGGCGGAGATCACAGCAGGCGCCTAGGAGACACCGAACAGGACCGACCTGAAGTGCTCAACGCCCAACCTATGAAAGGGGGAGACGATGCGACGCTTCGCCGGCCGACTGCTCGACTCGGCACCGATTCTCGTGCTGGCGGTCATCGCGGGTGCCGGATCGTTCACCCACATACGCGACACCGCATACGAGAACGGCCAGGCCGGATGGATGTCCTGGGCCATCGCGGTCTGCATCGACCTCACCTGTGTCATGGCCGCCCGCGAGCGGCACAGGGACAAGAAGATCAATCGCGAACGCCGGGGGTGGATCTCCTGGCCCACCCTTGTACTGGCCGGCGGCGTCATCCTGTCCTTGGCCGCGAACCTCCACCAAGCCTCTCCATCCGTCTGGGGATGGATAACCGCTGCCACACCTGCGGGTGCGTTCCTCATCGCGGTCTCGATGCTGGAACGCCGTGCGCTCGGCCTCGATCCTGCGCTCCGCCGCGAATCCGGGCCGTCGTCGTCCCTCGACGTCCCCGAGCTGTCCTCGGCCACTGCTCACGTCGGCGAGGGCGAACCCGTCGACGCCGCTCCCCCGGCTCCGGCACTCCTCGACTACGCCCAACGCCTGGCCGACGAGCACCACGCCAAGCACGGCAGACCGATCACCAGCGATGCCCTTCGCGCCCGGCTCGGCGTCTCCAGCCAACTCGCCTCCGACTTACACCGCCACATCCACTCAACGGCGCAAGCCATCCGATGAAAGGAACTCGCCCATGACCGACCACCGAAAGGCCCTGACCAACGGACTTCGCGACCTGGCCGACTTCCTCGACAGCAACCCCGGCATCCCCGTCCCCCTGCACGGCGTCCCTATCCACTACTTCCCGCCGACCGCCGACGACGCGGAAATGACCGCTGCAATCGATCAGATCGCCTCTCTGCTCGGCTCACCGGTTTCTCAGGACTACCACTACAAGACGGGCATCCCCTTCGGCCCCGTCGTCTACGAGGCGATCGCCGTATTCGCCGCCAAGCGCGCTCAATACGAGGCGGATTCCACCTACTTCGGTTGCGTCACTCCAGATAACGCCGACGCGGCTGCCCAGAGCCACCCGAAGAGTGATCGCGACGGCGCCACCGGCCGGGACCGCAACAGGATTCGCTCCCGCTAAAACCAGGCGCCCCCGGCCTGGCCGCACATCCGCCAAGACGACCGCCAGGTCGGGGGCCATCCCTCCACCCGAACGAGTGAAAGGAGGTTCCATCATGCCCACAAGCGCCACCAACGCGCACGCAATCCACGGCATGATCGCTCGGCTGAACCACCCGCAATACGACCGATGGGCCGCCCAGGTACGCAAATGCGGCGGTTGCCGCCAACCTGTCCGCCTACGCGGCAAGGTCGAACACTACGACCGTGCCACCGGCCGACTCCTCCACCGCTACAGCACACACCTTGAGCCCGACGGCTTCCTTCGTGTCCCCTGCAAAACCCGCCGCGCCTCCCGCTGCCCCGCCTGCGCCGAGATCTACCGTGCGGACACCTACCACCTCATCCGTGCCGGCCTGACCGGCGGGAAGGGCGTGCCCGAATCGGTCGCCACCCACCCGTGCCTGTTCGTGACACTCACCGCGCCATCCTTCGGCCCCGTTCACACCCACCGCGACGGCAAACCGTGTCGTCCCCGCCGTGATGCGCCCACCTGCCCGCATAGTCGCCTGCTGTCGTGCATGGCGCGGCACAGCGCTGACGATCCCCGTCTCGGCGAACCGGTCTGCTCCGGGTGCTACGACTACCCGGGCTCCGTTCTGTTCAACTCCGTCGCCCCGCTGCTGTGGAAGCGGTTCACCGACGCTCTCCGTGGACGCGTGGCCAAACTCATCGGCTCAACGCTGCGCGACTTGCGCCGACTGGTGACGGTCGCCTTCGCCAAGGTCGCCGAGTTCCAACGGCGGGGTGTCGTCCACCTGCACGCCGTTATCCGCCTCGACGGACCTGACGGCCCCACCTCGACGCCTCGGGCCCGTGTGGAAACCGAGCTGCTCACACAAGCCGTACGGCAGGCCGCGGGCGCCGTCACCGCCACCATCCCGGCCACGACCGGCCAACCTGCTCGCGTCCTGCGCTGGGGTGACCAACTAGACGTCCGGCCCATCACCCTCGCTGGAGAACTCACCCGGCAAGCCGTGGCCGGCTACATCGCGAAGTACGCCACCAAGGCGGCCGAGAGCACCGGCACCCTCGACCGGCGCATTCACCCGCTTGAAGATCTCACCGCGCTAGCCGTCCGTGACCACGTCAGGCGCCTCATCGCCGAATGCTTCCGGCTGTCGGAGGACGAGAGCCTTGCGCATCTCCGGCTGGCCGAATGGGCTCACATGCTCGGCTACCGCGGCCACTTCTCGACCAGGTCCCGCCACTACTCGACCACCCTCGGCGAGATCCGCGTCGAACGCATCGACCACCTCAAGGCCGACGCCGTTGCCGCCAGCCGACTCCCCCACTTCGACGAGGACACCGCGCTCAAGATCGCATCCTGGACCTACGCGGGTAGCGGACTCTCACCGGGCGAGCAACTGCTGACCGCTTCTCTCACCGGTCACTTCGGGGGGCGCGTGTGACGCAACTCCTCCTGACCGTGCCCCAAGCCGCCCAATCCCTCGGTATCTCCCGCAGCAAGTTCTACGAACTGATCACCTCCGGAACGGTCGCCTCCATCAAGATCGACGGCTCGCGACGCGTCCCCGTCTCCTCCCTTCAGGAGTACATCCAAGAACTGCTCACGAAAGGAGCGGCAGCATGACCAAGCCTCGGGCGATGACTCCTGACGAGCCGAACAGAAAGCGGAAAGTCGTTCCCAAGCTTCGTGACGGCGTCATGAAACGCGGAGCCACCTGGTCCTACGTCATCCGCGTCAAGGACCCGGAGACCGGGCTGAGCAGGCCGCGGTGGGTGGGTGGCTTCGCCACAGAGAATGAGGCCAAGGCCGCCCGGGACGAGGCGCGTGTCAGCGCCTATCGTGGTGAATACGTCGACCGGAACACCATCACGGTCGGCCAATACCTTGACGAATGGCTCGAAGCACACGCCGTGGCGATCAAGCCGAAGACCCTCAAGGACTACCAGAACATCGTCACGCGCTACGTCAAGCCGCACATCGGCCTGCTTCGAATGCAGGCCATCCGCCCATCGACGGTCACAAAGCTGTACCGCGACCTGACCAAGCACGGCGGGAAGGAAGGACGGGCACTGTCCTCCCGCACAGTCGACTACGTCCACGCCGTCCTCAGAAAGGCATTCCGTGACGCCGTGGAGGTTGACGAGATCCTCGTGTCCAGCCCCATCGAAAAGGCCAAACGGCCACGTCGCGAAGTCGGCGAGCCAGGAACGGTGTGGACGACCACGCAGCTTAAGGCGTTTCTCAGATCGGCCCGTGAGCACCGGCTGTGGACCTTCTTCCACTTGGCCGCCTACACCGGTGCGCGTCGCGGGGAGCTCCTCCATCTCCGGTGGGCCGATGTCGACCTCGACGGCAAGCAGATCACCATCACCGGCTCCACGGCCTTCATCGACGGCGAAAGGGTAGAGGGAACCACCAAGAGCGGCCGGAAGCGAATCGTCAGCCTAGATGCTGCCTCGGTCAAGGTTCTTCGTCTGCAAAAGAAGATGCAGGCCGCTGACAAACTAAAGGCCGGATCCGCATGGCGCGGCTCGACGGACCACGTGTTCACCACCGGCTGGGGCGAACCGATCCACCCGGACACGGTCAGCTCGCTATTCCCGATCCTGATCAAGCGGCACAACACCACGCATCCCGATGACGAGCTGCCTCGCGCCCGGCTTCACGACCTCCGGCACATTCACGCGACAACGCTCCTGCTCGCCGGCGTTCCCGTGCATGTGGTCGCGGCCCGTCTCGGCCACGCCGATCCTGCGATCACACTCCGTGTCTACGCCCACGTGGTCCGGGCGGCCGAAGCGTCGGCGGCCGACGTCTTCGCAAAGGCGATCGGCGACTGAACGATCACCCTGTTAGCAAGGCTGTTAGCAAGATCTCGACTCTGCCGTGAAACACTAAGGCCCGTGACCGGCGTTTCGCCTGTTCACGGGCCTTCTTATGTGGCGCGGCCGAGAGGACTCGAACCCCTAACCTTCTGATCCGTAGTCAGATGCTCTATCCATTGAGCTACGGCCGCTTGCCTGTCCCGGTTGGCCTTGTGGTCTCTCGGGCTGAAAGAACTCTACCAGACCTCACATGGGTGCTAGAGCCAATAATTGCCCGGCCCAGACCACTCAGCTGTGTCCTCTGAGGTGAGGGTGGCGACGGCGGGTGGGGTGTGTACATCGTTTGGTGGATGGGGATCCCCGTCTAGGGCTGGAGGAGGAATGGCTGGTCAGGTGGTGAGATGGGGGGTATGAAACGTGACTCGCTGATGGCCGTGGGGGTCTTCTGTGTGGGTCTGTTGATGATCTTTGGTGGGGCGCATGCGTCGCGGGGGTACCCGGACTACATGTTGGTCGGGCCGCTGTTGCTGGTCTCGGTTGGGGTGGTGATACGGCGGCGGGCACCGGTTGGGGCGTTGGTGGTTGGGTTGGTGGGGATCGCGGGGGATTTGGTGTTGGGGCCGTCCACGGGGACGGTGCTGATCTTTACCGACAATCTCTACTCCGCGGCTCTGTACGGTCCCCGCCGGCTGGCCCGGTGGATGTTGTGGATTGCGGCGCCGGTCGTGGTGGTGTCGGGCGTGGTCGCGCTGGTGTTGAACCAGGGGTGGATCTCGATTTTGTTGTGGACTGTGCAGGCGGGGCTGGTGATTTTGACGCCTATCACGACGGCGGTGATTGTGCGGCAGCACTGGGATCAGGTGCATCTGGAGCGGGAGCGGGCGGAGCAGATGGCCCGTCTGGCGGAGTTGGACAGGCGTGCGGCGGTGGTGGCGGAGCGTAGCCGGATGGCTCGCGAGCTGCACGACATGATTGCCAACCACTTCAGTGCGATCGCCATTCAGTCGACGGCTGTGCTGTCTCGGAACGATTTGGAGACGCCGGTGGTGCGGCGGGTGCTGGAGTCGATCAGGGAGAACAGCGTCGAGGGCATGAGTGAGATGCGCACCATGATCGGGCTGCTGCGTCAGGACAACGACGAGGTGGAGGCGGTCAGGCACCGGCTGGCCGATGCAAACCAGCTGGTCGAGAGGTCGCGGCAGGCGGGAGTGCGTGTGGAGTTGCGGATTTCGGGGGTGCCCAGGGATCTGCCGGCGGCGATGGATCTGGCGGGTTATCGCATTGTGCAGGAGGCGTTGACCAACGTGCTGAAGCATGGGGAGGCCAAGGGGCTGGTGTCGATCGATTATGAGGACGATCGGATTGTCGTGGTGATCGAGAATCCGGTGGCGGAGCGTACGGCTGTGCTTCCGGGGGCCCAGTCGGGGCTGATCGGGATGAAGGAGCGGGCCTCGCTGGTCGGCGGGACGCTTGAGGCAGGGCCTTTTGACGGCGGGTGGCGGGTCCGGGCTGAGTTTTCCCAGTCGGCCGCCCCGAAGATCCCCGCGCGGAAGATGGATTCATGATTCGAGTGCTGGTCGCGGATGATCACGCCGCGGTGCGGGCCGGGATCGTGTTGATCCTTGACGGGACCGACGATATTGAAGTCGTGGGTGAGGCGGCGGACGGTGAGCAGGCCGTGGCGATGGCCATGGAGCTGGGGCCCGATGTGGTGTTGATGGATGTCCGCATGCCGCGCATGGACGGGATCGCCGCGACCAGGGCGCTTGGCGGGGTCACCGATGTGCTCATTCTGACGACGTTCGATATCGACCAATACGTTTTCGGGGCGCTGCGGGCGGGCGCGGCCGGCTTTCTGTTGAAGAACACCGACGCCGATGCGCTGGTGGAGGCGGTGCGTTTGGTGGCTCGGGGGGAGGGGCTGATTTCGCCGTCGGTGACTCGGAAGTTGATCGCTTCGTTCGCCTCGTCGCCGGCGGAGCCGCGCGAGCGGTATGACCTTTCGCGTCTCACTCCCCGGGAGCGGGAGGTGTTGATGTGCATTGGGCGGGGGCTTTCCAACGCTGAGATCGCCGAGGAGCTCTTTATGGCCGAGGCGACCACTAAGACGCATGTCAGCCGGCTGCTGCACAAGCTTGGGCTGCGCAGCCGGGTGCAGGCGGCGATCATCGCGCAGGAGATGCAAGAGACGTAGGGAATGCGGGAGGCGCAGGGAATGCCGGAGACGAGGGCGGATCTGCGTAGAGGATCGGCCGGGGAGCGGTAGGGAGGTTCTCAGGTCTCCTGCGCGGTGAGCACCACTCCGGACGTGCCGTCCACCGTTATGAGCTGGCCGGTGGTGATGTGCTCGGTCGCGCCGGTGGCGCCCACCACGGCGGGAATGCCGTACTCGCGGGCTACGACCGCACCGTGTGAGTTGGCCCCGCCCATTTCCATCACCAAGCCGCCTGCGGTGAGGAACAACGGAGTCCACCCCGGATCGGTCGAAGGGCACACAAGGATCTCGCCGGGCTCCAGATAGGCCCCGGTCGGGTCGAGGATGACTCTCGCGACACCGGTGACGGTGCCTGCTGAAGCCGATGTGCCCGTCAATGCTCCGGCAACGGCGACCATGTGTGCGTCTGCGACGGCTTCGGGTTCGGTGCCATCTGAGAGCAAGATGCGTGGGGTGTGGCGGCGGCCAAGCTCCCGTTCGTACGACTCGCGGCGGGTTGTCACGAGGGACCGTAGGTCGGGAGCAGTGTCAGGTTCGGCCACGGCTGCGCGGATGTCGGGCAGGGTGAGGAAGAAGACGTCGTCCGCTTTGCTGATGAGGCCGCGTTTGGCGAAATCCACGCCAATCAGGCGGATCTGTTCCCTCGCGACCCCCAAGACGGTCACCATGAGGAACTTCGGCAACTCTCGCAAACCCACCAGTGCCCGTGCCCGGCCCAGGGCGAAGCGCACCAACCCTCCTCGTAGGCCCCCGGCGCGGCGGCTGAGGTCTTTGATCGTGCGCCGCGCTTCGGTCGCACCTCGGGCGAACTGCACATCGGGGGCCGCATCCGGATCGGTCAACCGCAGGTAGTTCGCGAGGACACCGATGATGTGGTCGGGTTCCTCCGACCAGCGCGGCAAACCCAGATCGATCTCCGCTACCGCACGATGTCCGTACTTCCGCAGGAAGCTGGCAAGTCCGTCAGCCACGGCAGGTGGCAACGAACCCTCCCGATATCTCTCGGCAAGCGTGGAGACCGAGGTTTCGAGCATGAGCTTCATCGCTTGAGGGTGTTTCCGGATGTCTTCGGCGAGCTGCCATAGCGCCAGATCCATCTCGGTGGTGACATTGTGCGGCACTCCGCGGAGGACCGTCTGTATCTCTCCGGGTTTGGCGATGTTCTTCAGGAGCCAGTTCGCCAGGCCAAGCATCGCGAAGCCTACGATGGCGCTGGGCGCGATCTTCGGCACTGTCAGCACTCCCGCGCCCAGGGCGTGTTCAGCGTGCTTCAATCGCTGCGCCGGGGTGGCCTCGTCAGGAGGCGCCAGCCGTACCCTCAGGGCCGCTTCGACGCGGGCGGCGTTGCGGTGTGCTGTGGCGGGATTGAGGAGGGCTTGTACGGCGAGAGCCGGCAAGCCGATGGTCAGGGCGATGCGCGTGATCCTGCGGAGAAACGGCAGTGGTGACCGTAGGGTGAGGCTGAGCCTGGGATCTGGGAATAGTCCGCGCAGGATGCGAGCTGTCCTCGCCTCCATCACGTCGAGGAGTCTGGGGAGAATCTCTCGGCCGACGTGGCTGCGCATGATGCCTGTGATGTCGACAAACAGCCGATCCCCTGCCTCGGTGAAGATCGGGGCGCCTTTCATGGGGTCGGGCACGGGGATGCCGATCAGCCTGGCCGGAGTGCTCGATATCAGGCGAAAGGCCGAGATGCCCATGGGAGTGAGAGGGCGTTGCAGGCCCTGCGCGACGCTGGCGCAGAAGTAGACACGAAGGTCGTTGTCCGGGGCATTCGGGGGAAGGGGGAAGAGTGTGGTGATGGGCCTGGTCTGGGTGAGCCAGAGGGTGCCGTCGGCGTCGATCGCCCATTCGATGTCTTGGGGGGCGCCGTAGCGCTTCTCGACGTTGGCGCCCAGGCGGGCGAGTGCGGCGAGTTGCGCATCGGTTATGCAAGGTTTGGCTTCGGCGGATCCCGGTGAACCAGCCGATGTCCGCTCAGTGCCGCCGCCGGCTAGGGAGCGGATCGTCACGAGTTTGTCGCCGAGGCTCCGCTCTTTGACCCGGCCCGAGGGCTTGTCAACCACGAAGTGGTCAGGGTTCACCTCGCCGGATACCACGGCTTCGCCCAGGCCGGAGGCGGCGTCGATGACGGCTTGGGTTCGGGTGCCTGTGACCGGGTTCGCGGTGAACATGACGCCGGCGATCTCAGCGTGGACCATGTCCTGGATGACGACGGCGAGCCTCACCGCCGAGTGGTCGATGCCGTTCGCGGTGCGGTAGGTCACCGCGCGATCGGTCCAGAGTGACGCCCAGCATCGCCGCACGGCCTCAAGAACGGCGTCCGGGCCGACCACATTGAGGAAAGTGTCCTGCTGACCGGCGAAGCTGGCGTGGGGAAGGTCCTCCGCTGTCGCCGATGAGCGGACAGCGACGGGGCCGTGAACGTTTGCGCGGACGGCGGTGGCGATGTCCTCTGGGACGGGGACCGCCTCCACCAGGCCCCGCGCCTTCTGGGCGAGTTGGTTGAGCGTGGGAAGGTCGGTTGCGGAAACGCGCGCCAGTGCCTCGATCACCTCGTCCAGGCCTGCGAGCTCGGCGATGCGGCGGTATGCCTCGGTTGTGATGCAGAGTCCGGGTGGGACGGGGAAGCCGGCTCGGGTGAGTATGCCGAGATTCGCGGCTTTGCCGCCGACGAGAGCCAACATCCCAGCCCCCGCGTCGGGGATGTCGTGGAACTTCAGGACAAGCGCATCAGACATGACCGCGTCCTTCCAGATACATGCCGCGGACAGCGAACTCAACAACTGATGAAATCATCGAATCGGCCGCTCGGCAAGCACATTGGGCCAGCACATTCAGCAGTTCACCGGGCGAAGCCTTTCGGGAGCTCACCGAGTCGTCGGGGCCGGCGGAAGTCACGCCCGGGCCAGGGCCGCCGCCAGATGCGCTCCAGGAAGAGACAGCGGGCTGGAGAACCAAAACGCCCGCCCGGTTCTTTCGAACCGGGCGGGCGCCCATTTGGTAGCGGGGACAGGATTTGAACCTGCGACCTGCGGATTATGAGCCCGCCGAGCTACCGAACTGCTCCACCCCGCGTCGTTGTGTCTCAACCATACCCGATTCCGCGGGGCTGCGACGCCGAATCGAATGCCTCGGCGGCTTGCCATGCGTCAAACCGCTTCCTTGGCTGTGCCGTACACCCCTCCTGAACTGCGGTTATGCGATGCTCCACGGTGCGGAGAGGATCTTTGAAGAAAGTACGGCAAAGCCGGGCATCGGGCGATGAATCCCGGTGGCGTGATCGACATGCTCCTGCTTCAGCTTGAACGGGAAGCCGCGCACCGGTTGGCGCGGTCGGGAACCTGCGAGGTCAGGCCAGAGTTTCCCCCGGATCGGGGCGGAGTGTGGCTTTGGGTGAGTCCCCGCACTCCCACACCGGCGAAGACGTCCCTGTGGAGTGCCGCACGCCATGCGTTCGACCCGCTCAAGAGGCTTAAGCGAGCTTTCGCGAGAGCGCCGATCTCCCGCTTCTCAGCCGCCGGCCTTGCTGAAGTGCTGGTAGTCCCTGATGGGCGTCCAGTAGCCGCCCCATTCCCAGCCCTCGGCCTTGAACGCCTTGACCACGCGGTCGCCCGGGTTGATCACGCCAGGCTTGTCCAAAGGCCGTTTCGCAAACTTGCGGGCGTTTGTGTGGGCCACAGAACCGTCCGAGGACACGTAGGGATTCTCGCGGGGGTTGATGTCGATGGCTCTGCCGTACGCGTGCTGGGACCACTTGCTGGAACCTGTCGCCGGGCGGCAGTTGAAGGCGGAGGTGTTGTCGACTTCGATCGAGTCGAAGTCGCTGCCCTTGTAGACGTCAACGAGTTGCATGCGGGCGATGGGGAACCGCCAGTCGTAGAGCTTTTTGAACACGGTGGTGATGTCGCCGGTGACCGCCTTGTTCACGACGAGTTCGCCGGTGTGGGGCTTGTCGTCGAATCCCCAGTAGGTCAGCGTGACCTTTCTGAGGTCGCCCAGGGAAACCGGGCATCCAGGTCGCCACGAGTATTTGACCTCGTTCCTCGTCACCTCTGTGACTTTGGCGGCGAAGGCAGCGGTGGGCGTGGGGCTCGGGGAGGTCGCGGTGGGGATGGGATCGGCAGGGGCCGGCGTGCCGGACAGCGTGGGCGAGGACGCCTGCGTGCCGCCGCACGCCGCGGCGGTCGCGGCCAGGCACACGAGGACGAGCGCGCCCGTGACCCGCGGCAGCCTCGCGGTCTTCGTTGACAAGCGTGAGTATCGCATGCGGCAGTTTATGCGATGCGTAACTGTGACATCTCGCAGGGTGATCAAGTCGGCGTGAATCTCCTGTGGGCACGGGTGTTTCCGCGCGTCGCGTGATTTCGGCTCGGGATCCGGATTGGTGGCGGCACGGCTGTGCCGTACGGCTGGCTTTCGGGTGGGCGCCGTCTCGGGCTTTCACGGTGTGACGCGGTGGAGCAGGGCGTCGCGGATCCAGTGGTGTGCCACGGTGGGTTCGAGGGGAATGGGCTCCCCGTTGATGATCGCGATCAGCTGCCAGTGGCGTTCGGATCGGGGGTCGTGATCGGCGTAACCCTTTGCCAGTGTGCGCCGGAAATCCTCGCCGTCCTTCTCCAGATGCATCTCGGCCATGAGTGCCATGGCGTGGTCGAGAACCGGCTCGGCCTCCGGTGAAGTGGGGAGGACACCGCTCACCTTGGCCTCGATCACCGCCTCGACGATCATATTGTTGATACGCCAGATGGCCTCCGCCTGGTATGGGGCGGCGCCGGACGCGTCGACGCGATCCCAATAGCCGCTGTGGTCTTGGCGCAGCGAGTCGCGGTAATCGTCGTCGGCCAGCAGTGTGGCGAGTTCGAGCCACGCGTCGAGTTGGGCCGAGGTGGGGTCTTCCGGGAGTTGCGGCAGCATGGCCTCCCGCATTCCGGCGAGCCAGGTCGCCAATGCCTCGCTGCCGCTGCCCACGTCACTGAGAAATCCGTCGAGGAGCACTTCCATTTCAGCCGCGCCGACTTTGCCCAGGGTGTTGAGCCGGTTGAGGTCTTCTTCTGTGGGGTCGCCTCGTTCGAGTGCGGCGCGCAGCACTGTCCGTGTGCGCTGAAGCGACCGCACCTGGGCTTCCACGGCCCTGAGCTGGAGTGACAGCACCTCGACGAGTTCGTTTCCCTTGACGCCGCCTTTGAGGGCCAGGGAGCGGATGGTGGCGAGGTCGAGGCCGATCTCGCGGAGGGTACGGATCAGTCCGAGTCTGGCCCGGTCGGCTTCGCCGTACAGGCGGTAGCCCGCTGGGGTGCGTTCACGTTCGGGAAGCACACCGGTGTCGGAGTAGAACCTGATGGTCTTCACGGGTGTGCCGGACAACTTGGAGAGTTGTCCAATTGTGTAACCTTCGCGCGATCTAGCCATGGTCCATTAATTCCGTTTGAGTCTCCAGTAACTGGACACTTTAGCGTGGCGGGCATGGCAAAGAAGAAGATCAGCAGAGTAATCAAGATCCAAGTCAAAGCAGGCGAGGCCAGTCCGGCGACGGTCGGCAAGGACCTGGGACCGGCCGGCATCAATCTGATGGATTTCTGCCGGCAGTACAACGCGGCCACTCAGGAGCAGCGTGGCTTCGTGGTGCCGGCCGTGATCACGGTGTTCGAGGATCGTTCCTTCGAACTCGCGACCAAGATGCCGACGACCGCGTCCCTCTTGCGGCGTGTCGCGGGGATCGGCGGTGGAAGCACCCGTCCGGGGCACCAGACGGCTGCCACGATCACCCGTGAGCAGTTGCGCGAGGTGGCCAAGACCAAGCTTCCCGACCTCAACACCACCGACCTCGACGAGGCGGAGAAGATCATCGCTGGGACGGCACGCTCAATGGGCCTCAGCGTCAAAGGATGACCGTCACCCCAGGGGGCGACATAGCACTGCAAGTTAGCCAACCCCCTGGGCTGACGGCAAGACCTTGTTCGATCCTTTATTCGAAAGACATCGCGCACCTGTTCGATCTGGGGGTACAGTCGTGCCTCATCGGATCGAACATGGGTTCGGACACACGTCCGCCCAGGTGGAAGCAGGTGGGTCATGGCGATGCTCGGAGCACAGACGGCGGTGCGCCACGCCGCGTGTCCGCAGACACCAGGCGTTCCCTCGGCTCTCGCGCCCGGACACCGCATGCCCCTGCCTCTGCCGGGCAGGCGGTCGCCGGAGAGGCGTCGCGCGACACGCCGTAGCACTTTCTACGAAGGTCTAGGACGTCCGCTATACCCCGTCATAAAGTCGGAGAGCGTGGACCCCGTGCGCAATCCTTACGCCCCCGGAGCGGGGCAGCGCCCCCCTGAGCTCGCGGGGCGCGATCGTGAACTGCAGCAATTCGAAGTCGTGCTCGAGCGGGTGGCCCGAGGCCGCCCCGAGCGCAGCATGGTCCTGACCGGCCTCCGCGGTGTGGGCAAGACGGTGCTTCTCAACACGTTCAAGTCCATGGCCATGCAACGGCTATGGGGCACCGGCAAGATCGAGGCCCGGCCCGAGCAGTCCATTCGGCGTCCCGTGTCGGCGGCGCTGCACATGGCGGTGCGCGAGCTCGCGCCGCGCCATCGGGCACCGGAGCGCATTGAGCATTTCCTTGGTGTGCTGAAGGCTTTCGCGATGCGAGATCCCTCGGCGGCGAAAGGCACGTCGCACTGGTCGCCGGGCATCGACGTGCCGGCCACCCGCGGGCGGGCCGACTCCGGCGATCTGGAGATCGACCTCACCGAGTTGTTCGTCGACGCCGCGAGCGTCGCCACCGATCTCGGTGTCGGCATCGCGCTCTTCATCGACGAGATGCAGGACGTCCAGCCGTCCGACGTCTCGGCGCTCTGCGTCGCCTGTCATGAGTTGTCGCAGAGCGGTGGGCCGCTCATCGTGGTGGGTGCGGGGCTCCCTCATCTGCCGAGTGTGCTCAGTGCCAGCAAGAGCTATTCCGAGCGCTTGTTTAGATATGCCCGCATTGACCGGCTCGACCGGGAGGCCGCCGATCACGCTCTGCTGGCACCCGCCGAGCGCGAGGGGGTGACCTTCACGCAGGAGGCGCTCGACGCGCTCTATGAGGCCGCCGATGGTTATCCCTACTTCGTGCAGGCCTATGGGAAGGTCGCCTGGGACGTAGCGCCTCGATCACCGATCACAGCAGACGACGTGAAGATGGCCGCTCCCGAGGCCGAGGAGGAGCTGGCCGTCGGTTTCTTCGGCAGCCGATATGAGCGGGCGACCCCCGCCGAGCGTGACTACATGCATGCGATGGCGTCGATCGGCGACGAGCCGGTGGCCACGGCCGAGGTCGCCGAGGCTCTTGGCCGCAAGCCGTCCAGCCTGTCCCCGGCCCGCGACAGCCTGATCAAGAAAGGCCTGATCTATAGCGCGGAGCGCGGCCTGATCGCCTTCACCGTGCCCCATTTCAGTAAGTTCCTCCGTGCGCAGCCGCTCTAGCGGAGGCACTCCCTAGAACACCCGCGACCGGATAACCCTCACGTTGTACGGTGCGGGAGGAGGGCAGACGTCATGGGAGACGAGCAGATCACGACCATCGGCGGGTGTTACGCATGCAAGCGCACCTTCAGCTTCATCCCTGCGAGTGTCACGACCGTCACCGTCGATCCCGAGACCGGTCTTCCTCCGGGAATGACGGTGTTAGGCACCAGCCGTGAGCCGACCCCGGAGGCCCTGGCCAGATCGGTCAAGAAACCCATCTGCCCCGACTGCATCGACAAGGCAAAAGCATTCCTGCACCCGCCCGCTCCTCAGTTCGACACCTGGCCCCGAGGCAACCCGCATCGCGACTGACAGGCGAACACGGTCGGCGGGTCGGCTCGTGTGAACCGCTCATCATCGCGGCCGCCTCAACTCATCATCAGCTCATGGGTTCCAGCGGGACCTACGAGGACTTACCAGATCACAGCGCTATCGCACAGGTGTTCGAGTAGGATGGCTCACCTGGAGAGGCGCCTGTCCGCTCCCTAGTCCTCTATATGGGTCTCTAGTGGAGAAGCTAGAGACCCATATAGAGCTCAATCAAACTGTCACGGGCACCGTGTCGGGCGCGGTGGCGGTCACGATCTCTCCGCCGTCCATGCCCACGACGGCCACCTTGATCGGAGGCTTTCTTCCGCTCAGATAGACCGCGAAGACCACGTCGACCGCCTCCCCCGTAGGAGTGCGCCCCCGATAGGAGAAGAACCTCCAGCACAGCTCCCGCCAACTGTCAGTGGGCTCCTCCGAGCTGAGCATCTCCTTGTGAGTGCGCCAAGCCGTGCTCGACCGCAGCCGCGCGAGCGCGCTCGACGCCGGTAGGGGGCGCCGCTCGCACGGAGCCCGATACCTGAGGCGTGCCACGGTCTCCTCGATCTCCGGAGAGCAGACTGCCAGCAACGCCATCCCGCCCACCGCCGAGAAGACCATGAACCACGAGAGGTTGACGAACAACCACCAGCCCGGCTCGTTCAGCCACAACAGCCCGACCGACATGGCGGTGAGAACCGTCGTTCTCGCCAGTGACCGGCGTTCCACCGGCGTCGCACTCACGTCCCCGAAGCACCCACACCCCACATCCGGCCGCCGGCGCCGCAGTTCCCACAAGACATAGGTCGACATCGCGAAGAACGCGATCGTCGCCCACCGAAAGAAGACGTGAGCGGTCGCGATGAGTCCGGCCGCGAGGACCAGCTCCACCAACGCACAACACACCAACACCGGCGATCGCCACCGGGCCGGCACCAAGGCTGCGGGCCCGAGCTGGCTCATGCCTCCGGGTTCGGCCCGCCTGCGCACAGTCACCACCTTGGCCAGAGCACCCACAGTCAAAAGGAGGGCGACGACCGGCAGTTGCGATACGGCGATCATGTCGAGCACTGAGTCACCCCACTCCGATTCTGACGTTGAAGCAACCCTTGATCAGGTCACCGCCGAGTTCCACAAAGCTCGCGGGTGCGAGCTCCGCGATCCGACCGCGGGGCGAGGTGCCACACTCCACGCATCGGTCACAGAAGCCACCCGAGACGCATCCACACGCCACTATCTGAACATCCTCGGAGCGTCCTGTGCAGACGTTGTGCACTACCAGCATTGACCCCAGTGCGAGATAAGGCAGGCCCACGCATGATTTGCCAGATTCGTCGCAGCCGACGTCTTCCTGCTCCACCATTGGGTAGGCGGCACCACGCTCATCGTCGTCGAAAGAGTCCGACCACGTTGCCGTGCCCGAGATGCGGGATTGCGTCCCGCCATAGGCGGGAGGAGGCGGAGGCGCGAGACCCGCCCGATAAGCGGGCTGGGAGGTCGCCGGGAGATAGGCATACGACACGCCCCCTTCCCGCACGCCGATCGCATCGAACAGATAGCCGGGATCAAACTGTGGATGCCGCACCCGCAGGCGCCCCGACGCGCGATACGGCACCACGACTGTGCGACGCCCACGATGCGGCCCGCAGTCCAACTCGACGATCTGGTCCTTCGGCTTGCCGCCAGGAGAGCCTTCCGCCGTGATTGAGAGGATTTTTCCGGTGATCCTTGTGACGTCCGCCCATATCCTCTCGGCGACCGTGCCCTCCCGCACCGCCCTGACGATCGCGCGTGCTCCCACCGGCAGATCCGCCGGCGCAAGCACACCGCCTCGCCATGCGGTCACCCACGGCGCCACGACCAGCCGTGCCTCGCCGCCATCCGCGGTCTCCAGCACGATCATGTGTGGACTGACGTCCACGATCGTGCCTGACACTGCGTGAAGCGCCTGTTCTCTGCCGACCGCCGGTGCCGGCGGATTGACCGTCCGTCCTAGCGCCGCTGCCGCCAGGACACGACGGCGGTCAATGCCGGGATACGGCATCGCCTCTCCTTAAACACGGTGGGTGGGGTGCTTAGCCTAGGGTCACACGGTTTCCCCCACTTGCAGCCTGCTTCGAGATAAAAACCCCCGCAGTCGCCACTGCGGGTAGCAAAATACCTATCCCTGGTAGAACGCGAGATATCCCAGTTCGGGATAAAGGCAAATTAGGCTCGCCAACCGGGCTCATGCCGTACCTGAGCCTTGATGGGGTGTGCCACTCTCCTCGGGGAAGCTTTGCTTTGGGCGGAGCGAAACCTGTATTTTCGCTCAGCCGAAATGCAGTCGCAGACTGCGATTCTGGCCACGAGATGCTCACGAACAACTCGTCGTTGAGTGGCGAGAGACATGAGGAGTTCCGCGAGTACGTCCTCACTCGCGGGCCCGCGCTGCTGCGTGTCGCGCACCAGCTCACCGGGCACCCCGCGGATGCGGAGGACCTACTCCAGACTGCTCTGGCCAGCACCTTCCACGCGTGGAACCGTATTCATGACCGGAGTGCGCTGGATGGATATGTCCGGCGCGCCATGGTCAACATCAACATATCGTGGTGGCGGCGGCGGAAAATCGATGAATACCCCGCCGAAGAGCTCCCCGACGTGCCCACCGACGATGCCGACCTCGCCTTGAGCGAGCAACTCGACCAAGCCCTCAACCGGCTGCCCACGCGCATGCGGGCGGCCATCGTCCTGCGTTACTACGAAGATCTCACCGAACAAGAGATCGCCAAACGGCTCGGCATCAGCGTCGGCACCGTGAAAAGCACCGTCTCTCGGGCCATGGCGAAACTGCGCGGTCACCTTGAGATCGGCAACCCGCCCCCCACTTAGACGTGCCGGCGCTCAAACTCATCCACGCCCGCCGTCGCACACGGTCTCACGACATCCCGGATAAGGCGCAACGTGGACAGGAACTCCCGAAGCTGAGGCTCGGGCAGCAACCCGGTGAACCATGTCTCGATATCAGCGAGATGCTGGGGAACAACCTCGCGCAACCGATCCGCCCCCGCCTCGGTGAGATGTGCGAACGACGCCCGCCGATCAGTACGGCATGCCCGCCGCTCGACCAGGCCCTCACGCTCAAGGCGATCAACCACCCGGGTTACCCCGCTTGTGGACAGGTTGGTCTGCGCGGCCAGGTCGCTCATCCGCAGGCTCTGCTGCGGCGAACGCGCCAAACGGATCAAAGTCTCGAAATCAATCTTGGACAGTCCGGCCCGCGCCAGAACTGGCGCGGTCTTGGAGATCAGCCCCTCCCAGACCTCCGCCAGGAGGCCGATCGCAGTGAGGCGGGGGTCTTCGAACTCAGTCACGCCCACAGTCTAGACCACACTACTTGACGCGAGGAATATCTCTCCGATAGATATCTGTTAGCACAAACGTCCGCACGACAAAGATCCCTGCGAGGAGCATTCCGATGAGCACCCGTCCCTGGGAAGGCCTCACCATCCCTGCCGCCGGCACCTTCGACCTCGACGTCGCGCACACGCGCATCGGCTTCATGGCGAAGCACATGATGGTCAGCAAGGTCCGCGGGAACTTCGGCAAGTTCGCCGGCAGCGTGACCATCGGCGAGAACCCTCTCGACTCCAGCGCCGAGGTCACCATCGAGACCGACAGCATCCACACCGGCGTGGCCGACCGCGACACCCACCTGCGCAGCGACGACTTCCTCTCTGTGGAGAAGTTCCCGAAGATCACCTTCCGCAGCACGCGCGTCACCGACCACTCCGGCGACGAGTTCACCGTCGTCGGCGACCTCACCGTCCGCGACGTCACCAAGGAAGTCGAGCTCAACGTCGAGTACGGCGGAGCCGGCACCAACCCGTGGGGCCAGGAGCTGTGGGGCTTCTCCATCACCACCGAGTTCGACCGCGAGGAGTTCGGCCTCACCTGGAACCAGGCCCTTGAGGCCGGCGGCTTCCTGGTCGGCAAGAAGATCAAGGTCGAGATCGAGGGCGAAGCCGTCCGTCGCACCGCCTGACCTTGCCGCGACGCCTGAACGGTCGGCTCCACCCTTGGAGTCGGCCTGATGGTGGCTCTGCCGTACACAGGGGCACCTGCACCTTTGCCCCTGTCCCTGCGGCTCACTTTGCGGGATCCCGCGTCCCACATGCCGGTAATCCACAAGTTGATCACCGCTCCCAACTGGGATCTCGCTACGCCATCCACAGCTGTGGACACCGTTTTCCACAGACTGTGGATAACGATGCGCCTAGGTGACCACAACACGGCAGCCGACAATCGCTTTGCCGCTTCGCCGCTTCGCCGGTACCCTGTCCTGAGCCGCACGGTAACTGGGAGGCTTCGCCTAGTCTGGTCTATGGCGCCGCACTGCTAATGCGGTTTGGGTCTCAAGCCCATCCGGGGTTCAAATCCCCGAGCCTCCGCACGTCAGGGGCCCTCACCCGAGATTCGGGCGAGGGCCTTTTTGATCTCTGAACCCTGTCAGGGTTGCAGTTGCCAGACCAATGCCAGACCATCCGGCAAACGCCAGACCATCCGGCAAACGATCACGCTTTTGCCGATGACCGTCGCCCCAGAGAGCGGCGCCCGTGCGTGTGCTCGCCTCCTGCATCAAGGACCTTGATCCTCCGTCCCTGAACTGTTGCCTTCTCCAGGGTGGACGAGGCAGACGGGAAGATCGGGCAGCATGGCGTTTACGAGTTGTGCCTTCGACGAAAGGACTGCCGTGGACGAAGCCCATCACGCCCTGCGTGGTCACCTGGAGGACTTCTTTCAGGGACACCTGGTCGATTGCCTGCCGGGAGTGCCTGGCCCCGTGGAGGAGCGTGTCCCCGGGTTTCGGGTCATCCGCATCGGGCCGGGGCCACGATTCCGCGGCTGGGTCTACGTGAGTTCAGGGTGCGCGAGCATTGTCGCAAGCCATGGCCATGGCGTGGAGTTCGTCCTCACTGCGCGGGCCGACGACTGGCAGCACCTTGAGTCGATGACCATGAACGCCTACTACCATGCCGGCCCGCCTCACCAGCGTCTTGATCACGGTCATGTCGTCCCGATCGGACGACCGTGGTTCGCCGACTCGGCATGTGACCGGTATCTGATCAGTTTGCCCTACCCTTTCGGGCCTGAGTTCGAGGTCTGCACGTGGGACAGCGGCCATGCTCGTATCCTCTGGCTCCTGCCGATCACCCTGGCAGAACGAGATCTTCTCGTGAATGCCGGCTTGGAAACCCTCGAATCGCTCTTCGACGAGAAGGAGATCGACTTCACCGACCCTTACCGGCCGTCAGTCGTCTGAATGTGCCCTCATGCATAGGGGCAGCGGTCGGGAGCACTCGCGTTCACACAGGTGGTGAGCCAGTTCGGGTTGCAGTTCACCGCCGCACCATCCCGTTCCCGGCGGACCGGCCGAGTGTATTGGTCCAGGTGGAACCGATCGGGACGGCCGAGAGCCGAGCTGCTAATGCGGTTTGCGGGGCGATCGCCAGTCCAGGACTTCGTTCCTCACCCCCGGCCTACCGAACATCCCGGGAGAGGCGTTCCCGGCGATTGACGGCTCTGTCAGCGGCTATGCCAACCTCTACGCCATGCACATCAGATCCGGTACAAAAGACGACGCCGAGCACATCGCGGAGCTCCACACTCGTAGCTGGCTGACTGCTTATGCCGGGATCATGCCCGCCACATACCTGGATGGGCCCCTGCTTGACGAGCGCAAGGCGATGTGGAGCACCCGGCTCGCCACTGTCACCGCGGAACAGGATGACGCGCGCTGCCTGCTTGTAGCCGTCGATGGCAGCGCTCTCCTGGGGTTTGCCTATCTCACCGTAGGAACCGATGGGCGCATCTTGCTCGACAACCTGCACGTCCAGCCGGAGCGCAAGCAGTCCGGCATCGGCCGTCAGCTCGTCTACCACGCTTTTGGCTGGGCCTCCGAGCAACACCCTGACAAGGCGGTCTATCTGGAGGTGTTGCGCGACAACGTCGCCGCGATCACCTTCTACCGGCGCCTCGGCGGCCATCCCACCAAAGAGTTCGTGGAACGCTTCCCCGCAGGATTCGAACTACCCGTCGTCGAGTACATATGGGGTCCTGACAGCGTCCGATCCTTTGCCGACAAGCGTTCCACCACGGACCGGCTTGCCTTCTAGAAGCCTCCGGCGGGGGCGCTCCGGCTCCAGGATGATCACTATGCGCGCGATGCGACCGCCCGCTGGAACGGTATAGATCATCGAGGTCACCCCACCTCGCCGGATCGCACGGATTATGGGCTTGGGGGGCAGTTCAACGTGCTCGATGGGGTTTGCCGGACGTCGACAGGTGGCGGTCGAGACGCGAGAGGCTGAAGCCGTGCCTGCGCCGGCTCCTCGCCCCTGAGAGACGCGTCCACACGCAGGGGTGAGGTGGTGTGAAGGTTAGGGCCTTGGGGCCTGGTAGCCCGGGATTGAGGGCCAGCGGACGGTGAGGACGGTGGATTCCTCCTCGGCGTGCCAGGAGTGGTCGACGCCTGGCCCCCAGACGATGTAGTCGCCGGGGTCGGACAGCACCACGTTGCGGCCCGGGAGTTCCATGCGGAAGCGGCCCCTGATCAACACCAGGAGGGCGGTGCGGGTTTCGCCGGTGACCCACTTGGCGCGTTCGTCGCCGCGGGGGTGGACTCCCCACTTGATCTCGACGTCTTGGCTGTGGCGGATGTCGCCGAAGGGTTTGAAGTGCCCGAGTAGCCAGCCGTGGTCGGCGGCGGCGTCGGGGGCCGCCTTGCCGACGTATACGTTATCCATCACGAGGCGTGACGTTAACACGGTCTCATCACGGCGGATTCCACGTGGCCGGGCAATCGAGCGTAATGCTGGATTCTCACACCTGGCGTTCGGGTCAGCCCTCCGTCACATCCGGACACAGCAGGAATGCTTCACGGGGTCGGCGTCTCGGTGCACGCTGCTCGCGTGAGTCTGGCGCTGATGCTTCAAGTAGTCATCTGGTTGATCATTCTGGGGCTGGTGGTGTGTTTCGCCTTGGCTGTGCGGGACTCCTTCAAGTCTCTTAACGGCGGGACAAACCGTGGGTCCAGGCGCATGCCCATCGCGGTATTCTTTTGATTGATGGTGCTTCTAGTATTGGTCACCACCGCATATCGGGAGGCGGCGCTCGGCGGATGACGCGGGTGTCGGCCTTCGCGGCGCGGGAAGAGTTTGTGATCGATGTTGGGAAGGGTCCCATGCCGTCTGCGGCGGATAATTCATCTCCGGACCGCCTGGCGGAGGCGCCTGAGGCGCTGTTCGTTTACGGGAGTCTGCTGTTTCCCGAGGTGCTGCTCGCCCTGCTGGACCGGGTGCCTGTGGGTGTGCCGACGGTTGTCGACGGGTGGCGGGTGGCGGAGCTGGCCGGTCACAGCTATCCGGTGCTGGTGCCTGCGTCCTCTTCCGCACGCGGCAGGATCATCACGGGATTAGGCATGGACGAGTGGCGGGTTATCGATGCGTTTGAGGATGAGTTTTATGAGCTTCACCGGCTGACCACCACCGACGGCCGGGTCTGCTGGGCCTATGCCGCGACCGTGCCACCTGAAAACGTCACCGCCGGCGACTGGGATATGGAATACTTTTCCGACCACTATTTGGCGGACTTTGTCGCGGGTTCCAGGGCCTAGCGGACGGGATATGTTCAGTGACGACCATGGAAGAGCATGACATCACGCAGATCGTTGAGGATGCGCGGCTCGCTTATCGTCAGGCTCACACGGTTTTCACCGCCGTTTTGGCGGTCGATGTCCGGGGAAAGGCTTACACCGCTTGGGATGTGTCCAGGTTGATTGAGGGTGTTGAGCGTGAGGGGTGGCTGCTGAGCCACACTTCCTCTACGGTCGCCACCACGCACCTGTGGACGACATGTGTTTTCCGGCGGCGTTAGCTCCGCTTCTTTTGCGGATCCACAGCAGCGCGAGGCCGGCGAGCAGGGTGAGGGCGCCCGAAAGGAGGGCGAAACTCGTCATGGCAAGTTCACCGTCGGGGTCCCCCACACCCCTGGGAGGGCCTTCTTCGAGCCATCCGAGTACGGCTGCCGCCTGGGAGACGACCAGAGCGCCGAACAGCATGGTGATCGTGCCCAGTGTGTAGCCGGGCACCGGTGGGGCGGGGCGTTTGCTCCACCGGCTGACCCGCCACGCACCGAAGGCGAGAACGAAGGGGAAGACGAGAAACTGCACGGCCACGAGGACTGTCAGGCCGGCGAGGCGGAGATGGTCGATGCCGGGGCCTCGTATCATCCCCGGGACGAGGACGACACCTATCGCGCCGATGAGAAGAGCCGTCGTGCAATATCTGAGCCACTGGTGTGTCTTCATCCTCGCCTCCGTTGCGCAAGCCGACGCGAACGGGCAGGGACCGGCGAACGGTAGAGGACCGGCGAACGGGCAGGGACCGGCGAACGGTAGAGGACCGGCGAACGGGCAGGGGCGGCCTGATAGGCAGCATGCCTGAAGCTCCGAGACGACCTCATGAAGCCCCGAAATGACCTCATGCCCTCCTCCACCACATAAGCCGACGTGAACGGGCGGGAGCGGGCGCGGGAACCGGCAGGAGGGCGAGGGCTGCCGTGAGAGTGGCCTCGTAATCGGTCCTGTCGAAGACGAACGGGCCGAGGCCCGAGTAGTTGTCGTGGTCCACGGTGTCGTCGTAGTCGGTCTGCCAGCCGAAGTCCCGCCAGATCATCTGGTCGACGGTGGAGGCGAGGGTGATGGTGGTGGCGCCGCAGCCGAGGTCGCCGCACTCGGGGCAGGTGTAAAGCGGGATCCGGCCGTCTTCCAGTGGGGATTCGTGCTGCCGGAGCAGGCGCAGGATCTCTCTGTGGTTGTCTCCCAGCGGCGGCTTCAGCCAAAGCACCGAGACGGTGTCGGGCTCACGCCCCGCCTGTGCCGCCATCCGGTCCAAGAGGGATCGGCCGTCGATCGCGAAGTCCAGGAAATGCACCTCGGAACGGCGAGAATCTCTGCCTAACCTTTCGGCGGGCCGCACCCGTGGCACAAGATCCAGCGAGCTTCGCATGGAAGCCAGTCTTTCATTCCTGGGTTCCCCCTTCCGTGGATTCGGTGTAGGCGGAGGCGCCGAGGTTGTACAGGTCGGCGTAGAGGCCGCCTGCGGCCATGAGGCCGGGGTGGGTGCCCTGTTCGACAACGCGGCCCCGGTCGAGGACGTAAATGCGGTCGGCCATGCGCACGCTGGCCATGCGGTGGGTAATGAAGATCACGGTGCGGCCTTGGGCCAGGAGTTTGATGTGTTCGAAGAGGGCGTGTTCGGCGCGGGCGTCGAGCGCGGCGGTGGGCTCGTCGCAGATGAGGAGCGGGGTGTCGCGGAAGAAGCCGCGGGCCAGGGCGAGGCGTTGCCATTGGCCGCCGGAGAGTTCGCGGCCGTCGCGGAAGCTGCGGTCGAGGTGGGTGTCGTAGCCGCCCGGCAGGCCGGCGATGAGTGTGTCGGCACCGGCGGATTTGGCCGCGGTGCCGAGCGTGGCGGGGGTGTGGGGAGCGCCGGCGTGAATGTTGTCGGCGACGGTGAGGGGCCAGCGCATGAACATCTGGGAGACGACGGTGACGTGGGAACGGAGTTGGGTGAGGTCGGCTTCCGCCGTACCGACTCCGTCGTAGGCGACGGTGCCGCTGTCTGGAAGATAGAGGCCGGCGATGAGTTTGGCGAGGGTGGTCTTGCCGGAGCCGTTTTCGCCGACTAGGGCGATGACCTCACCCTTGTTGATTTCGAGGGTGACGTCTTTGAGGGCGGGGGTGCCGGCTTCCGGATAGGTGAAGGTGACGTCGTCGACGGTGATGCGGGTGCAGGTGGGGACGGGAGTAGTGCCGGTGGAGGTGAATTGCGGGGCCATGTGGTCGCGGACGGCGAGGTAGTCGGCGAAGTAGAGGCCTTCCTCGTAGCCTTCGTTGGCGGCCTCGAAAAGGCCGCCGATGGATTCGCCGGCGATGCGGACCGCGACAAGCGCGGTGCCTGCGACGGCCAAGGGCATGGTGCCGTTGGCCAGGAGAAGGCCGAGGGTCAGATAGACGAGGCCGGTGGCGGCGCCGGCGAGGGTTTGGCCGGACAGGGTGACGAGGGTGGTGCGGTTGGCGAGCTTTGTCTGCGCCTCGACGAGGGTGCGGCCGACGGTCTGGAAGTGACCGAGCAGGAAGTCACGCATGTCGTATGAGCGCACTTCGGCGGCGGCGTCGCGTGAGGTCAGCAGTTCGCTGACGACGTCCTTGCGGCGCCAGATGCCCGCCATGTCGATGTAGACGTCGTATTCCTGGCGGGCGGCCCGCACAGCGGCCCAAGCCCTGGGAACCGCGGCGAGCAGAATAAGCGGCACCAAAACCGGGTGAAGGACGGCGAGTGTGCCGACGACCGCCACCAAACCAACCAGCGAACCCACCACTTTGATGGCGACTTCCACAATTTGGCTCGCCGCTCTGGCTCCCCGTTGCTGGGCGCGTTCTAGAGCATCGAAAAAGTCGGGGTTGTCAAAGGCGCTGAGTTCGACCCGGCCCGCGACCTCAAGGAGGCGGGACTCGGCAAGGAGGTCGACCGCGGGGGCGAGGCGGGCGCGTAGCCAGTCCCCGGCCTGCCGCAGGGCGCCGGCGGCGGCCAGGGCCGCCACGACGAGCACGAGGGACGGCAGGGCCTGCTGGAGGCGCTCGGCGGTCGGCCCCCCGGTGAGCAGGGAGTCCAGGGCGTCGTTGGTGGCCACGAGGCCGAAGGCGGTGATCGCGCCCGTGGCGAGCTTGAACGCGATCTCCAGCGCCGTGTGGCCCCGACCGGCCTCCCACGACATCCTGAGGCCGTGGCCGATGAGCCACGGCAGGCGCCGCGCCATGGCCGGGAATCCGGTGGTGCGCACTCGCTCGTCGTGGGCTTCATAAGCGTCCCCGACATATTCGCGATCGGTTGTCTCGTTGTTCATCGCGCCTTACAACGCGCGATGCGCGAAAATGGTTCACCGATTTCTCGTACGGCATAAGCGAAAAAATGAGTTGAGAAATAGCGCGGCATTCCGCTACGGCGGCGCCGCCGCCGCGGGTGCGCGGCGGCATTGGCCCTCGCCGCCCGTCGGCGTGCAAGATGAAGGCATGGCGGAGAGAGACGGCGACGGATGGGCGCTCTGCGCCCAAGGCCACCAACACTGGGGTGTGTACGGCGCATCCGGGCTGCTTGCCGTCCATCACGACATAGAGGGCGTGCCCCATGTCCTTATGCAGGAGCGTTCACTCACCAGCCACTACGGCGGCACCTGGGGCCTGCCCGGCGGTGCCCGCGACAGCCATGAGGATGCCGTGGCCTCGGCGCTCAGGGAGGCATATGAGGAGGCGGCGCTGGGCCCGGAAGGACTGCGGGTCCAGGGGGTCTATCTGGACGATCACGGCGGCTGGACCTTCGAGACCGTGATCGCCGAGGCGGCGACTCTACTGGCCGCCTCTCCGGCAAATGCGGAAAGCACGGACATGCGGTGGATGCCAGTGGCGGAGGTGGAGGCCAGGCGGTTGCATCCGGGGTTCGCGGCGACCTGGCCGCAGGTCCGGCTGGCGCTCAGCCCGCTGGTGATCGTGCTCGACATGGCCAACATCGTGGGCGCTCGGGCCGAGCACGGCTGGTGGCGGGACCGGGCGGGAGCCACGGCGAGGTTGCTGGCCGAGGTCGACACACTGATGGGGCAGGGTTTTCAGGGGGTTCCGCTGGAAACGCCACCGCTCGCCACGTGGTTCCCGCGAGTGAAGGCGGTGGTTGAGGGTGCCGCCCGGCGTGTGCTCCCGGTGGGGCCGGACACGGTTCTTGAGGAAGCGGGCGGAAGCGCGCTGTATCAGGCGGGGATGGAGGTCGTGGCCGCCCCGAACAGCGGGGACGACATGATCGTGGAGCTGGTCGCCCAAGTGCCGCCGTGGGAGCGTTCACTCGTCGTCACCGCGGATCGCGGACTACGCGAAAGGGTGAAGGCGCTCGGAGCCGAGGTAGTTGGGCCTAAGTGGCTGATCGCTCAAATCCGTGACCTCGGTGAACGAGGAACTATCTGACAGCGCGCCGGTCAGCATCCCAGGCGCAAGCCGTACACGTACGACTTGTCCGAGCTGGCCAGCATCCCAGGCGCAAGCCGTACACGTACGACTTGTCCGAGCTGGCCAGCATCCCAGGCGCATGCCGTACCCCCCATCCGGGCCGGCATCCCAGGCGCAAGCCGTACACCTCAAAGGTGGGCTTGCCGACCATAGGAACCATAGGACCGGAAGGCCCGCGGGTTCCCCGGAGTCCCTCGTTGAACGCCCCACCTCACCGTCGGCGCACTGGATGTGACGCCTGTCGCATATGAGGTGTGGTGCTCGGTTGCACACCCTTCTCCGGGGAACCCTGCTCTAGTGGTGACCTGCGGTTACTTGACCGGAGTCACCTTGATCGGGGGAATCTCCTTGAGGCAGGAGGTGTCGCCCACCTTCCCGTGCCTGATGAAGTCCGATGAGATCCCCGTAACACACCCACTCGGGTCGTATTCCGCAACATGCCCCATGTTGGGCACCCTGAGGAACGTCGAGCGCTTGTACTGCTCCGCCACTTCCCGCGTGGCGGCGACGCTGGTCGTGGCGTCGAGGTCGGCGGCGATCGCCAGCACCGGCACGTCGGGAAAGTGCCCGGTGGAGATGTACGGCCGAGCCGTCCCCTTAGCGGGCCACTTCCCGCACATGGCCTCGATGGTCGCGTAAGCATGCCCCTTCGCGCTGAACGCCCCGAACTGCCCACGCGCCGCGTCGATCGCCTGGTGATACTGCCGCACGCGCTGCCCGGCGGTAGCCTCCGCGGACCACGGCTTGAGGTAGTCGTTGCAGCTCACGGCGATGAACAACGCACTGGAGTCCTCCTCCACCGCTCCTCCTCCGCCGTAGATGCCGGTGATGAGCTGCTTGAGCTTCCCGTCGTCGCCCTTGGCCGAGGCGGCCAGCGCGGCGGGCACGTAGCCGAGGGTCGGCACGGCCGTGGGGTCGGCCCCCGTCATGCGACTGGCGTCGTTGACGACCAGGATCGACAGCCGGGACTCCCCGAAGTTCAGGATCTGCTGCTTTCCGCCCGCCGTGATCGGCACCCGCAGCGGTTTGGCCCGCATCCGCGCCGCGACCTTCTTCAGGTCTTGTACGGCTTGCGCCCCGTCACACGCCCGGCTGCGCTGACAGGCCAGGCGCAGGCTGTCCGACGCGGCTTGGGCGCTGGCCCGCCAGAACGGGTCGCTCTTGAGCGGAATGCCACCGGACAACACGATCGAGCGAACGGTCTCCGGATGACGCTGGGCATAGATGGACATGAGGTAGGTGCCATAGGACTTCCTGTAGAGCACCACCTTGTCCACTCCGGCCTTGGCGCGGACGGCGTTGAAGTCGCCGGCGATGTTGGCCGAGGTATATCCGGCGGCCTTGGCACCGAGCTCTTCGGCGCACTTCGCCACGGCGTCCACCGATTCGAAGCCGACGGGGTCGCTCGCGCCGCACTTCAGGGGTCCTGACTCCGCGGTGCCCCGCGGTGAGATGAGCAGGAGGTCGTGGTCCGTCAGCGCCGGGGCGAGCAGCGCCGTGTATTGCGCGGCCATCTCGAGCGTGCTCGACCCGGGACCGCCGGGGTTCACCATGACGGTGCCGGCGGCGGGTTTGCCGAGCTGAGTGCGGCGCACCATGGCGTACCCCACCGGAGTGGTGCCTAGCTCCGGCTTGCCCTCGACCAGCGGCCGATCAAGGGTGTCGCACTCGACCTTGTGTCCGGGAATCTCCGGGCACCAGGCCGGGGCCGACTCGGCGGCGGCGGATGGCGCGAGCGCCGTGAACGTCGTGAGCCCGATGGCCGAGGCGGCGAGGATCCCAGTGAGAGTCTTTGCCATGGCGGCAACAGTGCCGGTCGGCCGTCGGACGACACATCCGTCGATCGGGCCGGGCTGGAGGCACGATAGTACCGGGTCAACCGGCAAACATAACGTGCTCAACCCTCGGTTGATGTTTCACGTGAAACACCTATCGAGGACGAGGCTCCACCAAAATTCTGCAACGATAACCATATGCACGATCGCGGGATCGACACCGGACCAAGGCCCGCCACGACATCTCCCACTCAAGCCCCGCCGACCTCCCACTCCGGCATGCACTCCGCGTGGGCCGACGACAGCGACATCCCCCCGGACACCTGGGGACGCCGCCCACGAACCAGGCGTTTCTCTCTGCCCTGGGCGTTTCTCGTCGTCATCGCGCTCCTGGTGGTGGGACGGTTCGTCCTGTCCCCCCACCTCACCGCCCCCGCTTTGCAGACCTGGGCCACGATCTTCGTGGCGATCTGTGTGCAGGCTTTGCCGTTCCTCGTGTTTGGTGTGACGTTGTCCGCGGCCATCGCGGCCTTTGTCCCTCCCTCGTTCTGGACCCGTGCCCTGCCGAAGCGCCCGATGGCCGCCGTGCCGGTGGCCGGCATGGCGGGAGCCGTACTCCCCGGTTGTGAGTGCGCATCGGTTCCGGTCGCGTCGGGGCTGATGGCGCGGGGGGTGACGCCGTCGGCGGCGCTGGCGTTCCTGCTGGCGGCCCCGGCGATCAACCCGGTGGTGATGGTGGCGACGGTGGTGGCGTTCCCCAATGAGCCGATGATGGCGGTCGCCCGGTTTGGGGCCTCCTTGGTGGTGGCGGTGCTCGCCGGGTGGATCTGGCTGCGGTTTGGGCGTACGTCGTGGATCCGGGTGCCTGAGCACCGGCACGAAGGGTCCAAGGTCACCGCCTTCCTGTCGGCGATGCGGCACGACCTGCTGCACGCGGGCGGGTTCCTGGTGGTGGGCGGCATGGCGGCGGCGACATTGAACGTGGTGGTGCCGCGAGAGTGGTTGGACTCGGTGGCGGGTGTGCCCTGGCTCGCGGTGCTGACGCTGGCGCTGCTCGCCGTACTTCTGTCGATCTGCTCGGAGGCCGACGCCTTCGTGGCCGCCTCCATGGGAGGCTTCTCCCCCACCGCGAAGCTCGCGTTCCTCGTAGTGGGTCCCATGGTGGACCTCAAGCTCATCGCCCTGCAGATCGGGACGTTCGGTAAGGCGTTCGCGCTGCGTTTCGTGCCGCTGACCTTCACACTGGCCGTGCTTGTGAGCGCGCTGATGGGATGGATGCTGTTGTGAGCCGCTGGTCGCAGAACCTCACCTTGATCCTGCTCGGTGGAGCCGTGGTGTGGATCTCCGCCTTCACCACGTCCTACCTGAACTACGTGAAGGCCGGATTCCAGCCCTTCCTGATCGCGGCGGGGGTGATCGTCGCGGCGCTGGGGGTCTTGGGGCTGGTACGGCGGCCCGCCGCGCATGAGCACGCCCCGCGTGTGGCCTGGCTGATGACGCTGCCGGTCTTCGCGATCGTGTTGATCGCCCCGCCGGCGCTCGGCTCCTTCGCGGCGTCCCGCTCGCAGCGTCCGCCCGAGCCGCCGGCCAACGCCGAGTATGACCCGATCTCGGCCGCGGGCGGCCCGGCGGACATGAAGATCGCGGAGTTCCTCGCACGGGCCTTCGGCGACAAGAAGAAGTCCCTCACCGGCAAATCCGTGCGGCTCACCGGTTTCGTGACCCCCTCCAAGAAGAAGGGCCAGTGGTACGTCACGCGCATGTCGATCGCCTGCTGCGCGGCGGACGGCTACGCGCTCCAGGTCGCGGTGCTGGGGGCGCCGGCCCCTAAGGCGGACTCCTGGGTCGAGGTCACCGGCACGTGGGTTCCGCCCAAGTGGAAGAAGCTGCCCTCGGGGATGGTGTTCGCCGAGATCGCCGCCGCCCACGTGCAGCCGATCAAACCCCCGAGCGAGCCCTACGAGTGACCCGGGAAATCGCCAAACTCGCTGGCGCGACCATGGTGGAGTCCCGCTAGGGTGGTGTCCGCATGGAGGGTTCGCATAGTGGACTAGTGCAGCCGCCTTGAAAGCGGCCAGGTCGGCGACGGCCTCGTGGGTTCGAATCCCACACCCTCCGCTCAGCACAAGCCGTTGATCTGTGTGCACAGGTCGGCGGCTTTTCAGTTTGGCGGCTGACCTGGCTTCTCCGCCGCCCGCGGCGACTTCGGCGTGCGTACGGTGAACGCCCGGTGACCCACCTCCGGCGCAGCCGGCACGACGAGCTCCGTCCCCGGGCCTCGATCACGGGGGCTTGCCGGCGTGCGCCAGGGTTGGCGTCGAAGCAGGTCTTCACCGGCCAAGGCACCCTGTCGAAGCATGCCCTCGCCCCCGTAATCCGCCACCTCACGCTCAAGCGGTCAAATCCGGGCGCGGGCCGCCCGCCTTCGTCGGTAGCCTTAAGCACGTGATTGACCTGCGTACCCTTCGTGAGCACCCCGACCGCCTGCGCGTCTCGCAGCGTGCCCGGGGAGAGGACGACTCGATCGTCGACACGCTGCTCGACCTCGACGAGCGCCGCCGCAGTGCGCTCACCTCCTTTGAGAGGCTGCGCGCCGAGCAGAAGGTCGTCGGCAAGTCCGTCTCCCGCGCTTCAGGGGACGAGCGGGTTTCCCTGCTTGAGCAGGCCAAGGATCTCGCGGCCCGGGTCAAGAGCGCCGAGGGCGAGGCCGAGACGCTCGGCCGGCGGCTCGACGAGCTGCTCATGGGCGTGCCCAACCTGGTCGAGGAGGGCGCGCCCCACGGCGGCGAGGACGACTTCGTGGTGCTGGAGGAGGTCGGCGAGAAGCCGATCTTCGACTTCGAGCCCAAGGACCACCTGGCGCTGGGCGAGTCCCTCGGCGCGATCGACACCGAGCGCGGCGCGAAGGTCTCGGGGGCCAGGTTCTTCTACCTGACGGGTGCGGGCGCGAGGCTCCAGCTCGGCCTGCTCAACCTGGCCATGAACACCGCGATCGACGCGGGCTTCACGCCGATGATCACTCCGGTGCTGGTCAAGCCTGAGGCGATGGCGGGCACCGGCTTCCTCGGCGCGCACGCGAGCGAGGTCTACCGGCTGGAGGCCGACGACCTTTACCTCGTGGGCACGTCCGAGGTGCCTCTCGCGGCTTACCACTCCGACGAGATCCTCGACGGCGAGGGCCTGCCGTACCGCTATGCCGGGTGGTCGTCGTGTTTCCGCCGCGAGGCCGGCTCCTATGGGAAGGACACGCGGGGCATCATCCGCGTGCACCAGTTCGACAAGGTGGAGATGTTCTCCTACTGCCGTCCGGAGGACGCGCATGAGGAGCACCTGCGGCTGCTCGCCTGGGAGAAGGAGATGCTCGCGAAGGTCGAGCTGCCCTTCCGCGTC
Organism: Sinosporangium siamense; assembly: GCF_016863435.1. GTDB lineage: Bacteria > Actinomycetota > Actinomycetes > Streptosporangiales > Streptosporangiaceae > Sinosporangium > Sinosporangium siamense. The sequence continues at coordinate 84,060 of NZ_BOOW01000038.1, forward strand.
ATCGACATCGCGGGCGGCGACCTCGGCTCTTCGGCGGCGCGCAAGTACGACTGCGAGGCGTGGATCCCCACCCAGCAGCGCTACCGCGAGGTGACCTCCACGTCCAACTGCACCGACTTCCAGGCGCGCCGCCTCAAGGTGCGTTACCGCGACCGGGACGGCAGGCCGCAGTTCACGGCGACGCTCAACGGCACGCTGGCCACCACACGGTGGATCGTCGCCATCCTGGAGAACCACCAGCAGGCCGACGGCTCGGTGATCGTGCCGAAGGCACTACGGCCCTATGTGGGCCTCGACGTCCTCGAGCCGGTCAAGAAGTAGCCCCAGCCGCTCCCGGCCCGCCAGAAGGCCCCTCACGGCCGGGGAGCGCCACCGGAACGCCGCCCCCCGGCCCGCAGATTGGGGCGTGTGCCCTGACGCCTCTCCCACGCTGTCCGTTCTACGGCACTTGGGTGGGATGTGCGCTTGGGCGTGGATCCGCGTCCGGCGGCGGCGGCTCTGCCGTACTTCATCGGCGTGCCGGCCGGCGGTCGGCACGCGGCCGGGGCCGAAGGCCGCGCCTACCGGCCGCCGGCCGGGCGGGTGGAGAAGACCTTGCCGGCCACCGGCCAAGGCCGTTGACCGCGCCGGCCGGGCGGAAGGCCACGCCTGCCGACGCCGACCGGGCGGGCGACCCTACGTGGGCCTCGACCTGCTCGCGCCGGGCGAGAAGCAGGCCCGGCCGCTCCCGGCCCGCCAGGAAGCCCCTCACGGCCGGGCGCGCCGCCCCTTCGGGAGATGCCGACCCCTGATCGGCACCGGCCGGGGCCGAAGGCCGTGCCGGTCGGCCGCCGGCCGGGCGGGTGGTGAAGACCTTGCCGGCCACCGGCCAAGGCCGTTGACCGCGCCGGCCATGCGGAAGGCCACGCCTGCCGACGCCGACCCGGCGGGCGACCCTGAGTGGGCCTCGACCTGCTCGCGCCGGGCGAGAAGCAGGCCCGGCCGCTCCCGGTCCGCCAGAAAGCCCCTCACGGCCGCGAGCGCCACCGGGACGCCGCCCCCCGCCCGCCGAGGCGGGCGCGAGCGGCCATGCCGACCGGCGGCCGGCCACTTGCTGGCCCAGTGGCCGAGGCCGAGACCGCGCCGGCCGACGCCGATCGGCCGGGTGGTGAAGACCCTGCCAGCCACCGGCCGAGGGACGAAGGCCACGCCGCGCGGGCGAGCGACCTTATGTGGGCCTCGACGTGCTCGCGCCGGGCGAGAAGCAGGCCCGGCCGCTCCCGGCCCGCCAGGAAGTCCTCACGGCCGGGAGCGCCACCGGAGCGCCGCCCCCCGCCCGCCGAGGCTGGCCCGAGCGACCATGCCGGCCACCGGTCGAGGCCGAAGGCCGCGCCAGCCGGGCGCAAGGCCACATCTGCCGACGCCTGCCGGCAAGTGGTGAAGAGCTTGCCTGCCACTGGCTGGCCCAGTGGCCGAGGCCGAAGACCGTGCCTGCCGACGCCGACAGGCGGAAGGCCACCGCTGCAGGCCACCGGCCGAGGGCCGACGGCCCTGCAGGCCACCGGCCGGGCGGGCGACCGACCCTATGTAGGCCTCGACCTGCTCGCGCCGGGCGAGAAGCAGGCCCGGCCGCTCCCGGCCCGCCAGGAAGCCCCTCACGGGCGGGCGCGCGCCACCGGAGCGCCGTGCCCCGCCCGCACAGGCGGACGCGAGCGGCCATGCCGACCGGCGGCCGGCCACTGGCTGGCCCGGTGGCCGAGGCCGAAAGCCACTCCTGCCGACGCCGACAGGCGGAAGGCCACCGAACGGACGGATGGAAGGCCACGTCTGCCGATGCTGACCCGGGTGGGCGTGAAGACCTTGCCGGCCACAGGTCGAGCCCGGAGGCCGCGCCAGCCGGGCGGGCGACCCTAGGCCTGCCGCTGGCCCGGCCCGGTGGCCGAGGCCGAAGGCCGCGCCTGCCGACGCCGATCAGGTGGAAGGCCACTCCTGCCGGCCACAGGCCGGGCGGGTGGTGGAGTCCTTGGAAGGCCACCGGTCAAGGCCGGTGACTGCGCCGGCCGGGCGGGTGGTGGCCCCCGGTGAAGGCTGTGCCGGGGGTGGCGACAGGCGGGCCCCACAACGGCAAACGGGGCCCGTGCCGTATGGCACAAGCCCCGCGGTGTGGCCATATGACCGTGGCCGTAAGACCATGGCCATATGCCTCAAGTGTGGTCGAAACCACATAGACCTCATGTGGCCGCGTGATCGTGATCACACGACCCACATGTCGCCCTATGAATGCCCGGTATCCACATGCACTTCGGCACGGGGGCACACGAGCAGATTCAAGGCGACGGGGCCCGCAGGATGCGAGCCCCGCCCTAGTGCAACGTCAGAAGGCGTCGGCCTCAGATGGCGCGGACCTGAGAGGCCTGCGGCCCCTTCTGGCCCTGCGTAATCTCGAACTCCACGCGCTGACCGTCCTCGAGACTCCGGTAGCCAGAGCCCTGAATCTCGGAGAAGTGCACGAACACGTCTGGTGCACCACCGTCCGGGGCGATGAAGCCGAAGCCCTTTTCAGAGTTGAACCACTTGACGGTTCCCTGAGCCATTCAAGCTCTCCCTCAGGATAAATCCATGGGACCCACACCTTGTGAATCCCGGTGTGTCGTACAGCGGGCCCCCGGTGGCTCAGACAGTCAAGCTGGTTTTCACTACGGGATCAGCTAATACAACGCCATCACATCTAACACCATCGGGCGCGCGGGTGTTCCCCTGACGAGGAAGATTTCTTGAGACGGCTCCCACAGTGCAGACTAGAACGTGTTATGTCCCAGCCCCGCCTTGTCGCCACCGACCTCGATGGCACCGCCCTCCGCTCCGACGGCACGGTCTCCTCGCGTACAGCGTCCGCATTTGCCCTGGTAGAGGCAGCCGGAGCCATGCTCGTGTTCGTCACCGGGAGACCCCCGCGATGGATGCACGAGGTGGCCCGCACCGTGGATCACCACGGCCTAGCGATCTGTGCAAACGGCGCTCTCGTCTATGACCTGCATACCGAACAGATCGTCGAATCACACCTCATCGAGACGTTGATACTTGAAGAAGTTGTCGAGCGTCTGAAAAGGAGCGTTCCAGATCTCGCGTTCTCCGTTGAGTACGAAGGCGGTTTCGCCCATGAGTCAAGCTTCAGACTCGGCGGCTGGGACGCCGCGGGAGTGACCGGGCTACTCGTCGGGCGGCCTTCGCTGACTTCGCAGCCCTGCGCCAAATTGCTCGCTCTTCACCCCCACATGGACCCGGATCTACTCCATAGTACGGTCTGTGAGCTGGTGGGAGATCTTGTTACCCCTACCCACTCGAGCGGGCGGGCGTTGATCGAGATGAGCGCGCACGGGGTGACGAAGGCGTCGGCCCTGGCCGCGCTGGCGAGCCGCCACGAAATCACGTCACGCCACGTCGTGGCCTTCGGCGATATGCCAAACGACCTGCCGATGCTGGCCTGGGCGGGCACGTCCTACGCCGTGGCGAACGCACACCCCGACGTGCTGGCCGCCGTCCACCATGTGACGGCGACCAACAACGACGACGGAGTGGCACAAGTGCTGGAGAAGCTTTACGGCGGTGGCCCTTGACCCTTCAGGGCGCCACGGGCGCTTAAAGGTAGGGGCCGGAGCTGCGGGGCTGGTCGTCGGACGGCGACATGCCTCCAGGGAGGGCCCGGCGCATCTGCTCAAGCTGGGCACGCGCCGCCATCTGCTGAGCGAACAGGGTGGTCTGGATGCCGTGGAACAGACCCTCAAGCCAGCCAACGAGCTGAGCGTGGGCGACACGCAGCTCCGCCTCGCTCGGCGGGCTGTCGTCCCCGTTGGTGAACGGCAGGGAAAGCCGCTCCAGCTCGTCGACAAGCTCAGGGGCGAGCCCGTCCTCCAGCTCCTTGATCGAGCTCTCGTGGATCTCCTTGAGCCGCTTGCGGCTCGCCTCGTCGAGGGGGGCGGCGCGGACCTCCTCGAGCAACTGGCGGATCATGCTGCCGATGCGCATCACCTTCGCCGGCTGCTCCACCAGGTCGGTGATCGCACGCTGGTCCTCGCGATTGCCGTCACCCTCGCCGGTGAGGCCCTCGGGGCCCACAACCACGATCTGCGGGGTGCTCTCGTTAGGGTTCATTCGTCGTCACCGCTTCGTATCCTCGGGCATTCACTTCAACCTAGCTCACCGAACCAAGAGAATTTTGCCGATGTGCCGGCCGTCTTCGAGCAGCCTGTGCGCCTCTGCGGCCTCGGCCATCGGCACCCGCGCCTGCACGACGGGACGCACCGCACCGGCCTCGATGAGCGGCCAAACATTGTCCTTGACCCCCCGCACGATCACGCCCTTCTCGTCCACGGGCCGGGCGCGCAGCGTCGTGCCGTGGACGGAGGCGCGCTTGGCGAGCAGTTGCCCGAGGTCGAGCCGCCCCTGTGTGCCGCCCTGCAGGCCGATCACCACCAGGCGCCCCCCCGGGTTGAGTGCTGTGAGGTTCCGCTCCAGGTAGGGGCCGCCGATTATGTCGAGAATCACATCGGCCCTGGCGGTCTCGGCGAAGTCCTCGGTGCGATAGTTCACCACTTCGTCGGCGCCCAGTTCCATGCATCCGGCGACCTTCTCCGGCGAACCCACGGTCGCGATGACGCGCGAGCCGAACGCCTTGGCGAGCTGGATCGCCATCGTCCCGATGCCACTTGCCCCACCGTGCACGAGGAGGGTCTCGCCTTTGCGCAATCTCGCCGTCATGAAGACGTTGGACCATACGGTGCACGCCACTTCGGGCAATGCACCGGATTCGACGTCGGACAGACCTTTTGGCACCGGAAGCACCTGCTGCCACGGCACCGCGACGCGTTCGGCATATCCACCGCCGGCGAGCAATGCGCAAACATGATCACCGGGCTCGAAACCGAGAACGTCGGGCCCGGCCTCGACGACCACCCCCGAGCACTCCAGGCCCGGGTACGGCGAAGCACCGGGAGGCGGATCGTAAAATCCTTTACGCTGGAGCAGGTCGGCCCGGTTGACTGCGGAGGCAGACACCTCAATGAGGACTTCTCCCCGCATAGGCCGGGGTTCCTGCACTTCTTGCCACGACAACACCTCAGGTCCGCCGTGCTCAGTGATGACGATCGCACGCATGTGATCCAACGTAGTCGTAGGGCCAACTTGCCAGTTGACTGCATTGGCCGGAACATAGGGCGTTAATCTTCAATGTGTTTGCTACCCCTTTATGTCCACCCCGAGGGGGAACACCGGTGCCCAGGCACGATCGCGAGGATCCTCATTCCCTTGAAGAACAACTTGCCTGGCTCGACGCCATCAAGGAGAACGAGGAGACCCCAACCCCGGTGACGGTCTCCGCGGTGGAGGAGCCCTCGGGCTCCCCCTACCCGAAGGACCCCTGGCTCTCCGTCCCGTCGGGCCCCGAGCCGACGCCTCCCTTCTTCCGCACCGCCGTCGACACGGTCGTCGGGCCGGCCGCCGCCCCAACCGCCGCGGCCTCACCTGCGCCGACCTCATCCGCGCCGACCTCATCCGCGCCGGCCTCGCCCGCGCCCGCTCCAGCGGCCGCGAGCGCGGCCCCCGGTGCGACGGCTACTCCCGCCACGGCTGCCCCCGAGCCCGCCGTCGTCGACGACCAGCAGGCGGACACCGCCACCTGGCGCATGACCCCGGCGGCCGACCCGAGGACCGCCGACCGGCCCTCCCCGTTCGCCGTGCCGTCCCCCGGCGCCGGGCAGGACAACGACGCCTTCCTCGCCCCGCTCAAGCCGCTGCCCAGGCCGGACGACACCGACGCCTTCCGCCTCGGCGAGTTGCAGGGCAAGGGCCCCGCGCCGGCCACCCCGGACGTCTCGCCCGAGGTGCCCAAGACGCGTGAGAAGCCCGGGGCGCCCGAGCGGGAGGAGCGCCCGTTCTCGGCGTTCGACGCCGACCAGTCGTCCACGTCGCCGGGCCTGCCGCTGCTCCCCGAAGCGGACCACACGATCACCCTGTCCCCGGGCAGCCTGCCGGAGTTCGCCGTCGAGGAGGCGGACAAGCGCACCTGGTACGGCGAAGCCACCGTCGTCGAGGCCGACCGCCCGCGCGCCACCTCCGCCCCTGAGGCTCCTGCCGACCGCCTGGGCACCGTCTCGGCCTCCGAGACCCCGGCCGGAACGGACGACCGGGGAACGGCCTCCTCAGGCACCGGCGACGTGACCGAGGCCATGCGCGCCCCTCGCCTTTCGGACACGCGCGCGGACACGGCCTCGCCGGGCACCGACCCCGGCCTCCGCGCCACGTCGAACACCGACCCGGACCTGCGCATCCCGCCTGGCCCCGCATCACCGGGCACGATCCCGAACCTGCCGCTGCCCTCCTTGGAGGAGCCGGAGCCCCACCCCCTGCCGGTCCCGGCCAAGGCTCCCCCGGCCACCGCCCCTCGGCAGCCGACAGCACCTCAAACCAGCACGCCTCTCAGCAGCGGCCCTCAAGCCCCCGCGTCTCCCCCCGTCGGCCCTCCAAGCACTCCCGTGGCCTCCGAGCGGGCCGAATCCGGCTTGTCCGACCCCGACCTCCGGTTCCCGAAGGACCCGGCCGGCCGTTCGACGTCGCCGAACCTCGACCCGCTCCTAGCACCGAAGCCCTCAGAAAAGCCTCCGACGGCCACCACACCGCCCTCGCGTGACCCTTTCCGTGATCCCCCGCGTTCTGCCGCCCGGCCGACCGGCGACACGGATCGCCGGGACTCGCGCGACCCGTTCGGCGCCGACGACCCGCGTGCCGGCGAACCGCGCATCGGCGGCCCCCGTGCCGACGAGCCCCGCGTGCAGACCGGTCACACGGGCACGGCGCCGAGGCAAGCGGCTGACACGGCTTCCGCCGTACCCTCCGCCGGTCCGAGCGCGCCGGAGGCCGAACCGCGACGCCCGCGGAGCAACGGCGTGCCGGGGACCGAACCAGGGCGCGGCAGACGCGGCACCGGGCTCCCCGACGCCGAACCGCTGCCGGGCGAACCCGGGCGTGGCAGGCGCGGCACGGGCACGCCGGACGGTGAGCCGGCTTCGTCCGCTGAGCCGTACCGCCCGCGGCGCCGCCAGGCCTCCGCGCCGCCCTCGGCGTTGACGCCGAAGATCCGCTCGGACTCGAGCCGCCGGCCGAGCGCCGACAGTCTGGACCCCGAGTCGCTGCTGCGCGGACGCAGGACGGCGCCGACCAGTGGGTGGCGGCGCATGGTGTACAAGGCGTCGGCGGGGTGGATCAAGCCTGGTGAGTCGCCGGAGGTACGGCGGCGCCGGGAGCTTGTCGCACGCGCCCGCACGGCGGTGGCCGCCGGGCACCACCGGGTGGCGGTGCTCAGCCTGAAGGGCGGCGTGGGCAAGACGACCACGACGGTCGGCCTCGGCGCCACGTTGGCGCAGGTGCGGGGTGACCGGGTCATCGCCGTCGACGCGAACCCCGACCGGGGGACGCTGTCGGACAAGGTGGAGCTGGAGACGGCTGCCACCGTGCGCGACCTGCTGAACGAACGCGGTCAGATCAAGCGATATGTCGACGTGCGGGCGTTCACCTCGCAGACGCCGTCACGGCTGGAGATCCTGGCCTCCGATCGGGATCCGTCGGTCTCGGAGGCGTTCAGTGCGACGGATTATCAAGCGGTGGCACAGGTGCTGGAGAACTTTTACTCCATCTGCATCACCGACTGCGGGACCGGTCTGCTCCACTCGGCGATGAGCGGCGTATTGGGGCTGGCGGACCAGCTTGTGCTGGTCAGCTCGCCGTCGGTCGACGGCGCCCGCGCCGCGTCGGCCACCCTGGACTGGCTGGAGGCCCACCACTACGGCGACCTGGTGAAGGCGGCGTCGGTGGTGTTGTGCAACGTGCGGCCCCGCTCCAAGTCGACCGTCGACCTCGACCGGCTGGAGGCACACTTCGCGGCGAGGTGCCGCGCCGTGGTGCGGGTGCCATATGACGCACACCTTGAGGAGGGCGCCGAGATCGACCTCGAACGCCTGCAACCGGCCACCCGGGACTCCTACCTGCGCCTGGCCGCCTCCGTCGGCGACGGCTTCGCCGGCCAGGCCCTCGACCGCGCTTAAGCCGTCAAGCCGGCGGGGTGAGCATCTCCCCGCCGGTTTTCCCTCCACTGCACAATCCAGCACTGCACAATCCAGGCGCACAGCTGCATTCCACGGCGCCGTGACCGGCAAGGCCCGCGGAGCGGACCTCACCGGATTGTGTAGCGCCCTTAAGTGCCCTTGCGGATGCGCTCCAGCCACTCGGTGGCTTCGGCGAACTCGACGTCGGTGGTGCCTCGGCGGATGCGGGGGGACAGGCCGTCTGCGCGGGGATAGCTGCCAAGGAAGCGGACGTCGGCGCTGATGCGGTGCAGGCCGGACAGGGCTTCGCCGACGCGGGCCTCGCTGACGTGGCCTTCGGCGTCGAAGTGGAAGAAATATTGCCCGATGCCGTCGCCGGTGGGCCGGGACTCGATGCGGGTGAGGTTGATGCCCCGGGTGGCGAACTGGCTGAGCATGTCGAGCAGGGCGCCCGCGTGGTCGTCGGCGAGGTAGGCGACGAGGGAGGTGCGGTCGGCACCGGTGGGCTCGGGGAGGGGGCCGGGGCGGGTCACCTGGATGAAGCGGGTGACCGTGTCGGAGCGGTCGCCGATGTCGGAGGCGACCTCGATCAGGCCGTAGTGCTCGCCGGCGATGGCGGCGCCGATGGCCGCGTCGTAGGGCGAGCCGGGCAGCGACACCTCCTGCGCGGCGGCGGCGGTTGAGGCCGCGGCGATGACGAAGGCGTTGGGCAGCTCGCGGGCCAGGAAGTTGCGGCACTGGGTCTGCGCCGCCTGGTGGGTGATAACCCGCTTGATGTGCCCGATCTCGGTGCCGGGGCGCGCGAGCAGGGAGAACCTCACCGGCAGCAGCAGCTCGGCGACGATCATCAGGGGCTGGCCCCAGGCCAGCTCGTCGAGGGTGGAGGAGATGCCACCCTCAAGGGAGTTTTCCAGCGGGACCACGGCGGCGTCGGCCTCTTCGCGGCGCACGGCGTCAAGCGCCGCCGACACGCTGGGGCACGGCATGCGCTCGGCGTCGGGGGACATGATCCGTAGGGCCTCTTCGGTGAAAGTGCCCTCAGGTCCCAGGTAGGCGAGTTTCCGCATCTCCATAGGCTAGCTTGCGCAACCCCTGTTGTGTGGGGTAATGGAGATCGCCGACCGCGAAAGCGTGGTAAGTCGGGGCAATCACTTCGTAATGGTTGTGTAATGCCGCTGTCGCACCCACACGCCGAGGAGGAAGACAAGCCCGACCGCGCCCAGGCCATACGCGTTTTGCACGATCTTGCCTAACACCGGGCTGAGGACGGGGATCTCGGCGGCCCGCAGGCTGACCCCCCACCAGGGGATGGGCACCACGTAGTACAACCACACCGCCAGCCCGACCCGCACCCGCACGACATCGGTGCCGGTGCCCACGATGGCGCCGAGCACGACCACGACCCACGCGAGGTGGTGGATCCAGGCGACCGGCGAGAGGAGCACCGCCATGAGCCCGGTGAGTGCGACCGCCGTCATCGTGTCACCGTCTTGGAAGGCCCGGCGGGCGTAGCGGAAGCCGTACCACCCGATGGCGGCCACCAGGGCCACCCAGATCACCGAGGTGAGCCAGTCGGGCAGGTATAGCCGGAGCAACATGCCGCGAATGGACTGGTTGGTGGTGGCGTTGTTGGCGCCGACGCGTCCGGGGTCGAGCAGGGCGGAGAACCAGAAATCCCACGTGTCCTGCGGAATCACCGCGAGCGGGAGCACGGTGAGCAGCGAGGCGGTGATCACGGCGGTGTAAAGCGTGCGGCGCTGCTCCAGCACCTTCGCCTGATCACCGCCGCCGAAGGCCGTGATCAGGAGATATATCAAGAAAACGCCGGGGGTCAGCTTGACCGCCGTCGCGAGCCCGATCAAAAAGCCACGCGGCCACCACGGCCGGCGTGCGGCACAGTCGGCGAGGCAGAGCGCGACCAGCAGGATGTCCACCTGGCCGAATCTCACCTGGTCGCGGATCGGCATCAGAAAGGTGCACATGACCACCAAAAACGCGAAAAGCAGCGGCAACAGCACCGCTTGAGTCCGCCCCGCGCGCTCAAGCACCGGCCGGAACGTGAACCCCACCGCCACCGCCAGCGCCGCGAACACCCCGGCCGTCCACACCCACTGCGCGAGCGGCCAGGACATCATCGCGAGCGGTGTGGCCAAAAGCGCAGCGATCGGCGGATAGGTGAAAGGCAGCAACTGAGGGGCAGGTGTCACGAAATCGTAGACAGGTCTGCCCGCGAGCACTGCCTCCCCGCCGGTACGGTACACATCGAGATCGACCAGACGCTGATCGTCGGGGTTGCCGAGCCAGTGCATCACCAGCGGCGCCACAGCGGCGGCCACGATGAGCAGCGCGATCGGCCATGCCCACAGCGGCACCCGAGTCCTGGTCGTCTTGACGGTCGTCACGACGTGGCACGTTACCGTGGCCCGGGACCACTCGGGCGGGCGATCGACGACAGGCACGAGTGGACGGGGGCCCCATGACAGCGACGCACGACTCCGTGCGCGCCCCACGCGCAATTGGCGCTGTGCTTTTCGTCACGCTCCTCGCCCTGCTCCTCCCAGTGAGTACGGCACAAGCCGCGCCCCTGACCACGCCCCAGGCATCCCAGGCCACACCCCAAGGCTGGGCCCGCCAGGTGGCGGTCGTCGGGGTGCCGGGGTTGCTCTGGTCCGACGTCGACGCCTCCCGCACCCCGCGCATCGCCGCCCTGATGAAGGAAGGCGCCTCGGCCTCGATGTCGACCCGGGCGATCCCGCCGCCCGACCGGTCGATCACCTGCCCGGTGGCGGGCTGGGCGACGGTGTCGGCGGGCCAGCGGGCCGGAGCCCCGGGAACGGCTTGCGAGCCGCCGCAGAACCCGGCGCCGGCGGCCGAAGGCGCGGTGAAGGTGCCGGGATGGGACGCACTCACGAAGTTCAACCGGGAGTCGACCTACCGGGCACCTCTCGGCGGCCTCGGAGAGTCCGTCGTCGCGAGCGGCAAAACGGTGGCCGCGGTCGGGCCGGGCGCGGCGATCGGCGCCGCCACCGTGGCCGGCGAGGTCAAGCACTATGCCCAGAGCACCGCCGACCTGAGCGGCCTGGGTGACTTGAGCCGCCACGGCCTCATCGTCATGGAAGCCGATGAGATCGCCCGAGCGTGGTTCGCGCTCTCCGGGAGCAACTCGCAACCCCCCACACTCCCCGCCCCCGACCGCGAAAAGGCGGTCGCCGCCGCCGACCGCAGCATCGGCCTCCTCCTCGACCGCCTGCCCAGGGACACGCTGGTGCTCCTCGCGGGGCCGGCCGACACCTCGCCCACAGCCCATCTGCACGTCGCCATAGCGCGGGGCCCCTCGCCGTCGGGCACGCCGTACTCCGGGGTGCTCAGCGCCAGCTCCACCCGCCAGAACGGGCTGGTCACCATCACCGACCTCACCGCCACCGCCCTCCAGGCCCTCGGGCTGCGGCCGGGTCCGCAGATGGTGGGGCGCATGTGGCAGAACAGCGGCCCCGCGCCCGCGGACACCGCCCGCGACCTCGCCGACGCCGACCTCGCCAGCCAGATCCTGCGCGAGGTGCGCGGCCCGTTCTTCGCGGTGTTCGTCGCGGTCCAAGTACTTTTTTACGGCATAGCCGCCTTGGCCTTCCGCCGCTGGAGAAAGCCCCGCATCCTCGCCGCCACGCAGAAGTTCGCGGTGTTCAGCGGCGCGATCGCGGTCTCCACCTTCCTCGCCCAGCTTGTGCCGTGGCACCGCGTAGGCGCGCCCGCCTTCACCGTGGTCGCCTCGATCGTCGGCATCGCGGTCGCCCTGGCCGCCGCGGCGTTCGCCGGGCCGTGGCGCCGCCACGTGCTCGGCCCGCTGACCGTCGTCGCCGGGGCCACCTCGGTCGCGCTGCTGATCGACGTGATGACAGGCTCACATCTCCAGGTGAACGCCGTGACGGGCTATGAACCGGTCACCGGTGGACGTTTCTACGGGTTCAGCAACATCGCCTTCGCGGTGTTCTCCACCGGGACGATCCTGTTCCTCGCGGGCGTGGCGCAGTTCCTGATCGAGCGGGGCCGCCGCCTCCTCGCACTCGTGGCGGCCCTCGCCTACGGCCTGCTGGCGATCTTCGCCGACGGATGGCCGGGATGGGGTGCGGACTTCGGCGGCGTTCCGGCGTTCGTGCTGGGCTTCGCGGTCTTCATGCTGCTGCTGAGCGGGCGGCGCGTCTCCGTCGGCAAGCTGGTCCTGATCGGGCTGGGCGGTGCCGCCCTCATCGCGAGCATCGCCTTCATCGACTATCTGCGTCCCGCAGAAAAGCGCACCCACCTCGGGGTTTTCGCCGAGCAGGTGGTGAACGGCGAAGCCTTCGGCGTCGTCAGCCGCAAACTGTCGGCGATGATCGGCACGCTCGGCAACTGGCAGCTGACGTTGCTGTCGGTGGCGGCGCTCGCCTTCCTGTTCCTCGTGCTCAACCGGCCTGACAATTTCGGCGTGTCGACGCTGAGCCGCGCCTATACGCGGGCGCCGGCCCTGCGCGCCGGGCTCTTCGGCGCGCTGACCTGCGCGCTGGCCGGCTTCCTGACCAACGACTCCGGCATCGCGATCCCCGCGATGGCCCTCACCGTGGCGGTGCCGCTGACGCTGGCCGCGTGCGTGCGCGTGCTCCAGCTCGCCACGCCCACCACACCATCGCAACCGTCAGAGCCAGCAGAAGAGCCGGAACCACCTGCTTCCTGACCACCTCCACCAGCCAGCTCAGATCGGCGGGCTGGCCGGCCTGCCGGGCCGGAAGATAGGCGAGGGACAGCAGGCCGAGCCTCGCCACGAGAAATCCGGAAAGGACCGGGGTGACGGCCAGGGCGGGCATCAGCGCCAGGAAGGCGAAGGCCAGCCCGTCATACCAGGGCAGGGCGTACGGCGCGGCCAGCAACCAGGCGATCACCACCGCGGCCGACACCTGCGCCGCGTAGAGCTCGCCCGCCGCCCGGGTCATCGCCTTCAGCAGGAGCCAGGCAAGCAGCACGAGCAGGAGCAGCGACCCCACCTGGATCCACGCGGTATAGGCACCCGGCCCGAAGACCGCCTGCAACGCCCGCTTGACCAGTTGCCACGGCGTCGCCAGCGACACCTGCCTGCTCGCCGCCTGCACCTGGTCGAGCGCGTGGCGGCCGGCGAGCGCGTATAGCGCGGCCACCGTGAGCACGGCCGAACCCGCCACCACGGCGAGCCGCCCCGGCCGGCGGCGCAGCTCCCAGGCGGGGCCGAGCGCCGCGATGCCGACGTTGACCTTGACGCCGATGCCCAGCCCGAGCAGCATGCCCGAGGCCACGTGCCGCCCCGCCGGGACCTCGGCCGGGCGGGCTGTGCCGTATGCCCCCGCTGCCGTCGCCGCCACCACGCACATGATGGCGAGGGTGTCGGTGTGCATGCCCGCCGCCAGGTGGTAGACCAGGAGCGGGTTGGCCGCCCAGAGCAGCGTCGCGCGCCTGTCGCCGCCGGTGAGGCGGTGGATCAGCAGGGAGGTGCCGATGAAGGCGGCGGCGTTGACGAGCGCCAGCACGAAGACCGTCAGCCGCACGCTCTCCCCGCCCACGGCGCCGGCCAGCGCCTGCACGGCGGTCGCCATCGGGCCGTAGACGCTGGTCGTGCCGCGCCACTCCTCAACCGCGCCGGCCACCGGATCATGTGGCAGATCGTTGGCCGAGGTGGCGTAAGGGTCGAGCCCGAGGGTCACCATGCGGCCATATGCGGCGTAGTTCAGGTGGTCGGGCGATCCCGACGGCGGGAGAAACGCGAGCAGCGCAACCACCGCACTGCCGACCCCCAGAAACCACCGCGCACCAGGCAGATCCCCCCGCCTGTCCGCCACAAGCGCCGCACCGAGCCCCACCGTGCCCAGCACGATCGCCGCCGCCGCCATCGCCACCACGAGATGCCCCGAAGGCGCCACCTGCCACGAGTACGGCGGATGCCAGGAAGGCCCCGGCAACCCCGGCACCACAGCCGAAGGACCAAGTAGCCCGATCAACACCGTCACCAGGCCGGACGCCCCCATGGCGCCCACCGCGAACCACCCGAGCACCCCCCGCGGAGAACGCCCGCCAAGCGCCCCGGCCACAGCGACCCCAGCCTCCCGCGTCACCCCGAAATTCCAGCACACCTCACCCAGTGGTCGCACCGCCCCACCCCAACCCCGCCGGCCCGGCACACAACCGATGCCCACCTTCGACATGGCCGAGCACAGCGGGCATAGCACGCAGCGAGGAAGGCGTCGAGCCCGACCGCCGCCCCGGCAGGCGCGCGCCGAGGACCGCGCGGGCATCCACCCCCACCTCGGCGAGAGCCTCGGCGCGTTCGCCGCTGGCGTCAGCTTGTCGACGCGCAGCGCCTGGGCCAAGGGATAGCCGAAGGCGCTCCACCAAGCCACCGCGGCCGCGAACGGCGGCACGGCCGAGCACGGCGGCAGGGCGGCGCGCCGGCGCCCAGCGGGAGAGGGCGTCGAGCGCGATCAACGCGCCGGGCAGGTGCACGCCGGGGCGGCCCCGCAGCCGACCGCGCCGGTGCTCTCGACCACCTGCGCGTTCACCTCCGCCACGGCGAGGCGTACGGAGAGGTCAGAAGCGGACGAGGTCGCGCCGCAGCACCGCCACGAGGGCATGCGTCCAGGCCCGGCGACAGGCCCAGCCGGCCGCATCCGGCGTCCGGGCCCGGAGGTCAGGAGTGGACGAGGTCGCGCCGCGGCACCGCCACGACGGCATGTGGCCACGCCCGAGGACAGGCCCAGCCGGTCCCGGGCCCCGGGGGTCAGGAGCGGTTGAGTTTGTCGCGGACGCGGCTCATGCCTTCGGCGACGGCGGGTTCGCGCATGGCTAGAGCGCGGGCGACGTCGCGGAATTGCCTGGCCCGGTGGAGTTGGGCGCGCCAGTCGGTGCCGGTGGCCCGGTGGGCCATGTCGACCTCGACTTCGAGGACACGGAAGCCCTGCCGTATGAGGTCGATGGTGAGGCCGGTCTCCACGCCGAAGCCGTGGGCGAGTGGCTGGGCGGCTTCGAAGGCGCTGCGGGTGAGGCAGCGCTGGCCGTTGAGCGGCTGGGTGGCGTCCCATCCGCAGGCGCGTTTGATGCCGTCGTGAGCGAGCTTGACGACGAAGCCGTGTCCGGCGAGTTTGACGCGGTTGGCGAAGTTCGCGATGGTCATGTCGGCCCGGCCGGTGCGCACCGGTTCGATGAGCGCGGCGGCGGCCCGTGCCGTCTCGCCGAGGTCGGCGTCGAGAAACAGCAGGTGCCGGGCGCGTTCGCCGTCGAGGAGGCGCACGGCTTCGGCGCCGCTCTCCATGGCGGCGGCTTTGCCGCGGTTGCGGCTGTGGCGCACCACGCGCGCGCCCGCGGCTCTGGCCACCCGGCCCGTCTGGTCGGCGGACCCGTCGTCCACCACGACGACGAGGTCGACTCCGGGCAGCGCGTAGGCCGCCGTGACGGTGGCCGCGATGCGCTCCCCTTCGTCCTTGGCCGGAATGACGACCGCGGTGTCGGCGCGCGCCGCGGGCTCCGCCGCCGGCGGGACGACCGGTTCACTCATCCCTTCGGCTCCGCCGTCAGCAGCTCCTCCGGGACGGCGTCATGCACGGTGAACACCGAGTCGAGTCCCGTGACCTGGAGAATCTTGCGTACGGCGGGGCGAGGCGCGGCCACCTCCAACGCGCCCCCGCGTTCCTTGAGGCGCTTGAGCGCGGACAGCAGCACGTTCATGCCGGTCGAATCGCAGAAGTCCACTGCGGACATGTCGATGACGACCCTCGTGGGGCCTTCCTGCAAGAGCCTGGTGAACTCCGACTGCAGGCGGGGCGCCGTGTAAAGGTCGATTTCACCGGCGATGGCCATGACGGCATGGTCGGCGTGTGTTCGAGTCGAGACCTTGAGCTCCACAGCGGGCACACTAGCGCCGCTTAGGCCCTGGGTCACGTTCTCCGGCAGAACAGGCATCCTGTGGAGTCGTCGGCCTTTTGTCCCCGGTTTCGGCTCCATGGAAACCCTGAGTACGCAAAACTTGACAGTATGCGACTCCGGCCTGGCCGGAAAGGGGGGAATGGCCTGAATGCTCAGTCTTCGCCGTCGGGTGCCGCACTCACCCGGCGTGTCTGAGGCAGGGCCACCAGGCCAGAAGTCAAAATGATCAATGACCTGCCCGAGGAAGATCCCCAGCGCCGCGCGATGCGCGAGTGGCTGGAATCTGTCGTGATCCGCACGGAAAAGTCAACTTCATGGCACAACGAAGCCGAACGGTTGCAACCCCTCGTCAACCGTGAGGGCTATGTCCCAGTTCACACGCGATTGTCGGTCGAAGATCTCGAATTCCTGAAGGACGCCCGGGAGGATCTCCTGGGCTTCGCCGAGTTCGGCCTGCGAATGCTGGATCTGCACCAGCCGCGCGACGCGGGCGGCATCACCAGTGATTCCGCTCACCCCATCCAGCGCTGCCGCAGTTGTATGTGGCGCTGGCCCTGCCCAACGTTCCGCGCCATGGGCGAGACCTTCCACACCTGCTGGTGAGCCTGTCTCACCTCATACCGCGACCCCCTCGGTCGGCCGTGCGGGCGACCTGATTTCGATCACCCGCACCGGCCGACCCGCAGCTTGACACACGCCCTCAGGCCGTTTTTGCCCTCCGGGACCTCTATCTGCCGATGTGGACGGTGATGCGGGCGGTGCCCGCAGTGCCGATCGCCGTCACCTCCCAGCAGCCGCTGGCAGGAATCTCGATCCCCATGGGCAGCGGACCGGGCAACCCCTCCGCGGTGGGGGCCGCCGAGGCGACGCCCGCTCCTTGGGTGCCGGCCACGCCGCGTACGGTGACCTCAGGCGACTTGGCGCCGTCCACCCACAGCGGGAACTTGCCGCGGTAGACCGCGCCGGACTTCTCCACCCGCTCGCCCCATCTGCCGCCTTCCGCGGCGATGAACCACACGTCACCCTCCCCCACCCCGTAGAGCAGGTTTTTGGCGATCATGGCCTTCGGCACGTCGCGGGTGGCCTTGATCCGGTCGTCGCATCGCGGATCGGCGGGCTTCGCCGTAACGCTTGACGCCGGACCGGCGGCTTGTGCATCGCTCGGCGCCGAGTCGGTGCGGGGGGTGGCGCCGACCGACTCGGCGGAACCGATGACCTCGGTTGACGAGCAGGCGACGGCGGTGCCGCAGGCCATGAGCGTCAACCCTGCGGCAGTCGTGCGCCGCGCGACATCAAATATGCGCATAAACACTTAGTATTAGCGCCGCGGGAAGCGCGGCCAATAGCGGTGAGCCCGGCGGCCTGAACGATTCTCAGCATGGCCGGTCCGGCGGGCCCTGCGCTTTTGACAAGATCTTCTATGGTGACGGCAGCCCCGAACGAAATCCCGTAGGCGAGACCGCTCCATCGCGGTGCCACATTGAGGAATGCGCTCAGCCGCGGCACCCATGACGTGCACGACACCCGGAAAGCGCTCCAAATCGTGTCTGTGTCGAGGCCCCACATCAATGGGGTCGACTTCCCAGAGCGGCCCCTTGGTGAGCCGGCGATTTGGCGGTCTGGCGTTTAGGACCGATCGAATAGATTTTATGCCATATCGCCCGGATGTCCACGCCGATCGCGACGAGGGTCCCCGCGACGCATATGGCGAGAGCCGTACTCCGTGGAAGTTGTGCCGCCGTGACCGATCCCACCCGAGGGCCGCCGCAAAACATGCGCCGGCGCCGGCGGCGGGCGAAGGGGGCCTGCCAGGCAACCGGGGAGGCACAGGACGATGGCGGAGGCGGAGGGGAATCGAACCCGCCACGCCGAAAGACTCGGCGTCACCGGTTTTGAAGACCGGGGGGCCACCAGGCACCCATTCGCCTCCTCGAGCGGACCGCACGGCGCTCCGCGGGGAGTGGCACGAGGAGGATAGTACTCAGCGCGGGCGGTGCCGTACGACCTCCAGCAGTGAGACCTCCGGACAGGCGTCGCATCGGGCCACTAGGGGTTCCGCCGAGCCGGGCGGCGGGGTGTCGCCGACCGGCTCGGCGGAGCCGACTCAGGTCGCCGAGCGGGCGACGGCCGCGTCGCAGGCCCAGAAGAACGGGCCTGCGACCGTCGATCGCCCCACGACATCAGGTGTTCGCATAAACACTGAGGATTAGCGCCGCAGGAAGTGCAGCCAATAGCGTGAGACCGGTGGCCTGGACGATTCTCAGCATCCCCGGCATGGCGGACTCGGTGCTTTTGGCGAGGTTTTCCATGATGACCACGGCCAGCAGGGGCACTCCGAAGGAAAGCCCGTAGACAAGACCGCTCCACTGCGGAGCGACATTGAGGAGCGCGCTCAGCAGCAGCACCCATGACGTGCACGACACGCGGAAGGTGCTCCAGATCATCCCGGTGTCGAGACCCCACATCAGCGGGGTGAGCCACCATGGGCGGCCCTCCTGATGGGCCAGTGATTTAGCGGTCTGACGCTTTAGACCGATCGAATAGGTGTTGTTCCGTATCGCATGGAAATCGACGCCGATCGCGATGAGTGTCGCGGCGACGCATATGGCGATGGCCGTATCGCGTGGAAGATATGCCGCCGTGACGGATCCCACCTGGTGGATCAGCGCCACAAAGAACCCCGCCATCGCGATGTGCCCGAGCGCCAGTATGCCCGCGAACCGGATGGCGCTGCGCCGATGGCTTTCAGAATCCCCTTGCACGAAGGGGCGGATCACTCCGACGAAGGAGCGGCCTCAAGGGCTGAACAACTGCGCGAAACCGGCTATGGACGCGATGCTTACCGTCCAGATGCCGATGAGTTCAAGCGGCATGGTTCCCCTACAAGCGATACCAGATGGAGCAGGGCCAGGGGCCCTGATAGCAGCTAGGCCCGCCGGAGCATTCGCCGCAGGCGTAGGTGTAGCCGCCGGAGACGCACGTCCAATACGTCTTGTAGTAGCCGGGTGGACAGGTGTAGGAACTGGGCGATCCCGAATAGGAGCACCGGGTGCAGCTCGCGAGGTAGCAGCACGGCGAGCCTAGGCAGTCGGCCGCCGCCCGCGCCGGGTTCAGCAGCGTGGCGAGCCCGGCGACGAGGGCCGAGGCCGAGGCGAGCAGCATGTTGCGGCGGCCTTTGCCCTCTCTTTCGCCGCCGACGTCGATCTCCGAGATGTCGACGTCGGCGCTGGCACGCTCGACGCACTCAAGGGTGGTGCTCATACCCGGATGGTCCCTTCTTTGGCATATTTCAAGGGCTGGGGTTTCAAGGACTGAGGTTTCAAGGGCTGAGGCAGCGTCCGCGCGGACAGCAGCGGCTCAAGCTGCCGGTAAGAGGGCACGGTCTGCGCAAGAGCGGCCTCGCCGGACTGATAGAGCACCATGGACGGGGTGACGGTGATCCCAAGCCCCTCGGCGATGCGCCCGCCGACGTCGACCGTGACGCGCTCGGCGGAGATGCCCGACGTGGCGAGCCAGGCCAGGCCCTCCTCCACCGTGCGAGCGTGTTCCATCACCACCCACACCGACGCCGTGGAGGCCGATCTCAGACCGTCGGCGATCGTACGGCACGTGGTGCAGGTGGTGGAGAGGAACAGCACGACCAGGTGGTTCTCCCTGTCGAGCGCCTGCGGGAGGCCGACGCTCGACGGGAGAAGTGAGCGCTCCCGGGGAAGCGGCAGGGGTTCGGGGGTGTCCTCCAGTTTGATCTTGGTGCGTATCAGTTCAAGGGTGCGAAACTGATCGATGAGGGCGAGCAGGCAGACGGCAGTCAGAAGGCAGAGCACTCCGACGACCACCCAGAGAAAGATCATCAGGCGGCTCGGGTGGCCAGGACCTGCGCGGTCGGCAGCTCAGTGTCGAGCAGGCACACCCGCAGCCGCGTGTTCGCCTGCCCGTCAAGGAGCGCGGTCGCCGCGATCCGCTGCCCGTCCACACTGAAGCCGCCGCCGGGAAGCGCCTTGGCCACGCCCGTCACCCAGTGGCAGACCGGGACGGCGGCGACCGCCTTGCCCGGCCAGCTGTCCACCACGCTCACGAGGTCGCCTGGACGCGGCACGAATCCCGCGGGGAACCCCACCAGAGGCACCTGCTCCGCCGTGCGCACGGCCTGCACCCCCGCCGCGGAGGCGGGCGCGTCGACCACGAGCCGAGCGCCGTCGACTTTGACCACCCGGGCGAGATCGGCCCGCCCGCCGGCCGCGGCAGGCGGAGCCGCCGCGCTCGCGGCGTTGGCGGTCGCGTTGATCCCGGTGGCCGCCGCGGCGGCCGCGGCCGCCACCGCTCCCGCTCTCAACGCCTTACGGCGGGAGAACGATCGTTCTTTGTCCACGAACCTTCCTCCATCATGCGTCGCGAAATGAACCTCGATGTTCGGCGGTAATTGGGCGCCGAACGGACTCTTCGCACTCCTTTCTTTCTCGGGGTTATCACATCCCACCTGAGGATGCGCCAAACAAAAGGGCGCGGCAAGAGCGCGGATACTGATCGTTTGGTAAGACTTACCTTCTCTTTTCAGCCCGCAGAAAGGGCATGGCAAAGCGAGCCCCGGCGCGCGGGTTCACATAAGTCGTGGCGCCAAAAGGAACGGCCTGCTTTTGCCGGCCGGCCGACAAACACGTGCAGGATCAAACAGGTCCTGTGAGTTATCTGCTCCGTCCGAACAATCGCCGACTTCCCACGGTGCCGGGCCTCGTGGCGACCGCCGGGATATTCGTGTTTAAGCGGCCTGCCGTTCCAGAAGCACCTCGCGAGGCGACATCACAGCGCCGAAGAGATGCCCGGCGCGGCCGACCCGCGATGTAAGGCGGGCCCGCCCGTTCACCCCGGCCGCGGCGGGTGGCGGTCCGGAGAGCCCCGAAGGAACCTGGTGTCCGCTGTCATAGACGGACCATCCCTCCTCTGGTGCTTTTCAGGCTCCTGAGCAGCCTGCGTGCGGACAACAGGGGAGCAAGTTGCCGGAAGGACGGAACGGTCCGCGCGAGCAGCGCCTCACCTGAGCGGTAGAGGACGACCGAGGGCGTCACCGAGATACCGAGCGAGCCGGCGACACGTCCGTCGAGGTCGACGACCACGCGGTCGGCGGAGATTTCCGAGGGCGCGAGCCAGGCCAGCCCCTCCTCCACCGAGTGGGCGTGCTCGACGACCACCCACACCGACGTCGTGGAGACCGACCTCAGCCCGTCGGCGACCGACCGGCATGTGGTGCAGGAGGTGGAGAGGAACAGCACGACCAGGTGTTCCTGCACGTCCAGCTCCGCGGGAAGACCCACGTCCGACGGTGCGAGCGATCCCTCCTGCGGGAGGGGAATCGGCGTGGGGTTGTCCTCCAGCTTCAGCTTGGCGCGGACCTGTTCGAGCGTGCGATATTGATCGGCTAGAGCGAGAACGGCGATGACCGTGAGCATGCTGATGGCGGCGACGAGCATCCAAAGGAAAGTCAACAGGTCTCCCTAAAGCAACTGCCTCCGGCGTCGGTCGTCCAGCGCCGGGAGACGCCACAAGACGCGCGTGAGAAGGAGGGACGGCGAACGGCGGTTCACGCGGCCTGCCGGCCGCCCGCTTCGTCCTCCGCGGGGCGGCGTGAGAGGCTCTCCATCGTCTTGAGGTAGGACCGATTGCGCAGGGCCGGCACGAGCAGTGTCCGCAGCGCGGCGAAGACCGCCAGGGCCGTGGCCGCGGCGGCCACCAACGGCACGCCGACCGCCTCCCCCGGGGGCACGAGCATGCTCACCGCCGCCACCCCGAGCCAGAGCGGCAGCGCCACGAGCTGGCGGACCCCGAGGTCGCTCTCACCCTCTTGGCCGTAGCACGCGCACCGGATGCTCTCCCCTCGCCGCATGGCCACAAGCGCGGCCCCCGCGAAGGAGAAGCCGAGCCCGGCCACCAGGGTCCCCGTGAGGGGATTGCCCGGCGCGGCCAGCAGCCCCACCGCCGCCGCCGTTTCCGCGGCCGGCACGAGAAGGGCAACCGCGCGCACCGCGGGCACGCGGAGCGCTTCGAGCGTCTGCCTGAAGGGGCGCGGGACGGCGAGTTTCTGAGCCGCGGCATACATCAGCAGCAGTGCCGCCGCGAGACGTACGGCGACGCCGAGCGCCTCCATCATGCCGCCGACGTGGACAGGGCCCGCGTGACCGGCGGCGGGCATCCCCGAGGACGTCCCTCAAGAAGCCCGTCAAAGAATCCCAACTCGCCGTGGCCCCCGCCGGGTGGCGCCTTGGCCGCATCTGTCACCCGATGGCGTGACGCCACCGCAGCGCCCGGCCAAATGTCCTTCTCCCCGAGCAAATCTCCGGAGTGCGGCACCACCGCCGCCGGGGGAACATGTGCCGTCCCCCGCGTCGACCGCCCACCTGGCGCCGAGGCCGGAGCGTCCGTCACAACCCGATGCCTCTCATCCGGCCGGGAGAGTCCGGCGCTCGCTCCCATCGGCGGCGCGTCGGCGGCGCCGTTCCCCGCGACCGCGGCCGCCGTCCATGTGGTCACTCGCGAAACCTGTAGTCGGGATATCCGCCGCACGGTGCTCACGAACTCCTCCAATGTGCTTAGACAATGCGTTCACGGTGCTTACTGGTGTCGCTACTCTCGCAATCCCCAATAGGCCGCAGAAATCCAGCACAAAGCAGGCGTGGTAGTGCCGATCCTCCCCCCTGTTGTCATATTCCACAGGATTCTGCGACAGTCCGCCCTTTACATCAATGCCCAATACGGCAGTCGATGGATCGCCACCGTCGCGCAAACCCTCACTATTCGGCAGCGCAGAAAACCCACTTTCGACCGGCCGAATGAGGGTTTATGGCCCGACCGCTTACAGTGGCGATCTCATCACACCTGAGGATGCAATATGACAAAGCAGATGACAAGAGGGGTAAGGAGATTATTTTCATTCCGCGAAAAACCCGCTGAACCGCTTCAAGAGCCACCGGACACAGCACCGCACAGCGGCGCATGACACCGGCACCGCATGGCGGGACAATGGCGGAGGCGGACGGGAATCGAACCCGCCACGCCGAGCTACTCGGCGTCATCGGTTTTGAAGACCGAGGGGGCCACCAGGCACCCATACGCCTCCTCGGCGGACCGCACGGCGCCCCGCGGGGAGAAGCACGAGGAGGATATTACTCACGGGAGGCTTCGCCGTACGAGCTCCCGGAGTGAGGCGTCCGGCCGGCGCGTGTGTCCCAGCCTGTCGAGATGCTCCAGCAAGGGGATCGCGATCCGGCGTGTGGTGCGCAGCGCCTCCCTGGCCTGCGCCGTCGTGAAAGGCTGCGGCAGGCCGCCGAGTATTTCGAGGGCCCGCTCGACCGCGTCGTGGGGCAAGACGATGCCCCCGCCGACACGCCTGAGCAGGCCCACGGTCTCGGCCGCGGCGAGCGCTTTGGCGTCAAGGCCCAGGCGAGCCAGTTCCTCGGCCGTGGGGGCGCCGAAGGGGACCGCTTTCCACTGCCGGTGCAGCGTCTCGACCGCCGCGGCGACGCCGGGTGGCAGGGTGGGGGCGACCGCGGTGAAACGTCCGCGGCTGCGGTGCAGCGCGAGGTCCGCGGCGAGTCTGTCCACAAGGGCGCGATCGGGGAGGAAGAGCCGTCGCTGGATGTCCTGTGCGGACAACCCTGGATCCTCCGGGGATGTCTCCGCGCGCAGCTTCAGGTGGGAGACGAGCCGCTCCTTGAGCTCCCGCCAATGCGCGGCGTCGGCCAGCCAGTCGTCGACCACCGGCGAGTCCGGCGGCGGCGCTATGCCCATCGCCATGAGGTCCGCGCGGCGTACCAGCCCTCGCCGCCGCACCTCCGCCGCCCCGTCCGGCACCCCGTCCATGTCCGCCAGCTCGACGGCACGCCGCTTCGCGTCCCCCTTCCGCCGCACGTGCGGCGGGCACGCGTCCAGCACGGTCGTCCCCCAGATGCGCCGGCTCCCCGGGTCGCGCAGCAACGCGCGGTCCCCTATGCGCAGCGGCAACCCTTCGCTCACGAGGACGCGGGCCGTGTCGTCACCCAGCATCCGCACCCTGGCGGGTATGGCAGCCGCCCCCACATGCCACACGCACTCCCGCGGCGGCCGATCGCGGTCCGCCGAGCGGCCGGCAGGCTGCGTCAGCCGTACATCCACAAAGGTGGACGAGAGCCACCGGTCAGGTGAGACGAGGGCGATGCCGCGGCGCAGAGTGGGCGGTACGGTGCCCCGCAGGTTGACCGCGACCCTCGCCGGGGCCCTGACCTCGTCGCACGGTTTTTGCCGGCTGTGCAGTCCGCGCACATGCACGGGACGGCCGTCCGCCGTGAGGGTGTCGCCGACCCGGATCTTGCCCGCCCCGAGGGTGCCGGTGACGACGGTGCCTCGGCCGGCGATGGTGAACACCCGGTCCGCCCAGAGCCGCACATCGGCGTGGACGTCCGGCTGAGGCAGCGCGGCGCACACCCCCCGCAGAGCTTCGCGCAGCGGGTTCAGCCCGGCGCCCGTGGTGGCGCTGACCGCGAGGGCGGGCATGTCCGCGAGACCGGTGCCCGCGAGCCGCTCGCGGGCCTCCCGGGTCGCGGGCCCGGGGTCGGCGAGGTCCGACCGTGTGATCGCGAGCAGGCCGTGGCGGATGCCGAGGGCGTCGACGATGTCGAGGTGCTCCTGCGACTGCACGCGCCACCCCTCGTCGGCCGCGACGACGAACAGGACGGCGGGCACCGCACCCACCCCGGCCAGCATGTTGGTGATGAACCGCTCATGTCCTGGCACGTCGACGAAGGCGAGGTCGCCGGTCCAGACGAACCCGAGGTCGATGGTGAGCCCCCGTCGCTTCTCCTCCTCCCAGCGGTCCGGCTCCATCCCGGTCAAGGCGCGCAGAAGCGTTGATTTGCCGTGGTCGACGTGACCCGCCGTGGCGATCACGTGCACGCGGCCACCACCGTTTCGAAGATCAGGTCGTCGTCTCCCGCCGGGACCGCGCGCAGGTCGAGCAGCAGGTGCCCGCGTTCGACGCGGCCGAGCACGGCGGGGGTGGCGGCGCGCAGGACTTCGGTGAGGGAGGCGTCGAGCGCGACCGCCGCGCCGGGCAGGGTCACGCCGGGTGCGGCCCCGCCGCCGACGGTGCCGGTGCTCTCGACCGCCCACGCGCTCACGCCTGCCTCTTTGAGGCGTGCGGCGAGGGCCTCGGCGCGCCGCCGGAGCTCCTGAGGTTTCGCCGACAGCCCGGACGAGGTGGGGTTGTCCCCGCCGGTGAGGGTGGCCTCCAGGGCCGCCAGCGTCAGCTTGTCGACGCGCAGGGCCCGGGCCAGGGGATGCCGGCGCAGGCGCTCCACCAGGTCGGCGCGGCCGAACACGAGGCCGCACTGGGGGCCGCCGAGCAGTTTGTCGCCGCTCGCGGTCACGAGGTCGGCCCCTTGGTGCAGCCAGGTCGCCGTGTCGGGTTCTTCGGGAAGCAGGGGCTCCGGCCGCAGCAGGCCGGAGCCCGCGTCCGCCACCAGCGGCACCCCCCGCTCCCTGCACAGCGCCGCGAGTGCGGGGATGTCCGGCGTGCCGGTGAAGCCTTCGATGCGATAGTTCGACGGGTGCACCTTCAGCACGGCGCCGGTGTGCTCGCCGATCGCCTCGGCGTAGTCGCGCACGCGGGTCCTGTTGGTGGTGCCGACCTCCCGCAATCGCGCTCCGGTGGCCACAAGCAGGTCGGGTAGCCGGAAACCATCTCCGATCTCCACCATCTCCCCCCGGCTGATGACGACCTCCCGGCCCTGCGCGAGGGTGGTCACGGCCAGCACGAGCGCCGCGGCGTTGTTGTTGACGACGTGCACGGCCTCGGCGTCCGGTACGGCTGCGGCCAGCGCGGCCAGTGCCGTACGCCCGCGCCGTCCCCGCCGCCCGGTGCCGAGGTCGAGTTCGATGTCGGTGGTGCCGGCGGCCAGGGACAACGCCCGCACGGCGGCGTCGGAGAGGGGGGCACGGCCGAGGTTGGTGTGGAGGAGCACACCGGTGGCGTTGACGACCCGGCGGGGGCCGTGGCGGGCGAGCAGGCCGAGTGCGGCCTCGGGCACGGCGTCGGGGCCGATGTCGCCGGTTCGCGCGAGCCGCTGCGCCTCGTTGACGGCGGCTTTGACCTGGGCTCTGCCGTACCTCGCGAGGGGTTCGGTGAATCTCGGGTCGGCGAGCACAGCGTCCGTGCGGGGAATCAATCGCCGCAAATCAACCATGTTGGTCATTATCCATATTGTTTAGAATCTGATCATGCCTCGATTGACGGAATATGCCACGGGTGGCGGCTGCGCCTGCAAAATTCCCGCAGGTGAGCTGGAAGAGGTGCTTGCCGGATTCGGCGTCACCCCTCCCGGCAATCCCGAAGGGGAGCTGCTCGTCGGGCTGGAAACGGGCGACGACGCCGCGGTGGTGCTCACCAAGGACGGCACGGCGATTGTCAGCACCGCCGATTTCTTCACCCCTGTCGTGGACGACGCCTACGACTGGGGCAGAATCGCCGCCGCCAATGCGTTGTCCGACGTCTACGCGATGGGCGGGCGTCCCCTCGTCGGGCTCAACCTGCTCTGCTGGCCCCGGGAGAAGCTGCCCTACGAGCTCGCCAGGGAGGTCCTGCGGGGCGGCGCGGACATCGCCCGCGAGGCCGGGTGCCACCTGGCCGGAGGGCACAGTGTGACCGACGTCGAGCCGAAGTACGGGATGGCGGTCACCGGGGTCGCCGACCCCGCTCTCCTCATGCGCAACGACGCGGGCCGGGCGGGACTGCCGCTGTCGCTCAGCAAACCCCTCGGCGTGGGGGTGCTGAACAACCGGCACAAGGTCACCGGCGAGGTGTTCGCCGAGGCCGTCGACACCATGACCCGCCTCAACGCCGCCGCCTCACGCGCCGCGACGGAGGCGGGCGTGCGGTGCGCGACCGACGTCACCGGCTTCGGACTGCTCGGCCACCTCTACAAGCTGGCCCGCGCCTCCGGGGTCACCGCCGTGGTCGAGGCGTCGGCCGTACCCCTGCTGGCCGGGGCGCGCGAGGCGGTGCGCGACGGGTTCGTGCCGGGCGGGTCGCGCCGCAACCTCGAGTGGGTGGCGCCCCATACCGAGGTGCGGGGGGCCGACGAGGAGACGCTGCTCCTGCTGGCCGACGCCCAGACCTCCGGTGGCCTCCTGCTCGCCGGGGAGATCCCGGACGCGCCCGTCATCGGGGAGTTGATCCCGCGTGGGGCGCATCCGCTGGTAATCCGGGGGTGAGGAGGACACTCCCGATATGCGGAGAGATCACGAGGAAGGCTGATAGCGGTAGCCGACGCCCCAGACGGTGATGATTCTGCTGGGTGTCGCCGGATCGGCCTCGATTTTCTCCCTGAGCCTGCGCACATGCACCGTCACCGTGGCGGAGTCGCCGAACGACCAGCCCCACACGCGGTCGAGGAGCGCGGCGCGGCTGAACGCCTGGCGCGGATGAGTCATCATGTGCGCCAGCAGGTCGAACTCCTTGGCCGTGAGCTGGAGCTCCTGGCCGCCGAGGCGAGCCTCCCGGGTGTCGGCCGACAACACGAGGTCGCCGTCGCTCAGCTCTCCGGTGACCACGGGGGCGCTGCGGCTCTCGCGCAGCGCCGAGCGCACGCGGAGGGCGAGTTCGCGCGGGCTGAAGGGTTTGGCGAGGTAGTCGTCGGCGCCGGTCTCGGCGCCGACCAGCCGGTCCATCTCCTCACCCAGGGCGGCCAGCATGATCACCGGGATGGGACCGAGTTCGCGCAACCGCCGGCAGACCAGCAAACCATCCATATCCGGCAAGGTGAGGTCGAGCACCACCAGGTCGGGCCGCCGGGTCCGAGCGCGCCGCAGCGCCTCCTCGCCGTCGCCGGCGCATTCGACCTCGTGGCCGTCGCGCTCCAGGTAACGGGCGACCACCTCGGCCACGTCGCCCTCGTCGTCGACGACCAGGATCCTCGCCGCCGTTGTGCTCCTCATCCGCCCACCGTATGTCGTAAACGCCCATTCCCCGGCATTTCACCCCTGAGGAAAGCCAGGGGAAGATAAGGGTTGACCCCGCTTCGCACGGGGAGTGCGAACAAAGTACGTTGAACGCATGGGACGCAAAATTCTCGCCGTCGTCGGCGCACTGGTAGCGCTATACCTCGTGTTCGGGTTCCTCATCCCGGCGGTGTTCGCGACGCTCAAGTTCCTTCTCGTCTTCGGCCTGATCGCGCTGGTCGTCGTGGCCGGCGTCACGCTGTACGGCAGGCTGGCCAAGTAGCCCGGCCGTGCCGCACCTGTCGCCGCTCGCACTGATCTCGGTGGCCCTGTGGGTCCTCGGGGTCGACGGCGATCTCAAAGGTGCGGTGGCGGTCGCGGTGGTGGCCGGGCTGGGCGCGCTTCTGCTCGGGCTCAGCCGGATCTTTCTCCGCGGCGAGGCCCGGGTCGGCCTCCGGTCCGCGCTGTGGACACACGACCGTGCCCGGCGTGGCACGATCGACCGCCAGCGTGATCCCGACGCGGCGGGACGGTCACGTCCCCGCGCCCCAACTGTGAGCCCCGCGCTCGCGTAGCCGCGCCGTACGGCCTCCGGGCTGTACGGCACAGCGGTCTACGCGGGCGCCTCTGCCATTTCCCTACATCCCTGGCAGAAGGGCTCCCTTGTCATGTTCGACGCCATACTTCAATTCACGACCGGCCTGCTCACCGGGCTGGCCGCACCGCTGACTCCGCTGGCCGGCGGCAACGCGATCGCCTTGGCGATCGTGCTGTTCACCCTGGGGGTGCGGCTGCTGCTGTTGCCGCTGACGCTCATGCAGGTGCGGGCGACGCGGGCCAAGGCCAGGCTCGCCCCCATGCGCCGCAAGCTGGCCGAGAGGTATAAGCGCAACCCCGAGCGCCTCCAGCGGGAGGTGGCCGCGTTGCACGCCCGCGAGGGGGTCTCCCCCTTCGCCGGGTGCCTGCCGATGGCCGCGCAGGTGCCGTTCTTCTGGTTGCTCTACCAGGTGTCCACGGGACCTGTGACGTCGATGGGGCACGCCCTCTTCGGCGCACCTCTCGGAATGCAGGTGGCCGGCGTGATCGGCGTCCACGGGTTGCTCAGCGTGCCCGTGGCGGTGTTCGCGGCGGTGTTCGCCTTGATGCTGATCGTGGCGTGGCTCATGTCGCGGATCACGCGACGCTCGCTGACCGACGACGTGCCCGAGCAGCTGCGGCGGATCATGCCGCTGCTCTCTTACGGCACGGTGGTCTTCGCCGCCTTCATCCCCCTCGGGGCGGCACTCTATGTGTTCGCCTCCAGTGCGTGGACGGCGGCCGAGCGGGGGTTGTTGTACCGCCCCGCGCAGGCCGTCTGAGGGCTCTCCAAGGCTTGTCAGCCGCGCTCGCGCAGCGATGTGGATAGCCCGAAACCCGGGTTATGGCCATTGTGGCCATGGTGGTGATTGTGGTCCACGGGCTGTGGTGCGGGCAAAACCGCCCACACCGTGGTCACATCACCGTCACGTCTCACCCCCCAGCGTTCGGCCAGAAACTCCACTATGCCCAGCCCGCGGCCGCCCAGTGACGACAGAGTGGGCCTCCCCGCCCTCGGCTCGGTGGCCGCTCCTCCGTCACTCACAGCGACCTCCACCTGTCCGTCGGTCCAGCGCCAAGACACCTTGATCTCACCTGATGGCAGGGGGTGCGCATGCCTCAGGGCATTGCTCAGAAGCTCGCTGACCACGAGCACCGCATCGTCTACGGCGGTCGCGAAGACTCCCCATTGTTGCAGCTCAGTGCACAGGCGTTGGCGCGCGACGGCGACGCTGGACGGCGCGTACGGAAGCAGGACGACGCTCGACGTACTCACCTCCCCGATCCCCGCGATGAACACTCCAGTACGACCGAAATGCCCCGTTCAATGGCCATGGAAACCGGGCACCAACTACAGCTTGTGCACATTGGACAATAGACGAGCCTTCTCGTGACCACTTCGTTACTCGTTCGCAGTGTCTAGTCGAGTATGGGATGTGGCCCTAGCGAGGTTGAAGGCGGGGTAGGCGCAATTGCGAGCACGAGTCGCATACGTGTGCCGCCACCGTCGCGAGGGTGGGCCGAAATCTCTCCTCCCTGGGCCCGCGCCAGGCTTCTCACGATGTAGAGCCCGAGGCCAACGCCCCCGAACCTCCTGCGGTCGCCGCTGTCGGCCTGGACAAAGCGCTCGAAGATCCGGTCATGGTCGGCGGGCGAAATCCCTACGCCCTCGTCGTCCACCACCAGCACCACGTGACGCTTCTCAGCCCACGCCTCCACCCGAATCAGGCCGCCGTCGGGGGAGTACTTAAAAGCATTTTCCAAAAGTTGGCCAAGAACGATCTCCGTAGCGACCTGGTCACCGATCACCGGAGGCAAACCCTCCGCCGGCAGCACCACCTCGACCGTGTGCCGGTCGGACAACGACGGCAACCCCAGTGTGGCCGCCTTCACCCGCGCCGCCAGATCAAAGCTCTCCATCCGGATCGGCAACTCGTCGGCCCCGGCCCGCGCCCCGAGCAGCAGGTGGTCCATCAGGTTGCCCAGCGACCCCGCCCGCTCGGCGATCGTGTGCACGGCGGCACGCCGCTCGTCGTCGCTGAGCTTGTCCCAGCGGGCATCGAGCATGCTCGCGAACCCCCGAACCACCGTGATCGGCGTGCGCAACTCGTGGCTCGTCGTGGCGAGGAACAGGTCCTTGGCCTCCTCCAGCTCCTTGGCCTGCGTCACATCGCGGAAGTCCACGACGACCTCGCCGGTCTCCTCGATCTCCGCGCTCACCACGTCGAGCCAGCGCCCGGAGACGAGCTGGAATGTCAGCTTCCGCCCCGGATCCGGTAGCTCAAACGGCGGGAACTCCCCGATCACCTTGTCGGCCGGGTAACCGGTCAACTCACCCGCCGCCGGATTCCACCGCAGCACCCGGCCCTCCTGGTCGAGTACGGCGATGCCGTCCGCGCTGGCGTCGAAGATCGCCCGCTCGTGCGCACGCTGGCGCACGGCGTCCTGGTAGGCCATGGCGTTCCCCACCGCGATGCCCGCGTGCCCGGCGAGCAGTTCGAGCACCTCCAGCTCCAGATGCCCCGCCTTGCCCTTGGCGAACAGCGCGTAGAGCGCGCCGTACGGCCTGCCGCCCACGGCGGCCAGCCCGAGGGCGATGGTGTGCAGGCCGGGGAGTTTGGACCAGACGAGGTCATCGAGGCACCGCTTCTCCCCGGTCTCCAACATCACCGTCCGGCCGGTGCGCAGCAGCCGGTCCACCAGGCTCTTGCGCAGGTCGGAGGTCGCGCCACGCAGGTCGGGCGGCAACTTGTAGCCGCTCACCAGCCGCAGCATCTCCCCCTCGATCTGGACGAACCCACCGGCGTCCGCCCCCGTCAACTCGGTCAGGCTCGCCGCGATGCGGTCAAGCACGGCGGGCAGCTCACGCTCGGCGTTGATGTCGGCGACCACGTCGGTGAGCCGGCGGACCAGGTGGGCGCGGCGCGCTTCACGCCGGTGCGCGGCCTCCTCGTCCTGGCTGAGGTGGTGGACGCTCACGAAGCCCACCACGGCTGTGCCGTACCTCAGCGCGCTGGTGTCGACGCGCACGTCGAGCAGCGTGCCGTCGCGGCGGAAACGCCTTGTGCGCAGCGAGACCTGGCCTCCTGTGCGCACGCGCTCCAGGACGGCGTTGTGCTCGGCGGTCAGCTCCTCCGGGATGATCGGCGGCCGGCGGCCGACCACCTCTCCGGCCGACCACCCGAAGAGGCGCTCGGCCGCGTCGTTCCACACGAGCACGGTCTGATCACGATCGAACGCGACGACGGCATTGGGCGAATTGGCGAGGACTGCCCCCGCGATGCCGTCGTCAATGTCGGCCATTGAGAACACCCACATACACATAGTGCCGGGTTAAGTCGCCTGATCATGGCACTTTCGTGGTGTGACGATCCGTCCGCTACGCTGCGCGGAGAACTCCGACACGGGGTGAGAGGGTGGGGGAATGTCAACCGGCGACCTCGATGCCCTGGTGCGAGTGACCGCACCCAACTACGTGGGAAAGTCCCGGCCAGAGATCGCCTTCGGCACGACCGACAGTCCGGTGGGCACGCTGGTGCTCGCCGTGACCGGGCGTGGCGTGGTCTCGTGCAGCTATGAGGACGAGCACACGGTGTTCGAGCGCATCACGCGCGGCGTCGGCACGTTCATCGGCCCCGACCCGCGCCGGCTCGACCCGGTGCGCCGCGAGCTCGACGCCTACTTCGCCGGGCGGCTGCGCACCTTCCCGAGCCCGGTCGACCTGCAGCTGGCGACGCCGTTCGCGCGCACGGTGCTGCAGATGATGACCGCCGTGCAATATGGCACGGCCACGACCTATGGCGAGATCGCCACCCGCATCGGGCGCCCGCAGGCGCTGCGCGCCGTCGGCAACGCCCTCGTGGCCAACCCGGTGTGCCTCATCGTGCCCTGCCATCGGGTCGTGGAGGGCCCTGGGGCCCTCGGCGGCTATGCGGGGGGCACCGCCGCCAAGGACCACCTGCTGCGCCTGGAAGGCGCCCTCTAGGCCTTGCGGCGGGCGAGGCGACCCACGGCCAGGGTCACCGCTGCGGAGACCGCAAAACCGCCTAGAGCGCCATTCATCCAGCTTTCTCGTGTGAAGCCAATCGCCGTGCGGACATCGGCCCACATCGCATCCCACCATGGGAGTGTCGGGGTAGAGGTGGTCAACCAGTACGCCGCGAACCCCAGCAGCCAGGGCAGCACCATCAGCCACCGCGACGGCGCGTTCTCGCCGGCGTTCCACCGCTTCGCCCCGCCGAGCACGAAGTAGTCGACCGCGAGCACCGCGAACATCGGCACGAACACCGCGCCGATCACCCCCAGGAACGCGCCGTAGGAGTTGACGTCCACCATGAGCGCCACGCCCGTGACGAGCACGCCGATGGCCACCGAGAAG
Organism: Sinosporangium siamense; assembly: GCF_016863435.1. GTDB lineage: Bacteria > Actinomycetota > Actinomycetes > Streptosporangiales > Streptosporangiaceae > Sinosporangium > Sinosporangium siamense. The sequence continues at coordinate 116,967 of NZ_BOOW01000038.1, forward strand.
ATCCTTCGGTCGACCTTCGGCATGAGGTTCTGCAGCGACATGGCGGTCGAGTAGACGTTGGCGAAGGACTGGTCGGTCTCGCGCAACACCAGGATGCCGAAGAACACCGCGCCGAGCGGCGCCGCCACGAACGCCTCGGACACCCGGCCGCCGTCCATGCCGACGAGGGAGAGCGCCGCGATGCCGAGCGCCAGGCAGGCCACCTGCGCGATCGTGTAGCCCCCGACCACGCCGGCGAAGGCCGCGCCGCCCGACCGCGAGTGCCGCGCGAAGTCCGCCGCCACCGGCACCCACGAGACCGACAGCGCGATCACGTAGTCCACCGCGGGCGCGAACGCCTCCCACGACCCGCCGCCAAGCGACGGCACCTCCCGGAACAGCGCCACCGACAACCACACCATCGAGACGACGACCCCGACGGTGACGAACCTCCGCAGGATCCTGATCGACCCAAGCGGCCAGATCGTGAGCGCCACGGTGACCAGGCCCGCGAGGACCACCCAGACGGGGTACGGCACCGCCGTACCGAAGATCGCTTCGGCGCCCTTGGCGATCACCCAGAGCTCGTAGGCGCCCCAGCCGAGCATCTGGACGATGTTCAGCACGGTCGGGACGTAGGACAACTTCGCCCCGAAGAGGCCGCGCAGCAGCACCATCGCCGGCCAGCCCGTCTGCGCGCCGGGGATGGCGGCCAGGCCCACCATCGCCGTGCCGATCAGGCTGCCGACGATCGCGGCGACCACGGCGGCCGAGAAGGTGAGCGGTTTGCCCTGGAGGGGGTCGAGAAGGAACAGCGCGCCGGAGAAACCCAGCAGGCTGACGCCGAGATTGGCCCAGAACGCGCCCTGGTCGAGCACGCCGAGGGTTTTGGGAGGGGAGTCGGTGAGGGTGAGGGGGGCTTCTTTGCCTTGGGAGGCTGGGTCTTGCTGGGGGTCAATGACGGCAGACGTCATCCCACGCTCCCTACGCCGGAATTACCCGGATACAGGTTCAGCGGTCGGCAACGGATCAGTTGCCCTCTCAGCCCGGTTCTCCGAGCTCCCGCGGTTCGTGCAGTTTGCGGGCCCATCATGCACCATGGCGGGCGGCTGCTCCCAGGTCGGGGGTAAGGCGGCGGCCTCGCAGGGTCTTGCTCTCCCCACGAGGCCGCACAGCCGGAAATCGACCTCAGGCCCGACCCGCACGATTGCGTCGCCCCGGGCAGGCGCCGCCGACCGGCGGCCGACGGGGGCGCGGGCTCAGATGACCGCGGGCTGCCGCCCGGTCTCGCTCACCATCTCCAGCCCCGCCGCCGCCCACGAGTGCATGCCGCCGCCGACGTTGACGGCGTCCCACCCCACGTGGTTGAGCCAGGCGACGGCGTTGGCCGAACGCCCGCCGACCCTGCAGACCACATAGACCGTGGACTCCTTGGGCACCTCGCCGACACGGCGCTGCAACTCGCCGAGGGGGATGTGGACGGCGGACTCCACGTGCCCGGCCTGCCATTCGTCGTGCTCGCGCACATCGAGCAGATAGGCGCCGCCCGGCACGGCTCGAACGTCGACCTCTGGGACCATCATGCCGCTCATTCTTCCAGTTGAGGGTGGTGAATCATGCCTTTCCCGCTGAACGCCCCCGGCGCCCCCGCGGGTTCCCCGGCGCTCACTTCAGCAGCCGGGAGAGCCGCCGATCCGCGAGCGGCTTGCCGCCCGTCTGGCAGGTGGGGCAATACTGCAGCGACGAGTCGGCGAAGGAGACCTCCCGGATGGTGTCCCCGCAGACCGCGCACCGCTCCCCGGTGCGCCCGTGCACACGCAGCCCCGACTTCTTCTCCCCTTTGAGATCTTTGGCCGCCAGTCCCCTGGAACGTTCCACGGCATCGCGCAGCGTGGTCACGATCGCCTCGTGCAACTCGGCGATCTGCCCGTCGGTCAACGTGGATCCCATCTTGAAGGGCGACATCCTCGCCGCGTGCAGCACCTCGTCCGAGTAGGCGTTGCCGATCCCGGCCACCACGCTCTGGTCCCGCAGCAAACCCTTGATCTGGGTACGGCTGCCGCCCACGATCTCCTTGAGCAGCGCGGGCGTGAAGTCCTCGGCCAGCGGATCGGGCCCGAGCCGGGCGACACCCGGCACCGTGGCCGGATCGTCCACAACGTAGACGGCCAGGCGCTTCTGGGTGCCGGCCTCGGTCAGCTCGAAGCCCGGTTCACGCCCGTCGTCGTCGGGCGCGAGCCGTACCCTCGCCGCCATAGGCCCCTTGCCCGGACGCACCGGCTTCGCCCCCGACAGGTCCTCTCTCCAGCGGAGCCATCCCGCCCTGGCCAGGTGGATGACGACATGGATCCCGTCGACATCGATGTCGAGAAACTTGCCGTGCCGCGACACACCGGTGACGGTGAGCCCGCCGAGCGCGGTGACGGGCGGGTCGACGGTCTTGAGCGCCTGGAAGGCGACGACCTCGACCCTCGCCACGACACGACCGACCGCCTGTTCACGGAGGAACTCAACGAGCGACTCCACCTCTGGAAGTTCCGGCATGCCAACACGATATCCGCAGGTCAGCGAGCTTCCACCAGCCCTGGGGCCGGAGTCAGGGCACGTCCCAGAAGGCGAGCTCGTGCGCGACGCCCTGGACGAACAGCTCCTTGGCCCGGCCGGGGTCGGGCGCGGCCTCGTCGATCATCTGTCCGATACGGGCGGCGAGAGCGGCGAACCCGGGGTCGGCGTAGGTGTTCACCCAGGCGCGGTAACGGGGTTCAGCCGGCGGGTTCTCCGCCAGAATCTGCCCAAGCGTGGAGTAGCCCCACATGCACGGGTAAAGCGCGGCGAGTCCTTCGGCGTAGTTCTCCGCCGACTCCAGCAGGAAGCTCGTGTACGCCGCACAGGCGGGCCCCTTCTTCGCCCCCTCCAGGTCGGCGCCGAAGTCCGCCGACAGGGACCTGTGCAGATCGAGCTCCTCGTGGAAGGTCGAATGCGCGAGATCCACCAGATCGCCCAGGTGCTCGGCCGGAGCCTGCCAGGCCAGCCGGGAGAACACCCGCACATAGTCGAGCAAGAACAGATAGTCCTGCTCCAACCAGGACCGGAACACCGGCTCAGGGAGGTCCCCCTGGGCGATCCCCCGCACCGTGGGGTGCGCGAGCTGGGCGTCCAGCAGGGGACGACCGATGGCGTGGAGTTCCGCAGCGATGCTCATGAGCACAGGATTCTCCCAAAACCCCTCCCCATGGCGACATCCGGGCATGTCAATCCCCCGGTCGCCTAGGCTCGAAGGGTGAACATCACGATTGCGGAGGAAGTGCTCCTCCTCGCCTACAGCGAAGACGAGGGCAAGCTACTGATCGGCGGCACCCAGGTAGATGCAGCCCTCGGCGGGGCCATCCTTGCCGAACTCGCACTTCTCGGACGCATCGCCTTCGTCGACAAGAAGGTCGTCGTCCAGGACGCCACCCCCGTCGACGACGAGGAGCTCAACGACGCCCTGACCCGCATCGCCGAGGACAAGAAGACCCGCAAACCCGACTGGTGGGTCTACAAACTGCACTCGTGGAAGCTGCGCAAGCGCTTGCTGACCCGCCTCGCCGACCGGGGTGTGCTCGGGGAGGAACAGGTCAAGATCATGGGCCTCTTCCCCAGCACCCGCTACCCCGAGCGCAACCCCAGCGTCGAGCTGGCCGTACGCGAACGCGTGCAGAACGTGCTTTCCGGCGCGGACCCCGACGAACGCGTCGCCGTCCTCGTGGCGGTGCTCGTCGGCTGCCAGCTCGTCCGCAAGGTGTTCCCCGACGCCTCCAAGGCCCGGCTCAAGGAGATCACCGAGGGTGACTGGGCCGGTGAGGCCGTGAAGAACACCATCGCCTCCATCAACGCCGTCGTCATCACCGCCGTCACCGCGGGCGCGATCGCCGGAGCCGCGTCGGGCTAGAGAGCCCGCCGAAGGACATGCGGGCCGGTACGGCATAAGCCGCCCGGCCCTACGTCGCTTCGCAGCAGGTCACTTCTCGGTGGTGAGGGCGTCCTTGGGCACCGGCGTGCCGTTCTTCAGCGCGTTGAACAGCGAAAGCGCCTTGTCCCGCTGCCACTGGAGCACGCTCCCGACCCCCGGCACGTCCGCGGGCGTCACCGGCACGCTGGTCGTGATCGGCTTGTTCCCCATCGCGAGGCCGAGCGACAGCAGGTTGAACGCGCTCGTCGTGGGCCCCACGCTGACCGAGTCGGTCGCGCTGGTGGCCAGTGGGACCATCTTGAACGGGTTGATCAACGTGCCGGGGCTCGACGCCTTGTCGACCACCGCGGCGAAGAACTGCCGCTGCCGCTGAGCCCGGTCGAGGTCGGGCAGCCCGCCGGTGACACGTGTGCGCACGTAGCCGAGCGCGGTGCCGCCGTCCATGTCCTGGCAGCCCTTCTTGAGGTTGATGCCCGCCTTTGGGTCCTTCAGCGGCTGCTTGACGCAGATGTTCACGCCGCCCACCGCGTCGACGATGTCCACGAACCCGGCGAAGCCCACCTCCATGTAGTGGTCGAGCCGGAGCCCGGTGACCTCCTCCACGGTCCTGGCCAGCAGCGGAGCCCCGCCGAACGCGTAGGCCGCGTTGAGCTTGTTGCGCCCCTTGTTGTGGATCGGCACGTAGGAGTCGCGGGGGAGGCTGATGAGCAGCGGGCGCCCGTCGTCGGGAATGTGCAGCAGCATCATCGTGTCGGTGCGCTGCCCCACAGCCCGGCCGGTGGCGAGCCGCCGCCGGTCGGCCTTGCTCAGCCCCTTGCGGCTGTCGGAGCCGACGAGCAGCCAGTTCTGACCGGCGGAGTCCGCCGGGCGGCCCTCGTAGTCGACGAGCACCTTGTCATTTGCCGTCAGCCGCCCATTGATCCAGAAATATCCGGCGATTGAGGCGACAAGCAGAACCACGAGCAGCCCGGCCAGCACTCGGAGCACGATCCGCACTGTACGGCGAGGATCGCCCAACCCGCCCCCTTTCCCCGAACCGGTCGAGCCGCCGTTGCCGCCGCCCCCACCCCTGAACCTGTCGAACGCCGACCTCAGCGCCGAGCCGCCGTCCTCCGAGGAGGGCCGCATGGGCCGAACCGGCGTTTTGCCCGATCTTTCCTTGCCGTAAACACGGCCGGGCCGCCCCGGAGACCCGGAAGCCGACGAGGTGGACTGCACCGCCGAGCCCTTTCCTTTCGAGGCACCCGGCTTGGCCGGGGGTTCTTTGTGAGACTTCGCCTGGCCGGCCTTGTTGCTCTTCGCGGCGTCCGCCGGGCCCGCGTTGTGCGCTTTGGCGGCTCCGGCTTTGGCGGCTCCGGCTTTGGCGGCCCCGGCCTTGCCTGGCTTCGCCGTACCGGATCTGCCCGCGGGCTTGGGCGGCGCCCCCATCATGGGCTCGCCGTGCGCGGGCAGGGCCATGGTCGGATCGACCGGTGTGGCCTTCTTGGGCTTCGCCGCCCCCCTCTGCGAGGGGGCCGGCATCATGGGCTCGCCCTGCGTCGGCAGGGCCATGGTCGGGTCAGCCGCTCCCGCACCGTCTCGCCGAGTGTCCCCGCGGCCGCTACCTTGGGCCGGGTAGGCGGGCTGTCCCGCCGATTTGGCACGCTTCGGTGTGGGCTGGAGCAGCTCGCGCGTACGGTCGTCTGGCCTGTCACCCAAGTGAAACTCCGCCCAAATCCATACAAACGAACGCCAAAGCGCCCTGACACCTTCGACGCTACGCGCTGTCACGGCCGCGTGCCGTCCCTCATGCCAAGGTTTCCCAAGGAAAAGTACTCACCCGCTTGCCAAGTCGCCAACAAAACGGCTCGTTGGCCGGGTAGGGAAACAAGAAGCCCCACGTGGTTCGTTACCGTTTGAGGACGACCTCTATCGAAAGGACGATCGTGTCCACTCCGGACCCGTGGAGTACCGGCCCGTGCAGACGCACGGGTCCCCTTGACATCTTCGCGCCCAGGCAGACCGATTCCGCGGCGGAGCCGCTGAGGTGAGCCTCGCTCTTGGCCTGCTGGCCGTCTTCGCACTCACCCTCGGCACGGGATACTTCGTCGCCCAGGAATTCGCTTTCGTCGCCGCAGATCGCGGCCTGCTTCGTGAGCAGGCCGACGCAGGCGACCCCGCCGCGCAGCGTGCCCTCGCCGTCACAGGACGGCTGTCGTTCATGCTGTCCGGCGCCCAGCTCGGCATCACCGTCACGGCGCTGCTGGTCGGCTTCATCGCCGAACCCGCCATCGGCGTGGCCGTGCGACCCGGCCTCGCCAACCTCGGCATCCCCGACGCCGCCATCACCGGCGTGTCGGTGGCCATCGGCGTGATCGTCGCCACCGCCATCCAGATGATCCTCGGCGAACTGGCACCGAAGAACCTCGGCATCGCCAGGCCCGAGATCGTGGCCAAGGCCCTGTCCCGTTCCACCCTGATCTACCTCAAGGTGGCCGGCCCCATCATTCGCTTCTTCGACTCCGCCGCCACCGGCCTCCTGCGCAAGGTGGGCGTGGAACCCGTCGAGGAAGTGGAACACGGCGCCACACCTGAGGAGCTTTCCCGCATCATCGCCGAATCCACGGCGTCCGGCGAACTACCCCCCAAGCTCTCCGAGCTCCTCGACCGCGCGCTCGAATTCGGCGACCGCACCGTCGAAGAGATCATGGTGCCCCGCCCCCGCGTCGTCCACCTTCGCGCGAGCCGCCCGATCACCGACCTGATCGACGCGCTGAAGGAGGCCGGCCACTCCCGCTATCCCGTCCTCGGCTCCGACGGCGACGACGTCGTGGGCATGACCGGCGTGCGCGAACTGCTCAAACACGGCGTCAGCGACGCCCCCATCTCCACCATCACGAGGCCCGCCCTGCTCATCCCCGACTCGTTGCCACTGCCCTCCGTGCTTGAGCGCATGCGGGCGGCGGGCGACGAGATCGCCTGCGTCATCGACGAATACGGCGGCCTGGCCGGCGTCGTCACCGTCGAGGACCTCGGGGAAGAGCTGGTCGGCGAACTCATCGACGAAAACGACGCCGAACCTCTCGGCATAGTGCCCCAGGAGGAAGGCACCTGGGACATTCCCGGCACCCTCCGCCTGGACGAAGTGGAACGCGCTATCGGCATCGCCCTGCCGGAAAGCGATGACTATGACACCCTCGCCGGACTTGTCCTTGCCCACCTGGGCCGCATGGCCGAACCCGGCGACAGCATCACCGTCCCGCTCACGCAGGACACCGACCTGCTGGACGAGGAGACCACCCACAACGGGCACGAGGCCGGGCTGACCGTCCTGTCCGTCCACCGCCGCGTGCCCGAGTGGGTACGGCTGGCGCCCGCCGTGCCGTCGAGGAGCGCCACATGAGCACCACCGCCTCCCTTCTCCTCGGCGTCGTGCTGCTCATCGGCAACGCCTTCTTCGTCGCCGCGGAGTTCGCCGTCATCTCCGCCCGCAGGCACCGCTTGGAGGAGCTGGCGGGCGGCGCCTCCCGGCTCACCAAGGCCGCCGCCCGCGCCGCCGTACGCGGCGGCCGGGAGCTCTCCCTGATGCTCGCCGGCGCCCAGCTCGGCATCACCCTGTGCTCCCTCGGCCTCGGCATGGTCACAGAACCCGCCATCGAACACCTGCTGGAACCGGTTTTCGCCGCCATGGGCGCGCCGGAGACCCTCCGGGTGGCGATCTCGTTCACCATCGCCCTAGCCCTGGTCACCTTCCTGCACATGGTCATCGGCGAGATGGCCCCGAAGTCGTGGGCGCTCACCCATCCGGAACAGGCCGCGCTAGGCCTGGCTCTGCCGTTCCGCGGCTTCGTGTGGCTGGCCCGCCCGCTTCTGGCGGCGATGAACGGCTTCAGCAACCTGCTGCTGAAGCTCTTCGGCGTCAACCCGCGCGACGAACTCGCCACGACCCGCACTCCCCACCAGCTCGCCATGCTGGTGGGCGAATCCGGCCGGATGGGCCTGCTTGACCGCGCCGAGCACGACCTGCTCACCCGCGCCCTCCGCGTCCACGGCGAAGGCGTGGACCGCCTGGCCATCCCGATCGGCGAGGTGGCCGCCGTCCCCGCCAACGCCCCCCAGGACCACGTCCACCGCGAAGCGATCCGCAGCGGCCACGTCCGCCTCCTGGTCCACACGGGAACCCCGGAAGACGTCGTAGGCGTGCTCCACGCCCGAGACGCCCTGGTCCACCCGAACAGAACCCCAGGCGAACTGGCCCGGCCCATCCCCCACCTGACGACCACAACCACAGTCCCGGAAGCCGTGGCCACCCTCCAGGAAGCAAGAGCCCACCTGGGCCTGGTGACCAACGCCGCCAACCGAGTAGTCGGCATGGTCAGCCTGAGCGACCTCCTGGGCGAACTCCTGGACATCAAAACCCCGGCGACCAACTAAACACCCACCAAACGAGGGCCGCCCCGGCAAGGGGCGGCCCTCACCCATGTCGACCACAACATCTGCAAGGCACCAGAAAGCCACCAGCAACCCCAAGGAGCTAGAAAGGAAGAGGCCCCCCGGCCATGAAGATTGCCCTTAAAGAGGTCTTCACCCCCACCAGCCCCCCACGTAAGTTGACCCACACCACCCCCACAGCCACACACCGAGAGCACACCCCAGCCAAGGAGCCCGAAAGTGAACCCGCCCCGAGTCCAAGAAGCGACCCGGCCAAGGCGTTCACCAACCGACACCCCCGAGGCGACGCCGACCGGCGCCCACCCCAACCCCACCAGGAAAGCAACCAACCTGAAGCCCCAACCCAGGCCCAGCACCCACCAGAGCCCCAACCCCGCCCAAACCCAAAGCCCCCACGAAACCCAAGCGATACCCCCTGGCCACAACCCCCAACAAAGCCGACCAACAGCGCATGGCCCCAGCACCCAACAGAGCCACCTGACAGATCACGGCCGGAAGATCCCCCAAAACCACCTGAACGATCGTGGCCACAGCACCCAAGACAACCATCCGAATGATGCCGGCCCCAACACCCACCAGAGCCACGCGACAGATCTTGACCGAACCACCCAAGAGAGCCACGCGACAGACCGCAGCCCCAGCACCCACCAAACCCGAGCGACAGATCGCGGCCGCAGCAGCACCCAGCAGAGCCACACAACAGGCCGTGACCGAACCACCCAAGAGAGCCACGCGACAGACCGTGGCCGCAGCACCCTAGACAACCATCTGAATGATCGTGGCCACAGGACCTTAGACAACCATCCGAATGATCGTGGCCACAGGACCCTAGACAACCATCTGAATGATCGTGGCCACAGCACCCAAGATAACCATGTGAATGATGATGGCCACAGCCCCCAAAAGAGCCATCTAAAAGATCTTGGCCAAAAGACCCAACATAACCAACTGATAGATCTTGACCCGGCCACAAATACAACAATCGGCCAACACTCGGGGGGCGTGGGGGGCGGAGCCCCTCACACCGGGGGCCCGGGGGTCGCCCCCCGGTGTAAACGACGAGAAGGCCACGCGGAGCGAGCAAAGCTCGCGACCAGGCGTAGCCAACTTCGAGTGGGCGAGGAGGGATTTGAACCCTCACGTCCTTTCGGACACACGGACCTGAACCGTGCGCGTCTGCCGTTCCGCCACCCGCCCTTGTGGGTGCTGAGAAACAGTAGCACGCGAAAGCCGGTGCGGCAGAACCCGGATACGATCCCTCTAGACATGGAGGAAGGGAGGTACCCGGTGGGAGTCCTTCAGCGCTTCGAGCGAAGGCTCGAAGGTTTGGTTGAGGGGGCCTTTGCGCGGGCGTTCAAGTCTGACCTTCAGCCGGTCGAGGTCGCTAGTGCGGTGCAACGGGAGATGGACGAGCGAGCGGCGATCGTCGCTCAAGGCCGCACCCTTGTCCCGAACGACTTCGTGGTTGAGCTGTCTACCACTGACAGTGAGCGTCTTGAGGTCTACGCCGACAGCATCGGTCACGAGTTGGCCAACCTCGCCCGGGAATACGCGAAGGAGCAGGGTTACTCGTTTGTCGGGCCTGTCCGGGTGCGTTTCGAGACCGCCGATGATCTGGCTGTGGGCTTGTTCCGCATCCGTTCCGGTGTGATCAGGGGTGCGACGGTCGAGCAGGACGAGATTCGCCAGCCGGTGAGCGATATGCCGCAGGCGCGGCAGAGCGCGTTCACGGGCCGGCCGCGTTTGCTGGTGTCGACGCAGGACGATCCTCAGGGGCAGCGGTCGTTCGAGTTGACAACTCCGGTGACCTTGCTCGGACGTGGCACCGACTGCGATCTTCGCCTCGTCGACCCAGGTGTTTCCCGGCATCATGCCGAGCTGCGCGTGGAAGGCCCTACAGTCGCTCTTGTCGATCTTGGGTCGACAAACGGCACATTCGTCAACGGCCAGCCGATCCGCCGAGTTGAGCTCCAGAACGGCACTCGTGTGACGTTGGGGAGGACAACTCTGGTGTTCCGGCGCGATTAGAGGTAGACAAACGGTCCATGTCCGAGCTCACCCTGCTGCTGATCCGGCTCGCGTTCCTAGCGGTGCTGTGGTTCTTTGTGATTGCCGCGGTCGGTGTGATCCGGACAGACTTGTTCGGACCACGCACGGCCCCGGCTTCTCCGCGTAAAACACCCAAACCCGCGAAGCAGGCGGCCAAGCCCAAGAAGGGGGAACCACGTCAACTGATCGTTATCGCGGGTCCCCTTGAGGGGACCATCATCAACCTCACGGAGCAGCCAATCACCATCGGCCGGGCGACTGACGCCACGCTGGTCCTCAGTGACGACTACGCATCCAGCCGGCATGCCCGGCTCTTCCCCCAGGACGGTCAGTGGATCGTGGAAGATCTCGGCTCGACCAATGGCACATATCTCGACCGCTCGAAAGTGTCCCGCCCGACTCCGGTGCCGCTCGGTGTTCCGATCCGCATCGGCAAGACCGTCATTGAATTGCGCAAATGACCATCGCACTCCGCTATGCCGCCCGCTCGGACGTCGGCCTCCTCCGCGAGGGGAATGAGGACTCGGCGTATGCGAGCCCCCGCCTGCTTGCCGTCGCCGACGGCATGGGCGGGCATGCTCATGGTGAGGTGGCCAGCTCGGTCGCCATCGCCGCAATGGCCGCCTTGGAAGAAGACCCCCACCAAACCGACCTGGTCGGCGCGGTGGAGGGGGCGGTCCGTGACGCCAACCGCAGGCTCCACGAGATGGTTGGGCGAGATCCGAGCCTCAAAGGGATGGGCACGACCCTGACCGCGATGCTCTGGAAGGGCACGCAGCTCGCCCTCGTGCATGTCGGCGACTCGCGGGCCTACCTGTTGCGCCGGGGTGAGCTCTACCAGATCACTCACGATCACACGCTCGTGCAGTCGCTGGTGGACGACGGCCGCATCACTCCGGACGAGGCGGCGACCCATCCGCAGCGGTCGATCCTGCTGCGCGCCCTGGACGGCAGTGGTGAGGTGGACCCCGACCTCTCGCTGCGCGAGGCGCAGGTGGACGACCGCTATCTGCTGTGTTCGGACGGCCTGACCACCGTGGTGGGTCCTGAGACGCTGCACCAGACGCTGACCTCGATCGACGATCCCGAGGAAGTCGTCCGCGCGCTCATCGACCTCGCCAACCGAGGCGGCGGGCCCGACAACATCACCTGCGTGCTGGCCGACGTCGTCGACGTCGAAGAGGGCCACACGCCGCTAGGCCAGGCGACCTTCGTGGGAGCCGCGGGATCCAACCGGCTGGCTTCCCTGTCCACCGGGGGCGCAGGCACCGCCCCCGGTGGGGTGGCGGTGACCATGCCGCAGCCGGCGATCCTCGACGACGACGAACCCGGCCGGGGCGCTCAGGCGTCCCGGCGCGCCGGTCGAAGACGACGTCTGTGGCCGATGCTGACGGTGGTGCTGGGTGTCGGCGTCGCCGTAGCCGGAATCGGCGGTTTTTTCGTCTATCAGTGGACACAGGATCAATACTTCGTCGGCAGCCAGTCCGATGAAGTCGTCGTGTTTCGCGGGGTCAACACGGAGATCGGCCCGTTTCAGCTCTTCGACATCGCGCACTACACGGGCATCAAGGTGGGTTCGCTCGCGGCTTTTGAGCGGGGCCAGGTGCTCGACGGGATCTCGGTCCCGGACGTCGACGCGGGCAAGAAGAAGATAGACGAGCTCAGGGCCTCGGCCGGGCAGGCGTCCAGCGCCACCTCCGAGGGCCAGGAGCCCGAGCAGACCCCCGCACCACCGACGCCCAAGAGCAAGAGCTCGGCAAGCCCGACACCGTCCGTCAAGAGGTCTCAGTAGGTGAGTTCGGAAAGCGACGCCCCAGTCCTGATGCCCGCGAAGCGGCGCGTGGCCCATCTGGCCATGCTTGCCGGAGCCGTGGGTATCGTCATCCTCGCCTACGCGAACGTGGGCCTGGCCCTTGAGGGCAGTGTCCCCGCGGGCATGCTGACTTATGGCGCTGGACTTGGTGGTCTCGTCCTCATCGCCTACCTGGTGCTCGCCAAATGGGCGCCGTGGGCCGATCCGCTCATCCTGCCTCTGGTCACCCTGGTCAACGGCCTCGGCCTCGTGATGATCTACCGCATCGAGGAGGCCGGCGGCAACGACGCCTCGGCGGCGACCCAGCTCTTCTGGACCGCTGCGGGCATCGTCATGTTCTCGGGGACGCTGATCGCGCTGCGAGATCATCGCATGCTCCAGCGTCTCACCTATACCGCCGGCGCCCTGGGTCTCCTCCTGCTGATCGCACCGCTTCTGCCGTTCATCGGCCATGAGAACTTCGGTGCGCGCATCTGGATCAACATCGCCGGCTTTACCCTCCAGCCCGCCGAGTTCGCCAAGCTCGCCCTCGCGATCTTCTTCGCCGGCTATCTCGTGGCCAAGCGCGATGTGCTGGCCCTGGCCGGTAGACGCCTGCTCTTCATCGACCTACCGCGTGTGCGCGACCTCGGCCCGGTGCTCATCACGTGGGGGATCAGCGTCGGCATCCTGGTGCTGCAGCGCGACCTCGGCACCTCGCTGCTGATGTTCGGCCTCTTCGTGATGATGATCTACGTGGCGACGCAGCGCACCTCGTGGGTGCTGATCGGCCTGCTGCTGTTCGTCGGCGGGGCCGCCATCGCCGGCATGATCTTCAGTCACGTGGGCGACCGGTTCGACGTGTGGCTCGACGCGAGCAACCCCATCTACTACGACCGCACGTTCGGCGGCAGCGCGCAGCTCATGGGCGGTCTGTTCGGCATGGGCACCGGCGGCATCCTCGGCACCGGCCTCGGCCAGGGCCACCCCAACTCGATCCCGCTGTCGTTCTCCGACTTCATCTTCGCCGCCACCGGCGAGGAACTCGGTCTCACCGGCCTGATGGCCCTGCTGCTCGTCTACGGCCTTATCGTGCAGCGGGGGATGCGCACCGCGCTCGCGGCCCGCGATCCCTTCTCCAAGTTGCTCGCGGGTGGCCTGTCCTTCGTGCTGGCGTGGCAGGTGTTCATCATCGTCGGCGGTGTGACCCGGTTGATCCCGCTGACCGGTCTGGTGACCCCGTTCATGTCCCAGGGTGGTTCGGCCCTGCTCGCCAACTGGATCCTGATCGCGTTGCTCGTCAGGATGTCCGACTCGGCCCGCCGTCCACCGCCGCAAGCGATCCAGGACGAAGGACTCACACAGGTGTTCAGCCGATGAATGGCACTCTCAAACGCGCCGCGGTCGCCTGCATGCTGATGTTCGCCCTGCTCATGCTGAACGTGAACTACATCCAGGTCATCCAGGCCGAGGACCTCCGCACCGACTCGCGCAACAACCGCAACTTCTACGCGCGCTACGACGTCGAGCGGGGCCGGATCACCGCGGGCGACAAGGTGCTGGCCGAATCGGTCAGGAACAAGGGCTCACAGAGCCACCTCTTCGCCTTCACGCGCAGATATCCGGAGGCCGAGACCTACGCCCACGTGACCGGTTTCTTCGCCCCGGAGAACGAGACCGAGATCGAGCGGGCGCACAACACCCTGCTCAACGGCACCCACCCCGACCTTCTGATCCGCCGCGGCATCGACCTGCTGAACAGCCAGCAGTCCAAGGGCGCCAACGTCGACCTCACGATCATGCCCAAGGCGCAGGAGGCCGCCTACAAGGCGCTGGCCCAGAGCGGCAAGCGCGGCGCGGTGGTGGCGATGAACCCGAAGACCGGCGCGATTCTCGCCCTGGTGTCCCTGCCGTCCTACGATCCCAACAAGCTCTCCGAGCCGAACAAGGAGAACGTCAACAAGGCGTCCAAGGTCTACGAGAAGGACAAGGGCTCGCCGCTTCTCAACCGCGCGATCAACCAGTCCTACCCGCCGGGTTCGACCTTCAAGGTCGTCACCGCCGCCGCCTTCCTCGAAAAGGACGACAGCAGGGGTGCCCAGACCCAGGTCGAGGCGCCCACCCGCCTCGCCCTGCCGGGCACCAACATCAGCCTGCCCAACTCCGGCAACAGCGCCTGCGGCAGCGGCCAGGTGTCCCTCGTCTACGCACTTGAGGTCTCCTGCAACACCCCGTTCGGCAAGATCGGCCTGGATCTCGGGTACGACGCCATGAACGAGCAAATGCAGAAGTTCGGCGCGGGCGAGGAGTTGGAGATCCCCATGAAGGTGTCTGGAAGCAGCATCGGCAAGAAGGAGGACGACCCCGCGGCGATCGCCATGACCTCCATCGGCCAGCGCAGCACCACGATGACCCCGCTGCAGATGGCCATGGTGGCCGCGGGCATCGCCAACAACGGCGTCGTCATGAAGCCCTACCTTGTCAACGAGATCGCCGACAGCGAGGGCACCGAGATCGAGAAGGCCGACCCCGACGAGCTCTCCACGGCGGTCACCGAGGACACCGCGCGCAAGCTGCGCGAGATGATGGTCAGCGTGGTGAACAACGGCACCGCGCGGCTGGCCCAGATCCCAGGTGTGCAGGTCGGTGGTAAGACCGGCACCGCCGAGACCTCGGGCGGCCGGGCCCCGCACGCGTGGTTCATCTCCTTCGCGGGCGCCTCCGTCGACGAGCCCGAGGTGGCGGTCTCGGTCATCGTGGAGTCCGGCAGCGCCGGCACCGAGGCGTCCGGCGGTCAGACCGCGGCGCCGATCGCCAAGGCCGTCATGTCGGCGGTGCTTGGGCGATGACCCCCGAAGGCCAGTTGCTGGGCAACCGCTACCTGCTGCTGGACAGCATCGCGGCGGGCGGCATGGGCGAGGTGTGGCGGGCGAGGGATCAGCTGCTCGGCCGCGAGGTCGCGGTCAAACTGCTGCGCAGGCACATGGCGGCCGACCCGATGTTCAGGCACCGGTTCCGCACCGAGGCGCAGATCGCCGCCGGGCTCGCCGACCCCGGCATCGCCCAGGTCTTCGACTACGGCGAGGAGAACGGCGGAGCCTACCTGGTCATGGAGCTCGTCCACGGCGAGCCGCTGTCGGCGATCCTGGCCCGCAACGGCTCACTCAGCGTGCCTGTCGCGCTCGACGTGCTCGCCCAGACGGCCCACGCGCTTCAGGCCGCGCACAGCGCGGGGTTCATCCACCGCGACATCAAGCCGGGCAACCTCCTCGTCACGGAGGCCGGCCTGATCAAGATCACCGACTTCGGCATCGCCCGCGCCCTTGAGGCGGCGCCGGTGACGCAGACCGGCACGGTCGTCGGCACGGTGCAATATGTCAGCCCCGAGCAGGCGTCGGGGCTGACGCTGACCCCGTCGACCGACCTCTATTCGCTCGGCGTCGTGGCCTATGAGTGCCTGGCCGGGCGCGCGCCGTTCACCTCCGACAACCAGGTCGCTCTCGCGCTCCAGCACATCAACAACGCGCCGCCGCCGCTGCCGGCGGACGTGCCGCGTGAGGTGGCCGAGCTCGTGATGGCCTGCCTGGCCAAGGATCCGGAGCGGCGCCCCCGCTCGGCCCGCGAGTTGTCCGACCGGGCGCTGGCGCTGCGCGACTCGCCCGCCACCGGTGGCACGCACCTGCGCACCCTCACCGACCCCGCCGGGTGGCGCACGCAAACCGGTCCGGCGGCCGGGGTTCCGGGGCCTTTGCCGTACTCCCCGGAGCTGGTGGCGGGGCGCACCGGCGGTCTGCCGCCGGTGCCGGACGAGCCGGGCCTCTATCACCCGACGCAGTTCAGCGGTGTGCCCGAGCCGGGAACGCATTTAGGGCGCGCCCGGCAGAGACGTAAGCGAGCCCGCACCATGCTTGTGGCCGCCGGATGCGCGGCCGCGATGGGGCTCGGGGCGGTGGCGATCAGCACCATGGGGTCGCCGCCCATCGGCGAGGCCGAGCCGGCTCCGCCAAGTTCCTCGCCGACGGTCAAGAAGCCGCCGGCGAAGTCACGGACACCGGAGCCCAGAACCACCACGGTGCGCCCTAAGCCGACTCGGTCCACTCCCTCCCCGTCGGCTACGGTAAGCACGTCGGTTTCTCCGAGCCCGGAGCCGACACCGACACCGACCATGACCCCCACGCCGACCCCGACGATAAACACTCCTAGCCCGACGCCGAGCACGACACCAAGCATCACTCCGGATCCCGGAGACACCGACCCGCCAAAGGCGGAGACGTGATGTGGCAACGGGTCGATGATGGAAACCGACCGGCCGCCAACCTGTCGGCACCCAAGATGAACGGTAAGGGACTGTGCAGGAAATGACTCATCCTCGGCTCCTCGGCGGGCGCTACGAACTCGACGGTGTCGTCGGGCGCGGTGGCATGGCCGAGGTCTTTCGCGCGCGGGACATCCGTCTGGACAGGATCGTGGCCATCAAGACCCTCCGGTCCGACCTGGCGAGGGATCCCACCTTCCAGGCCCGGTTCAGGCGGGAGGCGCAGTCGGCCGCCTCACTCAACCATCCGTCGATCATCGCTGTCTACGACACCGGTGAAGGCGACATGGAAACCAACACCCCTGTGCCTTACATCGTCATGGAATTCGTCGATGGGCGCACCCTCCGCGACCTGCTCAGGGCCGACCGCAGACTGCTGCCCGAGCGGGCCTCCGAGCTGGTCGACGGCATCCTGCGCGCCCTCGACTACAGCCACAGGGGCGGCATCGTCCACCGCGACATCAAGCCCGCCAACGTGATGATCACGCGCGCCGGCGACGTCAAGGTGATGGACTTCGGCATCGCGCGGGCCATGGCCGGTCACGACGCCACGATGACGCAGACGGCGCAGGTCATCGGCACCGCGCAATATCTTTCGCCCGAGCAGGCGCGGGGCGAGCGGGTCGACGCGCGCAGCGACATCTACTCGACCGGCTGTGTGCTTTACGAGCTGCTGACCGGGCAACCGCCGTTCACGGGTGACTCGCCGGTGGCCATCGCCTACCAGCACGTGCGTGAGGAGCCCATCCCGCCGTCCCAGATCGACCCGGAGATCCCCGAGTGGGCCGACGCGGTCGTGCTCAAGGCCATGGCCAAGGATCCCGCGCATCGCTACCAGAGCGCCGGGGAGATGCGGCAGGACCTCCAGCGGGCGATGTCGGGCATGCCGGTCGACGCGCAGACCACCGCGATGGCCGTCAACCACAACGCGCACACCCGCACCATGCAGCAGCCCCCGCAGGGCTCCGGTCCGGCCACGCAGCTCGCCGGAGACATGCGCCCCTATGAATACGGGGAGGAGGGCGGCCGCGTCGGCCGCAGGCGCCGGGCCGACAGCGGCGGCAACAACACCGTCAAGACCGCAGCGTGGATCATCGTGCCGCTGCTGGTCATCGGGGCCTTCATCGGTGTCGGATTCATGCTCTTCAACAGCGGCGGCACCACCGAGTCCGCCACGGTCAAGATCCCGGCGCTGGCGACCGTCGAGCGCGCCGCCGCCGAGAAACGGCTGGCCAATCTCGGGCTCAAGGTCGAGGTCAAGCAGGAGTTCAGCGACGACGTCGAGAAGAACACCGTGATCAAGACCGAGCCCCCGGCCGACACCGAGGTGGACAAGGAGAGCACGGTCACGCTTTTCGTCTCCAAAGGCGTCGAGCAGGCCACCGTGCCCGACGTCGTCAACCGCACCCGCGAGGAGGCGATCGACCTGCTCGAGGCCGAGGGCCTTGAGGCGGTGGTGGTCCAGGAGCCGTCCTCCAAGCCGGAGAACACGGTCTTCAAGACCGACCCGGAGGCGGGCGAGAAGGTCGACAAGAAGAGCTCGGTCCGCATCTACATCCCGCAGGCCGCGATCGACCTGCCCGACGTGACGAGCCAGGAGGTCGGCGACGCCCAGCGCACGCTGCGAGGCGCCGGGTTCAAGGTCAAGGTCGTCAGGGAATACAGCGACAGCGTCACCGAGGGCCACGTCATCAGCCAGACCCCGCAGGGCGGCTCCAAGCAGCGCGGCGGCATCACGGTCACGCTGGTGGTCTCCAACGGCCCGCCCACCCCGCAGCCGCCCCCGGTCGAGGAGGAGCCTCCGCCGAGCGACACCCCGCCGACCCAGGACGTCCCTGAGGAGCCGACCGACCCCTTCCCGGACGAGGGTGACCCGGGCGCCGGCGACGGTGACCTCGGCTGACCTTTCGAGACTCGGGCCCCCTTCCTGCCGCGGGAAGGGGGCCCGCCTCGTTCCAGAGACTTAAGGCGTGTGATCCCGTGCGCCACGGGTGAGTGCCGGCGGCGCGCACACACGGGTGACCTGCCGTGATCGGCGGAAAACGAAAAGAGGGCCTCCGCCGCTCGGGGGCAACGGCGGAGGCCCTCACTCGGATATTCGTTTGGAACGTCCCCGGTGTTACACGGTTTTTCGAAGCCAATTACCAAGAATTTTGTGACCGTGCTCCGACAGCACCGACTCGGGGTGGAACTGCACTCCCTCCAGCCTCACCGACCTATGACGGAGCCCCATGATCACGCCGTCGGGCGTGGTGGCGCTGACCTCCAGCTCGGCCGGCACGGTGCCGGAGACGACCGCCAGCGAGTGGTAGCGCGTCATGGTCACCGGTGTGGGCACGCCGGTGAACACCCCCTTGCCGTCGTGCACCACCGGGCTGGTGCGGCCGTGCATCAGCTCCGGCGCGCGGGCGACGGTGGCACCGTAGGCAACCGCGATCGCCTGGTGCCCCAGGCAGACGCCCAGCAGGGGCAAATCGCGCTCGGCGCAGTGGCGCACGAGCGTCAGGCTGACGCCGGACGCCTCGGGAGTGCCCGGCCCGGGGCTGATGAGCACCCCGTCGAACGCGTCCGCGTCGTCCACCGAGACGTCGTCGCGGGACCGCACCACGCAGTCGGCGCCGAGTTCGCGGAGATATTGCACGATGTTGTGGACAAAGCTGTCGTGGTTGTCCACCACCAGGACACGGCTCAAGGGCCTACCGTCACTCGATCAAGGGGCACTCTCGGCTCCAGCCAGGGAAACACGACAAACCAGAGTACGGCTCCCGCCACGATGACCAGCCCGGCGGCCCCGAGCACCTTCATCCTGGTATCGCCCGGCAGGCGCCGCCAGATCCATGCATACATGCAGTCCTCCCCCGGCCCGGTCAGGTGGTGCGCCGGTTCTCGCGACCGGCGAGGGTGCCGAAGACGATCAGCCGTTCCCTGGCGGAAAACTTCGGATGGCAGGTCAACAGTGTGATCAACGCCTCGCTGGGCCGCACTCCCGGCCTGCCGGGCACGGGGGCCATGACCTCGACCTGGCGGGGGGTCACGACCTTGCTGCCGGTGACGAGATAGACATAACGGGCCTCCCGGGCCTCGATGACGACCTCGTCCCCGGGCTCCAGTTCGTCGAGGCGGTTGAACGGCGCCGCATAGGTCGTACGGTGCCCGGAGAGAACGAAGTTTCCCACCTCACCGGGCAGAGCCGACCCGGGGTAGTGCCCCGGCCCCTTCTTCAAGTGCTCAAACTCGACGCCCTCCACGATGGCGTATTCGTAGTCGCGGCCGAGCCGTGGAATCCGCACCAGCGCCAGCGCACGGCCTAAGGCGATTTTGTCGATCTTGCCGCGCTCGCGGTCCTCCATCAGCTGCACTTGGAGGAGCCGCTGCTGCCGCATCGTGTAGGAACCGGTGCCCCAGAGCAGATAGGCGCAGAACAGCATCATGATCAGGCCGACGGTGATGCTCAGCTCGCCGAACCCACGCAGCAGCACCCTCACATCGCCAGGGTATTGAAGTGATCACCGTACGCTCATAGGGCGCGACGGGATGGCCCAGCCTTTGCTGATTCTTGACTTCAATGAGGTACGGCTTGCGCCCGCAAACACGGGATCGCCATGTTCCCCGTCGCCGACTATCCTTACTGGGTCTTCGCCTATCAGCGAATACGCTAACTGAAAGTGCCTGTGCGCGATCCGGATGGCACAGGCCCGCCTCAGGAGTGTCCAGTGCCCGAGTCCAAGACCCGCAAGAAGGCGGTTTACACCCCGCCGCAAAAGACCCAGGAGACCAAGGTCAGCCCCCGCTGGCTCGCACCGACGATGGTCACGGCCTGGATCATCGGCATCCTGTGGATCGCCGTTTACTACATCGCACCGGATCTTCCCGGCATCAGCGACCTGGCCAACTGGAACCTCTTGGTGGGCTTCGTCTTCATCATCTTCGGCGTCGTGCTCTCCACCAGGTGGCGCTGACCGCTCGTTCGTTTGAAGCACGCGTTTGCAGCACGGTGGGCGGATCGGCACGCCTTCCGGCGGGCCGGTGTGATCGGCCACGCCGGGCGGTCACTCGGGCCGGTTCGGCGCACACCTGTAGCGGACAAGCCTGTAGCGGACGAGTCGCACAAGGTCGGCCAGCACGAGGTCAGCTAGCACAGGGCGGCTAACGACTCACCGTTTTCCACAGTTTTTTCCACAACCTGTGGATCACGGTTTGCACACAGCCTCGCCCGGTGCCCAGCAGGCCTTAGAGCACCGGTCCGGTGAGCATCGCCGTACGCACAACCACCAAGCCGACGAGCACGACCAGCGCGCCCCCGAGAGCGACGGCGTGCACCGCCGCGCGGGTGTTCTTGGGGGCGTAGGCCAGGGCCACCGCCACCAGGCCGCCGGTGATCAGCCCGCCGATGTGCGCGGTCCAGCTGATGTTGGCGCCCGGCCAGAAAGTGATCACCAGGTTGAGCACCAAAAGCACAAGGATGGGCCGCACATCCAGGTTGAGCCGCCGGCTGACGATGAAGAACGCCCCGAACAATCCGAAGATCGCTCCCGAGGCGCCCGCGCTCAGCACGTTGGCCGCGTCGAACCAGAGACTCATCACCGAGCCGCCGAAGGCGCTCAGCAGATAGAGCCCGGCGAACCTGAGATGACCGAACGCCTGTTCGAGGTAGGGGCCGAGGGTGAACAACGCCCACATGTTCAGGGCGATGTGCAGGAAGCCCCAGTGCAGGAACGCCGACGTGATCATGCGGTAGAACTGATCGGCCCCGGCGACCATGGCGACGTTCATCCCGAAGTCGTAGACGACCCGGTCGCCGATGAGCGTCTGCGCCGCGAAGGCCACCAGGTTGAGGCCGAGGATCCCCCAGGTCACCAGGGGCTTGGCGACCACACCTCCGCCGAACACCGTGCGCGCCTGCCGTACGGTGCGGTTGCCCTCCTGCACGCACTCCACACACTGGTGGCCGACTGAGGCGTCACGCATACAATCAGGACATATAGGCCGGTCACACCGCTGGCAGCGAACATATGTCTCCCGGCCGGGGTGCCGGTAACACGTCGGGACCGTCTCGGCACCGGGCTGGACCGGTGGCGTTGGTGGCTGTGTGCTCATCGCATCCTCGTCCGGTTGTCCACAGGCCCCCAGCCTATTCGGGAAAACCAGTGTTGGCCCCGCCGTACCCCGAGGCGGATTCCCCGGGGATACGGCAGAAGCCGGGCGCTCAACCGCGGTTGATCGTCACGCTCTCCAGCACGACGTCCTTGGCGGGACGGTCGTTGCGGCCGGTCTCGGTCTTGGCGATCGCGTCGACCACCTCGGTGCCCTCGATCACCTCGCCGAAGATCGTGTGACGGCCGTTGAGGTGCGGGGTCGGGACGACCGTGATGAAGAACTGCGAGCCGTTCGTGCCACGCCCGAACTGGATGCCGGCGTTGGCCATCGCGAGCAGGTAGGGGCGGTTGAAGTAGAGGTCCGGGTGGATCTCGTCGTCGAACTTGTACCCAGGGCCGCCGACGCCCTGCCCCAGGGGGTCGCCGCCCTGGATCATGAAACCGCTGATGACGCGGTGGAAGATCGTGCCGTCGTAGAGCTTGGTGTCGACCTGCTCTTGCCCGGTTTCGGGATGCACCCACTTGCGGGTGCCCTCGGCGAGTTCCACGAAGTTGCGCACAGTCTTGGGCGCGTGATCGGGGAAGAGCCGGACCTTGATCGTTCCATGGTTGGTCTGCAGTGTTGCGGTCAGGTTCTCAGCCACGGGTGGCCGCCCCCTTCTATGTATGTCAGGGCATGTCATTGCTGGTGGTCTCATGACCAGGGAGCATCCTCCCACGGCGCGTCATGGTTGAGCCGCTTTCGAGCGGGAAGGTGTCGCTTGGGGCCCCAACGACAGGGGAGGTTGTCGTGTCCCTGACAAGTAGGAATCGCCGCGTAGAGATCATCATTCCAAATACGTGGCCAAATCGAATGAGGGCGCAGGTCAGACGCGCCGCGCGGCAGGTCGGTCCGAGGACGTCCGATGGCATTGTGGTGGCGAGGGGATGGGCCGCACCACGGCTCGACTACGTCGCCCACGCGCTTGAGGAGCAACTCGCACCGAGGATCAGCGCCATGCTGTCGCAAGCGGCTGAGCGTATAGATCCCATGCCCAGAAGGCCGGCCCGCCGATGGCCCATGGTGGCCATAGTCGCCGGCGCGGCGATGGGAGCGATCGGCTTCGCCCTCTATCGCAAGAGTGCGCAGGAGTGGGCGGAATCCATGAAGGACACCGCTCACGACGCCACGACCTGGGTCAACGAGAAAGCCGACAGGGCGAAAGAGCGAGCCCAGCACTTGGGCCACCACGAGACAGGACACAAGGCGGACGAGCCCGCTCGGAAGACGCCCTAGGCCCACCTCGGCTCGCTACGGCTCGCGCCTGCGCATGTCAGGCGCGAGCCGTAGCGCGCGGGCCGCCCCCCTTTAAGCGCCACCGGCGTCTTGCGCGTTCGTGCCATTCGTGCCCGCGGTCATCGCCGGGTGACCCTACTCGAGAATCTGGTGGCCGGCCGCAGCAAGGAAGAGAAGCAGCGGGTCCCGTCCGATGTGTTCTTCCCGATGGGCATGATCGCCGCCGGGACTCCACCGGGACTCCGCTGGCACGGTTCGCGGCCTCGCCGGGCCATCTCCGGGTGACCGTACGGTGCCCACCGCAGGACACGGCTTTCGGAAGCCTGGCCGTCCCTAGGTGATGGCAAGGCTTTAGAGGCCCGGTTGTTCTCAGGCGACCGTACGGTGACCGCTGCCGAAGCCGTCGCGCAACCGCTCCCCGTCCCGCCCGGCGTGCCATTGGCATCGGTCCTGTTGGCGGCGACAAGAAGTATCGCCCGCAGCGGAGCGCCACCATGCCGTCCCGGAAGGCCGGAGGGGGCCCGCCCGTCGTCGGCGACGTGACGCTCGACACAGGGCGACGGCGGCGTGCGGGTGTGGGGGCAGGAATCTTCCCCGTTCCAGGACGACGTGCCGGTTTATCCGCCTATACCCGACAATCTCGGCCAAGCCGGGCCGAAGGCGCCCCTCACCTCTCGGATTAGAGAGCGATCGACGAAGAATCTTTGCACCCGACCGCAGGTCAGTTTGTGAAAGAACCTCGATCCGCGAACCCCTGTGTCATCATGCAGTCGACGCCGAGATGAATATCGGGCCAACATAAACCTTCATTGGCGTGTTGCGCGCCACTGAGGGCGCGGGATAGCGTTTGACAGGAACGCTGACACGACCTGTCAAACTGCCTTCCACCCCAGGCGGAAACCGTGAACGAGATCATTACAGACCGTGTGGCCGCGAAGGTCAGGAAACAATTCGGCCCACACGCAGAAAGAGCATGCTTTCTCATCGAAGAGACGGCGGCGAGAGTCTTCAGTCAGGACCGCATCAAAATCGGTGGAGCTGAAGCCGAGCGTCTCCTGGCCGCGGTGCTCATCGCCTCCGCCGCGGACATCAAACGCCTTCCGACCGTCCTGCGGTTGACGGAGCTGGACTGGCGTGACCTGCTCGTCGAGACCAGGTTGGCCTGCGATAACTCCAAGATGTTAGCCAAAAGCTACTTCGACGAGCTCTAAGGCCGGCCCAACCTCGCCCCCCTGACGCCCGCTTCCACCTCGAAACGCGCCGTCGCCCCTGGCCAAGAGCCTGCGCACGAGGCTGCCGAGAGCCGCGCGCACTCGCCCTTGCCTCCGCCCCTGGTGCCCATCGGACTATCCCTGGCAGCCGTCGGGAAAGTGACGCGCCGGCTGCCTGCACCAGTTGGTTTGCCGACAATTATCCAAATCTCGGTGATTGTCTTCTGAGAAAACACTCACGCCCTGACTGAGGGTTCAACAGATCTGTCGACCGGTCCAACTATTGTGGCCCTTACTGTCGTCATACTTTGGACCGCGCATCATCGGGAGTTGGAATTGTTCCAGAGGATCGCTCCACTGTGACAGGCGAAGTGATTCCCGTCAACGTTCCATCTCATCGGGGCCACAGAAACCGCGAGCCTGATAATCAACGGCAACGTTTCACGTATGTGACCCGAGGCAAAGAGAAACCCGGCCCCCTGATCCGAGGAGCCGGGCGAGGTGGCCGGCGGAACTCCTGGACCCCATGCCCGCCCGGGACCACGGGGACGGGCAACGGAATCCAGGTTCAGGCGTCGTCGTCGGACACGCGTGAGGCGCCCTTGCAGTTGGTGCTGGACTTGGAGAGCACCGGTATGAGCGACTGACAGTTCGTCACGGGGAGCGACACCGGCTCAACGATCTCGTCGTTGAACACCGTCACATTCTGGATGAGTGCGGTGTTCGGCGCGGGCGCGGGCTCGGCGGGTTCAGCCGGCTCGGCGGCGGGCGCGGCCCTTTCCTTGGGCACGGGATTGGTGGCGTGAGCCGGAGCCGCGAGAAAGAGAAGGCCCGCCATCGCACCGGCCGCCACACCTGTGACGCCGTTCGCCACCCATCGCCACTGCAAGGCTAGGCGGCGACTCGTTCCTTCGCCGACTTCGAATCGCCGTTGGCGCTCGAGGTCGCCTCCACGCCGGCCCTTTGCTGACCGGCCCTCCTCGGGCCGCCCTCCATAATGCGATCGATCCAGGCCAGAGCCACCGCCGAGGCGATGAAGGTCAGGTGGATCAGCGTTTTCCACAGCAGCTCCCTGTCTGTCACGGCGGGCCGTGACGCGTTGATGAAGATCTGGAGAAGGTGAATGGAGGAAATGCCGATGATAGCCATGGCCAACTTGACCTTGAGCACATTGGCATTGACGTGGGACAGCCACTGCGGCTGATCCGGGTGCCCCTCGATGCGCAGCCGCGAGACGAACGTCTCGTAGCCGCCGACGATCACCATGATCAGCAGGTTGGAGATCATGACCACGTCGACCAGGCCGAGCACGATCAGCATGATCGTCGTCTCGGGAGGCGAACCCCCGAACCCGAGCGTGACCAGATGCTTCAGCTCGACCATGAACCGCCACACATAGACGACCTGAGCGGCGATGAGCCCGAAGTAAAGCGGTGCCTGAATCCAGCGGCTGAGGAACATGACGTAGCCGAGACGCTTCAGCGAACCTTGCAGCCCCGGGGACGCAGCCGCGAGGGAAAGTCGACTCGCCATGGCTATGAGGTGAAGAGGAGCAGCGTGACCGGTTCGAACATGGCGTTCACATTGACGAGCGGAGGATCGGCACCGGGCGCGGCCGGCAGCGCTCCGACAGCCGGCAGCGCTACTACAGCCGGAAGGGCGGCCACGGCCAGTGCGAGGATCACCCCGCCGAGAAGACTGCGAACGTTCAACGGACCTCCTTGGTCACGGTGACGGTCTGAAAGACGACGCCGACGGAGAACCGCGGTCGACGTGAGGGGACCTCCGACGGGAAGGGCTCGAACGTTCAACGGACCCCTTTTTGATCGGTGACTATCCGAAAGACGGCGCGGCGTCACCGACCGCGCCGTCTCTCGGACGTCCGAGGAGCCGTCAAGGCGCCGTGCAGCTGGTCACTTCGGCGAGCGCAAGAGCGGTAATGGACCCCGACACGCAGCTCACCACGGCGATGGGGTCGGGGACGACGGCAGGCCGGGCTGCGGCATGGGCAGCGGAGGTAGCGGACAACAGGCCACCGGCGGTGAGCGCGGTAGCGAGGAGTAGTCGAACGGATTGACTCACGGGACCTCCTTGATCGATAGCGAACCCCCGTTGATTACGTTAGGTAGTGTGACAGTAACTATGCGTTCAAAGAAAGATGTGTACGGCGTCAGTTGGGATGCATCCCGATGCCGTTACTCAATCGTGACCCCGACGGGACGGCCGACCATGACAATTGTCATGCCGTCGTTCATGCGTCTTCCCCCTCAAGGCCACATAACCCGCTAGTCAGCACGTCGGGTAGACATATGGCTACGGAATCCGCATAAGCGTGTCAGCTCCGGTCGGGGGTCTCGCTGGCTCTTCGGTTAGCTCAATTGCCGACAATCAGCGCAAAGCCCCACACCGATGGGTGCTGCCATCGGTGCTCACCTCCTCTTCCTCAACAACATGCAAAACCTTCACTCAGGCCACGCAGCGAGATAATTGAGTCAGAGAGAGTCCAGGAAAACCCCTAAGCCACCCCCAGCGGGCCCCTGGGAGGGCGGGTAGGGCGAGGTTCTCCCAGGTAGATGGTGATTTGCACGCCGACTCTGCTGCGCCTCGCTAGGTCTCAAACGAGGTGGCGATAAATACCGAAATAACGACCTTCGACACGTCACTTCACGAACCCTGCGTGGGCCCAGCGTGAGTTCTCGCAATCCGCCCACGCCATCTCAACCCCAGCACCGACTTGAGGCCACCTGCCCGCTCACTGCGGATAACGCCATCAGAAATGTACGGCCAAGCCCGGTCAAACCGTACCCACACTTGGCGGGTATCCGTCGCGACCACGAAACCACCATGCTCCTGCGGGTGCAGAGGACGAGTCAGCATTTGTCAGCTTCCGCGAGCTGATGTCGCCAATGGAGCAGGACAATTCATTGAACCGGTGGCCTCACCTGCCGTAGAGCATCAAACGACGACGCTCCACCGGCCGACTACTCTTGCCATGGGCTGGGACCGGCCTACCGGTGGCCGGACACGCTTGGTGATCGGCCACGCCCACTGGCTCGTCGCACGCTCCCTCGGCCCTCGGCCCTCGGCCCTCGGCCACGACCGTGCCCGCAGGATGGACCATGGCCATGGCGCGTGGACCGCCGTACAGCCACCGTCGCCGCCTCCGAGGCGGCAGGCACTCACACCGCAGATTGCCTCCGAACGCCATCGCCGTCCTGGAGGTCGCCGGCCTGGAGGTCGCCGGCCGGTGAGCGCCACACTGCGGACCGCCGCCCGCAGACCACCGTCGGCCGAGTCATGCCGCGGACCACCACCTGCACGCCACCGTCGCCCTGGAGGCCGCTCCTCGGACGCCACCAGCGCCCCGGAGACCGCCCCGGAGACCGCCAGACGGTGACCCCACACCGCAGACCACTGCCGACCGATCACCATCCCAGCGCGGACCACCGCCCGCACACCCCCGTCGCCCTGGAGGCCGCTGGCCGGTCCCCATCACACTGCGGACCGGCGCCCAACCACCACCGCCGGCCAATCACCAGCACCACAGATCGACTTCCGGACACCACCACCGCCCTGGAGACCGCCAGACGGTGACCCCACACCGCAGACCGATCACGATCCCAGAGCGGACCGCCGCCCGCACGCCACCATCGCCCTGGAGGCCGCTGGCCGGTCCCCATCACACTGCGGACCGGCGCCCAACCACCACCGCCGGCCAATCACCAGCACCACAGATCGCCCGCCGGACGCCACCGCCACCCTGGAGACGGCCAGCCGGTCACCACACCGCATACCGCGCAGACTCTTGTGGCAGTCGAAGACCTCACTTCGCACCGAGATAGTTGAGGATCTAATTATCTCGCAGCAAATATGATGGCGGGATGGGTGACGCGGTCGATGCGATTCTCGACCAGTGGCGGCGTGAGCGCCCCGATCTAGATCTCTCCCCCATGGGCGCTTTCGCGCGCATGGCACGGGCGACACGCTTGATCGAAGCAGCGGTCGAGGAGGTCTTCCGCCGACACGGTCTGCGGCCCGGGGAGTTCGACGTGCTGTCGGCGCTACGCCGGTCGGGCCCGCCGTACACGATGATCCCCTCCGAGCTGTCGACGGCCCTGATGATGTCGCGAGCCGGCATGACCAACCGGCTCGACCGCCTGGAGCAGGCCGAACTGGTCGAACGGAAACTGGACCCGGCCGATCGGCGCAGCTTCCAGATCGTCCTCACCCGCAAAGGCCGCAAAGTGATCGACGAGACGCTCACTGAACACGCGGCAAACCTCGCCAGACTCGAAGCGGCCCTGTCAGCGCAGGACACCACCACACTCGACCGGATCTTGCGCGACCTCCTGGGCGCATGGAGCTAAGCACAGGTCAACGGACGCCCTGGATCGGCCGATCACTTGAGCCGACCCTCGCCGTCCCCTTGGCCGGCGAATCCGCAGCTATTTTGAGTTAAGCACGGATCAACAGACGCCCCGGATCGGCGACACGGACGGATCCCCCGGCTCACTGTGATGGAACACATGTGCCAGACCGTCGATCCCCGCGTCCAGCGCGACGACGATATCGCGCGCCGTCGCCACATGCGCGATGGTCGTCAGCCCGGCCGCGTGCCCCGCCTCAACCAAGGCCGCTACGACGTCGGGCGCCATGACCGGTAGATCCAGCCCTGCGGTGCACCCGTTGTCGACCACAATGTTGAGATATTCACTCCCCTCGGCCAGCCGCGCCTCCACGAACGCTTTCGCCTGCCCGACGTCCGCGACCGTCTCAAACGGACCAACCGCGTCCCCCAACCAGGCCAGTGCCTCGCTCTCAGCGCCCACGATCTGACTGGGATGCCCGCCTGGTGCGGTGGCCAGCACCCCCGCACTCCGCAGGTCAGCCACATCGTCCCGCGCCGCGGCCAGTGCACGCTGCCGGGCTAGATTGCCGGGAAGGCAGAACATGTCGAGCTCGGTAGTCACCCCGAAGGTCAGGGCTTGCGCGAGCATGCCGTCCGACACGTGGGTGTGAGACGTCGATCAGTCCAGGTATCAGGGTCTTACCGGCACCGTTGACCTCTGTGTCCACAGGGCGGCCATCGGGCTCAACGATCAGGTCATCGACGATCAGCACATCCGCCCTCGGCAGGGTGCGCTCACCATCGAAGACCCGAACACCAGTGATCAACGTACGCACGTCTACTCCCCTCAGGACTGCTTCCACGTCAGATAGTACGTAGCCGAACTATACGAAGCGGAAGCACCTACAGGCCGGTCCCTCCTCTTCCGGCGGCAACCTTGGGGGAGCTGCAAGCGATCGGATGCACCGGCATGGCCCGCTGAAGATCGAACGGGCCCCACGCTCCCTGCGGGCGGCCAGCTCAGACGTGACGAGCCCGATCCGATTTCGCTCCAGAGCTCCCTGCTGCGCACCATCAAGCAGAGTCGAGACCGGAGTAGACGATCCGCCCATCGCCCATCGCTCGTCGTCGAGGCGGCGCCCGCAAAACCGCAGATTCTGCGCGCACTTGGCAAGCAGCAACGCCGCAATGACCGCTAGACGTGATTCACCCACCCGGGATCAGGTTTCTCCCGTAACGCAATGACACCCGCAGTTCCCCGGCAATCGATAAGTTAGTCCACGTAGGCACGAGGATCGCCCAGGAAGCAGGCCCGGCGCCGCGGGTGAAGACACCACACCAGGTTCTCTGAATCCGCTCGCCGTGGATGATCTGATAGGTCAAGCTTCTGAGCACCTCGACCACCTTCCAGGCGAAGTCAATGACCGTATTCCGTTTCATTGCCACCCCTCACACAAGATCACATCTGACAGCGTCAACACCCTCCATCCTGCTCCCGGATAGGAGGGAGGGAAGATTTCCCACCTTAAAGACCCTGGTCAGCGGGTGACCCCGTAGCCGCAGCAGAGATCATCATTTTTCCGGGCTTGTCGGCCCGTTGCCCCTTCGAGCTGCCCAGCCCGGCGGCACTCGTACTCGCTCAATATAGTGCAGGCCAAAACATTGTTTTAAGCCCGGGCCATTCGCCAGTATTACGATGGCGCAGACAGCGGAAGATTCCACAGCTCCAGCCGCCGAACTACCGAACTATGACGTATCTTGACAGGTAGCCACGACCATAGAGGATGATAGAGAAGCCGGGCTGCCGTGGAGATGACCTCATGACCGACGTGACTTCTGCCTCACCGCCTGCGCAGCAGTCATCCCTCTCGGCCGGCTCTCAGAGCGAGTCCTACTCGCACTCTCTGACGCATCGCGTCGTAGCCAAATTGATAAAATGGCTTATCGTAAGCCTGCTGGTCGGCCTGAGCCCGATAATTATCAATGCTTTCATTCTCTATTCCAGCGGCAAGCAAATATCCCAGGTAGCACTGTTCGGCACAGGCGAGTTGTATCTGGTGTCAACGGGAATCATCGCGGCGGGCATCGGCGAGCTCTACTTCGAGCTCAAGAACGCCGGCCCTCGCACCGGCAACCCTTACATGCAGCTGTCGACATCCACCGCCGTCTCGCTCTCGGTGTTGCTGGCCATATGCTGCGCCGGCGCATACGGCGGCAAACCCGCCTATCCGAATCCCCTGGATCACTACGTCAGCCTGTCCATTTACATGTTCCTGGGAGCTGTCATCACAAGCGCGTCCTGCACCATTCTTTCAGAGTTCAGATAGGGGTCTGCCATGGAAGCAGGCGAAGCGATCGTCCTCTTACTTGCCGGTGGCAGCGTGGCGAACGTTGCCTTCGCGGCCTACAGCGCTTGGCGACACGCGCGTCGGCACAATAGGGATGTCGCTGCCACTGTACGGGCGAACGACGGGAGAGAGATCAAGTTGACCCGCGATCACCTCAAGGATCCCGATATGTTACGTGAGCTCATCTCTCGTCACGTTAAAAACGGAGATGTGCGCGCAAGCGCGTCGTGATCCATGACGTTTCCCGTCCAGTCCGGTGGGATCGTCTGAAGTGCGCGGCGAACAGAGCCGACTGAGGCGTTCGTGTGCGAACGTACGCCAAAAGGACAACAGTGCCGCGACGCTGCCACCGGGGGGTGAACTGCTTGTAGTGACGGAGCAGGTACCTTGGCCAGGTCGACCGTCTCGCCGCCGGCGAGGGTGAGCTGCTTGTAGTGACGGAGCGGAGGACCCGAGGTCTACTCCACGACGCAGCACAGTCCGCCCAGAAGGCAGGGTCCGCAGGGGTGACAAGCGGCTGCTCAGCCCGATGCGCGGGCCGGTGCCCATGGCGTCGACGCACGACGTCCAGGGTGCTTCGCCGTACACAGACATCCTGACCTCCTGAGACCCGACATCTCCCAGCAAGATCGCGATATTGAGCTGATTCAGTACAATTCGGGATTCGCGCGAATACGTGCGGCGTCCTGGCCGGGTGGAGCGCCGAACAGGCGGCGATATTCGCGGTTGAACTGCGACGGGCTGTCGTAGCCGACGAGATGTGCGACGCCGACGACGTCTCCCGCACGGGCGACCAGCAACGAGCGGGCTTCCTGCAAACGGATACGTTTCTGATACTGCAGTGGGCTCAAGGTTGTGATGGCACGGAAACGCCGGTGGAAGGCGGAGGAGCTCATACCGGCCAACCGCGCGAGATCGGAGATCCGGAAGGGTTCTGCGTAGTTAGTGCGGATCCACTGGATTGCCCGGTTGACGTGGGACAGACCGCTGTCGGCCAGGCCGATCTGGCGGATCATGTCGCCATGGGGTCCGGTGAGCAGCCGCCAGAGGATCTCGCGTTCGATCATTGGGGCGAGGACCGGCGCGTCCGCGGGGTGATCGAGCAGCCGTAACATCCGGGCCACCGCGTCCAGCAGTTCCGCTTCGGCCTCACTGGTCGCGATCACGGACTGAGCGTCCGGCGAGCGGGACCATCTCCTGGGCGGGATCTCCGGCAGAAGCGCGGCGATGGCGGTCGGCCGCAGCACGATCGCCATCGCCAGAGATGGGAGCTGGGGGCTGGCGTCGAGAAAATTGCCGGTAATGGGCAGGTTGGCGGTGACTACGAGACAGTGCCCCGCCCGATACTCAAAGACCTGATCGCTGAGAAGGATTCGTTTGCCGCCTTGGGCCATGACGACCAGGAGCGGCTCGGTCAGTGAGTGATGCTCTTCCTCCGTTTCGACCTTGGAGGCCCGCAGCCCCGCGATCGGCGTCGTCATGTCAGGCCGGGCATGGGTGGCGATAATGCCGCGGATCTCCTCGAGCAGATGGGGAATGTGGTGTGGGCACCTCACACCGGCACCCCGATATCGCCAGGGCAAGGCCGAGAGTGCGGGCAGGTCGCGCTACGGATCGATCCACCGTGCCGTTGTTCGCAGCTCACTGCAGAGGGTGCTCCTCTATGACGCGATCGGGACGAATCGGGAGTGCACGTTGGCGAGATCCGGTGGCGTGCCATACGGCGTTGGCGATCGCGGCTGGGGTGCCGACGTTGCCGATCTCACCAGCACCCTTAATACCCATTGGAATGCCTGGTTCATAGTCCGGCACGAAATCAGCTTCGATATCGGGCACATCGGCGTGTGCGGAGATGTGGTAGCCGGCGAAGTCCGCGTTGATGTGTCGGCCTGAGACAGGATCGCGTACGCCCTCTTCGTGCAACGCCATGGACAGTCCCCCGATCATTCCCCCAATGACCTGACTGCGAGCCATGAGCGGATTGACCACCCGGCCCACGGCGAACATCCCGAGCAACCGCCGCACCCGCACTTCACCGGTCGCCGGATCGACGGTCACCTCGGCGAACACGGCACTGTAGGAGTGGCGTTCCCTGGACGGCAGATCGTTGAGAAGTTGCGCGGTGTCAACCGTGACCGTCCCCTGGTCCCCTGAGCTACGCAACTTCGCCGCAGCCTCAGTGATCGCCCAAGCCCAGGACGTGGTCCCCCGAGATCCGCCCGCACTCCACGCCGGACCGAAATCACTGTCCGAAATCCGAAGCCGGACCTTTTCGGCGCCGACCGCCAGCGCATCGGCCGCGATCGCGGTCAGCGCGGTGCGTGCGCCAGTACCAAGATCGGTGGCGTTGACGACTACGGTGAAAGTGCCATCCGGCTCTGCCGTAATCGAGGCAGTTGATGGGAACGCCCCGACGCTGAAGGACGTGGCGGCCAGCCCCGTGCCGACAAGCAGAGGTCCTTCCCGTCGCATCCTCGGGCGATGATCACGGCTGGCCCAGCCAAACCTGCGCGCCCCTTCCCGCAGGCACGCGACAAGATTGCGGGTGCTGAACGGCAGGCCGGACGCGGGACCGACGGTCGGCTCGTTACGCAGGCGAAGTTCGAGTGGGTCGATGCCCAGCCGCTCCGCCACCTCGTCCATGGCACACTCCAGCGCGAACGAGCCCGGTGCCGCGCCGGGCCCCCGCATCGAGTAGGGCGGCAGGATGTCGAGCGGGACCGCGGTGAGGCGAGTACGGAGTGCCGGTGTCGCGTAGAGCGTCTTTGTGAGCTCGGTGCACCCTTCGATGTACTCCGCCAGGGGTGAGAGCTCAAACGCCGCCTCATGGTGGATCGCCCGCAATCGGCCGTCGTCATCGGCACCGATGCGCACCATTTGCTCGATCGCCGGCCTCATCGCGGTCGTCAGGAACACCTGGTTGCGGCTCAGCGTGACGCGCACAGGCCGTGCGAAGTGCATCGCGCCCATCACAGCCAACACCAACTGCGGACCACACAACCCCTTGGACCCGAAACCACCGCCGACATGCTCGGTGCGGATTCGCACCTGCTCTAGGGGCAAGGAGAACAACGTAGCCACGACCGTGGCGATAAAGAACGGCCCCTGATTGGAGTCGACGGCCTGCAGCCGCTCCCCCTCCCACCAGGCGGTCGCCGAGTGCGGCTCCATAGCACTGCAGTGCTCCTCGGGCGTGAAATACCGCTCGCGGACCACAACCGCGGACGCGGCCAATTCCCTGTCCACGTCACCGACGTCCACCGGCCCGTCGAAAAGCGCCATCGCCGCTCTGCCGGCCGGATGGTCAGCGGAAAAGTCGGTGTCGTGCGGAAGCACCTCATAGGTCACCGGCAACGCCTCAGCCGCCGCCCGAGCCTGCTCCAGCGTCTCCGCCACCACGAGCGCGACAGGCCGGCCGGCGTGGGGAATCACATCGTCCTGCAGCAGCTGCAAGCCGCCGTCCGGGCCAAAGAAATGCCCCGCGTCCGGGTTGAGGCGAGGCGCATTCCTATGGTCGATCACGCCCAGCACACCTGGCATATCCTGAACAGCCGCAACGTCGATGTCGCGGATGCGTCCCCGGGTCACGGTGGACACGACCACAATCCCGAAAGCCAGGTCCGCCATCGGCACGTCAGCTGCATAACGCGCACGACCGGTGACCTTGGCCGGCCCTTCGACCCGAGGCCGCGCGACCCCGACAGCAGGAGCGGCGCCACTCATGCGGTGCCCTCGTTCCGGACAGAGTGCAGCTCGGCGAGTTCGCCAAGAACCGCCACAATGAGATTGCGCACCAACGTCACCTTGTATCCATTGCCCGGCAACGGCTCCGCCCCGGACAGTTCGGAGTCAGCCGCCGCCCGGAACCGTTCCAAAGGAGGCAGGCCCTCCCCGCAGGAACGCCTCAGCACTTCGAGCACGCCAAGGCTGGGAAGCGACCCCACCTAGAGCGATCCGCACATCCCGCACCACCCCGTCGTGAACACCCAGGTCGGCCGCGATGGACACGTTGGCAAAGGCGTAAGAAGCCCGGTCGCGCACCTTCCGATAACGCGACCACGGCGAAAGAGCGGCTTTCGGCAGACTGACCGCTGTGATCAAAGCCCCCGAAGGCAGCACCGTCTCCTGCTGAGGCGTGTCCCCCACAGGCGGATAGAACTCCGACAGCGGAATCTCGCCGCCCCCGTCAAGCGTCTCGTAATGCACTACGGCATCGAACGCAGCCAACGCCACCGCCATGTCCGACGGATGAGTGGCCACACAGTGACGGGACCAGCCGAAGACGGCGTGATTGTGATGCGCCCCGTCGACGGCGGAACAACCAGTGCCCGGAACCCGCTTATTGCAAGCCTGCGAGGGATCGGCGAAATAAGCACACCGCGTCCGCTGCAGCAGGTTGCCCCCCACCGTGGCCATGTTCCGCAACTGACCCGACGCTCCTGCCAGCACCGCCTGACTCAACGCCGGAAACCGACGCCGCACCTCAGGATGGGCCGCGACATCACTGTTGGTCGTCGTAGCACCGATGACCAACCCACCATCCGCCCCCTCACGCACACCACCAAGCGGAAGAGACCGCACATCCACCAGCCGCGTGGGCGCCTCAACCCCGCACTTCATCAAATCGACAAGGTTCGTCCCACCGGCGAGATACCGTGACCCGTCGTTCTCGGCAACCAGGGTGAGCGCCTCACGAACCTGCGTCACACGCTGATAGGCAAACTCCCTCACCCCGTCACCTCCCCACGAGCCGCCGTCTCCAGCACCGCCCGCACAATCGACGGGTACGCACCGCAGCGGCACAGATTCCCGCTCATCCGCTCCCGCACCTCCACCGCGTCCAACACCGGCTCAGAACCAGGGGCGGTGACTGCACTCGGCCACCCCTCCGCATACTCCGCCAGCATCCCGACGGCCGAGCAGATCTGCCCCGACGTGCAATATCCACATTGAAAACCATCGAGCCGCACGAACTCCTGCTGTATCGGCAGCAGCTCCCCGTCCCCGCCAAGCCCCTCGACTGTCGTAACCTCGGCCCCCTCGGCGGCAACCGCCAACATCAGACACGACACAACACGCCTGCCATCACACAGCACCGTGCACGCGCCACACTGCCCGTGGTCACAGCCCTTCTTCGTCCCGGTGTGGCCAACCCGCTCCCGCAACGCATCGAGCAGAGTCGTACGGTTGTCCACACTCAAACAATGCTTCACGCCGTTGACGTGGAGCAAAATCTCACTATGGGTGTCCTCGTTCAACGCCACACCTTTCTCCCCCAGGGCCACAGCGCAGGTGGATAGCCGGTGAAAGGCCATGTAAGCAGGCCGGGGAAGGCGAAGGTGAGCCCAAAACTCGCGAACCCTTGCACAATCCTGCTCACCTCGGCACCCGACAGCCGAGACAGCTCCCGAAGAAGCTCCATAACCGGCCGGACAAACGAGTGCTACGAAATCCCCCCGATCCAGGCTGTCCACAGCGGACCAGAGGGGTGGCCGACACCCACACAACCAAGATCACGCAGATGATGTCAGGTCAGACCTGAGGCTGGGCATCCCGTACACGATCGCGAACCACCGCGGCCCCCAGAAAGCGGTCATGAAGAACACGGCCTTCCGCATCGAGGAGCATCCACAACCCGCTCACCAGGAGACACCACAACCCGACGTCGGGGACTAAGACGAGAAGGGGGAAGGTCAGCGTACGAAGCACGGCCCTGCCCACGCCCAGCCGTCCACCCGTGTGCGCAGCGATGACACGAATGCCCAGCAGTCGCTTGCCGAGAGTCCGCCCCCACAGAGCGTGCTGCACCCAGAAATAGAGAAACAGCCCCGCCAAGGTGGCCAACTCCGCAGGCCGCACGCTACCCCGGAACATGTCCCACTCGGCCCGCTCCAGAAGTCCGGCTCCCATGCGAACCGAAAGGCTGACGTCGATCAAAGGCCAGGCCACCCACACGACAGCACCGAAGACCGTAGCAAAGATCAAATAGTCAACCAGTGCCGCCGCCGGCCGCCGCCACACCGTACCGGCCTGCGACTCGCCCGCCTCCCCCGCAGCGACGGACGACATCGCCCTCGAAGCGGCGAACACCAGCCCCGCCGCCACCAGGTAAAGCACCTGGCTGATCCCCCAACCACCGACCGCCCCTCTGAACCAGTCGGCACTGAACAGCGAGATCGTGTTGCTGCAACCCGACCGCTCGTTATGCAACGAGACGAGCGGGTTGATGACCGCGCTCAAGACGAGAAGCCCCGCCACCCGCCGACCTGTCAAGCCGGGATCTCTGCGCCCCAAACACACAAGAAGACCGAGAAGAACCACGAAGGCCGGAACCGCCCACCCCCCGTGATCTCCATGACCACTTCAAGATCACGACGTAGCGGAGCAAGCGGCGACAGTGTCGTTCCAGCGTTGTACTGACACACCATCCCGTAGATGTCGCCAGACGCTTCAAAGGTCCGGGCGATCTCCTCAGCCTCAAGCCGCTCGCGCCAGAACTCCCAGGTCGGCAACGCCGCGACAGCCGCGGCCACCCCCCACACCAACAGCGCCGACCAGGATAACCGGGAGGCCTGCGACACAATGATCCTTTCACCCTGAGAGCGCCACCCTACGACGCCCCGGCGAAAGCCGTACGACAGTCCCGAGTCACCGACTCGGGGACCGCGACTCCAGACTCGTCGCAAGCCAACATCCTTGATCAGCCACTTCATGCCGGCGGCGGCCTAGCGTGAAGCGCGGGCCGGAGGCGCGAGCACCGAGCAAGCGGGGCGACAGTGATCCGTCCCAACCCCGTATACCGAGAAACGAAATCAGCGGATCATGTGGGCGTAACCGGGGATGGCCCCATGAAGGCTCACGGTCTTGACCTCCTGTATACATGCCTCCTGCTCGAATTCAATGTCCGATCAGCTCTTCAGTTGCTTGTCGAGGAATGTGGTCAGGGCGTCCATGACTTGCTGGCTGGTCCAGGGCTTGCCCACTGCGGGATTGCCCATGAACGCCAGGTCGCCGTGGTCGGCGTTTTCGAGCACTAGGCGGGTGCTGTCGACGCCCTTGGCCCGAAGTGCCTCGTGCAGGCGCAGGGTTTGGGACGGGGAGATCAGGTGGTCGGCGCTGCCGTGAAGAAGGAGGAAGGCGGGCTCGGTGCCGTCGATGTACGTGATTGGGTTAGCGGCTGCGGCCGTTTTGGGGTTGTCGAGGATCGACTTGGTGGTGCCGGTGCCGAAGACGTACTGGGCCAGGTTGTTGCCGGGGGCCACCGATGCCTCTTTGGCGGCCTGGTCGAAGTCTTCGCCGAGTTTGGTCAGGTCGGAGGCACCGAACTTGTCGACGACGGCCTGTACGTCGCTGCTCTGGTCCAGGTTGTCGCCGCGTTCGAAGGTTTTGACTCCGTTGGTTGTTCCGGTCATGGCGGCCAGGTATCCGCCGGCTGATTCGCCCCAGACAGCTACCTTGGCCGGGTCGATGCCGTACATGTCGGCATGGGCGCGCAGGTAGCGGATGGCTGATTTCACGTCGGAGACGCCGTCGGTGTATCTGCCCCCGGTGGTCGATGTCCGGTATTGGATGCTGGCCACGGTGTAACCCCGCTGGGCGATGTAAGTGCGCTGATCTAGGGCGGCTTCCTTGGTGGACATCATGAATCCGCCGCCGGACAGGTACACCACGAGCGGCCGCATGCCCTGGGTGCTGGGGGTGAGTATGTCCATCTTCAGCGCCAACCGACCGTTGTCGTCGGGCTTGGCGTAGACAACGTCCTTCGTCGTGGTGATCTCGGTGCTGTCGCATTGCATCTGCGGTCCGTCGGCTTTGATCACGGTGCTGGTGCTGGTGTCAGAGGGCTTGATGGTTGTGGCGATCGAGATAGCGGGACGCTCAGAACCGCCGCCCGGAGCGGTGGTCGGCGCGCCGCTGGGGCCCCGTCCGGGCGGCGCGGCCAATGGGGCGGGACAGGAGGCGGTGTTCCCCGTCGCGGGGGCGACGACGGCGCCGGCGTCGCCAGAGCCAGGCGAACAAGCGCTGAGGGCGATGGATAGGAGGGCGACCCCGGAAATGATCTTCTTGCGCGGCATGGCTCAACGTCCTTCCCATATAGCGGAGATATCTTCTCCACTTATGACTGTAGCCATGCGGAGATAAAGCCTCCGTTTATGGTCGCCTCGGGATCCCGCCTTAGGGGCACTTAGCATGGAGCAGCGGTTCTT
Organism: Sinosporangium siamense; assembly: GCF_016863435.1. Taxonomy (GTDB): domain Bacteria; phylum Actinomycetota; class Actinomycetes; order Streptosporangiales; family Streptosporangiaceae; genus Sinosporangium; species Sinosporangium siamense. The sequence continues at coordinate 155,971 of NZ_BOOW01000038.1, forward strand.
GGCAGCCGGCAACGAGGCTGGTGCGGGCTGGAGAAAGTGAGGTGCGCATGTCGGCGCCAGGCGGGGAGCGGCGGGGGAAGCTGCGGCGAGATGCCGAGCTCAACCGACGCAAGATCATTGCGGCGGCGCGCGAGGTGTTCCGCGAACAGGGGGTACGGGCCACTCTGGACGACGTCGCCGAGCACGCGGGCGTCGGCGTGGGCACGGTCTATCGGCGCTTCGCCAACAAGGAGGAGCTTGTTGACGCCCTCTTCGAAGACATGATCGACAACGTCGAGGCGATACTGCGCGAGACCATCCCCGGCAAGGACGCCTGGAGCGCGCTGTCAAGCACCCTGGAAAGGGTGTGTGAGCTACAGGCCTTCGACCGCGGTCTACGTGAGGTGATGCTCGGCACGGGCCGGGGCCCGCAACGCCGCGACCAGGTCATGAGCCGTGTCGCCCCTGCGGCGGACAGACTGCTGCAGCGAGCCAAGGATGAGGGCGCTCTGCGACCGGACACGCAGCCTTGGGATCTGCCGATGATCCAGTTGATGGTGGCCGCGATCAGCGAGCACACCGGGCACCCGAACCTGTGGCGGCGCTACCTGCATCTCATCCTCGACGGCCTGCGGGCACGGCCGGACATGGGAACCGATCTTCCGAATCCGATCACGGACGAGATGCAACTGCTGGCCACCCTTGAGGACTCCAGTGCTCAGTCGATCCGTTCACAAGATCATCCAAGCAACGGATAACGGATGGCACACCTCTTCGAACGACATCGGGCGGAATCGCTGAGTCGTCCCTGACGACGATGACTCTCAAGCAGCCATAGGCAACCGGACCGACCGGACGATGTACCGCGCGCCCGGTCCAGGATCAGTGAGCAAGAGCTTGTGTCGCGATGTCGCCGTTGACCCGACCATGCAACTCCCCGGCCCCTCACCAATCGCCGGCCCGCGTCACCTGGAACAGGTGGCTACAAGGTCACCGCAATGGCGAGAAGCGTGAGCGCACCGCTGCTGGTTATGGTGCGGGCGAGATTCCAAAGATTCCAGCGGTTCTCGAAGCGTTGACGTGCCACCCGAGACTGAGCCTCTGTGCCGACAGGGGCTTGATCAAGTCCACGATTCAAGGGCACGTTCGCGGCTGCCGTAATCCCGAATGTCAACGCTGAGCACACCGCACCGGCAATCAGCCAGGGCAGCGATGTCTCGTGTCCGAGACCGAGCACGGCACCCACAACGGCGGCCAAGGGCGCCGCGAAGAAGACGAACAGGAACCACCCATTCAGGATCGCGGCGTTGATCGCCCGGAACGCCTGAACGTAGACACGGTCATCGACACGCCGGAAAGCGGGAGCGATCGCACAAGTGAACGAGAAGAACAACCCAGCCAGCAACCCATTGGCAGCGACCGCAACTACGAGCAGGGTATCGAGGATCGAGAAAGCCACGGTGTTCACCCACAATCAAGAAGCGAGAATCCGGCGGATGGTGGTCTCGATACCGGTGTCCACTCTCACGCTCCGGTCACCACGCGGGGCCAGCAGCCCTCCCTCGTCGGCTCGATAGAGCTCGGCCAGACTCTCGGCGACGTACGGCCGGAATCCCGCGCCCACGAGCGCGCCCGACCAGGCATCCTCGGGGAGGGTGGTGACCTGAAGTTCCCGTCCGAGCGCGTCACCAAGCACCGCCGCGACCGCCCTCTCAGAGTAGGCAGGACCGATGATGTCCACCGATTCACTGGATGCGGGTGGCGACTGGAGAGCCTGGGCGGCGACGGCTCCGATGTCGACCGTGGCGACCATTGAATGCGGGATATCCGCCGAGGCGGCGAACACCGGGTAGACGCCACTGGAGCGAGCGATATCGATGACATCGGCGACCTTCTCCTGGAAGTGCCCCGAGCGCAGAGCCGTGAGCGTGGTTCCAGCGCCCAGAAGTGCTTGCTCAAGCCGATGCAGTCCCGCGATCGGGCCGGTACCCTCGGCGAGATCGGCCCCGCCCGAGGAAAGCATCACAACGTGCGGAACACGCTGGTCGGCGACCGCACCCGCGATCGAGCCGATGAGCCTGTCGGCGTGCGCGTCGAGGTCATCGACGTTCAAGTCGAACGGCAGCAGCGTGAAAAAACCCGCACACCCCTCAAGCGCCCCGCCCAGCATCACCCGGTCATCGAGGGAAACCACGCGCGCCTCAACTCCCAAAGCCGCCCAACGCTCCGCGTCCGTGTGGCGGCGGGTGAGCACGCGGACCTTGGCTCCCGCAGCGAGAAGACTCTTGGCGGTGGCCGACCCGACACGACCCGTTGCCCCGGCGATGACGTACATGATGCTTCCTTCGATCTAGTCGATTGCCTGTAGAACCGACGCTAGATGGCATCACCAGGTAATTCCATGACTGAAAGACCATTGTTCTTGCTCATTCGTCCAGCCGTAGCGGATGATTATGCCGATGGTGTGGCACGATTGCAGGATGCAAAAGGCGCCAGGCACTGGAAGCCAGGACAGGCTCACTCGCATCCTGCACACGCTTCGGATGCGCAGCACGTTCTACTGCCACGCCGAACTCCGGGAGCCATGGGCCCTGGAGATGCCCGCCATCGCCGACTCGGTCAGCTTCCATGTCCTCACCGCAGGATCGTGCTGGCTACGTCTGCCCGACTCCGAACCAGTTGAATTACGCGCCGGCGACCTCGCACTGGTTCCTCACGGGAGGGGCCACGAACTGCTCAGCGCACCGGAAGCCGGACCCGCCTCACGGGTCGACCTGCTCCCGCAGCGATATTTGAGCGAGCACTACTCCATGCTCCAGTACGGCGGAGCCGGTCGCACGGCGCAGCTAATCTGCGGCGTAGTGTCCTTCGACGACCCAGCGGCCGCCGAGCTAATGCGCGCGCTTCCCGCAATCCTGTTCGTCGGCGGCGACACCGTTTCAGCAGCCTCGGCGATCCGCGACACCTTGCGCCTCATGGCGAGCGAACTCTCGCACCCCCAGCCCGGCGGAGAAGCCGTCGCAACCCGCCTCGCCGACATCCTCGTCGTCCAGGCCATCCGCGTCTGGCTCGCCGCCGTCCCCAAAACCAGCACCGGATGGCTCCGAGCACTCCAGGACGAAAGAATCGGCCGCACACTCGAGCTGATCCACGCCGACCCCGGCCACGAATGGGACCTCGAACGGCTCGCACGCACCGCGACAATGTCAAGATCCGCGTTCAGCGCACGCTTCACCACACTAGTCGGGGAAGCCCCCATCACCTATCTCACCCGCTGGCGCATGAACCTCGCCCGATCCAGACTAATCGAGGAGAGCGTCACAGCGGCCCAACTGGCCACCGAACTCGGCTACCAGTCCGAGGCGGCCTTCAACCGAGCCTTCACCCGCATCATCGGCCGAACCCCCGGCTCGATCCGCCGAGAAAAACGACAGGCCCCAGAAGCCGCACAGTCCCCCCACTAAACCAAGCCCCGTCGCCGACAAGCGAACCCCGCCCTCTTTCCCGCCGTCACAAGCCGCCCACCGGGAGGGGAAGCCGCCACCGGCAGAGGCGTCAAGTTGAGCGAACCGAGGCACCTTCCACCCCAGTCCCCAACGAAGAGTAACCACAGCGATGGGGGTGCGGGTGGCGGAGCCCCCGCC
>NZ_BOOW01000039.1 GCF_016863435.1 Sinosporangium siamense
AGTTGTCGCGGATGATCGCTGTAGACAGCCTGTGGTGGTGGTCCCGCCGCGCGTCCGCCACGCGGGCGTGCGCCCTGGCCGCACGGGCGACGGCCTTGCTGCGGTTGGCCGAGCCCTTCTCTTTCCGGGACAGCGCCCTCTGCGCCTTTTTCAGCCGGCGTTCGTAGCGGCGCAGAAACCTGGGGTTGTCGATCTTCCGGCCGTTCGACAGGACCGCGAAGTGGGTCAGGCCCAGGTCGATGCCGACCTCGCCGCCCGTCTCCGGCAGCGGCTCCTCACCGGTTTCGACGACGAAGGAGGCGAAGTACCGGCCGGATGCGTCCTTGATCACGGTCACGCTCGACGGCTCCGACGGCAGGTCCCTGGACCAGCGAACCCGCATAGCCCCGATCTTCGGCAGGTGCAGCCCCCCGCCTGCCGTGATCTGGAATCGGGCGTTCCTGGTGAAGCGGATCGACTGTCGGCTGTCCTTGCGGGACCGGAACCGGGGCGGGGCGACCTTCGGTCCTTTCCGCTTGCCGGACACCGAGTTGAAGAAGTTCCGGTAGGCGGTGCTCAGATCGGCGAGCGCCTGCTGCAGCACCACGGCGGACACCTCGGCCAGCCAGGCCCGTTCCGGTGTCTTCTTCGCCACGGTGATGACTCGCTTGGACAGCTCCCCGTCTGAGAGGTACGGCAGACCGCCCGCGTGGGCGTCCCGCCTCATGCGCAGTGCGTCGTTGAACACCGCACGGGCGCACCCGAACGCGCGGGCCAGCGCTTGACGCCGGCCAGGCGTCGGGTAGAGGCGGAAGTTGTACCGGAGCTGCACAGATCAATTGTACATCCGCGTACATGAAAGTGCGTCCGCGTACACTGGCCTGTGTGGAGTCCGAGGAGATGAGCGTCGCCGACGCTCGCAAGCTGTTCGCCGAGGTCCTCAACGAGGCCGCTGTCCGGGGGCGCATCACCTATATCACCAACCGGGGCCGCAGGATTGCCGCCGTAGTGCCGGTGCCGCTCGCCGAAGCCGCCGAGCAGACGCAGGATGAACGCTGACCATCAGGCGCGCTCAGGCCTGGCGGCCCTCCCGCGCGGGCCTTCGCCCCGGGTCTGAAGGCCAGAGCGCTGACCCGCATACCGGTAGCTGAAGGCGGCGAAGGTTGCGCCGATGATCAGAGCGTTGGTGCCGAACGCGAACCAGAGGCCGAGGCAGGCGAAAACGCGGGCCTCGTCGCGGAGGCGGCCGCCCTGCTCGTCGGTGCAGGGGAGGGCGGGGGCTCCAATCAAGGTGGCGGCAGCGGCGGCGACGGTGAGGCCGGTGATCGTCTTGCTCGCCCATGACGGTGGACGTCGGCAGGCCCACTCCAGGGTTTTGCGTCGATCAGTGTAAAACGCGCGCATGGGAACGTGCCTCTACGCGGAGGCGTCGGTTTTCAGTCGGTTTTCAGCGAGTGAGGGCGTCCATGGCGGTCTCGGCCACCGCCTCCAGGTCGGCGCGTCCGGCGCCGCCCCGGGCGGCCACGCGGATGCCGGCGATCACGGAGTTGACATATCTGGCCAGGTCGGCCGGGTCGCGGCGGGAGGTGATGTCGCCGGCGGCGCGTCCCGCCCCGATGACCACCTGCAGTGCGCTGAGCCGGTGCCGCAGGTCGCGGTCGAGCAGTGCGGCGATCTCGGGGTCGCGCCCGGCGAGCTCGACCGTGGTGTTCACGGTCAGGCAGCCCTGGTTTCGGTCCTCGTGGCGGTTGGCCCATTCGTCGGCGATGATCCTGCCGAACAACGCGCGGATCCGGTCGGCGGGGGAGCGGGTGTGATCGTCGAGGATCTCCGTCGCCGCGGCGGTGGTGGTCTCGATGTAGTGGGTGAGAGCGCGCTTGAACAGCTCGTGCTTGCTGTTGAAGGCGTTGTAAACACTGCTGCGGTCGAGGCCGAGCGTCTCGCACAGGTCGCGGGTCGAGGTGGCCTCATATCCCTTGCGCCAGAAGAGACGCATCGCGGTGTCGAGGGCAATGCCCTCGTCGAACGTCCTCGGTCGAGCCATGCCCGAGATCTTAACCGTTCTACACCGCTCGATGCAAAACCTGTCCGGGAGGATCAGGGGTCCGTGTCGGCGCGGCGGGAGAGTAGGAAGTCGCGTTCGGGGTCGGTGCCGACGAGGTCGAGGGCTCTGCCGTACCAGCGCACGGCCTCGTCGGTGCGGCCGAGGCGGCGGAGGAGTTCGGCGCGGGTGGCCGGGAGGAGGTGGTGGTGGGGGAGGGCGTCGTCCAGTCCTGCGAGGAGGGCGAGGCCGGCTTCGGGTCCTTCGGCCTCCGCCACGGCGACGGCGCGGTTCAGGCGGACCACGGCGGAGCCGGTGAGGTGTTCGAGGCCGGCGTAGAGCTTGGCGATGGACGACCAGTCGGTGTCGGCGGCGCTCGGGGCCGCGGTGTGTTCTGCGGCGATGGCGGCCTGGAGGAGGTAGGGGCCGGGGAAGTCGTCGGGGCCGGCGCGCCACGCGGTGCGGAAGAGGGCCAGGGCGCGGGCGATCTCGTCCCGGCGCCACCGGGAGCGGTCCTGCTCGGCGAGGGTGACGAGGTCGCCGGACGGGCCGGTACGGGCGTCGCGGCGGGCGTGGTGGAGCATCATGAGGGCCGTGAGGGCGTCGGTCTCGGCGTCGCCGGGCATGAGTTCGCGCACGATGGAGCCGAGGCGGATGGCCTCCTCCGCCAGTTCGTCGCGGATGAGCCGGTCGCCCGAGGTCGCCGCGTAGCCCTCGGTGAAGATCAGATAGACGACCGCCAGCACACCGTCGCGGCGGCGGGGGAGTTCGCCGCCCTCGGGCACGCGGTACGGAATTCCCGCCTGGGCGATCTTCTTCTTGGCCCGCGTGAGGCGGGCGGCCATGGTGCTCTCCGAGACGAGGAAGAGCCGGGCGATCTCCCTGGTCGTGAGGCCGCCGACGCAGCGGAGGGTGAGGGCGACGCGCGCCTCGTGGGCCAGGGCCGGGTGGCAGCAGGTGAAGATCAGGCGCAGGCGTTCGTCGCCGATGTCGTGGGCCGGGTCCTCGCCCTCGTCCACGATCAGCAGCGGGAGGCGGTTCCTGGCCGTGGCGTCGCGGCGGAGGCGGTCGATCGCCCGCCTCCGCGCCGCGGTGAGCAGCCATCCCGGTGGGTTGTCCGGTTCGCCCGCCGCCGGCCAGGTGGCGACGGCGGAGGCGAACGCGTCCTGCAGGGAGTCTTCCGCGAGGTCGAGGTCGCGCAGCTCGCCGGTCAGGCGGGCGAGCATACGGCCCCAGTGCTCCCTGTAGGCCCGTTCAACCGCACCGGGATGGCTGGGCATGTGGGCCCCTGTCAACAGGTGGCGTCCACGATGGGGCGTACTTCGACGATGTCCTCCGGGCACGCCTTGGCGAACTCGATGGCCTGGTCGAGGTCCCTGGCGTGTACGAGGTAGTAGCCGCCGAACTGCTCGGGGGTCTCCGCGAACGGGCCGGGTGTTCTCTCGGCGGTGGCGGCGTCGTTTCCGCGGACCACCAGGGTGGCGGCGCTGGGGGCGAAGGCGCGGGCGTCGATCAGGACCCCGCGTTCTGTGAGCATCGCCGCGTAGGCGGCGTGATCCTCCGCGGCCCGCCGCGCCTGCTCGGGGCCGACGTCCTGCCGGGCCTTCTCCTCGACGTACATCATCAGCATGTATTTCATGGTCTATCGCTTTCTGCGGGCTCAGCGTTCGACGATCGGGCGGATTTCCACGTTCGTGGAAGGACACGCCGCCGCGAACTCGACCGCCTCGTCCAGATCGGCCGCCTCCACGATGACGTAGCCGCCGATCTGCTCCACGGTCTCGGCGTAGGGCCCGTCGGTGATGACGTAGCCGTCCCCCTGCTTCCGCACCGTCGTCGCGATTCCGGACGGAGCCAGTTCCTCGCCCCCGAGGGCGGCTTCGCGCTCGTTGAGCAGTCTCTCGAAGCGTCCCCAGCGTTCGTAGACCGCGGCCTGCTCCTCGGGGTTCGCCTCTGCCCACTCCGCTTCGTCGCCGAAGGCGAGCAGTGCGTATTTCATGATCGGAACCTCTATCTTCAGGTTGTTCTGTCTTGCATCCTTATGACGGGCGACTCGACGGCAAATCGACAAATCGATGGATGGTGTGGTGTGACGCTCGTCACAGATCGGCTGATCCTGCGCCGCTGGACCGACGCCGACAGGGAACCCTTCGCGGCACTGTGCGCCGATCCCGAGGTAATGGAGTTCTTCCCCTCGCTCATGGACCGCACACAATGCGACACGATGGTCGACCGGATCATGCTGCGGACCGAGGAGCTCGGCTACGGGCTGTGGGCGATGGAGCTCCGCGCCACGGGGGAGTTCGTGGGCTTCACCGGGCTGGCCGTCCCGTCGTTCGAGGCCCACTTCACCCCCGCGGTGGAGGTCGGCTGGCGGCTCGCCCGCAGCGCCTGGGGATACGGCTATGCCACCGAGGCCGCGATCGCCTCGCTCGACGATGGGTTCACCCGGCTGGGGCTGGAGTCGGTGGTGTCGATGACCTATGTGCACAACGGGCGCTCGCGGGCGGTGATGGAACGGCTTGGCATGAGGCGCGATGAGGCCGGCGACTTCGACCACCCGCTTGTCCCGGAGGGGAATCCGGTCCGGCCCCATGTCCTTTACCGGCTCACGGCGGCGGAGTGGGCGGCCCGGGGGACGTCCCCCTGAGGCCGCATCTCAGCCGACGTCACGCCGGCGGAAGCCGTACAACCCGGCTGCCGTCAGGGCGGCGGCGACGGCGGTGAGCACCACCAGGGGGAGTGCCGACACCTCGCCGCCGGGGAGTTTCGGCAGGTGGCTGAAGGGTGACAGGTCGAGCAGCGGCTGCGGCAGGTCCAGCACCGCGCCCACCTGGCCGAACAGCAGGAACACCGCCAGCGCCGCCCACGAGACCCCGACCAGCCGCGGGGCCAGGCCGAACAGCGCGATCGCCAGCGCCGCCAGAGTCCATACGGCGGGGAGTTGCGCGAGCGTCGCCCCCACCAGACGCGGGACGTGACCGAAGAGGTCGCCGACGGTGGCGCCATATGCGACCCCCACGCACACCCCCAGAACCACCAGCGTCACCGCCGGTCCGAGCAGCGCGAACACCAGGTGGCTCGCCGCCCAGCCGACCCGGCTCACCGCGGTGGCGAGGAGCGGCTCCCCGCGCTGCGCCACCTCCTCGGCGCGGACCCGCAACGCGGCTTGTACGGCATAGCCCGCCACCCCGATGCCGAAGATGCCGACCAGCCCCGCCAGAAAGACATCCGACATATCCGTCGTGCCGCCCAACGCGACCATGATGGCCATCAGCTGGGAGTTGCCAGCCATGGTGTCGGTGGCGGCCTTCGTCGCGGCCCCTGTGACGGCGCCGAACAACCCGACGCCCACGCACCACGCCGCCAGCGTGCCCCGATGCAGCCGCCACGCGAGGGCGAACGCCGAGGTGAGACCGGCCGCGGCGCCCGCGGGCCCGAGGCGCGGCGGCAGCAGGCCTCCTGCCACATCACGCCGGTCCGCCAGCACGTAAGCGACGGCGGTCAAAAGCACGGTGACCGCGCACGACAGGACGAGTGGCCACCACACCTCACCCGCGAACGGGCGCATCCGCTGCCCCCATGCGATCGGCGACAACCACGACAACCAGGCCGTGCCGGTCGAGTCGCCCGCCATCCGCAGCAGGAACGCCAGGCCGAGCGCCGAAAGCGCGAAGCCCCTGGCGCCGCCGGCCCCCTCGGTGAGCTGCGCGGCGACCGCCGCCACCGCGGCGAACACCAGCCCGAGGGCGGCGTAGCCGGACCCCAGGGCGAGTGCTCCCGCCACCGGGTGGCCCTGGGAGACGAACGACAGCGCGAGGATCACCCCGGCCGCCAGATTGGCTCCCGCCGTCACCACCAGCGCGGCGGTCAGGCCGGCGTGCCTGCCGAGTACGGCGGAGCCGAGGAGTTCGCGCCTGCCGGTCTCCTCCTCGACGCGGGTGTGCCTGATCACGGTGAGCAGGCTGGCGAGGGCCAGGATCACGGGGGTGAAGCCCGCCCGCCACGTGCCCATCGCGGCGGCGTTCCAGTGGGTGATCGGGCCGTAGAGCGACTGCAGCGCCGGGTTGGCGCCGAAGGACTCGGCGAAGCGGCGCAACTCCTGTTCACCGGTGTAGAGCTCGGCGATGGCCGAGGTCTGGGTGATCGGGAGCACGGCGATCACCACCACCCACAGGGGGATGATCAGCCGGTCTCTACGCAGAACGAGGCGGACGAGAGCACCCGTGCCGTTCATCGGACCGGCTCTTCCCGGCTCTCGCCGTACCCGTCATGGTCGGGTGTGCTCCGGTAATGCCGCATGAACAGCTCCTCCAGCGTCGGCGGGCGGCTCGTGAGCGAGAGCACGCCGCGGGCCAGCAGGTGGCGCAGCGCCTCGTCGAGCCTGTCGCCGTCGACCTCGAACGACACGCGGGTGCCGTCGACGCGCAGGTTGTGCACGCCGTCCATGTCGCCCGGCGGGGCGGCGAGCTCGGCGCTGATGGAGGTGCGGGTGAGGTGGCGCAGCTCGGCCAGCGTGCCCGTCTCGACGGTGCGGCCGTCGCGGACGATGCTGACCCGGTCGCAGAGCTTCTCGACCTCGGCGAGGATGTGGCTGGACAGCAGGATCGTGCGCCCCTGCCCGCGGGCCTCGGCCACACACTCGGTGAACACCGCCTCCATCAGCGGGTCCAGGCCGGAGGTCGGCTCGTCCAGCAGGAGGAGTTCCACGTCGGAGGCGAGGGCGGCCACGAGGGCGACCTTCTGCCGGTTGCCCTTGGAGTAGGCGCGGCCCTTCTTGCGGGGGTCCAGGGCGAACCGCTCGATCAGGTCGTTCTTCCGCGTCCGGTTCAGTCCTCCGCGCAGGCGGCCGAGCAGGTCGATGACCTCGCCGCCGGACAGAGCAGGCCACAGGGTGACGTCGCCCGGCACGTAGGCCAGGCGGCGGTGGAGCTCGACGGCGTCCTTCCAGGGATCGCCGCCGAGCAGGCGGACCTCGCCGGCGTCGGCCCGCAGCAGGCCGAGCAGCACGCGGATGGTGGTCGACTTGCCCGCGCCGTTCGGGCCGAGGAAGCCGTGCACCTCGCCGGGCTGGACGGCTAAGTCGAGTCCGTCCAGCGCACGTGTCCGGCCGAACGTCTTCGTCAGGCCGGACACGGAAATCACATCACTCATGCCTCCGGACTTTACGGACGCTTCAGATGCTGATGAAAGTGGTAAACACGCATTCTTGACGCCTCAAATTCGAGCGCTCCCGGTGCGAAGGCCTGCGAAGACGATCGCCAGGGTTCGGCGTCGCAGATCGGGCCCCCACCCGGCCTGAAGAGCGGCCTGGCACAGCCCGGCGAGCAGGGCCGTCACCTCGTCCGGCCGGATCTCCGCGCGCACCGCGCCGGCCCGCTGCGCGAGGCCGAGCAGCGTCTCGATCGCCCCTTGGAGGTGGGCCACGGCCTTGGCCGTCTCCACCTCGACCCCGCTGTCCGCCAGCAGGCCGGCGACGGTTCTTTTGGCCGCCGCCTCCTCGACCACGCGGGTGACGAAGGTGAACAGCGCCTCGGCCGGGTCGCCGCCCTCGGCCAGGTCGGCGGCCTCGGCGGTGAGTCCGTCCACGAGCCGCTTGAGGATCGTGCCCAAGAGGTCCGACTTGGTGGGGAAATGCCGGAAGACGGTGCCGATCGCGACACCGGCCCGCGCGGCGACCTCCTCGGTGGACGCGGAGGCGCCGTGCTCGGCGAACACGGCCTCGGCGGCGATGATGATGCGTTCCCGGTTGCGGCGGGCGTCGGCGCGCAGCGGCGCCGGGTTTATGGGGGCCATCGTGCTCCGTTTGACAACATGAGTGGAGACTCATTATTTTTCTCGATCGTGAGTCCTCACTCACTTTATCGGGCCGTTTCGAGAAGGACACCGTAATGCCTGTCACCGGGGGACCCAGAGAGATCCTTGCCCGCCTGCACAGACATCTGACCGGAGGTTCCTCCTCCGACGACCTGTGGGCCGAGGATGTCGTCGTCGAGGTGCCGTTCGCCCCACCCGGCGCACCTCGCCGCTTCGAGGGGCGCGAAGCGTTTCTGGCACACGTGCGCGAGGGGCGCGCGAAGATGAGGATGCGGCTGGAAGTCGGGAAGGTCGTGATCTACGAGACGGCCGACCCTGACGTCATCGTCACCGAATATGAATTGTCGGGGATCGACCCGGCCTCGGGGGAGCGGCTTGCGGCGCCCTTCATCGGCGTGCTGAAAGTGCGTGACGGCCAGATCGCGGGGTGGCGCGAATATCAGGACATGCTGGCCAGCGCTGCGTCGGCGGGCCGGCTGACCGAGTTGCTGGGCGGGGTCGCGGCCAAGGTGTGACGGCGCCCTCGAACAGGGGCGGTCAAAGGGGGCGGGCGTCGGGCAGGCGCAGCCGGTCGACCGCCTCACGGCGGCGGCGCTCCGGGCGGCGGTCGTAGCGAGCAGTGGTGGCCGGCGAGGAGTGGCCGACCAGAGCCTGGGTGGTCGCGAGATCCACCCCGGCGTCGAGAAGCTCACCGATGAACGTGCGGCGGAAGTCGTGCGGCGTGCGCGGCGACGCCCCGGCCGCGGCGAGGCGGCGGGCGAGGATGTCCGCCACCGCCTGCCCCGTCATGCTCGCCGGCCGCCCGTCGCGCATGCGGAGCCGGCCCGCCCGGCTGATCGGGGAGAACAGCGCCCCCGCCGCCTGCCCGCGCACCGCGAGCCACCGCTCCAGCCTGGAGATGGCCTCGGCCGTGAGATAGACGAGACGCTCCTTGTCACGCTTGCCCCGCACCCGCAGCGACCGCGCCCCCGGATCGTAGTCCGCCAGCGTCATCGCGGCGACCTCCGCGCGGCGGCAACCCGTCGAGTAGAGCAGCGCGAAGAGCGCGGAGTCGCGCGCCCCCGCTGGCGAGTCGTCGTCCTGGCAGACCGCCAGCGCCGCCGCCACGATCTCCGGCGGCACGTGCTGCCCGCTCGGCAACCGCGTGCTCTCGACGCCTGCGAGATCGGCCGCCCGATGGTAGTCCTCGGCCGTCATCTGCCCCAGCCGCCACGCCTCCCGCAGGACCCGGCGCAACGCGACCAGGTGCTTGTTGACGTGCGCGGGCGACCAGCCCTGGCCGGCGAGCAGCGCCCGGATGCGCACCGTGTGCTCATAACGCAGCAGATGCCACGGCTGCCCGGCCCCGCCGGCCTCTTCGTTCCCGGTGAGCACCGCCGCGATCCGATCGAGACACCCCTTCATGGTGCGCCGCGACTCGGCACTGGCCAGCGAGTCGAGATAGACGGTGTAAGGATCGGCCGCCGGCTCGACGGCGGATGCGACCTCACGACCGGATACGGCAAGAGCCTCCACGGCGGCATTCTACGGGCCGATCACGCCCCGCCCGCGGGACCCGCACGCCCGCGGCCTCGTGCTGACCCGGGTCCGCGTCATCACCTCCGTTCCCGACTGCGCGCTCGTGCACTGCTGGAGGTCGCCGAACTGCAGGAACGCTCATGGAGGACACATCTGGCGCGTTGCCTGAGGCGTTTTACTCGGGCGGGATGACTTTTCCTGAGGTCAGGAGAGGAAACAGCGCATCCCGGAGCGCTACGGTGGTCCGTGCGATCTGCTCATGCACGGTGATCTTGTCGTTCAAGGCTTGGAGGGCACGGCCGATCGTCCTCCGTGCCTCCGCAGGAGGGAGCACCACAGGCAGGGTTCCCAGAACACGGAGGTTGATACTGGGAAGTACACTCCCGGCAGAATTGCGAGTCAGCCAGTCAAGCACTGATGGGGAGTTCAGATAGTCGCTCAGGTACTTCGGGTCGACTCCCTCCCCGGGACGAATCCTGATCAACCCTGTGCCGCACACCCACCCTTGGTGCGCAGAGGTCACTAGGGCGTGTCGGCCTATCACTCCGGTCCGCGTGCAGACGATGTCGCCCTCACTGAGCCGATAGCTCGCCAGTTTGCCGGCTGTGTCCACGTCTATGCGATCGAAGGCTCCTGAGATGCGCCCGCTCTTGAGATTGCGCGGCTTGACGACGCCCACGGACCCGTCTTCCGAAGCACGGGTGAAGGGGCCGGCGGTGAGTTCGCTGATTCCGGCGAGGCTCACTTCACGCCAGCCCGGCGGCAACTCGCCGGTCGGAAATTCGAGAATCTGAGCCCGCCCGATCAGCTGATCCACCACCACGTCCGCCTGCACCGTCTGCTTATGGAGCCGATCCAACTCTCGGAGCAGCGTCTCGACACCTTGACGAGCGTCATGGGTCCTGACGACGGCCTTGGTGGTGGCGTGTTTACTCGGAGTGAGGTCGTAGTCGCTCCTGCTGAGTTCCTCAGCGGTCACGACGGCGGTGGGCAATACCTCATGGGCCGGGATCACGCCCGCACGCCAGTCGGCGAGAACATCGCGAATCGCCCCGTGGTCCTCCTCCGACAGCTTTCGCCGAGCACCCTGTGACAACCGGCCCAGCCCCGTCGCGTCCACCAGGAGAAGCTCCTGCTGCGGATTCGGGGAGCGGCGTAGGACCCATATCGTGGCGCCGATCGATGTGCTGTAGAAGAGCGTCGGCGGCAGTGCTAGCACCGACTCGATACAGCCGTCCGCCACCATGGCCTGACGGATTGCGCGCTCGCGCCCACCGCGGAAGGCGGCGCCGGCCGGCATGACGACCGCTGCACGCCCGCCTGGCGCCAGCCGCTCTAGTACGAACTGCAGCCAGGCGAAATCCGCTTTGCCGCGGGGCGGTGGTCCGTAATGCCAGGACAAGTTCAAGGCCGGATCTTCTTGGGACCAGTTGCGTATACCGAATGGGGGATTCGCGATGATGTAGGAGTAATTAGACGAGGGGCGAGCGGCACGGCTCAGGACGTCAATCGACTGCTGGCCAAGCCGGGCGTCGATACCGTGCAGGGTCATGTTCATCTTTGCCAGGACCAGAGCCTCGGCATTGAGAACGTCGCCGTGGACGGTAAGGCCGGGCGCCTGAAGGGCCGTGGCGAGCAGTATCTCCCCCGAGCCGCAGCACGGGTCATAGATCTCCCCAGGTGCCTCGGCAGCGAGGGCGTCCACCAGGACACGGACGACGGCAGGAGGCGTGTAGAACTCTCCGCCACGTTTGCCCTCCAACGTGGCGAAGCGATCCAACAGAGTGCGAAAAGCTCTGGCGCCGCCGAGGTCGCGAACCGCGGCGTCGGCGAACTCGACGAGATCGGCGGGGATCTTCGCGTCCACTTTGAAGGCGACAGGTGGCAGCGTGTCGCCGGTTCTGATCTTGTGGACGATGGAGATATCCAGTGCTTTCGCATCGCTGCGGCTGCCTGTCGGGGCAGATGACCGTCCATCTCGATCCCGTGCTCGCGCATAGATCAGGCTGAGCACCAGATCGCGGTAACGGATGATGTCATATGTGCCCCTCAGCCGATCGAGCGCCCGCCACAAGTCGGGTGTCGGGGGGGACTCGCGCTTGGCTGCCGGGCGGGCCTGTGGCATCTGTGCTGCCGGTCCTGTGAGATTCCTGCGGAACCGTTCGCCGAAGGTCGCACCTGGCCGCTCATCCGGCAGGAGCGCGTTGCTCGCGATCTTGCGCTGGTCGAGCCACTCCAGTACCGACTCAACCACGAAGAGTTCCTCTCCTTCGACGAGCCGCGGCCGGGGGTAGTCTGTGTGACGGCGCTCCCAATTGCTCACGGCGGGGCGTTTCACCTGAGCTAGTCGTGCGATCTCGGCTCGGGAGACGAAGCCCTGCGGCGAGGTCAATGTCTCGTCCTCTCCGGTCGGCGGGTCAACACCGCCGGCACTCGATCGAAGGCTCGCAGCCAACCGGCGAACTGCGGCTCCACGTAGTCCAGCAACCTGTAGATCTTGGCGTGGTCCGCTGTCAAATGCCGGTGATGGATCGGCTCATGATGCATGATGCGATTACGCAGAAGGACCATGGTCTGCAGATTGTCACGCAGTGCCTCTCTCCTGCCTGAATAGTACGGGAACGCCCGGTGCAAGGCTGGGACCCACAAGCGCCGGTCGTACCTTCGGCTCAGAAGTGACACCCAAAAGCCAAACGACAGCTCTGTGACCACGTCGTCGGCGGAGGGCAGACTGACGCCTTTCCTGGCCAGCTTCTGCTTCGCCGCGGTTACCTTGGCCGCCTCGTACTCGTCGAGAGGAGCCACCCGCCACCAATCGTCTGTCCCGAACCGGTTCCGCAGCCGGTCGTGCTCAGCGTTGCGCAGGCAGATTTCCAGGCAGTTCAGAGGCCCGTAAAACGCCTCGGACACCTGGACGTTCCACTGGTACAGATCCCACGCAACCAGACGGTTGCCTGAGAGCGCGTCGAGGTATGGGGCGAAGCGCGGTATGGAGATCACTCGCTCTACCCATCCGGGCAGCTCGGGATGCAAGACGACACCTCCGAAGGCATGGCTGACTAGCAGCGGCGCCTCGGGGTATGCTGGATTTCGTAAGCCCCGGGTCCGCCTCTGCTGTGCATGCCGCCCGGGGCACGGCTTTTTGAGCCAACAGCCGTACGAATCCAGCCTTGAAAGGCTCTTCGCTGTGCCGCAAGAGTACAGCTGCACGATCACTGATGCAAGTGTATGGAGACTACAAAAACTGTTAACCGAGGAGTAGGTGCCCGGCCGTTCGTCGATGGCAGGGACCGGGACGCCACTCAGCTCCTTCAGCGTGCACATGGACGAGCTGCGCGTTCGGCGGCAGGTCCTCCAACCATGTGCGCGCGGTGGTATCTCCCCCGGGATTCAGTTTCCTCGGGGTGACAATCCCCGAGGTTGTTTCCGGCGATTCAGATCAGATGCTTGTTCTGTCCCCGATTCGGACCGTGGCCGCGTGGCTGAGCGGGGCCGGTGTCTCTTGATTGGACTCGGGGACGAGGTTGACGTTGGGGGAGTGCTCCAGGCGGTGGAATTCGGTGTCCTGCTCGGCGCGGGGCGGCGGGGCCGACCCGGTGTCCTGGGACGCCGAGCGGCGCCCGCTTGCCCCCTCGTGAGAGTCGGCCGTGCCGGGCTGAGTACGGAGAACACGAAGAGGCCTCGGCCACCGATTGTCGGTGGCCGAGGCCTCCTCTTGGGGCCCTCAGGCTCAGGTGGCCGAGGTCACCTGCTCCTCCTTCTTGGGGACCAGCGCGACCGGGGCCTTGCCCGCGCCCTTCGACCGTCTGCGGCGGATCCGCTCCTTCGCGCCCTCCACGAGGGAGTACAGCGTCGGAACCAGCACGAGGGTCAGCAGGGTCGACGACACGAGGCCGCCGATCACCACGATGGCCAGGGGCTGGGAGATGAAGCCGCCCGAGCCGGTGAGGCCGAAGGCCATCGGGGTGAGGGCGCCGATGGTGGCGACCGCGGTCATCAGGATCGGGCGCAGGCGCTGCCTGCCGCCCTCGATGACCGCCTCGTTCACGCCCATGCCCTGGGCGCGATACTGGTTGACCAGGTCGATCAGCACGATCGCGTTGGTGACCACGATGCCGATGAGCATCAGCATGCCGATCAGCGCCGGCACGCCCATCGGGGTGCCGGTGAGCAGCAGCAGCCCGACCGCGCCGGTGGCGGCGAACGGCACGGACACCAGCAGGATGACCGGCTGCACGAAGCTGCGGAACGTCGCCACCATGATCATGAAGACGATGGCGATGGCGGCCAGCATGGCGATGCCGAGGTCGGCGAAGGCGTCCTGCTGGTCGGCGCTGACGCCGCCGATCTCGTAGGACGCGCCCTCGGGCAGCTTCAGCTTCTCCAGCTCGGCGGTGAGCGTCGTGGTGACGCCGCCGAGGTCGCTGGCGGTAGCGCGGCCGGACACGACCGCGCTGCGCTCGCCGTCGATGCGGGTCACCGAGGTGGGGCCGTCGACCTGCTCGACCTTGGCGACCTGCGACAGCTTCACGAGACCGGTGGCGGTCGGCACCCGCAGGTCGCGGATCTCCTTCACCGTCTCGGGCGCGTCGCCGGCCCGGAGCACGAGGTCGCCGGGGCGGCCGTCGAGGGTGAGCTGGCCGAGCGGGGCGCCGCGGAAGGTCTGGGCGACGATCTGCCCGATGGACGCCTCGGTGAGGCCGCGGGCGGCGGCCTTCTTGCGGTCGACGTCGACTTCGATGCGCGGGGCGCTCGCCGCCAGGTTGGACTCGACGTCGCGCACTCCTGAGACACCGTCGAGCTTGGCGCGCACGGCCTCGGACGCCTCACGCAGTACTTGGATGTCGGGGGCGCGGACGATCACCTGGACCTGGTCCTGCGCGCCGCCGGGCCCGCCGGCTCCGCCGACGGTGATGTCGCCCACGCCGGTCAGCGAGGAGATGCGGCCGCGGAGCTCGTCCTGCAGGGCGTCGGCGTCTACGCCCTCCTTGAGGGTGAGCGAGTAGGATGCCGAGCTCGGGTCGCCGGCGCCGGTGAAGCCGCCGCCGCTGCCCACGTTGACCTGGTAGGACGCGACGTCCTTCAGGTTGGCGACGACCTCCTCGACCTTCTTGGCCGCCGCGTCGGTGGTCGCGAGGTCGGTGCCGAGCGGCATGCGCTGCGTCAGCGACAGGGTGTCCTGGCCGGACGAGCCGATGAACGTCGTCTCCAGCCGCGTGGTGAGGCCCATGGTGCCGGCGAACACGAGCAGGCCGATCAGCAGCGTCACGAAACGACGGCGCGTGGCGAACCGCAGCACCGGCAGGTAGGCGCGCTGCAGCGGGCTGCGCAGCTCCTTGGCCTCGGCGGCCTCACGCGCCGCCTTGGCCTCGTCGGGCGTGAGCACCGGCGCCTTCAAGAACCAGTAGGCGAGCACGGGGATGATGGTGAGCGACACCAGCAGCGACGCGAGCAGCGCCACGGTGACCGTGATGGCGAACGGCGCGAACAACTCGCCGACCATGCCGCCGACGAGCGCGATGGGTGCGAAGACCGCGACGGTGGTCAGCGTCGACGCCGTCACGGCGCCGCTGACCTCGCGCACCGCGGTGAGGATGGCGGTCCGCTTGGCTCCGCCGTACCCGAGATGGCGCTTGATGTTCTCCAGCACCACGATCGAGTCGTCGACGACGCGGCCGACGGCGATCGTGAGCGCGCCGAGGGTCAGCATGTTGAGCGAGTAGTCGCCGGCCCAGAGGGCCAGCAGCGCGATGACGACCGACAGCGGGATCGAGACGGCGGTCACGATCGTGGAGCGCAGCGACAGCAGGAAGATCAGGATGACGAGTACGGCGAAGGCCAGGCCGAGCAGTCCCTCGGTGGTGAGGTCCTTGATCGAACGTTCCACGTACGGCGCCTGGTCGAAGATCACGTTGATCTCGGCGGAGTCGCCGAGCGCGCGCACGAGGTCCGGGATCTTGGCCCGGACGTCGTGGGAGATGGCGACGGCGTTGCCGTCCGGCTTCATCGTGACCGAGACGCCGAGGCTGCTCTGGCCGTTGGTGCGGGTGACCGTGGTCGCGCCGGCGAGTTCGCGCTTGATCTCGGCCACGTCGCCCAGTTTGACCGGCGCGGGCGGGGCCGGCGGCCGTGCGGCGGAGGCACCCGGGAGGCCCGGCCGGGCGGCGGCGGGAGCGGCGGCAGCCGGGGCGGCGGCCGGGGGGAGGTAGAGGTTCGTGAGGTCGCTCAGCTTGGTGAGCCGGTCGCCGACCTGCACGGTGAGCGACTTGCCGTCGTCGGTGAGGGTGCCCGCGGGGATCGGGGTGCCGTTGGCGCGCAGCGCGTCGGCGACGGCGGTGGGGGAGAGCCCGCGCCGGGCGAGTTTGCCCAGGTCCGGAGTGATGATGATGCGTTCGTCGCGGGTGCCGGTGACCTCGGCCTCGCGTACGCCGTTCACGGCCTGGATCTCGGGCAGCATGAGCCGCTTGATCTTGTCGGTCATGGCCCGGGGGTCGCCGCCGTCGCCGACGGCCAGCACCAGCACCGGCATGTCGTCGGTGCTGCCGGCCACGACACGCGGGTCGACGTCCTTGGGGAGGCTGGACAGGCCGGCGACGGCCTGCTGGATCTCGGCGACCGAGTCGTCGATGTCCTTGCCGTATTCGAAGGACACCTGGATCTGCGCCATGCCCTCCGAGGAGGTGGACTTGGTTTCGGTGACTCCGTCGATTCCCTTGACCGCGTCCTCGATGGGGACGGAGACCTGTTCTTCGACGACTTCGGGCGAGGCCCCGGGGTAGGGGGCGACGACGAAGGCGGCTGGGAACGACAGGGACGGTAGCAGTTGCTGTTTCAGCGACGGGATCGTGAAGGCACCGAACGCGCTGAGCACAACCGCAATCAAGATCACAAGGCTGCGGTTGGCAAGGCTCAACCTGGCCAGGGCGGTCATGAAGGCGGGCTCCTTGAAGGAACAAGACAGAACAGAAGTAAAGAAGGCGCGAAGGGCAGCGATCCCCCGCTTTTGGGCCAGCCTAACACTTTGCCTTTGCCGAATAATTAGGCCAACTTAAGGATCCTGATAACCTTCTCAGGTAGGCGAGAGGTGGCCGTGGACGACGAACGCAGCGCGATGATCAAACGCATCGGCGACATCCAGCGTGAGCTGGGACGACACTTCGCCGAGGATCAATCGTCCCCACTCTTCTCATCGCCGCTCACCCTGCGCCAGCTCAACGTCATGATGCTGCTCACATCCGCGGGCTCGGCCTCCGGTCAGCAGATCGCACAGCGCCTCGGCGTGAGTCTCGCCACCGTGACCGGCATCGTCGACCGGCTCGTCGCCCACGGGCTCGCCACCCGCCGCGAGGACCCGGCCGACCGGCGGATCCGCCTCGTCGAGCTCACCGAGGAGGGCGGGCGGCTCCTGCAGGACATCGCCGACGCGGGCTTCGCGAGGTACAGCCGGCTGCTGGAGCAGCTCGACACCGACACCCTGCGTGAGCTGGAGGCGGTCATGGAGAAGATCAGCAGAGCCGCCCAGGGGTTCGCCTGACTCAGGCGGCGAGCCGCCCGGCGCGGGGACGCAGCGAAACGGCTGCCGCGGACATGAACACGCACAGGAAGACCGGGATGCCGAGAGCCGTCGGCAGCCCGGTCAGCTCCGCCACTCCGCCGATGATCACCGGGCCGAGCATGAGCCCCGAGTAGCCGAGCGTCGCGACCTGCGCGATCGCCTCACCGGCGCGGGCCGGGTCGTGGTTGCCCGCCGCCGAGAACACCTGCGGCACCATCGTCGACAACCCCAGCCCGAACAGCCCGAACCCCACCATCGCCACGGCCAGGTCGCCGACCAGCAGCGTCATCCCCAGTCCCAGCGCGGCGAGCAGCCCGCACCAGCGCACCAGCGCCACCGGCCCGAACCGCAGCGCCAGGTGGTCGCCGGCGAACCGCCCGATGGTCATGCAGACGGAGAAGACCGCATATCCGATGCCGGCGACCCCGGGCGAGGCGCCGAGATCGCCGTTGAGGTAGACCGCCGTCCAGTCGACCGCCGCGCCCTCGCCCACCGAGCCCGCGAACGCCATCACGCCCATGAACAGCACCGCCCCCGACCAGCGGCCCCGTCGCTTCGGCCCCGGCGTTCCCTTCTGCGCGCTCTCCTTGCTCTCTGTGCGTACGGCGGGAGCCGAGGGGAGCAGCCACCGCCCCATGAACACCGCGGCGATCGCCAAGGGCACGTTCACCGCGATCATGGTGACACCCACCGAGACGTCCTGCCACGCGGCCAGCGCCCCGAGACCGGCGCCGATGAGGCCGCCCACGCTGAACATCCCGTGGAAGGACGACATCAGCGGGCGGCCGTACACCCGCTCGACCTCCACGGCGTGGGCGTTCATGGACACGTCCAGCAGCGCGTTGAGACTGCCCCATACCGCCAGGGTGACGATCAGCCACATCAGGTCGGGCGCGAAGCCCGGCGGGATCATCGCGACCGCCATCACGATCCCGGCCGGCACCATCAGCCGCGAACTCCCCAGCCTGTCGGTGAGCCGCCCGGCGACCTGCATGCCCGCCACCAGCCCGGCCGCCAGAGCGAACAGGCCGATGCTGAGCTGGCCTTCGCTGAGGGAAAGGTTCGCCTTGACCGCGGGGATCCGGGCCGCCCACACGCCAAGCGTGATGCCGAGCAGGGCAAAGAAGTAGCCGACAGAGATCCGTGCGCGGCGCGCCGTCGCATCGATGGTTCCGGCGCTCACGCGGCCCCCAGTCCTTCGCGTAACTAGCCCCCCAAACTATCCCATACCAGATGAATCGTCCGCCTCATCTTTTTGCCCCTATCTCCAGCTAGAGGCATGTAAAGCGCAAAGATCGCCTGGTACGGCGATGCCCGTTGGCTTAGCACCGGATTTCTCCGCCTACGGATCGCGCCGATCGGGAGCGCGCCCCGATCGGCGCGCCCAGGTGTCAGCCGAGGTGCCGGGCGAAGAACCGCAGCGTGCCGTCCAGCGCGAACACCGGCATCTCCCCGTGCCCGCCTGGGTTGGCGTGCAGCGTCTTCTCCGCCGAGCCCAGGACGTCGAACAGCGCCAGACGGACGGCGTCGTCTCAGAGGTGAAGCGCATAGCGTTTCATGCCTTTCGGGATGCCTTCTGCGGGCACTCCCTAAGCCGTGCGAGGGAGGGAGTCCCGACCTGTCACAACGTTGATCGGTCTCACCTCCTCGGTTCGCGGCACAGCGACGCCGAAGGGATCACGCGGGCTTCACCCGCGTCCCGGCAAGGACGACGTCGCCTTTTCCGGAGCCGATGTCCCTGGTCGTTTACCGGTGGGTACGGCGGAGCCGGGGAGCGCGAGGGCCGGCGGAGGGATTAATGGTCATGTCCTGTGTTGCGTTTCGGGCATTGGCTAATGGGGGTGCCTGGAGGCTTCGGTGTCGAGGGGGCGGGCTTCGGGGGGATCGAGGGGCATGGTGGAGCGGCTACGGCGGTGCCCGATTTCCGTGTGTGGTGTTAAGTGCGCTCCGCCGTGTTGCTCTTGGATTCTGTGGCTGATTTGCGAGGAGGGCCGGTCACCAGGTGATTTTCGCCACAGTTGGAATGTGACTCGGCGGGGTATCTGTGGGTCGGATGTCCTGTTGGGAAATCTGTTCGGAATGCAACTTCTGAGTGGGGGTGGCGACCAGGGGGTTCTCCCGCGTGGGGCGGGTGCCGGCTGTGGTGTTTCCGCTGCTCCGGTGCCCCATTGTCGGTGGAAGCCGTGGTTCGCCGGGTGAATGCCTGCCTGGTGGACTTCGTGACTGTGAGGGGGTTGCTGACCTTAAATGTCCTTAATCTTTCTATCCTGTACTGGGGAATTGGAAAGGGTAATACGCTTGTGCGCCCAGTCCTGATGCTGGATTCCACTAAAGTCGACATATTCGTATAGACGGGGGACAGGTGCCGGCGCTGCACAGCGATGACCCCGCCGATCTCGGCGGCTACAAACTCCACGGGCGGCTCGGTGCGAGCCTCACGGGCACCACCTACCTGGGACGGCGCGGGCAAAACGACTACGCCGTCAAGGTGCTCAACGGAGAGAGCCGCCCATCGGCCGGAGAGCTTGAGGCGGCGGCCACCGTGCCCGCGTACTGCACGGCCAGGATCGTGGAGGTGGGGGAGTGGGGTGACCACCCCTACGTCGTCAGCGACTACATCCCCGGGCCCTCACTGCACGCCCTCGTGACCTCCGAAGGGCCCCGGCGCGGCACGGAACTCGAGCGGATCGCCGTCAAGACCCTCGCCGGACTGGCCGCGATCCACCAGGCGGGCATCGTCCACGGCAACCTTCACCCCGGCAACGTGATCTGCGGCCCCGAGGGTGCCGTCGTCGTCGACTTCGGCCTCGCCGTCGGCACCCGGCCGCCCTTCGCGACGCCCGAGCAGGTCGCCGGCGGCCGGTTCGTGCCCGCAGGAGACCTGTTCGCCTGGGCCGCCGTCATGGTGTTCGCCGCCTCGGGTCAGCCGCCGTTCGGCGACGGGAACCCGGCCATCGTGGCCCACCGGATACTGCGCGACGACGCCTACCTCGGCCCGCTGAACGGCGTTCTCCGCGAGGTCGTGGCCGAGTGCCTGGCCAAGGAGCCGACCGCCCGCCCCACCGCGCAGGGCGCCCAGATGGCCTTCATCGGCGGCGACGCCCCGCCCCCGCCCCCCGCCGCCCCCGGTCTCGCCAAGAAGCCGTCGCGCCGCGCCGCCACCCGGAGAAAACCCCGGGACATGCGGGTTCCGGCCATCGCGGGGGCTTGTGCCGTACTGCTGCTGGGCGGGGGCACCGCGTGGATCATGACGAGCGGCGACGCCGACTCCCGCGCGGTCGCCACGTCCGCCTCCCCCTCAGCCAAGCGGGACGAATCCAAGCCAACCGAGACCTCCCGGCCGCGCGGCGCCGTGACGGCGCGGCACACCGTGCCCTCTTCCGCCGACCCCACCTCGGCCGGGGCGAACTCCGGACGCGCCGACAAGTACCGCAACGAGGCGACAGGAATGTGCCTGTCCGTCGACACGAGCGAGACGGGCGAGGAAGCCGTGCAGCGGTCATGCGTGGACGGCGACGAAGAGCACTCGGGCAACGACAAGCCGCCCCTGGACGGCGACGAACTGTGGTGGCGCTTTGAGGAGCGGTCGCTACGCAACACCGAAACGGGCCTGTGCCTCGCGGCCGCGAGCACAAAGTCCGGCGGCGAGGTGGTCCAACGGAGCTGCGAAGCCGGCCGCACCGCCCAGCACTGGACCTACGAGGGCGGCAACCTCCGCAACGCCGCCACCGGCATGTGCCTCACAATCCCCGAAGGCGAGGCCCTCAGCGGCCTGGCGGCCGTGCAGCGCCCCTGCGGCCCCGCCGCCGAACAGACCTGGCAGCGCTAGGTGCCGTGAGGGTTGCCCAACCTGGAGCTCATCGTGGAGGCGCTGAAAGGGGATGTCGGGGAGTTCCGAACTCTGTGGCCGGCGGCGGAGGCCGCTGCGGCAGTCGGCAAGGGCGCCGTTCCACCCCCTCACCCATCTGGCCCTGCCCCAATCCAGGTAGGCCGGTTGTTGCCCAGGTACACCGGCTCCATGGGAATTGTGGCGTGGAGTCCGGATGGTCGTCGGCTGGCCACTGCGGGCCACGACGGGGCGTTGCGGCTATGGGATCTGACCAGCGCTGTCGCCCCGGGGGCGGGGGAAGCCGACGTCGACCGACTCCGCCGGGTAGTGGATGAACTGCGCCGGGAGAATGTGATGTTGCGCGGCGAACGGGATGAGTTGGTGGCTCGGCTCAGGGAGTTGTCCGTACCGGCCGGTGACTTCAGGTGACGGTCAGGGTTCGATGAGGCCGGCTCGGATGGCGTAGCGGGTGAGTTCCAGGCGGTCGCGCATGCCTAGTTTCTGGAGGATGTTGGCGCGGTGGCGGTCGACGGTCTTGACGCTGATGACCAGGGTGTCGGCGATTTCCTTGGCGCTGTTGCCTTCGGCGATGAGTTTGACGATTTCCTCCTCGCGGGGGGTGAGGATGCTCTCGGGGACGCGTTCGCCGCGGGCGCCGCGTTGGAGGTAGTCGCGGATCAAGGCTGTCACGGCGCCGGGGTAGAGGAAGGGTTCGCCGCGCATAGCGGCGCGGCAGGCTTCGAGGAGGTCCTGGTCGGCGACGGATTTCAGGACATAGCCGGAGGCCCCGGCTTTGAGGGCCTCGAAGAAGTACTGCTCGTTGTCGTACATCGACAAGATGAGAATCCGCACCCCGGGTGCCCGCCGGGCGATCTCGCGGGCCGCCTGGATGCCGGTCATGCGGGGCATCGCCACGTCGAGCACGGCCAGGTCGATGTCCTCGGACGACACCGCGTCGACCGCCTCGGCGCCGTCGGCGGCCTCGGCGACGACCTCCAGGTCGGGTTCGGCGTCGAGGATCAGCCGCAGGCCGCGACGGACCAGGGCGTGGTCGTCGGCCAGCAGGATCCGTGTCTTTCCGGTGGTCACCTTTCCTCCTCGCCGCCACAGGGCTTCGCCGTACAGGGGATGGCGAGCCGCACCTCGGTGCCGCCGCCGGGGGGTGAGTCGACCGTCAGTTTGGCGCCGATGAGCAGGGCGCGTTCGCGCATGCCGCGGATGCCGGCGCCGTCGTTTCTGGCGCCGCCGCGGCCGTTGTCGGTGATGCGCAGCGTCAGGTGATCGTCCTCCTCGGTCAGGGACAACTCCACCGCGTCGGCCCGGGCGTGCCGGGCGACGTTGGTGAGGCCCTCCTGGGCGATGCGGTAGACGACGAGTTCGGTCTCGGCGCTCAGCTTCGGCAGGGCGGGGTCCACCTTGCGGGTCACCGGCACGCCGATGACCTGGGAGAAGTCGCTGCTGAGGGCGCTCAGGGCGCTCTGCAGGCCGAGATCCTCAAGGACGCCGGGGCGTAGCCTGCGCGCGACCTGGCGTACCTCGTCCAGGCTGGCGCGCACGGTCTCCTGGACGGCGCGGAGTTCTTCGGCCAGGTCACCGGGTGCCCGGTCCACGGCGCGTTTGAGGCCGAGGAGGACGACGGTGAGGCTCTGGCCGATCTCGTCGTGGAGTTCGCGGGCGATGCGCCGGCGTTCGTTCTCCTGGGCGGCGAGGGCGTGGGCGCTCGCGGTGCTGCGTTCGGACTCCAGCCGGTCGAGCATGGCGTTGAACGTTTCGATCACCTGGTGAAGGTCGCCGTTGCCGTTGTCGACGAGCCGGTCGTCCATGCCGAGCAGGTCGACCCGCTGCATCAGAGTGGTGAGCGCCGACAGCGGCGCCAGGCTGGTGCGCAGGACCAGGGCATTGACGGCCAGGAGCACCGCGAGGCCGACGATCAGCACCGGCAGCTCGGTGAGCAGGACGGGTGAGGAGACGGTGGCGGGCGAGAACGCGAGCACCAGGGTCCCCACCGTGAACACCAGTCCGTTCATCAGGAACAGCCGGCGGTACAGTCGCTGGACGGGGTTCTTCCCGCCCGGCGCCCGGAGACTCGGTGCCCCGGGTGGTGGGTAGCGGTCGCTCATGATTCGAGCTTGGTCACCTCGGGGCCCGTTTGTCTATCCGCACCGCCACCCATCCCTCACCGGCGAATACATAGCGGACCCCACGGCGAATGGGTGTCAGACCCGATGGTGTTCATGGGTGGTCACCTCGAATACTGGTTCGAAAGGGGGAACCGCCGACTTCAGCGCGCCGATCAAGGACCCGGCCGATCAAGGACCAGGAGGTCAGATGTCGTGACCGCACTGACGACGACCATCAATTCAGACCAACAGGACGGAGCCATGCAAGCACGCGACATCGCCGTGAACCTTCCCACGGTGACAGTACGCGACCCCGTCGCCAAGGCGGTGCGGGTCATGGCGCTGGGGCGGCAGCCCGGCTTGATCGTCGTCGATGAGGCCGGACGCCCGCACACGGTGCTGCCCGGCACCCAGGTGCTGCGGCTCGCGATCCCCGAGTCGTTTCAGGCCGATCCGGCGCTGTGCCGCGCCATCGACGAGGCCCACGCCGACCTTTTCTGGCAGGAACTCGGCAATCTCACCGTCGGTGACTGCCTGCCCGACCCGCCGGCGAAGCCGGTGCTCGTGAAGCCCGACGCCAACCTGCTGGAGGTGGCCGCGCTGATGGCGCGGATGCGCAGCCCGCTCGTCGCGGTCGTCGACCGCGACCGCGTGCTGCTCGGCGCGATCACGCTTGAGCGGCTGCTGACCAGCCTCGCCGTCGTCGGTCCGGGCGACTGATCCCCCTTTTCTGAGTACCACAGCCATCGCACATTGTTCGGAGGTCTCCTCATGCATGCCTTTTTCGGATCGGACGTCCGGCGGATACCGCCGTCACCCGTCCTCCGCCCGCATGAGCGACCCCGCGTCACCTTCGTCGGCGCCGGACGCTACGGTCCGCCGGGGCTCGCCCCATGACCGGAGTGCTCGCGCTCGGCATCTTCGTGGCGGCGTACTTCTTCATCGCCACCGAGAAGATCAACAAGGTTAAGGTGACGCTGATCGCGGCCGGTCTCATGGCCGTGTTCTCCTTGATCCCCGGTGCGGAGGTCTTCTTCTCCGAGCACGCGGGTATCGACTGGAACGTCATCTTCCTGCTCTTCGGCATGATGGTGATCGTCGGCATCATCAAGCAGACCGGACTGTTCGACTATCTCGCCATCTGGGCGGCCAAGAAGTCCAAAGGACGGCCATACCGGCTGATGGTGATGCTCATGGTGATCACCGCCGTGGCCTCGCCGTTCCTGGACAACGTCACGACCATCATGCTGGTGGCGCCCGTCACCGTCGTCGTCTGTGACCGGCTGCGCATCCCGGCTCAGCCGTACCTCATCGCCGAGATCCTCGCCTCCAACATCGGCGGGGCGGCGACCCTGATCGGCGACCCGCCGAACATCATCATCGGCAGCCGTGCGGGTCTGACCTTCAACGACTTCCTGGTGCACATGGCGCCCATCGTGATCGTGGTGTTCATCCTGTTCACGCTGTTCACGAAGGTGCTGTTCCGTAAGTCCTTCGAATACCACCCCGAGCGGGTGGAGGCCGTCATGGCGCTCAATGAGCGGCGCGCGATCACCGATCCCGTGCTGCTGCGGCGGTGCCTGATCGTGCTCGGCCTGGTCGTGGTGGCCTTCTCGCTGCACTCGGTGCTGCACATCGACCCGTCGATCGTGGCGCTGGTGGGCGCGGGCGTGATGTTGCTGGTCTCGCGGTCGGACACCTCCGAGGTGCTGCGCGAGGTGGAGTGGCCGACGCTGGTGTTCTTCATGGCGCTGTTCGTCATGGTCTCCGGTCTGATCCACACCGGGGTCATCGGTGCGATCGGCACCTGGGCCGTCGACACCTTCGGGGGCGACTACTTCGCCGCGGCCACCGCGTTGCTCTTCGGCTCGGGGGTCTTCGGGGCGTTCTTCGACAACATTCCGTACGTCGCCACCACCGCGCCGATCGTCGAGGGGCTCGTGGCCCAGGCGCCCGACCCCGCGACCGGCCAGGCCCTCTGGTGGGCCTTCGCCCTCGGCGCGGACTTCGGCGGCAACGGTACGGCTGTCGCCGCGAGCGCCAACGTCGTCGCGATCGGCATCGCGGCGCGGTCGGGGCACCGGATCAGCTTCTGGCAGTTCACGAAGTACGGCATCGTGGTCACCGCGCTGAGCCTGGTGATCGCCTGGGTGTACGTCTGGCTGCGCTACTTCATGTGACGGTCCCCGAGGATGCCCGCCGACCTGGTCGGCGGGCATCCTTTTCGAATTGTGGGTTTTCCACCTATAGCGGGGATACGGATGCGATCATGATCCCGTCCGAGGCGCCGGTGGGGCAGCCGGTCGCCCCCTGGCCGACGGAAGAGCGCGGTTGTGGCAGAGATTCTGGAAACCCCAGGCGTAGACGACCGGGACGTCACCGACGAGCGCCTGACGAACGTCGCCCTGGTGCTGGCGATCCTCGGCGTCTTCCTCGTCGGGATCACCAGCATTCCAGCCGTCGTCCTCGGACACATGGCGGTCGCGCGGCGGTACCGCGCCGGCGCGGAGGTGCCGTGGAGGACGATCGCCGCGCTGGTCGTGGGCTACGTGGGGCTGGCGGTCTACTTCCTGGCCATCAACATCGCGATGGACGTCTTCTTTACCTTCTACTGGATGTTAGAGAACATGTAGCGCCGGTCAGCGCTGGCGGCGGAGGGTCCAGAAGAGCCAGTTGCCGCCGGAGGTGCAGGTGGCGACGTCCCAGCCCTGGCTGCCGAGGTCGGAGAGCAGAGCGACCACCTCGTTGTAGCTGCCCGAGAGCTTGCTCTCGCTGCCGCCGGGTAGGTTGACGCGAAGTGATCCGTTGTCCCAGAGCCACTCCACAGTGGCGAACTCATAGCTAAAGATCTCTGCCTCCAGGCTGGTGGGCGATCCCAAAGGGTCGGGTGGGAAACCGACTTTAGCCCGATCTTCCCTTCCAAGGGGGGTGATCGACACGAATCCGGCGCCTGCTGCCGGGGCTGACCGGCGGTTATGCGTTGGGGGTACGGCATGAGCCGGCTTTGCCGTACGGAGCACCCCATGTGGTGGAGGGGGTTTCGGCGGCCAATAAAATGAGCGGACGTGACTTCCAAGCCGAAAATCCCTAACGTTCTGGCCGCGCGTTATGCCTCCGAGGCGCTGGCCCGTGTCTGGTCGCCCGAGGAGAAGGTCGTCGCGGAGCGGCGACTATGGGTGGCGGTGATGAAGGCCCAGGCCGATCTCGGGGTGGCCGTGCCGCCGGAGGCCGTGGCGGCCTACGAGAAGGTCGTGGGGAATGTCGATCTCGCCTCGATCGCGGCGCGGGAGCGGGTGACACGGCACGACGTGAAGGCCCGCATCGAGGAGTTCAACGCCCTCGCCGGCTTTGAGCACGCGCACAAGGGCATGACCTCGCGCGATTTGACGGAGAACGTCGAGCAGGTGCAGATCCGCGACAGCCTGCTGCTGGTGCGGCGGCGCTGCGTGGCGCTGCTGGCGCGGCTCGCCCGGCTGGCGGTGGAGCACTCGGGCCTGGCGATGGCCGGGCGTTCGCACAATGTGGCCGCGCAGGCGACGACGCTCGGCAAGCGGTTCGCCTCGGCCGCCGAGGAGCTGCTCGCGGGGGTGGGCCGGCTGGACGACCTGCTGGCGCGTTATCCGCTGCGGGGGGTGAAGGGGCCGGTGGGCACCTCGCAGGACATGCTCGACCTGCTCGGGGGCGACCGGGCCCGCCTTTCGGAGCTGGAGGACCGGGTCGCGGCCCACCTCGGGTTCAGCTCGCGGCTCGACAGCGTGGGACAGGTCTATCCGCGGTCGCTCGACTACGAGGTGGTGTCGGCGCTGGTGCAGCTCGCGGCGGCGCCGTCGTCGCTGGCACTCACGATCCGGCTGATGGCGGGCCACGAGCTGGTGACCGAGGGCTTCGCCGAGGGCCAGGTCGGGTCGTCGGCGATGCCGCACAAGATGAACACGCGCTCGTGCGAGCGGGTGAACGGCCTGGCCGTCGTGCTGCGCGGCTATGTGTCGATGGTGGGAGAGCTGGCCGGCGACCAGTGGAACGAGGGGGACGTGTCGTGTTCCGTGGTGCGCCGGGTGGCGCTGCCGGACGCGTTCTTCGCCTTCGACGGGCTCGCGGAGACGATGCTGACCGTGCTGGACGAGTTCGGGGCGTTCCCGGCGGTCGTGGCGGCCGAGCTTGAGCGCTACCTGCCGTTCCTCGGCACCACGAAGATGCTCATGGCGGCGGTGCGGGCGGGGGTGGGCCGCGAGACCGCCCACGAGGTGATCAAGGAGCATGCGGTCGCGGCGGCGCTCGGCATGAGGGCGGGCGGCTCCAACAACCTGCTCGACCGGCTCGCCGCCGACCCGCGTTTCCCCCTGGACCTTGAGGGGCTGACCGCGCTGCTGGCCGATCACCTGTCGTTCACGGGTGCCGCCGGCGATCAGGTGGACGCTGTGGCGGCGCGGGTGGCGCGGGTCGTGGAGAGCGATCCCGAAGCGGCGGCCTACACTCCGGGCGCCATCCTGTGATCCGCGAGCTGTCGACCGTGGCGGAGGTCTCCTCCGCCTGCGGCGACGACGACTTGATCGTGTGGGTGGCCCAGGGCATGGGGCCGCTCACGCGGGCGTGGGCGGGCGGCGAGGCGGTGGCGGTGACCTCGCCCGCCGTCGCCCGGCACGACCGGATCGCGCTGTGGGGCGACCCGCGGGACGCCGCCCGGCTGGCCGAGCACGCGTTCGCGGAACGCGGGCCCGGGTTCTCGCTGCTGGGCGAGGTGGACCTGCTGCGCGAGGTGGCGCACCGCGTCCCCGGAGTGGAGTTACGGGGCGCGTTCTCGTGGATGGTGGTCGCCGAGGCGCCGCCGACCGGCGGGCCCGGCGTGGCGTGGCTGAGCCGCGAGGAGGAGGCCGAGGTGACCGCCCTGCTCGCGGCGGCACACCCCGAGTCGTACGCGACCCCCTCGGTCGAGGGGGTGCGCCGCTGGGCGGGCGTGCGCGACGCCGCCGGCGAGCTCGCGGCGGTGGCGGCCGACGCGTGGAGCGCCCCCGAGGTGGGCCTGCTCGCGGGCGTGGCCACCGCGGTGCACGCCCGCGGCCGGGGACTGGCCGAGCGGGTGTGCCGTTTCGTGGTGCGTGAGCTCGTGGACACGCACGGGCGGGCGGCGCTGCTGGTGGACGACGCGAATCAGTCGGCGATTCGCGTGTATGAGCGGCTTGGGTTCACCCGGAGGTTTATGGCGTCCGCGCGCCGCGTCCCGGGCGTGTGAGGTGGATTTCCGTTTTCGGGAAGGGGCACACGTGCCGCAGGCCCCCGGTTTCCGGGGACAAATACCGGCTGGGCGCGCTGGACTGCGGCTTTGTGTAGAAATACCGTCTGTTTTGCGCGGAGCGCGCATCTCTATATCGCGCTTATGACGTTAATCTAACCGGGCATGGAGAGCGAACGTTTCCCCATGGCGCTGTGTTTAGGGTGCGGCGCATATAGAACGGGCGATCCGGCGCCCTGGCGGCCGGCATCGCGAGAGGCCGTCGCGGCCGGAAGGGTAGTGCCTCTTTTGGCCGCGACGCCGGCCGGGGCCGCACACTGCAGAGCCGGAGTCGGCGCGTGTGCGGGTGCCTGCACAGGTCCGTCTCCCCGTACGCCGGGGGGCACGGCGAATGACGTGCGTGACCGGCCGAGAACCCAACGTTAAGCGCATGTTAGATCTCCGGCACTACCCCTTCACGGGGCATTCCCTTGGCATAGATGCTGCGGAGCCGCATCAATCTCCGAGGAGGAGGTCTCGTGTCGGCTGAAGCAGCCCCGCGCACGCCATGGAAAGCCGTGATCGGCGGTTCCATTGGCAATCTGGTCGAGTGGTATGACTGGTTCGTCTACGCGAGTTTCGCCACTTACTTCGCCGCGTCCTTCTTTCCCACAGGCAACGCCACGGCGCAACTCCTCAACACCGCCGGCATATTCGCGGTGGGTTTCTTCATGCGCCCCGTCGGCGCCTGGCTGCTCGGCCGCTACGCAGACCAGCGGGGGCGCAAGGAGGCGCTCACGCTGTCGGTCATGTTGATGTCGCTGAGCGCGCTGCTGATCGCCGTCGCGCCGACCTACGACTCGGTCGGCTACTTTGGCGCCCTCGTGCTGCTGGTCGCGCGCCTCATGCAGGGTCTGTCGGTCGGCGGGGAATACGCCGCCAGCGCGACCTACCTCACCGAGGCGGCCCCGCGCGGCGGACGCGGCTTCGCCTCCAGTTTCCAATACGTCTCCATGACCGCGGGCCAGCTCCTCGGCCTCGGCCTGCAGATCGTCCTGCAGCGCACGATGTCCGCAGAGGCGCTGCACTCGTACGGCTGGCGCATCCCCTTCGTGGTGGGCGCACTGGGCGCGGCCGTGGTGTTCTACCTGCGGCGCAACCTGCTGGAGACCGAGGTCTTCGACGAGGAGGCCCGCGCGTGGGCCCGCCCGCGCGGCACGATGCGGTCCCTGATGGCGCACAAGAAGGAGTTCCTGCTCGTGATCGCCCTGACCATGGGCGGCACCGTGGCCTACTACACCTACACCACCTACCTCACGAAATATCTCTCCAACACCGCGGGGCTGGCGAAGGAGACGGCGACGCTGGTCAGCTTCTGCGCCCTGTTCCTGTTCATGCTGTTCCAGCCCGCGGCGGGGGCCCTTTCGGACCGCATCGGGCGGCGCCCGCTGCTCATCACCTTCGGCGTCGGCTCCATGTTGTTCACCGTGCCCCTGATGAGCGCCCTGGGCAGCGTGGGCGGGTTCGCCGACGCGCTCGTGCTGTCGCTGGCCGGGCTGCTCGTCATCACCGGCTACACCTCGATCAACGCGGTGGTGAAGGCCGAGCTCTTCCCCACACACGTGCGGGCGCTCGGCGTGGCTCTGCCGTACGCGATAGCCAACGCGGCGTTCGGCGGCACGGCGGAGTATGTGGCGCTTTGGTTTAAGAATGCGGGCTTTGAGCCGGGTTTCTTCTGGTACGTCGCCGGTTGTGCGGCGGTGTCACTGGTCGTCTACCTGTTTATGCGGGAAACTCGGGACACTTCCCTGGCTCGGGAGGAGAAGACGCCGGTCTCGGTCTAGCCTTGCGCCATGCGAGTTCTTCTCGTCGAGGACGACGACCGGCTCGCCGCCGCCCTCACCACCGCGTTGACGCGGCACGGCCATCGGGTGGTGCGGGCCGGACTGGCGATCGACGCTCTCCGTCTGGCGGGGGGCGTCGACTTCGTCCTGCTTGATCTGGGCCTGCCCGACATGGATGGCCTCGATGTGCTGCGCCGCGCCCGCAGGGTGTCGAGCGTGCCGATCATCGTGGTCACCGCCCGGGTGGAGGAGCGCGACGTGCTTCGCGGGCTGCGCTCGGGCGCCGACGACTACCTCGTCAAGCCCTTCCGCACCGCCGAGCTCATGGCCCGCATGGAAGCCGTCATGCGGCGCGGCACCCGGCCGCTCCCCGTCACCGGCCACAAGGTCGCCTCCGGCGACGTGGAGATCGACCTCGCCGGGCGGCGGGTCACGGTGGCCGGCGAGCAGGTCGTGCTGACCCGCCGGGAGCTCGACGTGCTGCTCCTGCTGGCCCGCATGCCGGGAGTGGTGCGCGGCCGGGAGGAGATCCTCGACGAGGTGTGGGGCGACCCGCTGCTGTCGGCCTCCCGCTCGCTCGACGTGCACGTCGCCGGCATCCGCGCCAAAACGGGCCGCCCCTGGCTGGTGGAGACGCTGCGCGGCACCGGCTACCGGCTCGGCTCGGCGTGAACTCACGGCTGGTCGTCGCCTTCGCCACGCTGATCGCGGTGCTCGTCGTGGCGCTGGCGGTGCCCCTCGGCATCGCCTACGCCGCCCACGTCACCAACCGGCTGCTGCTCGATCGCCGCGCGGACGCAACGCGCTTCGCCGAGCTCGCCGACCAGGCGGCCGGCGACGGCGACCGCCTCGGCCTGACCGCCGAGGTGTCGCGCTACGCCGAGCTGTACGGCGCCGCCGTGCGTGTCCGCGACCGCGTCGGCGACGTGCTGCTGGAGGCCGGCACGATGAGGTCCGACGACCGCGAGGCGGTGCGGCTCGCGCTGTCCGGCCGCACGACCGAGGAGCTGCCGACGGTGGTGCCGTTCGGCCCGTCCCGCGTGCTGATCGCCGAGCCGGCCGGGCGTGACGCCCAGGTGTCGGGGGCGGTCCTGCTGGAGGTGTCGACCGAGCGGGCGCGGACCGAGGTGGCGCTCGTCTGGGGGGCACTCGCCGTCGCGGCGCTGGTGGCGCTGGGGTTCGCGGTGCTGCTGGCCAGGCGGCTCGCGCGGTGGATCCTGCGCCCGGTGACCGAGCTCGACCGCACCACGACGGAGATCGCCGGCGGCCGGCTGGAGGCGCGAGCCAGACACGGGGCGGGCCCCTCGGAGCTGCGCCGGCTGGAGAAGCGGTTCAACGAGATGGCCGAGGCGGTGTCGGCGACGATGGGCCGCCAGCGGGCGTTCGTGGCCGACGCCTCGCATGAGCTGCGCACGCCGCTGACCGTGTTGTCGCTGCGGCTGGAGAACCTGGAGCCGCATCTGCGCGAGGAGGGCGCGGCGGAATACGCCGAGGCGCTGGCCGAGGTGGACCGGCTGGCCGACCTCGTGGAGGACCTGCTCGCGCTCGCCAGGGTGGAGGCGGGCGCGGCCATGCGTGAGGTCGAGGTCGTGGCCGAGCTCACACCCCGACTCGCGGGATGGCGTGAGGTGTTCGCCGCGAAGGGCCTGACGCTCGCGGTGGAGCTCCCCGAGGAGCGGTGGGCCGTCGCGGTGCCGGAGGCGGCCGGGCGGGTCGCCGACATCGCGCTGGACAACGCCCAGAAGTTCGTACCCGCCGGCGGAACGGTCACGGTCACGATGGCGGGGCACGTCCTGCGCGTCGCCGACGACGGGCCGGGGCTGACCGAGGAGGAGCTGCGGGAGGCCCAGGGCCGCTTCTGGCGCTCGGGCGCCCACGCCAACGTGCCGGGCAGCGGCCTCGGGCTCGCGATCGCGACGGAGCTGGCCAAGGCGTCCGGCGGCACCCTCACCCTCCTGCCCGCGGCACCGTGCGGCCTCGCGGTCGAGTTCGCCCTGGCCGCGCCGTACGAGAGCGGCTGAGCCACACCGGGATGTACGGCGACGCCGGGCCTGCCGTTGGGTACGGCGGCGCCGGGCCGGGCCTGGGGGTACGGCAGCGCCGAGGCCGTGCCGTCGGGTACGGCGATGCCGGGTCGGGCGTGGGGTGCGGCAGAGCCGAGGCCGGCCGTTGGGTACGGCGGCGCCGGGTCGGGCGTGGGGTGCGGCAGAGCCGAGGCCGGCCGTCGGGTACGGCGA
>NZ_BOOW01000040.1 GCF_016863435.1 Sinosporangium siamense
CGCCGGGCCTGCCGTTGGCCGCCGGGACGACACACCGGCCTGGCGGTGCGCTCGCCGCGTCGGCGTCAGCCGTACGCCGAGCGGTAATACTGCGCGGCGCCCTCGTGGAGGGGCACGGCGCCCGTGCCGATGGCGTAGCGCACGTCGAGGGTGCCCCCCGGGGCGTGCGGCGCCTCCAGGCGGTCGCGGCTGTCGAACAGGACCTCGGTGATCGCGCGGGCCACCCGCCCGGGAAGCCGCGGCGGGCAGACGAGGTAGCTCGGCGTGCCGACGGTGGGCACGGGAGCACGAGTGCCGTATTCCCCCGCGGGCACGGTCGCGTGCTCGTAGACCGGCCCGTGCACCCGGCGCAGAGCCGGCACCAGCGTGCCGAGCGGCACCAGCCGGATCGGGGCCCGGGCGGCATAGTCCGCCAGCGCCGGGGTGGAGACGCCCCCCGACCAGAAGAACGCCTCGATCCTCTCCTTGTCGAGCGCGTCGATCGACTCCGCGAGGTCCAGCCATCGCAAATGGGCGGGGCCTGGCAGCCCGGCCGCGCTGAGCACACGCGCGGCGGAGACCGCGGTGCCCGACCCCTTGGCGCCGATGGAGACCGCCTTCCCAGTGAGCTGCGCGGGCGCGGTGAGGGACGAGTAGGCGGGCACGACGAGATGCACATAGTTGAGGTAGACACGGGCGAGTGCGGTCACGGGGCGCCCCGCCTCGACGGCGTCGGCGGCGCTGTCGGCGAGCGCGAACCCGAGGTCGGCCCGCCCGTCGGCGAGCATGGAGAGGTTGACGACGCTGCCCGCCGTCGGCAGCACGCGTACGGCGAAGCCGCTGCGGCGTAGCTCCGCGGCGAAACGGGAGCCGAACTGGGCGTAAGGGCCGCCCGCCGGCCCCGTGGCGACGCGCAACTCGCTGATGTCGCCGGTGGCGCCGGCCGAGCAGCCGGGCAGGAGAGCCGCGGGGAGCAGCAGAAAGCCTCGGCGGCACAGGTGCGGCATCCGCCCACGGTAGCCCCGGTGGACCGCCCTCGCCACAGGCGTTTCACGCCGTGGCACGTGTGGTCGCGGGCCGGCCGGAAAACAGGGTGAATCTTGGCGATGCGCTAAGGCACAGTGGCGGAATGATGTCCGATTTCATGCCGGGGATTGAGCTGTCGCGTGCCTTCTACGGGGAGGTAGTGCGACCTTTGCTGACGGGGACGCGGCACAGCGCGGCGTTGATCGGGCCGGGCTCCGAGGTGTTGTCGTTCGACACGTCGCGGTCGATGGACCACGACTGGGGGCCGAGAGTGCTGGTCTTCACCGAACCGGAACGGGTGGGGGAGGCGAGGGCGGCGGTTGCGGCGGGGGTGCCCGAGCGCTTCCACGGATTCCCGACCCTGATCGGGGAGCGGCACGGCGTGGTGGTGTCCGACCCGGAGACGTGGACGACGGACCGGCTGGGCTTCGACCCGCGTAGCGGGATGGGGGTGCTCGACTGGCTGGCGACGCCGTGGCAGGCGCTCGCGGAGATCACCGGCGGCGAAGTCTTCCACGACGGCCTCGGCGCCCTGGAGGAGGTACGGCGGGCCGTGGCGTGGTATCCGGAGCCCGTCTGGCGTTATGTGCTGGCCTGCCAGTGGCGGCGCATCGCCGTCGAGGAGAGTTTCCCCGGGCGGTGCGCCGAGGTGGGGGACGATCTGGGCGCCACCGTGGAGACGGCGCGGCTGGTGCGCGAGATGGCGCGGCTGGCCATGCTGATGCGGCGCCGCTACCCGCCCTACGCCAAGTGGCTGGGCAGCGCCCTGGCCCGGCTGCCCGGCTCGGCGGAGCTCGGCGACGCGCTGGCGGCGGCACTCGCGGCCAGGGACTGGCCATCGCGGGAGCGGCACATGTCGCGGGCCTACGAGCTGCTGGCGCTGCTGCACAACCGGCTCTCGCTGACCGGGCCTCTGGATGCGGAGGTGCGGCCCTTCCACGACCGGCCGTTCAAGGTGATAGGCGCCGACCGGTTCGCCGCGGCCCTGGCGGAGGGCATCGGGGAGACCGAGGTGGCGGCGCTGCCGAGGGTGGGATCGGTGGACCAGTTCGCCGAGGGAGAGGTGATCATGAATCCCGGGATGGCGCGAACGGTGGCCCGCGCCGTACTCCGGCTGGATTCCAGGGGCGGGTGAGCACCTGCCCGCGGTGGTCCGGTTGGACCTTCGGGGTGGGTGAGGACCTGCCCACAGCGCTCCGGCTGGACCCCCGGGGCGGGTGACCATTTGCCCGCGGCCATGGACGAGGCCGCCCGCCGGATCGCCGCCGGCGGTCCGGCCCTCGTTGCGGTCC
Organism: Sinosporangium siamense; assembly: GCF_016863435.1. GTDB lineage: Bacteria > Actinomycetota > Actinomycetes > Streptosporangiales > Streptosporangiaceae > Sinosporangium > Sinosporangium siamense. Next base: position 2,298 of record NZ_BOOW01000040.1, read on the forward strand.
CGGTCGTCGACGACGACGTGCCGCCGGGTGTGCTCCGCGAGCAGGCGCCCTGAACGGCAGCGGCTCGGCGCCGCCCCGGTCTTGTGCTCTTTCCGAGCGGCGGAGCTCAGGTGGTGTCGCGGCGCCGCCCTGTTTTGGCGCCGTCCCGGTCTCATGCTCTTTTTGAACGGCGGAGGCTCAGGTGGTGTCGTGGCGCCGCTCCTTGAGCAGCGGGTGGGTGCGCATCGCCACCTCCAGCTCGCCCGGCAACTCATCGCGATAACGCCCCAAAGTGGCGAGGTCGCTGTGGCCCAGCACCCGGCGCACCGCGTCCATGTCGACGGCGTCGGCCAGCAGATGCGTGGCCGTGGTGTGGCGCAGGCCGTGCGGGGTCACCGAGCGGCGGTGCGTCGGGTCGACGTGGCGCTGCACCCGGTCGATCACCGCCTGCACGTCGCCCCGGGCCAGCCGCCTGCCCCGCCACGACAACAACAGCGCCTTGTCGGCCGAGGCGGGACGCCCCGTGGTGAGATAGACGTCGAGCGCCCGCGCCACGTCGGCGGGCAGCGGCACGTCACGGGTGCGGCCGCCCTTGCCGAAGATGCGCCAGTAACGCACCCCGTCGTTGACGTAGAAGTCCTCGACGTTGGCTCTGACCAGCTCCGACACCCGGGGGCCCATCGTCGACAGCAGCATCACGATCAGCGCGTCGCGGGCCTCCGTGCGCTGATCGCGCCGCTTGGCCGGCCGGGCCTCCGCCTCGGGCGTGTCACTCAGCTCCTTGGCGGCGCCGATGAGCCCGCGCGCCTGCTCCTTGGTCAGCGCCCGCCGCTCGGCGCGCAGCCCGCCGCGCTCCTTCGACATGACGGTCGACACCGTCATCGGGTTGATCTGCACCCAGCCGGCCAGCGTCGCGTGCTTGAACAACGCCGAGATCGACCGGCGGAACCGCGCCTGCGACGACGCGCTCTGCCCACCCGGCCCCGGCGAGGCCCGCCGCCCGTCGGGCAGCCGCGCGAAGGCCAGCAGCAGCGCGTCGACATCCTCACCCGTCAGGTCGTCGAGCACGCGGTCCTCACCCGCGAGCCGCACCAGGGTCGCGCAGTCACGGGCGTAGAGCTCGGCGGTCGCGGGCGACAACGCACCCGTCGACGTCTTGGCCCGCACCAGCTCCACATAGCGGTCGGCGGCCTGGGCGACGGTGAGACGGTTGAGATCGGCGGGCCGCATGGTGGTGTGGAGGATCCTTCCGCTCGTCGTCGATGCACGGTGCGACGACCGTACCGCCCCCCACCGACAATCCATCCCACCGGTCGCCGCCTCGGCGGGCGACCGGCCGCCGCCTGCACCTTCCCCGGCCTCGCCCACCTAGGGATATCGAGCCAGGCTTGGGCGGAAGCGTGGCGGTCAGGTCGCCAGGCCGGTCCCCGGGCGGGCAACCGGCCATCGCCGCACCTCGCCCTCACAGGGGAGGGGCCGCCGCTCTACCTTCCCCGACCTCGCCCAGAGCCGGGCTTTGGCGGGAGCGTGGGTGCTCAGGTCGCCAGGCCGGCGCGGACGCTGCCGGGGCTCACGCCCCGCACGCGCTTGAAGGCCGCGCTGAAGCCGAACGCGTCCGCATAACCCACCCGCCGGGCCGCGGCGGCCACCGTCATGCCCGACTTCGAGAGCAGGTCGGCGGCCAGTGTCATCCGCCACTCCGTGATGTAGGCCAGCGGCGGCCGGCCCGCCATCGCGGTGAAGCGGCGGGCGAACGCCGCGCGTGACATGCCGACCGCGCCCGCCAGAGCGCCGACCGTCCACGGCCGGGCGGGGTCTTCGTGTATGAGCCGCAGCGCCTTGCCCACCGCGGGGTCGGCGAGCGCGCTGTACCACCCCGGGGTGACGGTGCCCGGCAGCGCGAACCACACCCGCACCGCCTGCACCAGCAGCAACTCCAGCAGCCGGTCCAGCACGACCTGCACCCCGGGCTCCTCGCCGGCGATCTCCTGCTGGAGCAGCTCCAACGTCCGCGCGATGCGTGGATCGCCCGCCGGGACCACCGCGACAGGGGGCAGAGCCGACAGCAGCCACTCACAGACTTTGGTGTTGAGGGGGAACGAGCCCACGATGAGGAGCGACTCCCCGTCGGCTCTGCCGTACGTCCGGGGTGCCATCGGCTCCAACAGCATCGGATCGCCGGACGGCCCCTCACATGTCCCGTCCGGGTGCACACGCACCTGGGGCGGGGTCGTGGGGGAGTCGGCGACCATGTACGGCGAAGGCCCCTTGGCCAGAGCCACATCGCCGGGCGTGAGCCGCACCGGCGCATCCCGCTCGGGCTTCGCCCACGCCTCGCCCCGCATCATCACAGCCATGGCGAGCGGTGGCGGCTGCGCGTATTCCAACGCCCAGGGCGGCGAGATGATCGACTGACAGAACATCGCACCTCGTGCCTGCACCCCACCGAGGAGGTCGGCCAATACATCCATGCCCGGAGTGTAGACGATCGCCTATGTTATTCAGCGGATCGCCTATGGGAAGGTCTCACCATCTGCTGCTGAGATGGACCCATGACCGAATCACCGATCCTCGTGCTCGGCGCCACCGGCAAGACCGGCCGCCGCGTCGTCACCCGCCTCCGCGACCTCGGCCTGCCCGTGAAGGCGGCCTCCCGCTCCGGCGAAACCCGCTTCGACTGGGACGACCCCACCACCTGGGACGCCGCCCTCGACGGAGTGTCGAAGCTCTACCTCGTGCCGCCGCCCTTGAGCGCCGACCCCACCCAGGAGATCACCGCGCTGCTGCAGAAGTTCTCCGGGCACGTCGTGGTCCTGTCGGCCCGCGGCGCCGGTTTCCACCCCGCCGAGGACGTGGTGCGGAAACTGGCCGCCGAGTGGACCGTCCTGCGCCCGACGTGGTTCTTCCAGAACTTCAACGAGGACCTCTTCGCCCCCGCCGTCGAAGCCGGCGAACTCGCGCTGCCCGCCGGCGACGGGAGCGAACCGTTCATCGACGCCGACGACATCGCCGACGTCGCGGTCGCCGCCCTCACCCAGGACGGACACGCCGGGCAGACCTACGACCTCTCCGGCCCCGAATCCCTCACCTGGGCCGAAGCCGCCGCCCACATCGAGCGCGCCCTGGGCCGCCCCTTCGCCTACCGCGCCTGCCCTCCCGAGGAGTTCCACGCTTCCCTCACAGCGGCAGGCGTGCCGGAGGACCTCACCGAACTCCTGGTCCAGTCGATGCTGGAGATCGCCGGCGGGGAGAGTGCCTACCTGAGCGACGGCGTCCAGCGCGCCCTCGGCCGCCCCCCTCGCTCCTTCACCGACTTCGTCACCGCCACCTGGCCCTCGGCCTAACCGGGACACTCCCACCACACCCGGTCGTGCCAACCGCGCCTCCCGAAGCCCATGACCGCCGTACGGCGAAGCACGAGGCGACCGAAACCCCCGGCCCGGGTCGTGAACCCATCTGGCCGGAAGCGCTTCCGTCGCATGGCGAAGCAAGGGACCCTAACCCCTACCCCCCGGGTCCGGCCCGGGGTCTCGGCCTCGCCGGGCGCTTCGGCCCGGATTCCCCGCGTTGGGCTGGCGGCGGGTCCCGCGTCTCACCCGGGATCGGTCGCTCGCTCCAGGTTGTCAGCCGCGCGGTCACCCTGAGGTGTATGGCATGCCCGTTACCTCTCCTCGCGGGCTCTGCCGTACGGCGAGGCATGGGGACCGAACACCCGGCCGACCGGGTCCGGCCTGGGTCTTGGCCCCGCCGGGCGGTTTGGCCCGGATTGCCCGCGTGGGGGTGTGGCCGACGGCGGGTCCCGGGTCTCACCTGGGATCCTCCGCTCGCTCCAGGTTGTCAGCCGCCCGGTCGCGCTGAGATGTATGGCACCGCCCGCTACCTCTCCTCGCAGGTTCTGCCGTACTTCACAGGTTCGAAGCCCTCGGCGGCGGTGGGGGAGGCTGGGCCCTTGCCTTCTCACTCTTGGGGTGGTGTGAGGGTGAAGGACTCCGTGGCGCGGACGGTGCCGTTGACGATGACCTCCAGGGTGCGGGTGCCGGGGGGTTCGTTGCGGGTGGTGACGGGCTTGAAGGAGTGGGACTTGGCCACGACGAAGGTTTGGCCGGGGGTGTTCGCCAGGCGTTCGCCGAGGTAGAAGACCCGGCGGGAGCCTTCCCTGTGCACGGCGTAACGCAGCACCAGCGGGCCTGGCGCCTCTGCTTCCACCGTGACGGTGAAGCGTAGGTGATCGCCCACGGCCACCTGGGGATCGACGGTGAGTTCCTTGACGGAGCCGCTGCCGGGCATGGCGCCCAGCAGGGTGAGTGCGCCGGGGTGGCCTGTGCGCAGGAGGCCTCGGGCGGCGTGGCGGACGACCTTCTCGACGTGTGAGCCGCCGGACTCCTGCCAGCGGGCGAGGATGCCGACGGCCACGTTGGGGTGGTCTTTGGCCAGGTCGTTGACGTGGTTGGCGACCGAGCGGCGGACATAGTCGCTCGGATCGTCGCGCAGCCGGTCGAGGATGGGCAGTGTGGGGCCGGGCTCCATCAGCCACCGCACGCGTGAGCCCCAGGGGAGACGTGGGCGTGAACCCTCGGAGGCGAGGCGGCGCAGGTGCTCGTCGGGTGACTCGGCCCAGCCGCGCATGACGGCGAGCGCCTCCTCGCGGTGCCGGTCGAGGTAGGGCCGCACCGCGAACTCACCCGTCGAGTGCGGGGTCAGCACACCCAAGGTCTCCATCGCCTCGTCGAGATGGCCGAGCCCGTGCGCGGCCACGAACTCGGTCGCGGGCCAGCCGCTCCACAGGTCGAGCGCGACGTGGCGGGTCGCCTCGCGCAGCACCGCGGCGGCCTGCGGGAACGGCAGAGCCAACCTCTCGTGCAACGCGGCGGAGACGTGCCGGACCCGATCCTTCAGCTCCAGACCGTCGAGCCCGCCGGTCGCCGCCCGCACAAAGGTGTCCCGCGCGAACGGCGCCCACGCCGCCGCCACACCGTCGGCGAGCGTCGCCACGGACCCGTGGTTGATCATTTCCTTCAGAGGTGTGGCCACGCGCCGTAGCCTCTCAAACGCCACCGACATTTCCGGGGGACCTTGGGCGATGGGACGTCACCGCTATCCGGGGCCGCCTCCTCGCCGGGGGGCGGAGGAGGCGAGGCACCCACGTCTGGAGGGGTGGCCAAGGCGAGGGCTTGCGTTCTGGTTCGCGGTACGGGGGAGCGACTTTGCCGTAGCCACGATCCGGGGACCGTGCTCAACGGGTGGTTCAGCGGACAACGTCGCCGCGCCGTTCGAAGGCGTGGAGTTCCGCGCGGGTGGGCAGTCCCTCCCAGTCGCCCGAGACGGTGACGGCGAAGGCCCCGGCTCTGGTGGCGGTCGACAGTCCGGCGCGCGCGTCGGCGCCGTGCACGAGGTCGCTCAGATAGCCCGCCGCGAAAGCGTCGCCGGCGCCGACGGGATCGACCACCGTCACGGTCTCGGCGTCCCGCCGGTAGAGTTCGCCGTCGACGACGGACACGCTCCCTGCGGCCCCGAGTTTCACCATGACCTGGCGGGGACCGAGTGACGACAACACGCGTGCGCAGTCGGCCGGGGTGTCGGCGTTGACGAGGAGCTGTGCCTCATCGTGGGTGGCGAACAGCACGTCGGCCTGTTTGACGAGCGGGCCGAGGGCCGCCTTGGCGGTGCGCGGGTCCCACAGTGCGCTGCGGTAGTTCAGGTCGAGTGAGACGACGACGCGGTTGGCGCGGGCGATCTCGACTGCCGCCGTCACCGCCGCGGCGGGGTCGGCGCCGAGTGCGGGGGTGATGCCGGTGACGTGCAGCACCTTCGCCTCGCGGATCAGGGTCTCGTCGACGTCGCCTGGGCACAGGCGTGAACCGGCGCTGGCGGACCGGAGGTAGGTGACGCGCACCTGGCCGGCGGCTCCGACGGTCTTGAACATCAAGCCGGTGGGCGCGGTGTCGCGCACGCATGAGACGGCGACACCCTCGGCGCGTAGTTCACGCAGGATGAGGTCGCCGATCTCGTCGTCGCCGACGCGGCCGATCCAGTGTGTGCGCAGGCCAAGCCTTGCGGCGCCGATGGCGAGGTTGGTCTCGGCGCCTCCGAAGCCAAGACGCAGCAGCGGCCTGCGCAGCAGGGGACCTGGCTCGGTCGGTGTGAGCAGCCCCATCGCCTCGCCGAGGGTCACGAGATCGATTGTCATCGGGACGCCCGTCCCGCCGCAGCGTATTCGAGCACCCGCACGGTCTCTCCGGTACGGGACACCGGCAGGGGCGGTGTCACCCACCTAGCCGGCGTCGGCCGGGTCGGTATCGCACACCGGGTTGGCGTCGGCCAGGTTGGTGAGGCATGCCGGGTCGGTGTCGCACACGAAGCCGGTGTCGCACACGAAGCCGGTGTCGCACACGAAGCCGGCGTCGCACACGAAGCCGGCGTCGCACACGAAGCAGGCTTCGGCCAGGTCGGTGTCACACAACAACAGGTCGGGGTCGCACACCAAGTCGGCGCCTGCCAAGCCGACGCCGGCCGGGTAGGCGCCGGTCTGTCCGGCGTGTGGTTGAGGGGGTGGATCCGTACAGTCACCGTTTTGCTCCGAGGCGACGTGAGATGTCGTTGGCGGCCGCGATGACGAGGGGCCCGAACTCGGCGACCTTCTCCGGGGTCACCCGTTCCACGGGCCCGGAGACGCTGATCCCGCTGGAACTCGCCCCCGACACATCGAAGATCGGCGCAGCCACGCAGCGGATGCCTTCCTCGTTCTCGATGTCGTCGATGGAGTAGCCCCGCTGCCGGATCGCGGCGAGTTCCGCGCGCAGCCCTTCGGCCGTGGTGATCGTCTGCCGTGTCCGGGCCGGCAGGCCGTGCAAGACGACCATCTGCACGGTATCGGCCGGTGCGTGGGCCAGCATCGCCTTGCCCAGGCTCGTGCTGTGGGCCGGCTGCTGGTTGCCGATCCGGGAGAACATGCGGATGGGATGGGGGCTGTCGACCTTGTCCACGTAAACGATGCTGGGGAAGTCGGCGATCGCGAGGTGGACGGTCTCGCTGGTCTGCGTGGCGAGCCTCTGCAGGACGTCGCGCATCGTGCGGTGCAGGTCGACACCCGCGAGGTAGACCTGGCCGAGGTGCGCGTTGCGCCATCCCAGACGGTAATGCCCGGAGGGGAGCTGTTCGACGAAGCGCATCTCGACGAGCGGCTGGAGTAACCGCAGCAAGGTGCTCTTGTTCATCGACAGCTTCGCGGACAACTCCACGAGGGAGAAGCCGACCCCGTCGGTGTCGAGGCCGAGTTGCAGCAGGATGGACAGGGCCCGGCGCAGGGACGCCGAGTTGTTGCGGGGACCTTGGGCCCGGCTCGGATCCCGGGTCATCGCGGGGGCTCCCCTCGCCTCGGCGGACGGCCACCGCGGGCGCCGGCGCGGCGCCCATGGCGAAGCACGAAATCACCTTGGGCGATCACATCGCCGAATGATCGTGGATCTTCATATTCAACGCGGGCTTCGACATCGGACCGGGGCGATACTCGACGGGCGGTTGGACTGCACGCGACCACGGGTCGCCACCCTCTCTTCACAGCTTGATCACCAGGCATTTTGCTACCGCACTTCTTGACGTGACTATGCCCTACGTATAACGATGATGCAATGCAAGTCAATGATTTGCAATGCAACACAATTCAGCGTCTCTACAGTCCCCCTCTTTGGTCATCCGACGTCATCGAAGCGCGGCCGGAGGAACGCTGAATCGACCTTGAGAGAAGGTTCAGATGAAGAAGCATCATGGCCGCGCGTTAGCGCTACGCGCTGCTGTGGTGGCTTGCACGACAGCGGTGGCCGCGGCGGGGTGCTCCCAGCCCCAAAGCAGCACCGCTGACGCCGGAGTCACTGTGGCGGAAACGACGGCACCCACCACCCTCGACCCTCAGGGCTCGGCCTACTTCGCAGACAGGTTCGCCTGGCAGTTGGCCTATGAGTGCCTGCTCAGCACCACCGCCGACGGCAAGGTGGAACCCGCGCTCGCTTCAGGGTATGAGCGGTCGGCGGACGGCCTGACCTACACGTTCAACCTCAAGCCCAACGTGAAGTTCCACAACGGCGAGGCATTGACAGCCGACGACGTCGTCTATACCTTCACCCGTCTAAAGGACAGTCCCGACGGCATCGACGAGGCGATGTTCCCGACGCTCGTGGAAACCACGGCTAAGGGTCCCAGTGTCGTGGAGTTCCAGCTCAAAAGCCCGGACGCCGGCTTTATCAACAACATGGCAAACCCCCTTGTGTGGGGCTGCGCCGTGATGAACAAAAAGGCGGCCACGTCCAGCAATCCGGCAATCGCCATGGTCGGCACAGGACCGTGGAAACAGGATTCCTACCGCGCCAACAGCGAACTCAAGCTCGCGCGGAACGGCGATTACTGGGGAACCAAGACCAAATCCGAACGCCTCAATATCCTTTACGTTCCCAACATCTCAACGCAGGTGAGCAACCTGCAGGCGGAGAAAGTCGATCTGATCTTCCCCGACGTGGCCGGATCGAAGGCGCTGTCGGGCTCGGACAAGGTCACGGTCGACAAGGCCGCGACCGACTCCACGATCTTCATGCAGATCAACAACCTCCAGAAGCCGTTCGACAACCAGAAGGTCCGGCAGGCTCTGGCCCTGGCGATCGACCGGGACAGCCTCGCCCAGCAGGCCTACAGCGGCGCGGCCCGGGCCAGCGTCTACATCCCGCCGGGCACCGCCTGGGCCCCCGCCCCGGCCGACCTGCCCAACTCAACGCAGGACATCGCAAAGGCCAAACAACTTCTCAGCGAGGCCGGATATCCCGACGGCTTCAGCACGTCGCTGATGTATCTCAGCGGCTACGACGGCGGCACCAACGACCTGGTGGCCGCCATTCAGGACCAGCTTGCCAAGGTCGGCATCAAGGTCGAACTGGAGCCGCTTGAGGTCGGCGCCTGGGGCGAGAAGCTCACCACCGCCAAATATGCCCTGAGCTGGAACGCGCAGTCGTACTACTCCAATCCCTTCCAATACGTGCAGCCGGCCGAAGGCCGCCAAGGGCCCGTTCCCGGCTCCCTGCAGAAGCTGCTCGACGCGTCGCTGAAGGCCGAATCCCAGGAGGCCTACCAGCAAGCCCTCATCGCGATCGAAAAGGAGGAGGCGGAGCTGGTCTACCCCACCATCACTCTGCTCGCGACGGACATGTTCGTCGCCTATGAAAAAGGACTGAGCGGGGTGAAAGTACCACCGAGCCAGAGCCGTACCTTCCTCAGCCAGGTCGGCCATGGCTGACGCACTACCTGTGGACCGTCCCCAGGCGGGGGCGGTCCACGCCGTCCCCGACCCGGGCGCCCCCTTGCTCGTCGTCGACGGACTCTCGGTCCACTACGGCTCCCCGGACACCTCCGCGCCCGCGGTCGAAGACGTGTCGTTCACGATCTCGCGCGGCGACCGGGTGGGGCTCGTCGGCGAGTCCGGATCGGGAAAGTCGACCCTCGCATCGGCGATCCTGCGCATCCTCCCGCCCGCCGCGACCGTCAAATGCGGCCGCATCGAACTCGACGGCGAGAACCTGCTCGCCCTCAAACCCGCGGCGCTGCGCGCCATCCGCAGCACCCGCATCGCCCGCGTCCCCCAGGATCCCCTGGGCAGCCTCAACCCCGTCTTCACCGTCGGCCGCCAGCTCTCCGACGTCATCGCCGCACACCACAAGGTCACCCGCCACGAGCGCACGACCCTCGTCGAGCAGGCGCTGCGTCAGGTGGGCATCGGCGACGCCCCCGTCAAGCGGCGCAGCTACCCGCACGAGCTCTCCGGCGGCATGCGCCAGCGCGTGATGATCGCCATGGCCCTGCTCAACCACCCCGACCTGCTCATCGCCGACGAACCCACGACGGCACTCGACGTGACCGTGCAGGCCCAGGTCATCGAGCTGCTGCGAGAGCGCGTCGCCAAATCCGCGATGACCCTGCTGGTCATCTCGCACGAGCTCGGCGTGATCTCCGAGCTCTGCACCAAGGTCATGGTCATGTACGGCGGACGCATCGTCGAGCAGGGACCCGCGGCCGAGGTGCTGACCAGGCCCACCCACCCCTACACCCGGTCACTCCTCGACGCCGCGCGCGGAAAGGTGTCCTCCTACACCCCAGACCCCGCCGAGGTGGTGACATGACCGACGACAAGACACCCGTGCCCCCGCCGGCCGGCGAACCCGGCCTCGTCCTCGACGTCCGGGACGCCGTGAAGCACTACGCCGTCCGCCGCACGACGCTGCGGGGGCCTCGCCGTACCGTCCACGCGGTTGACGGCGTCAGCGTCCGGCTCGGCTCCGGGCGCACCCTGGGCATCGTGGGCGAGTCGGGCTGCGGCAAGTCGACGCTCGGGCGGCTGATCACCGGTCTGGAGAAGCCGACCAGCGGCACCATCACGGTGGGCGCCGAAGGGATTCCCATCGCCGCCGCGCACGGCACTGGAACGGTCCAGGCGGTGTTCCAGGATCCGGCGAGCGCGCTGGACCCCCGGATGACCGTGCGCGAGAGCATCGGCGAGGCGCTGGGCAGGGCCGGCAAGGACGAACGCGAGAGGCGCACCGGTGAGGCGCTCGCCGCCGTCGGGCTCACACCCGAATTCGGCGCGCGATACCCCCACCAACTGTCGGGCGGCCAGCAGCAGCGTGTGTGCATCGCCCGCGCCATCGTCGACAGGCCCGACCTGATCCTGCTCGACGAGGCGGTGAGCTCGCTCGACGCGTCGCTCCAGGCACAGGTCCTCGACCTGCTCCAGCGGCTGCAACGGGACACCGGCACGGCTTACGTCTTCATCTCGCACGACCTGCGCGCCGTGCGCCAGGTCAGCCATTCGGTGGCCGTGATGTATCTCGGCCAGGTCGTCGAGCAGGCACCGGCCGAGGAGTTCGACCGAGGCCTGCTGCATCCCTACTCGGTCGCGCTGCGCTCGACCGAGCCCCGGATCCTCGACGAGGGAACCGACCACGTCGAGCGCATCGTGCTCACGGGCGAACCGCCGAGCGCGGTCGCCCCGCCCGCCGGGTGCCGTTTCGCTCCGCGTTGCCCCATCGTCGATGACCACTGCCGGAGTGTCGCGCCCGTCCTCACCGAGGCGACGTCCGGCCACCTTGTGCGCTGCCACAAGCCGGGCGAACTCACGCTGTCCGGCGTCGTGCGCGTCGATCCGGGCACTCCGGCGGAAGTCTAGGAGAGGCTGTGCTCCTTTATCTGTCAAGGAAGCTGGCGGGAGCCCTCGCGGTCCTGCTCCTTCTCTCGGCGCTGATCTTCTTCGCGGGGCGCGGGCTGGTGCCCGGCAACCTGGCCACCGTACTCGCCGGCCCCAAGGCGTCCCCCGAGACGATCAAGGCCATCGAGCGCGACCTCGGCCTGGACCAGCCGATCTACCAGCAGTATCTCGACTGGTTGTCCGGGGTGCTCCGCGGCGACCTCGGCACCTCGCCGTTCTCAGGTCAGCCCAACCTCGACGTGATCGCCCAGCAGGTGCCTGTCTCCCTCGAACTCAGCCTGATGGGGCTGTTCTTCGCCGTGCTGATCGGCATCCCGATCGGCGTCATCGCCGCCAACCGCGCGGGAAGCGGCACCGACTGGGGCATCCGGCTTCCGCTGCTGATCGTGTTCGCCTTCCCGGCCTTCGTGTCGGGGTCGGCGGCGCTGTATCTGGCGACGCACTACCTGACGAACCTCTACTCGCCGAGCTACATCCCGTTCTCCGACAGCGCCATGGCCAACCTGCAGACGATGCTGCTGCCCGCTCTCGCGGTGGGCATCCCGACCGCGCCGCTGGTGAGCCAGATGACGAGATCCTCGATGATCGAGGTGCTGTCGCAGCCGTACATCGCCACGGCACGCACCAACGGCATCGCCGAGTGGCGCATCACCTATCTGTACGCGCTGCGTGCCGCGCTGCCGCCGGTGCTCACGCTGATCGGTTTCATCTTCGGCCTGCTCGTCGGCGGCCTGTTCATCGTGGAGCAGATCTTCAGCCTGCCGGGTCTTGGCCGCGGTGTGCTGAGCTCCATCTCGAACCGGGACTTCTCCCAGGTCACCGCTCAGGCGATCGTGATGGCGGGGGCGTTCATCCTCGGAAACCTGCTCGTCGACCTGGCGCTGCCGTTCGTCGACCGACGCATCCTCCGCAAGTAGCCCCAGGAGTCAATGTGTCCACCGTTACCCGCAGGCGGCGCCCCTCCCGCGACGTCCGCCCTCGCCGCCGGCCTGTGCAAGGGGTGGTCGCCAAGATCGCGATCTTCCTCATCCTGTTCTACGCCGTGCTCGCGGTCCTCGGCCCGCACATCACGCCCTTCCCGCCCGACCAGGTCGGAGTGGGGCCGCGCCTGTCGCCGCCGTCGGCCGACCACTGGTTCGGCACGGACGCGCTCGGGCGGGACCAGCTCTCCCGCGTCGTCGCGGCGGCACAACCCGCGTTGTTGTCGGCGGTGTACGCGGTGACGTTCGCCCTCGTGATCGGCACCGTCATCGGGATCGCCGCGGGCTTCCTCGGCGGCCTGTGGGACGGCACCCTGTCCCGCGTCGTCGACCTGCTCTTCGCGATCCCCGAGTATCTCCTGGCCATCCTCGTCATCACCGTCATGGGCAGCGGCCTCGTCAACGCCTCCCTGGCGATCGGGCTTGTCTGCATTCCCCGGTTCGCGCGCATCGCGAGGGCGTCCACCATCGCGATCATGGAGCGCAACTACATCGACGCCGCCCGGCTGTGCGGACGCGGGCGGATCTGGATCATGCGCCGCCACATTCTCCCCAACATCGCCTCACCGCTCGTCATCATGACCGCGATCAACCTGTCGACCGCCGAGGGCGCCTACGCGGCGCTGAGCTTCCTCGGCTTCGGCGTGCGGCCGCCCGCCGCCGACTACGGCAGCATGATCTCCTCCTCCCAGCAATATCTGCTGACCGATCCGTGGCTGGTGGTGTTCCCCTCCATCGCGTTCGTCGTGCTCGTGCTCGCCTTCAACCTGCTCGGCGACGTGATGCGCGACCGGCTGGACCCCCGCAGCCGCACCTCCGCCGGCGCGTAAGCCGCCCCCTCAACCGACACCCAGGAGACCCACCGTCGTGTCCGACCACGCCACCACCCTGAACACCCACATCGCCCCCATACTGAAGCGGCGGGGCGTGCCCGGGATCGCCGTCGCCGTCACGCACCGCGGAGAGACGACGTTCCTGGAGTTCGGCGTCACCAACCTCGAACACCCCCTGCCGGTGGACCGCGACACGATCTTCCAGGTCGGCTCGATCTCCAAGACGATGCTCGGCCTGGTCGTCGGGCGGCTCGTGGAGCAGGGGCGGGTGGCCCTGGACGCCCCGGTCGCTCCGTACTTCCCCGGCGGCACCGGCATCGACGAGCGGATCACGCTCCGCCACGTCATCACCCACACCTCCGGCATCGACGCGCAGAACATGATCGCGGACGCGCCGCGCCTCCTCAGCGATCACGCCGACGACTCCGTTCAGGCGTCCCTGCGGCATTTCGTACGGCGGAGCCTGCTGTTCGCCCCCGGCACCGACTACTCCTACAGCGGCCCCGGCATCATGGTCGCCGCGGCGGTGGTGGAGAAGGTGACCGGGCGGCACTACGCGGACGTGCTTCAGGACGAGGTGCTCGACCCGGCAGGGATGACGAACACCTTCACCACGGCGGACCAGGTCATCACCCGGCGGGTCGCCGCCCCGCACGGCCGCGACGGGAACGGGCGCCCGGTGCTGCTGACCGACCGGGGATGGCAGCGCCACTGGCAGCTGCCCGGCTGGGACGTGCCCGGCGGGGGAGTGCTCAGCACGGTGCGCGACCTGATGAAATATGCCGCCTATGTGCGGTCGCCCGCCGCTCCGCCGGGGCTGTTCGACGTGCACGCGTCCCGTGGTCCGATCGGGCGCGACATCGGGCTGGCCTGGTGGCTCGAAGACGTCGCGGGCAGGCCGGCGATGCTGCACGACGGCCTGACGATCGGATATGCCACCCGGCTTGTCCTGATCCCCTCGGAGGACCTCGCCTTCGCCGTGCTCACGAACTCCCTGGAGGGCGGCCCCGCGGTCAAGGAGATCGAGCGTGTCATCGCCAAAACCCTGCTCGGCGATGTGCCCGGCCGCGCCACAGGACCGGTCGGCGACGAGTTGAGCGCGGCGCTGCTCGGGACCTACGACTGCGGCTTCTACGGCACCGTGACCATCGCCCCCGGCGCCCGGGCGGGCGAACTGCGCATGATCGCCAACCCCGCGCCGGTCGGCTCCGACCAGTTCGTCATCGAGCTCTTCTCCGCGGAACGCCTCGTGCGCTGCGGCGAGGACTCGTTGATCATGCTGGAGCCGGACGGCGAGGAGAGCTCACGCGTGCCCTTCGTCAGAGAGGCCGACGGGACGGTCTCCGCGCTGCGGGTCGGAGAGCGGATCGCCGGTCGCGTCGGCTGAGCCGTAAACTCATCGGCCGAGCCGGGGGGCGAGGATCGCGGTGGTCTCCTCCAGCAGGGCGTCCACATAGCTCTTGGCGTCGCAAGGCCTGGTCAGGGCCGCGGACTGGCCCGACCACAGGTTGACGTGGTCGGGCAGGCCGCGGTCGGTCGAGGCGCGGCGGATGGGAAGCATCAGGGCGTTCTGCACAGGGTAGGGCGGGACCTGGTCCTCGAACGCGGCCATTTCCCGCACGAACCTGTTGGGGATGGCGCGGGCGAGACGGCCGGAGAACAGGCGGGTGAGGACGGTGACGCGGGCGTCGGGGCCCCGCAGGGCCGCCTTGTGCACCTCGCTCGCGCCAGACTCGGCCGTGGCCAGGAAACCGGTGCCGATCTGCACACCGTCGGCCCCCAGGGTGAGGGCGGCGGCCACACCTCTGCCGTCGGCGATGCCGCCCGCGGCGATGACGGGGACGGACACGGCGTCCGCCACCTGCGGCACGAGCGAGAAGGTGCCGACCAGCGACTCGCCGGCGGGGCGGAGGAACGAGCCGCGGTGGCCGCCCGCGTCGCTGCCCGAGGCCACGACCGCGGAGAGGCCCGCCTCCTGGAGAGCGACGGCCTCGTCGACCGTCGTGGCGGTGCCGATCGTCACGATGCCGAGCCTCCTCGCCCGCTCCAGGACGTCGCGGGGCGGGACGCCCATGATGAAACTGACGGCGGGTGGAGCGGCGTCCAGCAGGGCCTCGATCTGCGCGCGGAAGTCCTGACCGTAAGGGCCGCCGAGGGCGGGGGCGTCGAGGCCGAGCTCCTCAAGGCAGGGGCGGAGCCGATCGACGTCGGCCTTCCTGGCGCGCAGGTCGCGCTCACCCGGCTGGGGCACCCACAGGTTGACCGCGAAGGCACGCGAGGTGGCCGCCTTGAGATCGGCGACCAGCCCGGTGATCGCGTCGGGTCCCAGATGATATGCGCCGAACGAGCCGAGGCCCCCGGCGTCGGCCACCGCCGCGGCCAGGGCCACCGACGAATAGCCACCGCCGAAGGGGCCCTGCACGATCGGATGGTCGAGCCCCAGCAGGGCCTCAAGACGCCCGCCGGACCAAGGGAAAGCGCTCACAGCACCACCTTTCTTATCGGCATTCCTCAAGCATGAGGTCCCCGCCTTGAGAACGGGGGAAGAAACGCGGAATATCGCCGCCCGTGTCGTTCACGCGATGTTGCGGTACGCCGCCCCGGGGAAACGCGTTGACCCGAACCTTGCTTGAGGTTGCACGATGTGATGCCAAGTGACGTGAACGAACAGGGGAGAGCCATGAGTGAGCGACGCAAAATCCTCGTGATCGGGGCCAGTGGCAATGTGAGCCGGCACGTGGTCGACGGGCTCGTGGCGGCCGGGGCCGAGGTGCGTGCGCTGACCAGGTCGACCTCGGCCGCCGCGTTCGAGCCGCCTGCCGGGGTGGAGGTCGTGCACGGGGATTTGCGCGAGCCCGAGACGCTGCGTCCGGCGTTGGATGGAGTGCAGGCCGTCTTCCTGCTCTGGCCGTATACGACGGCCGAGGGGGCGCAGGCCGCGGTGGACGTGATCGCCGCCCCGGGGCGGCATATCGTCTATCTGTCCGCGATGGCCGTGAGCGAGGATCGATCCCCCCCAGGAGAGCGGCCTGTGGGGGCAGGTGGAGCACGCCATCCCCGGGCATCCCGCCCGCACCTTCGAGGAATGGGCATGCGACCACGCCGGCGATTTCTCCCCCGGTACGGCGGAAGTCGGGGCGGCGAGGCCCTGACCTGAGAGGCGTCCCCCTCAGCCTGGCAAGAGCCCCCGAGAGGCCGGGGAACCGTTGACAACTGGCATAGCCAATCATAGGTTTCCCTTGTCGCAATCGATTGTGATCAGGCCTGTACCAGCGGCGATTCCCCTCCACCCCGTGTCGTCGGGGCGGGGGTCGCCTATGGCGCAGTCGTACGGTGAGGTCCGCGTCGCTCCCCTGCCAGGAGAATCGCCGCGGCCTCGCCGCCCCCCGGTACGGACGATTGAGGCATACATGAGGCGTAACCTTCTCCGGCCCATGACCGCGCTCTGCCTTGCGGTGAGCCTGACGGCAGCCTGCGGCGGCGCCCGCAACGACACCGGGACCGGCCCGGTGAGCGGCGGCAAGACCACGACGGACGGCCCCTCCGGGACCCTGAGGATCGGCAGCAGTCAGAAACTCGACGACTGGGAGCCCTTGACCAAGGCGAACGAGACCTACCTTTCCCTGGTGTACGAGGGGCTGATCTCCCTCGCCGCCGACGGGGTCACGCTTCAGCCCAGGCTGGCGACGGAGTGGAGCCAGGACGCGTCGAAAGTCGAGTTCACCCTGCGGGAGGGCGTGGTCTTCCACGACGGCACGCCGTTCGACGCCGACGCCGTGGTGACGAACCTTGAGCGGGTGCGGGACACGCCGAGCCAGTGGCAGGCGGTGATGAGCGCGGCGGAGAAGATCACCGCGGTGGACAAGACCCGCATCCGCATCGACCTCAAGAGGCCGTCGCCCGACTTCCTGCCGAACATCGCCAGGCGCGGAGCCTTGATGGTGTCGCCGAAGGCGCTGAAGGAGGGGACGTGGAAGACGCAGCCGAGCGGCACCGGAGCGTGGACCTTCCAGGCCAAGGAGTCGGTGCCCGGCTTCAAGACGGTCGTCACGTATTTCGATAAGTACTACGCCCCGCAAGAGGTCGGCCCGCGCCGGATCGAGATGTCGTTCATCGCCGAGGCCGACTCGGTCTACAACTCCCTCCGGGCCGGCCAGCTCGACATCGGGTGGACCACCGCCACGCTGGCCAAGCGGGCGGAGACCGAGGGCTTCAAAACGAGCAGCTACCCCTCGGTGATGTGGCACCTGCTGATGATGGACACACGTGGAACGTTCCAGAACCGGAAGCTCCGCCAGGCCATCTGCCACGCGCTCAACCCTCAGGACTTCATCGACACCCTGCTGGGCGGCGTCAGCGACATCCACACCCAGCGCCTCCGGGACGGGCAGACGGGCTACAACCCCGAGGTGAAGGGCTATCCGCACGACCTGGCCAAGGCCAAGGCGCTCATGGCCGAAATCGGCAACCCGAAGGTCGAGTTCGCCTTCCCCGCCTACGACTCCCAGCGCCAGGTGGCCGACCTTTTCCGCAGCCAGATGGCGGCCATCGGCGTCGACGTCAAAGTCGAGATCATGCCGTTCGCCACCTTCTTCAGCGTCTTCCGCAACGGCAAATATCCCGCCGCCATCTTGTCGGACTCCCCGGACACCGGCCCGCACGACTATTACCGCTATCGCTACGTCAAGGGCGGCGTCAGCAACCCCTACAACGTCACCCACCCCTCGCTCGACGCGATCGTCGAGCGGGCGCTCGCGGCGTCCGGCCCCGAGGCCGAAAACGCCGAGTGGCAGAAGTTCATCAAAGAGGTCGACGACCAGGCTCTCGACTGCGGCTTCTTCGACTTCACCGGCTTTTGGGCCTACAACCCGAAGAAGGTCGACAACATCGTCAACATCGTGGGGAACGTCGCGACCTTCCGCTACAAGGAGGCCCGCGTGACCGGCTGAGCGGATAGCGGCTCAGCGAATCCCGGCTTTCGCCGTACGAAATCATTCTGCTGTGGAGGGACGCATTGTCCGACCGACGCATTCTTATAAAGAACGGCTTTATCATCAGCCTCGACCCCGGGATCGGCGACCTGCCGCGCGGGGACGTGCTGATTCACGGTGACCGCATCGAACGTGTCGCGCCGCTGATCGAGGACGACGGGGCCGAGGTGGTCGACGCCGAGGGCACGATCGTCATCCCAGGCCTGATCGACACACATCTGCACATGTGGCAGCAGCCGATGCGCGGCCTCGGCGCCGACCTGTGGGGCATGAACGACTACATCTCCCGGGTATATCCCCTTCGCGAGCGTTTCCGGGCGCAGGACATGTTCGCCTCGACCTACACCTGTGCGATCGAGGCGCTGGGCAACGGCACGACGACCGCGCTGGACTTCTGCCACAACGTCCTCACCGAGGACCACGCCGAGGAGGCGCTGCGCGCCCACCGCCTGACCGGGCAGCGGGTGGTGTTCGGCTATGGCATGGTCGGATATGCGGACCGGATCGAACGCGAGCGCGACGACCGGCTCGCACACGTGAGCCGGCTCCACGCCGAACTGGGCGACGATCCGACGGCTCTGGTGAGAATGGGCCTCGCCCCTGGCACCCTGAACTTCTCCACCGTCAAGGGCATGCAAATCGAGGTGGAACACGGGCGCGGGCTGGGCCTGCCCATGACGATCCACCAGAACGACGCCGGGGAACTCTACAAAATCCACGACGCCGGTCTTCTGGGACCCGACCTGCTTCCCGCGCATTCCAACAACGCGTCCGACCACGAACTCGCCCTGCTGGCCCGCTGCGGATGCAGCATTTCCTTCACCACCGAGGGGGAGTTCAGCGGCGGCAGGAACATGAGCGTCGTCGGCAGGGCCGACCGGGCCGGAGTCTCACCCACTCTCGGCGTCGACGGCCCGTCGTTCGTCGCGGTAGACATGTTGTCGCAGCTGCGTTTCACCTTCCGCATCATGCATGCCGTCGAGGCCCAGCACGAACGCGCCGAAGGGCGCTGGCCCCTGGCGCATTCCCCCGGAATCCCGTTCGTGACGGCGCGCCGCGTGCTCGAATACGCGACGGTCAACGCCGCCAAGGCACTCGGCATGGAGCGCCACATCGGCTCCCTCACCCCCGGCAAGCAGGCCGACCTTGTGCTGCTGCGCATCGACCCGTACGGCATAGCCGCCGGTGACCCCGCCAACCACGTCGTCCTGCACAGCGGGGTGGGCGACATCGACGCGGTCATGGTGGCCGGGCGGTTCCGCAAGAGGGACGGCAGGATGGTCGACGTGGACGTCGAGCGCCTCCGCGCCCTGTCGGGGGAGATACGCTCCCGCCTCACCAGCTGATCTCCCCATGCGTCGAGACGGGGCCCCGCACCCACGCGGGGCGTCGCACGGCTGCTCAAGCCGGGTGCCGGACGTCCAGTGGGGCGTCCGGCACCCGTCGCCCGTCAGCTCTGGAAGGCGGCGGCGTTTTCACGCACCCACTGCGCGAAGGTCCGCGCCGGCCGCCCGGTGACCTCCTCCACGGTGGGGAGTACGGTGTAGCCCAGCTCGGGGGTGTTCGTGCGCATGGTCAGGAAGAACTCGACGTCCTCGTCGGAATAGCCGATCTGACGCCACTCGGCGACGACCTCCTCCTGGGTGCGCTCGATGAAGCGCACCTCGCGGCCGAGCGCCTCGGCGATCGTGCTCACCTTGGTGCGGGTGGTGAGCACCTCCGGGCCGGTCAGCACATATTCCCGCCCCGCGTGCCCCTCGTGCGTCAGCACGGCAGCGGCGACGGAGGCGATGTCGGCGTCGTGGATCATCGCGCTCTTCGCGTCCGGGAACGCGTCACGCACGACGCCTTCCTTCGTGATGGACTCCGCCCACTCCAGGGCGTTCGACATGAACTCCACCGGGCCGAGGTGGGTCCACTCCAGCCCGCCGGCCTCCACGGCGTGCTCCAGCGGGCTCTTGGTGATGTCCCCCTTGAGCACCGTCATCTTGCGCACGCCCGACGCGACCGCCAGCTCCACGATGTCGGCGCCGTTGGTGAGGGGTGAGAAGTCCGCGCCGTTGAAGCTGATCAGGTGCGCGGCCGTGACCCCTTCGAAGGCCGCGCGCAGACTGCCGGTCACGGACAGATCCCCGGCGACCACTTCCGCCCCCTCCGGCAGGCCGGCCTTGGCGGGGTCGCGGGTGAGCGCCCGGACCCGATGCCCGGCCGCCAGCAACTCCTCGACGAGCGGCCGGCCCACGTTGCCCGTCGCACCGGTCACGAGAATGGTCATAACTGTCTCCCTTCGTGAGTACGCCGAGAGACTAGAAGCCATTGCGGCCCTTTTCTGTCCGCATTCGGCGGGCGGAGAGGTCAAATCTCACAGCACCGAAGGGACCTGAAAGACAGTGCGGCATGCCGTACCGGCCCCGTGTGCACGGCATGCCGCGAAGTTCAGAGCACGACCGCCTGGGCGTCGATCTCCACCAGCATCGGCTCCTGCGGGAGCTCCACGAAGATGGTGGTGCGGCACGGCTTGACGCCGCCGGGCGGGATGTTCTCCTCGATGAACTCGGCGTAGACCTCGTTCATGAGGGGGAAGTGGGCCCGCGTCGTGAGGTAGACGCGGAACATCACCACGTCCTCGATGGTCGCGCCGCCCGCCTCGACGATGGCCTTCACGTTCTCCAGGGTGCGGCGGGTCTGCGCCTTGACGTCGCCGTGGTGGAGGTATTCGCCGGTTGCCGGGTCCTGCGGGCCCTGGCCGGAGACCTGCAGGATGGGGCCCTTGCGCACGCCCTGGGAGAACATCCAGGCCGGTGCGGGGGCACCGTCGGTGCGGATCTCGATCTTGTCGCTCATCTTTGTTGTCCTAGCGGTCGCGTTGGGTCGATCGGACGGGTGTGTCGCGAAGGGCGGGGGAGTGGATGCCGTCGGGGGTGACGCGGGTGGCGGCCCAGTCGCGGGGCGAGGCGGCGAGGAGGGCGCCGATCACGTGCGGGGGCGCCATGGTGCCCTGGTCGCCGTGGGCGGTGAGGGCCGCCGCGGCGGAGAGGTGGCCGAGGCGGAGGCGGGCGCGGTGGTCGAGGCCGCGCAGGGTGCCGGCGAGATATCCGGCGGCGAACGCGTCACCCGCCCCGGTCGCCTCGACGACGTCGACGGTGAGAGCGGGCTCGCCCACGGCGGTGCCGTCGCGGAGCAGGGCGGTGACCTGGCGGCCGGAGTCCTTCACGACGAGGGTCGCGGGCGAGGGGAACATGCGGCGCAGCCCGGTGGGAGTGGAGACGCCGAAGGCGGCGTGGGCCTCGTCGGCGCCGACGAGCAGCACGTCGGCGGCGTCGAGGAGGCCGGGCAGGACGCCGGGGTCGCGGTCGTGCCAGAGGGCGGGCCGCCAGTTGAGGTCGAAGCTGATGATCTGCTCGGT
This sequence comes from Sinosporangium siamense, assembly GCF_016863435.1. Classification (GTDB taxonomy): domain Bacteria; phylum Actinomycetota; class Actinomycetes; order Streptosporangiales; family Streptosporangiaceae; genus Sinosporangium; species Sinosporangium siamense. The sequence goes on from NZ_BOOW01000040.1 coordinate 23,726, forward strand.
CCTGCGGGCGGTGAGGAGACCGCGCACGAGCGCGAGGCACGTGTCGGACAACGCCGGGGTGATGCCCGACAGGTGGAGCAGCCGCGCCTCGGCCAGCATGGGCCCGGCGGCGGGGTCGTCGAGGAGTTCGGGGCCGAGGGCGCTGGCGGCGGACCCGGCGCGGTAGTAGTGCGCCCGGGTCTGGCCGGCGGCCAGTGGCGGGTGTGTGCCGCCGGGGAGCGTCAAGGGCGGGAGGAGCGGGGCCGAGGCGGGCATCCGCGTGCCGTCGATGTCGAAGGCGCCGGCTGCGGTGGCTTCCGCCGTACCGGCCCGCGAGGCCGCTCCCCGCGGTGGGACCGCTCCCGCTTGGGTGACGGCTCCAGGGCCGACGGGGGCGAGGTCCGGGTCGCGGCCGATCTCCTTGAGATAGAGCCCGGTGGGACGGCGCGGGTCGACGGCGACCGCGGAGACGTCGACGCCGCGCGAGCCGAGCTCGGCGACGAGCCGGCGGCCGAAGGCGTCGTCGCCGACGCGGCTGATCCAGGCGCTCGGGATGCCGAGGGCGGAGAGGGCGCCGGCGACGTTGGACTCGGCGCCGCCGACGGTCACGGTGAAGGACTCGACGGCATCGAGGGGACCGGGGCGGTCGGGCAGGAGGGCCGCCATGGATTCGCCGACACAGACGGCCTGTGGGGTGGGGTGCTCCTGCGCCGCCTGTCGTGCCATCGGAGGGTTTGCTCCTCGGGATCGGTTGTCTGGACCCCTTGCTCGGTCGGGCGCGCGGGGTTGCCTGAGAGGTTCCGACAAGGATGCTAGAACCGGACAGGCAATATCGCAACATGCGTTGCGTTATGTGCAACGCAGTCCGGGTGGACGAGTTGAGCGCTGCGGGGGTCAGGTCCGCAGCGTTCGAGCCCGTCCACCCGGTGGTGGGTACGGCTGACGCCCGCCTGGCGCGGCCCGCGCCCGCAGAGCGTGCCGTCAGAGGCCGCCGTCAGCCTGTGCCGTCAGGGGGTGCCCCTCCTGGCCGTTCCCGCCGGTGTGCCGCGCAGGGCGCCGCCGGGCAGCGCGCCGGTGTGCCGCCCCTCGGCGACGACCGCCACCCCCGCCACGAAGACGTAGGGGATGCCCTCCGCCTGCTGCCGGGGCTCCTCGTAGGTGGCGGTGTCCCGCACGGTGTCCGGGTCGAACAACACGAGGTCGGCGTGGTAGCCCTCCTTCACGAGGCCACGCCGGTCGAGCTTGAGCCGCCGGGCCGCCCGCCCGGTGAGGTGGGCGACGCACTCGGCGAGCGAGAGCACGCCGAGCTCGCGCACGTAGTGCCCGAGGAAGCGGGGGAAGGTGCCCCAGGCCCGCGGATGCGGGCGGGCGCCGACCAGCAGGCCGTCGCTGCCGCCGGTGTGGGCGGGGTGGCGCATGATGGCGCGGACGTTCTCCTCGTGGCCGACGTGCATCAGGATGCCGGTGGCGAGCCGGTCGGCCAGCAGCAGGTCGAAGAAGACCTCCGTGCCGGTGCGGCCCTGCGCGGCGGCCAGGTCGGCGACGGTGGCGCCGACCGCGTAAGCCAGGTCCGGGTTGGCGACGCCGGAGATCTGGATGGTCCGCCAGTCGGTGACGACGCCGTGGCAGCCGTCGCTGCCGTGCACCTCCAGGTCGAGCCGGATGCGCTCGCGCTCGGCCGGGTCGGCCAGGCGCGCGAGGGTGTGCTCGGGGCCGCCGGCCGACGCCCAGCTCGGCAGCAGCGCGGAGAGGGTGGTGGAGCCAGGCAGGTAGGGGTAGGTGTCGAGGCTGATGTCGCAGCCGCCCTCGATGGCCTTGTCGAGGAGGTCGAGCAGCTCTCCGGCGCGGCCCTCGTTGACGCCGAAGTTCATCGTGGCGTGCGCGAGGTGCAGCGGGCAGCCGGACTCGCGGGACAACGCCACCATCTCGGCGTAGGCCTCAAGCGCGCCCGCGCCGTACGACCGGTGATGGGGGGAGAAGTAGCCGCCGTGCTCGCCGACGACGCGGCACAGCTCGGTGAGCTCGCCGGTCGGGGCGTACATCCCCGGGGTGTAGGTCAGGCCGGCCGACATGCCGACGGCGCCCTCGGCCATGGCGGTCGCGATGAGCTGCTTCTGCCGGTCGAGCTCGGCGGGCGTGGCGGGCCGGTCGTCCCAGCCCATGGCGAGCATGCGCACGTTGCTGTGGGGGATGAGATAGCAGGCGTTGACCGCGATGCCCCGGTCGAGGCGGTCGAGATATTCGCCGACCGAGCGCCAGTCCCAGTCGAAGCCCGCGGGGTCGCCGTTCCAACCGGCGATGTGCCGCCGGAGCTGTTCCAGGGTGGTGTCGTCGACCGGCGCGTACGACAGGCCGTCCTGGCCGAGCACTTCGAGGGTGACGCCCTGGCTGACCTTGGCGAGATGGTCGGGCTCGGTCAGCAGGAGCAGGTCGGAGTGGGCGTGCATGTCGATGAAGCCGGGGGCGAGCACCAGCCCGGCGGCGTCCAGGGTGGGGCCGCCACCGAGACCTGAGCCGATCTCGGTGACGGTGCCGTTGGCGACGCGGACGTCGGCGGTGTAGAGAGGGCCTCCCGTGCCGTCGGCGATCGTGGCGTCTTTGATGATCATTTAGAAGTACGTCCTCACCAGATCCACAACCCGGTCGTCCTCCACGACCGGGATCAAGGTCCATTTATCCAGAGCCGTGCACGGATGGGACAGACCGAACCGGACAACGTCTCCGATGGCGAGGGTGGACTCCGGGGTGAGGCTGAGGAAGGTGTGCTGGTCGTTGAGGGCGGTGACCGCGGCCCCGCGCAGGAGCTCCGCCCCCTTGCCCCGCACGGAGTGGGGCTCGGGCAGCCCCTCGTCGAACGGCAGATCGCGCTTGCCGGCGTCGAGGAGGACCAGGGACGGGTCGGGGCGGGAGATGACGCGGGCCCAGCCGTGCATCGCCGGTTGGAACGGTGTGTTCCCGACGCCCCGGGAGAAGGGCGAGATGGTGCGGTAGAAGCCGTCGTCGTGGATGACGTAGGCGCCCGACCGGAGCACCACGCGGGCCGGCAGCCCGCCGAGCACGGCGGCGACCCGGTCGAAGTAGGCGCTGCCCCCGGCGGTGAGCACGGGTTCCTTGACCTCGAATTCGAGCTCGGAGGCCAGGCGGGCGTGCAGGTCGGCGAGATCGCCGAGGAACGCGTCGACCGTCGCGAGGCTCGCCGGGGAGGCGTCGTGGGCCAGCGCCCCCTCATATCCGGCGGTGCCGGCGAGCCGCAACGACGGCGCGGCCCGCACGGCGGCGGCCACGGCGGCTGCCTGCCGGGCGTCGCGCGCGCCCGTGCGCCCGCCAGGGGCGCCCAGCTCGACGCACACGTCGACCGGCCGCCGCACCCCGGCGCCGCGCAGCACCCGGTCCATAAGCTCGACGGAATCCACCGAGTCGACCCAGGTCAGGAACGAGAAGCCGGGGTCGCCGTCGAGCTCCGCACCGATCCAGGCCAGGCCCGCCGGGTCGAGTAGGCTGCTCGCGAGCATGACTCTGGACACGCCGAACGCCCGCGCCACCCGCACCTGCGGCAGGTTTGCGAGGGAGATGCCCCACGCTCCCGCCTCAAGCTGCCGCCGCCACAGCGCGGGCGCCATCGTGGTCTTGCCGTGCGGCGCGAGCGTGAGGCCGGCCTCCGCAGTCCAGCGCGCCATCAGGGTGATGTTGTGGGTGAGCGCGGCGGCGTCGAGCGTCAGCAGCGGGGTGCCGAAACGGTCCAGCGTGGGGTCGGTGGCGAGGAACTCCTCGACCGTCGGCGGCTTGCCGGTGCCGGTGTCCCAGGGGGTGGCTTTGAATCTCCAATCGAGCCGCTCATCGCGCAAGGTGTGAACGGCGTCGTCGTCGATGCCCATCCGACCTCCATGATTGCATCTTATGCAACCCGCGTTGTATGTTGTGTTTGAGTGTTCTAGCATCGGCGGCGGACGGCAGTCAACGCCTGCCGGACCTCCCCCACCCCCGCGCGGCGCGACGCCGCGGGCATGCGAAAGAGTCGCGATGAGTCAGAGTCTGGGCCGAGGCCTTGCGATTCTCGGTGAGCTGGCCGAGGGCGGCCGATCACTCGACGACCTGGCCGGCCGGCTCGGGGTGCACAAGACGACCGTGCTGCGGCTCCTGCGGGCGCTGGAGGACAAACGCTTCGTCTATCGCGATCCCGGCCACCGCTACCACCTCGGCTCGGCGCTGTTCGCCCTGTCCAGCCGGGCCCTGGAGCAGCGCGGCGTGCGCGGCACCGCCGCCCCCCACCTCGGCAGGCTCAGCGACTCGACCGGCCAGACCGTGCACCTCGGCGCCTATGAGGACGGCGAGGCGGTCTACATCGACAAATACGACTCGCGGCACCCCGTGCGCATGTATTCGCGGATCGGGCTGCGCATGCCGCTCCACTGCACCGCGATCGGCAAGGTGCTCCTCGCCGACCTCCCCGAGCGGGAGCGCAGACGGGTGGCGGGCTCCATCGAATACACCAAGTTCACCGCCAACACCATCGGCGGGCCTGAGGAGTTCCTCGCCGTGCTCGCCCGCGTCGCCGACCAGGGCTACGCCGTCGACCACGCCGAGCACGAGACCTTCATCAACTGCGTCGCCGCCCCCGTCCGCGACGCCAGCGGATCCGTGGTCGCCGCGGCGTCGATCTCCGTGCCCGACGTGGTCCTGCCGTACGAACAGGTCATCGCCCTCCTCCCCGACCTGATCGCCACCTCCCGCGCCATCTCCGCCGACTGCGGCTGGGACCCGGCCCGCACCACCCCCTGACACCCGGTACGGCGGAAGCCGGGTCGAACCGGTCATTTGGCCTTGGACACGCACTCCTTCGGGTAGACGGAGGCCGGGACGTAGATCAGCTTTTCCACCGTCCGAGTGACCCACCGCTGGCGTCGAGAGCGCACCGTGGATCTTTCGCTGCACCGGACGCACGCCCGAACGCTCAGGTTCCCCGTTCACAGCAGATGGCCCCGTTATGTAGTTCTTTTATTTCAGCCTTCGTGCTCTGGCGTTGCCACCGCGCTGCCGTCAACCAACTCAAAAGGTTCTGCCGGAAGTATCTCCGGCAGAACCTTCTTCGTTCATCGCGCGATTGCCGATCTCCTCCATGCGCGAATTAGCCTGACTCCACACACCTCGACAACGCGCAAATCATTTCTCTGAACGACATTCTCGTGGCATTTGCGACGAAGCCACCACTCCGATCGCCGCTTGAGCAAGCCGGCCCGTAGATCAGGGGACCCCGCTACTTCTTCGAGACCATTGAAATCCCGCCCATCGCAAGGGAGAAAACCCGGGCCAGCGCCTTCCGCACGTCCGGGTCCCGATCAAGCCGCTCCAACGATGCGTACCTCGCTGGATCAAGATCGATCGTGGCAACTCCGCCAGCACTTCCGTCGTCTGCGGCAGAGAACAGGAGAAGGCATCGGTAGGCCCGTACAGCTCCTCCCCTCTCTTCGCGCATCAGTGATTGAAGAACAACGTTTCCTTCCTTAACCTGGCTGCGGAGTGCATCCACCGAGGACCATCGGGTTGCCCAGCCTCGCCCCTCCGCCTCCGATTGGATCGCTATCAGCGTATCGAAGCTGATCTGACACACACGGAAGTCAGAGTCGGTCGAACGGATCAGAGGCATCAGGCACTACTTCCCGTCATAAACCTTGAACGCGGATTGATGTATTCGGGTCGGCAGGTGCGGGAGCACGGCCTTGGTCAGCAGGTAGGTGCCGCCCGCGGTGACCACCCTGCGAGATCAGCAAACCGGACATCAGCTCTTTCCGTAGGCTGTTTCTCCCTTTCAATCCCGCTCCAGGTCTGGCTTTTTTCCAATACTGACACTGTGAGGGAGTAAGCGGGGACTGTAAAGCCCGTTCCGCCGGAGAACGGGCTCCACGGGTCTCACATAATCATTGTGCCGCCCTGCGGATGGGCATGAAGGTCGGAGTGGGCTCGCGGGTGAGGAAGTCGGTCACCAGGTGGGTGACAAGTTCCGGCTTTTCAAACATGAGCAGGTGGGTCGTGCGCGGCACGATCGCGAGTTCCCCTGCCGGAAGGCCGCGATAGAGCGCCACGGAGTGCTCCAGGTGCACGATGTCGTCGTCGCCGGACATCACCAGGGTGCGGGCCGTGACCTTGGCCAGGTCCACCTCCGTCAAGCCGGGGTCGCCCTGTGCCATTGCGACGATCTTGGACACGATCACGGGGAAGTGGTCGCGCCCGTCGGGGGAGACCTCCGCATAGCCGTCGACGACGGGCTGCGGCATCTCCCCTTCCTCGGTGGGGGCGATGATCCAGCCGTCCCGGTGGAAGGCCCCGCTGATGAGAACCAGGCTGCGCACCAGGTCGGGACGGTTGCGGGCCACGTGCAGCGCGACCGTGGCGCCGGCGCTGTAGCCCGCGAGGTGGGCGGGCCCGCCTACGGCCTTCTCCAGGAAGGCCGTCATGTCGGCCGCCATGATCTCGCCGGTGAAGGGGCCCTCGACATCGGGGCTGTGACCGTGCCCCCGGCGCTCGGGGGTGTACACGCGGAAGTGCGCAGAGAGCCGGTCGAGGGAGCCGTGGAAGTCGCGCGAGTCGCTGAAGCCGCCGTGCATGAGGACGAGAGGGTCGCCCTGGCCGCGCTCCTCGAACCAGATGCGCGCGTCCCCGGCGGCGATGTAGTCGCCCATGGTGATGGTCCCTTCTGTGGTGCCTTGCCGTACAAACCTTTCATCAGGGGATACGATCCGGCGCGCCGAAACTCATCGCGGCCGGCCGGAAGAGCTTGCCCGAAAGCCCAAAACTCACTCTGCGTGATGTCATAGTGACGCTGTGGACCTACGGCCGATAGACGGTGCGACAGCGGCGGCGATGCGCGACGGAGTCCGCGGCAAGGTGGGATCCCTGGCCCGCGCGGGCGGGGTGACCGCGCGCCGGTGGACGCCGCCCGCGCTGCTGGCCACGCTGTCGGCGGCGGCGTTCGCCCCCGCCTTGGCCTCCGGGCTGGGCGCGGCGGCGCTGGCGTCCGCCGCCGTCGCGACGTTCGCCTCGATCGGCGCCAACGTGCTGACCGACGTCATCCGCAAGGGCATTGCGAGGATCCCGCCAGGGGAGGTCCCGTCGTCGCTCGAACCGGCGCTGGAGGAGTGGATCGGGCAGGAGCTTGAGACCGGAGGCCCGCGGGCGGACACACTCCGCGCGGAGATCGCCGAGATCTTCCGCGACGTCGGCGCGGTGGGCGAGGCGGTGAAGACCGCCGTCCTGTCGGGCGACCGGGACCTGCAGGAGCGGCTGACCATCGACCTCGGCATGCTGGGCGAGCGCTTCACCGAGTTCGGGTTCGTGCTGGAGGTCGTGCGGGCCGAGCTTCGCTCCCTGCTGTCCGAGGTCGGCAACCTGGCCGACCTGCACTACGACCTGCTGTCCGACGTGCGGCAACTCCTCGAGCTCGCCAAGGTCGTGGAGCGCGGCACCGGGCACGGGCCCGTCTCGATCGCCCGGCTTGACGGGCCTCCCTATCGGGGGCTCATGCCGTATGGGCAGGACGACGCCGGCGTCTTCTACGGCCGCGAGCGCGCGACCGTCGCGCTGCTGGCCGCCGTGTCCCAGCGGCAGGTCGGCAACGGCCTGCTCGTGGTGACGGGCGCCTCGGGCGCGGGCAAGTCGTCGCTGCTGCGCGCCGGGCTGATGCCGGCGGTCGCCGGGGGAGCGTTGTCGCCGGAGGCCGCCGCCTGGCCCCGCCGGGTGCTGGAGCAGACCGCCGGCACCCCGCTGGAACGCCTGGCCGGCCTGCTGGCCGCCATGGCGGGCACCGCCGTCGACGGTGTGCTCGACACCCTCCGTGAGCGGCCGGAACGCGCCCACCTGCTGGTCCGCCAGTCCGTAGAGGCCGACGCCCGCCGGCGCGGTCTGAGCGACGAGCGGGCCGCGCGCTGCCGCCTGCTGCTCGTCGTCGACCACTTCGAGGAGGTCCTCACCGCGAGCGGCGAAACCGCGAGCGGCGACCGGGAGGCGTTCGTCGCCGCGCTGCACGCCGCCACCGTCCCGCGCGAGCCCGGCCAGGCGCCCGCGGCGCTCGTGGTGGTGGCGGTGCGCGGCGACTTCCTCGACCGCTTCGCCGCCCACCCGCCGCTGGCCGCCGCCCTCCACCGCGGGCAGTTCATCGTGGGCACGATGGCCGAGTCGGACCTCCACAGCGCTGTCACAGGGCCCGCCCAGGCCGCCGGGCTGGAGATCGAGCCGGGCCTCACCGAGCTGATCCTGCGCGACCTGCGCTCACCCGGCGGCGAGCCCGGGGCCGGGGTGCTGCCGCTGCTGTCGCAGGCCATGTTGTCCACCTGGCAGCACCGCGAGGGCACACGGCTGACGCGGCGGAGCTACGCCCTCGCAGGCGGGATCGCCGAGGCGGTCGACACCGGAGCGGAGGAGGCCTACGCCTCCCTCGGGGAGGCCGAGCGGGCGGCGGCGCGGCTGCTGTTCGACCGGCTCACCCTCGCCTCACCGCAGCGCGGCGGCGAGGCCCGCCGCACCGTCACCATCGAGGCGCTGTACGGCGAGAGCCCAGACGGCGAACGTGCCGCCATGCGCCGGGCCGTCGAGGTCTTCGCCGAGCGGCGGCTCCTCGTGGTCGACGACGACTCCGTGCGCATCGGCCACGACGTGCTCCTCACCGCCTGGGGGCGGCTGCGCGGCTGGCTGGAGGAGCAGCGGGCCGGGCGCGCCCTGCTCGGGGAGCTGATCGCGGAGGCCGAGAGGTGGGACGACAACGACAGGGCCGCGGGCTTCCTGTGCCGCGGCGAACGCCTGGCGACGCTGATGGAGGCGGTCCCGGCCTGGGAGGCCGACCCCGACTGGCTCCGGCTTCTGCTCGGACTGCCCGAGGACTATCTGCTCGCCTGCCTCGCGGCCGAGGCCCGCACCTCCCGGATGCGGTGGCGCATGAGGGCCGGCTTAGCCGTACTCCTCGTGGTCGCCGTCGTCACGGCGGTCCTCGCCTTCTCCTCCCAGCAGGACGCCCTCCACGCCGAACGCGAGGCCGACCGGCGGCGGGATGACGCGGTGTCGGGGGAGCTCGCCGCCCGCAGCCAGCTCCTCACGAACGATCCGGTCGGCGCGGCGCTCACGGCGGCGGCCGGCTGGCGCGTCAAGGAGTCCGCCGAGACCAGGCACAGCCTGCTCGTCGCCTGGAGCAACCCGGCCCGCGCGGTTGTGCCGAGCGGCGACGTCAACTCGGTGGCCTTCCACCCCGACGGCACGGCGTTCGCCACCGGCGGCGCCGACGGGACGGCCCGGCTGTGGGACGCGCGGACCAGGCACCCGATCGGCACGCCGATGAGCGGCCACGCGGGGCCGGTCGACGCGGTGGCGTACAGCCCCGACGGCACCCTGCTCGCCACGGGCAGCCACGACGGCAGGGCGATGCTGTGGGACACGCGGACCCGCCGCGCCGTGAGCGACCCCCTCGCGGCGCACACCGACAGGATCGAGTCCCTCGCGTTCAGCCCCGACGGGCGGGTGCTGGCCACGGCGGGCGACGACCGGAACGTGTGGCTCTGGGATGTTCGGACCCGCCGCGCCCTCGGCCGCCTTCCCCGCCACACCGAGGAGGTCGAGGCGGTGGTGTTCAGCCCCGACGGCTCGCGGATCGCCACCGGCGACGCCGGCGGCGAGGTGCGGCTGTGGCACGCGGGCACGCGCCACCTCGCCGGTGCGCCCGTCGCCGCCCACACCGGCGAGATCGAGTCGCTGGCCTTCCACCCGAGGGGCACCGTGCTCGTCTCCGCGGGCCGCGACGGCGCCGCCCGGCTGTGGGACACGCGGACCCGCCGCCCTCTCGGCGCGCGCCTGCACGCGCACGACTCGGTCGTGGAGTCGGTGGCGTTCAGCCCGGACGGCGCGAAACTCGCCACCGGAGGCGCCGACAACATCGTGCTCCTGTGGGACCTGCGCACACGCGAACCCGTCGGCGCGCCGCTGACCGGCCACCACGGCGACGTCGAGGCGCTGGCCTTCAGCCCGGACGGCGCGGCACTCGTCAGCGGCGGCACCGACGGCACGACACGCGTGTGGGACGTCCGCACCCGCCGCCCTCTCGGCGCCTCCCTGCCCGGCCACGCCGCCGGGACCGACTCCGTCGCCTTCCACCCCGGCGGCCAGCTCATGGCCACCGGCGGATACGACGGGACGGTGCGGTTGTGGGACGTGCGGACCCGCCGCCCCGTCGGCGGCCCGCTGACCGGACCCACCGGCCGGGTCGACTCGCTGGCCTTCAGCCCGAAGGGCGACTTGCTCGCCACCGGGGGCGTGGACGGCGTCGTGCGGCTGTGGAACGTCAAGACCCGCCGCCCCGTCGGCAAACCCATGATCGGCCACTCCCGCTCGATCGACTCGCTGGCCTTCAACCCGCACGGCAGCCTCCTCGCCACCGGCGGCGAGGACCACGCCGTCCGGTTGTGGAACGTCCGGACCGGTGCCCCCATCGGCGGCCCCCTCACCGGCCACACCGACCAGGTCGAGTCGGTCGCGTTCGACCGGGAGGGCGCGACGCTCGCCTCGGGCGGCTCCGACGGCACCGTCCGGCTCTGGAACGTCGCCACCCTCACCCTCGTCGGCGCCCCCATCAACGCTCACAACGACGCCGTCGAGGCCGTCGCGTTCCACCCCGGCGGCGCCCTGCTCGCCACGGGCGGCGACGACGGCACGGCCCGCCTGTGGGAGGTCGCGACGCGCCGCGCCAGGGGCGCGCCCCTGTCCGGTCACACCGGCGACGTCGAGGCCCTGGTGTTCAGCCCCGACGGCACGACCCTCGCCACCGGGAGCGACGACGAGACGGTGGGGCTGTGGGACGTCGAGACGCAGCGGCCCCTCGGGGCTCGCCTGGTGGGTCACGACGGGGACATCGGCGCTCTGGCCTTCCATCCGCAGGGGGCGATCCTCGCCTCCGGCGGCACCGACGGCACGGTGATGTTGTGGGACACGGCTGTCCCTGACGACCTTTACCAGGCCGTCTGCTCGATCCCCGGGCGTTCGCTCACACGTGAGGAGTGGCGGCGGCTGGTCGCGGAGGTGGACTACCGGCAGGTGTGCTGAGCGGCTGGACGTCCAGACGGCTCAGATGTGTTCGGAGATGAGCACCGCGAAGGTGTCGGGCTCCAGGGCCTTGAACATGTGCGGCTCGTCGCCCGGATAGGTCACGTAGTCGCCCGGCCGCAGTTCGACCGGTGCGTCGGGCGGGCCGATCAGAGCGCGGCCCGCGCCGAGCACCACGTGCTCGGTGGTGCCGGGTCCGTGCGGCTCCGACAGCCGGGGCTCACCCGGCTGGAAGGAGATCCGGTAGATGTCCTGGCGGGCGTTGGGCCGGCTGCCCGCCAGTAGGGTGGCGGCGTAGTCGGCCTTCTCCGAGTAGGTGGCGATGCCCTCGCCGACCCGGATCACATGCACCTTGGGCCGGGGCGGGTCGACCAGGCGGCTGAACGGCACGCCGAGGGCGACCGCGAGCGCCCACAGGGTCTCCACGCTCGGGTTGCCGGTGCCGGACTCCAGGTTGGACAGGGTGGACTTGGAGAGGCCGGCCTTCTTGGCGAGTTCGGAGAGGGACATGCCGGTGCGGCCGCGTTCGCGGCGGATCGCGGTCGCGATCATCCTGATCGGGTCGAGGGTGTTCTCCTCGGTCGCGCCGTTCCCCATGGCGTTCGCTCCGTAAGTCCGATTTGACGAAACAATCCGATGTGTCCACTCTAATGGACATGCGTTCGATGTGGCGAACACTTGATCGTGGCACTCTGCGGGATATCGCCCTAGTCTGCCTTGCCAACTCCCTCGTGGCCGTCTCCTTCGGCGCGATCGCCGTGACCGGCGGGCTCCCCGCGTGGGTGCCGATCGTCATGTCGATCGTGGTCTTCGCCGGCGGCGCCCAGTTCGCGGCGCTCGGCATCGCCATGGCCGGGGGCGGCGCGGTCGCCGCCGTCGCCGCCGGGCTGCTGCTCAACGCCCGGCTTCTGCCGTTCGGCTTCGCCGTCGCCGACATCCTCAAGGGGCGGTGGTGGAGCCGCCTGATCGGCGCCCATCTGACCACAGACGAGTCCGTGGCCTTCGCCCTGCGCCACCGCGAGCCCGCCCTGCGCCGTGCCTCCTTCTGGATCTGCGCGGTCGCGATGTTCGTCAGCTGGAACATCGCCGTCGCACTCGGCACCTTCGCCGGCGGATTCGTCGGCGACACCGCCGCCTTCGGGCTCGACGCCGCCTTCCCCGCCGTGCTCCTCGCCCTCGCCCTGCCCGCGCTCAACGACCGCGGCACCCGCGAGGCCGCCCTGATCGGCGCGGTCGTCGCCGTCGCCGCCACACCCCTGCTGCCCGCCGGGCTGCCGGTGCTGCTCGCCCTCATCGGCCTCGTCGCCGCCGTCCGCCGCCCCGCTCTGCTCGAAGCCGAGACCGCTGAGGGAGCCGTGGGCGCCGGGAGAAAAGTGATCTGATGTCTCTCCTCGCCATCGCCGTCCTCGCCGCGGGAACCCTCGCCTTCCGCCTGGCCGGCCCCCTGCTCCAAGACCGGGTGACCATTCCCGAGCCGCTGCGCAGACTGCTGTCGATCGCCGCGGTGGTCCTGCTCATCGCGCTCGCCTGCACCGCCGCCCTCACCCAGGGGTACGGCTTCGCCGGCTGGGCCCGGCCCGCCGGTGTGCTGGTCGGGGCCGTGCTCGCGCTGCGGCGCGTGCCACTGCCCGCCGTGGTGATCGCGGCCGCAGGGACCACGGCGGTGCTCCGCCTGCTCGGCGTCGAGTGAGCCGGAAGCACTGAGCGGAAGTCTCGAAAATTCCTTAGCCCGTTGCTGGTTGCCTGGCTGTGCCGGGCTGTGCCGTACACCGCCCGGACGGGGCTGTGCTCTAACGGGAAGGTGAGACGGATGTCCAAGCGAGCGTTGATCACCGGGGTGACCGGTCAGGACGGCTCCTATCTGGCGGAGTATCTGATCGGCCTCGGCTATCGGGTCTGGGGCCTGGCCCGGGGACAGGCCAACCCGCGGAAGGACCGCGTGAGCCGGTTGATCCCCGACTTGGAGTTCGTCGACGGCGATCTCATGGACCAGGGGAGTCTGGTGTCGGCCGTGGACGCCGTACAACCCGACGAGGTCTACAACCTCGGTGCCGTCTCGTTTGTCCCGATGTCGTGGCAGCAGCCGGAGCTCGTCACCGAGGTCAACGGCACCGGGGTCTTGCGGGTGCTGGAGGCCATCCGCATGGTCAGCGGGCTGAACAGGCCGGTGGGCGGGGGCAACGGGGCCGGGCGCATACGGTTCTACCAGGCGTCGTCGTCGGAGATGTTCGGCATGGTCGCCGAGTCCCCGCAGACCGAGACGACCTCCTTCCACCCGCGCAGTCCTTATGGTGTGGCCAAGACCTACGGGCACTACATCACGTGCAACTATCGCGAGTCCTACGGGATGTACGGCGTGTCGGGCATCCTGTTCAACCACGAGTCGCCCCGCCGGGGGGCCGAGTTCGTGACGCGGAAGATCTCCCTGGCCGCCGCGCAGATCAAACTCGGCCTGCAGGACCGCCTCAACCTCGGCAACCTCGACGCCGTCCGCGACTGGGGCTTCGCCGGGGACTACGTCCGCGCCATGCACCTGATGCTCCAGCAGGACGAGCCCGGCGACTACGTCGTGGGCACCGGCGTCATGCACTCCGTCCGCGACGTGGCCCGCGTCGCGTTCGAGTGCGCCGGTCTTCACTGGGAGGACCACGTCTCGGTCGACCCCGGCCTCGTCCGCCCGGCGGAGGTCGAGACGCTTTGCGCCGACGCCGGCAACGCCCGCAGGGACCTCGGGTGGGAGCCCAAGGTGGGCTTCGAGGAGCTGATCCAGATGATGGTGGAGTCCGACCTCGCCCAGGCCCGCCTGGTGCGCGACTACGGCCCCGTCCTGTCAGGGGCCCGCTGGTAGCCCGCCCCGCCGGTACGGCGCAGCCCGCTTCACCGCCTCCGGCACGGCCGGGCGGCGGGGCGCCGCCGTTCACTAGGAATTTCCCGGACCGGCCGCCTGGACACTGAGCGCTGGTGTGCGGGAAGGCGTCGTCCACCGCGCATGTGGCATGCGCTGAATCCCCTGCGTTCGTCGGTCTCCCAGATGGGTGTGAGTTTGATATGGGCAACGAGCAGAAGCTCCGCGATTACCTCAAACGGGCGAGCGCCGACCTGCAACGCTCAAAGCAGCGCGTACGCGAACTGGAGGCGGTGCTCGACGAGCCGATCGCCGTCGTGGGGGTGGGGTGCCGTTTCCCCGGAGGTGTGGAGAGCCCCGAGGACCTGTGGGACATGCTGGCCGAAGGGCGGGACGGCATCACCGCCCAGCCCGCCGAGCGGGGATGGGAGTTGCCCGGCGAGGACGGACCGGCCGAGGTCCACGGCGGTTTTCTGCGGGGAGCGGCGGAGTTCGACGCGGACTTCTTCGGGATCTCGCCGCGTGAGGCGTTGTCGATGGACCCGCAGCAGCGGGTGCTGCTGGAGACGGCGTGGGAGGCCCTCGAACGCGCCGGTGTCGACCCGGCGTCGGTGCGGGGCACCAGGACCGGGATCTTCGTCGGCGCGATGCCGCAGGAATATCGGGTCGGGCCCGACGACGACGCCGACGGGTTCGTCCTGACGGGCAACGCGACCAGCGTGGTCTCCGGGCGGCTGGCCTACTGCTTCGGCACCGTCGGGCCCGCCGTGACCGTCGACACGGCGTGCTCTTCCTCCCTCGTGGCGCTCCACCTCGCCGCCCAGTCGCTCCGGGCCGGCGAATGCACCCGGGCGCTCGCCGCCGGGGTCACCGTCATGTCCAGCCCCACCACTTTTGTGGAGTTCGCCCGCCAGGGTGGGCTCGCGAACGACGGCAGGTGCCGCTCCTTCGCCGACGCCGCCGACGGCACCGGTTGGGGTGAGGGCGTCGGCGTTCTCGTGCTCGAACGGCTCAGCGACGCCCGCCGCCTCGGCCACCACGTCCACGCCGTCATCCGCGGCTCCGCCGTCAACCAGGACGGCGCCTCCAACGGACTCACCGCCCCCAACGGGCCCTCCCAGCGGCGCGTCATCGAACAGGCCCTCCTCAACGCCCGCCTCACCCCCGCCCAGATCGACGCCGTCGAGGCCCATGGCACCGGCACCACCCTCGGCGACCCCGTCGAGGCGCAGGCGCTCCTCGCGACCTACGGCAGGGACCGCACCCGCCCGCTGTGGCTCGGGTCGGTCAAGTCCAACCTCGGCCACACCCAGGCCGCCGCCGGGATCGCGGGCGTCATCAAGATGATCCTCGCCCTGCGGCACGACCTCCTGCCGCGGACCCTCCACGTCGACACCCCCACCACCCACGTCGACTGGACGGCGGGAGCCGTACACCTCCTCACCGAACCCGTGCCCTGGCCCTCCCGGCTCCCCGGCGAACCCCGCCGTGCCGGCGTCTCCTCCTTCGGCCTCAGTGGCACCAACGCCCACACCATCCTCGAAGAGGCGCCCCCGCTCCCTGACGAGCCGGGGGAAGGAACATCAGGGGGTGGCACCGGGGTCGTGCCGTGGTTGTTGTCGGCGCGGTCGGACGGGGCGCTGCGGGCGCAGGCGGCGCGGATCTCGGCGTTCCTGCGGGAACACCCGGAGGTGGAGCCGTCGGACGTCGCCTTCTCCCTCGCCACCACCAGGGCGCACCTCGACTGCCGCGCGGCGGTCGCGGCGCCCGCCGGGGAGGCAGGCGAGTGGCTCGCGCGGGTGGCCGGGGAAGGCGGTGTCCGCCGGGGGCGGGGGGCGAAGGTCGCGTTCCTGTTCTCCGGGCAGGGCGCGCAGCGGCTGCTGGCGGGGAAGGAACTCTACGCGCGGTTTCCGGTGTTCGCGGCGGCGTTCGACGAGGTCGCCGGGCACCTCGACGCGGGGCTCGACCTGCCGTTGCGCGAGGTGATGTGGGCGGACGAGGGCACGGCCGAGGGGGAGCTGCTCCACCAGACCGGATACGCTCAGCCCGCCTTGTTCGCCCTCGAAGTAGCGCTTTTCCGGCTGATCACCTCGTGGGGCATCAAACCCACTGTCCTCGTGGGGCACTCCGTCGGTGAGATCGCCGCCGCCCACGCCGCGGGGGTGTTCGACCTCGCCGACGCCGCCGCCCTCGTGACGGCGCGGGCGCGGCTCATGCAGGCCCTTCCGCCGGGCGGGGCCATGGCCGCCCTGCACGCCGCCGAGCACGAGGTGCCCGAGACCGACGGGGTGTCGGTGGCGGCGGTCAACGGGCCGGAATCCGTGGTGATCTCCGGTGCGGAGGCCGCCGTCGAGCGGGTGCGGGCGCACTTCGAAGGACTCGGCCGCAAGACGCAGCGGCTGCGGGTGTCGCACGCCTTCCACTCGCCGCTGATGGATCCGATGCTCGCGGAGTTCGGCGCGGCGGTGGCGGGGCTCTCGCCGCGCCCGCAGGAGATCCCCGTCGTCTCGACGTTGACCGGCACGCTCGCCTCCGCCGAGCAGCTCACGTCTCCCGGCCACTGGGTGGATCAGGTCCGGCACGCCGTGCGGTTCGCCGACGCCGTCGACCGGTCGCTCGGCCAGGGGGTGACGAGCTTCCTGGAGCTGGGGCCGGGCGGGGTGCTCTGCGCACTGGTCCAGGAGCGGCTCGACGAGCCGGCCTTCGCCGTACTCCGGCCGGGTGCAGGTGAGGTCGAGGCGCTGACGGAGGCGGTGGCGGGGCTGCACCTGCACGGGGTCCCCGTCCACTGGCACGAATACTTCGCCGGGACCGGCGCACGCCATGTCGACCTGCCGACCTATCCGTTCCAGCGCCGCCGGTTCTGGCCGAGGAGCGCGCTGTCGGGCGCCGGGGACGTGCGGGCGGCGGGGCTGGGGGCGGCGCGGCATCCGCTGCTGGCGGCGGCGGTGTCGCTCGCGGACGCCGGCGGGGCGCTGCTGGCGGGGCGGTTGTCGTTGTCGAGCCACCCGTGGCTCGCCGAGCACGCCGTGAACGGCCAGGTGCTGCTGCCTGGGGCGGCGTTCCTTGAGCTGGCGGTGCGCGCGGGCGACGAAGTCGGGTGCGGCCTGGTCGAGGAGCTCACGCTGGCGGCCCCGCTGGTGCTGCCCGAGCGGGGCGGCGTGCAGGTGCAGGTGTGGGTGGGCGGCCCCGACGAGGCGGGCCGCCGCGCCCTCGGCATTCACTCCCGGCCCGAGGGCGCCGAGGAACACGCGTGGATCCGGCACGCGACCGGTGTGCTGGCGGCGGGGGAGCCGGCGCCGGAGTTCGACGAGGAGTGGCCGCCGTCCGGAGCGCAGGCCCTCGACGTCGACGGGTTGTACGCGCGGCTGGAGGACGCGGGATTCGGCTACGGGCCGGGGTTCCGCGGGTTGCGCGCCGCCTGGCGGCGCGGGGACGAGGTATGGGCGGAGGTGGCCCTGCCGGGGGAGCCGGGCGCGTTCGGCATCCACCCGGCGCTGCTCGACGCGGCGCTGCACGCCGCCGCGTTCCTGGAGGTCGGCGGGCTGCCCTTCGCCTGGCAGGACGCGGCCCTGCACGCCACGGGCGCCACCGAGCTGCGGGTACGGCTGAGCCGGCTCGGCGACGACTCCGTGTCCGTGGCCGCCGCCGACGCGCGGGGCGGGCCGGTGGTGTCGGCCGGTTCGCTGGTGCTGCGGGCCGCGCCGTACGGCACCGCCCCGGTGGCGCGTGACGCGCTCTTCGAGCTGCGCTGGCCGAGGCAGGCCGGGAGCGGGAACGTCGAGCCGTGTCCGGTGGCGGTGCTGGGAGAGGACCCCGTGGCCGGGGAGTTGGCCGCCGCGGGCTTCGCCGTACGCACGGTGACGGAGTTGCCGGCGCCGTCCGCTGGGGAGATCGTCCTGGTGCCTATCACCGGCGGCGGGGACGTGGTGCCCGACGCCCACCGGCTGACGGCGGAGGCGCTGCGCCTGTCGCAGGAGTGGCTCGGTCACGAGCCGCCCGAGGGGGCGCGCCTGGTGTTCGTCACGCGAGGGGCGGTCGCGGCGGCCGAAGGTGAGGGCGTCGCCGACCCGGCGGCGGCAGCGGTGTGGGGCTTGGTGCGTTCGGCTCAGGCGGAGCACCCGGGGCGGTTCGTTCTGCTGGATCTCGACCCGGGGCGGCCGGGTGCCGTGCCTGCTCAGGTGTTCGCGGGGGAGCCGCAAGTGGCGGTGCGGGACGGCGCGGCGCTCGTCGCGCGTCTCGCCCGGGCGGCGCGGCCGGCTCACCGGGGCGTCACCTGGCCGGCTGAGGGCACCGTACTCGTCGCCGGCGGGACCGGCGGGCTGGGCGCGCTCGTGGCCCGGCACCTGGTCGCCGCGTGCGGTGTGCGGCGCCTGCTGCTGGTGAGCCGGCGCGGCCCGGCGGCGGAGGGCTCCGCCGCGCTCGCCGGAGAGCTGCGGGCGGCAGGGGCCGAGGTGGCGGTGGAGGCGTGCGACGTCGCCGACCTCGCGGCTGTCGAGCGGCTGGTCGCCGGGCACCCGGTGGCGGCGGTCGTGCACGCCGCGGGTGTGCTCGACGACGGCGTGATCGAGTCGCTGACGCCCGAGCGGGTGGCCGCGGTGCTGCGTGCGAAGGCCGACACGCTGTGGAACCTCCACCTGGCCACCTGTGGCCTGGACCTCGCCGCCTTCGTCGTCTTCTCCTCCCTGTCGGGCACGGCGGGAGCCCCCGGCCAGGGCAACTACGCCGCCGCGAACGCCTTCGCCGACGCCTTCGCCCACATGCGCCGCGCGGCGGGCCTGCCCGCGCTCTCGCTCGGGTGGGGCGCGTGGGCGACGGCAGGCATGACGGGCGGGCTCACCCGGGACGACCTCGACCGCCTGGCCCGCATGGGCATGCCCGCGCTGTCCGAGCGGGACGGCCTCGCGTTGTTCGACGCCGCGCTCGCCGCGGACACGGCGGCCTTGCTGCCGGTCCGGCTCGACCTGCCGGTGCTGCGCGCCCTCGGCGAGGTGCCGCCCCTGCTTCGCGGCCTCGTCAAAGGCCCGGTCCGCCGTACGGCACAAGCCGGCCCCGAGGCCGCGGGACTGGCACGCAACCTGGCGCCCCTATCCGGGGAGGAACGCCTCCGTGTCGTCTTGGACCTGGTCCGCGGCCAGGTGGCGGGGGTGCTGCGGCACTCCCGCACCGCCGACGTCGACCCGAACCGCCCCTTCCAGGATCTCGGCTTCGACTCCCTGACCGCCGTCGAGCTGCGCAACCGGCTGCGTGCCGCGACCGGGCTGCGCCTCCCGGCGACCGCCGTCTTCGACCACCCGACGGTCGCCGCGCTCGCGGACCACCTGCTCGGCGAGCTCATGGGAGCGCGACCCGCCGCCCCCGAGGCCAGCGCGCGGGCCGCCGACGGCGACCCCATCGTGATCATCGGGATGAGCTGCCGCTATCCCGGCGGCGTTGCCTCGCCCGACGACCTGTGGCGGCTCGTCGCCGGCGGCGTCGATGCGGTCTCCGGGCTTCCCGCCGACCGCGGCTGGGACCTCGACACGCTCTACGATCCCGACCCCGACCACCTCGGCACCACCTACACGCGGTCCGGCGGCTTCCTCCACGACGCGGCGGAGTTCGACCCGGGCTTCTTCGGCATGAGCCCGCGTGAGGCGCTCGCGACCGACGCCCAGCAGCGGCTCCTGCTGGAGACCTCCTGGGAGGCGCTCGAACGCGCCGGAATCGATCCGGTGACGCTGCGCGGCAGCAGGACGGGGGTCTTCGCCGGGGTCATGTACAACGACTACGCGGCGCTGCTGTCGGACGGCAGGTTCGAGGGATATCAGGGGAGCGGCACCTCGCCCAGCATCGCCTCGGGCCGCGTCGCCTACGCGCTCGGCCTCACCGGACCGGCCGTCACCGTCGACACGGCGTGCTCGTCGTCGCTGGTCGCGATGCACTGGGCGATGCAGGCGCTGCGGGCGGGGGAGTGCACACTTGCCCTCGCCGGCGGTGTCACGGTCATGTCGACACCGACCTCGCTCATCGAGTTCTCCCGGCAGCGGGGCCTGGCTCCCGACGGCAGGTGCAAGGCCTATTCCGACTCCGCCGACGGCGTCGGCTGGTCCGAGGGCGTCGGGATGCTCGTCCTGTCCCGCCTGTCGGACGCGCGGCGGCTCGGCCATCCCGTGCTGGCGGTCGTGCGGGGCAGCGCCGTCAACCAGGACGGCGCCTCCAACGGGCTCACCGCCCCCAACGGACCCTCCCAGCAGCGCGTCATCGGTCAAGCGCTGGCCTCGGCCGGGCTGACCCCCGCCGACGTCGATGTCGTCGAAGGCCACGGCACGGGGACACGGCTGGGCGACCCGATCGAGGCTCAGGCGCTGCTCGCGACCTACGGCCAGGATCGTGAGCGGCCGCTGCTGCTGGGGTCGGTCAAGTCGAACCTCGGTCACACGCAGGCCGCCGCCGGTGTCGCCGGGGTCATCAAGATGGTGATGGCCATGCGGCACGGTGTCGTACCCCGCACCTTGCACGCCGGACAACCCTCGTCGCATGTCGACTGGGAGGCCGGGGCGGTGGAGCTGGCCACGCGCGACACCGCCTGGCCCGTTTTCGATGGGCGGCCCCGGCGTTGCGGGGTGTCGTCCTTCGGCATCAGCGGCACTAACGCCCACGTGATCCTCGAACAGGGTGTTCCGGCAGGGGAGGTGCCGGGCTCGGCAACTGCGGGAGACGTCGTCGCCTGGCCGATCTCTGCCAGGACCGGTGCGGCCCTGCGCGACCAGGCCGCCCGCCTGCTCGCCTTCACCGACGTGAGCCCTGAGCCGGACCTTGTAGACGTCGGCCTGGCCCTCGCCGGCAGCCGGTCGAGCTTCGAGCGGCGCGCCGTCGCCGTGGGCGACCGCGACGACCTGCGCCGCGCCCTGTCCGCCCTGGCGAACGGCGTGTCCGACCCGGCGCTCACCGAGGGCGAGTACGGCACAGCCGGCAAACTGGCCTTCCTCTTCCCCGGCCAAGGCGCCCAGCGCCCCGGCATGGGACGAGACCTCTACGGGCGCTTCCCGGTGTTCGCCCAGGCGCTGGACGAGGCGGCCCGACTCCTCGACACCGGCCTCGACGTCCCCCTGCGGCAGGTGATGTTCGCCGCCGAGGGCACCCCTGACGCCGAGCTGCTCGGCCAGACCCGCTACGCCCAGCCGGCACTGTTCGCCCTGGAAGTGGCGCTGTTCCGGCTCGTCGAGTCGTGGTGCGGCACCCGCCCCGACCTCCTCGCCGGCCACTCCATCGGAGAGGTCGCCGCAGCGCATCTCGCGGGCGTCCTTTCCCTGAACGACGCCGCGACCCTCATCACCGCCCGAGCCAACCTCATGCAGGCCCTCCCCCCGGGTGGGGCCATGGCCTCGATCCAGGCCGGCGAGGAGGAGGTGGCCGCCGTCCTGGCCGAGCAGACCGGGCATGGTGCGCCTGTCGTGGCCCTCGCGGCGGTCAACGGGCCGGCTTCGGCCGTGGTCTCGGGTGACGCCGCCGCCGTCGAGCGGGTCGCCGCGCACTTCCGGGCGCTCGGGCGCAAGGTCAAGCAGCTCAAGGTCTCGCACGCCTTCCACTCGCCGCTCATGGACCCGATGCTGGCGGACTTCCGTCAGGTCGTCGCCGGGCTGACCTTCACACCCGCCGACGTCACGATCGTCTCCACGGTGACCGGCCGCCCCGCGGCACCGGACGAGCTGTGTTCCCCCGACTACTGGGTGGAGCAGGCCCGGCGCGAGGTCCGGTTCCGCGATGCTCTCCACGCCTGCCGGGAGGCGGGCGCGGGCACGTTCCTGGAGCTGGGGCCGGGCGGGGTGTTGTCCGCGCTCACGCAGGAGGCCCTTGGCGATGAGGTGGACGCCGTTCCGCTGATGAGAGACGGCCGCCCCGAGATCCCGGCCGTCCTCACGGCAGCGGCACGCCTCCACGTGCGTGGCCTCGCCGTACGCTGGCCCGCCCTTTCGCCTCGCGAGGCCGGTCGCCACGTCGACCTGCCCACCTATGCCTTCCAGCACGAACGCTACTGGCCAGACGCCACCCTCACCGGCAGGGCCGCGGCCTCCGCCGACCCGGGCGACGCCGAGTTGTGGAACGCCGTCCAGCGCACCGACACCGAAGGGCTGGCCGCGCTGCTCGGCCTCCCCGACGAGCATCACGCCGGGCTCGCCGCCCTCCTGCCCGCCCTGTCGGGCTGGCGCACGAGGCGGCGGCAGAGGACGCTGCTCGACTCGGCCCGCTACCGCGTGACGTGGAAACCGGTCCGGCAGGCCGAGCCGCGCACCCCCGACGGGACCTGGCTCGTGGTCACCCCGCCGGGCGGCGCCGCCGGCGAGATCCTGGACGAGCTGCGCGAACACATGCACCTCCTCACCGTGACGGCGGACGAGACCTGCCTCGACCGCGCCGAGTTCGCCGCGCGCCTCGCGGAGCACAACGAGGAGGCCACGGGCGTGATCTCCCTGCTGGCGCTCGCCGACCACGGCTGCGCGGGCACCGGGGACGCGGCGACGCGCCTGCCCCTGGGCTTCGCGCTCGGCGTGGCCTTCGCCCACGCCATCGGCGACCTCGGCTGGGAGATCCCCTGCTGGACGGTGACCCGCGGAGCGGTCGCGATCGACCGGCACGACCCGCTCACCGATCCGGTGCGTGCCGCCACCTGGGGCCTCGGGCGTGTGGCCGCCCTCGAACGCCCCGGCGTACGGCACGGCCTGGTCGACCTCCCGCCCACACTCGACGCGACCTCGGCCGCGCACCTGGCGAGCATCCTGGCGACCCGGGCCGGTGAGGACCAGCTCGCCCTGCGCCGGGGAGGGGTGTACGGCAGACGCCTCGTGCGCCACGCCACCCCCGGCGAGCCGCCGGCCTTCACCACCTCCGGCACCGTGCTCGTGACCGGCGGCACGGGAGCGCTGGGGGCCGAGGTGGCGCGCATGCTGGCCCGCTGCGGGGCCGAGCACCTGATCCTGACAAGCCGCCGCGGAAATCAGGCGCCAGGCGCCGCCGAGCTGACCGCCGAGCTCGCCGGACTCGGCAGCCGCGTCACCATAGCCGCCTGCGACGTCGCCGACCGGGACGCCGTGGCCGCGCTGCTGGCGGCGGTGCCGGACGACGTGCCGCTGCGCGGCGTCGTGCACGCGGCGGGTGTCGCGCAGGCGGCGCCGCTCGCCGAGACACCCCCCGAGGCCGTGGCCGACGTGGCGGCGGCCAAGATGTACGGCGCAGCCCACCTCCACGACCTGCTCGGCGACCGCGACCTGGACTTCTTCCTGCTGTTCTCGTCGGTCGCGGGCGTGTGGGGGAGCGCCGGGCAGAGTGCCTACGCAGCCGCCAACGCCTATCTCGACGCCCTCGCGGAACACCGCCGCGCCGCCGGCCTCACCGCGACGTCGATCGCGTGGGGCCCGTGGGCGGAG
Organism: Sinosporangium siamense; assembly: GCF_016863435.1. Classification (GTDB taxonomy): domain Bacteria; phylum Actinomycetota; class Actinomycetes; order Streptosporangiales; family Streptosporangiaceae; genus Sinosporangium; species Sinosporangium siamense. The sequence continues at coordinate 47,033 of NZ_BOOW01000040.1, forward strand.
GCCGGCATGGCCACGCACGACGCCGTCGCGGAGAGCCTGCGCCGCCAAGGGCTGCGTTTCCTCGACGCCGGCACCGCCCTCACCGAGGTGGGCCACGCCGTGATGCGCCGGGACGCGGCGGTGGCGGTCGCCGACGTCGACTGGGAGCGCTACCTGCCGATTTTCACCGCGTCGAGGTCGAGTGTCCTGTTCGACGAGCTGCCTGAGGCGCGGCAGGCGGAAAGCACGGGACCGGCCGCCGAGAGCGACCTCGCCCGGAGGCTCACGGGACTGAGCGGCAAGGAGCGCCTCCGCCTCCTCATCGACGTGGTGCGCCGCGAGGCCGCCGCCGTGCTGGGCCACCCGTCGCCGGAGGGTGTGCAGGAGAAACGGGCGTTCCGGGAGGCCGGGTTCGACTCGCTGACCGCCGTGGAACTGCGTCGGCGCCTCGCCACCCTCACGGGGCTCGCCCTGCCGGGCACCCTGGTGTTCGACCACCCCACCCCCGTCGCCCTCGCGGAGTTCCTCCTCGGCGGCCTGCTCGGCACCGCCGCGGTCGCCGCGCCGGTCACCTCCTCGGGACGGCACGACGAGCCGATCGCCGTCATCGGCATGGGCTGCCGCTTCCCCGGCGGTGTCCGCACGCCCGAGCAGTTCTGGGAGCTGCTCTCGCGCGGCGGCGACGCCGTCTCCGACTTCCCCGCCGACCGAGGCTGGGACGCGGCGGCACTCTACGACGCCGACCCGGACGCGCCGGGCCGCACCTACTCCACGCAGGGCGGTTTCCTGCACGACGCGGGCGAGTTCGACGCCGGTTTCTTCGGCATCTCGCCGCGTGAGGCCCTGTCGATGGACCCGCAGCAGCGGCTGCTGCTGGAGACCACGTGGGAGGCGCTGGAGTCGGCCGGGATCGATCCGAGCTCGATCCACGGCAGCAGCACCGGCACGTTCATCGGCTCCACCTACCAGGAGTACGGCATCGGCATGGACGACCCGTCCGCCGGACACGCCGTGACCGGCACCAGCCCGAGCGTGTTGTCGGGCCGGCTCGCCTACGTCTTCGGCCTGGTCGGGCCGGCCGTCACCGTCGACACCGCCTGCTCGTCGTCCCTGGTCGCGCTCCACCTGGCCTGCCAGTCGCTCCGCGACGGCGAAAGCTCACTCGCCCTCGCCGGCGGCGCGACCGTCATGACCAACCCGGCGCCTTTCATCGCGTTCAGCCGGCAGCGGGCGCTCGCCCTGGACGGCCGGTGCAAGGCGTTCTCCGCCGACGCCGACGGCATGACTCTCGCCGAGGGCGTCGGCGTGCTCGTCCTCGCCCGGCTCTCCGACGCCCTGCGCGAAGGCCACGAGGTCCTCGCCGTGATCAGCGGCTCCGCCGTCAACCAGGACGGCGCGTCCAACGGCCTCACCGCCCCCAACGGACCCTCCCAGCAGCGCGTCATCCGCCAGGCCCTCGCCAACGCCCGCCTCACCCCCGCCGACGTCCAGGCCGTCGAGGCCCACGGCACCGGCACCGCCCTCGGCGACCCCATCGAGGCCCAGGCTCTCCAGGCGGTGTACGGCGAAGCCCGCCAACCCGGCCGCCCCCTCCTCCTCGGCTCGGTGAAGTCCAACATCGGCCACACCCAGTCGGCGGCCGGTGTGGCGGGGGTCATCAAGATGGTGCTGGCCCTCCGCCACGGCACCCTCCCCGCCACGCTCCACGCCGGTGACCCGTCCACCCACGTCGACTGGACACCCGGCACACTTTCCCTCCTCCACACCCCTGCCGCCTGGCCACGCGGCGAACAGCCTCGCCGGTGCGCGGTCTCCTCCTTCGGCATCAGCGGCACCAACGCCCACGCCATCCTCGAAGAGGCCCCGCCCCCCAACGGGGCCGTCACCATGGGCACGCCGGCGAGGCCCGCGTCCGGGCTTGCCGGGACAGACGTGGCCGCAGGTGAACCCGCTCGCTCCGCACCTGCCGGAGGCGTCGTCCCCTGGGTGTTGTCCGCCCGCACCCCCGCCGCCCTCCGCGCCCAGGCCGCCCGGCTCGCCGAGCACCTCGACCGAGTCGGCCAGGCCGGACGCCTCGACCGATTCGGCGCCGCCGCCGATCCCGCCACGCTTGTGGATGCCGCAACCTGTACCGCCGCCGATCCCGCCACGCTTGTGGCAACCAGTACCGCCGCCGATCCCACCGCTCCCGAAGCCGCTGCCGCTGTAGCGATCCCTGCCGATGAGGACGCCGTCGCCGTAGCCGTCGATGTCGGCCACTCGCTCATCACCACCCGGGCTCTGCTCGACCACCGTGCCGTCGTCCTCGGCACGCCAGAAACCCTGCCGGCCGCCCTGACGGCCCTCGCGGGGGGCGAGACCCCGCCGAACCTGGCCCTCGGCACCGCCGTCGCCGGCGGCACGGTCGTGTTCGTCTTCCCAGGCCAGGGCTCCCAGTGGGAGGGAATGGGCGCCGCGCTGCTGGACGAGTCACCCCTCTTCGCCGAGCGCATGCACGAGTGCGCCGCCGCCCTGTCCGCCTACACCGACTGGTCCCTGATCGACGTCCTCAGAAGGGCCGAGGGGGCCCCCACCCTGGACCGGGTCGACGTCGTGCAGCCCGCGTCGTTCGCCGTGATGGTCTCCCTCGCCCACCTGTGGCAGTCGTACGGCGTGCGCCCCGACGCCGTCGTCGGCCACTCCCAGGGCGAGATCGCCGCCGCGTGCGTGGCGGGCGCGTTGTCCCTCGACGACGCCGCCCGTGTCGTGGCCCTGCGCAGCCAGGCCATCGGCCGGGTGCTGGCGGGCGCGGGCGGCCTGGTGTCTGTGCCGCTGTCGCCGGCCGGCCTGGAACGGCACCTCGACGCCGGCCTCACCGTGGCCGCCGTCAACGGGCCGAACGCCGTCGTCGTCGCAGGCCCGCCCGACCGGCTCGACGCGCTCGTCGAGAGCCTGGCCGCAGACGGCGTCCGCGCCAAACGCATCCCGGTCGACTACGCCTCCCACTCCCCGCAGGTGGAACTCCTCGAAGCGGACCTGCTCACCGCCCTCGCCCCCGTGCGCCCGGTGGCCGCCTCCGTGCCGTTCTACTCGACGGTGACCGGCGACTGGCTCGACACCACCACCATGGACGCCGCCTACTGGTATCGCAACCTGCGAGAGCCCGTACGCTTCGCCCCGGCCATCGGCGACCTGCTGACCGCGGGCCATCGCATGTTCGTCGAGGTCAGCTCCCATCCCGTGCTCACCATGGCCGTGCAGGCGACCGCGGAGCACGCCGGGGAGCAGGCGTTCGCCGTGGGCACCCTGCGCCGCGACCTGGGCGGCGCCGAGAGGCTCACGATGTCCCTCGCCGAGGCGTTCGTCCTCGGCGCGCCGGTCGACTGGCGGCACACCTTCACCGGCACCGGCGCCCGGCGTGTGCCCCTGCCCACCTATGCCTTCCAGCGCGAACACCTGTGGGCGATCCCCGCCCCCCGCCCCACCGGCCACACCGACCCGGCCGACGGCGAGTTCTGGAACGCCGTCGAACGTGAGGACGCCGAAACCCTTGCCGCCCACCTGGAGGTGGACCACACCTCCCTGGCCCCCCTGCTCCCCGCCCTCGCCGGCTGGCGCCGCCGCCGCCACGACGACGTCACCGCGGGCTCCTGGTGCTATCGCGCCACGTGGAAACGCCTGAGCGGCCTGCCTGCCCCCTCCCTGTCCGGCACCTGGCTCCTCGTCACACCCCCCGGGTACGGCGAAGCCGAGGCAGCCGACGTCACGGAGGCACTGACGGCCCACGGCGCCCGGGTCCTGCCGCTCCGGCTGGACGACACGTGCGTGACCCGCGAGGCCATGGCCGCACACCTGACCCAGGCGCGGGCACACGGACCGGCCACCGCAGGTGCCGACGACACGAGTCACACGAATGACACCGAGCTCCCGAACGGAAACGGCCAAGTCGACGGAAGCACCGGCCCTGCCGAGCTCGACCGGGTCGGGAGAAACCTCAGTGCGGCCGACCGTGCCGGTCAGGCCGATAGCGGCGAAGCCGACGACAGCGGTCAGGCAGAAGGAACGACCGGTGCCACCGAGGTCGACCGGGTCGGCGGGAACCCCAGTGCGGTCGGTCAGGCCGATCGCGGCGAAGCCGATAGCAGCGGTCAGGTCCAAGGAACGACCGGCCCCGCCGGGGTGGTGCCCGGCCTCGTTCAAACGATCGCCGACATCGACCTCGCCGGAGTCGTGTCGCTGGCCGGCTTGGACGAGGAGCCGAGCGCCGCCTATCCGGCTTTGCCGTACGGGCTCGCCGCGACCGTGGCTCTCATTCAGGCGCTTGGGGACCTCGGCGTCGACTCGCCCCTCTGGTGCCTGACCAGGGGCGCGGTCTCCACCGGCCGGTCCGATCGGCTCACCTCGCCCGTGCAGGCGCAGCTCCACGGCCTCGGGTGGACCGCCGCTCTGGAGCATCCTCGCAGGTGGGGAGGGATCGTCGACCTGCCGGAGACCTTGGACCGGCGTGGCGGCGAGCGGCTGGCCGCCGTTCTCACCGACGCCGGCGGTGAGGATCAACTGGCCGTCCGCGCCTCCGGCGTACTCGCCCGGAGGGTGGTTCCGGCGGGGCCGGCGAAGGCTCCCAGCCGGCCGTGGCGGCCGCGCGGCACCACGCTGATCACCGGTGGTTCTGGCACGCTCGCCCCGCACGTGGCCCGCTGGCTGGTCGAGCAGGGGGCCCGGCACCTCGTCCTCGTCGGCCGCCGCGGCGGAGACGTGCCCGGCGCCGCCGAACTGCTGGACGAGCTGTCCGGCCTCGGCTGCCGGGCCGAGTTCGCGGCCTGCGACGTGACCGACCGCGACGCGGTAGCCGCCCTCCTCAACGGCCTGCGGGCCGGCGGCCACACCGTGCGCACGGTCGTGCACACGGCGGCCGTCATAGAGCTGGCCTCGCTCGACGAGACGACCCCCGAGGCGTTCGCCACCGTGATGGACGCCAAGGTCGCCGGAGCCCGCCACCTCGACGAACTCCTCGACGACGACGAGGTCGACGCCTTCATCCTGTTCTCGTCCATCGCCGGGTTGTGGGGCAGCGGCAGGCACGCCGCCTACGTCGCCGCCAACGCCTACCTCAACGCCCTGGCCGAGCGGCGCCGCGACCGGGGCGCCGCCGCGACGTCGATCTCGTGGGGCATCTGGGCCGACGACATGAAACTCGGCCGGGTCGATCCGGGGCAGATCCGCAGCAGCGGCCTGATGTTCATGGAGCCGCGACTGGCCCTCGCCGGACTGCGACTGGCTGTCGACCGGGACGAGGCCGTGGTCGCCGTTACCCAGATGGACTGGGAGAGGTACTACCCGGTCTTCACCTCGGTACGGCGGACGGCCCTGTTCGACGACATCCCCGAGATCCGGGCCTTGACCGAGCAGGCCACCCGCCCCGCCGCAGGCGACGGCTTCGCTGCGAGGATGTCGGCCCTGACCGCCGCCGACCGGCGACGGGCCCTGCTCGACCTCGTCCGCACCCACGCGGCCACGACGCTCGGCCACTCGTCGGCGGACGCGCTTTCGGAGCAGCGTGCCTTCCGCGAGGCCGGCTTCGACTCGCTCACCGCCGTCGACCTGCGCAACCGGCTGTCGGCCGCCACCGGGCTCACGCTGCCGAGCACGATGGTGTTCGACTATCCGAACCCGCTCGCGCTGGCGGCGTTCCTCGACTCCCGGATCGCCGGCACCCGCTCCGAGCCCGCACCTCCCGCCGCCTTCGCCGCGGCGGCCTCCGACGAGCCGATCGCCGTCATCGGCATGAGCTGCCGCTACCCCGGCGGGGTGGAATCCCCCGAAGACCTCTGGGACCTGGTAGCCGCCGGGCGCGACGCCGTCACCGAGTTCCCCGCCGACCGCGGCTGGGACGCCGACGGACTCTACGATCCCGACCCCGACCGGCCCGGCCGCACCTACTCCACCCGGGGCGGCTTCCTCCGCGACGCCGCCGACTTCGACGCCGGCTTCTTCGGCATCTCGCCCCGCGAGGCCCTGTCGATGGACCCGCAGCAGCGGCTTCTCCTCGAAACCGCGTGGGAGACCCTGGAGCGGGCCGGGATCGACCCGGCCACGCTGCGCGGCAGCCGCACCGGAACCTTCATCGGCGCCAGCTACCAGGACTACACCTCGGCCTCCTCCGGCGGCGACGGCGCCGAAGGGCACCTGATCACCGGCACCATCCCGAGCGTGCTCTCCGGCCGGGTGTCCTACACCTTCGGCTTCGAAGGGCCCGCCGTCACTCTCGACACCGCCTGCTCGTCGTCGCTCGTGGCCCTCCACCTCGCCTGCCAGTCGCTGCGCGACGGGGAAAGCACCCTGGCGCTCGCCGGCGGCGTGAGCGTCATGGCCACGCCTAATGCGTTCATCGGCTTCAGCAGGCAGCGGGCCATGGCGGCCGATGGCCGCTGCAAGGCGTATGCCGACGCCGCCGACGGCATGAGCCTCGCCGAAGGCGTCGGTCTCGTCCTCGTCGAACGCCTCAGCGACGCCCTCCGCCACGGCCACCGCGTCCTCGCCGTCATCCGCGGCAGCGCCGTCAACCAGGACGGCGCCTCCAACGGGCTCACCGCCCCCAACGGACCCTCCCAGCAGCGCGTCATCCGCCAGGCCCTCGCCAACGCCCGCCTCACCCCCGCCGACGTCGACGCCGTCGAAGGCCACGGCACCGGGACGAAGCTGGGCGACCCCATCGAGGCCCAAGCCCTCCTCGCGACCTACGGCACCGAACGCGAACGGCCCCTGCTGCTCGGCTCCGTCAAGTCCAACATCGGCCACACCCAGATGGCCTCCGGCGTCGCCGGCGTGATCAAAATGGTCATGGCCATGCGCCACGGCACCCTGCCCCCCACCCTCCACGTCGACCGGCCCTCCACCCACGTCGACTGGAGCTCCGGCTCGATCGACCTCCTCACCGAACCCCGCCCCTGGCCCGACACCGGCCACCCCCGCCGCTCCGCCGTATCGTCCTTCGGCATCAGCGGCACAAATGCCCACGTCATCCTGGAACAGGCCGCTCCTGCCCATCCCGGCGCGCTGCCGCCCGGGGGCTCGCCGGACCAGGCCGCTGAGGCATCTCGCGACGTCTCCGACGCCTCGCACTCCGGAGTGGCACCTCTCGTGCTGTCGGCACGCACCTCCACCGCCCTGCGCGCCCAGGCCGGTCGCGTCCTCACCCGGCTCTCGGCGGACCCGGCCCCGGCGTTCCCCGACCTCGCCTACTCCCTGGCCACCACCAGATCGGCCCTGGAACACCGAGCCGCCGTCATGGCTCTCGGCGACCCCGGCGAGCTGACTAGCGCCCTCACCGCCCTCCGCGACGGACAACCGCACGCCGCACTTGTCGCAGGCCGTGCCGTATCCGGCGGGACCGCGTTCGTCTTCTCCGGCCAGGGCAGCCAGCGCCCCGGCATGGGAAGAGACCTCCACGCCCGCCACCCCGTGTTCGCCGAGGCCCTCGACGCCGCCCTGGCCTGCTTCGACGCCGAACTCGACCTGCCCCTCCGCGACGTCATGTTCGGTACGGCGGAAGCCCGCGAAACGCTTGACGACACCGCTTACACGCAACCGGCCCTGTTCGCGATGGAGGTCGCCCTCTACCGGCTGGCCGAGTCCTGGGGGCTCCGCCCCGACCACCTGATCGGCCACTCCATCGGCGAACTGGCCGCCGCCCACGTGGCCGGGGTGATGTCCCTGGAGGACGCGTGCACGCTGGTCGCCGCCCGCGGCCGCCTCATGGCGGCGCTCCCCGCGGGGGGCACGATGGCGGCCCTTGCGGTCACCGAGGCGGAGGTGCTCCCGCTGCTGGCCGGCCGCGAGGAGGAGGTGTCACTGGCGGCCGTCAACGGCCCGGCGTCCGTGGTCATCGCGGGTGTGGCAGGCGCGGTGGCGGAGATCGCCGCCCACTTCCAGTCCGAAGGCCGCCGGACCAGGCGGCTCCGCGTCAGCCACGCCTTCCACTCACCCCTGATGGAGCCGATGCTCCACGACTTCGCCGAGGTGGCCAGGCGGGTGACCTACCACCCGCCCGCCGTCCCGATCGTCTCCACCGTCACCGGTGACCACGCCTCGGCGGCCGAGTTGTGCTCGGCGGACTACTGGGTCGAACAGGTCCGCCGCACCGTGCGCTTCGCCGACGCCGTCACCCGCCTTGCGGAGGAAGGCACAACCGCGTTCGTGGAGATCGGCCCCGGCGCGACCCTGGCGGGCGCGGTCGAGGAACTCGCCCCCGGCTCCGGCACAGCGCTGCTGCGCAGGCGGGAGAACGGCTCCCCATCGGACGAGAACGCCGCCCTCGTCGAAGCTCTCGGACGGCTGCACACCCGCGGCGTGCGGGTGGACTGGCAAGCGGTGTTCGCCGGCTCGGGCGCCCAGGTCGTGGACCTGCCGACCTATCCCTTCCAGCGCGAGCGCTTCTGGCCCGAGGCCGCCGTCCCCGCCCCGTCGCCCGCCGACCCGGTCGACGCCGAGTTCTGGGCCGCCGTGGAACGCGAGGACCTCACGACCCTCGGCACCGACCTCCACGTGAGCGGCGAAGCCCTCGCGACCCTGGTCCCCGCCCTGTCGGCCTGGCGCCGCCGTCGCCGCGACGAGTCGGCCGTCGCCGGCTGGCGCTACAAGGCCGTGTGGAAGCCTCAGCCCGCTTCTCCGGCCCGCGCCACGGGAACCTGGCTGGTGCTCACCCGCATCGGCGAGACCTTCACGGACTTCGGCGTCGAGGTCGTCCGCGTCGACGTGCCCGCCGACGCCGACCGCGCCACCCTCGCCGCTCTCCTGCGTCAGGCGGTTGTCGCCGAGACGGACCCCGCCGGGGTGTTGTCCTTGCTGGCACTGCACGACGACGGACAAACACATGGCCCCGCGGCAGAACGAGCGGCGGCATTCGCGCCGGCCGGGCTGCACGACACCGCAGTGGCTTTCCAAGCACTGGGTGAGGCGGGAATCGAAGCGCCGCTGTGGTGTGTGACCAGCGGAGCCGTGTCGGTCGGGCACTCCGATGCGCTCACCGCCCCGGTACAGAGCGCCGTCTGGGGCTTCGGCCGAACGGTGGCGCTGGAGCACCCGGAGCGCTGGGGCGGCCTCGTGGACGTGCCGCAGGTCCTGGACCGGGCCGCCACCGACCGCCTGTCGGCGGTGCTGGCCGGGGGCGAGGACCAGGTGGCAGTGCGTTCGTCGGGAACATATGCCAGACGGCTGGTCCGGGCGGCGGTGCGGACATCCCCCACCGCGCCCGCCCTGAACGGAAGCAGCGACACTCAGCACGCCGGGAACGGACACCCCACCACCCCCCACACCGGGAACGGGAGCGGCGCCGTCGCGGATGCTGCGAACGCGCGCGGTGTTGCGCCGCATGCCGGCAAGGGGAACAACGCCGCCCCGCGCCCCGCAGACGGGTATGCCGGCAACGGGAACGGCGCGGCCCGGCCCCGCCGGTTCGCCGGCACCGTGCTGGTCACCGGAGGCACGGGGGGTCTGGGCGGGCAGGTCGCCCGCCGCCTGGCCGAGCTCGGCACCGGCCACCTGCTGCTCGTCAGCCGGCGAGGTGCCGATGCCCCGGGCGCCGACGACCTTCGCCGGGAGCTCAGCGACCTCGGAACAAAGGTCACCCTGGCCGCCTGCGACATAGCGGACAGGACAGCCCTGGCGGAGCTTCTCGACCGGTTCCCGGTCACTGCCGTGTTCCACACGGCAGGGGTGGTCGAGGACACCGTGGCAGACAACCTGACCCCTGAGCACTTCGCAACCGTGCTCCGGCCGAAGCTGACCGCGACCCTCAACCTGCACGAACTGACCGGGAACCTGTCGGCCTTCGTGCTCTTCTCCTCGACCGCGGGCACGCTCGGCGCGGCGGGACAGGCGAACTACGCCGCCGCCAACGCCTTCCTCGACGCCTTCGCCGAACACCGCCGCGCACTCGGCCTGCCCGCGACGTCGATCGCGTGGGGACCGTGGAAGGGGTCCGGCATGGCGGCCGACCGGGGCCTCGACGGGATGCTGCGCCGGGGCGGCTTCACCCCGATGCCGCCCCGGCTCGCACTTGACGCGCTCGTGCAGGCCGTCGAGGCGGACGACACGGCGGTGACCGTGGCCGACGTCGACTGGGAACGCTTCGCTGCCCTCCGGCCGAGCCCTCTCGTGGCCGACCTGGCCCGCCCGGCGACCCGGCAGGCGACGCCGGGCACCTCACCGGGCCAGGAGGAGGGCGATCTCCGGCAGGCTCTCGCCGTACTCCCCGGGGCGGCGCGCTCCCGCCACCTCCTGGATCTCCTTCGCGCCCAGGTGGCCGCAGTGCTGGGGCACTCCGGCGCGGACCGGATCGAGGCGGACCAGGCCTTCACCGACCTCGGCTTCGACTCTCTCACCACCGTCCACCTGCGCAACGCCCTCGCCGCCGCGACGGGCCTGCGCCTGCCCGCCACCCTCGTCTACGACCACCCGACACCGCGCGCCCTCGCCGGCCACCTGCTCGCCGAACTGCTGGGCGACCTGCCGGCGCCCGCCGCCGCGGCGGCGCCGGCCCCGCTCGACGACGACCCCATCGCGATCGTCGGCATCGGCTGCCGGTTCCCCGGGGGAGTGGAGTCTCCGGACGACCTGTGGCGGCTGCTCGCCAATGGCGAGGACGCCGTCACCGCGTTCCCGGCCGACCGGGGATGGGATCTGGCGGCGCTCGGCGGCGGCGGGTCGGCGACGCTGCGGGGCGGGTTCCTCACCGGCGCGGGCATGTTCGACGCGCCGTTCTTCGGGATCTCGCCGCGCGAGGCGCTCGCGATGGACCCGCAGCAGCGGCTCCTGCTGGAGACCACATGGGAGGCCCTGGAACGGGCGGGAATCGACCCACACGACCTGCGCGGCTCCGCCACGGGTGTGTTCATCGGCACCAACGGCCAGGACTACATCTCGGTCCTGCGCGGCGGCACGGCGGACGTGCGCGGCCACGTCGCCACCGGCACCACCGCCAGCGTCATGTCGGGCCGCCTCTCCTACACCCTCGGCCTGGAAGGCCCCGCAGTCACCGTCGACACGGCCTGCTCCTCCTCACTGGTGGCCCTCCACCTGGCGGTCAGGGCCCTGCGCGGCGGCGAATGCGGGCTGGTGCTCGCGGGCGGGGTCTCGGTGATGTCGAGCCCGGACGCGTTCGTCGAGTTCAGCGCCCAGGGCGGGCTGGCCCCTGACGGGCGCTGCAAGGCGTTCGGCGACGGCGCCGACGGCACCGCCTGGTCCGAGGGCGCCGGTGTGCTTGTCCTCGAACGCCTGTCGGACGCCCGCCGCAACGGCCGCACCGTCCTGGCCGTGGTGCGCGGCACCGCCGTCAACCAGGACGGCGCCTCCAACGGCCTGACCGCTCCGAACGGCGGCGCCCAGCAGCGCGTCATCCGCGCCGCCCTGGCCGACGCGCGCCTCACCCCCGCCGACATCGACGCCGTCGAGGCCCACGGCACCGGCACCACCCTCGGCGACCCGATCGAGGCCAACGCCCTGATCGCCGCGTACGGCGACCGCGACCGCCCGCTGCTGCTCGGCGCCGTCAAGTCGAACCTCGGCCACACCCAGGCCGCCGCCGGCGCCGCCGGCGTGATCAAAATGGTGCTCGCGATGCGCCACGGCGTCGTCCCGCGCACCCTCCACGTGGACGAACCCTCCTCCCACGTCGACTGGGCCGCAGGGCCCCTCACTCTCCTGCGGCGTGAGCACCCTTGGCCCGGCACCGACCGGCCGCGCCGGGCGGGCGTCTCGGCGTTCGGCGTGAGCGGCACCAACGCCCACGTGATCGTCGAGGACGCGCCCCCGGTGGAGGACGACACTGCGGAGCCCGCGCGGGCGGCCGGTGCCGTGCCGTGGGTGTTGTCCGGCAAGTCGGAGGCGGCGCTGGACGACCAGATCGAGCGGATCCGCGCATTGCGCGGCCACTCGGCGGCGGACATCGGCCTGTCCCTGGCCGGCCGGTCCCGCTTCGCCCACCGCGCGGTGCTGCTGGCGGGCCCGGGCGACGCCGCGGCCGAGGTGGCGCGTGGCACCGCCGCCGAACGGACGACCGCCTTCCTGTTCTCTGGACAGGGGTCGCAGGGGCTCGGGATGGGGCGGGAGCTGTATGAACGGTTCCCCGCCTTCGCCGAGGCGTTCGACGCGGCGTGCGCCTGCCTGGACCAGCATCTGGACCGGGAGCTCCGCGGCGTCGTCTGGGGAACGGACGAGCACCTGCTCGACCGGACGGTCTACGCGCAGGCCGGATTGTTCGCCGTCGAGATCGCCCTGTTCCGGCTGCTGGAGTCGTGGGAGGTGCGGCCCGACCTGCTGGCCGGGCACTCGATCGGCGAGGTGGCGGCGGCGCACGCGGCCGGGGTGTTCACCCTTGAGGACGCGTGCGCGCTGGTGGCGGCACGCGGCCGGTTGATGCAGGCGCTGCCCGAAGGCGGGGCGATGGCCGCGCTGGGGGCGACGGAAGCCGAGGTGACGGCCGCCTTGGACGGACCAGGGATCTCGATCGCCGCCGTCAACGGCCCGTCGTCCGTCGTGGTCTCGGGTGAAGAGAGCGCCGTCGCGTCGATCCAGGCCCACTTCCAGGCGCTCGGCCGCAAGACGACGCGGCTGCGGGTGTCGCACGCCTTCCACTCCCCGCTGATGGAGCCCATGCTGGCGGAGTTCCGCGAGGTGGCGGCCGGTCTCTCCTACACCGCACCCCGGGTGCCGCTGGTCTCCAACGTGACCGGCGGGATGGCGACGGCCGAGCTGGTCGGCGACCCCGGATACTGGGTGCGCCACGTGCGGGACACCGTACTCTTCGCCGCCGGTCTGAGAGCACTGCGTGACGCCGGTGCGTCGGCCTTCCTGGAGCTCGGTCCCGACGGCACCCTGAGCGCCCTCGCCGAGCACAACCTCGACGACCGCGATGCCGGCTGTGTGGTCGCGCCGGTCCTCCGCAAGGACCGCTCCGAGGAGAGCTCGCTCCTCACCGGCCTCGCACGCATCCACACCGCCGGGGTGCACGTCGACTGGGCCAGGTGTTTCGACGGCACCGCAGCCCGCCGCGCGGAGCTGCCCACCTACCCGTTCCAGCGCGCTCTTTACTGGCCGGAACCCGCCCCCGCCGGCCGCCCCGCCGAGGACGCCGACTTCTGGGCGGCGGTCGAGCGCGAGGACCTGGACGCCCTGGCGCTGGACCTCGACGGCGAGACCCAGGCGCGCGTGCTCCCCGCCCTGACGGCTTGGCGGCGCAGGCGCGAGGAGCGGTCCGCCGTGGACGGCCTGCGCTACCGCGTGGTCTGGAAACCGCTGCCCACGCCGCCCGCGCCCGCCGTACCCGGCACGTGGCTGGTGGTCGCGCCCTCGGCGGACGACCTGACCGCCGCACTCGGCCCGGACACGGTGCACGTCGACGCCGCCGACCGTCTCACGCTGCTCGAACGCCTGACCGCGGCACCGCCCGTGGCGGGTGTCGTCTCCCCGGCGTCCGACCTGAACTGGCCGGTCACTCTGCTCGCCCTGCTCGCCGAAGCCGGGATCGACGCTCCACTGTGGTGCGTCACGAGAGGGGCTGTCTCGGTGGCCGCCGCCGATCCCCTCGCGGACCCGGCACACGCCGCCGTCTGGGGGCTCGGCCGGGTGCTGGCCCTGGAACACCCGGCCCGCTGGGGCGGCCTGATCGACCTCCCGCAGGTGCTCGACGAACGCGGGGCGGGCCGGCTGAGGGCGATCCTGTCCTCGGCTTCTGAGGACCAGGTGGCACTGCGCCCCTCAGGCGCCTATTCCAGACGGCTGAACCCGGCACCCGCCACGCCCACGACACCCCCGTGGAAACCCACCGGCACCGTCGCGCTCTTCGGCGAAGCCCCCAGCCCCCACCTGCTGGAATGGCTCGCCGAGCAAGGTGCCGCCCATATCCTCCTGCTGAGTACGGCGGAGCCGGACCACCCGGCCCTCACCTCGCTCAGCGCCCGCCTCGGCGACCTCGGCACCCGTGTCACGATCACGGACGATCTGGCGCAGGTGCCGGACCCCCTGACCGCGCTGATCCACACCGGCTTCGCCCCCCGCCCCGACGAGGACGCCGGCAGCTACGTGTCCCGCGTGCGAGCGGGTGCCGAGGAGATGGAAGCCGCACTCGCCGAGCGCCCGGACGAGGTGGCGTTCATCGTGTTCACCTCGTTCGCCGGGGTTTGGGGCATACGCGGCCAGGAGGCCGGGGCGGCGGCGAGCGCCTACCTGGACGCCTTCGCCGGCCACCTCCGAGCCGGCGGCGTGAACGCCGCCGCCGTGGCGTGGGGCGCCTGGGCGGGGGAAACATCGGCATCGCTCACCCAGCACCTCCGCCTCAACGGGCTCCCCCCGCTGGACCCTAAACGGGCGCTGTCGGCGCTCACGCACCTCGGCGCCGACTCGGTGACGGTCGTCGACGTGGCGTGGGACCGCTTCCTGCCCGCCTTCACTCAGGACCGGCCGAGCACCTTCTTCGCCGACCTCCTCGCGGGCCGCGAGGCCGCCCGGCCGGGTAAGGCGCCAAGTGCGGGGATCCGCGCCGTACTCCTCGGCCTTCCCGCGGCGGACCGGCGCGAAAGGCTGCTGGACGTCGTGCGGGCCGAGGTGGCCGCCGTGCTGGGCTACGGCGACGCGGCCTCCGTGCCGCAGGGCCACGCGTTCAAGGACCTCGGGTTCGACTCGCTGACCGCCGTCGACCTGCGCAACCGGCTCAACACCGCCACGGGCCTGCGGTTGCCCGCCACCCTCGTCTTCGACTACCCGACCCCCACCGCCCTCACCGACCACCTGCACACCGAGCTGCTCGGCGAGCCGGACGAGCGCGCCGCCGCCCCGCGAGCCGAAGCCGGGAAGACCCGCGACCCCATCGTGATCGTCGGCATGGGATGCCGCTACCCCGGCGGTGTGCGGTCACCGGAAGAGCTCTGGGACCTGCTCCTCGCCGAGACCGACGCCGTCGGCCCCTTCCCCGCCGACCGGGGCTGGGACCTCGACCGGCTAGCCCGCGGCGACCGGCGGGGCCGGGGCCGCAGCGTCACCCGCGACGGCGGGTTCCTCTACGACGTCGCCGACTTCGACGCCGCCTTCTTCGGCGTCTCGCCCCGCGAGGCCGCCGTCATCGACCCGCAGCAGCGCATCCTGCTGGAGACGGCGTGGGAGGCGCTGGAGCGGGCCGGAGTGGATCCGGCAGGGCTGCGCGGCGGCGACACGGGTGTGTTCGTGGGCGGCGGAAGCGGCGACTACCGGCCGTCCCTGGACCAGGTCGGCCACGTCGAGACAGCCCAGTCCGCCAGCCTCCTGTCGGGCCGCCTGTCCTACACGCTGGGGTTGCAGGGCCCGTCCGTCACGGTCGACACGGCCTGCTCGTCGTCGCTGGTGGCGCTGCACCTGGCGGCGCAGGCGCTGCGCGCCGGGGAGTGCACGATGGCGCTCGCGGGCGGGGTGACGGTGATGTCGACGCCGGTCGGGTTCGTCGAGTTCGGCGAGATGGGCGCCCTGTCGCCGGACGGCCGCTGCCGGGCGTTCTCCGACTCGGCGAACGGCACCGGCTGGTCGGAGGGCGTGGGCATCCTCGTCCTCGAACGCCTGTCGGACGCCCGCCGCCACGGCCACACCGTGCTGGCGGTGCTGCGCGGCTCGGCGATCAACCAGGACGGCGCCTCCAACGGCATCACCGCCCCCAACGGCCCGTCGCAGCGGCGCGTCATCCGCCGGGCCCTCGCCGACGCGGGCCTGTCGCCCGCCGACGTCGACGCCGTCGAGGCGCACGGCACCGGCACCACCCTGGGCGACCCGATCGAGGCGCAGGCCCTGCTCGCGACCTACGGCGGCGAACGCCGCCACCCGCTGCTGCTCGGTGCGCTCAAATCGAACCTCGGCCACACCCAGGCGGCGTCCGGCGTCGCCGGCGTCATCAAGACGGTGATGGCGCTGCGCCACGGCACGCTGCCGAAGACCCTGCACGTGGACGCGCCGTCGTCACACGTCGACTGGTCGGCGGGCGCGGTCGAACTGCTCACGCAGACCCGCCCCTGGCCGCACACCGGCCACCCCCGCCGCGCGGGCGTGTCGTCCTTCGGCGCGAGCGGCACCAACGCCCACGTGATCCTCGAACAACCCGCGGAAGCCGGACGACCGGCAGGACACGTCCGCAATGAGGGGCGGCCCGGCATCGCCGCAATCCTCGAACAACCCGCGGAAGCCGAACCCGGCACCGCCGGACGACCGGCAGGACCCGCTCGAAACGCGGGCCGGCCCGGCGACGCCGCACCGGCATCACGTGAGACCGCGTCCGCCGATGGTGGGGGAGCCGGTCCCAGTGCTCACCCAGGGACCAAGGTAACGCCGACCGCACCCACCCCGATCGCGGATGCGGGTGGTCCTCTCCCGCTGCCGATCTCCGCCGCGTCGCCCCGGGCGCTGCGCGCCCAGGCCGGGAGGCTGCTCCGGCACCTTGAGGCGCACCCCGACCTGGCGCTGTCCGACCTCGCCTACTCCCTGGCGGTCACCAGGTCGGCGTTCGAGCACAGGGCGACAGTCGTGGCCGCCGACCGCGCCCGCCTGGCCGAGGCGCTGGCGGCGCTCGCCGACGGCGGGGCCACGCCGTACACCGCTGTGGGGCGGGCGGGCCAGGGGCGCAAGACGGCCTTCCTCTTCTCGGGGCAGGGCGCGCAGCGGCCCGGGATGGGCCGGGAGCTCTACGACAGGTTCCCGGTGTTCGCGGGCGCCCTGGACGAGGTTCTCGCCCACCTCGACACCGCCCTTCCCCGCCCGCTCCGCGGCGTGCTGTTCGCCGAGCCCGGTACGGCGGAAGCCGAGACATTGCACAACACCGGCATGGCCCAACCGGCGCTGTTCGCGGTCGAGGTCGCGCTGTTCCGGCTGCTGGAGTCGTGGGGCGTGCGGCCGGACCTGCTCGCCGGGCACTCGGTGGGGGAGATCGCCGCGGCCCACGTGGCGGGGGTGTTCTCGCTCGCCGACGCCTGCGTGCTCGTGGCGGCCAGAGCGACCCTGATGGCGGCGCTTCCGCCGGGAGGGGCGATGGTGTCGCTGCGGGCCGGCGAGGACGAGGTGGCGGCCCGCCTCGTCGAGGGTGTGTCGATCGCCGCTGTCAACGGCCCGGCGTCGGTGGTCGTGGCGGGCGACGAGGCCGCGGTGCTCCGGGTCGCCGGCGGCTTCCCCGGCCGCAAGACTAAGCGTTTGCGGGTGAGCCATGCGTTTCACTCCGTGCACATGGACGCCATGCTCGCCGACTTCGCACGGGTCGCCGCAGGCATCGCCTATGCCGCGCCCACCGTGCCGCTCGTGTCGTGCGTCACGGGTGAGCAGGCCATCGCGGAGTTGTTGTGCACCCCGGACTACTGGGTGCGGCACGTGCGGGAGACCGTGCGCTTCGGCGAGGCCCTGCGGACACTGGCGGCGCGTGGCGCGTCGCGGTTCCTGGAGGTCGGGCCGGGCGGGGCGCTGTCGGCTCTCGTCGCCGACAACGTCGAGGGGGCTCCCGCCGTACCGGTCCTGCGGAACACGGGGGACGAGGTGGCGTCGGTGCTGACGGCGCTGGCCAGGTTGCAGGTGGACGGAGTGGATCCGGACTGGCCCGCGGTGGTGGGGGAGGGGCGCCGGGTCGCGTTGCCGACGTACGCGTTCCAGCGTGAGCGTTTCTGGCAGCAGGCGGAGCAGCGGCGGGCCGAGGACGACGGGTTCTGGTCGGCGGCCGGGCGAGAGGACTTCGATTCGCTCGCGGAGACCCTCGACGTCGACGGCGACGCGCTGGCCAAGGTGCTTCCCGCGCTGCGCGACTGGCGCCGCGAGCACGACGAGCAGGCCACGGTGGACGGCTGGCGGCAGCACGTCGCGTGGCGGCCCGTACGGCTTGATACCGCCGAGGTGCTCCCCGGCCGGTGGCTGGTGGTGGTCCCACCGGGGACCGCCACAGATCCGTGGACGGCACACCTGCTCGGGGCACTGGGGTCCGCCGCCACGTGTGTCGAGGTGGACGCCCGGCAGGGCCGCGCCGCGGTCGCCCGGGTGCTGCGCCCGTATGCCGGGGCGATCAGCGGAGTGATCGCCCTCGGCCGGACGGCGGAAGGGGCGTGCCCAGATCCCGCGAACCCGATCGTTCCCGGCCGGACGGCGGAGGCGGTGCGCCGGGACTCCGAGAGCCCGGTCGCCCTCGGCCGGACGGCCGAAGCGCGGCACCCGCATGCCGGAGACCTCGCCGGAGCGGCGCGTCGGCGCCCCGAGACCCCCACCGCAGTGACGCACCCGCGCCCCGGAGACCCCTGCCGCCGTGTGACCGACACCGCCGTCCTGGTGCAGGCGCTCGGCGACGCCGGAGTGGACGCGCCCCTGTGGTGTGTGACGCGGGGCGCCGTAGCCGTGTCCCCCGGCGAGCGGCTGCCCGCTCTGCCGGACGCGGGCGTCTCGGGCCTCGGCCGGGTCGCCGCGCTGGAATACCCGGGCCGCTGGGGTGGTCTGATCGACCTGCCCGACGTGCTCGACCGCCGTACGGTGACCCGCCTCCTCGGCCTCCTGGCCGGCCCGGCCGGGGAGGACCAGGTGGCCGTGCGCCCCGCCGCCGTCTACGGCAGGCGGCTCGTGCCCGCGCCGCCGCGCCGCACCCCGGTGCCGATCTGGGAGCCGGACGGCACCGTGCTGATCACCGGCGGCACGGGTGCGCTCGGCGCCCACGTCGCCCGCACACTCGCCGCCGAGGGCGCCGCGCACCTGCTGCTGGTGAGCCGCCGGGGCGCCGAGGGGCCGGGCGCGGAGGAGCTTCGCACCGAGTTGACCCGTCTCGGGGCGGCGGTCACGTTCGCCGCGTGCGACGCCGCCGACCGGGACGCGCTGGCCGAGGTCGTCGCGGCGATCCCCGCCCACCTGCCGCTCACCGCCGTCGTCCACGCGGCGGGAGTGCTCGACGACGGTGTGCTCGACGGTCTCACCCCGGACCGTTTCGAGGCGGTGTTCCGCGCGAAGGTTACCTCCGCGCTGCACCTGGACGAGCTGACCCGCGACCTGGACCTCGCGGTGTTCGCGCTGTTCTCGTCCGCGTCGGCGACCGTGGGCAACCCAGGCCAGGCCAACTACGCCGCCGCCAACGCAGTCCTCGACGCCCTCGCCGAACACCGCCGCGCCCGCGGCCTCGCCGCTACCTCCATCGCGTGGGGCGCGTGGGGAGGCGGCGGCATGGCCGCCGCCGACCGCGCCGCCGGTGCGGCGCAGCGCACGGGCATCCGGCCGCTCGACCCGGACCTCGCGGTCAAGGCGCTCCGCCAGGCCGTCGCGGACCCCGCGCCGACCACCGTGATCGCCGACGTCGACCCGGCCAGGTTCGTCCGCGCCTTCACGGCGGTACGGCAGAGCCGCCTGCTGGCCGAACTCCCCGTCCCGGCAAACGGCTCCGCCCCCGCGCCGGTCACGGATCTGCGCGCCGAACTGGCGGGCCTGGCCGCCGATCGCCGCCCCGCCGCCGTGCTCGCCCTGGTGCGCGGCAGGGCCGCCGACGTGCTCGGCCACACCGATCACGACATCGTCGGCCCCGACAAGACGTTCCGCGACCTCGGCTTCGACTCGCTCGGCGCCGTCGAGCTGCGCAACCAGCTCAACGCGGCGACCGGACTCACCCTGGCCTCGACGCTCGTCTTCGACCACCCCACCCCAGGCGACCTGGCGGCCCATATCCTCGGGCTGCTCACGCCGCACGCCGCCGAGGGCACGCCGCCAACCGGCGATCCCGACCTGGCCCGGCTTCAGGCCGCCCTGGCGGCGGTGCCCGTGGCCAGGCTCCGCCGTACCGGGCTGCTGGAGCAACTGCTGCGGCTCGCCGAGGAGGGCGAGGCCGAGCCGCAGGCGGAGGACTCCATCGACGCGATGGACCTCGACGACCTGGTGCGCGCCGCCCTGGGCGACGACCCTGCGCCGGGGAACGGCGCGGCACTGGGGAACAGCGCGCCGGGTAACGGCGCGGCAGTACGGAACGACGCAGCACAGGGGAACGGCGCTGCACCGGGGAACGGCGCGGCACTACAGAACGACGCTGCACGACAGAACGACCACGACCACACGCGGGACCGGCGGAGCTGAATCATGACCACCCCGAACGACAAGGTTGTCGAAGCCCTCAGGTCCTCACTCAAGGAGGCCGAACGCCTGCGGCGGGAGAACCGCCGCCTGCTCGACGCCGCAGAGGAGCCCATCGCGATCGTCGGCATGGGCTGCCGCTACCCGGGCGGCGTGGAAACCCCCGGCGACCTGTGGCGCCTGGTCGCCGACGGCGCCGACGCCACCTCGCCGCTGCCGGACGACCGCGGCTGGGACCTGACCGCGCTGCACGGCGCGGGCGTCGACGCGCGGGGCACCCGCGTGACGCTGCGCGGCGGCTTCCTCGACGGGCTCGCCGACTTCGACGCCGACTTCTTCCACATTTCGCCGCGCGAGGCCGTCACGATGGACCCCCAGCAGCGGCTGCTGCTGGAGACCTCGTGGGAGGCGCTCGAACGCGCCGGGCTCGACCCGGCGGCCCTGCGCGGCAGCGCCACCGGCGTCTTCATCGGCACCAACGGCCAGGACTACGCCTATCTGCTGGTCAGGTCGCTGTCCGACGCCACCGGCGACATCGGCACCGGCATCGCCGCCAGTGCCGCCTCCGGTCGCATTTCCTACGCGCTGGGCCTGGAGGGGCCCGCCGTGACCGTCGACACGGCGTGCTCGTCGTCCCTCGTCGCGCTGCACTGGGCGGTGCAGTCGCTGCGGTCCGGCGAATGCGCGCTGGCGCTCGCCGGGGGCGTCAACGTCCTGGCGACGCCCGGTTCGCTGCTGGAGTTCAGCAGGCAGGGCGGGCTCGCGGCCGACGGCAGGTGCAAGGCGTTCGCCGACGCGGCCGACGGCACCGGCTGGTCGGAGGGCGTCGGCGTGCTGGTGCTGGAGCGGCTGTCGGACGCCCGCCGCCACGGGCACCCCGTGCTCGCCGTCGTGCGCGGCTCGGCCGTGAACCAGGACGGTGCGAGCAACGGCTTCACCGCCCCCAGCGGCCCCGCCCAGCAAAGGGTGGTCCGCCGCGCCCTCGGCAACGCGGGCCTCACCCCCGCCGACATCGACGCCGTCGAGGCCCACGGCACCGGCACGCCGCTGGGCGACCCGATCGAGGCGCACGCCCTCATGGCGGTGTACGGGGGGCGGCGGGAGCGCTCCCTCCTGGTCGGCTCGGTGAAGTCCAACATCGGCCACACGCAGGCCGCCGCCGGGGTGGCCGGTGTGATCAAGATGGTGCAGGCGATCCGGCACGGCCTGCTGCCCCGCACCTTGCACGTGGACACCCCCTCGACCCGCATCGACTGGTCGGCGGGCGACGTGCGCCCGCTCAGCGAACCGGTGGACTGGCCGGAGACGGGCCGCCCCCGCCGGGCGGGCGTGTCGTCATTCGGGATCAGCGGCACCAACGCCCACGTGATCATCGAACAGGCCCCGTCTCAAGAGGACTCGGCTTCCGTGCCGTCGGTCCCGCCGGGTGTGGTCCCGTGGGTCGTGTCCGCCGCCTCGGAGCCGGCCCTGCACGCGCAGGTGGCACGGCTGTCCCGGGTGGAGGCGCCACCGCTCGACGTGGGCGCCGCGCTGGCCGCCCGGACGAGCTTCCCGCATCGGACCGTGCTCCTGGCCGGCGACAGCGGGATCGTGGAAGTCGCGAGGGGAGAGGCCGCCGACCGGTCGCTCGCGGTGCTGTTCACCGGGCAGGGCGCACAGCGGCTCGGCATGGGGCGCGAGCTCGCGGCGCGGTTCCCGGTGTTCGCCCGCGCCTTCGACGAGGTGTGCGCCGGACTCGACGAGCACCTCGACCGCGCGGTGCGGGACGTCGTCTGGGGTGGCGACGCCGAACTGCTGGACCGCACGGTTTACGCGCAGGCGGGGTTGTTCGCGGTCGAGGTGGCGCTGTTCCGGCTCGTCGAGTCGCTCGGCGTACGGCCCCGCCTGGTCGGCGGGCACTCGATCGGCGAGGTGGCGGCGGCGCACGTGGCCGGGGTGTTCTCGCTGCCTGACGCGTGCGCGCTGGTCGCGGCCCGGGGCCGGCTGATGCAGGCGCTTCCTGCGGGCGGCGCGATGGCGGCGGTCGAGGCGGCAGAGGACGAGGTGCGGCCGTTCCTCGGCGAGGTGTCGCTCGCGGCGGTCAACGGGCCGTCGTCGGCGGTGCTGTCCGGCGCGGAGGGCGCGGTCGAGCGGGTCGCGACGCGCTTTTCGGCCCTCGGCCGCAAGGTGACGCGGCTGCGGGTGTCGCACGCGTTCCACTCGGCGCTGATGGAGCCGATGCTGGAGGAGTTTCGGCAGGTCGTCACCGGGTTGCCGGCCGACGCGCCGCGGCTTGACCTGGTGTCGAACGTGACCGGCGGCCTTGTCCCGGCCGAGACGGTGTGCGATCCCGAATACTGGGTGCGCCACGTGCGGGACACCGTACGCTTCGCCGACGGCGTGACGGCGCTGCGCCGGGCCGGGGCGTCGGCGTTCCTGGAGCTCGGCCCCGACGGCGTGCTGGCGGCGCTCACCCAGACCGTGCTGGACGGCGAGCCCGTTCCCGTCGTGCCCGCTCTGCGTAAGGGGCGGGGCGAGGAGCGCACCCTGATCGGCGCGCTGGCCGGCCTGCACGTCAACGGTGTGCCGGTCGAGTGGGCCAGGGTGTTCGACGGCTGCGGGGCGCGGTGGGCGGAGCTGCCGACCTACGCCTTCCAGCGGCGGCGCTACTGGCCCGAGACGGCCCGCGCCGCCGACGCGGAAGGCCGCCCCCGGCTGCTGCGGTGGGAGTGGACCCCGATCGAGGGCGGGCACACCGCCGAGCCGGTGGACCACGTGACCCTGGAGGATCTACCGCCAGACGATGTCCCGCCGCTGGTCGTGATGCCTGTGCGCGGCGCGGCGTTGCCGGGCTCGGCACATGAGCTGTGCGGGCGGGTCCTTCGCGTGATGCAGGACTGGCTGTCGCAGGAGAGGTTCGCCCGGTCGCGGCTGGTGTTCGTCACACGCGGCGCCGTCGCGGCACGCGCGGGCGAGGCGGTCGAGGATCTCGCCGCCGCCGCGGTGTGGGGGCTGGTGGGGTCGGCGCAGTCGGAGAACCCCGGCCGGTTCCTGCTCGTGGACGCCGACGCGGAGCCTTCCCTCGCCGAGGCGCTGGCCACGGGCGAGCAGCGGGTGGTGCTCCGGGACGGTACGGCACTGCGAGGCGCGTTGGCCCCGTCAGCGGTGGGCGACGCGGAGACCTCGCCGTGGGGCCCGGCGGGCACGGTGCTGGTGACCGGCGGCACGGGCGGGCTGGGGCGCGAGGTGGCTCGGCACCTGGTGGTGCGGCACGGGGTGCGGAGCCTGGTGCTGCTGAGCCGCCGGGGGATGTCGGCCCCTGGAGCCGCGGAGGTGGTGGCGGAGTTGTCGGCCGCCGGTGCGCGGGTGGTGGTGGAGGCGTGTGACGCCGCGGACCGGGAGGCCCTGGCGGCGGTCCTGGGCCGGATTCCGGGTGAGTCTCCGCTGGTGGGTGTGGTGCATGCGGCGGGTGTTCTGGACGACGGGGTGGTGACCTCGTTGTCGGCCGAGCGGGTGTCCGGTGTGTTGCGGGCCAAGGTGGACGCGGCCTGGAATCTCCATGAACTCACCTCGCATCTGGATTTGTCGGCCTTCGTGCTGTTCTCGTCGGTGGCCGGTGTGATGGGCGGCGCCGGGCAGGCCGCTTATGCGGCGGGCAACGTGTTCCTCGACGCCCTGGCGCACCACCGCACGGCACTTGGCCTGACGGCGAGGTCGGTGGCCTGGGGTGCATGGGTGCCGACCGGCGGCATGACCGCGACGTTGTCCGAGGGCGACCTGCGCCGCATCCGCTCCGCCGGTGTCGAGCCGCTGACGGCCGAGGAAGGGCTCAGCCTCTTCGACACGGCTGTCGCGGGCGACCAGCCGTACATCGTCGCCCTCGGCAGAACGGCCCTGAGCCACCGCGCCGCCCCCCCGTCCTTCCGGACGGCACCTTCCGTTCCGGACCTCACACTCCGCCTCCGCGAACTCGACGAGGCGGGACGCGGACGCCTCCTCCTCGACCTCGTGCGCACCGAGGCCGCCGCGGTCCTCGGCCATCCCGAGGCCGCCGCCGTAGCCCCCGGCAGGGGATTTCGCGACCTGGGCTTCGACTCCCTCACCGCGCTGGAGCTGCGCAACCGCCTGACGTCGGCCACCGGGCTGCGCCTGCCCGCCACCCTGGTGTTCGACCACCCCACCCCCACCGCCCTCGCCGGCCACCTGCGCGCCGAACTCCTGAACGAGCACGACGACCCCGGCCCCGTCGCCACGGTCGCCGCACAGGCGGGGGACCCCATAGCCGTGGTCGGCATGGCCTGCCGCATGCCCGGCGGCATCTCGACCCCCGAAGAGCTGTGGAGCCTGCTCGCCGAAGGCCGGGAGGGCATCTCCGACTTCCCCGCCGACCGCGGCTGGGACCTCGACGCCCTCTTCGGCGGATCCGGCCCGGAGAGCCGCGGCTCTAGCGCGGCGCGGCGCGGCGGCTTCCTGACCGGCCTCGGCGACTTCGACGCGGGCTTCTTCGGCATCTCGCCTCGCGAGGCCCTGGCGATGGACCCGCAGCAGCGGCTCCTGCTGGAGACCTCGTGGGAGGCGCTGGAACGCGCGGGCATCGACCCGGCGTCACTCAAAGGCAGCCGCACCGGCGTCTTCGTCGGCACCACCGGTCAGGACTACGCCTCGCTCGTCTTCAACTCACGCGACGACGTCGAAGGCCACGCGAGCACCGGCCTCGCCAACAGCGTGATCTCCGGCCGCGTCTCCTACGCCTTAGGCCTGGAGGGGCCCGCCGTCACCCTCGACACAGCCTGCTCGTCCTCTCTGGTGGCGATGCACCTCGCGGCCAGGTCGCTGCGCGAAGGGGAGAGCTCCCTGGCGCTCGTGGGCGGCGTGACCGTCCTGTCGACGCCCATGAGCTTCCTCGGCTTCACCCGGCAGGGCGGGCTCGCGGCCGACGGCAGGTGCAAGGCGTTCGCCGACGCGGCCGACGGCACCGGCTGGTCGGAGGGTGCCGGTGTGCTGGTGCTGGAGCGGCTGTCGGACGCCCGCCGCCACGGCCACGAGGTCCTGGCCGTCCTGCGCGGCTCGGCCGTCAACCAGGACGGCGCCTCCAACGGACTCACCGCCCCCAACGGCCCCTCCCAGCAGCGGGTGATCCGCCAGGCGCTCGCCGACGCCGGACTCGGTCCCGCCGACGTCGACGCCGTGGAGGGCCACGGCACCGGCACACCGCTCGGCGACCCGATCGAGGCGCAGGCCCTGCTCGCCACCTACGGGCGCGGGCGCGACGCCGGCCGCCCCCTGTGGCTGGGCTCGGTCAAGTCGAACCTCGGCCACACCCAGGCCGCCGCCGGCGTCGCCGGCGTCATCAAGATGATCCTGGCCATGCGCCACGGCGTCCTGCCGCGCACACTCCACGTCGACGAGCCGAACACCCACGTCGACTGGTCGGCGGGCGCGGTCGCCGTGCTGACCCGCCAGGTGTCGTGGCCGGAAGCGGACCGGCCGCGCCGGGCCGGGGTGTCGTCGTTCGGCATCAGCGGCACCAACGCCCACGTGGTGCTGGAGCAGGCGCCGCCGCCGGCCGAGACAGCAAGTACGGCGGAGCCTCCGTCGCCACTCGTGCCGTGGATCGTGACGGGTAAGGACGAGGACGCGCTGCGGGCCGGGATCGACCTGGTCGGCGGGCTTGACGGGGTGTCGCCGTGGGATGTGGGCGTGACGCTGGCCGGGCGGTCGAGGTTCGAGCACCGGGCCGTGCTGCTGGTGGACGGCGGCGACGTTACGGAGGCGGCTCGCGGGGAGGCGGCCGAGCGGTCCCTGGCGGTGCTTTTCTCGGGGCAGGGGGCGCAGCGGCTCGGGATGGGGCGGGAACTGCATGCCCGGTTCCCGGTGTTCGCGGACGCCTTCGACGCGGTGTGCGAGGAACTGGACGCGCGGCTGGACCTGCCGCTGCGGGAGGTTATGTGGGGTGAGGACGCCGGCCTGCTGGACCAGACCGTTTATGCGCAGGCGGGGCTGTTCGCGGTCGAGGTGGCGCTGTTCCGGCTGGTGGAGTCGTGGGGTGTGCGGCCGGACTTCGTGGCGGGGCACTCGATCGGCGAGGTGGCCGCAGCCCATGTGGCCGGGGTGTTCACCCTCGCGGACGCCTGTGCGCTGGTGGCGGCGCGCGGCCGGTTGATGCAGGCCCTCCCTGCGGGCGGGGCCATGCTCGCGGTGCGCGCCGACGAGGCCGAGGTGACGGCCTGTCTTCACGGTCTCGCGGAACGGACGGGCGCGGCTGCCCTCCCTTCCGGCGGAGCCGTGTCGGTCGCCGCGGTCAACGGGCCGTCGTCGACGGTGGTCTCCGGCACGGAGGAGGCCGTCGCGGCGGTCGAGACCCACTTCCACGCTCAAGGCCGCAGGACGACGAGGCTGCGGGTGTCGCACGCCTTCCACTCGCCGCTGATGGACCCCATGCTGGAGGACTTCCGCCGGGTCGCCGCGGGCCTGTCGTTCGCGAAGCCCACGCTGCCGCTGGTGTCGAATGTGACCGGCGGCGTTGCCCCGGCCGAGCTGGTGTGCGACCCCGATTACTGGGTGAGGCACGTGCGGGACACCGTACGCTTCGCCGAAGGCGTGTGCACGCTGGCCGAGGCCGGTGTGACCGCCTTCCTGGAGGCGGGGCCCGACGGACGGCTGGCTGCGCTGGTCCAGGAAACCCTGGACGACTGCGTGGCCGCCCCCGCCCTCCGCGCCGGCCGGCCAGAGGAACACGCCCTCCTCGGCGGTCTCGCCCGCCTGCACACCGCCGGCGTGGACGTCGACTGGCCCGCGTTCTTCGACGGCTCAGGCGCCCGCCGGATCGAGCTGCCCACCTACCCGTTCCAACGCCGGCGCTACTGGCCCGTCCCCGCCCACCACACGGGCGACGTGCGCGGCGCCGGGCTCACCCCGACCGCCCACCCGCTGCTCGGCGCGGCCGTCTCGCCCGCCGGAACGAACGAGGTGCTGCTGACCGGCCGCCTCTCCGTGAAGGCGCAGCCCTGGCTGGGCGACCACACTTTGGGCGGAGCGGCGGTGTTCCCCGGCACGGCCTTCACGGAGCTGGCCCTGCGAGCCGGGGACGAGGCCGGATGCGACCACCTCCGCGATCTCACCCTCACCGCACCGCTGGTGCTGCCCGCAGGGCGCGGCGTCGCGGTGCAGGTCAAGGTGGGTGAGCCGGACGAGGGCGGTCACCGTACGGTGACCTGTTACGCGCGGCCGGACGACGACCCGGACGCCCCGTGGACCCGCCACGCCGAAGGCACCCTGACCGGCCGGGCCGAGCCCGTTTCCGCGGAGTGCGACCTGTCGGTGTGGCCGCCCGCGGACGCCGTCGCCGTCGATCTGGAGGGCTTCTACGAGTTCGGGGAGTACGGCCCGGCCTTCCACACCGTTCGTTCGATGTGGCGGTTGGGCGGTGAGGTATTCGTCGAGGCCGTAATGCCCGACCGCGACGCCGCGGCCTACGGGCTGCACCCGGCGCTGCTGGAGGCCGCCGTTCAGGCCGCCGGGTTCACCGGGGTGGGAGACGGCGAACGCCTGGTGCCCTCCGTGTGGAGTGCGGTTTCCCTGCACGCGGCCGGGGCCGCCGAGGTGCGCCTCCGCGTGGCGAGGCTCGACGACAGATCGATCTCCGTCGCGGTGGCGGACGCCGCGGGCGGCCCGGTGATGTCGGTGGGATCGCTCACCCTCGCCTCACCGCCCGCCGCGCTCGCCCCCGGCGGTGGGGTGGACGCGGGCTCGCTGCTGTGGGTGCGCTGGGTCCCGGCGTCGCCGGGGCAGGTCAACGGCCACCCCCTGCGGGCGGTGGCGGTGGGGGCCGACGACTTGCGGCTGGGGACTGCGGTCGGGTCGCTCGCCGAGGTGGCCGAGGACGTGCCGCCCGTGGTGGTGTTCTCCGTCCGGGGAGAGGACGGGGGGCTTCCGGGCTCAGTCCACGGCGTGTGTGCCCGGGTGCTGGGAGCGCTGCGGGAGTGGCTGGCCGACGAGCGTTACGCCGCGTCGCGACTGGTGTTCACGACGTGCCGTGCGGTGGCCGGCGCCGAAGGGGAGTCCGTGGAGGATCTGGCCGCCGCGGCGGCGTGGGGCCTCGTGCGGTCGGCCCAGTTGGAGAACCCGGGCCGGTTCGTGCTGGTGGACGTGGACGGCGGATCACCGCCTCACCTGGGTGAGGTGCTGGCGGCGGGAGAGCCGCAGATGGTGGTGCGAGACGGAAAGGTCCTGGTGGGCAGGCTCGCCAGGCTGGCCGCCAACCCGGACGCGGCGGCTCCGGTCTGGGGCCGCGGCACTGTGCTGGTGACCGGTGGCACCGGCGGGCTGGGACGCGAGGTGGCCCGGCACCTGGTGGTGCGGCACGGGGTGCGGAGCCTGGTGCTGCTGAGCCGCCGGGGCCTGTCGGCGCCCGGTGCGGCGGAGGCGGTGGCGGAGTTGTCGGCCGCCGGTGCGCGGGTGGTGGTGGAGGCGTGCGACGCCGCCGACCGGGACGCCCTGGCGGCGGTCCTGGGCCGGATACCGGGAGAGTCTCCGCTGGTGGGTGTGGTGCACGCGGCAGGTGTGCTGGACGACGGCATCGTGACCTCGTTGTCCGCCGAGCGGGTGTCCGCCGTGTTGCGGGCCAAGGTGGACGCGGCCTGGAACCTCCACGAACTCACCTCGCATCTGGATTTGTCGGCCTTCGTGCTGTTCTCCTCCATGGCCGGTGTCATGGGCGGCGCCGGGCAGGCCGCCTACGCCGCCGGCAACGTCTTCCTCGACGCCCTGGCCCACCACAGGGCCGCCCGCGGACTGCCGGCCAGGTCCATGGCGTGGGGTGCGTGGGAGCCGGTCGGCGGCATGACCGCGACGTTGTCGGAGGCCGACATGCGGCGCATCCGGTCGTCGGGTGTCGTGCCGCTGACCGTCGATCAGGGCCTCGCGCTCTTCGACGCCGCCGCGAACGCCGAACCGCCCCACGTGGTGCCGATCGGCCGCGCCGCGGCGGCGGCCCGGACGGCGGGGGAGGTGCCGCCCCTGCTCCGCGGCCTGGTGAAGCAGGCCCGCAGGACCGCCGCGTCGGCGGGAGCGGCCTCGGCGGCGAAACTCACCGCCAGGCTCCGGGAGCTGCCGTCCGCCGACCGCGGCAAGCAGGTGCTCGACCTCGTGCGCGCCGAGACCGCGACCGTCCTCGGACACCCGGCGAGCGCACCCGTGCACGTGACCAAGGAGTTCCGCGACCTCGGCTTCGACTCCCTCACCGCGCTGGAGCTGCGCAACAGGCTCGCCCAGGCCACCGGCCTGCGGCTGCCCGCCACCTTGATCTTCGACCACCCCACCCCGGCGGCCCTCGCCGGGCACCTGCTCACCGCACTCCTCGGCGAGGACGGACCACCGGCGGGAACCGCGTTCCTGACCGAACTCGACCGCCTCGACGCCGCGCTCACAGCCGAGGACCCGGACCACCACACCAGGGTCGCGATAGCCCGGCGCCTCCGCCACCTGCTGGAGAAGTGCACAGACGGCGATGCTCCGGCGAGCGACGTCACCGAGCAGATCAAACTCGCCGGCACCGACGAGATTTTCGCCTTCATCGACAACGAGCTCGGCCGTATGAGCGACCGCTGAACAGGAAAGGTCCACCATGTCGAACGACAGCAAGCTCGTTGACTATTTGAAGTGGGTCACCGCCGACCTGCACCAGACGCGCCAGCGCCTGCTGGAGGTGGAATCGGAGAAACACGCGCCGATCGCCATCGTGGGCATGTCGTGCCGCCTGCCGGGCGGTGTGCGCTCCCCCGAGGATTTGTGGCGGATGCTGACGGAGGAGCGGGACGGCATCACCACCTTCCCCGCCGACCGGGGCTGGGACCTCGGCTCCCTCGCCCAGGGCTCCGTGACCACCCAGGGCGGCTTTGTGGACGCCGGCGACTTCGACGCCGGCTTCTTCGGCATCTCGCCGCGCGAGGCGCTGGCGATGGACCCGCAGCAGCGGCTCCTGCTGGAGACCTCGTGGGAGGCGTTCGAGCGGGCCGGGCTGGACCCGGCATCGCTGCGCGGCAGCCGCACCGGTGTCTTCGTCGGCATGGCGGGTGTCGACTACGCCGGCGTGGTGATGAACTCGCGGGAGGACACCGAGGGCCACGCGACCACCGGCCTCGCCGCGAGCGTCCTGTCGGGCCGGATCTCCTACGCCTTCGGCCTGGAGGGCCCCGCCGTCACCCTGGACACCGCCTGCTCGTCGTCCCTGGTCGCACTCCACATGGCCGCGCACGCCCTGCGCGCCGGCGAGTGCTCGCTGGCGCTGGCCGCCGGGGTCACCGTACTCTCCACCCCGATGAGCTTCGCCGGCTTCGGCCGCCAGGGCGGGCTCGCCGCCGACGGCAGGTGCAAGGCGTTCGCCGACGCGGCCGACGGCACCGGCTGGTCGGAGGGCGTCGGCGTGCTGGTGCTGGAACGGCTGTCGGACGCCCGCCGCCACGGCCACAAGGTGCTGGCGGTGGTGCGGGGTTCTGCGGTGAACCAGGACGGCGCCTCCAACGGCATCACGGCGCCCAACGGCCCCTCCCAGCAGCGCGTGATCACGCAGGCGCTCGCCTCGGCCGGTCTGTCGCCCGCCGACGTGGACGCGGTCGAGGGGCACGGCACCGGCACGCCGCTCGGCGACCCGATCGAGGCACAGGCGCTACTCGCGACGTACGGCGAAGCCCGCCCGGAGGGCCGGCCTCTCCTGCTCGGGTCGCTCAAGTCGAACATCGGCCACGCCCAGGCCGCGGCGGGTGTCGCCGGAGTGATCAAGACCGTGCTGGCGCTGCGGCACGGCCTGCTGCCGAAGACCCTGCACGTGGACGCCCCCTCCTCACACGTGGACTGGTCGGCCGGCGGGGTGGAGCTGCTGACCGAGGCGCGCCCGTGGCCGGAGGTGGACCGGCCGCGGCGGGCCGGGGTTTCGTCGTTCGGCATCAGCGGCACCAACGCCCACGTGATCGTCGAAGGTGTCCCGGCCGAGGAGGAATGCAGCGCGGAGGCGGCCCCTGGGGTCGTGCCCTGGGTGGTGTCGGCCAAGTCCGAGGCCGCGCTGCGGGACCGGATCGAGCAGGTCACCGGACAGGACGAGCTGTCGCGGCAGGACGTGGGCGTGACGCTGGCCGGGTGGTCGAGGCTTGAGCATCGTGCCCTCCTGCTGGCGGACGCGGGCTGTGTGACGGAGGTCGCCCGGGGCACGGCAGCCGAGCGGTCGTCTGCCGTGTTGTTCTCGGGGCAGGGGTCGCAGCGGCTTGGGATGGGGCGGGAGCTGCATGCCCGGTTCCCGGTGTTCGCGGATGCCTTCGACGCGGTGTGCGGGGAGCTGGACCTGCCCTTGCGCGAGGTCGTGTGGGGTGAGGACGCCGGTCTGCTGGACCAGACCGCTTATGCGCAGGCGGGGCTGTTCGCGGTCGAGGTGGCGCTGTTCCGGCTGGTGGAGTCGTGGGGTGTGCGGCCGGACTTCGTGGCCGGGCACTCGATCGGCGAGGTGGCCGCCGCCCATGTGGCCGGGGTGTTCTCTCTGGCCGACGCGTGTGCGCTGGTGGCGGCACGTGGGCGGCTGATGCAGGCGCTTCCGGCAGGTGGGGCGATGGTCGCGGTGCAGGCGACCGAGGCCGAGGTGCTGCCCCTTTTGAGCGGTGGGGTGTCGGTCGCGGCGGTCAACGGGCCTTCGTCCGTGGTGGTCTCCGGCGACGAGCACGCCGTCGAGCGGGTGCGCGCCCACTTCGAGGAACTGGGCCGGAAGACGACCCGGCTGCGCGTGTCACACGCCTTCCACTCGCCGCTGATGGAACCGATGCTGGAGGACTTCCGCCAGGTCGTCGCGGGGTTGTCGTTCGGCGAACCGGTCATCCCGCTGGTGTCGAACGTCACCGGCGGCCTGGCCGACGCCGACCTGGTGTGCACGCCGGATTACTGGGTGAGGCACGTGCGGGACACCGTACGCTTCGGAGACGGCGTGCGGGTGTTGTGCGACGCGGGTGTGTCGGCCTTCCTGGAGCTTGGCCCCGACGGTGTGCTGGCCGCGCTCGCCCGGCAGGCGGCGGACGAGGCCGAGCCGGTGGCCGCCGCCGTCCTGCGCCCCGGCAGGCCGGAGGCGGCCACGCTGCTCACGGGGCTCGGGCGGGTGCACGTGGCGGGAGTGCCGGTCGACTGGGCGAAGGTGTTCGACGGCACGGGCGCCCGGCGGGTGGACCTGCCGGCCTACCCCTTCCAGCACGAACACTATTGGCCCAGGGCGGCCACCCGCCTCGGCGACGTCGGCGGCGCCGGGCTGGCCCCCGCCGAGCATCCCCTCCTGGGGGCGGTGATCGCCCTCGCCGACTCCGAGGGCATGCTCCTCACCGGCCGCCTCTCCCCACGGGAGCGGCCCTGGTCGGCCGGCCACGGTGCGGGCGGCGCGGTGGTCTTTCCCGGCGAGGCCCTTCTGGAGCTGGTGACACGCGCCGCCGACCAGGTGGGATGCGGCCGTGTCGAGTCGCTCACCCTGGCCGCGCCGCTGGTGCTGCCGGACGACGGCGCGGTGGTGGTGCAATTGTCCGTCGGTGCCCAGGACGGAGGCGGCGTGCGGACCGTGCGCTGCTTCTCACGCCCCGACGACGGCCCGGAAAGCCCCTGGTCCGAGCACGCGACGGGCACCCTGATCGCCGGTGACCCGCCCGCCGTCCCCGAGAAGAGCCCCGAATGGCCGCCGCGCGGAGCCGTGGTGATGGACATCGGAGAGGACGAGACCGCCTTCGACGGCCTGCGGTCGGCGTGGCGGCGCGGTGACGAGGTCTTCGTCGAGGCGGCGCTGTCCGGCGAGGCGGCACGTTATGCGGAACACTTCGGACTGCACCCGGCCCTGCTGGGCGCGGTGCTCCAGCCATTGGGGGTGTACGGCGGAGCGGACGGTTCACCTGACGGCTTGGCACCGGTGTCGTGGGGCGGAGTGACGCTGCACGCGGTCGGCGCGACGGCGGTCCGCGCCCGCGCCGTCCGGACCGGTGAGAACACCCTGCCGGGGGACACTGTGCCGGGGGACACTGTGTTGCGGGACGCTGCGTCGCTCACCGTGTCGCTATCGGTGTTCGACTGCGAGGGCGGCCCGGTGCTGTCGGCGGAGTCCGTCGTACTCAGCCCGCGGCGCCCCGCCGATCTCCCCGACTCCCCGCCCCGGCGTGACGGCACATTGCTGCGCCTCGAATGGCTGCCCGCCACCGACGCCCCGGCCGCCGAGCCGGTGCGCGGCGTGGCACTGGGATCGGAAGACCTCGGCCTCGGAGCCTGCGCCGCCTCCCTCGCCGACCTCGGACCGGAGGTCCCACCGCTCGTCGCGGCCCCCGTGTACGGCATCGGCCCGCGAGGCCCCGTCGCCTCGGCTCACGAATTGTGCGGGCGGACGCTGACCCTCATCCAGGAGTGGCTGGCGGAGGAGAGGTACGCCGGGTCGCGCCTGGTGGTGGTGACCCGCGGTGCGATGTCCACGACAGCCGGAGAGGACGTGCCGGACCTGGCCGCGGCGGCGGTGTGGGGCCTGGTGGCGTCGGCCCAGTCGGAGAACCCCGGCCGGTTCGTGCTGGTGGACGCCGAACCCGGGGCGAGGATCCCGTGGGCCGAGGTGCTGACGGCGGGCGAACCCCAGGTGGCCGTGCGGGACGGCAGGGTGCTGGTGGCCAGGCTGGCGGGCTTGCCAAGCGACTCGGACACAGCCCGGAATGGGGATGGCGCGCGATCAAAGCATGATCGCCCGGCAGTCGAGCAAGGATCTCTGACGGTCGCCGGGGTCGGCACGGAGGTGGGGCCCGGGGCGTCCGGGCCGCCGACGGCGAACGACGAAAGGGCAGAGACAGGCGGAGCCGGCACGCTGTCGACGGCGGAGGCGCCGGGAGTGCTGGCGGCGAAGGGCGAATGTGCGGAGACGGGCGGGGTCGGCACGGTGTCGGCGGCCGGGGCGCCGGGAGTGCTCACACCGAAGGGCGAATGTGCGGAGACGGGCGGGGTCGGCACGGTGCCGACGGCGGAGGTGCCGGGAGTGCCTACGGCGACTTGGCCCGAGGACGGCACGGTGCTGGTGACCGGCGGCACGGGCGGGCTGGGGCGCGAGGTGGCCCGGCACCTGGTGGTGCGGCACGGTGTGCGGAGCCTGGTGCTGCTGAGCCGGCGGGGCCTGTCGGCTCCGGGCTCGGCGGAGGTGGTGGCGGAGTTGTCGGCCGCCGGTGCGCGGGTGGTGGTGGAGGCGTGTGACGCCGCGGACCGGGAGGCCCTGGCGGCGGTCCTGGGCCGGATTCCGGGTGAGTCTCCGCTGGTGGGTGTGGTGCATGCGGCGGGTGTTCTGGACGACGGGGTGGTGACCTCGTTGTCGGCCGAGCGGGTGTCCGGTGTGTTGCGGGCCAAGGTGGACGCGGCCTGGAACCTGCATGAACTCACCTCGCATCTGGATTTGTCGGCCTTCGTGCTGTTCTCGTCGGTGGCCGGTGTGATGGGCGGCGCCGGCCAGGCCGCCTACGCCGCCGGCAACGTCTTCCTCGACGCCCTCGCCCGCCACCGCGCCGCGCACGGCCTGGTGGCCCGGTCGGTAGCGTGGGGTGCGTGGGTGCCGACGGGCGGCATGACCGCGACGTTGTCCGAGGACGACCTGCGCCGCATCCGCACCTCGGGCATCACCCCGCTCACCGTGGAGCAGGGGCTGGCCCTGTTCGACGCCGCCCCGGACAGCGGCGAGCCGTTCGTGGTCGCCCTCGGTGCTCTCGACGGCACCGGCGCCCGGCACGAGGTGCCGCCGCTGTTCAGGAAACTGGTTCGGCCGGGCAGGCGCCGCGCCGCCGCGAGCTCCGGCTCCGCCGCGGCCTCCGCGCTCACCGCCCGGCTCGACGGGCTGCGCGAGTCCGAACGCACCCGCCTCCTGCTCGACATGGTCAGGAGCGAGGCCGCCGCCGTACTCGGACACGTGTCCTCGGCGGCGGTGGGGCAGGACCGCGAGTTCCACGACCTCGGCTTCGACTCTCTCACCGCGCTCGAACTGCGCAACCGGCTGACCGCCGCCACCGGCCTGCGCCTGCCCGCCACGCTGATCTTCGACCACCCCACGCCCGCCGTCCTCACCGCGCACCTGCTCGCGGAACTCCTGGGCGGACACAGCGACACCGACACCCCCGCCGCCGTCCCGGCGTCACCGGCCGACGACCCCGTGGTGATCGTCGGCATGGCCTGCCGTCTGCCAGGCCGGGTGAACTCGCCCGAAGACCTGTGGCGACTGGTCCTCGACGGCGGAGAGGGCATCACCGACTTCCCCACCGACCGCGGATGGGACCTCGACGCGCTCCTGTCCGGCCCCCGGGGAGCCCGGGGCCGCAGCGCCACCGCGAAAGGCGGCTTCCTTCACGGCGTCGCCGAGTTCGATGCCGCGTTCTTCGGCATCTCGCCCCGCGAGGCGCTCGCGATGGACCCCCAGCAGCGGCTGCTCCTGGAAACCAGCTGGGAGGCCGTCGAACGGGCCGCGATCGATCCGACGTCGCTGCGCGGCAGCCGTACCGGCGTGTTCGTGGGCACCGGCGGTCAGGACTACATCACCCTCGTCATGAACTCCAGCGACGACGTCGAGGGCCACGCGAGCACCGGCCTGGCCGCCAGCGTGGTCTCCGGGCGCGTCTCCTACACCCTCGGCCTGACCGGACCGGCCGTCACCATCGACACCGCCTGCTCGTCGTCCCTGGTGGCGATGCACCTGGCCGCCCAGTCGCTGCGGGCCGGGGAGTGTTCCCTCGCCTTGGCCGGCGGCGTCACCGTGATGTCGTCGTCGCTGGGTTTCCCCGGATTCACCCGCCAGGGCGGCCTGGCTCCCGACGGCAGGTGCAAGTCCTTCGCCGACGCAGCGGACGGCACCGGCTGGTCGGAGGGGGTGGGCGTGGTCGTGCTCGAACGGCTGTCGGACGCCCGTCGCCACGGCCACACGGTGCTGGCGGTCGTGCGCGGCTCTGCCGTCAACCAGGACGGCGCCTCCAACGGCCTCACCGCCCCCAGCGGGCCGGCCCAGCAGCGCGTCATCCGCCAGGCCCTGGCCAACGCCGGCCTGAGCCCGTCCGAGGTCGACGCGGTCGAGGCCCACGGCACCGGCACCACCCTCGGCGACCCCATCGAGGCCCAGGCACTCCTCGCGACGTACGGCAGAGGCCGGGCCGGCGGGCGTCCTCTCCTGCTGGGCTCGCTCAAGTCGAACATCGGTCACACTCAGGCGGCGGCGGGCGTCGCCGGAGTGATCAAGACCGTCATGGCGCTCGGGCACGGCCTGCTGCCGCGAACCCTGCACGTTGACGAGCCGTCCACCCACGTCGACTGGTCGGCGGGCGCCGTCGAACTCCTCACCGAGGCCACCGCGTGGCCCGAGGCCGACCGGCCGCGCCGCGCCGCCGTCTCCTCCTTCGGCATCAGCGGCACCAACGCCCACATGATCATCGAACAGGCTCCGCCGGAGGAGGCCGTGGCGGAGGAGCCGGTGATCTCTCCGACGGTGGTCCCGTGGGTCGTGTCGGGCAAATCGGAGGCCGCCCTGCGCGACCAGATGACGCGGCTCCGCACCCTGACGGCCCTGGGCGATCAGGTGGCCCAGGGCCGCATGCTGGCCGGTGACACCCCTTCGGAGGGCGGTGTGGTGTCGGTCCCGGGCTCCGACGGGTCGGCGGAGGTGGCTCCGGGCGGTGAGCGGGACTGCGGCATGGCCTGGGACACCCGCTCGGATGCCGGGGACCACCCCGAGGCGGAGCCGGGTGCTCGGGACGGAGTGGTTAAGCGGTCGGCGATGCGTGGCAGAGAGGGGAGGATCGGGGCCTCGCCGTTGGACGTGGGACGGTCGCTGGCGGGGCGGTCGGTGTTCGCGCATCGGGTGGTGTTGCTGGCCGGGGCGGATGGCGCCGTGGAGGTGGCCAGGGGCGAGGCGGGCGAGCGGTCGGTCGCGCTGCTGTTCTCCGGGCAGGGCGGGCAGCGGCTCGGGATGGGGCGGGAGCTGCACGCGCGCTTCCCGGTGTTCGCCGCCGCCTTCGACGCCACCTGCGAACGGCTCGACCGCCACCTCGCCCCGCCCCTCCGCAGCGTGATGTGGGGAGACGACGAGCAGGCTCTCCACGAGATGGACTACTCGTGCGTGGCGCTGTTCGCGTTGCAGGTGGCGCTGTATCGGCTCGTGGAGTCGTGGGGCGTGCGGCCCGATGTCGTGGCCGGGCATTCGGCGGGCGAGGTGGCGGCGGCGCATGTGGCGGGGGTGTTCTCCCTGGATGACGCCTGCACGCTGGCCGCCGCCAGAGGCCGCCTGATGACGGCTCTGCCCGACACCGGGACCATGCTGGCGGTCCAGGCCACCGAAGCCGAGATGCGCGCCCACCTCGACCACGTCGACCCGGATGGCGTCGCGGTGGCGATCGGGGTCGTCAACGGGCCGTCGTCGCTCGTGGTGTCGGGCGAGGCGGAGGCCGTGGAGAGGGTCGGTGCCCACTTCTCGGCGCAGGGCCGCAAGACGACGCGGCTGCGCCCGACCCGCGCCTCCCACTCGCCGCTGATGGACCCGATGCTTGACGAGCTCCGCGAGATCGCCGCCGGTCTGTCGTACGGCGAACCCACCCTCACCCTGGTCTCCAATGTGACGGGGGAGGTGGCTCCGGCCGACCTCGTGTGCACGCCCGACTATTGGGCGAAGCATGTGCGGGCCACCGTACGCTTCGCCGACGGTCTGCGGGCGGCGAGCGAGGCGGGGGCGAACGCGTTCCTGGAGCTCGGCCCCGACGGGGTGCTCGCGGCGCTCGCCCAGCACGCGCTGGGGGAGGGACACGTCGCGGCGTCCGTGCTGCGCAGGGACCGCTCCGAGGAGACGTCCCTGCTCACCGGGCTCGCGCAGGTGCATGTGGCGGGAGTGCCGGTCGACTGGGAGAAGGTGTTCGACGGCACCGGTGCCGGGCGGATCGACCTGCCGACCTATCCTTTCCAGCGCGAACGCTACTGGCCGCAGCCCGGCACTTCCGCGGCCGGTCCGCCGGACGCGACCGACAGCCGCTTCTGGGCCGCCGTCGAGGAGGGCGACCTCGGATTCCTCGCCCGGGATCTGCGGGTGGACGCCGAAGCCCTCGGCGCGGTGCTGCCCGCCCTGTCGTCGTGGCGGCGGCAGCTCGCCGACCAGTCGATGCTCGACGCTCTGCGGTACCACGAGTCGTGGAAACCGCTGTCGTCCGTCACTCCCGCTAGGCCGGACGGACCCTGGCTGGTGGTGCTTCCCGAGCGCGGCGCCGACGAGGAGTGGACGGCGGCGGTCCTGCGGGCCCTCCGCCCCGGCGCCGTGTGTGTGAACGTCACCTCTATCGAGCGCGGCCACCTGGCCGAGGCGCTGCGCGAGCCCGCTGCGGCCGGGGTGAGGTTCGCAGGTGTGTTGTCCCTTCTGGCGCTGAGCGAGAGCGCCCACCCCGGCTCCACCCGCGACGCCGGTCGTGAGGTGGCCGTAGACGCCGCTGAGGCCGACGCGAGGCGTGCCGCTGACACACCCGGCATGCCCCACGCCCCCTCACCCGGCACCCCCGATCCGGCGGGTGTCCAGGTGGCCGCGGCCACTGCCGTACTGCTCCAAGCCCTGCGTGACGCGAGGATCGGGGCGCCGGTGTGGTGCGTGACGCGGGAGGCCGTGGCCGTCGCCCCGACCGAGCCGGGGCCGGAGCCGTCGCAGGCCGGGGTGTGGGGGGTCGGCCGGGTGGCCGCGCTGGAGCGTCCCGAGCAGTGGGGCGGGCTCGTCGACCTGCCGGCGGAACTGGACGAGGAGGTGCTGCGGCGCTTCGCCGGAGCGCTGGGGACCCCCTCCGGGGAGGACCAGCTCGCGGTGCGCTCCTCGGCGGTCTACGGGCGACGGCTCGTGCAGGCCCCCGCGGGCGCGACCGACGCCGGGTGGCGGCCCCGGGGCACCGTACTGATCACGGGCGGCACCGGCGGCCGGGCCGCTCACCTGGCCCGCTGGCTGGCCGGAGCGGGGGCCGAGCACCTGCTGCTGGTGAGCCGCCGCGGCCCGCGGGCTCCCGGGGCGGACGAGCTCGCTGCCGAGCTGCGCCGCATGGGGGCGCGGGTCAGCGTCGTGGCCTGCGACGCCGCCGATCGTGAGGGGCTCGCCGCCGTGCTGGCCGGGGTGCCCGAGCACCTGCCGCTGACCGCTGTCGTGCACGCCGCCGACCAGGTCGACGACGGCTTGCTGGACGACCTCAACCCAGGCCGCTTCGCCGCCGTCTACCGTGCGAAGGTCCTGCCCGCGCTGCACCTCGACGATCTCACCCGCGGCCTCGACCTGTCGGCCTTCGTGCTCTTCTCGTCGGTGGCGGGTGCCGTGGGCGGCGCCGGCCGGGCCAACACCGGCGCGGCCTGCGCCGTACTCGACGCGCTGGCCCGCCGCCGCCGCGCCCGCGGCGAGGTGGCGACCTCCGTGGCGTGGGGCCTGTGGGTGGGTGACGAGGGGCTTCCCGACCAGCCGGGCTTCGACCTGCCGCGCCGCATCGTGATGCCCGCGATCCATCCCGATCTCGCGGTGGCGGCGGTACGGCAGGCCGTGACGGCCCCGGCCGGCACCCTTGTGCTGCTCGACGTGGCGCAGCCGCAGCTCCTCGACACCCTGGTCGGCCTGCGCGGCAACCCGCTGCTGAAGGAGATCCCCGCCGCCCGGCAGGTGATCGCGCAGGCGGAGGCGGCGCGCGAGGAGTTCGTGTCGGCGGCGTCGGGCCTCGGCGGCCACCTGCGGGCGCTGCCGGAGGCGGAACGCCTCGCATATGTGTGCGAGCTGGTGTGCACCCACGTGGCCGCCGTGCTGGGCTACGCGGACAGGGCGGCGATCCCGCCGGAGAAGAAGTTCCGCGACCTCGGCTTCGACTCCCTCACCGCCATCGAGCTGCCCAACCGGCTGAACCTCGCGACCGGCCTGCGGCTCTCCGCCACCACCGTCTTCGACTATCCGACCGCGGCCGTCCTCGCCGAGCACATCGTCGCCCAGCTCCTGGACGACCTGCCTCGCGGTGAAGTTCCAGCCCCCGGGAACGGCGCCGCCGACGACCCGATCGTCATCGTCGGCATGGCCTGCCGCCTCCCCGGTGGCGTACGGTCGCCCGAGGATCTGTGGCGGCTCGTGGCGAACGGCGGCGACGGCATCTCGCCGTTCCCCGCCGACCGTGGGTGGGACATGAAGACCCTCCTCACCGGCGACCGCTACGGGCGCGGCAGGAGCGCCACCTTCGAAGGCGGTTTCATCTCCGACATCGCCGGTTTCGACGCGGGCTTCTTCGGCATCTCGCCGCGTGAGGCGCTCGCGATGGACCCGCAGCAGCGGCTCCTGCTGGAGACCTCGTGGGAGGCGTTCGAACGCGTCGGCATCGACCCCGAGGCGCTTCACGGCACGCGGACCGGTGTCTTCGTCGGCACGAGCGCCCTCGACTACTCCTCCGTCGTGGCCGAGTCGCGCGAGGACGTCGGCGGCCACGTGGGCACGGGCCTCGCCACCAGCGTGATTTCCGGCCGCATCTCCTACACCTTCGGCCTCACCGGCCCCGCCGTCACGCTCGACACCGCCTGCTCGTCGTCCCTGGTCGCCCTGCACCTGGCCGTGCAGGCCCTGCGCAACGGCGAATGCTCCCTGGCCCTCGCCGGCGGCGTGACCCTGATGGCGACCCCGGCGGGCTTCGCCGACTTCACCGTCCAGGGCGGGCTCGCCCCGGACGGCCGCTGCAAGGCCTATTCCGACGCCGCCGACGGCACAAGCTGGTCCGAAGGCGTCGTCGCCCTCGTGCTGTCGCGTTTGTCGGACGCCCGCCGCGACGGTCACCCGGTGCTGGCGGTGGTGCGGGGCTCGGCGGTGAACCAGGACGGCGCCTCCAACGGCATCACGGCCCCCAACGGGCCCTCCCAGCAGCGCGTGATCACGCAGGCGCTCGCCTCGGCGGGGTTGTCGCCCGCCGACGTGGACGTGGTCGAGGGGCACGGCACGGGCACGCCGCTCGGCGACCCGATCGAGGCCCAGGCCCTCCTCGCGACGTACGGCAGAGGCCGGGTGGACGGACATCCTCTCCTGCTGGGCTCGCTCAAGTCGAACATCGGCCACACCCAGGCGGCGGCCGGCATCGCGGGCGTCATGAAGATGGTTCTCGCCATGCGGCACGGCCTGCTGCCGAAGACGCTGCATCTCGACGAGCCCTCCTCCCACGTCGACTGGTCGGCGGGGGAGGTGGACCTTCTCACCGAGGCCCGCCCGTGGCCGGAGGTGGACCGGCCGTGGCGGGCCGGGGTGTCGTCGTTCGGCATCAGCGGCACCAACGCCCACGTGATCATCGAAGCGGCCGGCCAGGAGGTGGAGGAGGGCACCGCGGAGGTGCCCGGCGTCGTGCCCT
Source organism: Sinosporangium siamense (assembly GCF_016863435.1). Lineage (GTDB taxonomy): Bacteria > Actinomycetota > Actinomycetes > Streptosporangiales > Streptosporangiaceae > Sinosporangium > Sinosporangium siamense. The sequence goes on from NZ_BOOW01000040.1 coordinate 88,426, forward strand.
GGGTGGTGTCGGCCAAGTCCGACGCGGCACTGCGCTCACAGGTCGAACGGCTCAGCCTCCTCAACGGGGCACCCGCGCACGACGTGGGCCTGGCTTTGACGGGCAGGTCGGCGTTCGAGCATCGGGCCTTGCTGCTGGCCGGACCGGACGGGATCGCCGAGGTCGCCCGGGGGGAGGCGGGTGAGCGATCGCTCGCGGTGCTGTTTTCGGGTCAGGGGTCGCAGCGGCTCGGGATGGGGCGGGAGCTGCATGCCCGGTTCCCGGTTTTCGCGGATGCCTTCGACGCGGTGTGCGGGGAGCTGGACCTGCCCTTGCACGAGGTCGTGTGGGGTGAGGACGCCGATCTGCTCGATCAGACCGTTTATGCGCAGGCCGGGCTCTTCGCCGTCGAGGTGGCGCTGTTCCGCCTGATCGAGTCGTGGGGCGTGCGGCCGGACTTCGTGGCAGGCCACTCGATCGGCGAGGTGGCCGCCGCCCATGTGGCCGGGGTGTTCACCCTCGCGGACGCCTGTGCGCTGGTGGCGGCGCGCGGGCGGCTGATGCAGGCGCTTCCGGCGGGCGGGGCGATGGTCGCGGTGCAGGCCAGCGAGGCCGAGGTGCTGCCCCATTTGAGCGGGGAGGTCTCGATCGCCGCGGTCAACGGGCCGTCGTCGACGGTTGTCTCCGGCGACGAGCACGCCGTCGAGCGGGTGCGGGCGCACTTCGAGGAGCGTGGCGTGAAGACCACCCGGCTGCGGGTGTCTCACGCCTTCCACTCGCCACTGATGGAGCCGATGCTGGAAAAGTTCCGCCGGGTCGTCGCCGGCCTGACCTTCTCCGCCCCCGCCCTTCCCCTCGTGTCGAACGTGACCGGCGCGGTCGCCGAGCCCGGCCTCGTCCGCACCCCCGGCTACTGGGTGCGCCACGTCCGGGACACCGTACGCTTCGCCGACGGCCTGCGCGCCCTGAGCGACGCCGGGGCGAACGCCTACCTGGAGGTGGGCCCCGACGGTGTGCTGGCCGCGCTCGCCCAGCACAACCTGGAGGGCGGCGACCACGTGGCCGCGCCGCTGCTGCGCAAGGCCCGGCCCGAGGAGGCCGCTCTGCTCACCGGCCTCGCGCACATGCACGTCGCCGGGGTGCCGGTCGACTGGGCGAAGGTCTTCGACGGCACCGGAGCCCGCCGCGCCGACGTCCCCACCTACCCTTTCCAGCACGAACGCTACTGGCCCCGCCCGGCCGCCCTGACCGGCGACGTGAGCTCCGCCGGGCTCGTCTCCGCCGACCATCCGCTGCTCGGCGCGGCGGTGCCGCTCGCCGGGTCGGACGCCGTGCTTTTCACCAGCTGCGTCTCGCTGCGGGTGCACTCGTGGCTGCTCGACCACCGCGTGGACGGGCAGGTCTCACTCCCACCCGCCGGGCTGCTCGAACTCGCCGTCCGAGCCGGTGACCAGGTCGGATGCGGCAGGGTCGCGGAGCTGACGCAGGAAGGCGCGCTCGTGTTCGGCGAGGACGACGACCCCGTCGTCCAGGTCTGGGTCGGTCCTGGCGACGAGGCGGGGCACCGTACGGTGCGGTGTTACGCGCGGCCCGCCGGCTCCGCGCCCGACGACCCGTGGACGTGCCTGGCGACGGGCACCCTCGCCCCCCAGGACGGCGAGGCGGGCGCACCGCAATGGGAGAGCCCCACCTGGCCGCCGCCCGGCGGGCTTGACGTCGATCTCACGGGCTTCCACGAGGCGATCGGCCACGGGCCCGCCTTCCACGGGCTGCGGTCGGCCTGGAGTCGACGTGACGAGCTCTTCGCCGAAGTGGAGCTGCTCGCCGGGGTCGCCGAGGACGCGAGATACTTCGGCCTGCACCCCGCCCTGCTGGAGGCCGCGCTGCACGCGAGCGCCCTCGCCGGGATCGGAGACGAGGACACGATGGCTGTGCCGTACTCGTGGCGCGGAGTGACGCTCCACGCGGGTGGAGCAGCGGCGTTGCGCGTGCGGATCACGCGCACCGGCGACGACACGGTGGCCCTGTCGGCCGTCGACGTCGAGGGTGCGCCCGTACTGACGGCCGACGAGGTCACGCTGCGTGTCCCCGACCGCGAGGCGGTGAGGGAGACCCGGCGTGACCCGCTGTTCCACGTGGAGTGGACGGCGCCGCCGGAGACTCGTGCCGACCGGCCGCTCACGGCGGTCGCGCTCGGCGCGGACGAGTTCGGCCTGGGCGGGTCCGTCTGGTCGCTCGCCGAGCTGGCGGCAGGGCCGGGCGACGTGCCCGACCTGGTGGTGCTCAGTCTGTTCCCGGCGGACGGGCCGGAGGAGGGCGCGGATGTGCCGAGGGCGGTGCACGAGACGGCGGCCAGGGTGCTCGACCTCGTGCAGGAGTGGCTCGCGGGCGATCGTTTCGCGGCCTCCCGCCTGGTGCTCGTGACCAGGGGCGCCGTCCGGGCCGAGGACGGCGACGCCGTCCACGACCTCGCCGGGGGCGCGGCCTGGGGGCTTTTGCGGTCTGCGCATTCGGAGCACCCCGACCGGTTCGCCCTGCTGGACGTGCGGGGCAAGGAGGACGTCGCGGCGGTGCTGCCGGAGCTTCCCGGTCTGCTGGCGACCGGGGAGGCCCAGTTCGTCGTACGGCACGGCACGCCGAGAGTCGGCCGCCTGGCCGTGCTGCCGCAGCTCCCCGAGGACGCCGTCGACGGCTCCCGCGAGTGGGACCCAGAGGGGACGGTGCTCATCACCGGTGGCACGGGGGCGCTGGGACGGCACCTGGCGCGGCGGCTCGCCGTACGGGGCTTCCGGCACCTGCTGCTCACCAGCCGCCGGGGACCGGACGCGCCGGGCGCCGCCGAACTGGTCGCCGAGCTGGGCGGCCTCGGTGCACGTGCCACTGTCGCGGCCTGCGACGTCGCCGACCGCGACGCCCTCTCCGCCCTGCTGGCGGCGGTCCCCGCCGGGCACCCGCTGACCGCCGTGGTGCACACCGCCGGTGTGCTCGACGACGGCGTCGTGACCGCCCTCACCCCGGAGCGGCTGTCGGCGGTGTTCCGGCCGAAGGTCGACGCGGCCTGGCACCTGCACGACCTCACCCGCGATCAAAATCTGGCGGCCTTCATCACCTATTCGTCCGTCGCCGGTGTGATGGGCAGCCCGGGTCAGGGCAACTACGCCGCCGCCAACTCCTTCCTGGACGCGGTGATCGAGCACCGCCGCGCGCTGGGACTGGCCGGCATGTCGCTCGCCTGGGGCCCGTGGGCCGACGACGGCATGGCGGGCGGGCTGAGCGCCACCGACATGCGCCGCATGCAGTCGGGCGGCATGCCGCCGCTCTCCGTCGACCAGGGGCTTCGCCTCTTCGAGGCCGCGGTGCGCACCGGCATGCCGCTCGTCGTCCCGCTCGGGCTGGCCGGCGGAACCATGCGGCCCCCGCCGGGGGAGATCCCGCCGCTGTTCCGCGGGCTGATCAAGTCGGCGCGGCGCACCGCGGCCAACGCCGCCGCGGACGCCGACACCTTCACCCGGCGGCTGCTCGACATGAACGAGCGTGACCGGGGCTCTTATGTCGTCGAGGTGGTGTGCGCGGAGGCCGCCCTGGTCCTCGGTCACCCCTCGCCCTCGTCGATCGAACCGGGACGCGACTTCTACGAGCTGGGCTTCGACTCGCTCACCTCCGTGGAGCTGCGCAACCGGTTGTCGGCCGCCACCGGCCTGCGGCTGCCCGCCACCGTCGTCTTCGACAGCGGCACCCCCGCCGAGCTGGCCCGCTGGCTCCGCTCCGAGCTCGCCACCCAGCCCGGCGACGCGGCGGGCGGCGGACAGGTCGCGGTGCTGTCGGGCGAGCCGGAGATCGACTCGCTGGAGCGGATGTTCCTCGACGCGCTCGCCGACGGGAAGATCGCGGAATGCCAGCGGGTGATCAGCACCGTCGCGGCGCTGCGCCCCACCTTCGAGGCGGCGGCCGAACTCGAGGACCTGCCGTGGGCGACCACCCTCGCCGAGGGGCCGAGCCGGCCGAAGCTCATCTGCGTCAGCGCGCCGACCGCGAACGCCGGCATCCACCAGTACGCGCGGCTCGCCGCCCACTTCCGCGGCAGCCGTGAGGTGTGCGCGCTGCCGCTCGTCGGCTTCTCGGCGGGGGAGCGGCTGCCCGCCACCTCCGAGGTCGCCGTCCGCGTGATCGCCGAGAGCGCCCTGCGCGCGAGCGACGGCCACCCGTTCGTCCTGGTCGGCCACTCCTCCGGCGGCTCCTTCGCCTACGCCGCGGCCGGGATGCTTGAGCACACGTGGGGGATCAGGCCCGCGGGAGTGATCATGCTGGACACCCTGAGCTTCCAGCACAAGGCCGAGGAGGGCGTCGACTACTCCGGCATGATGCGGATGAACTTCGCCCAGCCCGACGTCTCACCCGTGCGCCTGACCAACTCGCGGCTGTCGGCCATGGGCCGGTGGATGGTACTGCTGAGCCGGCTGGAGGTCCAGCACACCACGGCCCCTGTCCTGCTGGTCCGGTGCGGCAAACCGTTCCTCGGCGTCGACTCCGAACTCCTGGAGCAGGGACAGCGCGACCCCCGCGAGTCCAAGCCCCTCGTGGCGGGCGCCGAGGTGCGTTTCGTGGAGGCCGACCACCTGTCGCTGGTCAGGGAGGACTCCGAACTGACCGCCGCGCTCATGGAGGACTGGCTGCGTGCCTCGGGCTGACGCTGCGGGCCTCGGGCTGACGCTGCGGGCCTCGGCTGACGCCGCGGGCCTCCGGTTGACGCGGTCCGTGTGATCGGCGGCCGGGCGGGTGTCAACTTCAGTCGGCGAAGCAGGCGACTTTCGGGGACTGACCGCCCGGCCGCCCGTCTCTAGCGTTGCCGTGTGATCGAAGTGGAGAACCTCAGCAAGAGATACGGCGACAAGGTCGCGGTCGACGGGCTGTCCTTCGCCGTGAAGCCGGGCCAGGTGACCGGGTTCCTCGGCCCGAACGGGGCAGGGAAGTCGACCACGATGCGGATGATCATGGGGCTCGACCGCCCGGGCGGCGGCCGGGCCACGATCGGCGGGCGGAGCTACCGCGACCTGCGTGAGCCGCTGCGCCGCGTCGGCGCGCTGCTGGACGCCGCCGGGCTGCACAAGCGGCGCAGCGCCTACAACCACCTGCTCTGGCTCGCGCAGACCAACCGCATCCCCAAGACGCGGGTACGGGAGGTCCTGCGTCTCGTCGGCCTGGAGGACGCGGCCAGGCAGCGGGCCGGCGGGTTCTCGCTCGGGATGGCGGGCCGGCTCGGCATCGCGGCGGCCCTCCTCGGCGACCCGCCGGTGCTGCTGCTCGACGAGCCGGTCAACGGGCTCGACCCGGAGGGCGTGTTGTGGATCCGGACCCTGCTCAACGACCTGGCGGCCGAGGGCAGGACGGTGCTCGTCTCCAGCCACCTGATGAGCGAGACCGCCCTGACGGCGCAGCACCTCATCGTGATCGGCCGCGGCAGGCTGATCGCCGACACCTCCGTGCGGGAGTTCGTCCGGTCCGCCGCCCCCTCACACGTGCGGGTGCGCACCCCGGAGCCCGAACGGCTGCGCGACGTGCTCGCCGCCGCCGGGTTCCCCGTGAAGCAGGCGTCAGACGGCGCGCTTGAGGTCTACGAGGCCGAGGCCGACAAGGTGGGGGAACTGGCCGCCGCACACGGGGTGCCGGTCTACGAGTCGGCCGTGCGGACGGCCTCTTTGGAGGAGGCGTTCATGCGGCTCACAGGGGAAGACGTCGAGTATCGAGGGGGCGGGCGATGAGTGTGGCCACCGTACGGGGTGTCGTCGTCTCGGAGTGGACCAAGGTGTGGTCGGTGCCGTCGACCCTCTGGACATTGCTGCTGACCGTCGCCGTCAGTGTGGGATTCGGCAGGTTCGTCGCGGGCGCCCTGAGCGGACCGGATGTGCAGGGGCCGGCCGATCCGCTCTTCGCCGCCTTCTACAGTCTCACCTTCGGGCAGCTCGCGATCGTGGTGTTCGGAGCGCTGGTCGTCGGCGGGGAGTACAGCGCGGGCACGATCCGGGCGTCGCTGTCGGCGGTGCCGCGCCGCGGGCTGTTCTACACCGGCAAGCTGCTGGCGGCCACGGGGATCGCCGTTGTGGTCTCGGTGGTGACCGTGTTCGTGACGTTCTTCGTCACGCAGAGCGCTCTTGGCGTGAACGGGGTCACCTTGAGCGACGAGGGGGTGCCGGCCGCCGTCGCGGGGGCGTGTCTGTATCTCACCTTGATCACCCTGTTCGCGACGGGGGTCGCGGCGATGCTCCGCAACCCCACTCTTACACTGGGGATCCTGCTGCCGATCTTCTTCCTCGGCGCCCAGGGGGTTGGGAACGTTCCTGGATTGAAGTCCTTCGCTCAGTATCTTCCGGACCAGGCGGGCTCGCTCATCATGCATCTGGCCGGGCCGCAGGACGACCCCCGCTGGGCCCGCGACTACGGCCCGTGGACGGGCGTCGGCATCCTCGCCCTCTGGGCGATCGCCGCCCTCGTCGGCGGCTATCTGGTGATGCGCCGCCGCGACGCCTGATCGGGCCGGTCCAGTGGTCTGGCCGGTCCGGTGCGGTGGGCAGGTGCACCCCGCCACGGGGGTGCCGGGCCGCGGTCCGGCGGTCAGCCGAGGCGGGCGTCGCGGACGAGCAGGGCGGCCTGGACGCGGTTCGCGCAGCCGAGCTTGGTGAGGATCCGGCTCACGTAGGTCTTGACGCTGGTCTCGCTCATGTGGAGCCTGCGGCCGATCTCCGCGTTGGCCAGGCCCTCGGCCACCAGCCCGAGCACGTCCGACTCACGGGGCGTGAGCCTGGCCAGGCGCTGCTCGGCCTCCTGCCTGCGTTTGGCGGCCGGGGGGCTGACCATGCCCAGCACGACCCGGGTCACCGCCGGGGACAGGAAGGCCTCACCGGCGTGCGCCGCCCGGACCGCCCGGATCAGCTCGTCCGGCGTGCAGTTCTTGAGCACGAAGCCGGCGACACCGCCCTCCAGCGCCCGTGCCACGTTGGCCTCCTGCCCGAAGGCGGTCAACATCACGACACGGGTGCCCGGGGCGTGCCGCCGAAGCTCGTCGAGGGCGCTCAAGCCGTCCATCACCGGCATGCCGATGTCGAGCAGCGCCACATCGACACGGCGGGCCAGCGCCAAGTCGACGGCGGCCCTGCCGTTGTCGGCCTCGGCGACCACCTCGATGCCGGGGGCCGACTCCAGCACCGTCCTGATGCCGGTGGTGATGAGCGGTTCGTCGTCGGCCAGCAGCACACGGATCATCCGCGTCAGCCTCCAGAGAAGTCGGCGGGACCGGTCGCCAGCACCAGAATTATCGCGGCCAGCCCGATCAGCCCGGTCCACAACCGCCTGCGCCCGGCGGGCATCTCGGGCCCCGGCTCCTCGTCCCCGTCCTCCGAGATCGGCAGCATGGCCACCACCCGGAACTCCCCTCCCGAGGACGCCACGTGCAAGGCCCCGCCCGCGAGCAGCACCCGCTCGTCCAACCCCGTCAGGCCATATCCGGTACGGCTAGCGCACACGCCGGCGTCGGACGACCCGGCTTCGCATTCGCCGGCGTCGGACGGCACCGCTTCGCGTCCGCCGGTGTCGTCTCCGTGAGCGAGGGGTCGCCTGGGCGAGCCGGTCGCCTCCCGTACACGGGCTCGGGTGTGGGCACGGTCGGGGGCGTCGGATGACCCGGCTTCGCCGTACACGCCGGGGATGGGAGGCAGCGGGTTGCCGACCGTCACCAGGAGGGTGTCGCCCTCGGCTCGCAACGACACCGTGACCGTGAGTCCGGGGGCGTGTTTGGCGGCGTTGGTCAGGCCCTCCTCGACCACCCGGTAGGCCGCGTCGGCCGCGGCGGGGGTGAGGGGCCGGGGTGTGTCCTCGTGCAGCACCGTCACCGGGGTCCCGGCGGCGCGGAACCTCGCCACCAGCGCGTCGACGTCGCCGAGTGAGCGTGCCTCCGGGTCGCTCCGGCCGCGCAGGCCGCCGACGAGGTCGTGGAGTTCGTCCGCCGCCTGGCGGGCGGTGGCGGCGAGGTCGCCGATGGCCTTGCGGTGCCGCGGCGGGAGGCCCGTCACCTCCAGCGCCGCCGCCTGGATCGAGATCAGGCTCAGCTGGTGCCCCAGCGAGTCGTGCACGTCCCTGGCGATGCGCAGCCGCTCCTGGAGCCGCTCCCGGTCGACGAGCAGGCCACGCTCCCGCCGGAGCTGCCGCCGCTGCGCGTCGCGCGCCGCCTTCAGCCCCATGTGTTCGGCGACGTAGCGCCCCAGCAGCACGGGCAGCCCCGCGAAGATCACGTATTCGAAGACCACGATGCCCGGCAGGGGCGAGAGGAAGAGCACCTCCACCCCCAGACAGGCGAGCGTGGCGGCGACGGCGACGGCGGCGCCCGGCCGTGTGACGACCTGCCGTCCGACCTGGTAGCCGGTCCACATCAGCAGGGCCTGCCCGCCGCCGGGCAGGCCAAGGGGCAGCGCCACCGTGAAGGCCGCCAGAGGCAGCCGCGGCGCCAAAGCCGCCGCCACCACGATGACCACGAGCCGGCCCGCCGTCAGCCAGGTGAAGTGATCGCCTTCGCGCAGCAGCGGCACGACCACGTCGATGTAGGCGACGGCGAGAGCCACGGCGACGGACTTCGCGTCCGGCGGCCTGGCCAGGGCAGATCTCACCTTTCGCACACCTGGTCCCGCGAGCCGACGCTTCTCATGGCCTCGACTGTACTCGCCACGCCGAAACCCGCAGGCTGCCCGGACGACGCCCCGTTCACGGTCCTGCAGCTGTGCCTCAGGTGAGGAGCCACTCAGCACGGCCGCCTCAGCTTGGCTGGAGCGGGCGCTGACGACGCCGCCCGGGACGACGTTGGCTTGTCGCCCGGCCTCCGCGCCCGGGCCGAGGGGCCGCTGGGCGCGGCCGGCGCGGCGGGGCCGGAGCCGTTGCGGAGCGCGCCGCCGGTGTGGGGTGAGGAGCCGCGGGCGCCGTCGGCTCGGGTGGAGCGCACATGCGATCTCCGGCCCTTCCACGAGTGAGTGCAATGAGGCCAGCCGACCCGCCGGGGGAGGGGGCGCCGGTTCCTAGGGGAATCCGCAGTCTCGGATGACCACACTGAGCGGGGAAACAGGTCGGACCAGGACATCGACGTCTGAGGAGTCCACCGGCATCCATGGCATAGCACCCGAGCCCGGAGGTTGGCGTCCTCATGTCGAACGAGGAGAAGCTTCGCGACTACCTGAAGCGGGCCATCGCCGATCTTCATGAGACACGTGAGCAGCTTCGTGAGGTGAGCGAGCGGACCCGCGAGCCGATCGCGATCGTCGGCATGGCGTGCCGCTATCCCGGCGGAGTAGGGTCGCCCCAGGATCTCTGGGACCTCGTCGCGGCCGGGGTGGACGCCGTCGCGGCCTTCCCCGCCGACCGGGGGTGGGCCTGCGACCACCGCGCGCCCGGCTTCCCGCGCGAGAGCGGGTTCCTTTACGACGCCGGGGAGTTCGACGCCGGGTTCTTCGGTGTCTCGCCGCGTGAGGCGCTCGCGATGGATCCGCAGCAGCGGCTGCTGCTGGAGACCGCGTGGGAGGCCGTGGAGCGTGCGGGCATCCCCCCGGCGTCGCTGCACGGCACTCAGACCGGCGTGTTCGTCGGCGCGGGACACGGCGGTTACGACGCGGCCTGCCATCGGCACGAGGCGGACGCCGCCGGCGGCGGGCTCGCCGGGCACGTGCTGACGGGCAACACGGTGAGTGTCGCGTCCGGCCGGATCTCCTATGTGCTCGGGCTGGAGGGCCCGGCGGTGACGGTCGACACGGCCTGCTCGTCGTCGCTGGTGGCGCTGCACCTGGCCGTGCAGTCGCTGCGCCGCGGCGAATGTTCGCTGGCGCTCGCGGGCGGCGCGACGGTGATGTCGTCTCCGCAGATGTTCGTGGAGTTCGCCCGCCAGGGCGGTCTGGCGCTGGACGGCCGGTGCAAGCCGTTCGCCGCCGCGGCCGACGGCACCGCGTGGAGCGAAGGCGTCGGCCTGCTGCTGGTGGAACGCCTGTCGGACGCCGTCGCCCGCGGCCACCGCGTCCTCGCCGTGGTGCGCGGCAGCGCGATCAACCAGGACGGCGCCAGCAATGGCCTCACCGCGCCCAACGGACCCTCCCAGCAGCGCGTCATCCGCAGTGCCCTCGCCGACGCCGGCGTTCCCGCCGCCGAGGTCGACGTCGTCGAGGCCCACGGCACCGGCACCAGGCTCGGCGACCCCATCGAGGCCCAGGCGCTCCTCGCCGTCTACGGTCAGGGCCGTACCCGCCCGGTCCTCCTGGGCTCGATCAAGTCGAACCTCGGCCACACCCAGTCGGCGGCCGGCGTCGCCGGGATCATCAAGATGGTCCTGGCCATGCAGTACGGCACAGCCCCCCAGAGCCTGCACATCGACCGGCCGACGCCCCACGTCGACTGGACGGCGGGCACGGCGGAACTCCTCACCGAGCAGGTCCCGTGGCCGAGCAACGAATGGCCCAGGCGAGCCGCCGTCTCCTCGTTCGGCGTCAGCGGCACCAACGCCCACGTGATCGTCGAGGCGTACGGCGAGCAGACCCGGACGGCCCCGCCCTCCGTGTCGTCCACACCGGCCGCGGTGCCCGCGCCTTCCGCGACCGCGCCTTCCACAACCACGCCTTCCATGGTCGCGGAGCCCGCCCAGGAACCGTCCGCGTTCTCCATGCCGCCCGCCCAGATGCCGTGGTTGTTGTCGGCCAAGTCCGAGGCCGCCCTCCGTGCCCAGGCCGCCCGCCTGGCGGCCCACGTCAGGGCCCACCCCGGGCTCTCCCCCCTCGACGTCGCCCACTCCCTGGCGACCACACGCACCCTCCTCGATCACCGGGTCGCCGTGGTCGCCGCCGGCAGGGACGGCTTCCTCGCCGCCCTGGACGACCTCCCCGCCCCGGAGACGGTGTCCGCGGGGCCTGTGGCGTACCTGTTTCCCGGGCAGGGATCGCAGCGGCTCGGCATGGGAGCCGAGCTGCACCGGCGGTTTCCGGTGTTCGCGACGGCCTTCGACGCGGCCTGCGCGGCGCTGGACCGGCATCTCCCGCACCCCATCCGTGAGGTGATGTGGGGCGACGACCCCGAGGCGCTCAACCGGACCGTCAACGCTCAGGCCGCGCTGTTCGTGCTCGGTGTCGGCCTGTTCCGGCTGTTCGAGTCGTGGGGGGTGCGGCCGGAGCTGCTCGCCGGGCACTCGATCGGCGAGATCACCGCCGCCCACCTGGCTGGAGTGCTCGGCCTCGACGACGCGTGCACCCTGGTGGCGGCGCGGGGGCGGCTGATGCAGGCACTCCCCGAAGGGGGTGCCATGGCCGCCCTCCAGGCCGGGGAGGCCGAGGTGCGTGCCCGCCTCCACGCCCCCGGCAGGGTGGCGATCGCCGCGGTGAACGGGCCGCTGGCCGTGGTGATATCCGGCGTGCGGGAGGACGTGGAGGAGATCCGGGCGGCCTTCGCCGCCGAAGGCCGTCACACGGCTCGGCTGCGGGTGTCGCACGCCTTCCACTCGCCGTTGATGGAGCCGATGCTGGCGGAGTTCCGCGAGGTCGTGGCGGGGTTGTCGTTCCGCCCGCCGGCCGTGCCCGTGGTGTCCGCCTTGACCGGGACGGTCGCCGGCGACGAGCAGATGTGCTCCCCGGACTACTGGACGCGGCACGTGCGCGAGCCCGTGCGGTTCGCCGACGCGGTGGCCTGCCTGGCCGAACGGGGTGCCACCCGGTTCCTCGAACTCGGCCCCGACGGCGTCCTGTCCGCCATGGCGGCGGAGTCGCTCCCGGCCGGCACCGGGCCGGTGTGCGCGCTCCGCAAGGACCGGCCGGAGGAGCTCGCCGCCGTCGAGGCGGTCGCGCGGCTCGCCGTGCGCGGGGTCGCGGTGGACTGGGCGGCGTTCTACGGCGAGGCCGCACGGGTGGAACTGCCGACCTACGCGTTCCAGCGCACACGTTTCTGGCCGGCGCCCGGGACCACCGCGCCTGAGCCGGCCTCGGTCGCGGAAGGCGGCTGGTGGGAGGCGGTCGAGCGGGGCGACGCGCGGGCCGCCGCCGCGACACTCGGCATCGAGGACGACGACGCTCGCGCGTCACTCGGCGGCCTGCTCCCCGCGCTCGCCTCGTGGCGCGGCAGGCAGCGGGCCCACTCCACCGTCGATAGATGGACCTACCGCACCACGTGGGCCGCGCTGCCGGGCACCGGAGAGGCGGTCCCGTCCGGCCGCTGGCTGGCGGTCCTGCCCGAACGCGCGGCCCGCGACACCGCGGTGGCCGGTCTCCTGGACGAACTGGCCGAGCGGGGCATGCACATCGAACGCCTGGTCCTGCCAGAAGACCTGGGAGCCGATCTCGTACGGCAAGCCGTCGACGGCCGGCCCCTCAGCGGCACCCTGTCGTTCCTCGCGTGGGACGACAGGCCCCACCCGGCCTATAGCGCCGTGCCTCGTGGGCTGCTCCTCACCGCCGAACTCCTTCAGGCCGTGGAGGCGGGTGGCCGGCTCTGGTGCGCGACCAGGGGAGCGGTCGCCGTGGCACCCGGTGAGGGGGCTTGTGCCGTACAAGCGCAGGTGTGGGGACTTGGGCGTGTCGCCGCTTTGGAGCACCCGCAGACGTGGGGCGGCCTGATAGACCTCCCCGCAGAGCCCGACCGCCGGACCGCCGCCCTCGTCGCCGGCCTGCTGGCGGCCGGCGACGAGGACCAGGTGGCCGTGCGGGGCGGGCAGGTGTTCGCCCGGCGCCTCACCCGGACCACACTGGAATCGGACCGGGAGTGGACCGCGCCTCCCGGCACGGTGCTCGTGACGGGAGGCACAGGAGCCCTTGGCGCCCACGTCGCCAGATGGCTGGCCGCGGCGGGAGCCGAACACCTTCTTCTCGTGAGCCGCAGCGGTGGAGCGGCCGACCTGGCGGCCGAACTCACCTCCCAGGGCACCCGAGTCACCGTCGCCGCCTGCGACACCGCCGACCGCGACGCCCTCGCCCGCCTCCTCGCCGACGTCCCCTTGACCGGCGTGGTGCACGCGGCCGGAGTGCTCGACGACGGTGTGCTCGCGTCGCTCACGGCCGATCGATACGAAACCGTGCTGCGTGCCAAGGCGGCCTCGGCCGCCAACCTCCACGAGCTGACCCGCGACCGGGACCTGTCGATGTTCGTGCTGTTCTCCTCCGTCTCCGGGGTCCTCGGCAACCCCGGGCAGGCCAACTACGCCGCGGCGAACGCCTCCCTCGACGCCCTCGCCGAACACCGCCACGCCCAAGGGCTTCCCGCGACCTCGATCGCCTTCGGCGCATGGGCGGGCGCGGGCATGGCGGCCGGTGCCCCCACGTCCCGCCGGGACGGGGTCGTGCCCATGCCCGCCGCCCTGGCCGTCGCCGCCGTGGAGCGGGCCGTGGCACACGGCGAGCCCTGCGTCACCGTCGCCGACCTCGACTGGGACACGCTCGTTCCCGCCATGACCGCAGTACGGCACAGCCCGCTGATAGCCGAGATCCCCGAGGCCCGCGGCATCCACGCGGCGCCTACGGCGACCTCCCTGCGGGACCGCCTCCTCGGCCTGCCCGCCGCAGAACGGGAACGCACGCTCCTGGAAGCCGTGCGCGCCGAGGCCGCCAAGGTGCTCGGCCACGCCTCGACGGCGGCGGTCGGCGCCAACCGGGCCTTCCGTGACCTCGGCTTCGACTCGCTCACCGCCGTCGAACTGCGCAACCGCCTGGGCGCCGCCACCGGCCTGGCCCTGCCCGCCACGCTGCTGTTCGACCACCCGACGACCGCCGCCGTGGCCGCCCACCTGCACGCCGAGCTGCTCGGGGACCCGGCTGGCGAGGCTTCGCCGTACCCGGCCGGGACGGGCACGGCGGTTTCGCAGGACGAGCCCGTCGCGATCGTGGCTATGGCGTGCCGGTTTCCCGGCGGGGTGAACTCTCCGGAGGCGCTGTGGGAGCTTCTCGCCCGGGGCGGGGACACCCTCTCGCCGTTCCCCGCCGACCGGGGCTGGGACCTCGACCGGCTCTACGACCCCGACCCCGATCGCCACGGCACGAGCTACGTCAGGGTGGGCGGGTTCGTCGACGACGCGGCGGGGTTCGACGCGGCCTTCTTCGGCATCTCGCCGCGTGAGGCGCTGGCGATGGATCCGCAGCAGCGGCTGCTGCTGGAGTCCGCGTGGGAGACCCTCGAACGGGCCGGCATCGCGCCGCACACCCTGCGCGGCACCTCCACCGGCGTGTTCGTGGGCTCCAACTGCCAGGACTACCAGACGATCCTCGGCGGGGTGGGAGACGAGGTCGCCGGACACGTCATGACCGGGAATGCCGCCAGTGTGGTGTCGGGCCGGCTGGCCTACACGTTCGGGTTCGAGGGACCGGCGGTGACCGTCGACACCGCCTGCTCGTCGTCGCTTGTGGCGCTCCACCTGGCCGTGCAGTCGCTCCGCCGGGGCGAGTGCACGCTGGCGCTGGCCGGGGGCGTCACGGTGATGGCGACGCCGCAGGTGTTCGTGGAGTTCTCCCGCCAGCGCGGGCTGGCCCCCGACGGGCGGTGCAAGCCCTTCGCGGCGGCTGCCGACGGCACCGGGTGGGCCGAGGGGGTGGGGCTGCTCCTGGTGGAACGCCTGTCCGACGCCCGCCGCCACGGCCACACCGTGCTGGCCGTGGTGCGGGGGAGCGCGGTCAACCAGGACGGCGCCTCCAACGGGCTCACCGCCCCGAACGGCCCCTCGCAGCGGCGGGTCATCCGGCAGGCCCTCGCCGACGCCGGGCTCACACCCGCCGACATCGACGCCGTCGAGGCCCACGGCACCGGCACCACACTCGGCGACCCGATCGAGGCCCAGGCGCTGCTCGCGGTGTACGGCGGGGAGCGGGATCGGCCTTTGCTGCTCGGGTCGGTCAAGTCCAACCTCGGGCACACCCAGGCCGCCGCCGGGGTCGCGGGCGTCATGAAGACCGTGCTCGCGATGCGCGCGGGCACGCTGCCGAAGAGCCTGCACATCGACGCCCCTACCCCCCATGTCGACTGGTCGGCCGGTTCGGTCCGGCTCCTCACCGAGCACACCCCGTGGCCCGTCACCGGCCGTGCCGGCCGTGCCGGGGTCTCGTCGTTCGGTGTCAGCGGCACCAACGCCCACGTGATCCTGGAGTCGGCCGAAGCGGCGGAAACGGCGGCGGGAGGCCCGGCCTTCGAGGGCCCCTACGTGTTGTCGGCCAAGAGCGACGGCGCGCTGCGGCGGCAGGCGGGACGGCTGGCCGCGCATCTCAGGGAGACCGCCCTCCCGCCGCTCGACGTGGCCTTCACCCTGGCCACGGCCCGCACGGCACTGGAATACAGGGCCGCGGTAGTGGCCGAGAACCAGGAGGAACTGCTCGCCGGGCTCGACGCCCTCGCCGAGGGGCGGGCACATCCCGCCGCGCGAGAGGCGGTCCGCGAGGGTGACGGGGGAGCGGTGTTCGTCTTCCCAGGCCAGGGGTCGCAGTGGGCGGGCATGGCCCTGGGGCTCCTCGACTCCTGCCCGGTCTTCGCCACCCGTCTGGAGGAGTGCGCCGCCGCGCTCTCGCCGTACATCGACTGGTCGCTCCTCGACGTGCTGCGCGGCCTGCCGGGGACGCCGCCGCCTGAGCGGATCGACGTGGTGCAGCCGGTGCTGTTCGCCGTGATGGTGTCGCTCGCCGAGGTGTGGCGGGCGCACGGGGTGGAGCCCGCCGCCGTCGTGGGCCACTCGCAGGGCGAGATCGCCGCCGCCTGCGTCGCGGGAGCGTTGTCCCTTGACGACGCGGCCCGTGTGGTCGCGCTGCGCAGCCGCGCCCTGACCGCTCTGGCCGGGCTCGGCGGCATGGTGTCCGTCGCGCTGCCGGCGGACGAGGCGGCGGGCCTCCTGCGGCGGTGGGAGGACCGGGTCTCGCTGGCCGCGGTCAACGGGCCGGGATCGGTGGTGGTCTCGGGTGAGCAGGAGGCGCTCGACGAACTGATCGCCCTGTGCGAGCGGGACGGGGTGCGGACCAAGCGGATCCCGGTCGACTACGCCTCGCATTCACCTCAGGTGCAGCTCATCGAGGACGAACTGCTCACCCTCCTCGCTCCCATCACCCCACGTCCGGCAGCCGTCCCCTTCTACTCGACCGTGGACGGCGCCGCGATCGACACCGCCGTGCTCGACGCCGCCTACTGGTATCGCAACCTGCGGCACACCGTTCTCCTCGAAGACGCCACCCGCACGCTGCTCGACGCCGGCCACCGGGTATTCATCGAGGTCAGCCCGCACCCGGTGGCGATACCCGGCGTGCGGGAGACGGTCGAGGCACGCGGGGTCACGGCGGCCGCGCTCGGCACACTCCGCCGCGGGGAGGGTCGGATGAGCAGGTTCCTCCTGTCGCTCGCCGAAGCCCGCAACCACGGCGCCCACGTCGACTGGGATCGTTTCTTCGCCGGCACCCACGCCCGCCGTGCCGATCTCCCGACCTATCCGTTCGAGCACCGCCCCTACTGGCCGCAGGTCTCCACCGCCGCCGACGTCACCTCCGCGGGGCTGTGCGCTCTGGACCACCCGCTGCTTTCGGCCTCCGTACGGCAGGCACGCGGCGACGGCCTCGTGGCAACCGCGAGGTGGTCTCTGCGCACACACCCGTGGCTGGCCGACCACGCCGTCTCCGGCGTCGTGGTCGTCCCCGGGGCGTCCCTGGTGGAGGCGGTGATCCGGGTCGGCGACGAGTTCGGGTGCGGCAGGGTGGAGGAGCTGACGCTGCACGCGCCGGTCCTCCTGCCCGCCCGCGGCACGCTCCAGGTGCAGATCGAGGTCGCCGCCCCGGACGAGTCGGGGCTGCGCGAGGTGACCCTGCACACCCGCCCCGACGAGCCGGGCTCCGGCTGGACTCACCACGCCTCGGGCCTGCTCGGCGCTTC
This sequence comes from Sinosporangium siamense, assembly GCF_016863435.1. Classification (GTDB taxonomy): domain Bacteria; phylum Actinomycetota; class Actinomycetes; order Streptosporangiales; family Streptosporangiaceae; genus Sinosporangium; species Sinosporangium siamense. The sequence continues at coordinate 105,292 of NZ_BOOW01000040.1, forward strand.
CGCCCCGGAGGCCGCCGAAGAGGCCGCCTGCTTCGCCACCTGGCCGCCACGCGGGGCCGTGCCCGTGCCGCTCGACGGCTTCTACCCCGGCCTGCGCGACCACGGCTACGACTACGGCCCCCTGTTCCAGGGGGTGCGGGCCGCCTGGGCGCTCGACGGGCACGTCTACGCCGACGTGGCCCTCCCCGAGGAGGCCCGGCGCGACGCGACCCGCTTCGGCCTCCACCCCGCTCTGCTGGACAGCGCCCTCCACACCGCGGCTCTCGGCCCCCTCGGCACGGAACACGGCAGGACCGGCCTGCCGTTCGCCTGGTCGGGCGTCTCCCTGCACGCCACAGGCGCCGTCGAGCTCCGGGTACGGCTGTCGCCCGCGGGGCCCGGCACTGTGTCCGTGGCCCTGGCCGACCGGAGCGGCGGGCTGGTGGCCACGATCGACTCCCTGGCCGTGCGCCCCGTCACCACCGCCGACCTCACCCCGTCGGCCCGGATCGTGAAGGAAGCCCTGTTCGAGGTCACCTGGACCGCGATCCCCGCATCGCCCCCCGGCGTCCGGTCGGGCTGCTGGGCTCTGTGGGGCGCCACCCCGGCTCAAGCGGCCGGCCTGGCCGAGGACAGCGACATCACCGTCGAGACCTGGGACGAGCTGTCCCTCAAGGCGGATCTCCCCGACGTCGTGCTCGTGGCGGCCGGACAGCCCGAGCAGGGGGTCGTCAAGGACACACACGCGACCCTGGACCGCTTCAGCACCCTCCTCACCACCTGGCTGACCGACGACCGCCTCGAACACACCACACTGGTCGTCGTCACCCGCGGGGCCGTCCCCGCGACTCCCGGCGACGACGTCGCCGACCTGCCCGGCGCCGCTCTGTGGGGGCTTCTCCGTACCGCGCAGACGGAGCACCCCGGGCGTGTCGTGCTGGTCGACGTCGACGCCTCCGGCGCCTCCTGGCAGGCGCTTCCCGGTGCCGTGGCGCAGGGCGAACCGCAGCTCGCGCTGCGCCGCGGCACCGCCTACGCCCCGCGGCTCGCCCGCGCGGACACCACCCCCGAGCCACCGCGCGGGGACACGCCGTGGCGGCTGCACATCACCGAACGCGGCACCGTCGACAACCTGGAGTTCGCCCCCTGCCCGGAGGCGGCGCGGCGGCTCGCCCCCGGCGAGGTGCGGCTCTCCGTGCGCGCGGCGGGACTCAACTTCCGGGACGTACTCAACGCGCTCGACATGTACCCCGGCGGCGCCGAGTTCCTCGGCACCGAGGCGGCAGGCGTGGTCGCGGAGGTCGGCCCGGGTGTGACCGGGCTCGCGACGGGCGACAGGGTGATGGGCATCGCTGTAGGCGCGATCGGCCCGCTGGCCGTCACCGACCACCGCCTGCTCGTGCACATGCCGAAGGGCTGGACGTTCGCCCAGGCCGCGGCGACCCCGGTCGCCTTCCTCACCGCCTACTACGCCCTGCGCGACCTGGCGAACCTCACCCAGGGCGAGCGGCTCCTGGTGCACGCGGCCTCCGGCGGCGTCGGCATGGCCGCGACACGGCTCGCCCGCCTGTGGGGCGCCGAGGTGTACGGCACAGCCGGCGAGGCCAAACAGCTCACCCTGCGCGAACATGGCTGGCCGGCGGACAGGCTGGCCTCCTCGCGCACCCTCGACTTCGAGGAGCGCTTCCGCGGGGAGGGCATCGACGTCGTGCTGAACTCCCTGGCCGGGGACTTCGTCGACGCCTCCCTGCGCCTGCTGCGCCCCGGCGGGCGACTGATCGAGATGGGCAAGACCGACGTGCGGGACGCCCCCGGCGTCGCCGCCGCCCATCCGGGCGTCGGCTACCGGGCCTTCGACCTCGCCGAGGCCACCCCCGAACGCATCCAGCAGATGCTCACCGACCTCGTCCACCTGTTCGACCGGGGCGACCTGGCCCCGCTGCCCGTCACCACCTGGGACGCGCGGGACGCGAAGGCGGCCTTCCGCCACCTCGCGCAGGCCCTCCACATCGGCAAGGTCGCCCTCACCGTGCCCCGCCCGTGGGACCCCGCGGGCACAGTCCTGATCACCGGCGGCACGGGCACCCTCGGCGCCGCCCTCGCCCGCCACCTGGTGACCGAGCACGGCGTACGCCACCTGCTGCTCACCGGCCGCCGCGGACCGGACACACCCGGGGCCGACGAACTGCGCGCCGACCTGGCCGCGCTCGGCGCCCACGTGACGGTCGCCGCCTGCGACGTGGCCGACAGGGAGGCGATCGCCGAGCTGCTGGCCACCGTACCGGCCGCGCATCCGCTGACGGCCGTGGTGCACGCGGCCGGGGTGCTCGACGACGGCGTGATCACCTCGCTCAGCTCCGAGCGCCTCTCCGCCGTCGTACGGCCGAAGGCCGACGCCGCCTGGCACCTGCACGAACTGACCGAGGACCTGGACCTCGCGGACCTGGTGTTCTACTCCTCGGCGGCGGCCACCTTCGGCTCCGCCGGACAGGGGAACTACGCCGCGGCCAACTCCTTCCTCGACGGCCTGGCCCACCATCGCGGGGTGCGCGGCCTGCCCGCGACGTCCCTCGCGTGGGGGTTGTGGGGCGAGACGAGCGGCATGACGGGCCACCTCGACGAGACGGGCCTTGAGCGCCGGCGCCAGGCCGGGTCGCTGCCGCTCAGCACGGAGGACGGGCTGGCGCTGTTCGACGCGGCGGTGTTCGGCCCGGTGGGCTCGGGCCCGGTGGGCTCGGGCCTGGTCGGCTCCGGCTTGGTCCGCTCGGGCCTGGTGGGCTCCGGGTTGGTCGGCTCGGGCAGGGGCGAGTCCGGCATGGTCGGCTCCGGTCCGGCTGCGTCTGGTACGGCCGAGCCCGGTGTGGCTGTGTCCGGGACGGCTGCGTACGTCGCGTCGCCCGTGGTCCGGCGGGCAGTGCTTGTGCCGACGCGGCTTGACCTTGGCGCGCTTCGCACCCACCAGCCGGTTGCCCCCCTGCTGCGCGGCCTGCTTCACACGGCCCCGTCCCGCCGGGCCGCCGACCGGACCGCCGACGCGGACGGCGCCCGCACGCGCCTCGCCGCGCTGCCCGCCGGCGAACGCGCCGGGGCGCTGCTTGACCTCGTGGCGGCCGGTGCCGCCGCAGTGCTCGGCTACGCGGCCGGTGACCACGTCCACCCCGAGCGGGCCTTCCGCGACCTCGGGTTCGACTCCCTCACCGCCGTCGAGCTCCGCAACCGGCTGTCCGGCGCGCTGGGGGAGCGGCTGCCCGCCACGCTCGTTTTCGACCACCCCACCCCGGCCCGGCTCGCCGCCCACCTGGACGGACTCCTCTTCCAGTCCGCCACCCCGGAACGGCACACACCCGCCCCAACCCCCGCCGACCGCGAACCCATCGCGATTGTCGGCATGGCGTGCCGCTTCCCCGGCGGCGTCACCACCCCCGGCGAACTGTGGACCCTGCTGTCCGACGGCGTAGACGCCGTCTCGGGCTTCCCCGCCGACCGCGGCTGGGACCTCAACCGCCTCTACGACGCCGTCCCGCCGCACCCCGATGCCTCCCGCACCCTGGAAGGCGGCTTCCTGTACGGCGCGGCCGAGTTCGACGCCGACTTCTTCGGCATCTCACCGCACGAGGCGCTGGCGATGGACCCGCAGCAGCGGATCCTGCTGGAGACGGCGTGGGAGGCGCTGGAGCGCGCTGGCATGGACCCGGCCTCGCTGCGCGGCAGCCGTATCGGGGTGTTCGCCGGCCTGTCGTCCGCCGACTACGTCTCCCGAGGGGTGGAGGTGCCGGACGAACTCGCCCCCTACATCGGCAACGGCAACGCCGCCAGCGTGCTCTCCGGCAGGGTCGCCTACACCCTCGGCCTTGAGGGCCCTGCCGTCACCGTCGACACGGCCTGCTCGTCGTCGCTGGTGGCGCTGCACCTGGCGGTGCAGGCGCTACGCCAGGGCGAATGCTCGATGGCGCTCGCCGGAGGCGTGACCGTCATGTCCTCCCCGATGATCATCGTCGACTTCTCCCGGCAGAGGGGCCTCGCCGGCGACGGCCGCTGCAAAGCCTTCGCTGACGCCGCCGACGGCGCGGGCTTCTCCGAAGGCGCCGGGCTCATCGTCGTGGAACGCCTGTCCGACGCGCTCCGCCACGGCCACCGCGTCCTCGCCGTGATCCGCGGCTCGGCCGTCAACCAGGACGGCGCAAGCAACGGCCTCAGCGCCCCCAACGGACCCTCCCAGCAGCGAGTGATCCGGCAGGCCCTGGAGAACGCCGGACTGTCCGCGCCGGAGATCGACGCGGTCGAGGCCCACGGCACCGGCACCCGCCTCGGCGACCCCATCGAAGCCGGGGCCCTGCTCGCCACCTACGGCCAGGACCGGGAACACCCGCTGCTGCTGGGCTCGGTGAAGTCCAACCTCGGGCACACGCAGGCCGCCGCCGGGGTCGCCGGCGTGATGAAGACCGTGCTGGCCATGCAGCACGGCACGCTCCCGAAGAGCCTCCACATCGACGCCCCCACCTCCCACGTGGACTGGTCCGCCGGCTCGATCGACCTGCTCACCGAAGCCACCCCGTGGCCCGGCACCGGCCGCCCCCGGCGGGCCGCCGTCTCCTCCTTCGGCGTGAGCGGCACGAACGCCCACGTCATCCTCGAACAGGCACCCGAGGTCCCCGACAGGCGACCCGAGGCCCAGGCACCCGAACTCCCCAGCCACCGACCCGAGATCCTCGATCAGGCACCTGAGGTCCCCGACCGGCAATCCGAGTTCCTCGATCAAGCACCCGAGGCCCCCGACAGGAGATCCGAGGTCCAGGCAGCCGGAATCTCCGACCGCCGATCCGAGTTCCTTGACCAGGCACCCGAGGTCCCCGACCGGCAATCCGAGTTCCTCGATCAAGCATTTGGGGAAGAGACCGGCGGACCGTCTGAGCCGTCGCCGCGAGCGGTGCCCTGGCTTCTGTCCGCGCGCACCGCGCCGGCGCTGCGGGCCCAGGCCAGGGCACTGCTCGCCCACCTCGAAACGCCGTCGGGCGCCGGCGCATCGCCGCTCGACCTCGCTCACACCCTCGCCACCCGGCGGGCCGCCCTCGACCACCGCGCCGCCGTAATCGGCCGCGACCACACCGACCTGCGCGCCGGACTGCACGCCCTCGCCGACGGCACCCCCGCCCCCGGCGTCACCCTCGGCCGCTACGTCGGCGGACGCCTCCGCAGGCCTGTGCTGGTCTTCCCAGGCCAGGGCTCCCAGTGGGCGGGCATGGGCACCGAGCTCCTCGCCGATTCCCCGGAGTTCGCCGCCGGATTCGCCCGGTGTGAGCGGGCGCTCCAGCCGTACATCGACTGGTCGCCGCGTGACGTACTGCACGGCGCGGAAGGGGCACCCGGCCTCGAACGGGTCGACGTCGCACAGCCCGTGCTGTGGGCGGTGATGGTCGCCCTCGCCGATCTGTGGCAGGCCCACGGCGTGCGCCCGGCCGCCGTGCTCGGCCACTCCCAGGGGGAGATCGCGGCGGCCTGCGTCTCCGGCGCGTTGTCGGTGGATGACGCAGCCAAGGTCGTGGCCCTGCGCAGCCAGGCCATCGCCGAGCGGCTGTCCGGCCTCGGCGGCATGGTGTCGGTGACGGCGTCCCGAGAGGCGGTGCTCACCCGGCTCGCCCGGTGGGGCGACTCCATCTCCATCGCCGCCGTCAACGGCCCCGCGTCCGTGGTCGTCGCCGGCGAACCCCCGGCGCTGGACGAACTCCTCGCCACCTGCGCCAAGGACGGGGTGCGGGCCAAACGTATCCCCGTGGACTACGCCTCCCACTCGGCTCAGGTCCGGCTGCTGCACGACACGCTGCTCGCCGAACTGACCGGGCTGGAGACCCGCCCGTGCCGCATCCCGTTCTTCTCGACCGTCCGCGGCGAGTGGCTGGGCGATACTCGGCTCGACGCGGGCTACTGGTACGAGAACCTCCGCCGCACCGTGCGCATGGAAGACTCGCTGCGCACGCTGCTCGACGCGGGCCACGACCTGTTCATCGAGGTCAGCCCCCATCCCGTGCTCACCGCCGGCATCGAGGACACCATCGCCGACGCCGAGGCCGAAGCGGTCACCGCCAGTTCGATCCGGCGCGGCGAGGGCGGCCTGCCACGCTTCCTCACCTCCCTGGCCGAGGTGCACACTCACGGCGGCCACGTCGACTGGCGGGAAGTCGTGGCAGGCGGCCTGCCCGTGGACCTGCCGACCTACGCTTTCCAGCGGCGGCGCTACTGGCTAGAGGGCACACAAACACCGTCCGACAGCCTCTACCAGGTCGAATGGCACACAATCAACCTCCCAGCCGTGAACGCCGCAACGTTCCCGCTCGCCGAACTCACGCGGCACGACGACCATGTCTTGGAGCCGCTGCCGGAGGCGGCGTCCCCGGAAGGTTCCGAGCCCACGTGGAACGGAGCCCTCCTCCCCGAGCCTCCGCCGGAGGCGGCGACACCGGGTGCCGTCGTCGTCCTGCGCCTCACCGATCCGCCCCCCGGTGACCCGGCCACCGCCGCCGGCATCGCTGTACGGCACGTGCTCGCCCTTACCCGGACCTGGCTCGACGACCCGCGCTTCACCCGGACCCGCCTCGCCGTCGTCACCCGCCGCGCAGTCGCCGCCGGCCCCTATGAGGAGGTCCGCTCCCTGGCCGACGCCGCCGTGTGGGGCCTGATCCGGTCCGCCCAGTCCGAGCACCCCGGCCGTCTCCTGCTGGTCGACGTGGACGACGACACCACCTCCGAGGCCTCACTCACCGCGGCCCTGTCCGTCGAGGACGAACCTCAGCTGGCCATCCGCGGCGGTCACGCCCTGGTCCCCCGCCTGACCCGCGTGGAACAGCGGCCGAACCGCCCCATCTGGCGCTGGACCCACGACACCACGCCCACTCCACAACCCTCCGCCAACGGCACGCCGGCACGGCGGAGCCCTGATGGGGAGTCCGGTGCCAGTGTGATTGCCGCGTCGGTGGGGCGGGGCTTTGACGCTGCGTCTGGTTCCGTCGGCGGTTTGGTGTCCGGTGCCGGTGACGGCGTGACCGGCACTCATTCTGCGGGGCAGAGTCACAGCGCCGGGCCCGACCCCGAGCCCGGTGGCGGCGCGCAGTCGGCGGGGCGAAGCCCCGACCCCGAGTCCGGTGCCGGTGTGATCGCCGCGTCGGTGGGGCGGGGCTTCGACGCCGCGTCTGGTTCCGTCGGCGGTTTGGTGTCCGGGGTTGAGTCCGGTGCGGGTGACGGCGTGAGCGGCACCCGCTCTGCGGGGCAGAGCCCTGACACAGTGCTCGGCTCGGCAGCCGCTGGAACCGTGCTCATCACCGGGGGCACCGGCACGCTCGGGGGGCTCGTCGCGCGTCACCTTGTCGCTCGCCACGGGGTGCGTCGGCTCCTGCTCGCCGGGCGGCGGGGGGCGGATGCGCCCGGGGTCGCGGAGCTTGTGGCGGAGCTTGCCGCGATGGGGGCCGAGGCTGAGGTGGTCGCCTGTGACGCCGCCGATCGTGAGCGGCTTGCCGGGGTGCTGGGCGGCATCCCGGCCGGGCACCCGCTGACCGCCGTGGTGCACGCCGCGGGGGTGCTTGGCGACGGCTTGCTGGCCACGCTGACCGGTGAGCAGGTGGAGCGGGTTCTCCGGCCCAAGGTGCGTGCCGCGTGGAACCTGCACGAGTTGACGCGCGGCATGAATCTGACGGCGTTCGTGCTCTTCTCCTCCTTCGCCGGGGTGGCCGGTGGCCTGGGGCAGGCGAACTACGCCGCCGCCAACGCCTTCCTCGATGCCCTCGCCCACTATCGCCGGGCGAACGGGCTGCCCGCCGTTTCCCTGGCGTGGGGACACTGGGTGGAACGCAGCGGCATGACCGGTGCCCTCGGCCAGGGCGACCTCGACCGCCTCGCCCGCGCGGGGATGCCGCCCATGGGGACCGGCGAGGCGCTGCGCCTGCTCGACCGCGCCGCCGGCATCGACAACCCGCTGCTCGTGCCGGTCCGGCTCGACCTGCGCGCGGTCACCGAGGTCCCGCCACTTCTGCGTGGCCTCGCCGTACGGAACGCCGTCCCCGCGCCGAGGCGTGAGGAGCGCGACCTCGCCGCCGAGCTCGCGGGGCTGAGCCCGGCGAAGGCGGAGAACGTGCTGCTCGACCTGGTCGCGGGCCATGTGGCCGCCGTACTCGGCCTCGGGGCAGCGGCGGCTGTCGAGAGGGACCGGGGTTTCCTCGACCTCGGCATGACCTCCCTAACCGCCGTCGAGCTGCGCAACCGCCTCGCCGCCGAGACAGGGCTGCGCCTTCCCGCCACCGCCGTCTTCGACCATCCCACACCCCGGGAACTGGCCCGCCACCTCCGCACCCACCTCGACGCGGAGCCCGTCGTCCCCGTCTTCAGCCGGCTCGAAGAGCTGGAGGCGGCGGTCGCCGGCCACACCCTGGACCGCGACGGCAGGGCCAGGCTCCTCAGCCGCCTCAAGACGCTCCAGTGGAAGCTCGACCCGCTCGACGGCGACGAGACCCCGAACGGCGACGCGCACGACGACCTCGGGGCGACGACCGACGACGAGATGTTCGACCTGATCGACAAGGAACTCGGGCTCACGTAAGCCCACGCACACAGCTCCCTGTACCACCTTTCCTGAACTGCGAGGTTGCCACCCGATGGCCGGTTCGTCCGAAGCCAAGCTCCGCGACTACCTGAAGAAGGTCACCGCCGACCTGCGGCGCACCAGGCAGCGTTTGGAGACAGTGGAGGCGCGGGACGGCGAACCCATCGCCATCGTCGGCATGGCCTGCCGCCTCCCCGGCGGCGTGCGCTCGCCCGAGGACCTGTGGCGGCTCGTCGCGGGCGGCGGCGACGCCATCGGCGACCTTCCGGCCGACCGCGGATGGGATCTCGCCGATCTCTACGACCCTGTGCCCGGCACCCCCGGCAAAAGCTATGTACGGCACGGCGGCTTCCTCGACGGCGTCGCGCACTTCGACGCCGACCTCTTCGGCATCGCCCCCCGCGAGGCCCTCGCCATGGACCCCCAGCAGCGGCTCCTGCTGGAGTCGGCGTGGGAGGCGGTCGAGGCCGCCCGCATCGATCCCGCCTCCTTGCGCGGCAGTCTCACCGGTGTCTTCATCGGCGGCGCCGACACCGACTACGGCTCGCTGGCCAGGCTGACCGGCGACACCGAGGGCCACCTGCTGACCGGCGGCGCCGTCAGCGTGTTGTCCGGCCGCATCGCCTACACTTTCGGCCTGGAGGGCCCCGCCGTCACGGTCGACACCGCCTGCTCGTCGTCGCTGGTCGCCCTCCACCTCGCGGTCCGGGCCCTGCGTGCGGGCGAGTGCGGCATGGCCCTCGCCGGCGGCGTCGCCGTCATGCCCACCACCCGGCTGTTCGTCGAGTTCTCCCGCCAGCGGGGCCTCGCGCCCGACGGCCGCTGCAAACCCTTCGCCGACGCCGCCGACGGCACCTCGTGGGCCGAAGGCGCCGGTGTGCTCCTCGTCGAACGCCTCTCCGACGCCGAACGCCACGGCCACCGCGTCCTCGCCCTCATCCGCGGCACCGCCGTCAACCAGGACGGCGCCAGCAGCCGGCTCACCGCCCCCAACGGCCCCTCCCAGCAGCGTGTCATCCGCGCCGCCCTCGCCAACGCCCACCTGCCCGCCGCCCACGTCGACGCCGTCGAGGCCCACGGCACCGGCACCACCCTCGGCGACCCCATCGAGGCGGGTGCGCTTCTGGCCGCCTACGGGCAGGAGCGGGAGCATCCGCTGCTCCTCGGCGGCGTCAAATCCAACATCGGCCACGCCCAGGCCGCCGCCGGTGTGGCGGGCCTCATCAAGACCGTGATGGCGCTCCGTCACGGCGTCGTGCCGCCGACCCTGCACGTCGACCACCCCACGACCCACGTCGACTGGTCGGCCGGCGCCGTACGCCTCGCCACCGAGACCACCCCCTGGCCCGGCACGGGCCGCCCGCGCCGGGCCGGTGTCTCGGCGTTCGGGATCAGCGGCACCAACGCCCACGTGGTGCTGGAGCAGGCGCCGGCGAGTGAGGCCGGGCCGGAGGGGGATGCGGCAGGCGTTCCCGTGCTCACGCCGTGGGTGGTGACGGGCAAGTCCGAGCCGGCGCTGCGTGAGCAGGCCGGGCGGCTGCTGGAGTGGCTGCGGGACCGGCCGCGGGAGCGGGAGGTGGACGTCGCGTTCTCGCTGGTGACGACGCGGTCGGCGCTCCCGCACCGGGCGGTGGTGACGGCTGCCGGCCGGGAGGCGGGCCTGCGGGCGCTTGCCGCACTGGCCTCGGGTGAGCCGAGCGGTGACGTGGTGGACGGCGTCGCCAGGGCGGGGAAGTGCGCGTTCCTGTTCTCGGGGCAGGGGTCACAGCGGCTCGGGATGGGCCGGGAGCTGTATGAGCGCTTCCCGGTGTTCGCCGACGCCTTCGACGCGGTGTGCGGCGAGTTGGACGCGCGGCTGGAGCGGTCGCTGCGGGAGGTCGTCTGGGGTGACGACGCCGCCCTGCTGGACCGGACGACATACGCGCAGGCAGGGCTCTTCGCGGTCGAGGTGGCGCTGTTCCGGCTCGTCGAGTCGTGGGGTGTACGGCCTGACCTCGTGGCAGGGCACTCGATCGGCGAGGTGGCGGCGGCGCACGTGGCCGGGGTGTTCTCCCTGGCGGACGCGTGTGCGCTGGTGGCGGCGCGAGGACGGTTGATGCAGGCTCTGCCGGAGGGCGGGGCCATGCTCGCGGTCCGGGCGGGCGAAGCCGAGGTGGCGGCCTGCCTTGACGGCGGCGACCGGCTGTCAGTACGGCAGGAGCCTGAGCACAAGGGCACCGGTCCGCAAGGAGCCGTGTCGATCGCGGCGGTCAACGGGCCCTCGTCGGTGGTGGTGTCCGGTGAGCGGGAGGCCGTCGCCGCGGTCGAGGCCCACTTCCACGGCCTGGGCAGGAAGACGTCCAGGCTGCGGGTGTCGCACGCCTTCCACTCGCCGCTGATGGAGCCGATGCTGGAGGAGTTCCGGGCGGTCGCCGGGCGGCTGGAGTTCGCGGAGCCGTCGGTGCCGGTGGTGTCGAATCTCACCGGAACGGTGGCCTCCGCCGGCGAGTTGTGCTCCCCCGACTATTGGGTGCGCCACGTGCGCGAAGCCGTGCGCTTCGCCGACGGGGTGCGCACCCTCCAGGACCAGGGCGTGACGCGGCTGCTCGAACTCGGCCCCGACGGTGTGCTGTCGGCCATGGCGGCGGAGTCGGCCGGCGAGGGCACCGTACTCGTCTCCCTGCTCCGCAAGGACCGGCCCGAGGAGGAGAGCGCGCTTCACGCGCTGGCGCGGTTGCACGCCGACGGTGCCGAGATCGGGTGGGCCGAGGTGCTCTCGGGTGCCGCCGCGCGGGTCGTGGACCTGCCGACATATGCGTTCCAGCAGCGGCGTTTCTGGCCGGATGCGGCCTCGGACACCCCGGCGGGCGACGTCGGCGCCGCCGGCCTCTCGGCGGCGGGCCATCCCCTGCTGGGCGCCGCGATCGAACTGCCCGGCGACGAGGGGTTCCTGTTCACCGGCCGGTTGTCGGTGCGCACGCATCCCTGGCTCGCCGACCACGTCGTGTTGGGGTCGGCGCTGCTGCCCGGCACCGCCTTCCTGGAGCTGGCGATCCGCGCGGCCGACGAGGCCGGCTGCGGCCGGATCGAGGAGCTCACCCTGGCCGCCCCCCTCGTACTGCCGCGGGACGGCGGTGTGCGGGTTCACGTCCACGTCGGCCCCGCCGAGGAGGACGGTCGGCGCAACGTCACCATCCGCTCCCAGGAGGAGGGCGACGGGGACGGGGTGTGGCGCCGGCACGCGACAGCCGTACTCGCTCCGGGGGTGGAGACGGCCGACTTCGCCCCCGCCGTCTGGCCGCCCGCCGGGGCGGAACCGGTGGACGTGGCGGGCCTGTATGAGCGGATGGCCGAGGGCGGCTTCGAGTACGGGCCGGTCTTCCAAGGGCTGCGGGCGGCCTGGCGGCGTGGGGACGACGTCTTCGCCGAGGTGAGCCTGCCGGAGTCCGCGGACGGCGGCGCGTTCGGCCTGCACCCTGCGCTCCTGGACGCCGCGCTGCACGTCACGGCGTTCAACGGCATGCCGCGCGGTGTCGTGCCGTTCTCGTGGGAGGGGGTGTCGCTGCACTCCTCGGGCGCCGAGTCCGTGCGGGTGCGGGTGACGCGCACTCTTGAGGACACCGTCGCGGTCGCGCTGGCCGACGTGGAGGGCCGACCCGTGGCGGCGGTGCGGGGGCTGCTTCTCCGGCCCGTCTCCAGCGGCACGGCGGACGATCAAGGGCGGGAGACCCTCTACACCGTGGACTGGGTGCCGGTCCGGGGGCACGGGAGCTTCGACGGCCCGGTGCCGCCATTCGGAGACGACCCTTCGGTGACGGTGGTGCCGGTCGCCGGCGATCCTTCGCTCGGTGTGCCGGAGCGGGTGCATAAGGCGACGAGTCATGTACTCGGCTTGGTGCGGTCCTGGCTGGCCGAGGAGCGTCCGCCGGGGTCGCGGCTGGTGTTCGTCACCGGTGGCGCGGTGGACGGGGATGACCTGGCGGGCGCCGCGGTCTGGGGGCTGGTGCGGTCGGCGCAGTCGGAGCACCCCGGGCGGTTCGTCCTCGTCGACCAGAGCGGCGAGACGGATGACGACTGCCTGCGCAGGGGCCTGGCCACCGCCGAGCCTCAGGTGTTGCTGCGGGACGGCGAGGTGTTTGTGCCTCGGCTGGCGCGGGTGTCCGCATCGGCGGACTCTGTGGCGGCTGAGGCGGGGGGCTTGAATTCCGCCGGTGACCCGAGTGGGGCTGCGGGTCACCGGCGGAACCTGTCCGACGCGGGGCCGTGGGGCGACGGCGCGGTGCTGGTCACCGGAGGATTGGGCGGCCTGGGCCGGGTGGTGGCCCGCCATCTGGTGGTCGCGCATGGGGTGCGGCGGCTTGTGCTGGCCGGCCGTCGCGGCGGTGGCGAGGAGTTCGCCGAGGAGCTGGCGGGGCTGGGCGCGGAGGTCGCGGTCGAGGCCTGCGATGTGGGCGATCGTACGGCTGTCGCAGAGGTTGTGGCGCGTCACCCCGTCTCGGCCGTGGTGCACGCGGCCGGGGTGCTGGACGACGGTGTCGTGGAGTCGCTGACGGCCGAGCGGCTGGCGGGGGTGCTGCGGCCCAAAGTGGACGGGGCGTGGAACCTTCACGAGGCCACCAAGGACCTTGGCCTGTCGGCGTTCGTGCTGTTCTCCTCGGTGTCGGGCGTCTTCGGTGGCCCCGGCCAGGCCAACTACGCGGCGGGCAACACGTTCCTCGACGCGCTGGCGCGGCTTCGCCGTACGCGGGGGTTGCCGGGGGTGTCGATGGCGTGGGGGCCGTGGAGCCCGGAAAGCGGCATGACGGGCACCCTGTCCGACGTCGACACGCGGCGTGTCGCCCGCACCGGGATGCCGGCTCTCAGTTCCGGCGACGGCGTCGCGCTGTTCGACGCCGCTCTGTACTCGGTGGAACCGCTGGTGGCGCCGGTGCGGTTCGACTTCGCCGCGCTGCGGGCCCAGGACGAGGTGCCCGTGCTGCTGCGCGGGCTGGTGAGGGCGCGCGCCCGCCGCGCGGCGGCGACCGGGTCGCCCGCGGTGGCGGCCTTGGCGGGGCGGTTGTCCGGGCTGGAAACAGTCGAGCGGCATGAGGTGCTGCTCGACCTGGTGCGCGGCCAGGTCGCGCTGGTGCTGGGGCACGGCGGCGCGGGGGACGTGGATCCGGGGAGGGCGTTCCAGGACCTCGGGTTCGACTCGCTGACCGCGGTCGAGTTGCGGAACCGGCTGGCCAAGGCGACCGGGTTGCGGTTGCCGGCGACGGTGGTGTTCGACTATCCGTCGGTCGCGGCGCTGGCCGGGCACCTGCTGGACGAGCTGGTGGGTGCCGAGGAGGCGGCGCCGGTCGCCACGGGCACGGTGGTGGTGGCCGACGATCCGGTGGTGATCGTCGGGATGGCGTGCCGGTTCCCCGGGGGCGTGGAGTCGCCGGAGGATCTGTGGCGGCTGGTGCGGGACGGGGTTGACGCGATCTCCGGCTTCCCGGTGGATCGGGGGTGGGATCTGGAGGGGCTGTTCGATCCGGATCCGGAGAAGACGGGGACCTCTTCCACTCGTTCTGGTGGGTTTCTGTATGACGCGGGGGAGTTCGATTCGGCCTTCTTTGGGATGAGTCCTCGCGAGGCCGTCGCGACGGACGCTCAGCAGCGGTTGTTGCTGGAGTCGGTGTGGGAGGCGGTGGAGCGGGCCGGGATCGATCCGGTGTCGTTGCGGGGGAGCCGCACGGGTGTGTTCGCCGGGGTGATGTACACCGACTATCGGAACCTGCTGGAGGGGGAGCAATACGAGGGCTTTCGTGGAAACGGGAGCGCTCCTAGCGTCGCTTCGGGGCGGGTGTCGTACACGTTTGGGTTCGAGGGGCCCGCGGTGACGGTGGACACGGCGTGTTCGTCGTCGCTGGTGGCGTTGCATCTGGCGGCTCAGGCTCTGCGGGCGGGGGAGTGTTCGCTGGCGGTGGCGGGTGGGGTGACGGTGATGTCGACGCCGGGGACCTTTGTGGAGTTCTCGCGGCAGGGTGGGCTTTCGGTGGACGGGCGGTGCCGGTCGTTTTCGGCTGAGGCTGACGGGGTTGGGTGGGGGGAGGGCGTCGGGGTCGTGGTGCTGGAGCGGCTCTCGGATGCTCTGCGCAATGGGCGGCGGGTGCTGGCGGTGGTGCGGGGGAGCGCGGTCAATCAGGACGGGGCGTCGAACGGGCTGACGGCGCCGAACGGTCCGTCGCAGCAGCGGGTGATCCGGCAGGCATTGGCCAGTGGTGGGTTGTCGCCGGTCGATGTGGACGCTGTGGAGGCGCATGGGACGGGGACGGTCCTGGGGGATCCGATCGAGGCTCAGGCGTTGATCGCGGCATATGGGCAGGATCGGGAGACTCCGCTGCGGGTGGGGTCGATCAAGTCGAACATCGGGCATGCGCAGGCGGCTGCGGGTGTGGCGGGTGTGATCAAGATGGTGATGGCGATGCGGCACGGTGTGTTGCCGAGGTCGCTGCACGCCGGGTCGCCGTCGTCGCATGTGGACTGGTCGGCCGGTGCGGTCGAGCTGCTGGCGGATGAGGTGGCGTGGCCTGAGTCGGGGCGGCCTCGGCGGGCGGGTGTGTCGTCGTTCGGGATCTCGGGCACCAACGCGCACATCATCCTGGAGGCACCGCCTTCGACGCCCGGTCCGGTGGAGCCGGAGATCACGCCTGGTGTCGTGCCGTGGGTGCTGTCGGCCAAGTCCGAGGCGTCGTTGCGGGGGCAGGCCGGGCGGCTGCTCGGCCTGCTGCGGGACCATCCCGGCGTGCGTGACGTCGATGTGTGCGCGTCGTTGGCGTCGGCGCGGTCGCTGTTCTCACACCGTGCGGTCGTGCTCGCGGAGGGGCGGGAGGCGGCTGAGGCCGCCTTGTCCGCCCTGGCCTCGGGAGAGCCTGCCGCCACCCTGGTGGAGGGGACCGAACGGGTGGGCAAATGCGCGTTCCTGTTCTCCGGGCAGGGCTCGCAGCGGCTCGGGATGGGCCGGGAGCTGTATGAGCGGTTCCCGGTGTTCGCGGATGCCTTCGACGCGGTGTGCGGGGAGCTGGACCTTCCTCTGCGCGAGGTCGTGTGGGGTGAGGACGCCGAGCTTCTCGATCAGACCGTCTACGCTCAGGCGGCGCTGTTCGCCGTCGAGGTGGCGCTGTTCCGGTTGACGGAGTCGTGGGGCGTGCGGCCGGACCTGCTCGCCGGGCACTCGATCGGCGAGGTGGCGGCGGCTCACGTGGCCGGGGTGTTCTCCCTGGCCGACGCCTGCGCGCTGGTGGCGGCTCGGGGCCGGTTGATGCAGGCCCTGCCGCCCGGTGGGGCGATGGTGGCGGTGCGGGCGAGCGAGGCCGAGGTGTCGGCCCTCCTGGACGGGCGGTCGGCGATCGCGGCGGTCAACGGGCCGTCGTCGGTCGTGGTGTCGGGTGAGGAGGAGGCCGTCGCGGCGGTGCAGGCCCACTTCCACGGCCTGGGCCGGAAGACAACCCGCCTGCGGGTCTCACACGCGTTCCACTCGCCGCTGATGGACCCCATGCTGGAGGACTTCCGGGCGGTCGTCGAGAGGTTGTCGTACGAAGAGCCCAAGGTGCCGGTGGTGTCCAACCTGACCGGTGAGGTGGCCACCGCCAACGAGCTTCGCTCGCCCGGCTACTGGGTGCGCCACGTGCGCGAAGCCGTACGCTTCGCCGACGGGATACGTGCCCTTCAGCAGCGAGGCGTGACCCGCTTCCTGGAGCTCGGCCCGGACGGTGTGTTGTCGGCCATGGCGGCGGAGTCGGCCGGCGAGGGCACCGTACTCGTCTCACTGCTTCGCAAGGACCGGCCGGAGGAGGAGAGCGCACTTCGCGCGCTGGCGCGGCTGCATGTCGACGGATGCCGGGTGGACTGGCCCAGGCTGTTCGACGGAGCGGGTGCCTCGCGGGCCGATCTGCCGACCTATGCCTTCGAACGTCAGCGGTACTGGCCGGAGACCACCGCCGTTCGTGCCGGGGATGTGCGGTTCGCCGGGCTCGAAGCGGCGGAGCACCCCATGCTGGGCGCCGCCGTCGAACTCGTGAACACCGACGGCTTCCTCTTCGCCGGCCGTCTCTCGGTGCGGTCGCATCCGTGGCTGGCGGACCACGTGGTGCGGGGCACGACGCTCGTGCCGGGCACGGGGCTGATCGAGCTGGTGCTGCGTGCGGCCGACCAGGTGGGGTGCGACCTGATCGAGGAGCTGACCTTCGCCGCACCGCTGGAGCTGCCCGATCGGGGTGGTGTGCGGGTGCAGGTATGGGTCGGGGAGCAGGACACGTCCGGCCGACGCCCGGTCAGTGTGCACTCCCGGCAGGACGACGACACGTGGGTGCTTCACGCCACCGGCACACTGACAACCGGTGCCGTCGCGCCCACCTGGGACGCCTCCGTCTGGCCGCCGCAAGGAGCCCGGCCGCTGGACCTGACCGGCCATTACGACGACCTGGAGCGTGCGGGTTTCACCTACGGTCCCGTGTTCCGCGGCTTGCGGGCCGCATGGCGGTCCGGTGAGGAGGTCTTCGCCGAGGTCGCCCTGCCGGAGGCGGCGGACGCGTCGGGCTTCGGGCTGCATCCCGGGTTGTTCGACGCCTGCCTGCACGCCCTCACCTTTCTCTGGGCCGGCGAGCTCGGCCCGGGCAGCGTGCCCTTCTCCTGGGGCGATGTGTCGCTGCACGCGTCCGGGGCCTCCCGGGTTCTGGTACGGCTGTCGCGTGCGGAGAGCGGCGCCGCGTCTTTGGCGATCGCCGACACGGCGGGCACACCGGTGGCGTCGGTGGGATCCCTGGTGGTGCGGCCGATCGACGCCGGGGAGGCCACCGGGGGCGTGCGGAACTCGCTCTTCGAACTCACCTGGTCGCCCGCGTCCGCCGTCTCGGCGGGCGGCGGCGAGGAGCCGACGTGGCTGACGGGCGACGTACGCGACGGCTGGGCATCCGTGGGGCCCGGCGTGGTCGTGGTCCCCGTCCTCGGTGACGTGTCCGTGGACATGTCCGAGCGGGTGTTCGCCGAGACCTCGCGTGTGCTGGACGTCGTGCGGGCTTGGCTGGCGGAGGAGCGGTTCGCCGCTTCGCGGCTGGTGTTTGTCACCCGTGGTGCGGTGAGCGGGGCCGACCTGGTCGGGGCGGCCGTCTGGGGGCTGGTGCGGTCGGCGCAGGCCGAGCATCCGGAGCGGTTCGTCCTGGTGGACGTGGACGGCGAACCTTCGGAGGACGACGTTTCGCGGGCTCTCGCCGTACACGAGGATCAGGTGCTCGTCCGTGCGGGAGAGGTGCTGGTGCCCCGGCTGGCCAGGGTGCCGGTGGAGCCGGGTGACGGAGGCGGGTGGGGCGAGGGCGCGGTGCTGGTCACCGGTGGGCTGGGTGGCCTGGGGCGTGTGGTGGCGCGGCACCTGGTGGTCGCGCACGGGGTGCGGCGGCTTGTGCTGGCCGGCCGTCGCGGCGGTGGCAAGGAGTTCGCCGAGGAGCTGGCGGGGCTGGGGGCGGAGGTCGCGGTCGAGGCGTGTGATGTGGGGGACCGTACGGCTGTCGCAGAGGTTGTGGCGCGTCACCCGATCTCGGCCGTGGTGCACGCGGCCGGGGTGCTGGACGACGGTGTCGTGGAGTCGCTGACGGCGGAGCGGCTGGCGGGGGTGCTGCGGCCCAAGGTGGACGGGGCGTGGAACCTTCACCAGGCCACCAAGCACCTCGGCCTCGCGGCGTTCGTCGTGTTCTCCTCGGTCGCGGGGACCTTCGGGAGTGCGGGCCAGGCCGCCTATGCGGCGGGCAATGCCTTCCTCGACGCCTTGGCGCGGCATCGCAGGGAGATGGGACTTCCGGGGACGTCGCTCGCCTGGGGGCCGTGGGCCGGAGCGGGCATGGCCTTCGGGTTGAGCGGAGAAGAGCAGGCGCGCATCGCCCGGCTCGGCATGCCGGCCTTGTCGGCCGAGCAGGGGCTGGCGCTGTTCGACACGGCGTTGGCCGCCGGGGGTGCGGTGCCGGTCGCGGTGCGTCTCGACTTCGCCGCCATCAGGAACCACGGTGACGTGCCGGCGATCCTGCGTGGCCTGGTTCGTCCGCGTGTCAGGCGGGCGGCTGTCACCGAGGAGGGCGCGGCGTCCGGTCTGGCTCAGCGGCTCACCGGGCTGTCGGCCGCCGAGCGGCACAAGACGATGCTCGACGTCGTTCTCACGCACATCGCCCTGGTTCTCGGACACACGGGGACGGAGCAGGTGGATCCTGGGCGGGCGTTCCAGGACCTCGGGTTCGACTCGCTGACCGCGGTCGAGCTGCGGAACCGGCTTGGGAAGGCGACCGGGCTGCGGTTGCCGGCGACGGTGGTGTTCGACTATCCGTCGGCTGAGATGCTCGCCGGGTTTCTGGTCGGTGAGCTGGTGGGGGCAGACATCCCGGCGGCGGAGATCGCCGTGCTGCCCGTTCCGGCTGACGATCCGGTGGTCGTCGTGGGGATGGCGTGCCGTTACCCGGGCGGGGTCGAGTCGCCGGAGGACCTGTGGCGGCTCGTTCACGACGGGGTGGACGCCATCGGAGACTTCCCCACCGATCGAGGATGGGATCTGGAGAGCCTGGCCGGGACGTCGGCCACCCGTTCGGGCGGGTTCCTGTATGACGCGGGGGAGTTCGATCCCGGCTTCTTCGGCATGAGCCCGCGGGAGGCATTGGCGACGGACGCGCAGCAGCGGTTGTTGCTGGAGTCGGTGTGGGAGGCGGTCGAGCGGGCCGGGATCGACCCGGTGTCCTTGCGGGGCAGCCGCACCGGGGTGTTCGCGGGGGTGATGTACGGCGACTACTCGACGCTGCTGGACGGTGAGGAGTTCGAAGGCCAGCGGGGGAACGGCAGTGCGGGCAGTGTGGCCTCCGGCCGGATCTCGTACACGTTCGGGTTCGAGGGGCCCGCGGTGACGGTGGACACGGCGTGTTCGTCGTCGCTGGTGGCGTTGCATCTGGCGGCACAGGCTCTGCGGGCGGGGGAGTGTTCGCTGGCGGTGGCAGGCGGGGTGACGGTGATGTCGACGCCGGCGACGTTCGTGGAGTTCTCGCGGCAGGGTGGGCTTTCGGCGGATGGGCGGTGCCGGTCGTTTTCGGATGAGGCTGACGGGGTCGGGTGGGGGGAGGGCGTCGGGGTCGTGGTGCTTGAGCGGCTCTCGGACGCTCTGCGCAACGGGCGGCGGGTGCTGGCGGTGGTGCGGGGGAGCGCGGTCAATCAGGACGGGGCGTCGAACGGGCTGACGGCGCCGAACGGCCCGTCGCAGCAGCGGGTGATCCGGCAGGCATTGGCCAGTGGTGGGTTGTCGCCGGTCGATGTGGATGCGGTTGAGGCGCACGGGACCGGGACCGTGCTGGGGGATCCGATCGAGGCCCAGGCGCTCATCGCGGCCTACGGGCAGGAT
>NZ_BOOW01000041.1 GCF_016863435.1 Sinosporangium siamense
GGTCCACCGCCGCGCGCGCGGCGCCCGCCGCCGGCGGCGCGCCGCCGCCTGGAGCGCCCTCACCGCCGCGGGGGCCGCCGCGGTTGCGGCGGCGCTGGTCCTGCCGGGCCTCCTCATACCCGAGGAACCGCCGCGGGACGTCCACGCCGCGGCGACCAGATCCCCCGCCCCCGGAAAGGAGCGCTTCACCGAACCCGACGGCACCGTCTACCGCCGGCTGGGCCGTGTCAGGGTCGACTCCCCGATCCAGAAGTCGGCGTCCATCGAGGTGCCGCTCAGCGGCAAGCCTCTTGCGGTCCGGATGCCGTGTGTCAACCGCGGCATCCCGGAACCGCCGACGGTTACCGTGCGCGTGCCCGGCGTCGCGACCCCGTTCACCTTGGCCGATAAGTGGGCGAAGTACAGCGGCTGCGCGCACGGCACCGCCGTGGACGTCCAGCCGCTCCCGCCCACGGCCCGCACGGCGACGGTCAACGTCGAGGCGTTCATCATGCACCATCCGGTGACGAAGAAGCAGCCCCCGCAGATCTGGACCGTCGACGTCTACGAGTGGACGCCGCCGGCGGTCGCCGGCCCCCCGCCCCCATCCCTCAAGATGCCGCGCAGCCTCGGCGGGCCGGAGGGGAAGGTCCTCGACAAGCAGAGCATCACCTGGCCGCAGGCACGCGAAATCACCCTCGACGTGCCCTACACCAAGAAGGTGGCCGGCCTGGTCATCGCCTGCTCCGGCGGCATCGCCCACCGCTCACGCACGGATGTCTGGGTGAACGGACGCAAGCTGCCCGGCAGCAACGTCTGCGCCTCCCGTCCGAAGGACGGGAGCTACACCTTCACCATCTTGCGCCCGGATGTGGTGGCCGGCGGCGGCAGGCTCAAGGTCCAGGTCCGGTTGCGGACCGACCGCCCCGAATATCTGCGCCGGTCCGGCCGCATGACGGTCGCCGTCTACGGCAACCCGTTCCACCCGGCGCCCCCGCCTCCTCCCTGACGGGCTCGGCTGCGGTCCGCCCCACCTGACCTGGCCGGACCGCACCGAGCCTCACCCGGGTGAGACCCCACCAGGGCGAAGACGCCGGGCCCGCCCTGACCAGGACACCGGCCCCCTGGACCGGCCGCCAGAGACGCGGGCCACGCGGATCAGGCTCGTGCCGTACGGCAGGTGGCCCAGAACTTCGAGGCCGGCCATCCCTTACGACCGGACCCAAGCTCCGCTTCGAGCGCCCTCCGCGCCGCCGCCATCACCGACCGGGTCGCCAGCCGACTACATGCGACCGACTAGGAGCGTGGCCAGGTGGCGTAGCAACGGCCTGTCGCCGAGCGCATGCGTGCCACGCTCTGTGAGACGGCGGACGGTCACGCGATCTGGCCGGCCCGCTGATACCGGTGGAGGGTGATTTCGGGTCGACCCGTTCACGTCTCACCACGCTGCGCACGCGCATGCTCACTCTCCGCTATCGTGTTCTCCTCGTCTCGTGTGACAGGAGGGGCCGTGCCGGGTTCGCGTGTCCGTGCCGCGCTGGTGGGCGTCGCAGTGTGCGCAATGTACACGACGATCGCGGCTGCCGCTCCGTCGACCAGGGCATATTCGTGGGTCGCGCTGGGCGACTCCTTCACCGCCGGGGTCGTGCAGGCGGCTGGGAAGGAGTTCGAGCCGGTGCGTGACGGGTGTGCGCGCACGTCGCTGGCCTATCCGCAGGTGATCGCCGACCGGCTGGGGGCGGTGCTCAAGCTGACCAATGTGAGCTGTGCCAACGCCAGGATCTCGCACATCGCGAAGGAGGAGCAGGAGCCGGCCGGTCGCCACGCTCCCCCGATCTCCGCCGATCCCGATCGGCCCTTCGGCCCGGTGGCGGTGCAGCTCGACGCGGTGCGGCCCAACACCAACCTGGTCAGTGTGGGGGTGGGGAGCGGCACGCTTGGGTTCGGCGACATCCTCGTGAAGTGCATGGAGCTGGGGGCGGAGGCGCGGGGCGAAGGCTCACCCTGCAAGACACACTTCCAGGCGGAGCTGCCGCGCCGGCTGACGGAGCTGCGGGAGCAATACGACGAGATGCTCACGGCGATCCACGACAAGGCGCCCTACGCCAAGGTGATCACGGTCGGTTATCCCTACATCATTCCGCACGACGCGAAGAAGTGTGTTTACGGGAGCTTCACGGGGTTCGGCACGATCACCTGGGCCGACCTGGCGTGGTTGCGCACCCGCGTGCTCGAGCCGCTCAACACGGCGATCAGCCAGGTGACCGAGGAGCAGGGCGACATTCACGTCGACCTATACGAGCCCGGCCGGAAACACAGCGTGTGTGACAAGGCCAACGGCCAAAACTGGGTCGACGGCCTCTATAGCCGCTACCCCGACAGCCCCGCCCTCATCCACCCCAATGCCAAGGGCCACGCCGACACGGCCAACCGCGTGGAAGACGCCCTCCTCATCGCAGTCGGCCTGGACTGACCTGCGGGGACATGAAACTGCCACAGCCGGATCCCCGGAATCCGGTCAAAGGATTGGCTTTGCCGTACCTGGCCCCGGGTGGTGTTTGCTGGAACGGTGCGAATACGCTTTTGTCCGTCAACATCGCGATGGAGGCCAGGAAGCCGGTGTGAATCCGGCGCGGTCCCGCCACTGTGACCGGGGAGCGGACCCCACTGTGACCACTGCGTAAGCGGGAAGGTCGGGGCGAGTGTTGAGCCGGGAGTCAGGAGACTGGGCTGTCGCGTTCGTCCCTACGAGGCGCGTGGACACCTCAGGAGGCTGCGTGTTCGGCATTGCCCGACCCTTTTCCCTTGCCGTCGCCACAGTGACGGCTGCCGTGTTGTTGTCCGCCTGTGGTGGCGCCACTCCCAAAGCCACTCCCCAGGCCGCCCCCGAGGCCGCAAAGGAAAGCCATCAAGCGGGGTTCCCCGTCACGGTGGACAACTGCGGGGTAAGTGTGACGTTTAAGGCGCCGCCCAAGCGGGTGGTGACGATTCACCAGCATCCGGCGGAGTTGATGCTCGCGCTCGGGCTGGAGAAGGCGATGGTCGGCACGGCCTTCCCCGACTCCGCCGTGCTGGAGGAGTATCGCGCGGCCTATGAGCGTGTGCCGGAGCTGGCGAAGAAGGAGCCGTCGTTCGAGACGGTGCTGGAGGCCGATCCCGACCTGGTCTACGGCGGTTACGCCAGCGCGTTCACCGAGAAGGAGGGCCGGGGCCGCAAGGCCTTCCAGGACGCTGGTGTGAACACCTATCTCAACCTCGAATACTGCCCGCGCGAGAAGCTGAGCGTGGAGCAGGTCTACGAGGAGGTTCGCACCGTAGGGAAGATCTTCGGGGTGAACGACCGGGCCGAGGCGCTCGTAGGGGAGATGAGGAAGCGTCTCGACACCGTCGCCGCCGCCGTCAAGGACGTGAAGCCGGTGCCGGTGTTCGTCTACGACAGCGGCGACAAGTCGGCCTTCACGGCGGGCGGGGCCGGCATGGGCCAGGAGATGATCCGGCTGGCCGGCGGTGAGAACGTCTTCGGAGACCTTCGCAAGGTGTTCGGCGACGTGTCGTGGGAGCAGGTCGTGGAGCGCAAGCCGGAGGTGATCCTGATCTACGACTACGCGGGGGCCGGTTCGGTGGAGGACAAGAAGAAGTTCCTCCTCTCCCACAAGCCGCTCGCCGACGTGCCCGCCGTCAAGAATCAGCGTTTTCTCGTCGTGCCGCTGACCGCGACACTCGTCGGGGTGCGCCCGCCTGCCGCAGTGGAGGAGCTGGCGCGTTTCCTGCACCCGAAGAGCTTTTCGTGACCATGCGCTTCACGCTGGTCGTGGGGCTTCTCGCAGGTGCGCTGGCGGTGGCGATGACGGTCGCGCTCGGTGTGGGCGCCGTTCAGGTGCCGCCCGCCGAGGTGTGGGGCATCGTCGGGCACCGGCTGGGGTTGCCCTGGCCGGCCGAGGTGTCCTGGACGCGGGCCCGCGAGACCATCATCTTCGACGTGCGCGCCCCGCGTGTGCTGCTGGGCGCGGTGTGCGGGGCGGGGCTCGCCGCCGTCGGCACGGCGATGCAGGCGCTGGTCCGCAATCCGCTGGCCGACCCCTATCTGCTCGGCGTCTCGTCGGGGGCGTCGTTCGGCGCGGTGACGATGATCGTGCTGGGCACGACGTTGTTCGGCACGCGCGGGTCGCTGCCGTTGGCGGCGTTCGCCGGGGCGCTGGCCGCGATGGTGCTGGTGTTCGCGGCGGCGCGGGCCGGCGGCGGTGTTTCGTCGCTGCGGCTGGTGCTGGCGGGGGTGGGGGTGGCGTCGGTGTTCGCGGCGCTGACCAGTTTTCTGCTGCTGACCGCCGAGCGCGGGAACGAGGCCCGCGAGGTGTTGTCGTGGACGCTCGGCGGGCTCGGCGGCGTCGGCTGGGACACGTTGTGGCTGCCGCTCGCGGTGCTGGTGGCGGCCTCGGTGTTCCTCATGACGCAGGCGCGCAACCTCAATCTGCTGCTGGCGGGTGAGGAAGCCGCCGCCACCATGGGGCTCGCCGTGGGGGCGTTCCGGGTGCGGATGTTCGTGCTGCTCTCGCTGGTCACGGGTGTGCTGGTCTCGGCCGCCGGGCCCATCGGGTTCGTCGGCCTGATGGCGCCGCACGCGGTGCGTGTCCTGGTGGGCGGCGACCATCGGCGTGTCATGCCGGCCGCGATCCTGGGCGGCGCGATCTTCCTGGTGCTGGCCGACGTGGCGGCCCGCACGATCAGCGCGCCGCAGGAGATCCCGGTGGGAGTGCTGACGGCGCTCTGCGGCGGTCCGTTCTTCCTGTGGCTGATGCGGCGCGGAAGCAGGCGCGCCGAGGGAGGTGCGGCGCTGTGAACGACGCGTACGGCACAAGCCCGGCAGGCCGCCTCGACGTCGACGGCGTGTCCCTCAGCGCGGGGACGTTCCGCATCGTGCGCGACCTGTCGCTCACCGCCGCCCCCGGTGAGGTCGTCGGTCTCGTCGGCCCCAACGGCAGCGGCAAGTCCACTCTTCTCCGCTCGGTCTACCGCGTTGTGCGTCCGGCGGCGGGGCGGGTGTCCGTGGACGGGCAGGACGCGTGGTCGATCGGATCGCGGTCCTACGCCCGGATGGTGGCCGCCGTGGTGCAGGAGGCGGCGTCCGTCGAAGGCGACCTCACCGTGCGGGAGGTCGTGGCCATGGGGCGCACGCCGTACAAGCGGCTGCTCGACGGCGAGACGCCGGACGACCGGCGGGCGATGACGACCGCCCTCGACGGCGTCGGCGCCGCGCATCTCACGCACCGCACCTTCACCCACCTGTCGGGGGGTGAGAAGCAGCGGGTGCTCATCGCGCGGGCGCTCGCCCAGCGGCCGGCGCTGCTGGTGCTCGACGAGCCGACCAACCACCTGGACATCCGCCACCAGCTCGACGTGCTGGCCCTGCTGCGGCGGCTGCCCGCGACGGTGCTGCTCGCCTTGCACGACCTCAACCTGGCCGCCGCCTTCTGCGACCGGATGTATGTGCTCAAAGCCGGGCAGGTAGCCGCCAGCGGCCCGCCCGCCGAGGTGCTCACCCCCGCACTCATCTCCGAGGTGTACGGCGTGGCCAGCGAAGTAGCCGTACATCCTCGCACTGGCACACCTCAGGTGACATACCTGACTTAGGGAGGGAAACTTACTTACAGGTCACGACAACCACCACACGTGGGCAAGTATCCCCGGTCTCCCCCGCCTGCCTAGGGTGAAAAGGCGAGCGTATGTGACACGTCAAACAGCATAAGGGGAACCACTTGTCTGCCGCCGACGTGAACGCCCCACTAGCCGCACCCGGGCAACCGCGGAGGATTCCCCGGGCCTCCGGGGGGCTGCCGCTGATCGGGCACAGCCTTCGCCTGCTGCGGGATCCGCTTCCGCTCCTCGACTCCCTGTCCGCCTACGGCAACCTCGTCAGCGTGCGTGTGGGCCCCCTGGACCTGATCTTCATCTGCGATCCGGCACTGGCCCGCCGCGTGCAACTGGACGACCGCACCTTCGACAAGGGCGGGGCGCTTTGGAGGCGCATCCGCGAAACCCTCGGCGACGGGCTGCTGACGTGCCCGCACAGCAGGCACCGCCGCCAGCGCCGCCTGACCCAGCCGGCGTTCAACTCGCCCCGGATGCCCGGCTACGCCAAGACGATCGGCGACGAGACCGCCGCCCTCCTCGCCACCTGGCACAACGGCAGGCTCGTCGACGTCGTGGCCGAGACGACGGAACTCAGCATGCGCATCGCGCTGGCCACGATGTTCTCCACCGGCCTGCCGCCCGAGTCGCGCGACCACTTCATCGCCGATCTCGACGTACTCCTCCAGGGTGCCTACCGCCGCTCGCTCACGCCACCCGCGATCACCCGCCTCCCCACGCCCGGCAACCGCCGCTATCTGCAGGCCGGCGAACGTATGCGGCACATGCTGGAGACCATCGTGGCCGAACGCCGCGCCCGCGGCGGCGACCGGGGCGACCTGCTGTCGGCGCTCCTCGCCGCCCGCGACGAGGAGGCCGATCCTGCGGTTGGCGAGTCGGCCAGGTTGTCCGACGGCGAGGTCATCGACCAGGTGGTCACGTTCTTCACCGCCGGGTCCGAGACCACCGCGGGCATCGTCCAGTGGGCGCTGCACGAACTCACAAAGGCCCCCGAGGTGGCCGAGCGGGTGCGCGCCGAGGTCGACGAGGTGCTCGCGGGGGCGCCGGCCGGCATCGAGCACCTGCCGCGCCTGGCGGAGACCGGCAGGGTCGTCTCGGAGATCCTGCGGCTCTACCCGCCCGGCTGGTTCGTCATGCGGCAGGTCACCGCCGACATCGACCTCGGCGGCCACCGCCTGCCTGCGGGCTCGACCCTGGTCGTCAGCAGCTATGTGATCCACAACCGGGCCGACCTCTACGAGAACCCGCGGCACTTCGACCCCGCCCGGTGGCTTGATCCCGGCCGCTCGTCCCCGCAGAACGACGCCTACTTCCCGTTCGGCATGGGCGCCCGCAAGTGCATCGGCGACCAATTCGGCCGGCTTTCGAGCACACTCATGCTGGCGGACATCATGGCGAAGTGGCGGCTGGAAGCCGTGCCCGAGCATCCGGTACGGCTGGAGGCCGGGTTGACGCTGCGCCCCGCGGGCTTGAAGCTCCGCGCGATCGCCCGCACCCCGTAGCCCTCCCGTCCGTCGACCCGGCCCGGTGCGTGTTCGCCCGGCGGAGTTTCATCGCGGCGTTCTTCCACCGGCGTCTGAGGCGGCGCGGCGGTGGTCTGCTCGGCGGGCCGTCGGCGAGGTTCCCGGAGTTCGTGCACGTGCCCCGACTAGCTGATCTCAGCCTGCGGCGGTGGCGTCGGGTTTGAGGTCGGGGCAGCGCCGCTCGCGGGCATAGCGGTAGGAGAACTCGAAGTGCCACCACTCATTGGCATAGATCCGGCACAGGCCGTACCTACCGTTTGTGCTCTCCAGCCAGCGTGCGGCGGGCTCCGGGCCGACGTCGATCGCCAGGCCCTTCACGTGGGCCGATTTTTCGGGCGGCAACACATATTCACGGGCTTTGGCGGCTGAGCCGTACTTCCGCACGGCCTGGCGGAACTCGCTCCGCTGCTGCTCGGCGGTGCGGTAGCCCGAGGTGATGTGCAGGGTGTGACCCGCCGCCGCGGCGGCCTTGGCCGCGCGGTGGTAGGCCTTGCGGGTGCCGGGGGTGAGGCCGCCCTTGGGGGTGTCCGCCGTGCGAGGGGCGGGGTCCCGCCGCACGGCGTCCGCGGACTGTTCGGGGAGTACGGCGCAGCCGGTGAGCATCGCCAAGATCACCATGGCACCGGCTACGAGCGCCGAAGGCGGGTGGTTTCTCTCGTTTTTCACAGGACCCAGGCTGGAAAGACGAGGACCTGACCACGTCCATGGATTGTCATGGTCGTGCCACAGAATCGGCCCCCAGTCCGGTTTAGGTGTGTTTTGCCTGGATACTGGGGTCATGGCTCACGTACTACTCATCGAGGACGACCCGGCGCTGCGCACCGGGCTCGGCATGGGCCTGCGGCAACAGGGGCACACGCTCCATGAGGCGGCCACCGGCGAGGAGGGGCTGGACCTGCTCCGGGCCGTGCTCCCCGACATCGTCGTGCTCGACCTGATGCTGCCGGGCATCGATGGGTTCGAGGTGTGCAGGCGGATCCGCGCCGCCGGCACCACCCCGATCGTCATGCTGACCGCCCGCGACGACGACCTCGACGTCGTCAGCGGTCTTGAGGCGGGCGCCGACGACTACGTCGTCAAACCCATCCGCCCCCGCGTGCTCGACGCGAGGATCCGTGCGGTGCTGCGCCGCGCGGACCACACGCCGACCGGGCCCGAAAGGTACGGCGAGCTCACCGTCGACAGGGGCGCCCTCACGGTGACACGCTCCGGGGAGCCGATCGCGCTGACGCCGACCGAGTTGCGCATGTTGCTGGAGTTGTCCCGCTCGCCGGGCCAGGTGATGTCCCGGCAGCACCTCCTGCAGGCGGTGTGGGAGCACGACTACCTCGGGGACTCCCGCATCGTGGACGCCTGCGTGCAGCGTCTCCGCGCCAAGATCGAGGAGAACCCGTCGCAGCCCGTCTACGTGCGAACGGTGCGCACCTTCGGCTACAGGTTCCACCCCGCGTGAGAGGCCGCCCGCTGCTGCGCGGCCTGCGCCCGCGGCTCATCCTCGCCTTCGGCGCGCTCGCCTTGATCACGGCGGTCGGCACCACCGCCGGGTCCTACTTCGAGGCACGCCGGGTGATCCTCAAGGAGGTGCAGGACAGCGTCGGCATCCGCGTGCGCGACACACTGCGCGAACTCGCCCCCCGCCTCGACCAGCCGCTGACCGACGCCTCGCTCGGCTTGATCCTGGGAGCGCTCAACACCCCCGCGGGCAACGACGAGGTGGCGGTCGTGCACCGGGGCCGGGTGCTGGAGGACATTCCCGGCACGGTGGCGCGGGTGCCCGCCGAACTGCGGGAGGAGGTACGGCGCACCGGGAATCTCACCTTTCAGCGCTTCAATCGGGATGGCAGGCCGTTCTTCGCCGTGGGAACCACCATCGCGATCACCCGTCCCGTCGGGGACGACATCCCGCCCGAGGTCTATGTGGTGGTGGACATGGCCGCTCAGCAGCGCAACCTCGCCACTGTCGGCACGACCTCCGTGCTGATCGCCGCGGGCGCGCTGCTGCTCGCCGTCGGCCTCGCCGTTTTCTTCGCACGGCAGGTGCTCCGGCCGGTGCGCGACCTCGGAACCGCCGCCAGGCGTATGGCCGAGGGCGACCTCACCGCCCGCCTGCGCCCCGTCGGCCACGACGAGCTCGCCGACCTGGCCGCGACGTTCAACCGGACCGCCGCGGCGCTGGAGGACACCCTCAAGGAGCTGCGAGACCGGGAGAGCGCCGCCCGCCGGTTCGCCGCCGACGTCTCCCACGAGCTGCGCACCCCCGTCGCGACGATGATGGCCGTGGCCGACGTGCTCGACGTGGAGGCGGCCCGCGCGGGCGGCGACCTGCCGGTGGCCGCCCGGACCGTCGGCGAGGAGGCCCGCAACCTCGCCGGGCTGGTCGAGGAGCTGCTGGAGATCTCCCGCTTCGACGCGGGGGTGGCGGCGCTGACCCTCAACACCGTCGACCTGGCCGATGCCGTACGCGCCTGCCTGCGCACCAGGGGCCGCAAGGACACCGTACGCACCGATCTGCGGGACGGCGTCGTCGCCGATGTCGATCCGCGCCGGTTCGGCGTGATCATCGGCAACCTCGTCGGCAACGCCTTCCGCCACGGGGCACCTCCGGTCGAGGTACGGCTGCGCGCCGACGGGGCCGACGCCGTCGTCGAGGTGGCCGATCGAGGGCCGGGGCTGCCGGAGGGGCTCGGGGATCGGGTCTTCGAACGGTTCGTGAAGGGTGACGCCGCCCGCACCCGCATCCTTGGGCACTCGGCGGGGTCGGGGCTCGGGCTGGCGTTGGCGTGGGAGAACACCCGCCTCCACGGCGGCACGCTCACGGCGGGCCCCAATCCGGGGGGCGGGGCCCTGTTCGTCTTGCGGCTTCCGCTGGGGGGAGTGCGGTGAGGGGCTTCTCGATGGTTGCGGCCTGGAACGCTCCACTGAGGGCCGTGAGGTCGGGAAGCACGCGTGGCCGGGCCGCGTCGGGAAGCACGCGGGGCCGGGCCGGTCCCTCACCCGGCGCGGGCACTCCGGCCCGGCGCCGGCCCGGCGCACGCACGCGGCACGGTGTTCGCCGTGCGACGACGAGTTCCCTGCTCACACTGCTCGCGGCCGTGGTGATGACCGGGTGCGGCATCCCGGCCTCCCTCCCGTTCGACGCGGGCCAGCCGCCGGGAGGTCTCGGGTCGGGTGAGCGCCTGTTCTTCGTCTTGGACGGCAGGCTGCAATCCGTGGCCCGGGTGGGCCCCGGCATGCGGGAGCCGGTCTCGCGCCTGCGTCTCCTGTTCGCCGGACCCGACGAGGACGAGACCGCGAGCGGCTTGAGCACCGCGCTCCCCGCCGGGCTCACCGTCGCCTCGGCCTCCTCCGACGGCACACGCCTCCTGCTCTCCCTGAGCGGAGCCGCCTCGATCCCGAGTCTCGGACTGCGTCAGATCGCCTGCACGGCGGCCGAGGACGACCTCTTCGACGTCCGCATCACCCTCGGCGACCGCCCCCTGGGCACTCACTCCTGCCCGACCGACCTTTAGCCGCGAGTCCTCTCCTCGCCCCCTCTTGAGCCGGCCTGCCACCCGGCCGCCGACGGTCGCAAATGGTCCGCAAAACCGAAACAAGAATGGCCCTGCCTATCGGACCATTCACTCGGCAGGCTGAACTCTCGCCGATGGGTTGGACTTCAGCGTGCCGATTGCCGCAGAGTCAACCTGCCGATTCAACCTATCGATCGTCATGTCCGTCAACAGAGGTCCGACATATCCATGTACTTGCAGCACTCCTCCGCCATCTGGTCGGAGTTCCCCGAGCTTGTCGCGGGCGCGGTCGTCGCCGTGGGCGTTTCCGGCCGTGCCGACGTCGACGAGCGGATCGCGAGATTCACCGCCGTCGCCGAGGCGCGCCTGGCCACCTCCTCCGAAGCGGAGTTCCCCGAGATTCAGGCCTGGCGGCGGACCTTCTCCAAGATGGGCCTCAAACCGACCCAGTATCGCTGTGCCTCCGAGGCGCTGCTCCGGCGGTTCAAGAAGGAGCGGGTGCTGCCGCGCATCCATCCGCTGATCGACCTGTGCAACGCGATCTCGGTGGCCTTCGCCGTGCCCGTCGCCGCGATCGACCTCGAAAGGGTCGAAGGCGGCCTCGACGTACGGCACGCCAAGGGCGACGAGCACTACCTGACCTTCGGCGGCGACACCGAGCACCCCGCCCCCGACGAGGTCGTCTTCGCGGACGCCGCGGGACGGGCGCACGCCCGGCGGTGGACCAACCGGCAGAGCGGCTATTCGGCGGTCCGGGAGTCCACCCGCGCAGTCGTCATCGTGGCGGAGGCCATGCACGAGTCGGCACGCGACGACGTGCCCGCGCTGATCGCCGCGATCGCGGAGGAGGTCGGGGCGGCCTGGCAGACCACACCTCGCAGCGCGATCCTCACCGCCGCCTCCCCCCGCTTCGAGTTCGACCGCTGAGCCGCCACCACCCCCTCAGCCGGCAACCTCACGGACTCCCGGCAGGACGGGCACCGCGGCCAGCAGTTCCTTGGTGTACGGCTGCGCCGGGTCGCGGAACAGCTTCTCCACCTCGCCCGTCTCCACGACCTTGCCGTCTTTCATCACCACGACCCGGTCGCTCACATGGTGGATCACGCCGAGGTCGTGGGAGATGAACAACATCGCGAGGCCGAGGTCTCGTTGCAGGGCCACCAGCAGGTCCAGGATCTGGGCCTGGATGGAGACGTCCAGCGCCGAGACCGGTTCGTCGCAGACGAGCACGTCCGGGGCGGGGGCCAGGGCGCGGGCGATGGCGACGCGCTGGCGCTGGCCGCCGGACAGGTCGCGGGGGCGCCGGGCGAGCGTGGCCGCGGGGAGGCCGACCTGGTCGAGGAGGGCAGCCGCGCGGGCACGCTTCGCGGCCCGTCCCCGGGTCCCGGTGCGGGCGACGGCGTCGCCGAGGAGGCGTTCGACGGTGTGGCGCGGGTCGAAGGAGCTCAGCGGGTCCTGGTAGACGGCTTGGATGCGGGTCCTGCGGGTGCGGCGCACCCTCTCACGCACGCCGCTCCACAGGTGCCCGTCGAACAGGACGGTGCCCTGGTCGGGTTCGACCAGGCCGAGCACCATGCGGGCGACCGTGGTCTTGCCCGAGCCGGACTCGCCCACCACGCCGAGGGTCTCGCCGGGGTGGAGGTGCAGCGACACCCCGTCGACCGCCGTGTGCCAGGTGCCGTCGGGGCTGCGGAACCGCTTGCCGACCCCGTGAACCTCGATCAGGGGCACCACCGCATCGGGCACCACGCGGGGCACCGCGACGGCGGTGGCCTGCGCGGGTGCACCTGGCGGGAGGCCGGGGTGGTGGCACGACACGCCCTGCCGTTCGGAAGGCAGGTGGTCGCGGCAGGTGTCGTCGGCCAGCGGGCATCGGGCGGCGTAGGGGCACCCGCCGTGGACGCCCACGACACGGCCGCCGACAGCGGGATCGGGCGACGCTCCCTCACCCCCGGCACTCGCCGGGGAGGCACCGGCACCTGCGAAGGCGCCACGGGAGCGGGACGTGCCTTCCGCGTCGTCCGATGAGGGGGGAGCACCACCCGTGACCCGGGCGACCGGGGTCGACAGCGGCGTGCCCCGAGGCCGGGCGGAGGGAACCGCGGCGAGAAGGGCCTGAGTGTAGGGATGCCGAGGCGAGGTAAGCACCTCCCGGGCAGGGCCGTGCTCGACGATCAGCCCCCCATACATCACCGCCACCCGATCGGCCAACCTCGCCACCACAGCCAGATCGTGACTGATAAGCAGGACCCCGGCCCCACGGTCCTTGAGCCTGCCCAGCAGATCGAAGATCTGTGCCTGCACCGTGACGTCGAGCGCCGTCGTGGGTTCGTCGGCGATGACGAGATCCGGCCCCGCGGCGATCGCCGAGGCGATGAGAGCCCGCTGCCGGAGCCCCCCGGAGAGCTGGTGGGGATGCTGACGGGCCCGCCGCGCCGGGTCAGGCACCCCGACGTCGCCGAGCAGCCCGAGCACCCGCCGCGCCGCCTCGCCACGCCGCGTGAGGCCGTGGGTCAGCAGAGGTTCGGCGATCTCCGCCCCGACGGTGCGCAGCGGGTCGAGGGAGACGAGGGCGTCCTGCAGCACCAGGCCGATGCGCCGCCCCCGGACGGCACGCCATCCCCTCTCGTCGAGCGTGGTGAGATCGTGCCCTTCGAAGGTCAGGGCACGTGCGGTGACGTGGGCCTTCGCGCCGGTGAGGCCGACCAGGGTGCGGGCGGTGACGCTTTTGCCCGACCCCGACTCCCCGACGATCGCCAGGCATTCGCCTCGCTCCAGGCTGAAGGAGACGTTCCGTACGGCGCGGACCTCCTCCCGCCCGGTGCGGAAGGTCACGCTCAACCCGTCGACGACCAGCAGGTCGGGCGGATGACCTGCCGTGCTTCGCCGTACCTCCGACTTGACGGAGCTGTCTGCTGCGGGGGTCACCTGGGGGCCCTCCTGGTGAAGCGGTTCTGCGCGGCGCGGCCGACGATGTTGACCGCGATCACGGTGAGGGTCATCGCGCCGCCGGGGAACACCCCGAGCCACCACGCGGTGGACAGGTAGTTGCGGCCCTCCGACAGCATGACCCCCCACTCCGGGGACGGAGGTTCGGCGCCGAAGCCGAGGAAGCTGAGGCCGGAGGCGGCGATCAAGGCGGTGCCGAAGCCGACGGTGGCGAGCACCAGCAGCGGGCCGAGCGCGTTGGGCAGGACATGCCGCACGACCAGGACGGACTGCCGCAGGCCGAGCGCGCGGGCCGCCTCGACATAGCCGCTGCGCACCACGACGAGCGCCTCAGCCCGCACGATCCTTGCATAGCCTGGGATGAAGGCGATCGCGATGGCGAACATCACGTTGCCCGAGCCTTCGCCGAGCACGGTGATGACGAGCAGCGCCAGCAGCATGGTCGGCAGCGACAGCAGGATGTCGACGAGACGCATGAGCACCTGTTCGGCATATCGCATGCCCACGACGGCGAGCAGCCCGATCAGCGCGCCGCCCGCCACGGCGAGGACGGTGGCGCCGAGCCCGATCAGCAGCGACGGCCGGGTGCCGTGGACGACGCGGGTGAACTGGTCGCGGCCGAGCTGGTCGGTGCCGAACCAGTGCGCGGCGCCCGGCCCGCGCATCGCGCCCGCCGGGTCGATGGCGATGGGCGATAGGTCGCTGAACAGCCCGGGGGCGACGGCGAAGGCGGCCACCACCACAAGCACGGCCCAGGCCGCGACCTCCGGCAGGCGCCCGGCGCGCCACTGCACGCGACGGACGGGTACGGCACGGGCCGGCGAGAACGTGGTCACCGTATGCTCACCCCGCCTTCAGCCGCGGGTCGACGACCGCGTAGAGCGCGTCGACGACGGCCGAGATGACGACGAACACCACGGCCGACAGCAGCACCACGCCGATGACTACGGGCATGTCCTTGTTCGACACCGCCTGCAGGGTGAGGGCGCCGACGCCGGGCCGCCCGAAGACCGTCTCGACCAGCACGGCGCCGCCGAGCAGCGACCCGGTGAGCCACCCGGTGAGCGTCGCCAGCGGCACGGTGGCGTGCCTGAGGGTGTGCCGCACGCGGACGGCGGTGTGGCTGAGCCCCCTCGCCCGCGCGGTCACCGCGAACGGCTGCGCCAGCGCGGCCTCCAGCCCCTCACGCAGCACCTGGGCGAGCATGCCCGCGATGGGCAGGGCGAGCGTGACCGCCGGGAGCACGAGGGCGGAGATGCCTTCACCGCCGACGACGGGGAACATCCCGAGCTGGAACGA
Organism: Sinosporangium siamense; assembly: GCF_016863435.1. Lineage (GTDB taxonomy): Bacteria > Actinomycetota > Actinomycetes > Streptosporangiales > Streptosporangiaceae > Sinosporangium > Sinosporangium siamense. The sequence goes on from NZ_BOOW01000041.1 coordinate 14,906, forward strand.
GAAGACGGTGAGCAGCAGGATGCCCAGCCAGAAGGAGGGCAGCGACACCGCGGCGAGTTCCCAGGCCGTCGCGACGGCGCGGCCGGCCCGCCGCCCCGCCGTGACCACTGCGGAGAGCACGGCGAGGGCGACGGCGAGCGCTATCGCGGCCAGGGCGAGCTGCGCGGTGGGCCAGAGCTGCTCGGCGAGCAGCCCCGCCACGGGCCGGCTCAACTGGTAGGAGTCGCCGAGGTCGCCGCGCACGAGCCTGCCGAGATAGTGGAGATATTGCACGACGATGGGCCGGTCGAAGCCGTATTCCGCGCGTATCTGCGCCTTGACCTGCTCGGAGGCGGAGGTCGCGGGCCCGAGCAGGGCCGCGACCTTGTCCCCCGGGATCAATTCCAGCGCGGCGAACGCGAGGGTCGCCGCGCCGAGGAGTACGGCGAGAGCCGAGGCGGCCCGCCTGATCAGGACGGCGATCACCGCTTGGTGGTCCAGACGTTGTGGAAGCTCGGCCAGGTGTTGGCGTCGGTGACGAGCCCTTCGACGTGCTTGCCGTAGCCGAGGGCGTTGGTGCCGGTGTAGATGGGGATGGCGAGGGCCAGGTCGATCACCCGCTTCTGCACCTTGCCGTAGAGCTCGGCGCGGACCTCCCGGTCGAGGGTCTTGCGTCCGGCGTTCGTCCAGGAGTCGATGTCGGCGTCCTTGGCGAAGGTGGCGTTCTGCCCGCCCTTGGTGGCGTGGTTGGCGCTGTTGAACAGCAGCCAGAGCACGTCGGGCTCGAACCGGCCCCACGAATAGTCCGCGATGTCCGCCTTACCGCCGTAGACCTGGGCGGTGTAGGTGCCGATGTCGTTCTGCGGGCGGTTGGCCTGGATGCCGACCTTCTTCAGCTCCGCCTGGAACGCCTGGCCGAGGATGTTGCGCTGGTCCCTGACATATTGCGCGGGCAGCAGCGGCCACTCGACGACGAGGCGTTTGCCGTCCTTGGTGCGGTAGCCCTCGGAGTCGCGGGCCGTCCACCCCGCTTCGTCGAGCAGCTTGCCGGCCTTCACCGGGTCGTGGGGCACGCTGTTCTCCAGCGAGGCGTCGTAGCCCGGAGTGGAGGGCGAGAGGGGGCTCCACGCGCGCTTGTACTGCCCGAAGTAGAGGCTCTTCACGTTGAGGTCGACGTTGAGCGCGTGCTGGACCGCCTTGCGCACCTTCTCGTCGCTGAACGGCGCCTTGGAGACGTTGAGATAAAGCGAGTAGTTGCCGCCCGGATGGTCGCTGCGCAGCAGCTTGAGCGCCGGGTTGGCCTCCACAGCCTTGATGTCGGTGGGCTGCACGGCGGCGGCCAGGTCGATCTGGCCGCTGTTCAGTGCGCCGACCCGGACCGACGCCTCGGGCAGGAAGCGGATGGTCAGCTTGTCGAGGTGGGCGGGACCGGCGTTGGCGGAGGTCTTCGGCGGCCAGACGTAGGCGGGGTTGCGCTTGAGGACGAGGCTCTGCCCCTTGCTGTAGCTTTCCACCACGAACGGGCCGGTGCCGACCTGGGCGGGACCACCCGCGCCGAAGACGGCGCCGCTCGCCTTGATGGCCTTGGGCGAGTAGAAGCCGAGGTAGGCGGTGCTGGCGGCCTGGAGGAAGGGGGCGAAGGGCTCCTTGAACCGCACCTTGATCTTGTGGGTGCCGAGCACGTCGCTGCCGGCGTAGGGGCCGAGGAGGCTCGCCGCGAGCTGTGACTTGGTCTTGGGGTCGGCGATGCGGTCGAAGTTGACCTTGACGGCCTCGGCGTCGAAGGCGGTGCCGTCGGTGAACTTCACGTCCTCTCTCAGGGTGAAGGTGTAGCTTTTCAGGTCTTTCGCGATCTCCCAGGAGGAGGCGAGCCACGGGTGGAACTCCCCCGCGGTGTCCTGGGAGATCAGCGAGTCGAAGACGTTGCGCTGGATCGCGCCGGTGATGTCCTGCGGGCTGACGTGGATGTCGAAGGAGACCGGTTCGGTGTCGGCCGCGTAGGTCAGCGATCCCCCCTTCACCGGTCCCCCTGGCGAGGAGGACGCTGGCACAGCCGTTGGGGGTGCGGAGGAACCGCATGCGGCGACCACGACCAGTGGTGCGACCAGCAGTGCAGTGCGGAGGGATTTCACAATCGACGGGCGCATTTCACCGCTCCGGTAGTTCAGGGAGAAGAAGGAATTCAGAGGTCATGTGGGTGTCGGGGGTGGAGGCCGCCGGGGCCGCCGCTCAATGGGCGGCCCCGGCGGCGAGGTCAGTGGAACAGCCCTTCTTCCAGCGGGAAGCGCGGCGCGGAGACGCGGAGCCGGATGCGCCACCCTTCGGGTGTGCGCGCGAAGGTGTCGAGGAAGTCGCCGTTGTGCGTGCTGCCGTCGGCCAGGACGGCGATGTAGCGGCTGCGGCCCCGGACCACACCCTCGCGGTCGGCCCACAGGTAGGTGTCGAGCGTGTGGTGGTCCGGGCCGGCGGCCCCGATGGCGAGGGACAACTCGCGGATGGCGGCCAGGCCGCGCACCACCCGCCCGGTCTTGCGCAACTCGATGGCGGCGTCCTCGGTGAAGACCCGGTCGAAGACGTCCACCTGCTGGTTGTCGAAGGTGTGGGTGAACAGCGCCAGCAGCCGCTGAACCGCGGCGGTGTCCTCCGAAGAGAGGGCCTCGGCGGTCGGCTGGGGCGTCTCGATGAGGCCGGCCACGGCGCTCATGCCCGGGGCTCAAGGAGCTGGCTCTGAATGCCCAGCCGGTCGGGTAGCACCCTGTAGCGCACGATCTTCCCGTCGCGGAAGGTGATCGTGCTGATGCTGTGCCCGACGAAGTGCCGCCCGGTCGGCGGCACGCCGAACAGGGGACCCTGCTGGACGCCCTCGATGCGCCAGAAGACCACGACGCGGTCGTCTTCGGCGACGGTGTCGAGCACGCTGGCCTTGACGTCCTTGACGGTCGCCCACACCCCCTCGACGTGCTGGCGGAAGCCCTCCCGGGCCAGCGCCACGGCGTCCGCGCCGAGGGTCTCGTCCACCACGTCCTCGGCGACGATCTCGTCCACGAGCTCGGGTCGGTGATTCGTGATCACCTCTTCGTAGAGACGACGCGCGACTGCCTTGTTACTCTCCGTGCTCACAATAGAACTCCTTGTCATGAAGGTGGGCCTGAATCAGGGGATTGATGAGGCTGGCGGGGCTGCTCCGATGTACGGCGAAGCCAAGGGGACCGATCGTCAGCGGGGCGGCTCCCCCGGGTAGGACGGCGGCAGCAGCACGCCGCCGTTCGCGCTGAGCCCGCCGTCCACCGGGATGGTCACCCCGGTGATGTAGGAGGCGGCGGGCGAGGTCAGGAACCAGACCACCTCCGCCTGCTCACGCGGATCGGCCGACCGGCCGAGCGGGATCCGCCCGATGACCGCGGGCCCCAGCGTCGGGTGGGAGATCACGCCCGAGGTCATCGCGGTGGCGGTCAGCCCCGGCGCGATCGCGTTGACCCGGATGTTCTCCACCGCGTAGTCGATCGCGACGCCGCGGACCAGGTTGACGACCGCGGCCTTGGAGGCGTTGTACGCCCACGTGGACGGATCGCCCCGCAATCCCGAGACCGACGACGTCACCACGATCGACCCGCCGCCCTCGGCGCGCAGCGCGGGCAGGGCCGCCCGGATCCCGAGCGCGACCCCCCGCACGTTGACCGCGAGGACGTAGTCGAACCGCTCGATCGCCCCCGGCGAGTCCAGGGGTCCCGCCCCGCCGATGCCGGCGTTGAGCACGACGGCCGAAAGGCCGCCGAACCGGCTCAGCGCGAGCTCGACCATGTCGTGGCTGGTGGATTCGGCTGCCACGTCGCCGACGTAGGTGACCACCCCCGGCAGCGCGGCGAGCTTCTCCAGGCCGTCGGGCGCGACGTCGACCGCCACGACCTTGGCCCCTCGCTCGGCGAACAGTTCGGCCGTCGCCCGCCCGATCCCGGACCCCGCGCCGGTGACGACCACTACGTGGTTGCTCATCTCTGCCTTTCTGTCACTTGTCTTGTGGAAAGTGCTGTTCTCAGAAGTTCCGGCCGTGCTCAGGAGCGCTGAGCCGACGAGGTAGCCCGCCGACCCACTCCCTGACCGCCTGGACCGTCGTCTCGGCGTGCTCCTCCAGCACCGTGAAATGGTCGCCCGGCACGTCGGCCGACTCGTGCGGCAGCGGCCAGAACGCGCGCCAGTCCAACCGGCCCGTAGGGTCGACGACGGTCCCGCGCAGCGGTTCCTCCGCGCGGATCACCAGGGTGCGCCCGCCGATCGGCCGGGGACGCCAGTCCGCGAGGATCCTTCCGTACCAGCCCATCGTGGTGAGGCTCGCGTCGCTCCAGATCATCTGATAGCGCTCGATGCGCTCGACCATCCCGGTCAGCATCGCCTCAAGCCACCAGTCGCGCATGCCTTCGAGCGTCGGACTCTCGATCGGGTAGGTGTCGATCAGCGCCAGCCCTGCGGCGGGCAGGCCTCTGCTCTCCAGCTCCTCGGCCACCGACTGGGCGATGCAGCCGCCCATCGAGCGCCCGAGGATCGCGTACGGCCTGCCGCGCACAAGCCGTTCGACCGCGTCGGCCTGCATCCCGATGTAGGTCTTCTCGCTGTCCGGCAGCGACTCCTCCTCACGGTAGCCGGGTGAGGGCAGCACCCACACGTCGCGCTCGCCGCTCATGCTGTGCCCGAAGCGTGCGTATTCGTGCGGCCCGGAGATCGCACTCACCGCGGGGAAGCACACCAGCGCGACCGCGCCGTCGCCCTCGGCCAGCCGGATCGGTTCCTTGGCGTGGGCGTCGGCCTCCTCCGGGCCGAAGCCGGTGCGCAGGTGGGAGGCCACACCGATGAGTTCGGCGGCGGCGGCGAACTGCCGCGCCCCGACCAGGCCGCGATAGAGCGTCGACAGCGGCCCGTGCCGCTCGTCCGGTGTCGCCCGCGGCCCCTCGTCGACGGTCTCCAGATCGCCGAGCGCACCCAGCAGGTAGCGGGCGAGGGCCGCCGGCGTCGGCTCGTCGAACGTGACGGTCGCGGGCAGCCGCAACCCCGTGGCCGCGTTCAGCCGGTTGCGGAGTTCGACCGCCGCCAGCGAGTCGAGCCCGAGCTCACTGAACCCGCGCTCGTGGCCGATCGCCTCGGGTGTCGTGCCGAGCGAGACCGCCACCTCCGCGAGCACCAGGTCGAGCAGCACACCTTCCCGCCTGCCCTCTCCGGCCTCGCCGAGCCGCCGCAGGAGCGACGGCCCCGCCTCCACGGGCCGCGCGGCCCGCCGCCTGCCGCGCACCAGTCCGCGCAGCAGCGGCGGAAGCCCGTCGCCCTGCCGCCGGAACACCGCGAGGTCCAGCGGAGCGGGAGCCACAACCGCCCTCCCGGCGAGTTCCGCCCGGTCGAACAACGCCAGGCCCTCCGCCGTCACCATCGGCCGCAAACCACTGCGTACGGCACGAGCCCGGTCGGCCTCGCTCAAATGCGCCGTGACGCCGGACGGCTCCGCCCACATGCCCCACACCAGCGACAACGCCGGCAACCCCAGGCTTCGCCGATGCTCGGCCAGCGCGTCGAGGAAGGTGCTGGCCGCCGCGTAGTTCCCCTGTCCTGGACCGCCGAACAGGCCCGCGAGCGAGGAGTACAGCACGAACGCCGACAGATTCCGGTCCTTGGTGAGTTCGTGCAGGTGCCAGGCGGCGCCGGCCTTGGCGCGCAGCACCTCGTCGACGGCCTCCGGAGTGAGCGAGGTGATCAGGCCGTCGGCCACCACTCCGGCCGTGTGCACCACGGCGGTCAGCGGATGTGCGGGCGGCAGGGCGTCGATCGCCGCCGCCACCGCGTCCCGGTCCGCCACGTCGGCCTCGGCGAACCGCACGTCGGCTCCGAGTGCGGCCAGCTCGCCCTTGAGCTCCGCGGCTCCCGGAGCTCGCCCACCGCTCCTGCTCAGCAGGAGCAGGTGGCGCACACCTCGGGTGGCCACCAGATGGCGGGCTATCGCCGTACCGAGCACCCCGGTGCCGCCGGTGATCAGCACGGTGCCGTCGGGGGACCACGTCCACTCGTCATCCCCCGTCTGGGGCGCGGGAACGACGCGGGTCAGCCTGGGCGCGAGAACCCTGCCGCCGCGCACGGCCACCCGGGACTCCCCGGCCGCGAGAGCGGTGAGCGCGGCACTCGTCAGCTTGGACGTCGTCGTCTCCTGTTCGGCGGGGTCCAGGTCCACCAGCGTGATGAGGCCCGGGTGCTCTGCCTGGGCCGAAAGCACCAGCCCCCAGAGGGAGGCGGTCGCCAGGCCGGGGCTCTCCCCGTCCGCCGCGGCCACCGCGCCCCGCGTCGCCACCACGAGTCTCGCCGGCTCCCGCCGCTCCCCCGTGAGCCATGTGCGCAGCCGGGCGAGCAGGTCGTGCACGCCGACGTGCGCAGCTGCGGGCAATTCCACATCCCGGGGTGGTTCGACCAGGAGAACGTCCAGGTCGGTATCGACCGCTGCCGGTCCGGACTGCTCGGGCACCTCCGTCCAGACGACCTCGAACAGGGAGTCCTGGCCGGCCGCGCGGGCGGCGTTCACCTGATCGGCGGAGATCAGCCGGGCGCGCAGCGCGTCGATCGAGACCACCGACACACCCGTGCCGTCGGCCGCCTCCAGGGACAACTCCTCCGGCCCGCGCAGCGTCAGCCGTACCCGCAACTCGGTGGCACCTGAGGCGTGCAGCCGCACCCCGTCGTAGGCGAACGGCAGCCGGCTCCACCCCTCGGGTGTGTCGCGCAGGCCGTGGTGCGCCGCGATGTGAAGGGCGGCGTCGAGCAGCGCGGGATGCACGCCGAAGCGGGCGGCGTCCACGTGGTGGGCGGCGGGCAGTTCGACCTCGGCGTAGAACTCGTCACCTCGCCGCCAGGCGCGGGACAACCCTTGGAAGGCCGGGCCGTACTGGAGCCCTGCGTCGGCGAGCACCTCGTAGACGCCGTCCACGTCGAGTGGCTCAGCGCCGGTCGGCGGCCACTCTCCCCAGATCGGAGGGCTCTCACCACCGGCGGCCTTGCTCAGGGTGCCGCTCGCGTGCCGCGTCCACACGACGCCCGCGTCGGCGCTCTCGACCCGCGAATGCACCGTGACGGCCCGCCGCCCGTCGCCGCCGGGCTCGGCCACCGCCACCTGGACGTGCACCCCGCCGCGCTCGGGCACCACCAGCGGCGTTTCGACCACCAGTTCGTCCAGCGAGTCGAGGCCGAGCTCGTCGCCCGCGCGTACGGCGAGCTCGACCAGCCCGGTGCCCGGCACGATGACCGTGCCCATCACGGCGTGGCCGGCCAGCCACGGGTGCGTGTGCAGCGAGAGGCGGCCGGCCAGCACCACCCCGTCGGTGTCGGCAGGGGAAAGCGAGGCCGCGAGCAGGGGGTGACCGACCGCGCCGAGGCCCAAGCCGCCCGGGTCGCCCGCGCCCGGCTTCACCGGGTCGAGCCAGTAGCGTTTGCGCTGGAACGCATATGTGGGCAGGTCAATGTGCTCGCGCGGCTCGGGGAAGACGGCGTCCCAGTCGATGCGGCTGCCGTGGACGTGCGCGGCGCCGACCGCCGAAAGGAGGGTCTCCGCCTCCGGGCGGTCCTTGCGGAGTGCCGGAACGAGCAGTCGATCGTCGCCCGCGAGGGACTCCTGCGCCAGCGCGGTCAGCACACCGTCAGGCCCAAGTTCCAGGAAGGTCGTCACGCCGCGGGACTCCAGCTCGGTCACCACGTCCCCGAAGCGGACCGCCTCGCGCACCTGCCGCACCCAGTAGCCGGGGTCGGCCGGCTCGGCGGCCGACAACACGAGGCCCGTCACGTTGGACACCACGGGGATGTCCGGCTCCCCGGCCTTCACGAACGCGACCACGTCCCCGAAGTCGGCCAGCATGTCGTCCATGTGGGCCGAGTGGAACGCGTGCGACACCCGCAGACGGCGAGTACGGTGGCCGCGCCCGGCGAACTCCTCCGCCAGCTCCAGCACCGCCGCCTCGTCACCCGACACCACGACGGAGGAAGGCCCGTTCACCGCGGCGATCGACACACCGGCCCGATCGGCGACCTGGGACAGCACCTCCTCCTCTGAGGCTCCTATCGCCACCATCGCCCCGCCCTGCGGAAGCGCCTGCATCAACCGGCCACGAGCCGCCACCAGCCGCGCCGCCTCCGCCAGAGGCCAGACTCCGGCCACGCACGCGGCAGTCAGCTCACCGATCGAATGCCCGGACACATAGTCGGGACGCACACCGAACGACTCCAGCAGCCGGAACAGCGCATACCCGACCGCGAACAGCCCCGCCTGCGCATAAACGGTCCGGTCCAGCAGCCCCTCGGTGCCCGGCTCCCCGAACACCACCGCCCGCACGCCGTGCGGCACATGCCCGGCCAAGTGCCGGTCCAACTCCGTGACCGCCTCGTCGAACGCCGCCGCGAACACCGGGAACCGGGCGTGCAACTCCCGCCCCATCCCGGCCCGCTGCGACCCCTGACCGGTGAACCACACCGCGAGCCCGCCCCCGGCCCGCCCCCGCACGACAGCCGTCGCCTCGCCCGGCCAGGTGACCTTAGCCGCGGACGTGTCTTCAGCAAGCGCCTCAAGCCCGGCCAGGAATCCCTCCCGATCGGCCGCCACCACGACCGCCCGCTCCTCCAGCACCGCCCGCGACGTCGCGAGCGACCAGCCCACATGCGCGGGAGGCACCTCCGGCGAGTCCGACACCAGCGCCGCCAGTGCCTCCGCCTGCCCGCTCAACGCCTCGGGCGACCGCGCCGACAACACCCAAGGAAGCGTCACGTCGGAAGGACCTCCGGGCAGCCCCGGAACCTCCTCAGGTGCCTGCTCCACGATCACGTGCGCGTTGGTCCCGCTCACCCCGAAGGCCGACACCCCACCCCGCCGCGACCGGCCGGTCTCCGGCCAGGGGCGGGCCTCGGTGAGGAGTTCCACGGCCCCCGCCGACCAGTCCACGTGCGGTGAGCGTTCCTCGGCGTGCAGGGTCCGCGGGAGTACGCCGTGCCGGATGGCCTGCACGAGCTTGATGACGCCCCCCACTCCGGCGGCGGCCTGCGCGTGGCCGATGTTGGACTTGAGCGACCCCAGCCAGAGCGGGTCACGTTCACCCCGGCCTCTGCCGTACGTCGAGAGGATGGCCTGCGCCTCGATCGGGTCGCCGAGGGAGGTGCCGGTGCCGTGGGCCTCGACGACGTCGACGTCCGCCGCGGTGAGCCCGGCGGCCGTGAGGGCCTGACGGATGACGCGCTGCTGAGAGGGACCGTTGGGCGCAGTCAAGCCGTTCGAGGCGCCGTCCTGGTTGACCGCGCTCCCCCGCACCACCGCCAGCACCCGATGCCCCAGCCGCACCGCATCAGACAACCGCTCCACCACCAGCAGCCCGGCCCCCTCGGCCCAGCCTGTGCCATCGGCCCCCGCACCAAAGGCCCGGCACCGCCCATCCACCGACAACCCGCGCTGACGTGAGAACTCCACAAACCCCACCGGAGACGACATCACCGACACCCCACCGGCAAGCGCCAGATCCGACTCTCCCGACCGCAGCGACTGCACCGCCAGATGCAACGCCACCAGCGACGACGAACACGCCGTGTCCACCGTCACCGCCGGACCCTCAAACCCCAGCGCATAAGCAATGCGGCCGGACGCGACACTCCTCAAGGTGCCGATGCCGAGATAACCCTCCAGCTCCTCGGGGGCCTCGTGCGGCACGGGCGCGTAGTCGCCTCCGGCGAGACCGGCGAAGACGCCGACCTTGCCGCCCCGCAACCCGGCCGCGTCGATCCCGGCCTGCTCAAGCGCCTCCCACGCCACCTCCAGCAACACCCGCTGCTGCGGATCGGTCGCCAGCGCCTCACGCGGCGAGATGCCGAAGAACTCGGCGTCGAAGTCCGCGACGCCGTCGAGGAAGCCGCCGTGCCTGGTGTAGGAGGTGCGGGGGTGGTCGGGGTCGGGGTCGTAGAGGGCGTCCAGGTCCCAGCCCCGGTCGGACGGGAACTCCGTGATCGCGTCCCGGCCCTCCGCCACCAGCTCCCACAGATCCTCCGGCGACCGCACCCCACCCGGGAAACGGCACGCCATACCCACGATCGCGATCGGCTCGCGGCGGCCGGACTCCACCTCGCGTAGGCGTTTTTGCAGGTTCTGCACGTCGGCGACGGCGCGCTTCAGATATTCGCGGAGTTTTGTGTCATTGGACATCGCAGGTTGTTTCCTTCACGTGTTGCGGCGACCGCGACTGTTCAGAGGGACTCGTAGTCGTTGTCGAGCAGCTCGAACAGCTCCTCGTCGGTGGCTGTGGCGACGTCGAACACGTCGTCGTCGCCGGCTGAGGGCTCTGCCGTACCCCACCGGTCGAGCAGGGTGCGCATGCGGGTGAAGAGTTCGGTGTGTTCGGGGTCGTCGCGCTGGACGGAGGCGAGCACGGTCTCCAGGTAGTCGAGGGAGGCCAGGGCGGAGGGGAACCGTACGGCCTCCCCACTGGAGAACTCCTCCCGCAGGTAGCCGGCGATGGCGGCGGGGGTGGGATAGTCGAAGACGAGGGTCGCCGGCAGGGTTAGGCCTGTCGCGTTGCCGAGGCGGTTGCGCAGGTCGACGGCGGTCAGCGAGTCGAGGCCCAGTTCGCGGAAGGCGCGGCCGGTCTCGACGGTGCCGGGATCGTCGTGGCCGAGGACGATGGCCGACTCGGTGCGCACGAGGCGGAGTAGGGCCTCGTCGAGTTCCTTGCCGGACAGTCCGGAGAGTGCGAGGGCCGGCGCGGCGGGCCGGTCGGCGAGCGAGGGGAGCTCCGCCGCGCGGCCGGCCGACGGGAGGGTGTCGAGCCAGTAGCGGCGGTGCTGGAAGGCGTAGGTCGGGAGCGGCACACGGCCGCCGCCCGCGCCGAGCGCGGGCTCCCAGTCGACCGCGACTCCGCGCACGTGCACCTCGGCGACCGAGGTGACGAAGCGCGGCAGTCCCCCTTGATCCCTGCGGAGGGTTCCGGCGACGGCGGCCCCGGGCCTGGCCGATGCCTCCAGGGTCTCCTGGAGGGCGGCGGTGACCACCGGGTGGGGGCTGATCTCGATGAAGACGTCGTGGCCGCGTTCGGCGAGGGTGCGGACGGCCTGCTCGAACCGTACGGTTTCCCGCAGGTTGGTGTACCAGTAGCCGGCGTCCATCGTCGTGGTGTCGAGCACGTCGCCGGTTACGGTGGACAGCAGCGGCACCGCGGCCGCACGCGGGGTGACATCGGCGAGCGCGGTCAGCACCTCGTCGCGGACGGCCTCGACCTGCCGCGAGTGTGAGGCGTAGTCCACGGGGATGAGCCGTGCCCGCTCCCCCTCCTCCTTGACCTGGGCGACGAACTCGGTGACGGCCTGCGGTTCCCCGGCGACGACCACGGCGGCCGGGCCGTTGACGGCGGCGACGGAGATGCCGCCGTCATAGGCCGCGAGCCGCGCATCGACCTCGTCGCGCGGGAGGGCGATCGAGGCCATCGCGCCGGTTCCCGCCAGGGCGAGGACGGCGCGGCTGCGCAGCGCCACGACCTTGGCGGCGTCGTCGAGGGACAGGGCCCCGGCGACGTAGGCGGCGGCGATCTCGCCCTGGCTGTGGCCGGTGACGGCGTGAGGGTGCACGCCATATGAGCGCCAGAGAGCGGCGAGCGACACCATCACCGCCCACAGGGCGGGCTGCACGACGTCCACCCGGTCCAGGCCCGGCGCCCCCTCGTCTGCGCGCAGGACGCCGGAGAGGGACCAGTCGACGTACGGCGAGAGCGCACTTTCGCAGGCCGCGATGCTGTCGGCGAACACCGGGGAGGTGTCGAGCAGTTCGACCGCCATCCCCTCCCACTGCGACCCCTGACCGGGGAAGACGAACACGGTCCTGCCCTCGGTGTCGGCCACTCCCCGCACCAGGTTCGCCGCCGACTCTCCGGCGGCGAGCGCGGCCACCCCGGTGAGCAGCCGGTCCCCGCCCTCGCCGGCAACGACGGCCCGGTGCTCGAACAGAGCGCGGGTGGAGACCAGCGAGCGCGCCACGTCCGCAGCGGGGACCGGGCCGCCGGAATCCAGGTGAGCTCTCAGCGTTGCGGCCTGGCCGCGCAGGGCTTCGGCCGTACGGGCCGACAGGACCCACGGCAGGACCGACGGCGGCTGGGCGTCCTCCGGTGCGGCGGCGGGCAGCGGGTCGGCCTGTTCGATGATGACGTGGGCGTTGGTGCCGCTGACGCCGAAGGACGACACTCCCGCGCGGCGGGGCCGCCCGGTGCGGGGCCACTCCCTGGTCTCTGTGAGCAGTTCGACCCGGCCCGCCGACCAGTCGACGTGCGGTGTGGGCTCGTCGACGTGCAGCGTGCGCGGCAGCACGCCGTGGCGGATGGCCTGGACCATTTTGATGATCCCGGCGGCTCCGGCGGCGGCCTGGGTGTGGCCGAGGTTGGATTTGAGGGAGCCGAGCCACAGCGGGGTGTCGTCCGGCCGGTCCCGGCCGTAGGTCGCGATGAGGGCCTGGGCCTCGATCGGGTCGCCCAGGGTGGTGCCGGTGCCGTGGCCCTCGACGGCGTCGATGTCGCCGGGCGTCAGGGCGGCGCCGGCGAGCGCCTGGCGGATGACACGCTGCTGGCTGGGGCCGTTGGGGGCGGTCAAGCCGTTGGAGGCGCCGTCCTGGTTGACGGCGGTGCCGCGCACGACGGCGAGCACCTCGTGGCCGAGGCGCCGGGCGTCCGACAGCCGCTCCACGAGGAGCAGCGCCACCCCCTCCGCCCAGCCGGTGCCGTCGGCCGCTCCCGCATATGCCTTGCAGCGGCCGTCGGCGGCCAGTCCGCGCTGCCGGGAGAACTCGACGAACACGGCGGGAGAGGCCATCACGGCGACACCTCCGGCCAGCGCCAGGTCCGATTCGCCGCTGCGGAGCGACTGCACGGCGAGGTGCAGGGCCACGAGGGAGGAGGAGCAGGCGGTGTCGACCGTGACGGCGGGACCTTCGAACCCGAAGGAGTAGGCGATGCGGCCGGAGGCGACGCTGCCGGCGTTGCCGTTCGCGATGAAACCCTCCAGCGGGGTGGGGGCCTCGCCGACGCGGGGCGCGTAGTCGTGGTACATCACACCCGCGAAGACACCGGTTCTGCTGCCGCGCAGGGTCCGCGGGTCGATGCCGGCGCCTTCCAGCGCCTCCCAGGCGGTCTCCAGCAGCAACCGCTGCTGCGGATCGGTCGCCAGAGCCTCGCGCGGCGAGATGCCGAAGAACTCGGCGTCGAAGTCGCCGGCCTCGTGCAGGAATCCGCCGTGGCGGGTGTAGGAGGTGCCGGGGTTCTCCGGGTCGGGGTTGAAGAGCCGCTCGATGTCCCAGCCCCGGTCGGCGGGGAACTCCGAGATCGCGTCCCGGCCTTCGGCCACGAGCCGCCACAGGTCGTCGGGCGACCGCACGCCGCCCGGCAGGCGGCAGGCCATGCCCACGATGGCGATCGGCTCGTCGGCCGGCGCCGCCGCCGGGGTGGGGGCGGCCGGCTCGGCCCGGTCTCCGGTCTTCTCGGCGACGAGGAACGCCGCGACCGCCTCGGGGGTCGGGTGGTCGAAGGTGAGGGTGGCGGGCAGGCGCAGGCCGGTGGCGGCGTTGAGCCGGTTGCGGAGTTCGAGGGAAGTGAGGGAGTCCAGGCCGAGGTCGGTGAAGGCGCGGTGCGCGCCGACGGACTCGACGCCGGTGGAGAGTACGGCTGCCGCCTCAGCCCGCACCAGCTCCAGCGCCTCGGCGGCGCCGAAGACGGACAGGGGGGTGGCCGTGGCCTCGGGCCGGCTTCGCCGCACCAGGTTCCGGAGCAGGGGCGGCACCTCGCCGCGGCCCCGGTTGAGAGCCGGCAGGGTGAGCGGTGCGGGGACCACGGTGGGCAGGCCGGTCTCGCGGGCGGCCCGGAACAGGTCGAAGCCCTCGTCCGCGTCCAGTTCCCGCACGCCGAGCCGTGCGGTGCGTGCCCGGTCGGCGTCGGTCAGGTGGGCGGTGACGCCGCTGGTCCCCGCCCACAGGCCCCAGGCGAGGGAGAGCGCGGCCAGGCCGCTTGCGCGGCGGTGGGCGGCGAGGGCGTCGAGGAACACGTTGGCCGCGGCGTAGCCGGCCTGGCCCGCGCTGCCCAGCACCCCGGCGACCGAGGAGAACAGGATGAAATCGGCGAGGTCGAGGTGCTTGGTGAGGTCGTGGAGGTGCCAGGCGGCGTCCACCTTGGGGTGGAGGACGTGGTCGAGGCGGTCGGAGGTCAGTGAGCCGAGGACGCCGTCGTCGACGACTCCCGCTGTGTGCACCACGGCGGTGAGGGGATGTTCGGCGGGGATCGTGTCTAGGACGCCTGCCAGGAAGGAGCGGTCGGCGACGTCGCCTGCGACGATCGTCACCTTTGTGCCTTGGGCGGACAGCTCAGCGGCCAGTTCCCTCGCGCCGGGGGCCCGGTCGCCGCTGCGGCTGACCAGGACGAGGTGGCTTGTGCCGTACTCGGCGGCGATGCGGCGGGCGAACAGGGCTCCCAGGGTGCCGGTGCCGCCGGGGATCAGCACGGTGCCTTCGGGGTTCCAGCGGCCGTCGGAGGCGGTCCGGCCGTGTGGAGCGGGCCGGGTCAGTCGCGGCGCCAGGATCACGCCGCCGCGCACCGCCACCTGGGGTTCGCCCCCGGCCACAGCCGGCAGGGCGACCCGCAGATCCTGTGCTCCGCCGTCCGGGTCGAGGTCCACCAGGCCGATGCGGCCGGGGTGCTCGGACTGTGCCACGCGCACAAGCCCCCACACGGGTGCGGCGGCGAGGTCGGGGCTCTCCCCGTCTCTGGCTGCGACGGCGCCCGTCGTCACCACGACCAGGCGGGACGCCGCGTACCTCTCATCGGCGAGCAACCGCTGAAGCCGCTCCAGCACCTCCCAGGCCGTCTCGTGGGCGGCGGTCACGACTTCCTTGCCCACCTCGGGGGTGACGGGGACGACCAGGAAGTCGGGGCCGGGAACCGGGTCGCCGTCGAACGCGGTCGTCGGAGCTGTCCCGGTGGTCTCAACACCGATTTCAGTCCAGGTCACCTCGAACAGCGAGTCCGGGTCGATCCCTGCACTCTTCACCTGGCCGGCGGAAACCAGCCGTGTCCTCAACGAGGCGACCTCGGCGACCGGCGCACCCGCGGCGTCGTCCACCCGCACCGACAGCTCGTCGGGGGCGAGCGCCGCCAACCGCACCCGTACGGCGGAAGCCCCCGTGGCGTGCAGCCGCACCCCTCGCCACGCGAACGGGAGGTGGTTCTTTTCCGTGGGCGTGGTGGGAAGGGCATCGAAAGCGAACACGTGCAGAGCGGCGTCCAGCAGCGCCGGATGCAGCCCATAGCCTTTGGCGCTCTCCTTCTCCGGGAGGGCAACCTCGGCATAGAGGACCGAGTCTCGCCGCCACGCCGCCCGCACCCCTTGGAACGCCTCGCCGTAGTGCAGCCCGGCGTCGGCCAGCGCCTCGTAGAACCCCTCGGCCGGGATGGGGTCGGCACCCGGGGGTGGCCATTCGGTCTCGCCGGGAGGGACCGGGTCGGGGTGTGTGCCGAGTGAGCCGGTCGCGTGGCGGGTCCACGGGGTCTCCGGGGACGCGTCGCCGGGCTTCGAGTGGACGGTGATCGTACGGTGGCCGTTCGCATCGGGTTCGGCCACCTTGACCTGGATGTGCACCCCGCCGCGCTCGGGCAGCACAAGCGGAGCCTCGATCACCAGCTCGTGCAATGTGTCGAGGCCGACCTCGTCCCCGGCGCGGATCGCGAGTTCCACGAATGCGGTGCCGGGAAGCAGCACCGTTCCACCGACGGCGTGGTCGGCCAGCCACGGATGCGTCTGCGTCGACAACCTGCCGGTGAGCAGCACCCCCTCGCCCTCGGCCAACCGCACCACGCCGCCGAGCAGGGGGTGCTCCGCCGTACCGAACCCGAGGTGGGCCGGGTCACCGGTCGCGGAGTCCTCCAGCCAGTAGCGCTTGTGCTGGAAGGCGTAGGTCGGCAGGTCGACGTGCCCGCGCGGCTCGGGGAAGACGGCGTCCCAGTCGACGCGGCTGCCGCTGACGTGCGCGGCGCCGACCGCCGAGAGAAGGGTCTCTGCCTCTGGGCGGTCCTTACGCAGGGCCGGAAGGAGCAGCGGTGCCTCGCCGGTCAGGGACTCCTGGGCCAGGGCGCTCAGCACGCCGTCCGGCCCAAGCTCCAGGAATGTCGTGACACCGTGTGACTCCAGCTCGGTCACCACGTCCCCGAACCGCACGGCCTCGCGCACCTGACGCACCCAGTAGCCGGGATCGGCCAGTTCATCTGCAGTGGCGACACGTCCGCTCAGGTTGGACACCACGGGAAGCTCGGGCTGAGCCGCCTCAACCGAGGCCACGACCTGCCGGAACTCGGCCAGCATCCCGTCCATGTGCGCCGAGTGGAACGCGTGCGACACCCGCAGACGGCGAGTACGGTGCCCCCGCCCGGCGAACACCTCCGCCAGCTCCAAGACGGCGGCCTCGTCACCCGACACCACGACGGAGGCAGGCCCGTTCACCGCGGCGATCGACACACCTGCCTGATCCGCGAGCGCCGAGACTTCCTCCTCGGAAGCACCCACCGCCACCATCGCCCCACCCTGCGGGAGCGCCTGCATCAACCGGCCACGAGCCGCCACCAGCCGCGCAGCCTCCGCGAGCGGCCACACCCCGGCCACACACGCGGCAGTCAGCTCACCGATCGAGTGCCCGGACACATAGTCGGGACGCACCCCGAACGACTCCAGCAGCCGGAACAGGCCGTAGCCCACCGCGAACAGCCCCGCCTGGGCGAACACGGTCCGGTCCAGCTGCCCCTCGGTGCCCGGCTCGCCGAACACCACCGCCTTCACGGGATGCTGCACGTGCCCGGCCAGGTGCCTGTCCAGCTCGGTGACGGCCTCGTCGAAGGCCGTCGCGAACACCGGGAATCGGGCGTGCAGCTCCCGTCCCATCCCGGCCCGCTGCGAGCCCTGACCGGTGAACCACAACGCGAGCCCGCCACCTGCCCGCCCCCGGACGACAGCCGTCGCCTCGCCCGCCCAGGTGACGGGATCTGCGGACGTCTTCTTGGTGAGCGACTCAAGCCCGGCCAGGAACCCCTCGCGGTCGGCGGCCACCACGACCGCCCGCTCCTCGAGCACCGCCCGCGACGTCGCGAGCGACCAGCCCACGTGCGCAGGCGATACCTCCGGCGAGTCTGACAACAACGCCGCCAGCCGCTCCGCCTGCCCGCTCAACGCCTCGAGTGACCGCGCCGACAACACCCACGGAAGCGTCACCCCGGAAGGACCTCCGGACAGCGCCGGGACCTCCTCGGGTGCCTGCTCCACGATCACATGAGCGTTGGTCCCGCTCACCCCGAAAGCCGACACCCCGGCCCGCCGCGGACGGCCGGTCTGCGGCCACGGACGGGACTCGGCCAGCGGCGCCACGGCCCCGCTCTCCCAGTCCACGTGCGGCGACAACTCCTCCACGTGCAAGGTGCTCGGCAGCACCCCGTGGCGGATGGCCTGCACCGTCTTGATGAGCCCGGCCACACCCGCCGCCGCCTGCGTGTGCCCGATGTTGGACTTGAGCGACCCCAGCCAGAGGGGTTCCCGTTCACCTCGATCTGTGCCGTACGTCTCGATGAGGGCGTGCGCCTCGATCGGATCGCCGAGGGAGGTGCCGGTGCCGTGGGCCTCGACGGCGTCGATCTCGGTGGGAGACAGTCCTGCGGCGACGAGTGCCTGCCTGATGACCCGCTGCTGAGACGGCCCGTTGGGCGCCGTCAAGCCATTGGACGCGCCGTCCTGGTTGACCGCGCTCCCCCGCACCACCGCCAGGACCCGATGACCCAGCCGCACCGCATCCGACAACCGCTCCACCACCAGCAGACCGGCCCCCTCAGCCCAGCCTGTGCCATCGGCCCCCGCACCAAAGGCCCGGCACCTGCCGTCCACCGACAACCCGCGCTGACGCGAGAACTCCACAAACCCCACCGGAGACGACATCACCGACACCCCACCCGCAAGCGCCAGATCCGACTCCCCCGACCGCAGCGACTGCACCGCCAGATGCAACGCCACCAGCGACGACGAACACGCCGTGTCCACCGTCACCGCCGGACCCTCAAACCCCAGCGCATAAGCGATCCGCCCCGAGGTGACGCTGGCCGCGTTGCCGATGCTGAGGTAGCCGTCCACATGGGCGGGTGTGGCCGCCAGCCGGGCGGCGTAGTCCTGGCCGTTCATGCCGGCGAAGACGCCGACCTTCCCGCCCCGCAACCCGGCCGCGTCGAACCCGGCGCGCTCAAGCGCCTCCCACGCCACCTCCAGCAACACCCGCTGCTGCGGATCGGTCGCCAGCGCCTCACGCGGCGAGATGCCGAAGAACTCGGCGTCGAACCCGGCGATGTCGTCGAGGAAACCGCCGTGCCGCGTGTAAGACGTGCCCGGGACGTCCGGGTCGGGGTCGTAGAGCGCCTCCAGGTCCCAGCCCCGGTCGGACGGGAACTCCGTGATCGCGTCCCGGCCCTCCGCGACCAGCTCCCAGAGATCCTCCGGCGACCGCACCCCACCGGGGAACCGGCACGCCATCCCCACGATCGCGATGGGTTCGCGGCGCTCCTCGTCGGCCTTCCGCAGGCGTTCGCGTGCGTCGTGCAGCTCGGCGGACACCCGCTTGAGGAGGTACCTGATCTGGTCCTCAGCCACTGTTGGAACCTTTCTCTTTTTAGGAGATGCCGAGCGTCCGGCCGATGAAGTCGAGCAGTTCGTCGTCGGTCGCCGACGACAGCTCACCGGCGACCTCGTCGGCTGCCGTGGGGCCGCTCCACTTCGCGACGACCCCCCGCAGCCGCGCCGCCGCGGCCTCGCGCTCGGCGCGGTCGACCGCGGCGCGGGAGAGCAGGGATTCGAGCGCCTCGATCCCCGCCAGCACCGACGTGATGGTGACGTCGGCCGCCGGCACGATCTCCCGGTGCAGGTGGTCGGCGATGGCCGCAGGGGTGGGGTGGTCGAAGACCAGGGAGGCCGGGAGCCGGAGCCCGGTCTCCCCGGTCAGCCTGTTGCGCAGTTGCACTGCGGTGAGCGAGTCGAACCCTTGGTCGCGGAGGGGCTTGTGCGGATCCACCGCCTCGGGGGAGGAATGTCCCTGGACGGCGGCGATCTGGCCGCGCACGAGCCGCAGCAGCGCCGGCACACGCTCGCTCTCGGGCAGCTCGCCGAGCCGCCGCGCAAGGTCGTCCTGGCCGTGCCGTACGGCGGGAGCCTGATCGGCGAACAGCGCCTCGGTCTCGGGCAGTTCGCGGATCAGGGGGTGCGGCCGGTCGCGGAAGAGCACCGGCCAGTCGACGTCGGCGATCACCAGATGCGTCTCGTCGCCGGCGAGTGCCGCGCCGAGGGCGGCGACGGCCTGCTCGGGGGGCATGCCGGCGAGGCCGTGCCGGGCGAAGTGCCGTTCGGCGTCGGAGGCGACGATGCCGCCGCCCGCCCACCTGCCCCACGCGAGGGAGGTGGCCGGCAGGCCGTCGGCGCGGCGCGCGGCGGCGAGGGCGTCCAGGTAGGCGTTGCCGGGCGCGTAGTTGCCCTGCCCCGCGACGCCGCAGACACCGGCGATCGAGGAGAACAGGATGAAGGCCGACAGGTCGTGGTCCTTGGTGAGTTCGTGCAGGTGGCGGGCGCCGAGCACCTTGACCCTGGCCGCGCGGTCGAGCTGCTGCGGGGTCAGGTCGGAGATGAGGGCGTCGTCCAGCACGGCCGCCGTGTGCACGACGGCGGTGAGCGGGTGTGCGGCGGGGATCGAGGCGATGACCTCGGCCAGGGCCGCCCGGTCGGACACGTCGGCGGCGGCGAACGTCACCCGCGCCCCGAGCGCGGCCAGCCGCTCCCGCAGCTCCGCCGCGCCGGGTGCGGCGTCGCCGCGCCTGCCGACGAGCAGCAGGTGCGCGGCTCCCCGCGCGGCGAACCACTCCGCCACCCGGCCGCCCAGCGCCCCCGTGCCGCCGGTGATGAGCACGGTGCCGCCCGGCTCCCACGTGTCGAGGTCACGGGCCGAGGGTGACCGTATCAGCCGCCGGGCGAGCACTCCCCCGCCGCGCACTGCCGTCTCCACCTCGCCGCCACCCGCGACGAGGGACGCCACGAGTGTCCACTCCCGGTCGCCGGTCTCGGCGGGCAGGTCGATCAGGCCGCCCCAGGTGTGCGGGGCCTCGACGGCGGCGATGACGCCGAGCCCCCAGGTCAGCGCCTGTTCCGGGCCGGTCACCGCGTCGGTGGCCCCTGTCGTCACGGCCCCCCGGGTCAGGCACCACAGCCTGCCTCCGGCCTCGGTGTCGTGCAGGGCTTGGAGCAGCGCGACGTTGGCCGCGTGGCCCCACGGCACGGCCGAGTCGCCGAGATCGCCTTGGGCGAGCGCCAGGAGCGAGACGACACCCGCGACCGGCCCGTGCTTGACAAGCGCGTCGGCCAACTCCTGCCGGTCCGGGTGCTCGACCGGCAGCCGTACGGCATGAGCCCCGCGCCCCGCCAGCGCCCGCACCGCCGCCTCGCCGTCGGGTGCGTCGCGCCCGGTCACCACAATCCAGGTGCCGGTGAGCCGGCCGGCCTCCGGCTGCGGCACCGGCCGCCACAGCAGGCGGTAGCGCCAGGAGTCGACCGCCGAACGTGTGCGCCGCCTGTCCCACCAGGAGGCCAGCGCGGGCAGCACCGCGCCCAGGGCGTCACGGTCGGAGCCGTCGCCCAGTGTGTCGGCCAGCGTGCCCACGTCGTTGGCGGCGACGAGCTCCCAGAACTCGTCGTCGGGCGCCCGCCGCTCCTCGGGCGACTCGGTTCGGGTCGGTTCGAGCCAATAGCGTTTGTGCTGGAAGGCGTAGGTCGGCAGGTCGACGTGCCCGCGCGGACCGGGAAAGACGGTGTCCCAGTCGATGCCGGCGCCGTTGACGTGGGCGGCGGCGACGGCCGACAGGAGCGTCTCGGCCTCGGGGCGGTCCTTGCGCAGCGCCGGAACGAGCAGCGGTGCCTCGCCGGTCAGGGACTCCTCGGCCAGGGCGCTCAGCACACCGTCCGGCCCAAGCTCCAGGAATGTCGTGACACCGTGTGACTCCAGCTCGGTCACCACGTCCCCGAACCGCACGGCCTCGCGCACCTGACGCACCCAGTAGCCGGGGTCCGCCAGTTCATCTGCCGTGGCAACACGACCGGTCAGGTTGGACACCACGGGAAGCTCAGGGCGAGCCGCCTCAACCGAGGCCACGACCTGCCGGAACTCGGCCAGCATCCCGTCCATGTGCGCCGAGTGGAACGCGTGCGACACCCGCAGACGGCGAGTACGGTGCCCCCGCCCGGCGAACACCTCCGCCAGCTCCAGCACGGCAGCCTCATCACCGGACAGAACCACCGAAAATGGTCCGTTCACCGCGGCGATCGACACCCCTGCCTGATCCGCGAGCGCCGAGACCTCCTTTTCGGAAGCGCCCACCGCCACCATCGCCCCACCCTGCGGGAGCACCTGCATCAACCGGCCACGAGCCGCCACCAGCCGCGCCGCCTCCGCCAGTGGCCACACCCCGGCCACACACGCGGCCGTCAGCTCACCGATCGAATGCCCCGACACGTAGTCCGGACGCACCCCATACGACTCCAGCAGCCGGAACAGGCCGTAGCCCACCGCGAACAGCCCCGCCTGCGCATAAACGGTCCGATCCAGCAGCCCCTCGGTGCCCGGTTCCCCGAACACCACCGCCGTCACCGGATGCGAAACGTGCCCCGCCAAGTGCCGGTCCAACTCCGTGACCGCCTCGTCGAACGCCGCCGCGAACACCGGGAACCGGGCGTGCAGCTCCCGCCCCATCCCGGCCCGCTGCGAGCCCTGACCGGTGAACCACAACGCGAGCCCGCCCCCGGCCCGTCCCCGCACGACAGCCGTCGCCTCGCCCACCCAGGAGATTTGCCCGACGGGCACCCCCTGGGCCAGCTCCGCGAGCCCCGCCAGGAAGCCCTCCCGCTCGGCCGCCACCACCACGGCCCGCTCCTCCAGCGCCGCCCGGGACGTCGCCAGCGACCACCCCACATCGCCAGGCGACACCTCCCCCGAGCCGGTCACCAATGCCGTGAGCCTCCGTGCCTGCCCGGTCAGCGCCTCGGGCGACCGCGCCGACAACACCCACGGAAGCGTCACCCCGGAAGGACCTCCGGACAGCGCCGGCGCCTCCTCGGGTGCCTGCTCCACGATCACGTGGGCATTGGTGCCGCTCACGCCGAACGCCGACACCCCGGCCCGCCGCGGACGGCCGGTCTGCGGCCAGGGGCGCGTCTCGGTGAGCAGCTCCACCGACCCGGCCGACCAGTCCACATGCGGCGACGGCTCGCCGGCGTGGAGGGTGCGCGGCAGGATCCCGTGCCGGATGGCCTGCACCATCTTGATGACGCCCCCCACACCCGCAGCAGCCTGGGCGTGTCCCACGTTGGACTTGAACGACCCGAGCCAGAGCGGTTCGCCGCCTTCCCGGCCTCTGCCGTACGTCGCGAGGATGGCCTGCGCCTCGATCGGGTCGCCGAGGGCGGTCCCCGTGCCGTGCGCCTCGACGGCGTCGACCTCGGTCCCCGACAACCCGGCCGAGGCGAGCGCCTGCCTGATGACGCGCTGCTGGGAGGGGCCGTTGGGGGCGGTCAGCTGGCTGCTGCGGCCGTCCTGGTTGACGGCGGAGCCGCGGATGACCGCGAGCACGCGGTGGCCGAGGCGGCGGGCGTCGGACAGGCGGGTGAGGGCGACGAGGCCGACGCCCTCGGCCCACGAGGTGCCGTCGGCGGCGGCGGAGAACGCCTTGCAGCGGCCGTCGGGGGCGAGGCCGCGCTGGCGGCTGAACTCGATGAACATGCCGGGTGTGGCGAGCACGGTGGCGCCGCCGGCGAGTGCGAGGGAGCATTCGCCGGCTCTGAGGGCCTGGACGGCGAGGTGGACGGCGACGAGGGACGACGAGCAGGCGGTGTCGACGGTGACGGCGGGGCCTTCGAGTCCGAAGGAGTAGGCGATGCGGCCGGAGGCGACGCTCGACGTGGTGCCGGTGAGGACGTAGCCGTCGGTCTGCCGGGCGGGCACGTGGTGCAGGCTCGGGCCGTAGTCCTGGGCGATGACCCCGACGAACACGCCGGTGTCGCTGCCGCGCAAACCCAGCGGGTCGACGGCGGCGTTCTCCAGCGTCTCCCAGGCGGTCTCCAGCAGGAGCCGCTGCTGGGGGTCGGCGGCGAGGGCCTCGCGCGGCGAGATGCCGAAGAAGTCGGCGTCGAACCCGGCGGCGTCGTAGAGGAAACCCCCTTCCCTCAGGTAGGTCTTGCCGCTGCGGTCCGGGTCCGGGTCGTAGACGCCGTCGGTGTCCCAGCCTCGGTCGGCGGGGAAGGGGCCGATGGCGTCGCGTTCGGCGAGCACCAGGTCCCACAGGGCCGCCGGTGAGTCCGCCCCGCCGGGGAAACGGCAGGCCATGCCGACGATCGCGATCGGCTCGCTCCCCGCGGACTCCACGTCGTGGAGGCGCCTGCGGGTCTGCTGGAGCTGTACGGTGACCCGATTGAGGTAGGAACGGAGCTTCTCTTCGTCCGTCATGCGTGATCCACCTTCTTGGATGCCGGTCACGAGAGCTTGAGCTCGTTGTCGATGAGGTCGAACAGTTCGTCGTTGCCGGCGGCTGCGATGGCGTCGGCGTCGAAGTCGGAGGGGCCGCCGGCAAGCCCGCCGGGGCCGCCGAGCCGGCCCAGCAGGTCGCCGAGCCTGCGTGCGGCCTGTTCGCGCACCGCGGCGCCGACGCCGTCCAGCAGGGCCGCTTCGAGCCGGTCGAGGTCGGCGAGGGGGTCGGCCTCAGGGGGCGGCGGGGCCAGCAGCGTGTGCAGATGGCCGGCGACCGCCTCCGGGGTGGGGTGGTCGAAGGTCAGGGTGGTGGGCAGGCGCAGGCCGGTGGCGGCGGTGAGCCTGTTGCGCAGCTCGATGCTGCTGAGGGAGTCGAACTCGGCGTCGAGGAACCCCCGGTCGGGCTTGATCGCCTCCGGTGAGGGGTGGCCGAGCACGGCTGCCGCCGTACTCCGCACGAGGTGCAGCAGGCGGCGGCGCCGCTCGGCCTCGGGCAGGCCGGCGAGGTCGCCGAGACCCTGCGGGGCGGCTGCCGCGGGGGCCGCGGCGCGGCGGTGCGCCGGCCTCCGCACAAGCCCGCTGAGCAGCGGCGACGCGTCGGCGGACGGGTTGAGTGCGGCGGTCACGTGCAGCGGTCCTGGGGCGGCGAGGGCCGCGTCGAGCAGATCGAGCGCGTGGCCGGTCGGCATGGGGGCCAGGCCGCCTCTGGCGAGTCTCGCCAGGTCCGTCGCGCCGAGGTGGCCGGTGAGGCCGCTGGCCTGCTCCCAGTGGCCCCAGGCGAGGGAGGTGGCGGGCAGGCCGCGTGTGTGCCGCTGCACGGCGAGGGCGTCGAGGAGGGAGTTCGCGGCGGCGTAGTTGGCCTGGCCCGCGTTGCCGAGGAGGCCGACCGCCGAGGAGAACAGCACGAAGGCGGACAGGTCACGATCGCCGAGGAGGTGGTGCAGGTTCCAGGCGGCGTCGGACTTGGCGGCGAACACCCGGTCGAGTTGCGCGGTGGTGAGCGAGCCGGTGAGCCCGTCGTCGAGCACACCCGCCGTGTGCACGACCGCCGTCAGCGGGTGCTCGGCGGGCACCTCGCCGAGGAGTGCGGCGAGCTGCGCCCGGTCGGCGACGTCGGCCGCCGTGATCCGCACCTGTGCGCCGAGGGCGGCGAGCTCGGCCTGAAGTTCCGCCGCGCCGTCGGCGGCGGGCCCGCGTCTGGAGGCCAGCAGCAGGTGGCGTGCGCCGTGGCGGGTGACGAGGTGACGTGCGGTGAGGCCGCCGAGGGTGCCGGTGCCTCCCGTGACGAGCACCGTGCCGTCCGGGTCGAGCGGAGCGGGGAAGGTGATCACGAGCTTGCCGGTGTGCCGGGCCTGGCTGAGGTGCCGCAGGGCGTGGTGGGCGTGCCGGGCGTCCCAAGCGGTCACCCGCGGCGGGTCGAGCACACCGCTCTCGAACAGCGCGGCCAGCTCGCCGAGCAGCTCCCCGACGCGGTCGCGGTCCACGTCGAACAGGTCGAATGCCTGGTAGGAGGCCCCTCGGTGCCGCGCCGCCACGTCCTGCGGGTCGCGCTGGTCGGTCTTGCCGAGTTCGATGAACCTGCCGCCGTCGGCCAGCAGCTCCAGCGACGCGTCGGTGAACTCGTGCGCCAGCGTGTTCAGCACCACGTCCACTCCGCGCCCGCCGGTCGCCGCGCGGAACCGGTCCGCGAACTCGACGGTGCGTGAGGAGGCGATGTGGTCGTCGGCCAGGCCCTGGGCCCGGAGGGCAGGCCACTTGGCCGGCGAGGCCGTGCCGTAGACCTCCGCACCCCAGTGGCGGGCGAGCTGCACGGCGGCTGTCCCGACACCGCCGGTGGCGGCGTGCACGAGAAGCCGCTCGCCGGGGCGCAGCCCGGCGAGGTCCGCCAGGCCGTGGTAGGCGGTGAGATAGACGACGGGTACGGCTGCCGCCTGCGCGAACGTCAACCCGGCGGGCATGGGGGCGAGGTAGCGGCGGTCGGTGACGGCGGCCGGTCCCGCGGTGCCGTGGAAGAGGCCCATGACCCGGTCGCCCGGCGCCAGGCCGGTCACCCCCTCGCCGACCTCCAGCACGACGCCCGCGCCTTCGGCCCCGATGCGGGCGCCGCCCGGATACATGCCGAGCGCGATGAGCACGTCGCGGAAGTTCAGCCCCGCCGCGCGCAGCGCGACCCGCACCTCGCCCGGCGCGAGCTCGCGCTCGGCCTCGGGTGCCGGCAGCAGCGCGAGGTTGGCCAGGGTGCCGGGAGTGGTGACGTCGAGCCGCCAGGCGCCCGCGCCGGGCGGCCGGAGCGCGTCGTCGGGGCCCGGAAGCGCGAGCCTCGGCGCGAGGACCTCGCCGCGCCGCACCGCGAGCTGAGTCTCACCTGTGGCGAGCGCACATCCGGCCGCCGCCCACGACTCGGGCGTCTCGTCGACGTCCAGCAGCACGAAGCGGCCGGGGTGTTCCGTCTGCGCGGTGCGGACCAGCCCCCACACTCCCGCCGCCGCAGGGTCGAGCACGTCCTCCCCCTGGTGGGTGGTGACGGCCCGGCCGGTGACCAGCACCAGCGTCGCCGCCGCGAACGTGTCGTCGGCCTGCCACTCCCGCACGAGGGTAAGCACGCGCGCCGCGAGCTCCCTCGCGGCCTCGGGCATCGGCCCCTCGCCTGCGACGGGCACCAGCACGAACGGCGGGGGCGTGGCACCGCCGGCGAGCGCCGCGCGCAGGGTGGCCAGGTCGGGGCAGCGGACGAACGCAGCCTCCCCGGCCGGCGCGAGCACACGAGCGAGAGGAGCGTCTCCGATCACGACCGGCGGTGTCGCGAGCAAGGGCTCCGTCGACGGCTGCGCGTTCCACTCGACCGTGTACGGCACAGCCGTCCGTGCCCTGCCCCCCGGCTTGGCGGTCGGCCGCAACGTGAGGGACTCGACGGTCACGGCCGGTGCCCCTTCGGCGTCCCACGCCTCGATCGCCACCCGGTCGGCGGCCGATCGTGTGACGCGGACCCGCAGATGTCCGGCCCCGGCCGCGTGCAGGGCCACGCCGTTCCACACGAACGGCAGCAGCGTGCGCACGTCGCCTGCCGTGTCCTCCGGTTCGCCGTGGGCGTCGAGGGCGACACCGATGGCGGCGTGCAGCACGGCGTCGAGCAGGGCGGGGTGGGCGTTGAACCCCACGGACTCGCTCACCTGGTCGCCGTCACCTGCCACCACGTCCGCGTACACCGCGTCCGGGGTGCGCCACACCGCACTCACGCCTCGGAAGGCCGGGCCGTAGCCGTAGCCCCGGCCGGCCAACCGGTCGTAGAGGTCGGCCACGTCGACCGCTTCGGCGTTCGCGGGCGGCCAGGCGGCACCCGTGCGGGTCGTCTGAGGGGGGCCACCGGCTATGGGAGCGAGCACGGCGGTCACGTGGCGAGTCCACCCGGACTCTCCCTCGGCTGACGTGTTCGAACGCTCGGGCTCCGCCGTACGCGAATGCACGGTGAGGCCGCGGCGGCCCTCCTCGTCGGCGGGGGCGACGAACACCTGGAGGTCGGCCGTCCTGTGATCCGGCAGCGGCAGCGGGGCCTCCAGGGTGAGCTCCTCCACCTGCCCGCCCCCGGTCCGGGCGGCGGCGTGGAGAGCCAGTTCCAGGAAGGCGGTGCCGGGAAGCAGGACCTCGCCGTGCACGGCGTGGTCGGCCAGCCACGGGTGGGTGCGGGTGGACACCCGGCCGGTGAGGAGTGTGCCGCCGCCTCCCGCCAGCTTTGCGGTGGCCCCGAGCAGCGGATGCCCGGCGTCCTCCAGCCCGATCCGGCTCGCCTTCCCGTGCGGGGCGGGGGTGTCCAGCCAGTAGCGGCGGCGCTGGAATGCGTAGGTGGGCAGGTCGACGACCTTCGCGGCGGTGCCGGCGAAGGCGCTCCGCCACTCCACCGGCAGGCCGTGCACGTGTGCTCGGGCGAGCCCCTCGGCGAACGCCTCGGCCTCCGGCCGGTCGGCGCGCAGCAGCGGGGCGAACACGGCGGCGGAGTCGTCCAGAGAGGTGTTCGCCAAGGCGGTCAGGACGGCGTCGGGACCGAGTTCGAGATAGGCGGTGACGCCGAGGTCGTGGAGGGTGCGCAGGCCGTCGTGGAAGCGTACGGCGTCGCGGATGTGCCGCACCCAGTAGCCGGGGCCGGTGAGTTCGGCGGCCGTGGCGAGGCGGCCGGTCACGTTGGAGACGACGGGGAGGCGGGGCGGGGCGAACGTGAGCGTCTCGGCGACCGCGCGGAAGTCCTCAAGCATCGCGTCCATGTGCGGCGAGTGGAAGGCGTGGCTGACGCGCAGCCTGCGCGTCTTGCGCCCGCGCTCACGCACCTGGCTCTCGATCAGGTCCACGAGGTCGGCATCGCCCGAGACCACCACCGAGGCCGGGCCGTTGACCGCCGCGAGGGAGACGCGGCCGGCGTGCCCCTTCAGCAGCGGTACGGCTTCCGCCTCGGAGATCTGAAGCGCCGCCATCGCCCCTGAAGCGGGAAGAGCCTGCATGAGCCGCCCCCTGGCGGCGACCAGCGCGGCGGCGTCGGCCAGTGACAGCACTCCGGCGACGTGGGCGGCGGCGAGTTCGCCCACGGAGTGGCCGACGAGGTGACCGGCCCGCACCCCGAAGGACTCGACGAGCCGGTGGAGGGCGACCTCCAGCGCGAAGAGCGCGGGCTGGGCGAACTCCGTCGTGTCGAGCGCGGCGGCCTCGGGTGTGCCCGGCTCGGCGAACATGATTTCGCGGATCGAGGCCCCTCCGGCCAGGTGGTCTCCGAACGCGGCGTCGACCTCGTCGAGTGCTCTGGCGAAGACAGGATGGGCACGGTAGAGCTCCGCCCCCATGCCGGGCCGCTGACTGCCCTGCCCGGTGAAGAGGAAGGCGGTACGGCTCGGCCCCGCACCCTTGACCGCGGCCCCCGTGATCAAGCCGGGTGTTCCGCCGTCGGCCAGGTGGCCGAGCCGGGCGAGGAGTTGTGCGCGGTCGTTCCCGGTGAGCACGGCGCGGTGCTCGAAGCTCGCCCTGGTGGTGGCGAGCGACAGGCCGACGTCGGCGGCGCTCACCCCTGGGGCGGCGGCCAGGTGCTCGCGGAGCCGTACGGCCTGCCCGCGTAGCGCCTCCTCGGACGCGGCCGACAACACCCACGGCACAGGGGCGCCGGTCGCTTCCGTCCCCCGGCCGGCCACGTCATGCCGGCTCTGCCGCACCGTCTGCTCGTCGGGCACGTCGGGTGCCTGTTCGAGGATGAGGTGTGCGTTGGTGCCGCTGATGCCGAAGGACGACACCCCCGCCCGGCGTGGGCGGCCGGTGGCGGGCCACGGGGTGACGCCGGTGAGGACCGAGACGCCGCCGGAGGTCCAGTCGACGTGGGGTGAGGGGCTGTCGTGGTGGAGGGTGCGCGGCAGGGTGCCGTCGCGCATGGCGTGCACCAGGGCGATGACGCCGGTCACCCCGGCGGCGGCCTGGGTGTGGCCGAGGTTCGACTTGGACGAGCCGAGCAGCAGCGGCCGGTCCGAGGGGCGGTCCCGGCCGTAGGTCGCGAGGATCGCCCCGGCCTCGATGGGGTCGCCGAGCGTGGTGCCGGTGCCGTGGGCCTCGACGACGTCGACGTCGGAGGGGCGCAGCCCGGCGTCGGCGAGCGCCTGGCGGATGACATGCTCCTGGGAGGGGCCGTTGGGCGCGGTGAGGCCGTTGCTCGCGCCGTCCTGGTTGACGGCGCTGCCGCGGATCAGCGCGAGCACGGTGTGCCCGTGGCGCAGCGCGTCGGACAGGCGCTCCAGCATGACCAGCCCGGCCGCCTCGGCCCACGCCGTCCCGTCGGCCGCGGCGGAGAAGGGCTTGCACCTGCCGTCGGGGGCGAGGCCGCGCTGGCGGCTGAACTCCGTGAACATGCCGGGTGTCGACATCACGGTGACACCCCCGGCGAGGGCCAGGTCGCACTCGCCGTCGCGGAGGGCACGCACCGACAGGTGGAGCGCGACGAGCGACGACGAGCAGGCGGTGTCGACGGTGAGCGCCGGGCCGGTGAAGCCGAAGGTGTAGGCGAGCCGGCCGGAGGCGACGCTGGTGAGGCTGCCGGTGAGGGTGTGGCCCTCGTAGCCGGGGGGCGCCTCGTGCAGGCGGGGGCCGTAGTCCTGCGGCATCGTGCCGACGAACACGCCGGTGCGGCTGCCGCGCAGGGTCGCCGGGTCGATGCCGGCGCGTTCGCACAGCTCCCACGAGGTCTCCAGGAGGAGCCGCTGCTGCGGGTCCATCGCGGTGGCCTCGCGGGGGCTCAGCCCGAAGAAGGCGGGGTCGAAGCGGTCGGCGTCGTAGAGGAAGCCGCCGTGGCGGGTGTAGCTGGTGCCGGGGCGGGCGGCGTCGGGGTCGTAGAGGCCGTCGAGGTCCCAGCCGCGATTGCCGGGGAAGGGGCCGATGGCGTCGGTGCCGGACAGCAGGAGCCGCCACAGCTTCTCCGGGGTGTCGGCGTCGCCTGGCCACCTTCCGCTCGTCGCCACGATCGCGATCGGCTCGCCGGAGCGCTCGCGAACCGTCGCCTCGGCCCTGTCCCGGCCGGAGCCGGGGGTGAGGAGGTTCTCGAGGTGGAGGGCGACGGCCAGCGGAGAGGGCCGGTCGTAGGTCAGCGTCGCCGGCAACGCCAGGCCGGTGGCCTCGGCGAGGCGATCGCGGAACTCGACCGAGCCGAGGGAGTCGAGGCCGAGATCCTTGAACGACGCGTCCGGGTCGACGTCCTCGCCGCTGCCCTGCCCGAGCACCAGCGCGGCGGCGGTGCGCACCGTTTCGAGCAGCTTGAGCCCGGGTTCGGCGTCCGCGACGGGCTCTGGGGGGATGTGGCCCGGGGCGGACTGCGAGTCCTTCCCGGTCTCAACGGAGGTGCCGAGCCACAGGTGGCGGCGCTGGAAGGCGTAGGTGGGCAGCGGCACCCGGCGGGCGCCCCCGGGCAACGCGTCGGGCCACCGTACGGCGACGCCCGCGGTGTAGAGGTGCGCCAGGGAGAGCAGGAACCGCCGTGGGCCGCCCTCGCCGCGGCGCAGGGTGCCGGCGACCACGGGAGCGGGGCCGGGGACGCCGTCGAAGGTCTCGCGGATGCCGCCGACAAGCACGGGGTGGGGGCTGCTCTCCAGGAAGACGCCGTAGCCGTCGGCGTGGGCGGCCTCGACGGCCTGCCGGAGTTCGACGGTGTGGCGGAGGTTGCGATACCAGTAGCCGGCCGTGAGGCGTGCGGTGTCGAGTCTGCCGCCGGTCACCGTGGAGTAGAAGGCCAGGTCGGCGGCCTTCGGTGTGAGGTGCGAGAGCCGGTCGAGCACCTGGTCGCGCACGGCCTCGACCTGGGGTGAGTGGGAGGCGTAGTCGAGGGGGACGATTCGCGTCCTGACGCCCGCCCGCCCAAGTTCGGCGAGGAGTTCGGCCAGGGCCGCCGGGTCGCCGGAGACGACGGTGGAGTGCGGGCCGTTGACTGCGGCGACGCTGATCGAGTCGAGCCAGGGGGCGATCCTTTCGCGCACCTGGTCGGCGGGAAGGGCGATGTGGGCGACGGTGCCGGTGCCGGACAGGGTGGCGAGCACGTGGCTGCGGAGCGACACCGCGGCGGCGGCCTGGTCGAGGCTGAGCGCCCCGGCGAAGCAGGCGGCGGCGAGTTCGCCCTGGGAGTGGCCGACGACGGCTCCCGGCTCGACGCCGAGGGCACGCCAGACGTGGGCCAGCGACAGCATGACGGCGAACAGCGCCGGTTGCACCACGTCGACCCGGTCGAGGGAGGGTTCGCGGGCGGTGCCGTACACGAGGTCGTGGAGTGACCAGTCGTGGTGCGGGGCGAGGGCGTCGGCGCAGTCGGCCAGGTGGGCGGCAAACAGCGGGGACCGTTCGGCCAGTTCGCGGGCCATGCCCTGCCATTGGGAGCCCTGGCCGGGGAAGACAAAGACGGTGCCGCCGGTGTCACGCCGCGTGCCCCGCACGAGGGCCGCCGACTGGCCGCCGTCCGCGAGGGCGCGCAGGCCGCCGAGCAGCGTCTCCCGGTCGTGGCCGACCACGACGGCGCGGTGACGGAACTCCGTGCGGGTCGTCACCAGGGAGTGCGCGATGTCGGCGACCTCGCCGGCGTGGAGCGGTCCCCCCTCTTCCGTGTGCCGGAGCAGCCGCGCCGCCTGGTCGCGCAAAGCCGCCTCGCTCTTCGCCGACAGCACCCACGGGACGGGCGGGGACTCGCCGGCCGGGCCGGTGAAGCGGACCTGGTCGTCCGGCTGCGTTTCACCAAGGGAGGGCGGTTCGCCGACGATGAGGTGGCAGTTGGTGCCGCCCATGCCGAAGGAGCTGACGCCGGCCAGCAGAGGGCGCTCGGGGTGGGGCCAGGGGCCGGACCGGGTGCGCACGCGCAGGTTGAGGTCGTCCAGGGGGATGCGGGGGTTGGGGCGGTCGAAGTTGAGGCTTGGGGGCAGGCGGCGCCGGCTGATGCTGAGGGCGGTCTTGAGCAGGCCGACGATGCCGGAGGCGCCTTCGAGGTGGCCGACGTTGGTCTTGGCGGAGCCGACGTGGAGGGGGTCGCCCTGGGGGCGGGCGGCGCCGTAGGCGGCGCCGAGGGCGGTGGCCTCGATCGGGTCGCCGGTCTTGGTGCCGGTGCCGTGCAGCTCGACATATTGCACGTCGGCGAGGTCCACGGCGGCGGCGCCGGCGGCCAGGCGCAGGACCTCGCCCTGGGTTTCCGGGCCGGGCACGGTGAGGCCGTCGGTGGCGCCGTCGTTGTTGGCGGCGCTGCCGTGGATGACGCAATAGACGCGGTCGCCGTCGGCGAGGGCGCGGGCCAGGGGTTTGAGTACGACAACCCCGCCGCCCTCGCCGCGTGCGTAGCCGTTGGCGCGGCTGTCGAAGGTGTAGCTGCGGCCGTCGGGTGACAGTCCGCCGAACAATTCCGCGGCGCGGGTGCTCTCGGGGACGAGGTTGAGGTTGACGCCGCCTGCGATGGCCAGGGTGGTCTCGCCGGTGCGGAGGCTCTCGCAGGCGAGGTGGACGGCGAGCAGCGACGACGACTGGGCGGAGTCGACGGTGAGGCTGGGGCCGCGCAGCCCGAGCGTGTAGGAGACGCGGTTGGCGATGACGCCGCGGCTGAGGCCGGTCAGGGTGTGGCGGGTCGCGGTGCCGGCGCGGTGCAGCAGCAGGGCGTAGTCGGAGGCCATCGCGCCGATGAACACTCCGGTACGGCTGCCCGCCAGCGTGGCCGGGGGCAGTCCGGCGTCCTCCAGCGCCTCCCAGCCGAGTTCGAGGGCGAGCCGCTGCTGGGGGTCCATGGCCTCGGCCTCGCGCGGGGAGATGCCGAAGAACTCGGGGTCGAAGCCCGCGACGTCGTCGAGGAAGGCGGCGAAGCGGATGCCGGCGCCTTCGGGAGAGTGGGAGCGGTGTCCCGGCGGCATCTCCCTGATCGCGGACTCGCCTCGGTCGAGCAGGCGCCAGAATGCCTCGGGGTCGGGTGCGCCGGGCAGTCTGCAGGCCAGTCCGACGACGGCGACGCCTGCGGCTGTGGAACCGCTCACCTCAACCTCTTCCCGCTCGCCGGCCGGTGCCTGCGGCATTGCGGACGCACGTTGCCGGGATCCCACCGGGTGAGCGACGGCTGCGCCGTACGTTTAT
The DNA here is from genome assembly GCF_016863435.1 of Sinosporangium siamense. GTDB lineage: Bacteria > Actinomycetota > Actinomycetes > Streptosporangiales > Streptosporangiaceae > Sinosporangium > Sinosporangium siamense. Next base: position 48,084 of record NZ_BOOW01000041.1, read on the forward strand.
GGGAGTGCGGGGGTAAATCACCACGTGCACAGCAGACTGCCCCTCATGTTTTAGCGGATTACGCCGGATGTCGAATCCCTCACCCGTCACGGAACGTGGAGTGAAAGAGTTCACTCAGTCTCGGATGGCTTCATGAGAATTGCTCCGGACTGAGGTAAATCCTGGCGGTTCTCGGGCTTCCGGGGCACCCCTACCAGCCCCTCTTATCCCCTATTCGACCCTTTCGGGGTATCTAGAGGGGTCCGCCATCGAAAGGAAGGCACGAGAAATCGACCTCACGGAAGAACCCCGCAAGGGCATGCCTAATATACGGGCTCTCCGATTCCCGGAAATCCCTTTTTCCGAGGGGACGGATGGAATATATTCGCCGCAATCAACCAGCGGAAAAAGGGGCCGACAGGACTGGCCCCACCGCGAAACAACCCTGCCGGGGGCGACCGCATTACGCAGCCGCCCCCGGTGGGGACGGCTCTACCCGGCCAGGTCGGCCTCCAGGTTGGCGAGGTCGATGCGGCGGGAGACACCCAGCTTGCGATAGATCCGCGTCAAGTGCTGCTCGACCGTGCTCACGGTGATGTAGAGCTTGGTGGAGATCTGCCGGTTGGTGAACCCCTGGGCGGCCAGTGCGGCGACGCGGCGTTCCGCGTCGCTGAGGTCGGGTGTGCCCGCCCCCGCCCGGATGCCCCGCGCCCCCACCATTGCCCCGTTCCCCAGCCCCGGGCCGCCCCCGGCCTGACCGGCACTGAGCAGGGTGCGGCTGAGGCTCTCGCGGAGTGGTTCGGCCCGGCAGGCACGTGCGATGCGCAACGCGCGGTGCTCGACCGCGCGGCCCAGCGCCGTGTCGCCGAGGTCGTGGTGGGCGGCGCTCAGGTCGGCCAGCGTGTGGGCCAGCTCGAACCGGTCGCCGGCGACGCGGAGGATCTCCGCCGCCTTCTCCAGCAGCGCGGGCCGCTCCGGCGCGCTCACCACCGCGGCGCGCAGCCGCAGGGCCAGCCCGCGGGTGCGGAAGGAGCCGGGCGGGAGGCGTAGCAGCTGCTCGTCGGCGAGTGCCCTTGCCGCCGTGGTGCGGCCCATCGCCAGGTTGGCGCGGCCGGCGCCGACCCGCCAGGGCACCAGGCCGGGGTGGTCGATCCCCCACGCCGCCATGAGCGCGCCGCAGCGTTCGAAGTCGGCCAGTGCCGTCTCGTGCCTGCCGCAGGCGAGATGGTATGCACCTCGGGCGTGCAGGTAGTGCAGCCCGGCGGGGGTGCGGAACATGGCATCCGGCACGGGAACCGCGAGATATCGCGCCGCGTCCTCATATTTGCCCATCGCGACCTTGGCCGTGACCATCGTGGCGAACGGCACTCCGATGGCCACCCCCCAGCTCTCCAGGCGGATGTGGGTGATGGCGGCCCGGACGCACTCCTCGGCCATGTGCGGCTTGCCGAGCCGTATCGCCGTCTCGGCGCGCACGGCGGCGAACATGCCCTGCCAGCTCGGGCTGCAGTGGATCGTGGTCTGTTCGAGCAGCGGCTCGCACCAGCGGGCGGCGCGGTCCGCGCGGTCGGCGTAGATCAGCGTGCTGAGCGCCGTGATGAGCGTCTCCAGGGCGCCCGTGCCCATCGGGCAGCTCTCCAGCACCGCCTCCGCCCTCGCGACCGCCTGCTCCCCGTCGCCGTCCGCCATCAGAGCCGACAGCACCTTCCACCCGCTTGCCGCATCGACGGCTCTTCGGGAGGTGGTCACCCGGCCGTGCGCCGCGTCTGTCCGGGCGTGGGACGCCACCTCGGCGCGCAGATCGGGATACCAGAAGGCGACCCAGTCGCGGGCGGCTTGAACCGCCCCGTTCCGGTCCGTCCCGGGGGTGTGGCCCGCCTCCTCCAGGCGGCGCAGGGAGCCCAGCGCCTCTTCCTCCCTGCCGTGCCAGGAGAGGTACTTCACATATCGCGCCGCGGTGCCGGACCGCAGCGGACCGGGCACGGCGACGTGCGGCACCTTCCCCGCCTCCGGTAACAACAGGTCGGTGTCGTCCTTCCGCACAAGGCCGCGGAGCGGAGGCGCAGCGGACGTGCCCCTGCTCGTGCATAGGACCGTGTTCGCCGGGACGGCGACCTCCCCGGGACGGATCGCCCTCAGTCTCCGCAGGGGTTCGGCGGCCCCGGCCTCCCGGCCCGGCCCGGACGCGGCCCGCGAACCTGCCGTCAAAGCCCCAAGAGCCTGTACGGCACGAGCCGCCGCCTGCGTTCCCTCGCCGAGCAGCCCGGCGAGCAGCCGCCCCGGTTCCCGCTCGCTCGCGGCGTCTCCCTCCGCACCGCCCGCGGGCCGCCCCAGCCGGTAGGCGCGGCTGCGCAGGGCGCGGTGGAACGCCGCACCGGCGACCGGGCGCTCAGGCGGGGCCGCAGGGTCGCGCCGCGCCGCCTCCTCGTAGTCGTCGAGCAGGGCGCCGACGAGCAGCGGGTTTCCGCCGCTCAGGTCGTGCATGTCGCGAGTGAGGCGCCGCGCGGCACCCTCGCCGTGCCGCGCGGCGACGGCCTCACTCACGGACTCCGGTGACAAAGGCTCCAGCCGTACATGCTCATGATGGGGCTGGCAGGCGAGCTCGGCGCCGAACTCGGGGTTGACGGGCACCGCGGACTCGCGTTCGGTCAGCACGACGAGGACGGGTGCCGACCGGATGCGGCGCACCAGATAGAGCAGCAGGTCGAGCGTTTGCGGGTCGGCGTGGTGGGCGTCGTCCACGCAGAGCACGACGGGGGCGCGCCCGGCGAGTGTCAGAATCACGGCGCAGAGCCCTTGCAGCATGCCGGGCGGGATCGAGCCTGCCGGGCCGGGGTCGAGGACCGACGGGCCGCGGGCGAAGGTCCAGTTGTCCAGCATCCAGCCGACGCGTCCCGCCGCCTCGGCGTCGACGCCCGGCACCTGGAAGAACTGGCGGAACACCGCCAGCGGGTGGTCTCTCTCCATGAGCGATCCGCTCGCGCTGAGTACGGTGGCGCCCGAGGTCGCGGCGTAGTCGGAGAACTCGCCGAGCAGGACGGTGCGGCCGCTTGCGACGGGACCCGCCAGGGTCACCACGGCTCCCCTGCGCTTGGCGCACTGTTCATAAGCTCGTCGCAGCCGGTCGAATTCGCTCTTACGCCCTATCAAATTCATCTGACTCTCCGCCGAGAATTCCCGTCGAGCATTTGTGCATACGGTCCCGCGGTGGTGGACCGTGGAGGGAGCCGTGCATGGGTGTGGCGTCCCAGGTGAAGGTGCATCTATGGAACCGGTCGCGGCTTCGCGGGGTTCTCCCGGCCGCCGGACGGCCCGCGATTCCGGGTGAGGCATGGCCGTCACCCGGAACGACGCGGAAGACGCGTGGGGTGCTTGAGATAAAGGGGCCGGGCACGGCGAACGTCCGCCTCGGCCCAGGTGTCAACGGACTTGCAAGGTCGCACCATGGCAATCTCCACCCTCGACACAAGTCGAGGCATCTGTGCTTGTGGCGCTGCTCCGGGACCTCCGCGCGATGCCCGGTCTCACGCCACCTGGCTTCCCCCCGGGGCACCCCGCCACAGTGGAGGGTTGCCGGCCAGCTAGCCGGGGCTTGACGCTGGCACTCCTTGCCCGCTACCTATATTTCCTACCTGTTTAGTCTACAAATGCCCGCGTTTGAACGTCAAGCAAGATCCGGTCGGACGCGGGATCCGGTCCACGGGCGCGTGACCGCGGCCGATGCCCGTAATCGTTGACCGCGCGTTATAGGACATCCAATAATCACCCCTGGTACGCGACAGGCGATACGCACGCGACGGGTGGCGCAGGAGGTTCGATGGGTTCGGCGGGGGACGACGGCGGGAACGCACGGCTGCGGGAGCTCGGTGACGACTACTTCGCCACGGCGATGGCGGCCGAGCCGTTCGAGGCGTCCATGCTCGGGGTGGGCGGATACGACGCCCTGGTGCCCGACCCGGGGCGCCCCGCTCGCGCGGCGCTCGTCGGCGAGCTCACCCGGATCGAGACGGCGCTGGCCGGGATCCCGCAGGAGACGCTCGGCGAGGCCGACACGGTGACGGCGCGGAGCCTGGCCAGGGCGCTCGGCGACAGCCGTACCGAACTGGAGCACGGCCTGCGCGACGTGGCGGTGACCGCGAGCATCATCGGGCCGCAGATCGAGATGCTGCACTCGGTGGCCTTCCTCACCGTGACCGACGCGCAGCGCGCCGGAGACTACCTGTCCCGCCTCGGCGGGATCGGCGACTACCTCGACGGGTGGCGCGGGGTCTACCTCGCGGCCAAGGAGGAGGGCCGGTTTCCGGTGCGCGCCGGGGTGCGCCAGGCGATCGGGCAGCTCGACGGATATCTCGCGGGCGACGTCGCCGCCGATCCGCTGCTGAAGCCGGTGGCCTCGGGCGGCGAGCCGGCTCTGCCGTACCGCGACGAGGCGGCCCGGCTGGTCGCCGAACGGGTGCGGCCGGCCCTGCGGCGCCTGCGCGACACCCTTGAGCAGGAACTGCTACCGGTCGCGCGAGGCGAGGACGAGGTGGGCGTCTGCCACATCCCCGGCGGGGGCGCCGCCTACGAGGACGCCGTACGCCGGCACACCACGACCACGCTGACGCCAGAGGAGATCCACCGGATCGGGCTCGACGCGATCGCCCGCCTCCGCGAGGAATACGCGGAGATCGGCGGGCGAGTGTTCGGCACCACCTCGGTGCCGGACATCCTGAGCAACCTCCGCGACGACCAGGCGCTCCGTTTCTCCTCGTCGGCGGAGATGGTGCGCTTTGTGGACGAGGCCCTCGGGCGTGCGACCGCGGCGGCCGGAGACTGGTTCCCCGCCTACGACATCCCCGCGTGCGTGACCGAGGAGATGGACGAATTCGAGGCGGGGAACGCCCCCGCGGCGTATTACCGGCCGCCGGCGGTCGACGGCTCCCGGCCGGGCATCCACCGTGTCGCGACGGTCAACCCCGGCGAACGCTCCCGCTTCGAATACGAGGCCATCACCTTCCACGAGAGCATCCCCGGTCACCATCTGCAGATCGCAGTGTCGCAGACGCTCAAGGACCTGCCCGACTTCCGGCGTTTCCTCGGCACCAAAATCACCGCCTATGTGGAGGGCTGGGGGCTCTACGCCGAGCGGCTCGCCGACGAGATGGGCCTCTACAGCTCCGACCTGCAGCGGCTCGGCATGATCTCGACGGATGCCTGGCGGGCGTGCCGCCTCGTCGTCGACACCGGGCTGCACCACTTCGGCTGGACCCGGCAGCAGGCGGTCGCCTACATGCTCGCCAACACCGCGACCTACGAGGCGAACATCATCAGCGAGGTCGAACGCTACATCTCGTGGCCCGGCCAGGCCCTCGCCTACATGATCGGCCGCCGCGAGATCGACCGCATCCGCCGCGAGGCCCGCGGCACACTCGGGGCGCGCTTCGACATCAAGGAGTTCCACCGCCAGGCCCTGGGCAACGGGGCACTCGCCCTCGACGTGCTCGACGACGTCGTCACCCGGTGGGCCGCGACGTCCTGACCCTCGTACGGCGAAAGCCCGCTTGCCCCTCGCCCGCACGGGCGGCGCCCCGTGCGGGCGGGCCCGTGCGGGCGGGAGCCCCCGCTGACGCCCCGGCCGGGCGGCTGCGGCTGCCGTTCGCCGGAGCGGACGTGCTTCAGCCGCCGGGGGTCGTGGCGGTGCGGACGTACTTCAGCCGCCGGTTCACCGGGAGCGGACGTGGCTCAGCCGCCGGAGGTCGTAGCGGTGCGGACGTGCTTCTCCACGGAGGTGTGCTTCGGGCTCCACCCCAAGTCGGCGCGGGCGGCGTGGCCGCGCACCCGGCTGTTCGAGCCGAGGGCGTACACCGCGGGCTCGTAGCCCCACAGGTCGACGGCGTCCGCGATGTCCAGGCGCATGATGGCTGTTTACTGCCATTTGCCAGAAAGAAAATCTCTAGCGGTCACGCTAGACATTTGCGCTGGGCGGGGGTAGAGTTCCTGTCATCGCAAGGGATGAATCCACGAGGGTAGCAGGAAGAGCATCACGATGAGCTGCCCGGACGCACGTGGACAGCAAGATTGAAGTGAGAGAGGGCAGAAGGTCGGATTGCCGCGGCCAGTGCAGTTGAAAGAAGGGCCGGGGCGGTGGACGCGCTGCCGCCGTAGGAAGTCGACACAGCTGTCGAGGGGTCGACGTAGGGATAAATCGGAAGGAGTGTTAAACGCCATCAGGATCGGCCCGTCGTCGGCCACGAGACGCCGGACGGGCACCGCAGCTCCACGAACAGGACGGTGGTCTACGGTCACGCTTATGCGATCCCAGCACCCCCGCCGTATCGGGCGGCTGGTGCGGAAATAGGTGAACCGGTCTCATGACCGGTCGATGGTGTTAAACCTCATTCGGGCCCCGGCGCATCATGGCGCCGGGGCCCCTGCCCGCATTTGGGAAGGTTGTATGGATCAAACACACCAGGCTTCGTCCACCGGCTCCGGGCGAGACCGGCCCCGCCACAGCCACGGGCCGGTCGGCGCCTCGCAAGACAGTCCCGAGCTCCGGTTTGACGATGAGGACTACCCCGCCTACAGCATGGGCCGGGCCGCTGAGATCCTCGGTGTCACCCAGGCGTTCCTGCGCAGTCTCGGCGCCGCCAAGCTGATCACGCCGCTGCGGTCGGAGGGCGGCCATCGCCGCTTCTCCCGCTACCAGCTGCGCCTGGCCGCTCGCGCCCGCGAGCTCGTTGACGCCGGCACCGCCCTGGAGGCGGCCTGCCGCATCATCATCTTGGAAGACCAGCTCGCCGAGGCACTGCGCATCAACGAAGAACTACGCCAGGGCCGCTGACCCCATCCGGCGCCCATGACACCCGGAGAAGGCGGCTGGAGACCGAGGGCGAACACCCCGTTCACAGCCTGGCGCGCGACCGCCGGCGGTGCACCGCACGCCTCAGCCGGGGGCGGTGTGCCGGCGGGCTGCCGCCGGCGTTCGCCTGCGGGCCGTTGCTGCGCCTATTGCAGGTTGCCCGCGGCGTCGGCGTCCGGTTGGTCACCGTCCTGCACTGGTAGCGGCGCGTTCCCGGCCGGGCGGCACGCGCCGGCCAGGCCCGTCACCCGCTCCAGCCACGTCTGCAGTCGTATCGGCACGCCCACCGGGTCCGGTCCCGCGGTCATCGTGCCTCCTGGCCTGCGGCTGCGGGGCGGCGGCGTTTGAGCGGCGGGCGGGCCGTTCCTCTCCGGGGCGCGTCCCCGGCGGGCGCTCTAGCGCGCGTGCCCATGATCGTCATTTACGGTGATCACAGGCGCGGAGGAACACCCGCCACCATGGCGACTTCCGCTCGGACCGCCCAGGGCCGCGGCAGGCGTCACCGCGCCCGCGCCGGTGACCGGCCCGCTCACACGTTGAAGAGGCTCACGCCACCCGGGCCGACGAGCAGCCCGAGCACGATCAGCACGATCCCCCAGATGACATCGCGGCGCGCGACGAGCACGTAAACGCCCCCGATCACCAGGGCCACGGCAAGAATCCACAGTAGAGTTCCCATGAACGACCCATGCCCCGCATAGGCGGCAAACACTCCGAGATCGACCAACGCCCAGGTCGCGGGGCGTTCCGCTCACTCGTCACCGGCGGGGTTCCGGCCTCTCGGGGCGGTAGCGAGCGTTCGGCGCGGCCAGTGGCACTTCACAGGCGGGTGGCGGCAGCGGGCGAAGTCTCGCACGGGGGCTTGGGCGTCGCGTGGTGCCGGGCGAACCTCGCGCTTCGCGGGCAGGTGGGGATTGTGTCATCGCCGCCAGGTCCGCTCAGCTCACGGGCGGGTGGCGGACAGGTGGGCGAGGCGGCGGAGTGATGTCCGCAGGAGCGCCTCGCTCAGGGGGCCGGCGAGGATCCAGCCGGCCCGGCCGATCGGGCCGAAGGGGAGGTCGAGGGACTCCGACCACGAGATCGTCGAGGTGCCGGGGGCGGTGTCGCGCACGTGGAACACGCCGGTGCCGCGGATGAGGCGGCCGGTGTGCTCGACCGCCACCACGTGGGGCGGCTCCCAGCGGGTGATGGTCATCGTGTCGAGGAACCCGGCCGGGCGAAGGCCGCTGAAGGCGGCGAGACGGCTGCCGACGCTTCTGCCGTCGCCCTCGGTCACCTCGGCCGTGGTCAGCACCATCCATTCGCGGTGCCGGGGCCAGTCGGTGAGCACGGCGAACACACGCTCGGCGGATGCGCCGGCCTCGACGGTCACCGTCGTCTCTACATGGGCCACAATGTCATTGTGCCTCGGCGGGTGCGTCGGCCTCGACCGTCACCCCCTTCATCTTCGCGGCGATCCCGGCCGTCGCCCACGCCCCCACATGAAGCACGATGTCATCGACGGGACTCGGTCTCACTGTTTGAACAGGATCGAAGAGCACGTCAGGTGGCGGCGGCGGTCTCCTCACGGCCGGCGGCGCTGCGCCGTACCAACAAGCCCGCGGCAGCGGCGGTGAAGAACATGAGGATGCCGTAGACCGCGGCGGGAATGGCCATCTCTCTGTTGTTGAGCAGGGTGGGGCTGAGGCCGATGGTGATGGCCAGGGTGCTGTTGTGGATGCCGATCTCCATGCAGGAGGCGATGGCCTGCCGCCGATCGACTCCGCCGAGGCGCGGCACCCAGTAGCCGACCGCGAGGCTGACGACGCTGAAGAGAAGCGTGATGACGCCGACGGCGGCGATGTATCCGATCATGTTGTGCCGGTCCTGGTAGATCGCGGTGGCGACCACCGCGAACAGGATGACGCCGGAGGCGATGCGCACCGGGTTGTCCATGCGGGCCGCGAAGCGGGGGGCTCTCGCCTTGACGAACATGCCGAGCGCGACCGGCACGAGGACGATCGCGAACACCTGCACCGTCTTGTCGAGCTGCAGGCCGACCGCGTTGCCACCCTGGTAGAAGTAGCCGACGGCGAAGTTGGTCACGAGCGGCAGGGTGACGACCGCGATGACCGAGTTGACGGCCGTCAGTGCGATGTTGAGGGCGACGTCCCCGCCGAAGAGATGGCTGTAGAGGTTGGCGGTGGTGCCTCCCGGGGAGGCGGCCAGCAGCATCATGCCGACGGCGAGGCCCGGTGCGAGGCCGAAGAGGAGGACCAGCCCGAAGCAGATGAGGGGAAGGATCACGATCTGGCAGATCAGCGCCAGAATCGCGGCCTTGGGATGAACGGCGACACGCCGGAAGTCGTCCAGGGCGAGACCTAGACCTAGGCCGAACATGATGATCGCGAGAGCGGCGGGCAGGAACACTCCTAGCACAGCGGGCATGTGCGTCGTCCTTCGCGGAGGGCTGGGGGGTAGGCGCGGCGGCGGCGGCGGACCGGACGAGGCGGGCCGCAATAGCGGACCGGACGTGGAGCGCGCGGGCTTCAGCGACCCCGGTCGTCGGTGAGCGGGTCGTGAGCAGAACCCACTAGTAGCACTTGGCGGTAACACTGGCTAGTGACAGGAAGGTCGCGATCGTGTCTCCGCAGCTCCGGGCGGTCCGGAGCTGCGGAGACAGCTCCGGGCGGTCCGGAGAGCGGCGGCTTCACAGGCGGAGTTCACCGGAGAACACCTGCCCGAAAACAGCGGACGGCGGCGGCCCCCACCGGGCCGCCGCCGTCCGGAACCCCGGCGCTAGTCGCGCAGCGGGAGCCCCGCGGCGCGCGCCTCGACCTCGTAGAGGGCGGCGTAGTCCTCTTCGGCGAAGCCGTGGCCGATGGCCGTCTGGATCAGCTGGTGCACCATCGAGCTGAGCGGCATGGGCACCTCAAGCGTGCGCGCGGCGCCGAGCCCGAGGTCGTAGTCCTTGCGCAGCATCTTGTTGTTGAACGTCGGCGTGTAGTCGCGGGCGACGATGGCGCGCGACTTGTGCTGGATGAACGTCGACCCGAGCACCGACCCGTTGATGAAATCGGTGAACGCGGCGCGGGTGACGCCGCCTTTCTCGGCGAGGGCGGTGACCTCGACGAGCGCCTGGGTGATCATGCCGAGCAGCAGGTTGTGGCAGATCTTGACGAGGCGGCACTCCTCGCCGGGGCCGGCCCAGACGACGGTGGGGGCCATCACGTCGAGGTACCGGCGGACCTCGTCGAAGGTCTCCTTCGGCCCGGAGGTGACGATGGCGGCGCGGCCCTCGGCGACCATGTGCGGGTTGCCGCTGATGGGCGAGGCGAGGAAGGCGACACCGGCGGCCTCGGCGGCGGCGCGCACCTCGGCGGAGGCCTCGGCGGACACCGTCGAGCAGTCGACGATGACCTTGGGCTTCTGATCGGCGGTGAGCAGGCCGCCGTCGCCCTTGGTGACGGCGATCAGGTCGGCCGAGGCCGACACCATGACGAAGACGATGTCGCGGTCGGCCAGCTCGGCCACGGTGCCCGCGACTTTGGCGCCCTTGGCGGCCAGCGGCTCGGTCTTGGCCACCGTACGGTTCCAGACGGTGACGTCGGCGCCGCTGTCGAGCAGCATGCCCGCCATGACGGCGCCCATGCGGCCAGTGCCGAGCCAGCCGATGCTGTGGTTACTCAAGGTGAACTCTCTCTCCGGTCGCGCGGTGCGCGCTCTTGGTTTCGTACGGTAGCGGTGCGGTGCGCCCTAGCCCTTGAGGGCGGCGGCGACGGTGTCGGCGATGCGCCGGGGCGAGGGAAGCGCGAGGTCTTCCAGGCTGTCGGCCGACGGCAGCGGGATGTGCGGCGTGGTGATGCGGATCGGCGGGCCGTCCAGGGCGCCCCAGCGCTCCTCGACGGCGATCGACACGATCTCGGCGCCCCAGCCGCACAGGCGCGGGTTCTCCTCGACGGTGAACAGGGTGCCCGTCTTCTCCACCTCGTCGAGGATGGTCTGGGTGTCGAGCGGCACGAGGCTGCGCACATCGACGACGGTGGCCTCGATGCCGTGCTCTTCGGCGAGCAGTTCGGCGGCCTTGAGCGACTTCGGCACCATGGCGGCCAGCGCCACGATCGTGGCGTCACGGCCCTCGCGGCGCACGACGGCCTTGCCGAGCTCGTCGACGATCTCCCCGTCGGGCACTTCCTCCTTGGAGGCGTAGAGCGCCTTGTGGTTGAAGAAGATCACCGGGTCGTCGTCGCGTACGGCCGCCGCCATCAGGCCGACCACGTCGCGGGGGGTGGCGGGGGCGACGACCTTGAGGCCGGGGATGGACATGGCCCAGTTCTCGATGGACTGGGAGTGCTGGGCGCCGAACCGCAGCCCCGCGCCGTTGCCGCACTGGATGACCAGCGGGAACGACACCTGGCCGTCGGACATGTACCTGCTCTTGGAGATCTCGTTGGCGACGAGGTCCCAGCAGACCGCGAAGAAGTCGCTGTACATGATCTCGGCGATGGGCCGCAGCCCGGTCATGGCGGCCCCCATGGCCGCGCCGAGGATGGCCTGCTCGCTGATCGGGGTGTCGCGGACCCGCAGCGGGCCGAACTCGTCGAGCAGCCCGACCGTGGTCTTGAACACGCCGCCGGCGGCGGCGACGTCCTCGCCGAGGAATACCACGTTGGGGTCCCGGCGCATCTCTTGGGCGATGCCGCGCGCGACCGCGCTGCGATATGTCAACAAACTCATTGGATCTGCCACTTCTTTCCTGAGATCGGGATATTTCCCCTCTCCGCCGCCTGCGCGGAGCACCGCGTGCCGCCCGCCCTCGCCCTCGGGAGGTGGTGGACCCGCCCCGCGACCACTGCCGGTCGCGGTGCGGGTCGTCCTCCGGGGCGCCGTACGGCGAGGCCCGCCGGTCGTCAGGCGGGGTCGATGAGGGCGATGACGGTGCCGACGTCCACGGTCTCCCCCGCCTGCACCAGGATCTCGCGGAGGACTCCGGAGACGGGGGCGGGCACCTCCGTGTCGATCTTGTCGGTGCCGATCTCCAGCAGCGGCTGGCCGCCTTCGACGCGGTCCCCCACGTTGAAGTACCAGGAGTTCACCGTGCCGTCGTCGACGGTCTCCCCCATACGCGGCATGATCACTTCGACGCTCATGTTGTTCACCCCCCATTCACGCGATCGGCCGGCTTTCGCCGTACAGTGGTGTTCGATGTAGCGGACTTGGAACGCTCCACGCCCGGGTCAGTTGCGCCACTCGGCGCCGCCGTCGGCCCAGACGTTGGTGTAGAGGCGCTCGGGCTTCGGCCACTCGCCGGCCTTGGCCACCTCGGTGGCGGCGTCGACCTCGGCCGCGATCTCGGCGTCGATCTTGTCGAACAGCGCCGGGTCGATGCCGCGGGCGGTCAGCCGGGCGCGGTAGGCCGGGATCGGGTCCTTCTTCAGCCACTCCTCGACCTCGGCCGGGTCGCGGTACTTCGCGGGATCGGCCCGCGAGTGGCCGCCGTGCCGATAGGTGACCGCCTCGATGAGGGAGGGGCCGCCGCCGGTGCGCGCCAGGTCGACCGCCTTCTTCGCGGTGAGGTAGACCTCGTCCACGTCGTTGCCGTCGACGACGATGCGGGGCAGGTTGTAGCCCGAGGCCCGGTCGGCCGCCGGGTGCTCGACCGCCGTGATTGTGTCGGTCTTCGTGTATTCCATGTAGAGGTTGTTCTCGCACACGAAGACGACGGGCAGGTTCCAGATCACCGCGAAGTTGAGTGCCTCGTGGAAGGCGCCGATGTTCGTGGCGCCGTCGCCGAAGAAGCAGACGGTGACCTGGCCCGTGCCGCGATACTGCGCCGACCAGGCGGCGCCGTTCGCGATGACGAGCTGCGCGCCGATGATGGCGTAGGACCCGAGCACGCCGCGTTCGGCGTCGATGAGGTGCATCGACCCGCCCTTGCCGTGCATCAGGCCGTTGTCGCGGCCGAGCAGCTCGGCCATGAGCGGCGCGAGCGGCGTGCCCCGGGCGACGAGGTGGTTGTGCCCCCGGTAGGTGACGAACGCGTAGTCGTCGTCGGCCATGGCGGCGGACACGCCGGTGGCGACCGCCTCCTGGCCGATGCCGAGGTGGGTGGTTCCCTTGACCAGGTTCTGCATGAACAGGTCGTAGGCCCGCTTCTCAAACTGGCGGGCGGTGCTCATCGAGCGATACAGCGAGATCGCGAGCTCGTCGGAGATCTCCGCGGTGGTCATGGGTCTCCTCAGTACTTGTTCGTGACGAACAGCTCGTCGGCAGGGAACTTCGTCAGCACCTCGCAGCCATCGGCGGTGACGACGACCTCCTCCTCGATGCGGGCCGCGGAGACGCCGTCGGTCGCCGGGCAGTAGGTCTCCAGGGCGAAGACCATGCCCTCCTGGATCTGCATCGGGCTGTCGAGGGAGCTGAGCCGGCTGATGATCGGGCGCTCGTGCAGGGCGAGACCGAGACCGTGGCCGAAGAGCAGGCCGAACGCCTCCTTCTCGTCGTTCATGCCGATCTCCTGCGCGGTCGGCCAGAGCAGGGCGACGTCGGAGGTGGAGACACCCGGCTTGATGGCCTGGATGGCGACGTCCATCCACTCACGGGCGCGCACGTAGGCGTCGCGCTGAGGCTGGGTGGACTTGCCGACCGCGAAGGTGCGGTAGTAGCAGGTCCGGTAGCCGTTGAAGGAGTGCATGATGTCGAAGAACGCCTGGTCGCCCGGGCGGATCATGCGGTCGGAGAAGTTGTGCGGGTGCGGGTTGCAGCGCTCGCCCGACACGGCGTTGATGGACTCCACGTCGTCGGAGCCCATCTCATAGAGCCGCTTGTTGGCCAGCGCGACGATCTCGTTCTCGCGCACGCCCGGCTTCAGCGCCTCGACGATGTCCTGGTAGACGCCGTCGACCATCGACGCCGCCATCGACAGCAGGGTGATCTCGTCGCGGTTCTTGATCTGGCGCGCGTCGAGCATGGTCTGCTGGCCGTCGCGTACGTCGATGCCCTGCCGGCCGAGCTCGGTGAGCATGGGCAGGTCGACGATGTCGACGCCGATCGGCATGCCGCCGACGCCGGCGTCCTCAAGGCGGCCCTTGATCTCGCGGACGGCGTTGGCCATCAGGTCGCCGGGGGGAACGGCGCCGCGCATCGTCGTCCACGAGGACAGGCAGTTCTCCGGCTTCATCCACGGGGCGTACATGCGGTTGTGCACGGCGGCCGAGCCGAAGTCCCACAGGATCAGCTCGCCGGTGCGGGTGTAGATCGCGTAGCGGGAGAGCTTCTCGCGCGTCCACTCACCGATGGCGATGCCGGTCAGGTAGCGGATGTTGTTGTTGTCGAAGACCAGCACCGCGCCGAGCTCGGACTGCTCCAGGGCCTCCTGGATGCGACCGATGCGGTAAGCGCGCAGCCGGTCGAAGTTCACACGCTCCTCGAAGTCGACGAACATGTTGCCGGGGGCGGGGGCAACGGGGAGCCTCGGGATGGTCATGGGTTCCTCCTGGATATGTTGTGCCGTCGGCTCGCGCCGGGATCGCTCCGGGGGCGGCGCGAGCCGACGGTGTTCGGGGGCTCAGCCACGCAGCGTGGCGGCGTTGTGACAGGCCACCCGCTGGGTGGGGGAAAGCGGGGTGGTGAGTTCCGGCACCTCGGACTTGCACACATCGGTGGCGAAGGCGCAGCGGGTGTGGAACGAGCAGCCGGGGGGCGGGTCGAGCGGGCTCGGCGGTTCTGAGACGGGTCCGAGGCGCCTGCGCTCCGCCGTACGCTCAGCCTGCTTGTCGGGGTTCGCCACCAGGGTGGAGGCGAGCAGGGTCTGGGTGTAGGGGTGCGAGGGCGTGCCGTAAACCTCGGTGGCGGGCCCGAGCTCGGCGAGCCTGCCGAGGTAGAGCACGCCGATCGTGTCGCTCACGTGCCGCACGACGTCGAGGTCGTGAGCGATGAACAGATAGCTCACGCCGAGTTCGCGCTGGAGCTCCATCAGCAGGTTGATGACCTGGCTCTGGGTGCTGACGTCGAGCGCGCTGACCGGTTCGTCGCAGACGATGAGCCGCGGCTTCGGCGCGAGGGCCCGCGCGATCGCCACACGCTGCCGCTGCCCTCCGGACAGCTCGTGCGGGTAGCGGTCGGCGTGGTAGGACGGCAGGCCGACGCTGTCGAGTACGGCGACGACCTCCTTGTCCCGTTCCCGCGCCCCCATGGGCCGGTGGCGCTGGATGGCCTGGCCGAGGGTGGTGCCGATGGTCTGCCGGGGGTTGAGCGAGGAGATGGGGTCCTGGAAGACCACCTGCACGTCGCGATGGAACGACGAGGGGGCGCGGCGGCCGAAGCCGCCGACGTCCATTCCGTCGAACTCCACCTTGCCCTCGGAGATCGGCGCGAGCCGCAGGATGGCGCGGCCGATGGTGCTCTTGCCCGAGCCGGACTCCCCCACGAGGCCGAGCGTCTTGCCGGCCTCGATGGAGAAGCTCACGTCACGGACGGCGGCGAGGCTGGTGGTGCGGCCGAGGATGCTCCGCCCGAGGGGGTAGCGCACCGTGAGGTGCTCGACCGACAGCAGGGGCCTGCCCTGCGGCGGGGCCGCGGGCTGCTCCTTCAGCAGCGGTTCACCGTTCATCGCGCGCTCCCTTCCGGCTGGGCCCGCCGTCGGCGGACGCGGGGTCATCGGGCACCTTCCAGCTTCAGTTCGACCGCCCTGCGGCAGCGCACACCGTCGTCGAGGGGGATGAACCCGCTCTTGCAGTCGTCGACGGCGTAGGAGCAGCGGGGGTGGAACCGGCAGCCCTTCGGCCAGTCCCAGGCGGGCGGCACCCGGCCGGGGATGGTCGCGAGGGTCTCGCCGCTGTCCTCGCCGTGCGGCATGGCGGCCAGCAGCGCCTCGGTGTAGGGGTGCTTGGGCGAGGTGAACGCGCCCCTGACGTCGCGCACCTCCACCACCTGGCCGGCGTACATGACGCCGACGCGGTCGCACAGGTCGGCCACCACGCCGAGGTCGTGCGTGATCAGCAGCAGCGACATGTTGAGCCGGTCGCGCAGCCCCGCCAGCAGGTCGAGCACCTGGGCCTGGATCGTGACGTCCAGCGCGGTGGTCGGCTCGTCGGCGATGAGCAGCTCGGGGTCGCAGGCCAGAGCCCCGGCGATGACGACGCGCTGCGCCATGCCGCCGGAGAACTGGTGGGGGTAGTCCAGCATGCGCTTGCGCGGCGCCGGCACCCCGACGAGGGAGAGCAGCTCGATCGCGCGCTCCTCCGCCTGCGCCTTGGACAGGTCGCTGTGGGCCCGGATGGCGTCGGTGAGCTGCCGCCCCACGGTGTGCACCGGGGACAGGGCGGAGATCGGGTCCTGGAAGACCATGCCGATGCGGCGGCCGCGGATCTGGCGGAGCCGCTCGCCGCTGAGCGAGGTCAGCTCGGTGCCGTCGAGCGTGACCGAGCCGCCGGTGACGCCGACGCCCTTCGGCAGCAGGCCGAGGATGGCGGCGGCGCTGATCGACTTGCCGCAGCCGGACTCGCCGACCAGGCCGAACGTCTCACCCTTGCCGATGTGGAACGACACCTTGGAGACGAGTTCCGCGCCGGTGGCGGTGGAGACGGTGAGGTCCTTCACGGTGAGCAGCGCGTCCGCCGGGGCGGCCTCGGGGGCCGCGTGGCGGCCGGCGGCCTTCGCCGTGCCGTTCACGGCGCCGCCGGCGGCCGGGGCGTCGTCGCCTTCGACCGTCTTGGGGCGCTTGACCTTCTTGCCGCCGACGCCGCGCGGCGAGCTGGCGTCGCGCAGGCCGTCGCCGAGCAGGTTGAACACGAGCACGCTCAGCGTGATGGCGGCTCCGGGGAGGATCGCCAGCAGCGGCTGCTCGCTCACGTGCTGCCGGGAGGCGTCGAGCATGGAGCCCCAGCTCACCGCGGTGGCGTCGACGCCGATGCCGAGGAAGCTCAGCGTGGCCTCGATAAGCAGCGCCGTGCCGAGGGCGATGGACGCCTGCACGATCAGCGGCGGGGCGATGTTCGGCAGGACCTGCCGGAACATGATGGACGACGATCGCAGCCCCAGCACGCGGGCCGCGTCGACGTAGAGGCGTTCGCGTTCGGCGAGCACCACGGCCCTCGCGACCCGCATGAAGCTGACCGCGAAGATGATGCCGACGGCCAGCATCGCCTTGCCGAGGCCGTTGCCGATGACGGCGACCAGGGCGAGGGCGAGCAGCAGAGCCGGGATGGACTGCATGACGTCGGCGATGCGCATGCCGATCCGGTCCCACCAGCCGCCGCGGTAACCCACGAACAGGCCGAGGCTGACGCCGAGGACCAGACCGATGGCGACGCTCTGGGCCGAGGCGATGAGCGCCGTGCGGGTGCCGTAGAGCAGGCGGGAGAACGTGTCGCGGCCGAGGTCGTCGGTGCCGAGCAGGAACTCCGCGCCCGGCCCTTCGAACCTGTGCTGCACGTTGGGGTGCAGCGGGTCGTGCGGCGCGATCCAGGGCGCCGCCAGCGCCACGACCACCTGCAGCGCCAGGATGGCGAGACAGATGAGCGTGATGGGCTGGCGGATCGCCCGGTGGAACATCCCGGTCTTCTGCCGGGCGCTCGGGGCGTCGTCGGGTGCCTCGCCTCCCGCGGTGGCCGGGTCGGCGAGAGCGACGGGTTCCATGGTCACTGTGGCCTCACCTTCGGGTTGATCAGGCCGTACGCGATGTCGGCGGCGAGGTTGACCAGCAGCACGATGATCGCGACGACCACGATCGTGCCCTGGAGGACCGGGTAGTCGGCCCGCACGACGCTGTCCATGAGCAGTGTGCCGAGACCGGGGATGGCGAAGATGCGCTCGATGACGAAGCTGACCGCGACCAGCACCGACATCTGAATGGCGACGACCGCGAGGACCGGCACCATCGCGTTCTTGGTGGCGTAGCGCAGCACGATGGAGCCGCGCTTGACGCCCCTGGCGAGCAGGGTCTGCACGTAGGGCGAGTCGAGGGCCTCGATCATCGCGCTGCGCACCTGGCGGGCGATGACCGCCGCCGTGTGCACGCCGAGGGCGAGCGACGGCAGCACCAGACTTAGGAACCAGCCGACGGGGTCCTCGAACAGCGGCGTGTAGCCGATGACAGGGAACCAGCCGAGGTTCACCGCGAACACGAGCGCCAGCAGCAGCGCCAGCCAGAAGCTGGGCACGGCGAGGCCGGCGGCGACCACGATCGTCAGCATGCGGTCGGCCGCGGTGCCGGGGCGCAGCGCGCCGAGCACCCCGAGGGGGATGCCGACCACCAGGGCGACGCCCATGCCGGCGAGGGCCAGCGACAGCGTGATGCCGATGCCGTCGGCGATCGACTCGGAGACCGACAGGCTGGTGTAGAGCGAGGCGCCGAGGTCGCCCTGGAGCGCCGAGACCAGCCAGGAGACGTATTGCTCGGCGACGGGCCTGCCCAGGCCCAGTTGCTCGGCGAGCTGGGCCTTGGCCTCGGCCCCGGCCCCCTCGCCCAGGATCTGCGCCACCGGGTCGATCGGGGTGGCGTGGATGAGCAGGAACACGAAGACCGAGACCAGCAGAAGCGTGGGCAGGACCGAGAGCAGCCGTCCGGCGACGAACTTGATCACGCCGCCGGGACTTTCCTGAGGTGCGGTGGCATGGCGGGGTGCTCCTCTCCGAGCACGCGGGTGCGGACGCGCTGGATGGCGGCGCCCGCGTCGCCCGCGTCCAGGTCGGTGAGACGGCCGTCCTGCTTGCGCACGACGCCGCCGATGACCACGGTGTCCACGTCGGCGGGAGCCGTACGGAGCACAACGTGGTTGGCCGGGTCTCCGAGGGCCATGCCGTACGGGCCCGGGTCGACGATCACGAGGTCGGCCAGGTAGCCCGGGGCGAGCCGGCCGAGCTGATCGCCGAGGCCGACGTGCTGGGCGGCGTTGACGGTGGCGAACTCCAGCATCTTGCGGGGCTCGACCTGCGGCGCGCCGGGGCGGCGCACCAGCGGCCAGCGGTCGGCCTCCCGCTCCTCCTGCGCCTGCAGGTAGCGCATGATCGTGAAGGTGATCCGCATCTGGCCGAAGATGTCGACCTTGGTGCGGGCGGCGGTGTCCACGCCGAGGCTCGGCGTAGCGCCCGCCTTGAGGGCGCGGCCGATGACGGTCATGGAACGGCCGCCGACGAACTCCCCTTCCGGGGTGAAGGAGATGCCGCCGCCGCAGTCGGCCAGCAACTCCAGCTCGTCGTCGGCGGCGACATTGGCGTGCGCGGGCAGCAGGTCGCCGCCGAGCAGGCCGAGCCGGTGCAGCTCGCGGATCTGGCCGCCGGTGTTCTGGTGGAACGTCATGCGCAGGCCCAGCTCGCGGGCGAGCGCGACCTCCGCCTCGACCTGCTCGATCGGGCGGAACTCCATGGAGGACACCGCCATGCCGAGGCGCAGCAGCGACGAGGGGTCGCCGCCGAGCTCGGCGTGCAGGGAGCGCACCTTGTCGAGGCGCCACTGATGGTCGACGCTCAGCTCGTCGAAGCTGCCGAGCATGCCCATCGCGAACAGCGCCCGCTGGCCGTTGTCCCGGTGGGCCCTGATCGACTCGTCGGCGTGCTCGGGGGACATGGTGTTGTGGCAGAAGTTCAGCACGGTGGTGACACCGGCGTCGATCATCTCCACACCCGCCGCGAAGGTCGCGTCGTACATGTCCTTGGCGGTGAAGCTCTCGCGGAGGTTGAAGACGTTCTCGTAGTAGTCGGCGTTGCCCCACCCGTGGGCGTAGGCGCCCCTCAGGGGCGCCTGCCACGAGTGCATATGGGTGTCGAGCAGACCGGGGATCACGATCTTGCCGCGGGCGTCGATCTCCGTCGCGCCCTCGGCGGTGAGGTTCGCCCCGACCGCGGCGACGCGGTCTCCCTCAATGAGAACGTCACCCAGCACGTCCCCGAGGAGGGGATCCATAGTGATGACGAACCCGTTTTTGATCAAAAGGCGTTCAGGCACGGGTCACTCCCAGGGGTCGGGTGACGGTGGTGACGGGGAGGGCGTCGAACGGCTCGGCAGCGTGCACGACGCGTCCGCCCACGAAGGTCAGGACGGACTCGATGAGGGGGATGCGCTCCACCTCGACCTCGAAGTAGTCGTCGCTGAGCACGGCGATGTCCGCGAGCATGCCCGGCTCCAGCCGGCCGCGCTCGTCCTCCTCGAAGCTGAACCACGCGCCGGACGCCGTGTAGCCGCGCAGCGCCTCCTCCCTGGACAGGAGGTTGTGCCCCGCCAGCGTCTCCCTGCCGTGCACGGTGCGCCCGGTGAGGAACCATGCGAGCGTCGTGAACGGGTTGTAGGACGCGACGCGCATGGCGTCGGAGCCGAGGCCCACCCGCATGCCGAGGTCGAGCATCTTGCGGAACGGCGGAGCCTCCGCGACGACCTCCTCGCCCCAGATCTCCAGCGCGTCCTCACCCTGGAAGCGGAACAGCCCCTGGGCGAGCACACCGCCGCCGAGCGCCTGCAAACGCTCCAGATCGATCGGCTTGAGGGGCTCGGCGTGCACGAGCGACCAGCGCAGCCCGCTGATGTCGAACTCGGCGTGCACCTTCTCCCAGGCCGTGAGGATCGCGTCGATCGTCTCGTGCTGGTGGGCGTGGGCGTGGATGGTCCAGCGGTTCTTGGCGAGGTCGCGGAACATCTCCAGGAACTGGCTCTGCGCCTCCGCGCCGACGTCGGCCGGCTGGCCGATCTTGTCGAGCGACCGGTAGAGGATCAGCTCGCCCGCGCCGAGCACACGCAGCATGCCGTCGCCGAGGTCCAGCGGGGTGAACCGCTGGTAGCCCGCCATCTCCTCGAACTCGCGGCCCGCCGCCGACGCGTGCAGCGTGAGGCGGGTGCGCACGGTGAGCTCACCGCGGCGCCACGTCTCGTACATCGCACGGTAGGTGTCGGGGCCGCTGTTCATGCCGCCGCCGTCGATCGCGCCGGTGATGCCGAGCCGGTTGAGCTCGCGCGACATGGCGGCGGTCGAGGCCACCTGCTCCTCGAAGGTGGGGGCCGGCATGCGGCTGTAGAACCACTTCATCATCTCGGTGCCGCTGACCTTGCCGGTCAGCTCCCCGTCGGCGCCGGTCTCGAAGTGCTCGGCGCCGAGCTCGGCGACGAGGCCGGCGTTCACGTCGATCGCCTGCATGGCCGCCGTGTTGAGGACCGCCCAGTCGTACAGGAACTGCACGTAGACGGGGTTGTCCGGGGCGACCGCGTCGAGCTCCTCACGCGTCGGGCCGCGCCCCTCGGGGAACTGGCCGGGGTGCCAGCCGCCGATGGTCCTGATCCACGCACCGGGCGGGAGCGACTCGGCGCGGCGGCCGATGGCCGCGAGGGCGGAGGCGAGCGTCGGCTCGTTCTCCCACCGCACCTCGTCGTTCCAGGTACGGCCGGCCCGCATGATGTGCACGTGCGAGTCGATCAGGCCGGGGATGACCCGGCGCCCCGCGAGGTCGACCACCTGGGTGGCCGGGCCGGCCAGCTTCCCGATCTCCTCGCTCGTGCCGATAGCCGCGACGCGGTCACCGGCGATCGCGAGGGCCTCCGACTCGGCGGTCGTGTCATAACCCGCCATCGTCGTGATGCGGCCGTTGACCAGGATCAGGTCGGGTGTGCTGTGCTTTTCGCGGGGTTGGGCCATGGGGATCTCCGTAGTGGCGTTCTTTCCGGGGGCGGGCTTGGGGTGTGAGAGTGGTGTCCGCTGTTCGCGGTCACTCCTTGACCCGGGCTTCCTTGTAGCGGAAGACGGCGACATCGTTGTTGGTGGAGACGATGTTTTCGACCTTCTTGGAGTCGTATGCCCAGAAGCCGGTGTAGCTGAAGTAGCCGCAGTCGAGCGCCTCGTCATTGACGATCTTGGTGACCTCGCGCCAGGCGGCGTCCCTGGCGTCCGGGGTCTTGGCGTCGAGGCCCTTCTCGATGGCGGCGGTGATCTCCGGGTATTCGATCTTGAGCGGGTTGCCGGAGGCGTCGGGGGCGAACTTCTTCGTGTAGTACTCGTAGGCGCCGGCGCGAGAGCCGTCCGAGAGGATCGCGACCGGATACTTGCCGCTCTGGTAAGTGCTCAGGAACTGCGGGAAGTTCGGCAGCTCGACCGTGACGTCGATGCCGATCTCCTTGAGCTGACTGCGGAACAGCTCGGCGATCGGCCGCTGGGTGTCCCAGCTGATCAGGGTGAAGGCGACCTTGGGGTTGCCGAGCTCCTGCATGAGCTGCTTGGCCTTCGCCACGTCGTACGGGTAGCCCTTGACGTCGGGGTTGAAGCCGGCCTGGCCTTCCGTGAAGCGCTGAAGCTGGGTCTGCCCCTTGCCGCCGAGCGCGGCGTCGATGTAGTCCTTCGTGTTCAGCGCGTAGCACATGGCCTGGCGCAGCTTCTTGTCCTTGAGCGTGTTCTTCGTGTCGAACATCTGGACGTGCCAGAGCACCGACGGGAAGTTCTCGGACTTGAAGCCCTCACGCTCGGCCTTGGCGGCCAGCGCGGGCGTGGTCCAGACGACGTCGAACTGGCCGGTGCGCATGGCGTTGTACAGGCTGTCGGCGTCGTTGATGTAGGTGACCTCGACGTTGCGCGGCCCGACGCTGTTCGGGTCGTAGTACTTGTCGAAGAACTTCAGGGAGACCTTGAGGCCCCTGACCGTACCCGCCGTGTCGACCTTCCAGGGCCCGGTGCCGCTGGGCGTGGTCTTGTAGCTGCCGTCGTCCAGGGCCTTCGGCGAGACGATGTAGGTGCCGAGCCGGGCGAGGTCGGACACCAGGCTCGGAGCGGGCCGCTTGAGCTTGATGACCACCTCGGTGGGGCTCTTGGCGGTGATGCTCTCGACTTCCTTCATGCTGCCCTGGTAGGAGCTCGGCGTCTTCCGGACCCGCTCCAGGTTCTTGACGACGGCGTCGGCGTTGAACGGCGTGCCGTCGTGGAAGACGACGTTCTCGCGGAGGGTGAAGCTCAGCTCCTCGTCGCTCTCCTTCCAGCTCGTCGCCAGTTGCGGCTGGATCGTGAAGCCGTCCTTGGCCAGCGACAGGAGGCTCTCGTAGACGAGGGCGGTGTACGTCGCGTTCTGCTTGGTGATGGTCTCCCAGTCGTCGAGACGCTGGTTCGTCCCGAAGTTGAGCGTCCCACTGGGACCGGAGACGGAGCCGCCGGCGGATCCCGCCGAGGTCTTCTCCTCGTCTCCGCTGCCTCCGCTGCCTCCGCTGCCTCCGCATGCGGCCAGGACAGCAGCAGCGAGCAGGCCGCCCAGCCCGGTGGTCAAGGCCCGGCGGGCACCGCCGACCCGCCGTGAGGGGTGTGAAATGTTCTTGTTGTGCACGGTGTGAAACCTCCGCAGTGCCGTGGACCCGAGTGTGACCGCGGCAACACTCTGTGCGTTATGATGAACATATGTGCAGTGAGACTGTCAACGGTTCCTGCAGATTACGTCATCATCTTGCACAAAACGTAACGTTTGGTGTTCTCTATAGACGCAGGTCAGCACAGTTTGCCCGTGTACAGTGCGATCATTGTTCAACGCCGCACGATCGTCGTTCACCGTGTACACAGGTCACGAGGGGGCTTCAATGAACTCTCCCAAGCCCGGTGCCAGCCCCGGGCTCGGTGCCAGGCTACGAAAGATACGGACAGAGCGTCGACTCTCGCTCCGTGAACTCGGTCAGCGCGCCGGATGCTCCGCCAGCCTCATCTCGCAGGTCGAACGCGGGCAGAGCGCACCCTCGGCGGGCGTGATCTACGCACTCGCCAACGAACTACAGATCTCCCTCGACTACCTGTTCGGCGTCGCCGACGCCGAACCCGCGACCGTGCCGATGCACGAGGCTCCCGCCGTACCCTGGGGCGAGTTCCCGCGCTTCGCGGCAAACCACACCGTGCACCACCCCAGCGCGGCAAACCACACAGCGCACCACCAGAGCGCGTCAAACCACTCCGCAGGAAACGGACCGGTGCCACCCCCCCCGGACCAGGCCGCCGAAGGCCCCCTGCTCACCGAGGCCCCGCGGCCGGAGGCCCCCGCGGGCCCCGCCCTGCCCCCGGCGGTGCCGGACATCCTGCAGCGCCAGGCCACCCGCCGCACCATCGACCTGGCCAGCGGGGTGCGCTGGGAGCGGCTCACCCCGCAGGCCGACGGCAGGGTCGACTTCCTCGAAGTCGTCTACGCGCCCTTCGGGCGCTCCACCGAGTCGCACACGATGATCAGGCACGAGGGGCGTGAATATCAGCTTGTCCTGGAGGGCACCCTCCACGCCGACATCGGCTTCGAGACCTACGTCCTCGAAGCGGGCGACTCCCTGGCCTTCGACCCGTCAACCCCCCACCAATTCCGCAACATGACCGATCGCACGGTCAGGGCCGTGTCGGTCGTGGTCCACCGGGCCGACTGACACCGCTCCCTCGGGGCCACCGGCCGCCCGGCTCACGTGCCGGACCGGTGGCCGGGCCCGTTACCAGACGAGCCGCAGCGCCCCCGGCGCCCGGTGGATCAGCGTCGGCACCATGGCGACGGGCGCGACGGGGTCCAGGCGCAGCCCCGGCAGGCGTGCCGCCAGCGTCTCCAGCGTGATCTTCACCTGCTCCCTGGCCAGATGCGATCCCGGGCACCCGTGCACACCGTGCCCGAAGGCGAGATGACGCGCCGGAGGCCGGGTGATGTCGAACGCGTCGGGCCGCTCATAACGCGCCCCGTCCCGGTTCGCCGAGCCGAACGCCACCAGCACATGCGTCCCCGCCGGCAGCGTCGTGCCCGCCAGCGCTACCGTCCGGGTGGTAATGCGGCGGAACGCCTGCACCGCCGCGTCGTAACGCGCCGCCTCCTCCACCGCCGACGGGATCAGCTCCGGCGACGCGCACACCGCCTCCCACTGGTCCCGGTGGTTCAGCAGGTGCAGCAGCGTGGTGCCGATGAGCGCCGTCGAGGTCAGATGCCCTGCGATCAGCAGATTTTGCAAGTTGGACACGATCTCGCCGCGCTGCTCCAGGGTGAGCTCCCCCGTGCCGGGCGCGAGCCCCAGCACCATCTCGGTGCACAGGTCCTCCCCCGGGCTCGCCCTCCGGGCACGCGCGTAGCGGTCCAGCATGTGCTGCAGATCCACCACGTCGCGCGCCGCCGCCACCTTCTCCTCGTCGGTCAGCGCGCGAAACAGCAGCGCCTCCGCCTGATAGCTGCCGTGTACGGCGAAGGCCACATCACTGGGGTCGAACCCGATCAGCCGCCCGATCACCTCCCCCGGCAGCCTGCGCGCGTAACTCGCCATCAGCTCGACCCGGCCGTCCGCCGCGAAGGCGCCGACCAGCGCCTCGGCCCTCGCACGGATGAACGGGATGATCTCGGCGACCCGGCCCGAGGACAGGCCCCTGTTGAGCGGCCGGCGGTAACGTTTGTGGGCCTCGCCGTCGGCGGTCACCACGGTCGAGCCGCCGCCGATCCCCCGGGCCAGCTCGGCGAGCACGGCGGCGGAGGGGTGCACGTCGGCGAGCAGGGCGTTGGCCGAGGAGAAGTCCTCCGGCCTGCGCAACACCTCCCGCACGTCGGCGTGCCTGCTGACCAGCCAGGCGTCGACCTCGGGGAGGTAGGTCAGGCCCTCGGCCTCGCGGGCGCGGGCGTAGTGGGGGTAGGGGTTCGTGTACAGATCGACATACGGTGCGTCCAAAGCATCATCGGTCACGATATTTCCTCTCAGACACCCGCATACTTGATCTTCACCAACATGGTGACAGTTCGGGGTTGGGCTCGCAGCCGCTCCTATCAGGTCGGGAGATTCCCGCTGTCCCGCCTGCCGTCGGCCCCGCGGCCCGGTTCACAGCCCATGTGCACAAGAGCATGTACACGCGATGTGTGCCGTTGTGCACGGCACTGCACACGGGTGGCGCTACCGTCGTCCTCACTGCCCGGCAGAGCAAATCGTGAAATGGCAAATTGCGAGATTCTTTAACTCGCAAGACTGTTGGGTAGAGTGTTGCTCTGTCGGCGGATAGCGGTTTGCGCGGGCGGCGGCACCTCGGGCCCGATGGCCACTCTGATGGCCACCGAGGGCGGCCCGGCAGGCGGCAGCCAGACGGCAATGCACAGGAGCGCTCCGGTTGCGCCGGTCGCGCGTGGGGATGGGCCGGGCACGGCCCAGACGAAGGAGTGGAGTCCATGGGGCGAGGCCGAGCCAAGGCGAAGCAAACGAGGGTGGCTCGCAAGCTCAAATATGACAGCCATGTCATAGATCTCGATTCGCTCCGTCAGGAGCTCAACGTAGACGTAGCCGAGGACTCCGAGCCGGACGACGACGTCCAGGCACCGGTTGACAGACAGGAAGGCCGATAACCCACCTGTGTTCCGCGGACCCCTCCGTCGTCTCCGGGCCGCCGCCTGGCACACGGAGGGTCCGCAGGGACGCCGAAGGCCAGGAGCCTCCGGGATTCACCCCGTCCCATCGGGGCATGGAAAGGAGATCGTATTGACCACGCCGCTCTACCAGTTGAAGGCCGAGTTCTTCAAAACGCTCGGCCACCCCGCGCGCATACGGGTGCTGGAGTTGCTGAGCGAGCGTGATCACTCGGTCTCGGAGCTGCTCCCCGAGGTGGGCATCGAGGCCGCCCACCTCTCCCAGCAACTGGCGCTGCTGCGCCGGTCGAACCTCGTGGTGTCCCGCAAAGAGGGCTCCACCGTGCATTACTCCCTGACCAGCCCGCTGGTGGCCGATCTGCTGGACATGGCCCGGCAGATCCTCACCGAGATGTTGTCGGGCCAGGCGGAGATGCTGCACGACCTGCGGGCGACCCCCCGCGCCACCTCGGCTCGCCACTAGCGAACCGCACTACTCTTGATCATCGAGGGGGACCTCCAACCGCGAGGCCTCCGCCGTACTCCTGCGCGGGGAGACGGGCCGGTGTGAAGAGGCGGCACTCACCCCCGGCCCTCGCCGGCCTCGCCCTCATCACCCGCGTCGTCCCCGTCCTTCTCGTCGTCCCCGTCCTCCTCGCTGAGCACGACCGAGGCGAGGTTCAGCACGTCCGGCACGACGTCCGGGGTGACGCGGACGAGCAGGGCGAGGTTCGGCAGGATGGTCACAGGACGCGAGCCCGCGGCGTCGAAGGCGGCCATGAAACGCCAGCCCACTAGGCCGGCCACCTCGGCCCGCACCTCGGGCCGCACCCAGGCGGTCGCGACGAGGGCGAACAGCGCCGCCTCGCTGATCCAGTCCTCGGGCCCGAAGGCGAGATCGACGAGCACCTCCCGCCGGGTCGAGCTCTCCCACGGCTCCTCGGGCCGGAGGTGGGCGATGCCGAGGCAGGCCCACGCCTGCACCGCGCGGATCCACGTCGGCCACCCGACCGGCTCCACATAGGGCGACTCCGGCGGATGCACGAGCACACCCAGAAGGTCCGCGAGGCCGGCGTCGGCGAGTGCGGCGGCGTGGTTGTAGGCGGCGGGCAGGTGAGGCCACCGCTGTTCGGCCAGCCGCGCCACCGCGTCGCTCACGTCCGGCGCGGGCGGGCCGGCCATGGGGTGGGCCACATTGCCGGTGTAGCTCCACACGCGCCGGGTGACGTTCTTCACCGGCCCGTGGAAGTAGACCTCGGGCACGGTGAGCCGCGGGTCGGGGTCGAGCACGGCGTCGACCTCCACCTCGAGCCGGGGCAGGGCGCGGCGCACGGCGAGCAGCGCGCTCGGCGGCTCCAGCACCGATAAGGACACGGTATCGGTCCAGGTGGCGGTGTCGACCCCCTGCTCCACCACCCTGAACATCAACGCGGTCAGCGCCTCGCCGGGCGCGGGCAGCGGCCCCAGCCAGAAGGACCGGCGCGAGCACATGGCCAGCACGTCGCCGGCGTGCCGGTTGCCGGGGTTCCTGCGCAGATAGTCGGCCAGTGCGACGAGGTGGCGCAGATCCTGGTCCATGCCGTACCTCAGGCTGCACGCCGTGGGGAACGCGCTCTCATGCTCGGGCTCGACGGCGAGCGCCCGCTCGACCCACGCCAGCGCGTCCTCGTGCCTGCCGCTGAGCTCCAGCAGCTCGGCGATGTCGGTGAACAGCGCATAGTTGTCGGGCTGGTGCGTGAGCGCCTGCACCATGGCGCGCTCGGCGCTGTCCCACTCCCCCAGGTTGCGATAGGCATAACCGAGCGCGAGCGACGCCTCGAACGACGGCCGCATCCGCTCCGACCGCAGCGCCAGCTCGACCGCCTCCTTGGGCTCCCCCACCCGCCGCGCGAGCAGCGACGCCACCCAGAGCACCGTCGCACTGTCCGGGTGCGCCGCGGCCGCCTCGCGCATCAGCGCCATGTACGGCATGAGCGCCGGCCTGCCTTCCTCCCGGACCGGGTCGGCGAGTGCCGGGAGAAGCCCGCTGATCGCGAGGCACAGGTGATCCGGTGCGATCTTCGTCGCCAGCTCGGCGTCGAGAACCCACGGCACGTGCGCGAACCGGGCGGCGGGCTCGTGCCGCTGGGCCTGCACCAGCAGGTCGAGCGCGTCGGAGTGCCGGCCCAGCGAGGCGAGCACGTGGGCGCGGGCGACGACCGTGCCGAGGAAGGTGCGCTCCTCCAGCGCGAAGAGCTCCAGCCCGCCGTCCGGGTGGGAGGCGAGCAGGGCGAGCAGTTCGTGCGCCTCGGGAAGTGTCGGCTCGTGCAGCAGGGCGTCGGCGACGTGCTGGGCGGCGTGCGCGAGGTCTCCGCTGTCGAGGGCGAGCAGAGCCATGCTCACCTCCCCTTCGGCCTCCAGGCGGGGATCGTCGACGCCCTCGTGCGCATGTGCCATCGGACACTCCAGGTAGATCGCAACTACGATCTTCCACGATCCCACAGCGGACTCGCCGCCAGACGTGAAACAACCGGGTACACCCTCGCAATCGCGGGTGTACCCGGTGTTTCCCGGGATCGGACCGGGTTGTGGAGCGGCTGCCGGGTGGCGGGGGGCATGGGCTCCGCCGGCCGTGAGGCGGGTCCTTCCCGGGGGTCGCGCCCTGCCCTCCGGCTTTGAGATCGGGGCCCTCCGGCTTTGAGATCGGGCCGAGGATCCCTCCGCCGCCTTCCCGAGCCCGGATGGCCCGGCCCGGTGACTAGGAGACGCGGGGCAGGGACCGGCTGTTGAACAAATGGGTCGCCTTGCCGTCCACGACCGTGAACACCACAGGACGGTCACTCTCGACGTCGAGGAAGACGTGATCGTGGACGTGCACGTAGCGGGACGTCGACGGCTCCATCCCCAACTTGGCGGCCAGCTCGCCCGGAGTGAGCGTCACCTTGAGCGCGCCGCCGTCGCCGACGATGTCGTAGCGCATGGCCGGGCTCTCGAAGCCACCGACATAGGGCGCGGTGTCGACCGACTGCGGGTCCGCCGGCGGCACCAGGCGAGCCGGCGGCGTCAGTTTCGCGATCCCGGCGATCAGGTCCCGCATGTCGGCGAAGACCTTCCCGGCGTCCTCACTGTTGACGGCCAGCGCCATGACCACACCGGTCTCAGGGGCGATCCACCAGGTGGTGGCGTTCCCGGTGGTGCCGCCGTCGTGCCCGTAGGCCCCGCCGCCCCACCCGAGGAGCCCGATCCCGAGCCCCCACTGAGCGTCGAGCCCCGGCAGCGGCGGCACGTCGACGTTCGGCGTGAGCATGGCGCGGACCGACTCCTCCGACAACACCCGGGTGCCGTCCTCGGCGACGCCGCCCGCCATCAGCATCCGCCCGAACCGCACGAGCTCCCGCGGAGCCAGGCACAACGTCGACCCCGCCGGCGCGTTACTGCGCGGCGCGAGCCACGGCCGGAGCACCTTGTTGCCCTCCGGCGTCCTGCCGTGCCCGGCCGCCGCGCGGAACAACACCGTCTCCTCCGGCAGCAGGCCGATGTGCGTGCACCCGAGCGGAGTGGCGAGATACTTGCGCATGGCCTCCTCCCAGGTGCAGCCGCGCAATCTGGCGACGATCGCGCCAAGCACCACATAGCCCGAGTTGCAGTAGGAGAACGCGGTGCCCGGCGGGTCGATCTGCTTGAGATCTCCGAGCGACTTCACATAGAGATCGACAGAGTCGTCCCCCCGCCCGGTGTCGGTGAAGATGTCACCGTCGAACCCACCGGTGTGCGTGAGCAGGTGCCGTACGGTGACCCGCGCGGCGGCCTCCTCGTCACCGAGCACGAACTCGGGAAGGTAGGCGCGCACCGGCTGATCGAGGTCGAGCAGCCCTTCGTCGACGAGCTGCATGATGAGCACGGACGTCCACACCTTGGTGGTGGAACCGACCTGGTGAAGAGCGTCGACGGTGGCCTCCACCCCGGTCTCGACGTTCAACACCCCGGTGGCCGCCTCCAGCGTCTCGCCACCGGCGTAGACGGCGATAGACGCGGCCGGCACGCCGTGCGCGGCGACGGATGTCTCCAAGGCCTTAAGCAGCTCATCGCGTGTCATTCACCGATCTCCTCACACCCATGCGCCTCCGCCTGCCCCTCGCCCGCCCGGCGCGGTAAAGCAGCGGAGAACTTCTAACGTGTGCTGCACGTTATCCGCGCCCATTCAACCCGGACAATGGACGATCCCCCAAATGCACCGCCCACTTTCGTCCACCCGGACATGCCCCCACCACTCTGCCCCACAGGCTCCTCAGCATGCCGCCGCCGCTCGGCGGAGCAGGGGTTCGGCGGTCGCACGCAGTTCGTCGCTGAACGGCGCGGGCCGCAGTGTGGCCGGGTCCAGATTGACGTTGACGCGATAGCCCTCGGCGTGCACCACCGCGCGATCGGCCGACAGCACGCGGAAGCCGTAGACGCCGCTGGTGCGGCCCATGCGCTCGATCCAGAAGTGCACTAGCGCCGCGCCCGCCCCCGCGATGGGCACGTTGTAGGTCACCTTGAACTCGCGCACGGCCAGGAACACGTCCTTGAACGCCGACCCGGCCGGATCCGGAGCCCAGCCCAGGCGCTGCCAGTAGGCCCCGATCGCCCGCTCGACCAGCAAGGCGTACCGGGAGTTGTGCAGCAGACCCATGGCGTCGAGATCGTCGAAATACACCTGGACCGGTTCGTGCACGCCGTCTTCACTCATGATCAATCCTCCGGGAGAAGCGTCGGGTCGGGACATAGCGCGCGCAGGCGTTGCAGTACGGCGCGGCGAGCGTGCACAAGGGAGGCCGGCCCGTCGGCCAGGCGGGAGTGGATGATCACCATCTCCCCGAGGGCGTCGATCTCGTAGGCGAGCTGGGCCACCTCCACGCTCTCGGCGAGCTCGCCCAGAGCCATGGCCTCCGCCACCTGCCGCCGGATGAACTCCTGCCACTCGCGCATGGCGCGCGCGACGCGATCGCGCAACGTCCCGGGCCGGTCGTCGACCTCGGCCTGAACGGCGAAGAAGAAGCACCCCCCGGGAAGCACGCCCTCGCCGTAGAACCTCAGCCGCGCCTCGTGCAGCGCGAACAGCCGCCGCACCCCGGCCGGGGCCTGCATAGCGGGCACCACCACCCGCTCGGTCCACTGACGACTGGCCCACTCCACGGCATCGAGCTGTAGTTGCTCCTTGTCACGCCAGTGGGCAAAAAATCCGGACTTGCTGGTGCCGGTCGCCGCCGCCAGTCGCCCCAGGGAGAGTCCGTCCAACCCTTCGACGGAGGCCAGGCCCACCGCTTGTTCGAGGATCGCCTCGCGGCTGCGCAACCCGCGCAGCCGCCGACCGTCTTGTGTCATGGACGCAAACTACATTAACGACCGATCGTTTGTATAGTTGCCCAAGCCGAAACACGTGTGACCGCGAACCGCCCAAGGCCGGTCCGCGGTCACATGCAGGAAGAGGAAAGGGTCAGACCCGGGGCAGCGACCGAGTGTTGAACAGGTGGGTGGCGCGGTCTCCGTCCATGAGGAACTTCGCCACCTCGTACATCCCCTCACGAGCGGTGTCGCAGATGAACGAGTGGTCACCGCGCCACACGAAGCGGCGGACCTCGGAGGCACCCCCCATGTCCGCGCCGATGCCAAGGGGCGTGGTGGTCACCTTGAGGAAACCGTTGTCGTCCTCAAAGTCGTAGCGCCCCATCGAGCACTCGTAGCGGCCGATATACGGCGTCGTGTCGACCGGCTGGGGGTCGGCCGGAGGGACGGCGGCGGGCTCGGGTTCGAGGCCGGCCTCGCGGGCGATGGGGTCGAGGACGTCCTCGATCATGCCCATGAGGTTGCCGCCGTTGGCGTTGAGGGCCGCGACGACTCCGGTCTCGGGGGCGACCCACCAGATGGTGGACTGCCCGGGGGTGCCGCCGCTGTGCCCGAAGGCGCCGGCGCCGAGGCCCATGATGATGAAGCCGAGGCCCCAGTGGCCGGAGAACATTGGGTAGTCGGGGATGGGGAACTGCGGGGTGATCATCGCCCGCACCGACTCCTCCGACAGGATGCGGGTGCCGTCCTCGGCCACGCCGCCCGCGAGGATCATCCGGCCGAAGCGGACGAGTTCCCGCGGCGCGAGCGACATGATGGATCCGGCCGGGCCGAGGCTGCGGGGGAACATCCACATCTTGGACACGACCTGCTCGGAACCGCCGGGCGGGGTCACGTGACCGGCCGCGGCGCGGAACAGCACGGCCTCCTCGGGATAGAGCGCCGCCTGGGTGCACCCGAGCGGGTCGAGGAGGCGCTCGCGCAGCACCTGCTCGTAGACCGCGCCCCGCAGTTTCGCCACCAGGGCGCCGAGGACGACGTATCCGGAGTTGCAGTAGGCCAGCGCGGTGCCGGGCGGGGTGACCTGAGGGGCGTCCTTCATCGTGCCCAGGTAGATCGTGACGCAGTCGTCGCCACGCCCGGTGTCGGTGAAGATGTCCCCGTCGAAGCCGGGGGTGTGGGTCAGCAGATGCCGTACGGTGATCGCCTTGGCCGCCTCCTCGTCCGCCAGCACGAACTCCGGCAGATAGGTGCGCACGGGGGCGTCGAGGTCGACCAGCCCCTCGTCCACGAGCTGCATGACCAGCGCCGCCGTCCACACCTTCGAGGTGGACCCCACCTGGTAGACGCTGTCGGGCGTCGCCTCCACCCCCGTGTCCACGTTCAACACGCCGGTGGCGGCCTCAAGCAGCTCGTCACCCGTCCAGACGGCGACCGCCGCGCCCGGCACGCCCCTGGCGCGGGCCGAGGCGTCCAGGCTCTTCTGCAGATCTTCGAGGTTCATCGGGGACATCCCTTCGATCAGTGTGGGTCAGGCTCGGGGAAGCGTGCGGCCGTTGAACAGGTGGACGGCTCTGCCGTTCTCCACCTCGAAGCCGACGACGGCGTGGCGGCCGGCGAACTTGTCGACGGCGATGAAGTGGTGCTCGCTCAGCGGCACGTAGCGCACGGTGTCGCGGGTCATGCCGAGTTCGGCGGCGAGGGGGCCGGGCACGGTCGTCACGTCGAGGTGGCCGCCGGCGTCGGCGACCTCCAGGCTGAACAGCGGCCCTTCGAAGTTTCCAAGGTAGGGGGCGGTGTCCACCGGCGCCGGCTCGGCCGGCGGCACAGGACGGCGCGGGACGTCGAGGCCGGCGACGTCGCGGGCGATCGCGTGCACCAGGTCCTCGTGCAGGCCGGGCACGTCGCCGCCGTTGGCGTTGAGGGCGAAGACGACTCCGCGTTCCGGCGCGATCCACCACTCGGTGGTCTGCCCGATGGTGCCGCCGTCGTGTCCGAAGGCTCCGCGGCCCCACCCCATGAGGTGGAACCCGAGTCCCCAGTGCCCGCCCAGCCCGGGGAAGTCGGGCACCTTGACCTGCGGGGTCAGCATCGCCCGCACCGACTCCTCCGACAACACGCGTGTGCCGTCCTCGGCCACCCCGCCCGCCAGGATCATCCGGCCGAAGCGCACAAGTTCACGCGGGGCCAGGCCGAGCACGCCGCCCGCGGGACCGCTGCTGCGGGGCAGCTGCCAGGTGCCCGCCACCACGGCACCGGACCCGTCGGGCGCGGGCACATGCCCGGCGGACGCCCGGAACAGCACGGCCTCCTCGGGATAGAGGGACGCGTGCGTGCACCCGAGGGGCGTGAGCAGATGTTTCCGCAGCGCCTCCTCCCAGACCATCCCGCGCAG
This sequence comes from Sinosporangium siamense, assembly GCF_016863435.1. Lineage (GTDB taxonomy): Bacteria > Actinomycetota > Actinomycetes > Streptosporangiales > Streptosporangiaceae > Sinosporangium > Sinosporangium siamense. The sequence continues at coordinate 81,863 of NZ_BOOW01000041.1, forward strand.
ATTCGCCACGAGTGCACCGAGCACGTTGAACCCGGCGTTGCAGTACGACAGCGTGGCGCCCGGCGGGGTGATCTGCTTGGCGTCCTTCAGCACCGCGAGGTAAAGGTCGACGCAGTCGTCGCCACGCCCGGTGTCGAGAAAGATGTCCCCGTCGAAGCCGGGGGTGTGCGTCAGCAGGTGCCGTACGGTGACCCGCGCCGCAGCCTCCTCATCGGCCAGCACGAACCCCGGCACATGGGTGCGCACAGGGGCGTCGAGGTCGACCAGCCCCTCCTCCACGAGTTGCATCACCAGCGCCGCCGTCCACACCTTCGTGGTCGACCCCACCTGGTAGACACTGTCGGCGGTCGCCTCCACCCCGGTGTTCAGGTTGAGCACACCGGCGGCTGCCTCGTGCAGCGTGCCACCGTCCCAGACGGCGACCGCCGCCCCCGGCACTCCCCGGGCGCGGATCACCTCTTCGAGATTCTTCTGCAGGTTGTCGAGCGTCATGGGGTGGTTCCTCCTGCGGGGCCGGTGGGAGCATGCCCGGAGCTATAACGTACCCTGCACGTTATGCTGACCGGGATGGCGGCGCTACGGTCGATCCACCGAAGGACGGGTCGCCTTTTGTGTAAGGAGACAATGCGCATGCCCCCTCAGAAACGCACGCGGGTACGGCGTGGCACCCTTAACCGCGACCTCATCGTCGACGCGGCGATCGGCGTGCTCGACCGCGACGGCGTCGAAGGGTTCACCATGCGCGCCGTCGCCGCCGCCCTGGGCGCCCAGCAGATGTCGATCTACAACTACGTGACCGGCAAGGACGACCTGCTCAAGGCCGCCTCCATGCACCTCCACACCTCCGTGAAGCCGCCGCCGTCCGACAGCTCCTCCATCGAGGACTTCATCGGCGTCTACCGTGAGTTGTGGGTGTTGCTGAAGTCCCACCCGTGGCTGGTGCATGTGGCGGTCCCGCCGGACAGCAAGGAGTTCCTCCAATTGGTGGAGCCGACCTACCGGGTGCTCTTCCGGCTGGGGTTGTCCGCGCGGGAGGCCGCCGTCTTCGTCACCGCCGTCAGCAACCTCGTCGTCGGATGCGCCGCGCACTATGCGGCGATGCAGCAGAGCGCCGCAGGCGAGGATGAGCGCATCGCCGCAGACCACGCGGCCATCGCCGCCCTCCCGGAGAAGGAATATCCGGCACTGCAACGCCTCGTCGAGGAGCTACCCGCGGTGACGCCCGAGGCGGCACTGGAACACGGCTTCGCCGCACTGGTGAGCAGCCTGGGACTCCCACGCGAGCGCAACCCCTGAGGCGCTTGTCGCCGCACGTCCGGTTCCAACCCGCTGCTCCCGGCGGCCAGGGCGGCATCGCGGCCTTCTACGCTTCCACCGTGAAGGGCTCGTCCATCACCAAGGCCGAACCGACCTACGCGAACTGACCGGAGCAGCAACCGTTCACGACTTCCGCGGGAGAGCCCCCGCCCGAGAAGTTCGACAGGTCAGAAGTGGTCGAGCAGCTCTGTGAAGGCGGCGATGTGGAGCACTCCCGCGTCGGTGAGGTCGAGCTCGTCGTGCTCCAGCGCCCATGTGTGGGTGTGCGGGATGAAGACGGCGTTCATCCCCGCCCGCCGCGCCGGAAGGATGTCCGACTTGGGGGAGTTGCCGATCATCCAGGTCGTGGTGGGCACGAGGGCCTGGTCGGCGGCGAGCCGGAGGTAGGTGGCCACGTCCTTCTCCGGCACGATGTGCACGCTGCGGAAGTGGTGCGCGAGGTTGGACGCCTCCAGCTTGCGCTGCTGCTCGGCGACCTCCCCCTTGGTCAGCAGCAGCATGTCGTGCCGCCCGCCGAGGTCGGCGAGGGTGTCGGCCACGCCCGGCACCAGCTCGACCTCGCCGCGGTGTGAGAGCGCGAGCGCGAGCTCGTCGATGTGACTCCGCTCGGCCGGGGAGGCGGGCCTGCCGCGCAGCCGCTCGAAGCAGTCGCGCAGGCTGCGGATGAACACCAGCGTGCCGTAGCCGTGGACCGCGATGTTGGCCCGCTCGATGTCGTCGAGCACGGCACGGCGGGCGGGCATGGTGAGGTCGGGACGGCCGACCCACTCCAGGAAGGCGTCGATGATCCGCTCGAAGATGATGTTGTTCTCCCACAGCGTGTCATCCGCGTCGAAGATCAACACTTGCCTGCCGCGTCTCATCGCGCTCATGGAACCCCCTTGTCGCCGCGACGAGATTACGGAGCAACCGGAGTCCCGCGCCACCGAATTTTCGCACGACGGCCGGCGAGCGTGAGCGCCCCTTGACTGAACGCGAGACGGGCATCTACCTGAGGAAGCGGTGTCGCTGAACGTAAGCCGGGCTACTTGCGAGACCCCCGGCGCTGGAGGTGGTCCAGCATCACCTCGTGGTGGCGGAGCACCGCCTCGAGTGCCGCCTCCTCGTCGCCCTGCTCCAGCGCCTGCATGATCGGCTCATGGATGGCGATCAGCTTGGCCGCCGCGCTGGGCTTGAGCCAGGCCGGCACCTTCTCACTCTGGATCCACGGGTCGTATTCATAACGGATGACCGCCGTGTGCACACTCTCGTAGATCGAGGCCAGGAAGGGGTTGCCCGAGCGCCGCACGACGGTCGCGTGGAACACCGTGTCGGCGGCGATCCACGCCGACGCGCTGCCCGCCCCGTCCTTGAGCCGCTCGAAGGCCGCCCGCACCTCGGTCAGGTCGCCGCCGGCGCCGCGGCGCACCGCCTCCTGCACGCCGATGGTCTCGAGCCACAGCCGCAGCTCGGCGAGCTCGGCCACCGACTCCTTGTCGAGCTCCAGCATCAGGCTCACCGACGCCGTCATACTGCGGTCGGGCCGGTGCACCACATAGGCCCCGGAACCCGGCCGGATCTCCACCAGCCCCATGAGTGACAGAGTGCGCAGGGCCTGGCTCACCGTGGGGCGGCTCGCCCCGAACCGCACCGCGAGGTCGCGTTCTGAGGGCAGCCGGGTGTTCTCCGCGAGATCCTCGCTCACGATGAAATCACGGATCTGCTCGGCCACGAGCTCCGAAAGGCGGCTGACCGCCACGGGGCGGACGGGCCCGAGGTCGACGGGACCCGACCGGCCACTGCCGGCGGCCGAGCCCTTGGCTGCCATCATCGTCGAACGCTCCTCCGTTGTGAGATCCACCGGCGAGTCTAGGCCGTCCGGTGCCGTCACGTCCCGGCGCGGCAAGACTAAGGCGGCGGTCCCGCGCCGGCTGTGCCGTACGCATGGGACCGCCGCCCCTAAAAGCATGGAAAATCCGGCTTTGAAACCTCTAGACCCCGGTGGAGGCCACCGCCGGTATCTGGTCGGAGGTGAGGCGGCGGGCGTGGGCGAGGGCGGAGGGAGTGTCGGCGAAGACCAGGCCGTCGCGGCGAAGGTGCTCGGCCACGCCGAGAGCTTCGAGCACCTTGCCGTGGCCGGGCAGTACGCCCGTCAGGAGCACGGTGATGCCGCGCTCCTCCAGCTGCGTGATCACGTCTCCGAGCACGCCCGCCCCCGTCGTGTCGACCGTGGTCACGTGCGACATGCGCAGGACGACCACCTGCACGTCGGTGACGCGCGACAACGCCAGCAGGAAGCGGTGGGCCGCGGCGAAGAAGAGCGGCCCCTCGAAGCGGTAGACCACGATGCGCTCGTCGTCCCCGAGCTCCTCGGCGGGCAGCGGCACCCGGCCCACCTGCACGGTGCGGGCGACCGCGCGCACCGCGAGCACGACGGCGACACCGATGCCGACGAGCACCGCGGTGGTGAGGTCGAGGGCGACGGTGACCACGAAGGTGAGGCCCATGACCGCCCCGTCGCTCCTGGTGGCGCGGGCGATCGCGCGCAGCGAGGGGATCTGCACCATGCGCACGGTCGTGCCGAGCAGCACCCCGGCGAGTGCCGCCAGCGGGATGCGCGACACCAGGGGCGCCAGGAGGAACACGATCACCGCGAGCACCAGCGCGTGGACCAGGGCCGACAGCCGCGACCGGGCTCCGGCGCGGACGTTGACGGCGGTCCGGGCGATGGCCGCGGTCGCCGGCACCCCGCCGAACAGCGGCGTCACGAGGTTGGCTATCCCCTGCCCGAACAGCTCCCGGTTGGGCTCATGGCGCTCCCCGCCTCTCATCTGGTCGGCGACCGAGGCGCAGAGCAGGCTCTCCAGCGCGGCCAGCATGGCGACGGCGAGGGCGGACGGCAAAAGTACGGCGATCGCCGCGGTGTCCAGGAAGTCCAGCGAGGGCATGGGCAGCGTGGCGGGAAGTGCGCCGATCCGCGTCACAGGCAGCGTCAGCAGCTCGGCCGCCACCGTGGCCAGCGCCACGCCGATCAGGGAGAACGGCACACCAGGCCGCCACCTCATGCCCGTCAGCATGAACACCGCGACCAGCACGGCGACCACCGGCGCGGCCCACTGGGGGTCGCGGGCGAAGGCCATCGCGGCGTCGGCGGCGATCGCCCAGACCCGCTCGCCGTCCACACCGGTGACGCCGAGGGCCGCCGGCACCTGCTGCAGGGCGATCACGACGGCGATGCCGGCGGTGAAGCCCTCGATCACCGGCGTCGGCATGAAGGCGGCGAACCGCCCCACCCTGGCCAGCGCAAGCACGACCAGCAGCACTCCGGCGAGGAGGCCGACCAGCAGCACCCCGTTGACGCCGAACTGCGCCGTGATCGGCACCAGCACGACGGTCATCGCCCCGGTGGGGCCCGACACCTGCAGGTTGCTCCCGCCGAACACGGCGGCGAGCGCCCCGGCCACGATCGCCGTGACCAGGCCCGCCGACGCGCCCGCGCCGGAACTCACCCCGAACGCGAGCGCCAGCGGCAGCGCCACCACCGCGACGGTGATGCCGGCCAGGAGGTCCCGCCGCGGATCCCGGCGATAAGCCGTCCAATCCGCCTTGCCGGGCAGCAGGCCGCTGAAAAGGGCCGTGAGCCTCACCCGGAGCTGCATAATCGCAAGGGCAGTGGTCACCCCGGAATCTCCCCTCAGTCATGTCTGCGGTGTCAGGGCTGGTGGGCATGCTTGAAGCGGGCATGCTTGAAGCACGCTTGGACCTGACGAAGTGGACACGTCGCTTGAACCGCGCATTCCACATGAACCAGCGATACACCGAATCATGTGACTAAGTGTGACCGCTTGATTACCTACAGTACAGTCCCCCGGCATGCCTCCGGAGCGGAATTCCCCTAGACCTCAGGCGTCACAGCTCCACGCGGATGCGCCGGCCGGTTATCTGTGTGTGGGTCACTTTGACGAACAACTGCCGGTCGCCGCCCGCCCACGGCCGCACTCCCAGCCCCAGCACCGCCTCGCGCTCGCTGTCTGTGACAAGGTGCGCCCCGCCCCGCACGAGCACGCTCCACCCTTCGCGGTTCACGTCGTCGATCCGGTCGACCTCGAAGGCGACCTTGAACTCCAGCCCCTCCACCCCCGTGCGCAGTCCCCGGTCCAGCGGCCCTCCGAGCGCGGTGCGGAAGTAGACGGCCTCTTCGTGCAGCACGTAGTTCACCGGCAGCACGGAGGGCCCGTCCTGGTCGTTGAACCCCACCCGCCCCACGCCGCCGGGCGAGATCAGCCGCAGGCACTCCCGCACATCCAGTTTGTCCAGTACGGCCACCCCCGCGGATTCGCCACCGGTGTGCCCTGGCGGCGAATCGGCCCGGCAGCCGAGCAGGTCGTCCACACTCGTCGCCAGGGCCGTGGCGAGCCGCCGCAACGTGTCCCCGCCCGGATGCGCGGCGCGCTCCTCCAGGTAGGCCAGATAGCCCGGGTCCATCTCGGTGCGCTCGGCCAGCTCCTTCCGGCTGAGCCCGATGTCCTCCCGGCGCCGGGCGAGCCGCCGCCCAAGATCACTTCGTTCGCCCATGGGAACCCCTCCGCGGTCCTCCCGCCGTGTCCGCGCGCTGTCGCCGACTCCGCCCGGAAGGCCTCATCTCTCCCGTGAGCCCCCCGACCCGAATCATTCTCGGACTTCCCCCGACTCTCCTCCGCTAATCCCCCATAGGCGCCTAGAGCGGGCATTGTTCCCTATACCTCAGTGCGGTGTGCGGGTGGCGGCCAGCGCCGCCGCGATCCGCTGCATGTCGGTGTCGTCGGTCGGATCAAGCCCCGTCAGCTGGGCCACCCGGCGCAGCCGGTAATCCACCGTGTTGGGGTGCACATGAAGCGCCCTGGCCGTCAGTTTGCGGGCCCGGCCGTGCCGCAGATGCGTCTCCAGCGTGGCCAGCAGATCGGGATGCCCGTCCAGCGGCGCGATGAGCGCGGCCAGCCCTGGGGTGGCCGCCGTCAACCGGGTCAGCTGATATTCCACCAGGATGTCGGCCAGGCGATAGAGTCCCGGCCCGCGGCCGAACCAGCGGACCACGTCGAGGATCTCCCTGGTCTGCCGCACCTGCTCGGGCACCTCCCCCGGCGCCGCCTGCCCGGCCGCCGCGGTCACCGCCGTGCGCCCCACCTCCGACAACCTGGCGACGAGCCCCTCGACCTCCTCCCACGACCCCGGCCACGGCACGAGCACCGTGCCGCCCGCCCCGTCGATGAGCGTCAGCGCGGGCCCCTCGCCGAAGGTGTTCAGCTCCCTGACCATGCGGTGTACGGCGAGAGCCGTGCTCTCCTCCATCGACAACGTCATGACCAGGTAACTCGACGCCAGCCTCACTCCGGCCCGGGCCGCCAGCCCTTCCACCGGCTCCCCGCTCATGAGCGCCGACGCCAGCCGGTAGCGCATGTCCTGGTCCTCGGCGCGCTCATCGGAGTAGGCCGTCACGACCACCTCGGTCACGCGGTGCAGATAGGCCAGCACGAGCTCCGTGCACGCCAGCACATCAGGCAGATCCCCCGGCTCGGCCCGCGCCGTCATCATGCGCCAGATCTCGGCGAAGGCCAGATGGTAGACGTCCATCAGCGTGGTGGGCGGCATGCCCTCCTCCGCGCCCCGCACGGCCATCTCAAGCATGCGCCGCTGCGGCGCCGCCGGCACCTCACGGCGTCTCAGCACCTCGGCGAGAGCGCCCAGGTTGTCCTCCACCACGGCGGTCAGGTCGAACGGCAGCCACCGGTGCCCGTCGGCCGCCAGGGCCATCCGCTGGGTGACATCGGTGGCGAGCCGGGTGCGCTCTCGCAGCAGCCACCGGTGCGCGGGGATCCCGCCGATCACCAGGGGGTTGGAATTCGTCACGGCAACCTCGGATTGATTGTGCGGGTTCTCCGCTGGATTCCCAGGTCAGACGATCCAATCATGCTGCTTGCGGCGGGTGCCAGGCTCGGATTGCAGGTTATTGGACCCCGGAGATCCACACGCGATCGTTGCCCGGCGGCAGCCGCACGGCAGAGCACAACTCGCGCCGGCGCCCGGGACGCGGGCGGGTCGGAGCTTTGCCGTACCGCACGCACAACTCGCGCCGGCGCCCCGGACGCGGGCAGGGCGCAGGCTTTTCAGGCGGCAGCCGTACGGCAGAGCACATCTTGGCTTGGGAAAGTTCATGGCAGGTCGTCGAGTACGGCTTGCAACATGCGGCGGGACACCCAGGTGAGCTCCTCCATGTCCGGGCGTGGGCCGATCTCGGCGAGTGCGCCCGCCAGGCGGTCGTAGAGGATGCCCTCGACGCACGCGGTGAGCAGATGGCCGGCGGCGCGGGCGTGCGGCACCCCAAAAGCGGTCAGCATCGCCGTGACCTGCTCGCGGGCGGCGAGGCCCGCGGCGTGGAGCTCCGCGCGCAGTTCGGGACGGCGGGCGGCCTCCAAGGTGAGCTCGAAACGCGCGAGTTGCCGTTCGCGGCCCTCGGTGAGCCAGTGGTGCAGCAGCGAGGCGAGGGCCTCGGCCGCGGTGTCGAGAGTGAGACCGGAAAGGTCGCGGGGTCCGTGCCGCCGTATGTCGGCCAGGTCGAGCTCGCTCAGACGGCGGTAACAGGCGCCGATGAGCGCGGCGCGAGTCCTGAAGTAGTAAGACGTGCTGCCGACGGCCAGCCCCGCGGCGGCGTCGACCGCCCGGTGGGTGAGACCGCGCAGGCCGTGCGTGGCGACGGTGCCGATGGCGGCGTCGGCGATGAGAGCGCGGCGATCGGAAATTGACACGGCGTCACTCTACAGGTGTAGAGTGACGCCGATTCCTCTACAGATGTAGAGTCCGACTTGGGGGAGAGTGGGGCAAGTGAGCACTCGGCACGCTGTCGTGGCAGGCGGCGGCATCGGAGGTCTGACCGCCGCGATCGCGCTGCACCGGCGCGGGTGGCGGGTGACGATCTGCGAGCAGGCACCCGAGCTGACCTGGGCGGGCGCCGGCATCGTGCTCGCCCCCAACGCCCTGCACGCGCTGGCGTCGATCGGCCTCGGGCCCGCCGTCTGGAAGGGCGCCCTGCCGAGCCACCTCGGCCTGCGCCGCCCCGACGGCAGATGGCTCAACCGCTCCGACAACGAAGCCCTGGCCGCGAGGTACGGCAGTGCCGCACTGGCCGTGCACCGGGCCACGGTGGTGTCGGCCCTCGTGGAGGCTTTGCCGTACGGCACCGTGTCGCTGGGTGTCACCGTGGAGGACGTGGACGACACCGGGGACCACATGACCGTGCACACCTCGGCGGGCACCCTGACCGCGGACGTCGTGGTGGCGGCCGACGGCATCCACAGCGCGCTCAGACGGCAATGCTTCCCTACGCACCCGGGCCTGCGCCACTCCGGCGAGGCCGCCTGGCGCTCGGTCGTCCCCGGCGCCGGCCTGCCACCTCTGGCGGCGGCGGAGACGTGGGGCCGCGGCGAGCGCTTCGGGGTGGTCCCGCTGGCGGACGGCCGGGTTTACATCTACGCGACCATGCTCGCGGCGAAGGGAGAGACACCCGACCACATGGCGGAACTGACCCGGCGATTCTCGTCCTGGCACGACCCCATTCCCGCGCTTCTCGAAAGAATCGACCCCGCCACCATCCTTTTTCACGACATGTGCGACCTAGCCCTCCCCCTCCCCCGGCTCCACCACGGCCGCATCGCCCTCATAGGCGACGCGGCCCACCCGATGACCCCCAACCTCGGCCAAGGCGGCTGCCAGGCCATCGAGGACGCCGTGGTCCTGGCCCACCACCTGGGCGAGGGCCAGGTGAGGCCATGCCTCACGGCGTATACGAGGGATCGGCACACCCGCACGGCCAACCTCAGCCGCAGATCACGCCAGATGGGACGCCTGGTCCAGCTCACCCACCCGGCCGCGGCGGGCTTGCGCGACCTCGCCGTACGGCTCACGCCCGACACGGTGATGATGCGCGCCATGGACACCGTCCTGACCTGGCGCCCGCCTCGCTGACGGGCTCATGCGGGCGTCCGTCCCTGACCTGGCGCCCGCCGCACCGGTCCGCGCTCTGACGCCACCTGGCGGAATGGAAGCGATCAAGGTGCGCTGACTTTTTGAGCGCGGCGAGCGTGAGGCCGCCTACGCCCTCCAGTGCGCGAGCACGAGGCGTCTAGTAAAGCCGGTCCCAGAACCCGCACTTGTGGCGGGCTGAGAAGTCGATCGGCTGGATGCCGCCCGGTCCCGGCTCGAACGCCTGCACCGGTTTGGCCTGGTCGCGGAACCTCGGCCAGTGCGGTGTGCCGTGGCCGTTGGGGTTGCCGGTGCGGGCGAAGCGGGTCCAGTAGGCGATTATCTGGCGCGACATCGTCCGCTGGGCCTCGGTGAGGCGGTCGGCGACTAGGGGGAAGAGGAAGAGCAGGTCGGAGCCGTGGTAGGCACCCCAGGGAAGTTCGGGCATCTCCGGACCGAGCGTCGGGACAGTGCGGTCGGCGAACTCAAAGCCGTAAACCGGGGCTCGCTTCGCGGCGATGCGGTCGGCGGTGAGGGTGGGGCAGCTCCAGACCCGGTCCGTGGCGAGTGTCGACCATGCCACTGCCGGCGACTCATAGTCAGACAACGGATATTGTGCGGTCACCTTGGCGGCATTGTCCCCATAGGAGTCGGCGACAAGAGAGGCATACTGGGCCGCGTCGATACCGCCCGGGCGGGTGAAGAGCACGAACAGCCGCTCCTCGTCCCGGGTGGTTCCCATCATCAGCGGCATCCGGTGGAAGCGCCCGGCGGTGAAGGCTCGCTTGGGGTCTTCGGGGAGTACGGCGGTGCCGTAGACGGGGCGGCTCAGCAGCTGGGCGGTGGGATCGTCCAGCAATCCGTTGGCCCCGGCCGCAGGGATGGCACGCAGGCAGTCGATCGACTGACACCCGCGGCCGGCCATCAGTTGAGTGGCGATGCCCGCCGCTTCCTCAGGGGAGGAGAAAAGGGTCGCGCCCTCAGGAGTGCCGGGGTAAAGGCCGTTCTTGGGCCAGTTGACGGTGCAGGTGCCGCTCTGCATGATCGCCCGGTGGAACAACCCGGCCGCACTTGGTGAGGTGAGCTGGGCGCAGATGCTCAACGCACCCGCCGACTCGCCGAAGACCGTCACGTTGCGCGGGTCACCGCCGAACGCCCGCGCGTTGCGCTTAACCCAGCGCAGCGCGGCCTGCTGGTCCTCCAGGCCGAAGGCGCCGGAACCGGGCAGATCGGGGTGGCTGAAGGAGCCGAACACGCCGAGCCGATAGTTCACGGTCACCACGACGACGTCGCCCTGGTTCACCAGCCACGAGGCGTCGTAGAAGTCACCGGACCCGCTGGTGAAGCCGCCCCCGTGCACCCACACCATGACCGGCAGCGGCCGATTCGTTCGCCTCGGGGTGGTGACATTGAGATAGAGGCAGTCCTCGGACTCGCTTCTGACGCTGCCGAGCTGGGGGAGCTGGGCGCAGGTGTTGCCGGGCCGGGTGGCGTCGCGCGGCTCGGTCCAGGGGGTCACCGGCTGAGGTGAGCGCCACCGCAGGTCGCCGACCGGCGGCGCGGCGAAGGGGATGCCCTCGAACAGACGCTTATCGGCGGTCACCGTGCCCCGAACCGGACCGCTGTCGGTGCGTACGACCGAGTCTCGGCTGGTGACCTCTGCAATTGAGGCATGTAAGGGTATGGCTGAGCCACCGACCATGGCCCAGACCATCGCGAAGACCGCAGCTCTTCGCGCTGTGATCAGACGCACCTTGTGATCCTTTCTCAGTGAATGCTTGACATGTGCCGAACACGATGGGATGGCGGCCGATGCCTGGCTCCACCCCGAAGGTGATCTTCTGCCCCTGACCTTAGAAGACCCGTCCCATCTCCTGCATCCCATTAAAAAAATCTTCTTGAAATCCATCCGACGTGCATTTATCCACTACAGAGATTGGAACGTTCCACACAAGTCGGAGAATCAGATGAACTACTGGAATTCTCAACGAGACCACTTACACGCTCACCTGCGCCCCCTCCTCCAGCTCGCGGTCAGCGGAGCTACTTAGCGCACAAAACCAACATCACCCTATGAAATCCACAATCACCGAGAGAACGTAGCGTATCCAGCCATGTGAAAAGCACGTCGATTGTGCTTTTACAAATCGCCAAACGCCCGAGGCCCAGATGTCCCCTGACCCGACCACCGGGGCCACGTCACACAGGCACGCGGCCCCGGCCAGGCTCATGCCGTACGGCGAGGGGCCTTCCTGGCGGGGCCGGATACGGTTCAGGTGAGCCCGTCCCAGAAGGAGCACTGGTGGCGGGAGGCGAAGTTGACCGGGTGGATGCCCTGTAGGCCGGTGGTGAAAGTCTGGGCGTTGTTTCCGCTGAAGCGGGCCCAGTGGGGGGAGCCGAGGCCGTTGGGGTCGCCGGTGCGGGCGAATCTGGTCCAATATTTCGTGACCTGTCGGGAAAGCACGGCCTGTGCCTGGTTCAGGTCTCCGCCGGGGACCGGGAACAGGTAGGGCAGCTCCGAGCCGTGATAGGCGCCCAAGGGGAACCCGGGTGCCGTTACCCGGGGAAAGAGGTTGGGCGCCTGTCTGTCGGCGAACTCATAGGCATATGTCGGCACATGCTTGGCCACGGAGCGATTGCCACTTAAGGTGGGGCAGCTCCAGATCCGGTCGGTCATGGCGGACGCCCAGGCCATGCCGGGTGACGGGTAGGCGTGGACCGGGTAACGCTCGGCGACCAGGGGGGCCTTGTCGCCGAAGGACGTGGCCAGCAGTGAGGTGTAGCGGGCCTCGTCGATGCCGTTGCCGTACATCCAGGACACATAAAGCCGGTGCTCGTCCCGGGTCGTCCCCATCATGATGGGTACGCGGTGGAACCGCCCGGTGGTGAGTGACACCCCGGGGTGCTCGGGGAGCACGGAGGTTCGGTAGGCGGGCCGGGCGAGGCCGGGTGCGAGCGGGTCGTTCATGATGGCCGCCACGGGCACCCGGCGCAGGCAGTTCACGGTGGTGCAGCGCTGTGAGGCCATCAACGCCGCCCCAAGATTGTTGATCTCGTCGACGGGTGCCCACTGGCTGCCCTCGGGGATGCCCGGCTGCAGGCCGCCGCGCGGCCAGCTGATGGTGCAGGCGCCGCTCTGGATGATGGCCTTGTGGAACAGCCCCATCGCGCCGGGCGAGACGAGTTGCGCGCACGTGCTCATGCCGCCGGCGGACTCGCCGAGGAGGGTGACGTTGCGCGGGTCACCGCCGAAGGCGGCGGCGTTGCGCCGGACCCACCGCAGGGCGGCCTGCTGGTCCTGAAGGCCGAACGTGCCAGAGCCGGGAAGGCCCTGGTGGCCGAAGTAGCCGAGCACCCCCACGCGGTAGTTGATGGTCACCACGACGATATCGCCCTGCTCAACAATGCGTGCCGCGTTGTAGTCGCCACCCGAACCGGAGACGAACCCACCTCCGTGCACCCACACCATGACCGGCTTGGGATGATCGGTCCGGCGCGGGGTGAAGACATTGAGATAGAGGCAGTCCTCCGACTCGCTGCCCTCCGCTCCCCTAAGCGGCGCCGGCAACTGGGCGCACACGGCTCCGGGTTTGGTGACGTCGCGTGTCTCATGCCACGGTGCGGGGGGCTGGGGGGCACGCCAGCGCAAATTGCCGACGGGGGGCGCTGCGTAGGGAATGCCCTGGAATCGCCGGTGGGTGCCGGCTACGGTGCCCCGGACCGGGCCGGCGTCGGTGCGCACGACGGCGCTGACCGCGTCGTCGCCGGAATCGGGTTCGGCGAGGGCAGGTAGGGCTAGCGCGTTCGACGTCGGCACGGCCAACACCGCCGTGCACGCCATTGTGATCGCAATGGCGGCTCGTCGTACGTACGTTCGCACCTTGCTCTCCTCTCGCGCTGGCGCCTATCCGGCAACCCTCGCGACAAGGTTCGAACGCCCCACATGTCCCGTTCATGACACGAGCCAAGAAATATGAGCAAGTTTCGCGAATCCAGATTTATCGTGAAATAAGTGGACCAAGGGTACGCTCTTATACACTTAGCGTCACAGCCGAAATCGGGGGATACGACCGCTGCTCCTCCCTCGGGGAGAAGGGCTCCTCCTCCCCCGGCGGGAACCGGGGTGACCATTTGACCGATGTGACGCCTGAGGCGTTCACACCAGGCTCTGAGCATGAGCATACGCAAGATCGCAAGAGTCCTGACGGTGACAACGGCGTTGGACTCAGCGATGGCGGCCCTGACAGCCGCGGCGTAGGCGGCCCCGGCCCGCTGCGACAAGGCGGCGCGGCAGAGCAGGCTCGACGCCCTGGTGCGCGGCGGGGGCGTGCCGGGCGCGACACTTGCCGTCGACCTGCCCGACGGCACCACGCTGCACGAGGTCACCGCGTGGAACGCGACAAGTGCGGGCGCCTCGGGGGCCCTCATCTCGACCCCCGCCGACGTCAACCGCTTCTTCGCGGCCCTGCTGAACGGCAGGCTCCTGCGCCCCGCCGAACTCTCGGCGATGCGCTCGACCGTGCCCGCCGACCCCGCCCGCATGTGGCCGGGCGCCCAATCCGGGCTCGGCGTCTACAAAACAGCCCTCCAAGGCTGCAAGGGCGAGTGGTGGGGGCACCGCGGCTCCTTCTTCGGATATCGCACCATCTCCGCCACCACTCCCGACGGCAGACAGGCGACAATCGCCCTCAACCAGCACCCCACCCCATCACTCGGCGCAGCCCAGGAACTGATCACCACCACCCTCTGCGACCTATAACCGATACGGCACGAGCCGAAGAACACGGCTGTGCCGTATGCCGCTCGGGACCGGTCACGCCGAGGAGCCGAGCCCGGGGTAGAGCGGGTGCCTGCGGGCCAGCTTGCGGACCTCGGCGCGGAGCGCCAGGACGGCCGGGTCGTGGGCCGGCGACTCGGCGGGCAGCACCAGGGCGCGGGCGATGATGTCGGCGACCTCGGCGAACGCCTCGGCCTCGAACCCGCGTGTGGCCAGGGCGGCGGTCCCGATGCGCAGCCCTGAGGTGACCATCGCCGGACGGGGGTCGAACGGCACGGCGTTGCGGTTGACCGTGATGTCCACCGCGGCGAGCCGGTCCTCGGCCTGCTTGCCGTTCATGGCCGACGCGGTGAGGTCGACCAGCACCAAATGTACGTCGGTGCCGCCGGTGAGCACTTTGATCCCGGCGGCGGCGGTGTCGTCGCATGTGAGCCGGTCGGCGATGATCCGGGCGCCGGTCAGGGTCCGCCGCTGACGCTCGGCGAACTCCGGCCGGGCCGCCATCAGGAACGCGGCGGCCTTGGCCGCGATCACGTGCTCCAGCGGCCCGCCCTGCTGGCCGGGGAAGACCGCGGAGTTGACCTTCTTCGCGAGGTCGGAGTCGTTTGTGAGGATGAACCCGCCGCGCGGGCCACCGAGCGTCTTGTGCGTGGTCGACGTGGTGACGTGCGCGTGCGGCACCGGTGAGGGATACAGGTCCGCGGCGACAAGCCCCGCGAAATGCGCCATGTCCACCATCAGGAAGGCCCCCACCTCATCGCAGATCGCGCGGAACCTAGCGAAGTCCAGCTGCCTGCAATAGGCCGACCACCCGGCGATGACGAGCCGAGGCCGGTGCTCGCGGGCAAGCCGGGCCACCTGCTCCATGTCCACCTGAAGGTCGTGCTCGGTGACCTCGTACGGAACGACCTTGTAGAGCAGCCCCGAGAAGTTGATCCGCATTCCGTGGGTGAGATGCCCGCCGTGGGCGAGCGACAGGCCGAGGATCGTGTCCCCGGGGTCGATCAGCGCCTGCATGGCGGCCGCGTTGGCCTGCGCGCCGGAGTGCGGCTGCACGTTGGCGAACTTCGCCCCGAACAGCCCGGTGACGCGCTCGATCGCGAGCCGCTCGATTTCGTCGACGTGCTCGCAGCCGCCGTAGTAGCGGCGCCCGGGATAACCCTCGGCGTACTTGTTGGTCAGCACCGAGCCCTGCGCCTCCATCACGCCGAGGGGGGCGTGGTTCTCCGAGGCGATCATTTCCAGGCCCGTCTGCTGGCGGGCGAGCTCGCGGTCGATGAGCTCGGCCACCTCCGGGTCGAGCTCACGCAGGGAGGCGTTGAGAATCGAGGCGGTTGATTGAATCATGGTCTTCCTTAGTTCGCAGCTTCGCGGCACAGTGACCGGCGGCGTCGATGGTCTCACCGATCCGCCTCCCGACGGCGGTGAACCCACCGCCTACAACTCACACCAGGACCGGCAGATTTGCTCGACGATCGCTACCGACTCGGCGATCCGTCGCATCGAACACCATTCATCGGTGACGTGCGCCTGGTCCGGTTCGCCGGGCCCGCAGATCACCGTCGGCACGGATCCGAGCGCGGGCGCGAGCACCGCGGCGTCGGTGAAGAACGTCATCGCCCTCGGCTCACCCTGCGGCACGCCGGTGATCGCCTGAACGGCGGCGGCCACAGAGGCCGCCCACTCGCCGTCCGGGTCCGTCCACACCGCGGGCACGTCGACCAGCGGCTCCCACTCCACATACGGCCCGGCGCAGGCAGCCAGCTCCTCCGCCACGACGTCGTGCCGCTGCCCGGTGACGGTTCGCACGTCGAGCGTCATCTCCGCCCGATCCGGTACGGAGTTCGTATTGAGCCCGCCGTGGAACGTGGCGACGTTGAGCGTCGGGGCGCCCATCACCAGGTGCGGCGCGTCGGGAAACGTGTGGCCGTCCAGCCGCACGGCGGCGTGCGCGAGCCGTACGACCGCGTTCACACCGAGCGACGGCATCGATCCGTGCGCGGTGACCCCGGCGGCGTGGCCTTTGAGCCACAGTGCTCCCTTGTGGCCGTAGGCGACGGAGTTGCCGGTCGGCTCGGTGATCATCAGCGGCCCGCCGGGCCGGCCCCGCAGGAGCGGCACCGCGGCTCGTGCGCCGTCGCACCCCGTCTCCTCGGCAGCGGTCAGCACGATCCGGATCCCGGCCCGGCGGGCGCGCCCGGACGTAAGCCGGGTGGCCGCCGTCACGATCGCGGCCACTCCGCCCTTCATGTCGCTGGTGCCGCGGCCGTAAAGGCGGTCGCCGTCCGCCTCGCCCGCGTGCGGGTCGTGCCGCCATGGCCGGGCCCCGAGCGGGACGGTGTCCAGATGCCCGGAGAGGCAGAGCGGCGGCACATCCCGGTCGATCGCCCACTCCGCGACGAGACCGCCCCGGCCTGGCGCGTGTTCGACGGTCCGCACGTCGAATCCCGCATCTCCGAGCAGTGGGGCGAGTACGGCGACGGCCTCGTTCTCCCCGTGCCCGGCGGTGTCGAGCGCGACAAGGCGCCTGGTCAAGGCGACGGCTTCACTCATGCCCCGATCCTCCACGGCGTCCCGCTCCTGGAGGGAGTGGCGCAAGTGACATTCTGTGATACTTTCCCGCCATGCATCGAGTTGTCGTCCTCGCTCTCGACGAGCTGGTCCTGCTGGACTTCGGTGCGGCGTCGCAGTTCTTCGGGCATCGGCACCGTGATCCCGATCCGGCGCAATACGAGTTCCAGGTGTGCACCGCAGGCGGCGCGCCGGTGCGCACCGCCTGCGGCGTGACCGTCACCGGCCAGGGCGGACTAGAGCTGCTCGGCCACGCCGACACCGTGATCGTCCCGGGCTACGGCCCCATCACCGACCCGCTGCCCACCGCCACGGTGTCGGCGCTCCGCGGGGCCGCGGCCAGGGGCGCCCGGATGGTGTCGATCTGCACCGGAGCCTTCGCCCTGGGGCACAGCGGCCTGCTCGACGGCAGGCGCGCGACCACCCACTGGGCGGTCGCCGACGACATGAGCCGCCTGTTCCCGGCGGCGAAGGTCGAGGCGAACGTCCTCTACGTCGACGACGGCGACGTGCTCTCCTCGGGAGGTGTCGCCGCGGGCATCGACCTGTGCCTGCACATCGTGCGCAACGACTTCGGCGCCGAGGTGGCCAACAGGATCGCCCGGCGCACCCTGGTCGCGCCGCACCGGGCCGGTGACCAGGCCCAGTTCGTCGAGCACCGCCTCCCCCACCCCGTCACGCCCACCATCGACATGGCGCGGCTGCTGAGCTGGCTCGACGACCGGCTGGAGCGGCCGTTGAGTGTCGCGGAGATGGCCGGCCACATCGGCTACAGCACCCGTTCCTTCGGGCGCCACTTCCGGGCGCAGTTCGGGACCTCGCCGTGGAAGTGGGTCGCGCGCCAGCGCGTCCTGCGGGCGCAGCGGCTGCTTGAGGCGTCCGACCTCACGGTCGCCCAGATCGCCACCCGATGCGGGTTCGAGTCGACGGTGGCCTTCCGGCGGAGGTTCCGCGAGCTTGTGCACATCTCCCCGTCGGACTACCGCCGGGCCTTCCGCACCACACCGAACGGCAGCGCGCACGCGTCAGGGCACACGCCGGCCTGACATGGCGGAGTACGGTGCCCCTGGCGCATGGCCGGGGGCACCGTACCCACCCGATCAGCCCGCGGTGTCCGGAAGGTCCACCCCGAGCCTCTTGGCGGCCCGCCGCGCGGTCTCCTCGCGCTGAGCGGTCAGCTTCGCCACCGAGACCCGGGCCGCCTCCAGCACCTCGGCGGGCGCGGACTGCGGTGTCCCGCTGTCGAACGGCGGCTCCGGCGCATATTGCATGGCGAGCTGGATGCGTTCGGCGGCCCGCCTGCCGCGGAGTCCGGCGGCCAGGCGCAGGGCACCGTCGATGCCCGCCGTGACGCCGGCGGCGAAGACCCAGTTCCCGTCGACGACGACACGCTCGTCGACGGGGGTCGCGCCGAAATAGGGCAGCAGGTGGAACGCCGACCAGTGCGTCGTCGCGCGCCGACCCACGAGCAGGCCGGCGGCGCCGCAGATGAGCGCTCCCGTGCACACGGAGAACACGGAATGCGCGCCCAGGGCCTGGCGCCGGACCCAGTCCAGCACCTCGTCGTCCTCCATCAGCGCCTCCTGCCCGAAGCCGCCGGGCACGTGCAGCACGTCGAGCTGCGGCGCCTCGGCCAGCGTGGCGTCTGCCGTCAGCTTCAGACCGTGGATGTCCCGGACGGGGTCGGTCGTCTTGCCGAACACCGAGTAGGTGGAGTTCGGGATCTGGGAGAGCACTTCGAACGGCCCGGTCAGGTCGATCTGGTCGAGGCCCTCGAAAAGAAACGACCCGATCTTCAGGTGCCGGTCGTGCGGAATCATCGGTTTTGGGCTCCGTTCGCCTTGGTGGTCATGGTTGGTTATGCCGGTCACGCTGCTCCCGGCACCCGCTCAACGCGAGTACACGGGGACGACGATGCCTCTGGCGAGGGTGTGGAAAAGAAGGGTGAACGCCGCCGCGGCCGGTGTGACGTCGGGCGTGAGGTCGAGGCGCTCGACGCCGACCGCGTGCACGGCGAAGTAGTAGCGGTGGTCGCGGTCACCGGCCGGCGGCGCGGCTCCGCCGTACGCGTGGGTGCCGAAGTCGTTGCGGATGTGAAACGCACCAGGTGGGAGCGTCTCGTCACCTGTGCCCGCGCCGGTGACCAGCTCGGTTGTCGCGCCCGGGATGTTCACCGCCGTCCAGTGCCAGAAACCCGACGGGGTGGGCGCGTCCGGGTCAAAGCAGCTGATCACAAAGCTGCGTGTCGCCGCCGGGAATCCCGACCAGCTCAGCTGCGGGGAGAGGTCCGCCCCGTCCAGGGTGTGCGCGTACGGCAGAGCCTTCCCGTCGGCGACGTCCGCCGACGTGAGCGGGAAGGACGGGACCGGCGGCAGGAGGCAGTAGGGGTCGGGAGCGGGCGGACGGTCGAGGTTCATGCGCTTCCTTTCGTGGCGGTGGCGTGCTCGGCGCCCAATCCCGTCAGCGCGCGGACTTCCATCTCGGCGTGTTTCACGGCGTCGGGCCGCTCGGCGGACAACACGGTGCCGAGGTAGCCGAGCAGGAAGGACAGCGGAATCGAGATGATGCCGGGGTTGGACAGGGGGAACCAGGCGAAGTCGGCCGAGGGGAAGATGGAAGTCGGGCTGCCGGAGACGACGGGCGAGAAGACGATCAGCGTCATGGTGGTGGCCAGGCCGCCGTAGATGCTCCATAGTGCGCCGGTCGTGGTGAAGCGCCGCCAGAACAGCGAGTAGAGCAGCGTCGGCAGGTTCGCGGACGCGGCCACCGCGAAGGCCAGGGCCACGAGGAACGCGACATTCTGACCGTTGGTCACGATCCCGCCGGCGATCGAGACGAGGCCGATGACCACCACCGCCCAGCGGGCGACGGTCAGCTGGGACGCGCCGGCGTCGCGTGCGTTCCTTTTGATGACGTTCAGGTAGATGTCGTGGGCGAACGACGCCGCAGCGGTGATCGTCAGCCCGGCGACGACGGCCAGGATCGTCGCGAACGCCACCGCGGCGACCAGGCCGAGCAGTGCCGGTCCGCCGAGTTCGGCGGCCAGCAGCGGAATCGCGGAGTTGGCCTTGCCGGGGGCGCCGAGAATGCGCTCCGAGCCCACCAGGGCCGCGGCGCCGTAGCCGAGCACCATCGTCATCAGCAGGAACCCGCCGATCAGGCCGATCGCCCACACGACGGAACGCCGGGCCTCCTTGGCGTCGGGCACGGTGTAGAAGCGCATCAGCACGTGCGGGAGGCCGGCTGTGCCAAGCACGAGCGTGATGCCGAGCGAGAGGAAGTCTGCCCTGGTGACGTCGGTCGCGCCATACATTTTGCCCGGGGCCAGCATGGCTTCGCCGTTCTCCCCGCCGAGGCGCACCACGTCGCCGAGCAGGGCGGAGAGGTTGAAGCCGTAGCGGCCGAGGATCCAGACCGCCATCACGAACGCCGTCGCGATCAGCAGCACCGCCTTAATGATCTGGACCCAGGTGGTGCCCTTCATGCCGCCGATCAGCACGTAGACGATCATCACGACGCCGACCACCGAGACGGTCACGGCCTGTCCCACCTCGTCGACCACGCCGAGCAGCAGGGCGACCAGGCCGCCCGCGCCGTTCATCTGGGCGAGCAGGTAGAAGAAGGTCACGGCGAGGGTGGAGAGCGCCGCCGCCGTGCGCACCGGGCGCTGACGCATGCGGAAGCTGAGCACGTCGGCCATCGTGAAGCGGCCGGTGTTGCGCAGCAGCTCGGCGACGAGCAGCAGCGCGACGAGCCAGGCGACGAGAAAGCCGATCGAGTAGAGGAAACCGTCGTAGCCGTTCAGGGCGATGGCGCCGGTGATGCCGAGGAAGGCCGCGGCCGACAGGTAGTCGCCGGCGAGGGCGACGCCGTTCTGCCTGCCGGTGAAGGCGTTGTCACCGGTGTAGAAGCCGGCGGCGGAACTGGGGCCGCGGTTCACACGGAACACGACGACCAGGGTGATGGCGACGAACACGGCGAAGATCCCGATGTTCACGACCGGATTGCTGTTGTCCATGTGATCAGACCTCGACTCGCTGCCGGATGTCGTCGACGACCGGGTCCAGCCGGCGATTGGCGAACCACACGTAGGCGGCGCTGATCAGGAAGGTGGACACGAACTGCAGGAGACCAAGCACCAGGCCGAGCGTGATGTTGCCGACGACTTTGGTGGCCATGAATTCGTGTGCGTAGTCGGCCAGCAGCACGTAGAGGAGATACCAGGCCAGGAAGAACGCGGTCAGTGGAAAGGCGAAGCCGCGCTGCCTGCGGCGCAGTTCGACGAACTCGGAGCTCCTTTGGATTTCCTGCCAACTGGTCTCCGGCCTTTGTCTGCCGGTCTCCGGCCTGGACTCGGTGGTGTCTTCGGCGATGTCCACGGTGCCTCCGAGTGGATCCAACCCCTGGTGGCCCACACGGGTGGGCCGCCGCCGACCGGGAAAGCGGGGTCGTTGCTGGTCGGCGAGCTTGGGAGTCAGTGTCCGCGCTGCGGAGGGAGACCAGCGAGTGGCTGGCGGGACACGTGGCGATACTTTTCAGCCAGAAAGACAGGGAACGGCTCAGCGTGGAAGCACGAGCACCGACACCGGGGGCGTGCCCACCGGCACACGCCGGTGGATTTTCCCGTCTGCCGTGCCCACGAAGGTCACCTCGCCGGCGGGCCGCAGCATGACGATCAGGCCACCGGGATGCGATTCGCCGCGTTCGCCGCAGACGGCGTCGGGAGCCGTGGCGCCGCTCCCCTGCTTGCGCGGCGCGACCTCCATGCTCATGCCGGTGGCGAGGTCGAGCGCCACGCCCGCCCGGGCCTCTGGCCGCGCAACCTCTGGGTCAACGAAGCCCCTCCCGTAACCTCCGGCGGAAGCGGAGACGCACGAGATCAACCGGTCACGGGAGAAGGTTACCCCTGACGCCCCACGTGCGGCCGGTACTCCGGCATGTACGGCAGAGCCTGGTACGGCATCGGCCGGTACGGCTTCTGCCGTACCGACCGATCGTCGTGGTTTGTGTTTGATGTGGTCGTTGCGTCTGGTGTTGCCTTCAGCTCAGGCGGAGGGCGCACAGACGCTGGGCCGCGTGCCGCGCTCTTGGGGACGGCGCGGCGGGGGTGCGGTGGTGAGGACGGCATGGGGGGTCAAGGGTGGAAGATGCTCACGCCACCGGGTCCGACGAGGAACCCTAGGACGATCAGCACGATCCCCCAGAGAAGTTGACGACGGGCGATGATCACGTAGATACCGCCGATGACCAGTGCGACTGCGATCAGCCAAAGCAATGTACCCATAATGGCGACCTGCCCAGCTTCCTACCTATCTATCCCTATTTGGCGTCAACGCTCCGGAGATACCCGCCTAGGTGAGGCTTTGTCCGCACGTCACGGGGTAGGGCACACCACTCCCGACGGACCGCTCCAAACTGGAAGGAGTGCCCCCATGACACGCTTCGGCTACTTCCTCGCCGCCGAGGAACACGGACCGAAGGAACTACTCCACCAGGCCCGCCTGGCGGAACGGGCGGGTTTCGAGGGGCTCTGGATATCCGACCACTTCCACCCATGGCTTGACGAACAAGGGCACAGCCCCTTCGTGTGGGCGGTTATCGGGGCGATCGCCACCCATACGTCGCTCCCGATCACCACGGCGGTCACATGCCCGCTGATCCGGATCCACCCCGTGATCGTCGCCCAGGCCGCGGCGACCTGCGCCGTCATCAGCGACGGCAGGTTCCGGTTGGGCGTGGGCACGGGTGAGAACCTCAACGAGCACATCCTGGAGTCGCGCTGGCCACCGGCCGAAGTACGGCTGGAGATGCTGGAGGAAGCCATAATCCTCATGAAGCGCCTGTTCACCGGTCAGCTGGTGACACACCACGGCAAGCACTACAACGTGGATACCGCCCGCCTCTACACCCACCCACAGGAA
Organism: Sinosporangium siamense; assembly: GCF_016863435.1. GTDB lineage: Bacteria > Actinomycetota > Actinomycetes > Streptosporangiales > Streptosporangiaceae > Sinosporangium > Sinosporangium siamense. Next base: position 104,423 of record NZ_BOOW01000041.1, read on the forward strand.
GCCCCGCCCATCTACATGTCGGCCTTCGGGGAGAAGGCGGCAGTGGTGGCCGCGCAGGTCGCCGACGGTTTCGTGTCGACTGCCCCGAACGCCGAACTGATCGAGCAGTTCCGCAAGGCAGGCGGACGAGACAAGATCACCCAGGGCGGCATCAAGGTCTGCTACGGGCAGGACGCGGCGCAAGCCCGCAAAACCGTGCACCGGCTGTGGCCCACCCAGGGCATCAAGGGAGAGGCTTCGCAGATCCTTCCGCTTCCCCGCCACTTCTCACAACTCGCCGAGATGGTGACGGAGGAGTCCGCAGTGAACGGCTCCCCCTGCGGTCCCGACCCCGAGGTGCACGTGGCGGCGATCCGGGACTACGTCGACGCGGGATACGACGAGATCTACATCAACCAGATCGGCCCCGACCAGGAGGAGTTCTTCACTTTCTACGCCAACGAGGTCCTGCCTCGACTCCGCTGACCGACAGGAGGAGTGCACATGTCAACCGTCCAAACATCACTGCAGTCCCGCGTTCTCGCGAACGCGGCGCGTGGAGCGAGCGACGGCGTGATCGCCACCGCCGCCATGAGTGCCGTCATGGAACTCGGCCGCCGCATGGGGCTGCTGCCTGAGCACCCGCCGAAACACGTTATGCGTGCGGGACTACCCGGGCACAAGCGCCGGCCCAAGAAGTACGAGAGCCCTCTCGCGATTCTCGCTCACTTCGCCTTCGGAGCGGGTCTGGGCGGCCTGTTCTCAATGGCCGCCGGGAAGCGGCGGGTTCCCGTGTCCCTGGGAGTGGGGTATGGCGTAGCCATCTGGATCGCCGGATATCAAGCCGGGTTGCCCGCCCTGGACATTCTTCCGCCGATCTCCGAAGACCGGCCCGGACGGCCCCTGGTGATGGGCCTCGGGCACGTGGTCTTCGGTGCCTGCCTGGCGATCCTGCACAACGACCAAGTGCGCGGCCAGAGGCTCGTCCCCCGCCTTGAGGAAGAGGCCGAGCCCCGTCCCGTGCCCGTGCATCTCGGTGCCGGCATCGGCTGACCGGCCGGTGCGCGGCCGATCCGGCTGTGCCGTACGGCTCCGGCTGTGCCGTACGGCTCTGGCTGTGCCGTACGGCGAAAGCCACGGCGGTCGGCGTATCCCGGCTTCGCCCTATCCGGCCTCGCCTGATGCGTGCCACGATGCCAGGGTGATACCGACGGCCACGGCGACGAAGGCCACCGCGAGGACGATGGTCAACCAGTAGACCCCGGCGACCCAGGTGAGCACCCCCAGGCCGAACAGCAGGACCAATGCGAAGGATCCGATCCTGATGCGGGCGACTTTGCGGGGTGCCGCCACTTCGGTCTGCGGACGTGGTCTGTGCTCGGACATGATCCTTCCTCTCTGGCGGCCCCTGGCCTCGGGTGGCGCTGCCGCCGGGAACACGTCCTGTCGCTATACCGCACTAAGCACCGATCTATCCCCTTATTGCGATGAAAGCGCGACTTTCGTCATCGCCACATGCTCTGACCAGGGAATTTCCGCCCCGGGGATCAAGGGGTGCGGCTCACGGGGCAGTCGTGCCTCATGGGACAGAGTCGGCAAGCGCTTCCGGTGGCGTCCCGCGGAACCCAGCGGCGCTCCCGCCTGCCTCCACTGATCTGCGATTCCCCGCATCCGCCCCCCGCCGGAGCCGCCCGCAAGAAGCCTTTTCCCTTCCTTCACTCTCCCCCAGAGATTGGACCGGTTTTTTAGATTTTTAGGAAAGGTATTCAGCCCTAATCCCAGCTCCCGATCGATACTGGCGGACGCACACCACAGGTTGAGCAGGAGAAATCCGATGGACTACTACGAGAGTTTCTCGACGGTCGGTGCCGGTGTCGGCATCGCCGGCATGGTGCTGGAACAGACGTGGCTGTTTGGGATCGTGCTGGCGATCGTGGGCATGGCCGCGCTGCTCCTGAGGCTCGCGTGGCGCCGGGACATGCAGATCAGCGACTGACGATGAGAACAGCCCGTCGTGCGGGGCGGGGCAGTGTGGCCATCCCCGCCTTACTGCTGCTGGTCGTCGCGGCCTGGGGTGCCACGCATGTCGTGTCCCTCGCCGACCTCCCGGAAGGGAGGGGGTGGAAAATCGTCTTTCTCTGGATGTTCGTCTATCTGGCCTGGCAACTGCTCCTCGCCTCGCTTGAGCGGCCCTTAGCAGGAGAGGGCGAGGTCAAGGGACCCATCCTCGTCAGCGTGCCCGTCTACAACGAGGACCCGGCGCTGCTGGAGGAATGCCTGCTCACCCTGCTGCACCAGACCCGCCCGCCCGACCTGGTCTATGTCGTGGACGACGGCTCCGACGCCGCGGACTACACGGCGGTGCACGGCAGGCTGCAGGCCGAGGCCGCCGCGGCCGGTATCCACCTCGTCTGGGTCAGGACCCCCAACCGCGGCAAACGCCACGCTCAGATCGCGGCCCTCACCGCGTGCCCAGACGCCGAGTTGTTCATCACGCTCGACTCCGACACGCAGCTCACTCCCACGGCCATCGCGGAGATCGTCAAGCCTTTCCGCGATCCGAAGGTGATGTCGGTGGGCGGTCTGGTGCTCACCGCCAACCACGACCGCAATCTGATCACCCGGCTGATCGACCTCTGGGCCGTCAGCAGCATGCTCACCCAGCGTTCGGCGCTGTCGGCGATGCGGAGCGTCATGGTCAACACCGGCTCGTTCGCGGCCTACCGGGCCGGCCTGGTGCGCGACCACGCGCACGGCTATCTCAACGAGCGGTTCTTCGGCCGCGAGGTGCGTTTCTCCGACGACTCCATGCTTCCGCTCTACGCGCTGCGCCGCGGCGCGAGCGTGCAGCAGCCGACGGCATTCGCCTTCACCGCGATGCCGGAGACCGTGGGCCACCACGTCCGGCAATATGTCCGGTGGATGCGCGGCTCCTTCATCCGGAGCTGGTGGCGTTTCCGCTATCTGCCGCTCCGCTCATATGCCTACTGGGCCCACTTTTTCACCTGGCTGCACCTGCTGGTGTCGACGACCGCGTTCGTCGCGGTGGTCCTGCTGCGCCCCGCCGAGGTGCTCGCCATCATGCCGTGGCTGGCGCTGGTGCTGGTGCTGCTCAGCTACTCGCAGGCTCTGCGGTTCCTCACCGTCCGCCGCTCCGACCAGACCTTGGCCGAGCAGCTGGCCACCTTCGCTCTCGCGCCGCTGGTGACCGTCTGGTCCCTCACCGTGCTGCGGGTGCTGCGCTGGTATGCCATCGCCACCTGCCTGAACGTCGGCTGGAACACCCGCCGCACGGTCGAGGTCACCGCCCCCTCCTCTAACGCGGCTGCCAGGTGATCTTCCGGCCCACCGCCCACAGTACGGCTGCCGCCAGCCCGGCGAGCACCGCCAGGTCTAGCCAGAGCCTCCCGGTGACCGGCCCCACCATCGCCTGCCGTAGCGCCGAGGCGGCATAGCCCGACGGGCTGACATGGCCCAGGGCGAGCAGCCAGTCGGGCAGGGTCACCGGTGGCAGCACCACGGGCCCGAGGAAGAGCAGCACGATGGTGAGGAGCAGGGTGAACGGCCCCACTTCCTGCGGGCTGGGCGCCGTCAGGCCGATCAGCGCCCCGATGCCCGCGAGCGGCAACGCGCAGAGGGGGATGACGACCAGGGCCAGCGGGCTGATCTGAAGCGGAACCCCGAGCACCAGGACCCCGAAGACGAGCGTGACCAGCAGCGACGGCACGGCCATCAGCAGAAAGGCCAGCACGGTCGCGATGATGAGCAGGAACCGGTAGACGGGAAGCGTGGCGAAGTAGTCCAGCATGCCCATCGCCTTCATGAAGGAGAAGTTGTGGGCGACCTGGTTCATGATCTGGAACATCAACGACAACACGATGCTGCCGACCAGGACATAGGCCAGGGCGTCCGTGCCGTACTGCTTCGCCGGCAGGCCGACCGCGACAAGGGTCATCAGCGGGGCTGCCACCCCGGTGACGACCATCCCCCGCCACGACCACCGATAGTTCGACAACTGGATGAGGAGCAGGTCGGCAAGCTGGATGTGTACGGCCTGCCTTTTGCGGTCAAGAGAGACGGCGCTGTTCGGACTAAGAGACATAGTGAAGGTAGAGATCCTCAAGTGTGGCGGACTGCAGGCGGATGTCGACGACGTCGGTGTAGTCGAGCTTGGCCATGAAGGGCGGCACCTCCCCCTGGTCGATGGAGATCGACCAGGTGTCCGCGGCGACCTGCCGCGGCTCGAAGCCCGCCGGTAACTCGGCTTGAGCGCCGGGCGCGAACGTCAGCTCCACGTGCACCTGGAGGGCGATCCCGGCGCGCAGTTCAGCGGGTGTGCCGAGCGCGATGAACCTGCCGTCCCGTACGATCGCCACCCGCTGGATCGCCTTCTCCGCCTCCACCGCGTCGTGCGTGATGAGGACGACGGTGGTCCCGTAGCTGGTGTTCCACTCCCGCAGCACGTCCCAGACGTGCTTTTTGTTCACTGGGTCGAGGTCGTTGGTCGGCTCGTCCACGACCAGCACCGGCGGTGAGCCCGCCATCGCGACCGCGAGCTGCATCAGGCGGCGCTGGCCGCCCGACAACTGGCCGCTCCACTTGTCCTTGACCTGCTCGATCCGCCACACCTCCAGCAGCCGGTCGCGCTCGGCCCGCGCCGCGCTCCTGCTCAGCCCCCGCAGGTGGGCGGTGAAGTAGACGGCCTCCCCCACGGTGAGCCGGTTGAGCGCCGCCCCGCTCTGCGGCATATAGCCGACGAGACCGGACACGTAGTCCGGCTCCTCCCGGATGTCCTTGCCGAACAGCATGATGCGGCCGGAGTCCGGCTGGAGGAGGTTAACCATCTGCCGCACCAGTGTGGTCTTGCCCGCTCCGTTGTCGCCGAGCAGGCCGAAGATCTCCCCTTGAGGGATCTGGAAGGTGATGTCATCCGTGGCGGGGCGGGTTTGCCGCCGGTAGGTCTTTCTCAGGTTCTGGATATTGTAGGCAATCACGTCTGTTGCAAACCCCCGTTCTCGTGCTTGTGACATCCAACACGAAGCAAGGGCTCGCCTACCGGAAAATCCGGCCATATCCCCGCATGGCGCGTACTGCAGGGCCTCCGTTTCCGAGCCTCAGAGCAAGATCTTCTGTAACAACCGCCCCTCCCGCACCACTACCTCATGACAGCTACATCCGGGACGAAAGGGCGGGACGGTGACGGATGATTCTCAACGGTTCACCGCCATGTACGACGAATGCCGACAACGCGTGTGGGCCTACGCGGTCGCACGGGCGGGGCAGCAGATCGCCGACGAGGTGGTGAGCGAGACTGGACACGGCGCCCTCACGTGCGCCCGACATCGCGCTGAGCACCCCGGTCGCGAAGCTCTCGGCGCGGGAGCTGCTGCTCGCCGCCGCGACCGAGTCGGCCCGCCAGCCCGTGGGCGAGGGCACCTACTGGCGGATCGTCTCCTCTCATGAACTGATCTTCAACGCGGGGGACTACAACGTGGTCCGGCGACACGAGAGTGAGGACTGGGTCCCCGGTGTGCCGGACAAGGACCGGGTCGGCGTGATGCGGGATCTCGGGGCGCGTCCCTTCCAGGCGGCAGACGAGGCGGCCTGGAAGGCGGCCGGATCCCCCAACGAGATCAAGGTGACCGTGGGGGACAGCAAGGCAAAGACGGCGGCGCTGACCATCCGTCCTACCCCGGAGCGGGTCCAATATATGGCCCCGCACAATGGCGGCGCGGTGTTCTGGCTCGGTGAGAACGTGACTGTGGAGGACCTGCGAAACCTGCCCGACGACCCCGCGGAACTCAAGCGGTGGCTGCTCAAGTCCTACAAGGGCACCGCCACCGAAGGGGACCGCAAACAGGACTCCGACGGGTGGCTGTTCGCGGTCAGTCTGGGCCTGGTCACCTCTATGCCGATCACTCCGAAGGTGGGCGGCGCCGCATTCGAAATGCTCGCCGAACTCGACTCGATCACGTCACTGGGCGAGGTGACCGACGCCAGGGGCCGCACAGGTGTCGGGGTCGCCATCAAGGACCCGCGCCGCGAAGGCGGCGTGGTGCAGAGCCGTCTGATCATCGACCCCGCGACCGGCCAGGCATTGGCCTCAGAGAACACCGTGCTTGAGCCCGGAGGCAACTTCAGCCACCTGGAGAAGGGCGTGCGGGCGACCTCAAGCGTCGTCGTCAAGGCCGAGTGGACCGACGAGACGCCGCCGGCCGCCACGGAACCGCGTCGCGTGCCGTAGGGGGAAGAACGAGAAGAGCCGACAGCAACCATGACCGCTCTCAGCTCTCTCAGAGTCGAGCACCTCAACGTGCGCACCCTCAAACCGCGCACCCTCAAGTCCGTCCCGCCCGACCAGTCCCCGGTCGGGCGGGGCACCCGCGTCCGGGGCCTCGGCGTCGGGCGGTGGCCTCATCTGAACGCCCGGCGGTCGGATGAGGCAGCCGTGTCCAAGCGCTCGGATGCTGAATAAGACCCCGCGCCTCCCAGGGGCTTGGCCTCCGGGCAGGGCGCTCGTGTCCTGGGGTGCTCGTTGTCCGGGGGTGCTCGTGTCCTGGGGTGCTCGGCCGCCCGAGCGAGGCCGCCCCCCCTTGGGCTTAGTCGGGGTCGTAGGCGAGGTTGGGCCGCAGCCAGCGCTCCATCTCGGCCACCTCAAGGCCCCGCCGGCCGGCGTAGTCAACCAGCTGATCCTTACCGATGCGCCCCACCGTGAAGTAGCGCGATCCGGGGTGGGCGAAGATCAGGCCGCTGACGCTGGCGGCGGGGGTCATGGCGAACGACGTGGTGAGGTCCATGCCGACCGCCTTGGCGTCGAGCAGCTCGAAGAGCTCCTGCTTCAAGCTGTGGTCCGGACTCGCGGGATAGCCAAGAGCAGGACGGATGCCACGGAACCGCTCGGCGTGCAGGTCTTCCATCACGGGATCGGCTTCCGGCTCGAACCAGTCCCGACGGGCCTGAAGGTGGAGATATTCCGCGAAAGCCTCGGCAAGCCGGTCCGCCAGCGCCTTCACCATGATCGAGCGGTAGTCGTCATGGCGGGCCTCGTAGACCGCGGCGAGCTCCTCGGCCCCATGGACCGCCACCGCGAACCCGCCAAGGTGGTCGCCCGACGGTGCGATGTAGTCCGCCAGGCAGCGGTTGGGCCGCCCCTCCGGCTTAAGCGTCTGCTGCCGCAACATCGGGACCCGCAGCCCCTCGCCGTCGAGCAGGATGTCATCGCCCTCGGAGTGCGCGGGCCAGAATCCGTAGACACCCTTCGCCTGGAAGTCACCGTTCGCGATGATCTGGTCGAGCAGCGCGTTGGCGTCGTCGAAGAGCTCACGGGCCACCGGCTGGTCGAGGATGGCCGGATATTTCCCCTTGAGCTCCCATGCGAGGAAGAAGAACTGCCAGTCGATCATCTCCCGCAACGCGGTCAGATCCGGCTCGACCACCCGCAGACCGGTGAAGGCGGGCGTCGGCAACTCGTCGAACTCGACCTTCTCCGGGTTGCCGCGGGCCTGCTCGACGGGCAGCAGCGGGCGGCTCTCCCGGTTGGCGTGCTGCTCGCGCAGCCGCGCCTGCTCGACGCGGTTGGAGACGGCGAGCTCCCCCGCCCGCTCCGGGTCAAGCAGATCGGAGACCACACCGACCACCCGGGACGCGTCCAGCACGTGCACCGTCGTGCCGTCGTAGGCCGGCGCGATGCGCACCGCCGTGTGCTGCCGCGACGTCGTCGCACCGCCGATGAGCAGGGGCAGCTTCAACCCGCGCCGCTGCATCTCCGAGGCGACACTCACCATCTCGTCCAGCGACGGGGTGATCAGTCCGGAAAGGCCGATCGCGTCGGCGTTCTCGGTCACGGCGGTGTCGAGGATGACCGACGCCGGCACCATCACCCCGAGGTCGACGACCTCGTAGTTGTTGCAGCCGAGCACCACACCCACGATGTTCTTCCCGATGTCGTGCACGTCGCCCTTGACGGTCGCGAGCACCACCTTGCCCTGCCCACGCACGGTCTCCTCGCGGCCCGCGAGGCGGGCCGCCTCCTTCTCCGCCTCCATGAACGGCTCGAGGTAGGCGACCGAACGCTTCATCACCCGGGCGCTCTTGACCACCTGCGGCAGGAACATCTTGCCCGATCCGAACAGGTCGCCCACGACCTTCATGCCGTCCATGAGCGGGCCCTCGATCACGTCGAGCGGGCGGGCTGCCTGCTGCCGGGCCTCCTCGGTGTCGGCCTCGATGAAGTCGACGATGCCGTGCACCAGCGCGTAGGAGAGCCGCTCCTTCACGGGGTTCTCACGCCACGACAGGTCCACCGTACGGCGAGTGCCGGACCCGCTGACCGTCTCCGCGAAGGCCACGAGCCGGTCGGTCGAGTCGGGCCGCCGGTCGAAGATCACATCCTCGACGAGCTCCAGCAGGTCGGCCGGGATGTCCTGGTAGACCGCGAGCTGCCCCGCGTTGACGATGCCCATGTCGAGTCCCGCCCGCACCGCGTGCAGCAGGAACGCCGAGTGCATCGCCTCACGCACGACGTCGTTGCCGCGGAAGGAGAACGACAGGTTGGAGATGCCGCCACTCGTGCGCGCACCCGGGCAGCGCTGCTTGATGAGCGGCAACGCGTCGATGAACGCCTTCGCGTAACCGTTGTGCTCGGCGATGCCCGTGGCGACCGCGAGCACGTTGGGGTCGAACACGATGTCCTCTGCCGGGAACCCGGCCTTCTGCGTCAGCAGGTCATAGGCCCGCCCGCAGATCGCCACCTTGCGCTCGGTCGTCTCGGCCTGGCCGAGCTCGTCGAAGGCCATGACGACCACGCCCGCGCCGTATTCCCTGATGAGGCGGGCCTGCTCAAGGAACGGCTCCTCACCCTCCTTGAGGCTGATCGAGTTGACCACGCCCTTGCCCTGCACGCACTTGAGCCCGGCCTCCAGCACGCTCCACCGCGAACTGTCGACCATGACCGGGATGCGGGCCACCTCGGGCTCGGTCGCGATCAGGTTGAGGAACGTCGTCATGGCCCGCTCGCTGTCGAGCAGATCGGCGTCCATGTTGACGTCGAGAAGGTTGGCCCCGCCGCGCACCTGCTCCAGCGCCACGTCGACCGCGGCCTGGTGGTCGTCCCCCTCGATCAGCCGGCGGAACTTCGCCGACCCGGTGACGTTGGTGCGCTCACCGATCATCACGAACCCGGTGTCCGGCCCGATCTCGAACGGCTCAAGCCCGCTGAACCGCGTCCGCGCCTCCGGGGACGGCACCGCACGGGGCTCCATGCCCGCGACCGTCTCCGCGATCTTCGCGATGTGCGCCGGCGAAGTGCCGCAGCAACCTCCCACGACATTGACCATGCCGGCCTCGGCGAACTCGCCGAGCAGCCGCGCGGTCTCCTCGGGCGTCTGGTCGTATCCCCCGAACGCGTTGGGCAGACCCGCGTTGGGGTGACAGGCGACGTGCACACCCGCGATGCGCGACAACGCCTCCACATGGGGGCGCATCTCCGCCGCGCCCAGCGAGCAGTTGACCCCGACCATCAGCGGGTCGGCGTGCTCCACGGAGTTCCAGAACGCCTCGACCGTCTGACCCGACAGAGTGCGGCCCGACAGGTCGACGATCGTCACCGAGATCCACAAGGGCAGATGCGGCGCCACCTCACGGGCCGCCGCGATCGCCGCCTTCACGTTGAGCGTGTCGAAAATCGTCTCGATCAGCAGCAGATCGACCCCGCCCTCGGCCAGGGCCGCGATCTGCTCGGCATAGGACGCCCGGACCTGGTCGAAGGTCACCGCCCGGTAAGCCGGGTCCTCCACCTTGGGAGACAAGGACAAGGTGACGTTGAGCGGCCCGATCGACCCTGCTACAAACCGCCCGCCCGCCTCGTCGGCGGCCTGCCGGGCGAGCTGCGCCCCCCGGACGTTCATCTCCCGGACGAGCGACTCAAGGCCGTAGTCGGCCTGGCCGATGCTGGTGGCGGTGAACGTGTTGGTCGTGGTGATGTCCGCACCGGCCGCCAGATATTGCCGGTGAACGTCGAGGATCACATCCGGCCGGGTCAGGTTGAGCAGGTCGGGGTCGCCCGTCACGTCCGTGGGATGATCGACGATCAGATCCCCACGGTAATCGGCGGGCGTCAGCCCGGCACCCTGCAACATCGTGCCCCAGGCCCCGTCCAGCACCACGATGCGCCGCTTAAGCAGATCGCGAAGGGCTTGGACACGCGCTGCCGCGTCACTCTGGGTAACGACGATGGTCACCTGACACCTCCCGCTCGTGTGGGAGGCGCCCTTTAGGTAAGCAGTCCCGGCCGAGCGTGGCGGACCTCGGGGCCCGTTGCAGCGCCTCTCGACCTTGATACGAGGGTAGCAAGCACGGGGCGCTCGTGGGAAACGCTTACGCCCCTGGGCACACCACATCAAGCGTATTCCAGCACTTCACCGCCCCTTTATCGACATGCACCCCAAATCCCCCGGCCTTGACCACTGTTGTGGAACTATCGCCCGCCACACTGTGGCGGACCGACCTCCGAGCCCGCCACACCCCCACCAGACGCCACTCACCACAAGCCCCACAGCGATCAGCAGACCACGGAAGGTCGCGAAGACCCCGCATACCAGCATGGCCCCCACTTACTGGCGCGGCCCCACTTACCGGCGCGCAAAGGTCACTGCGCCATAGCCCACCCCTCCCCAAGTCCTCCACACCACAACGCCACCCCCGCAGCGACCAACAGATCACTGAATGTCATCGCGTAGGCCCCGCTTGTCAGCCTGGAACGATCGCTAAGCTGTAGCGGACCGCCCTCCACGCTCCCTACAGCGACCAACAGACCACTCAGCGTCGCGAAGACATCACATACCCGGCCGGCATACGAAGCTCCTCTCCCGCGCCATCCCCAGCGGCTCCGCCGCCTCCTCAACCTCCTGGCCCACAACAGCGTGCACGGGTGCCACAGGGAGACCGGGCGCCAGACCTGCAGGCCACCGCATCCGGCGCCGCCACAGCAGTACGGCGAAGCACAGTGAGCCCAGCCCCCTCACACGGCCGACCGGGTCCCCGGCCACTCGCCGCTTACGCCCACGTCCACATCCACGTCCACGTCCACGTCGGCGTCGGCGTCGGCGTCGGCGTCGGCGTCTGGGTCTGGGTCTGGCTCAGCGTCGGCGTCTGGGTCAGCGCCTGAGGTTCCAGGAGCAGGCGGGCAGGCTGTCCGCCTGACAGGCCGCCGAGGAGCCGGTCGCGATCGAGGCCGACCAAGCCGAGGCCGTGCAGCTTCGAGGGCGCCGCCCAGCACTAGCTGCGGTCTCGGGTCGAGGTCGAGGCCGGCTGGGCCGAAGTCGTGCAGCGGCGTCGGCGTCATCGTCGGCCTAACAGGGGCGTTCCGGCTCAGGCCGCTGATGCCGTACCAGCACCGAAGCCGAGCGGTTCGCCGAGAGGCGCACGCATGCGACGCGGAGGAACCCGGCGGACAGGGCACACGGGTCTTCCCCGCGTAGATGAGTGCGCCGCCCTTGCCCACCCGCGTTTTTCACGGCCGACGAACCGATTTTCACACGAGATGCCGATTTCACAGCCGCTATGACGAGCGGAGTAGGGCTTGCGCCCATGCCCGCGTGTCACTCCGATGCCTTGCCTCACGCCGCCACCCCCAACGGACCTATCACACGGAGACCACCAATGAGGGATAGCGAGTAGCGAACTCTCGTGTTTCCCCACGAATCCAGTTATCGCCATGCACTGCCACCATCCTTGTCATGCCATGCTCCTTGCCGCCGCAAGACACGGTGATGTAAGAATCACGGTGTCATCGCAATAAACCGGAGCACCGGGCTGTCGTGCACCACGGGACACCAGGCCACGTTGAAACTCGGACACATCCGCATTTCCGCAGGTTGCGGACACCATAGCCGGCACCGGAAACCAATCTCCCCGCTCAGACGGAACACATCGCACGAGATCAGACGCTCCTTGAGGGATATCCCCTTGCCACAACATAGGCGTAGAAAATAAACACACCATTTCGGATATCCCTCACCCCGGCAAGAACGATTATTTAGTCCGCCTTCACCTCATCTCGTATGGCACGCCCCGCAGCCACGGCAGCCGCAGCGGCGGACACCACCAGACACGTGACGATCGCCCCGAGCACGACCGGCATCGGCACCACCAAAGGCACGTGCGCGTTCAACTCCTCCGAGAGCCCGGCACGCATGCCCAGGAGTGCGGGGAGCGCCACAGCGACACCGAGCAGGGTGCCCAGCAGGACGACGAACACAGCCTCGATCGCGACAGTGCGCAGCACCTGCCCCTTCAGCGCGCCGGACAGGCGCAGCACGAGCAGGTCGCGACGGCGGCTCACAGCGGCCATCATCTGCGTGTTCGCAATGGCGACGCCCGTGTATCCCACCGTCACACCCGCGAGTAGCAACGTATAGATCCACACCAGGCGGTCTTCCTCATCCTGGCTTTCCTGGGTCAGGTCGGCCGCCGAAACGATCCTCGCCCCGAGGCCGGCCACAGGCCCGGCCGCGGGAGTGCCACGCACGATGTAGCCCTGATCGGCCAGCACGACGGGGTCGTGTGCGCGCACAGTCTCACGCGATATCAACACATGCGCGGGTGCGTCCTTAAGAACGGCGATGACAGTCAAAGGCACGGTGCGCCCGTCCTCAAAGACCACAGGGACGGTCTGTCCCAATCGCCACCCTTGTAGCTCGGCCGCCACGGTGTCGACGGCGACAGCCGTACCACCGAAATCCGCCAGCGAGCCGGAGACCACCTCAAGCTTGTCCTTTTCATGCGCGAGCAGCTCGTCGTCGACCCCGTAGACGGGAAGCGTCTCCCCGCTCGGTGCATAAACGCCCGTGAACAAGAGAGACATCGCGCCACTCCCCCGCAACGCCGCGTCGGACAGACCGGGCGTGCCGTCCGGCACCATCACCGCCTGCGCCTGCACCGTCGAGACACGTGCCGCGGATATGGCGCCCGCCGTCGTCTGCACCATGCCGGTGATCAGTACGGCGAAGCCCACCGTGACCAGAACCGGGGCCGCCGTCGCCGCCGTGCGCCGCACCGAGACCATCGCGCTCTCTCGCACCAGGATCCCGGTGGCCCCGCGCATCCGCGTCAACGGCCAGGTCACCGCCCACAACACGGGAGGCACGATCAACGGAGCCAGCAGTGCCATGCCCAGAATCAGCGCCATCGCCGTGTAGAGGGCGTAGACCACAAGCTCGTCTCCGCCGGCTGAGGATGTGAGAACCACCCCCGCCGTGCCCGACAGGCAGAGCAGCCCACCCGTGATCCAGCGAAGGCGCGGCATAGGCCGTTCGTCCACCGACGCCTCGCGAAGCGCTTCGATCGGGGCGACGCGTGCCGCGCGTCGTGAAGCCGACCAGACTCCGACGAGCGCCACCAACACCCCCACTGCAAAGGCCCCAGCGATGGGCAGCGGATGCAGCTGCACCTCGAACCCACGCGGTTCGATCCCCAGGTTCACCAGCACCTGCCCGAACGCGGGCGCCACCAACGCCCCGACCACGACACCGCTTAATGCGGACAAACATCCGACCGCGAGTGCTTCGCCGTAGACCATCCCACGCACTTGGCGCGGCGTCGCCCCGACCACCCGGAGAAGCCCGAACTCGTGCCGCCGCTGCGCCACACCGAACGCGAACGTCGACGACACCACGAACACAGCGGCGAAAGCCGCCAAGGCCGACATCGCCGTGAGAATCTGCATGCCCATCCAGCGAATACGAGCGTCGGCGAGCGGCTCCAACTCCACTCTGGCATCCCCGGCAAAAACCCTGTCCTGCTTTCCGATGACAGAGCGAACCTTGCCAGCCACCGCCTCAGCATCGGCTCCCGGATTGAGCACCAGCCCGATCGTCCGCACTCCCTCAGCCATCGGAAGCGCCTCGCGGTCGCTCAAATAGACGCCGGGACCGTCGATCGTGCCCGTCACCGTGTAGGACGACGGCCCACGTGCCGTCAGCACCTCGACCCGAGCCCCGACGGCAACCCCCGCCTCCCGCCCGAGCGCCACCTCGCCGGCGTTTCGCGGCGCCACCCCTGAAACCAGGGAGTACGGCGCGAGCCCGGCAGTCGACCAGGCGTAGCCACGATCCTCTTCGAGTGGTTTGCCTTCCTTGACCACCTGCGCGTAGAAAGCTCGATCCGGCAGCGCCTCTTTAACGCCAGGCACCTTCCGCAACGCGCCGACCAGCGCCTCAACCCGCTCCGGCGCCCACGGCCGATCCGGCGTGAAGTTGCCTTCCGGCCTCTCCCGCTCGTGCACCCCCACCAGAACCCCCGCCCCCGCGAGGCGCTCCGGCAACTGAGGGCCGGCCGAGAACAAGGCGGTGGTCGTCACCGTGACAGTGGCCACGCCGAGAAACAACGCGAGAAAGCTCCCTACAAAAGCAGGCCACCTCTCCCGCCACGTGCTGAGCCCAAGCCGCACACCGCCGCCCGAACCCCTCTGTCGCCGGAACATGTCCTATCTTCCCTTCCAGTTCTCAGGACCGGTCGGCGCGCTTCTCCAGACACGCACCAACCACGCTTGACAATTCAGAACCGAGCACAAAAACCTCAAAAACGTCACGCCCGAAGGACGGTGGGATCCCACAGGCGATCAGCAGTCCGTAGCCGAACCCCCCCGGCACCCACCCCGCCGTGGTCAAGTCCATGACCGACCACCTCTGCGGCACCGCCGACCTCGGCACCGTTGGCAATCTCTGCGACACCACGACCCCGCAGGCGCCCTCGCCTCGCCCCCTTTGAGACGGCACCGAACTCACGAGTGCAGGCCCGCGAACCCGCAGCCCCACCAACCCACCGCGCTACGAACCGACAGCTCCGCCAGCCCTCTGGCCTACAAACCCACAACTTCGCCAACCCACAGGCTCAGCCCCCTTGGGTGCGCCCCCGGGAGGGCGTGTGCCCAGCCGGGTCATCAGCCCGGTCCGCCCATGAGTGCGCAGGTAAACGGGCTGCCCGGACGGGGTACGCACCCATGCCAGGGATGTGGAGCAGTAGCGGCAGGAGAGCTGCGAACAGGTAGGCGGTGGCGAAGCGCGAACTAGGCAAAGGTGGGCGGTAGCGGCGGAGAGTGCCGGGGAGGCAGGGAGAGCTGCGAACAGGTAGATGGTGGCGAAGCGCGAACTAGGCAAAGGTGGGCGGTAGCGGCGAAGAGTGCCAGGGAGACAGAAGAGAGCTGGAAAGAGGCGGACGGTAATGAATTGAAAGTTGAGGGATGGCGGCAAACTGCGAACCGGGTAATGGTGGGCGGTGGTAGCGGTGAGGGACAAGGGAGGGCGGGGCGTTGACGGCGGTAAAGGCCAAGGAGAGGTGGACATTGGCAGCGGTGAGAGCTGGGGAGCGGTGGTGAAAGGCGTCAAGGGGAGCCGGCGGTGAGGGCGGCCCGGGTTGGTGGGTCATGAGGCACTGGCTTCCAGGCCTGCCATGCGGGCGGCGACGTCTTCGGGGGTGACAGGGCCGGGAACCTCCTCAATCAGTTTGCCGTCGGCAAGGAACAGAACGCGGTCGGCGTATGAGGCCGCGACGGGGTCGTGGGTGACCATGATCACTGCTAATTCGTGGCGGGTGACCAAGTCGCGAAGCAGGCCGAGGACGTGGCGGGAGGTCTTGATGTCCAGCGCGCCGGTGGGCTCGTCGGCGAAGACGACGGCGGGGCGAGTGATCAGGGCTCGGGCGATGGCGACACGTTGTTGTTCACCGCCGGACAGCTGGCTTGGTCTGTGGCCGGCGCGGCCGGAAAGGCCGACCTCGGCCAAGGCCTGGCGCACCTCGGCCGACTCCACGCGACGACCGGCGAGGCGGAGGGGGAGGGAGACGTTTTGCTCGGCGGTCAGGGCCGAGACCAGGTTGAACGCCTGGAAGACGAATCCGACCCGCTCGCGGCGGAGCAGTGTCAGCTCGGTCTGGCCGAGCGTGCCGAGATCGCGGCCGTCGATGATCACCGAGCCGCCGGTCACCCGGTCGAGACCCGCGGCGCAGTGCAGGAGGGTCGACTTGCCCGAGCCCGACGGCCCCATGACCGCGGTGAACGTGCCGCTGGGGAAATCGACGGTCACGCCGTCGAGGGCGGTCACGGCCTGGCGGGCTGTGCCATACGTCTTGTGCACCGCTTGGAGGTGCACGGCTGCTGTGGTTTCCACGGCACCCAAGCAAAGCCGACCGCGAGCCGGGAGACATTGGCGCTGGGGCGAGAGGTAATGGTAGACCCAGCTCTACTGCCATGGCCTGCGACGTTGGGTAACGTCGGGGCGTGCCTGTTCCAACTGCCTTGGAGGCGCTCACCCAACGGCCGACGGCCTTCCTCCGGTCGTCATGGCCGTGGCGCTCGCTGGCTTACCTGATCTGCAGTGCCCCCACCGCTGTGGTGGCCGTGGGTGTGCTCCTGCTGGGAGGCCATGTCGGCGTGCCCGTCGCGGGCGCGGTCGGCCTCGCCCTCTTTATAGCGCTCGGGCTGCCGGTGGCGGGGCTCGAGCGCATGAAGCTGCGGCTGGTGGACAACTCCCGTGCGGTCGTGAACCGCCGACCGCCCAGCGGCACCGGTCCGCGCGCCCGCTGGATCAGTCGGCTTCGCGACCCGTCGGTGTGGCGTGACTACGGCTTTGCCATGCTCGCGTTCACGGGGCTCTGGATGATCGACTTCGGGGTGATCGCCTTGGCGGGCTGGCTGCCGCTGATGCTCATCTCCGCCCCGATTCAGCCGGACATGCACGTTCTCCTCGGCCTGCCCGTCGCATTGGTCGGGTTCCTACTCCTGCCCGTCGCCGCATATCCCGTGACGGCCTGGGCCGGTGCGCGGGCGATGATCACGCGTCCGGTGCTCGCGCCGCTCGAGGCGGAGATCATCAGATCCCGTGCCCGGCTCGTCGACGCCTATGAGAGCGAGCGCCGCCGCATCGAGCGCGACCTGCACGACGGCGCTCAACAGCGCCTCGTCACACTCACCATGCGGCTCGGCCTGGCCCGTCTCGACCTGCCCCCCGACTCCCCCGCCGCCTCCCAGGTCGAGCAGGCCCTCCGCGAAGCCCAAGCGGCCCTAGCCGAGCTGCGCGAGCTGGTGCGCGGCGTGCACCAGCAGGTGCTGACCGACCGCGGCCTCCCGGCCGCCGTCCGCGACCTCGCAGGCCGCTCCCCCATCCCGGTCGACGTAAACTTCGCCCTCCCCGGGCGACTCCCCGACCAGATCGAGGTCACGTCTTACTACGTCGTCAGCGAGGCACTCACCAACATCGCCAAGCACAGCGGCGCCACCCGGTGCCGCATCGACGGCAGCCTCAAGGGGGACGCTTTCATGCTCTCGGTGCGCGACGACGGCCGCGGAGGCGCCGACCCATCAGCCGGCTCGGGCCTGGCCGGCCTAGCCGACCGCCTATCAGTGATCGACGGCACCATCACCTTGACCAGCCCAAACGGCGGCCCAACCCACCTACTCGTGGAAATCCCATGCCCGGCCTTCGCGTAGTCCTCGCCGAAGACGCCGTCCTGCTTCGTGAAGGCCTGGTCGGCCTGCTGGAACGGTTCGGGCACAAGGTCGTGGCTGCCGTAGGAGACGCCGAGGCGCTCCTCAGCGCCGCTGCCACGCACCGGCCCGACATCGTCGTGGCCGACGTTCGCATGCCGCCCGACTACAGCGACGAGGGTGTCCGTGCCGCTCTCAAGTTGCGCGAGACCCAGCCCGACCTCGCAATCCTGATCCTCAGCCAATATGTGGAGCAGACTTACGCCGCTGAGCTCCTCGACGCCGGTCACGGCTCTGGCGTGGGTTACCTGCTGAAAGACCGCATCGGAGATGTGCGGGAGTTCGTCGACGCCTTGGAGAACGTCGCCGACGGCCGCACGGTCATCGACCCCGACGTCGTCCGCCAACTCCTCAACCGCCACCGCACACCGCTGGCCAGGCTGACCCCACGTGAGCACGAGGTGCTCGGTCTCATCGCCGAAGGCCGCTCCAACGCCGCCATCGCCCGCCGCCTCGTGGTGACCGAGGCCGCGGTCTCCAAACACATCGCCAGCATCCTCACCAAACTCGACCTGCCCCCCGCCGAAGACGACCACCGCCGTGTCCTGGCCGTCCTCGCCTACCTCCGGTCTTAGAGCATCCCGCGCGCATGGGTATGGGATGACGGGCTGAGGCGGCGTAAGGGAAACCGTTCACCGGGCTACCGATGGAGCCGCCCCCGACACCTCCTGAAGGTGGTGCACAGGCTGAAGCTGGCAGACGGGCGAGCCAGCGGCAGGCCAAGCAGCGGCTGACCATGGGCCTTGCGCGTACCGGCCGGTCGGGCATTCCCGGGACAAGGTCCGCCTACGCCTATGAGTCAGTAGGGGACCTGGGGCGGGCCATCCCCATGTACGAGACCACGCTGGCCGACTGCGAGCGGATCCTGGGCAATGACCACGCCCTCACCAAGACGGTGAGGGACAACGCGGACACGGCCACGGGATAAAGGCGTTCACGGCTTCCGTGTGCCCTCCGTTGAGACGCCTGCCGGACGATGCTCACCACGTCCTGAAATGTAGGCAAACACCCAGTTGGCAATCCACGATCAAGTCATTTGAAATGCGCCCGTGGTTGACTCTGCGCATGCGAGTGAGATCGAAGTGGCCGCTGATCGTAGCCGCGGTGTTGTGCTGGGCGCTCGCCCCTCTCGTCTATCTGTGGCCGCATTGGGTGGCGGTCTGGGACGACATGAACCAAGGCCGGACCGTCAACGAGGTCAGTCTCGTGAAAGGTGTGAAGTTCGAGGTCGCGGCGTACGGCGCGGGCCCCGCCGCCGGCCAGGCATTCACCTGCGTGCTGAAGGACCTCTCCTCGGGCACCGAGACCACCGTGCATGTGAGCGGGGGTGCCGTCCCCGAGCGGTATGTCGACGGCACCTTCGTCTCACCTGTGGCCGGCGTGCACAGCTACGAGTGCGACCCCCGCGCGGTCGGCACGGTCATCCGCCGTGAACCCGGCCATTCGGAGGTGTTCTGGATCGTTCTCGGGGTGATGCTGATGGTGTGGGCGTTCATCCCTGCGCGCGGGAAGGTGAAACGTCCCGCCAAGCCGTGACACGGGCGGGTGTCAGTGGTGGACGGCGCGCAGGTCGCGTGTGCGCACGACTCGCAGGTCCGACCGGCGATCCTCGCCCACGAGCATGTCGAAGAGGTCGCCGCGCGCGTCGCTGAGGAACCCGAGCGGGGCTCTGACGGCGAAGAGCAGTCCCCTGCCCCAGTCGCGTACGAGCGCGCCACGCGCCGGTGTCCCGCCCTCCTCCTCGTTGACGAGTCGCAGTCCGGTGAGACGCTTGCCGACACTCGCCCCGCCGAGTAGGACGTGGTTGGCGTAGGAGACCAGGAAAATCGAGAGCACGACGCCGATGAGGATGCGGCCCAGGAGTCCGTTGAGCGTTCCAATGACGAACGCGCCGGTCACGCCGATCACACCGCCGCCCACCAGCGCCACGAGTTTGTCGGCCACCACGGCCAGGACATAGCGGAAGCCCGTTTCAGCGGGGGGAAGCTCACTGTTCATGGGTGAATCATGGCGTCTTCTCGGCCATGCACGGAAACCAACGGGCCTTTCACGGGATTACCCCCCGAAGGGGCGGCCAAGCGAAATGTCCCGCGCTCCTCCTCAGAAGACAGCTCGTCGCCGGACAAAGGTGCGACTGCCCCACATGCCGAGGTTCCAGCGGCGGGCAGGAGGACGGCCGGCGTGCCGCAGGCGCAGAGTGCTTGCCCTTGCCCGCGAGATCGGCGAGTGCGGCGAGTGCGGCAATCGCACGCGCAGGGTGCTTGCGAGTGCGGCAATCGCAAGCACCCTGCGCAAGCGCGGCGGTGGGTTTCGACACCCTGACGGCGAACCGGCTGCGGCCGGTCCCTGCCCTGGGTGAAGGCCGGCATGGTGACGCTGCCGGAGGGCTATGTCCACTGCGGCTAGGTTTGCACCGTTCCGAAGGTCGCCGACGGCTGAGCAATGCCGGACGGCGGACCGCCCGATGGGTGGTCTAGTGCTCGGGATGCATGGCGTTGCCGATGTACATCGCGGTGAGCATCGTGAACAGATATGCCTGCAACAGCATGATGAAGATTTCCAGCGTGGTCATCGCGATGGCCATGGCCACGCTGAGCAGCCCCAGCGGCACACCCACGAAGGTGGGCCGCTCGAAGAGGAACCAGAAGCCGACCGAGCTGAAGAAGGCCAGCAGCAGGTGTCCGGCGAACATGTTGGCGAACAGCCGTACGGCATGCGTGAAGGGCGAGGTCACGAAGTTGTAGATGAGCTCCAGCGGCGCGTAGAGCACCAGGGCGAGGGGCTTGGGCAGCCCGGGAGGGAACATCATGCCCTTGAAGTAGCCGACCAAGCCCTGGTGTTTGACGCCCAGATAGATCTTGATCACGTAGGCGACGAGGGCGAAGAACGCGGGGAAGGCGATATGGGCCGTGACCGGGAACTGCACGCCGGGCACGACGCCGAAGAGATTCCACACCACGATGAGGAAGAAGAGCGAGAGCAGCAGCGGCATCCACCGGTCGGTGTCCTTGCCGAGGAACGGCCGGGCCACCTGGTCGCGCACGAAGAGATAGCCGATCTCCCCGACGTTCTGAATCCCCCTAGGCACGAGCTTCGGGCGGGCGAAGGCCGCCCAGGCCAGCACGCACACCAGGATCGTGCCTAACAGGGCGAAGAGCACGGATTTGGTCAGCCAGAACGGTGCTCCCGGCCAGAGTGTGGGGAACTCGAAAAGTCCCAGGCCAGGCGCCTGGTAGCGGTCGTTCACATCGCACACCTCTCTCGACGGCAAAAACTGCGTATGGTGTACCTGGTTTCGATCCGAACCCTAAATTACCCGGTACCGTGTACGCAATACAGGCGAGGTCAACGAGCGAGGACGAGAACGATGGCGACCCACGAGAACCTGTGGCTGCGGTCCGAGCGGCAGGGGACCCGCGGGCCGAAACCCAGCTTCAGCCGCGAGGCACTCACCGAGGCCGCGATCCGGATCGCCGACGCGGAGGGCATCGAGGCGATCTCTATGCGGCGCCTCGCCCTGGAGCTGGGCGCGGGCACGATGAGCCTCTACCGGTATGTGTCCGGCAAGGACGACGTGATCGAGTTGATGATCGACACCGCCGTCGATGGCTACATCCCGGAAGGCACCGTCATGTCCGGCGACTGGGTGACGGACATGCGCGACCTGGCGCAGCGGTCACGGCAGACGATGCTCCGCCACCCCTGGCTGGCCCCGCTCGCGGCGAACCGGCAGCAGACGGGCCCCAACCGGTTCAGGCTGATGGAGGAGACCCTGGCCATCTTCGACGGGCTCGGCCTGAGTCCCGACCGGATGCTGACGGTCGTAGGCAGCGTGATCGCCTACGTCAACGGGTTCGTGCAGAGCGAGCTCGCCTACGCCGAGGCGATGCGCCGCACCGGCCTCGACATGCGGCAGTGGATGGCCCTCCACACGCCCTTCATCGAGTCGATGCTGGCCACCGGCCGATTCCCGAGGTTCGCCCGCATGACCGCCGAGGCCGGCCGCGAACTCGTGGGCAGCGACGCACGTTTCCTCTACGGCCTCGACCGCCTCCTGGACGGCCTCAAATCCGACATGCCACCCCGACCGCCGGCATAGAAGTCCGACATGTCAGATACACGCCACTATCGATCTTCCGTACATGACACCCCGGTCACCTGCGTCAACGTGGTCGTGTCCCCCGCGGCTGGAGGCACCGGGCCCGGTGGTATCTAGAATGTCCACCGCGCCGGACGGCATCCGCCGTCACCCCTGACCGCAAGTCCAGGTCCGTCCGGTGTGCTCCAGCCGCGCACCGCGCCGCGGGCGCGGTTCAGGAACGCCTCTCACAAGGAGTGCCGCGGTGGCGAACGTCAACGTCAACGGCCGATCTGTCACATACTCCGACAGCGGCGGCGACGGGCATCCCGTGATCCTCGGACACGGTTTCTTTCTGGACCACACCGTTTTCGCCGCCCAGGCCGAGGCTCTCGGCGAGCGGTGGCGGGTGATCGCGTGGGACGCGCGCGGGCACGGCGGCACGGCGGACGACGGGGTGCCCTTCACCTACTGGGACCAGGCCCGCGACGTGCTGGCGCTCATGGACGCGCTCGGCGTGGAGCGCGCGACCGTGGGAGGGGTGTCGCAGGGTGGGTTCATCGCGTTGCGCACGGCGCTGCTGGCCCCCGACCGCGTCTCGGCGCTCATCTTGTCCGACACCGAGGCGCAGGCGTGCGATCCCTACGACAAGGTCCGCTACGAGGGCCTGTTCGCGGCGCTGAGCGAGCGGGGGCCGGCTGAGGAGCTCATCGGCCCGCTCGGCACGCAGATCATCGGCGACCATCCGCAGGCCGAGATCTGGCGCGAGCGGTGGCGGAGTTCGCCGCTGCCCCTCGGCTCGCCGGTCGACTGCCTGCTCGGACGCGTCGACGTGACCGCGCGCCTCCCCGAGATCACCTGCCCGGCGCTGCTCATGTGGGGGTCGCAGGACCGCTCGCTACCCGTTGAACGCATGGAGGTCCTCAGGGACAGGCTGCACGACGCCACCCCCATTCACGTGATCTCCGGCGCGGCGCACAGCCCGCCGCTCACCCACCCTCATGAGGTCAACCGCGTCATGTCCGACTTCCTGTCGGCCCTGGCCCCCGCCCGGCTGCGGTGACGGGCCTGCGAGGCCCGTGCCGTACGGCATGAGCCTCGCAGGTCAGCCGGTGTCCGCGTCCAGCAGCTTCAGCAGCCGCTTGGGCGCGGTCATCCGCCAGGCCTCGGTGATCAGCTCAAGGAGCTCGTCGTCGCCGAGTGAGCCTGCGCGGACCAGCATGTACGGATAGTTCTCGTAGTGCGGGGTGACGACGAAGACGTCGGGCCGCTCGGCGGTGAGTGCTGCCCGCTCGTCCAAGGCCACCTTGACGACCAGGAACTCGGCGTCCTCATGCAGACGGACGATCATCCTGCCGCCGACCTTCAGCGACGGAGTGCCCCACGACTCAGACTGCTCGACTCCCGGCAGATCGCTCGCGAGGTCGCGGACACGGCTAAAGTCGATCATCGTTCAAGCATGACACGCTCCCGGGCGGCCAGGCGAGGGAATCGTTGAAAAATCAACGGATTCCCGTCCGCCGAGACTCTTCGAGATTCGCTGGAATGCCACCGGAAATGCGGAGAATTCCGCTGAACGCGGCCCGGCATAATACGCCGCGGCAGGCTCGCCACAAAGAGGATTCAATAAAATGGCGTGACATGGAACCCCTCAATCATCAGGGCCGGGTGCTCTACGTGGTCGCCTGCGCCGCGCCCGCCGCAGCCGGCCTGCCCCGCCTCGTCACCCTGGCCCAGACATCAGGCTGGCAGGTGCACGTGGTCGCCACCCCCATGGGGGAACGCTTCATCGACATCCCGGAGTTAGAGCGCTTAACCGGCGACCTGGTCCGCAGCGCCTTCAGAATGCCGGACGCCCCCAAAGGCCTCCCCCCGGCCGATGCCGTAATCGTCGCCCCCGCCACGTTCAACACCATCAACAAATGGGCGGGCGGCATCGCGGACACTTTCGCCGTAGGGCTGCTGTGCGAGATGATGGGCTTCGGTGTGCCCATCGTCGCCGTGCCACTGCTGAAGGACGCCCTCGCCCGCCATGTCGCGTTCGGGCGCAGTGTGGCCGCCCTCCGGAAGATGGGGGTGCACGTCCTCTTCGATCCCGCCGCGCCGCCCGAGGCACGCATGCCATCCTGGGACAGGGTGATGCAGGAACTGCACTCCGTGGTCAGGGGGCGACAGACACAGGGGTGACCGCGTGGACTCCCGCAAAGAGATCGGCCGCCGGATCGCTTCGGCCAGGTGCCGCAGAGGATTGTCGCAGGCGGTCCTCTCCGGGCTCGTCGGGCGCTCCGAGAGCTGGCTCAGCCAGGTCGAGCGGGGACAGCGGGCCGTCGACAGCCACACGGTGCTCAACGCGCTGGCCGAGATCCTCGGTCTGTCCGTCGACGAACTCACCGCGAGATCGGGCGGCTGCCCGTCGCGCTATCGCGCGGCGTCCTGCATAAGGCAGGCCATGATGAGCTACGACGGGTTGTCGTGCCTGATCGACCCCCGGCACACCGAGGCGTCCATCGAGAGTGTGGCCTGGCTCCGGCACGAGATCCGCCGGGTCAACGAGCTCTACCAGGCCACACGCTACGACGAGGCCGGTGCCCGGCTGCCCCGGCTCATCGTGGCGGCCGAGCTCGGCAGCCGGCACGCGCCCGCCGCTCAACGTGAGCCCTACCAGGTGCTCCGCGCCCTGACCTACCACGCGGCCACGACCACGCTGCGGCGCGTGGGCGAGGCCGAGCTCGCCTGGTGCGCCGCCGACCGTTCGCTGGCCGCGGCGCAGGAGGCGGGCAGGCCGCTCCTCGCCGCCGTGAGCGCATACCGGCTGGGGCACGTGCTGATCCGGCTGCGCGAGACGGGCAAGGCGCTCAACCTGCTCCTGGACGCGGCGGACGCGCTGCGGCGCACCGTGCGCGGCTCCCTGCCGCCGCGCATCGCGCCCGTGGTGGGCGCGCTCCACCTGGCCGCCGTCACCGCCGCCGCCACCGCCCGCGACCACGCCGCGACCGCCGACTTCCTGAAGGGCGCGCGGCGGATCGCCGAGCAGCTCGGCGGCGACCGCAACGACTTCTGGATGGCCTTCGGCATGTCCAACGTCGCCATCCACGAGATCTCGGCCGCGGTCGAGTTCGGGGACGCGCGCGAGGCGATCGGCAAGGGCGAGTCACTCCACCTGGACGCCCTGGCGGCCGGACTGGTGGGGCGGCGGTCCCAGGTGCACCTCGACCTGGCGCGGGCCTACGCTCTGCAGCGCAAGGACGCGGCGGCGGTCAACATGCTGCTTGAGGCCGAGCGCCTGTCACCTGAGCTGCTGCGTTACGGCATGCGCCCGCGTGAGCTGCTCACCCAGCTTCTCAAGCGTGAGCACCGCGCCAGCACACCGCAGCTCCGTGCCCTGGCCCGCCGGGCGGGTGTCGTCTGACCCGCACTTTAGTGCGGCTTCTTGACCTTTACCGGTGTGCGGGTCGGTGGGCGCGGCCTGCCATACGGTTCCCCTTGCCTCACCGATGTCTCCCCGGCCGGCGACACGTGACCGGGTGGCCCATGTGCCGGTGCGGCGGCGCGGCGAGAGCCACGGTCCATCGGGTGACCGCGGCAGAGGGGCTCCCGCGTTGCCGCACCCTACGGGGTCCCGTCCCGGCCGGGGAGGCACACCCCCTGAGCTCGACCGTCTGCTCAAGTCCCCGCTCCGGCCACTCGCCGACAGGGAACACCGGCCCCAGCCGGACGCCGGGCGGCACCGCGACCTCACCACCGACACCACCACCGCCCCGCCGACTCCCGCCGACTCCCGCCGACTCCCGCCGACTCCCGCCGACTCCCGCCGACTCCCGCCGAAGGCGGCTTATCATCGGCTTGGATGTCGAAGCTGGGGGCGCCGGGCCCAGCCGGACGCCGATCGGCACCGCGGCCCGCAAGCGGCTACGCCGTCACCACGCTGCGCGCGAGCCCGCGCATCGAGCGGCCCATCAGGGCGGCTCCGCCGGGGAGGGCGCCGAGGCCCATCACCGTGTTGCGGACGTTGATCTCCCACTGGCGGGCGGGCACCATCCAGCGAGCCGTGTTGCGCCCGATCTCCTGCTTCTGCGCCACAAACGGCGCCATGCGCTGCTCGTAGCGCGCCAGCGCGGCGGGCATGTCGCGCCATCCCCCTGAGGCGAGCTCCTCGGCCAGCACGTAGGCGCCGCCCATGGCCATCGACGAACCCTGGCCCGCCATGAGGGAGACGGCCTGGCAGGCGTCGCCGACGAGTGTGGCGCTGCCCCGATGCCACCCGGTGAGCCGGATCTGGGCGACGGTGTCGTAGTAAGGGTCGGCGGGGCAGTGGCGCAGGGCACGGTCGACGAGGCCGCCCATGCCCGCGTAGACCTCGCGGATGCGCCGGCGGGGGTCCTCGGGCAGGTCGCCCGGGTCGGCGTGGGTCAGCGAGGCGGCCAGGCGGCCGGGGCCCGCCGGGTAGAGGCCCACCATTCTGCCGGGCAGAGCCACCATGGCGAACTTCCTGCCGATGCGGTCGGCGAGCCCGGCGTCCTCGAACATGTAGGACGCCGTGTGGAAGCCGAGCGGCCGCAGGAACCGCTCCTCGGGGCCGAAGAGCTGCGCACGGACGGTCGAGTGGATGCCGTCGGCCCCCACGAGCAGGTCGAAGCGCTCCACGGCGCCGTCGGTCGTGGCGACCTCCACGCCATCCGGGTGGTCGGCGAACTCCGCGACGCTCATGCCGTACCGGATCTCGGTGTCGAGTGCGATGCGGAGCATCCGTTCGAGGTTGCCGCGCATAATCGAGACGACCCGGTTGTTGAACACGCGGCGGAACGCCGGATACGGCAGGCCGCCGGCCGGCCGTCCCGCCGGGGTGAGATATTGCAGCCCGCTGAAGTCGCCGGCGATGGCGTGCAGTTCGTCGAGCAGTCCCATACGTTCGACCACGTCGTAGCCCGAACCGAAGAAGTCCATCGCGTAGCCGTCCGACCGGGGGCCGGGGGCCTTCTCCACCAGCACGACCTCGCCGCCCTGCCGGCGCAACCACCACGCGAGCGTGAGCCCGGCGATCCCGGCACCGCAGATCAATGTGCGCATGTCACGTCTCCCTCTCAAAGTGATAGCGGCGTGGGTGCCGGAACTCGGCACGCATGTCACGTCTCCCGCTCGATGTGCTCGGCCAGCCGCGCCATGGCCGCGTGGCTGTCGAGTTCCGGATCGACGAGCCGGTGCAGCACCAGCCCGTCGCAGGCCGCCATGACGGCGGCGGCGAGGTCGGCGGCGCCCCGGCCGTGACCGATGCCGGTCAGCCAGCCGGCGAGGACGGCGCGGGCCCTGGCCAGCGCGGGGGCGACCGCCTCGGCCACCTCGGGGTTGCGTGCGGCTTCCATCGACACCTCGATGAACAGCCGGGACTCGGGGGTGAAACGCTCCATCGGCCCGGTCAGGGCACTCATGCCCTCGCCGAGGTCGCGGACGCCGTGCAGCGCCTGGTCGACCTCGTCGTTCAGCCCGTCGAGCAGCGGCACGACGGCGGCGATCAGTAGTGCGGTGAGCGAGTCGAAGTGGTAGTGCACCAGCCCCACCCGCAGGCCGGCGCGATCGGCGATCAGCCGGGTGCTGACGCCGCGCCACCCGACCTCGGCGATGAGCTCCAGCGCCGCCTGCCGGAGGCGGGCCCGGGTGACTTCCCCTTTAGAAATTTGGTCGTTCGCCTTGGACACTCGACCAATTTATCCGCATGACGTTCCGGCGGCAACCCGCTTTCCGCGGCGAAGATCGGTTTTCAAGATCTATGCTGCAACCGCATCGCCTCCGTGAACCACGACCACGTCCGTGCACGACAGCCGACGAGGAGAGGAGACGCCCGTGAGCGTCACCCAGAGGAAGGTTCCCGCCCACGTCCCGGACTCCCTGCGCGACGAACTGTGGAGCCCGGGGTTCGAGGACAACCCCTACCCGACGTACAGCCGGCTGCGCGACGACGCCCCCGTGCACCGAGTGCCCGCACCGCTCGGCATGGACATCTGGCTCGTGACCCGTTATGAGGATGTACGGCAGGCATTCAACGACCCCCGCCTCAGTCGTGACCTGCGCAAAGTCCCCGAGATCATGCGCGCGCTCAAGCTGGACGACATCAGGGGCGCCATCTCCGGGCTCAACATGCTCGCCACCGACCCGCCCGACCACACCCGGCTGCGCGGACCGGTGGCCAAGGCGTTCACGCGGCGCAGGGTGGAACTCCTGCGTCCCCGCGTCCAGGAGATCACCGACGAACTCCTCGACCGGATACCGGGCGGTGAGGAGGTCGACTTCATCGGCGACTTCGCCTTCCTGCTACCGGTCACGGTCATCTGCGAACTGCTCGGCGTGCCCGTGGAGCACCGCGACGACTTCCGCGCCTGGTCCACCGAGGTCACCGCACCCACGCTCACTGAGGAGGGGGCACAGCGCGCCCGAGCCGGCAGCGCCAGACTCCACGACTACTTTCGCGATCTGGTCGGCGAGCGGCGCCCCGCCGTCGACCTGTCGATCCCGCCCGGCTCCCAGCCCGACCTGGTCAGCGCCCTCATCGCCGCCTCCTGCCAGGAGGAACGACTCAGCCTCGACGAACTCGTGGGCACCCTCACGCTGCTCCTCGTGGCCGGGCACGAGACCACGGTCAATCTGATCGGCAACGGCCTGCTCGCCTTCATCAGGCACCCGGGCCAGCTCGCGCTACTCCGGCGGCGGCCCGAGCTGATGCCGAACGCCGTGGAGGAGATCCTCCGCTACGACGCCCCCGTCGAACGCTCGACTCCCCGCTACGCCCTGGAGGACGTCGAGATCGGCGGCCTCACCATCCCCAAGGGCTCCTTCGTCTTCCTGGTGATCGGCTCGACCGGACGCGACGCCGGCCAGTTCGCCGAGGCCGACGACTTCGACATCACGCGTGAGGACAACCAGCACATCGCCTTCGGCCACGGTGTCCACTACTGCCTCGGGGCGCCTTTGGCACGGATGGAGGGCGAGGTCGCTTTCGAGACGCTGCTGCGCCGGTTCGCCAAGATCGAACTTGCCCGCCCGGACGAGCCTCTGGCCCTGCGGCGCGGGGCCGGCGGCCTCATCAGGGGAATCGTCTCCCTGCCGGTCCGGCTGAGCACGACCTGACCGGGATGTACGGCGAAGCCCGGCATGGCTTCGCCGTACACCCCCGTCAGGCGATCGCGGGATCCGCGCGGGGCGGCAGGTCGACGTGGACGGTGGTGCCGGACGGGCCGGAGGTGATCCAGCAGCGTCCGCCGTGGGCGTGGGTGACGGCCCGCACGATGGCCAGGCCGAGGCCGGCGCCGTCGGAGCCGCGTTTGTGGAACCGGTCGAAGGCGCGCTCGGGGTCGGGCATGCCGGAGCCGTCGTCGGCCACCTCGATGAGCGCGCCGCCGTGGTGCGGGCGTGACAGGCGGACGACGGCGACCGTTCCGCCCGGGGTGTGGGCGCGTACGTTGGCGAGGAGGTTGACGAGGACCTGCCGGACGCGGGCCTCGTCGACCACCGCGGGCAGGGTGGCGGGCGCGTCGACGACCACCTCGGCGCCGGGGGCCACAGCCTGCTGGTCGCCGGCCACCTCGCGGGCCACGGCGACCAGGTCGGTGGGGGCGAGGCTGAGGCCGGCTGCACGGTCGAGCCGGGCGAGTTCGAGGAGTTGCCCGACCATGTCGCCCATCCGGGCGGCCTCGTCCTCGATGCGCTTCATGATTTTGGGAAGGTCGTCAGCGGGAATCGCCCCGGTGCGATAAAGCTCCGCGTATCCCCGGATCGCCGACAGCGGAGTGCGCAACTCGTGTGAGGCATCCGCGGCGAACTGCCTGACCCGCTCCTCCGACGCCCACCGGTCGCGGAAGGCACCCGCGATGCGTTCGAGCATCAGGTTGACCGCGCTGCCGAGCCGCCCGATCTCGGAGCCGCCCTCAGGCATGCGCACCGACAGATCACCGCCCATCGCCACTCGGTGCGCGACTCCCGCCATCTTCGCGAGGGGGGACAGACCACCGACGATCAGCACGTGGCCGCTGAGGGCGAGCACCAGGATGAGCACACCGCCGGTGACGAGTTCGGCCACGATGAGCCTGCGGACCGGCGCCTCCACCGAGTCCATCGGCACGGCGACCACGACGATCCGGTCGGGGTTGCGGTCCTGCGCGCGTGCCCTGGCCATCATGCCGTTGGCGAGGTTGAAGGTCTCCTCCCGCGCGGCATATCCCACCAGAGCCTCCCGCCCGGCCCGCTCCACCAGACCGGGTACGGCGAAGGCCTCGGCGGCGTCGCCGTTCACCAGCCTGGCCCTGCCGGTGCCGGCGTTGAAGACCGCGGCGGCGTAGTCCGAGCCGGTCAGGGTGCGGTCCAACCGGCCGCCGGGGGCCGCCGCGACCCGGTGGGAGGTGGTGGCGGAGGCGGTGATGAGCTGATCCTCCAGCCTCTGGGTGAGGTGGCCGCGCAGGACCAGCACGCTCACGGCCGACAGGGTGACCAGCAGGGTGGCGCTGACCACCAGCAGACCGGCGAACAGGCGGGCCCTGAGCGACATCACTGGGCTCGGAGGACGTAGCCCACACCCCGCCGGGTGTGGATGAGCGGCTCGCCGAGGGGGTCGAGCTTGCGGCGCAGGTAGGAGATGTAGGTCTCGACCACCTGGGACTGCCCGCCGTATCCCCACACGTGTTCGAGAAGCTGCCGCTTGGTGAGCACCTGCCCCTCGTGCGCCATCATGAACGCGAGCAGCCGGAACTCCGTGGGCGACAGGTCCACGAGTGTGCCGCCCCGCCGCACCTCCCAGCGTGCCTCGTCGAGCTCCAGGTCGGCGACCTTCCTGATCAGGTCGATGGTTCTGCGGGAGCGGCGCAGCACGGCTCTGACCCGGGCGACCAGGGCCTCCACGGAGAACGGTTTCGTCACGTAGTCGTCGCCGCCCAGGGTGAGCCCGTGCACGGTGTCGGCCGGGGTGTCCCTGGCGGTGAGGAAGATGACGGGGATCTGCCGCGCGCCGAGCCTCCTGCACACCTCGAACCCATCGATGCCCGGAAGAAGCACATCGAGCACGATGAGATCCGGCGAATTGCGGTCGACCTCGGCCAGCGCCTCCTCGCCGCTGCCCACACCTGTGACCTGGAATCCGTGGAAACGCAGAGCGAGTTCTACGATATCGCGAATGTGAGGTTCGTCCTCGACGACCAGAATGCCTTGCTCGCTCATGGTGCCCCATTCTCACCCAACCGTTGTCCTGGAGCGGAGCCACCTCGCACAGGTCGGATCTCCCCGGAGTACGGCGAAGCCGGGACCGTGGCGGGCGCGGCCGGGGGGAATGCGCCGCGGCCCGCCACGGGGTCCGGTCAGGCTTTAGCCGGCCGGGGCCGACGGCGCGTCCAGGACGGCGCGGTTCTTCGGCACGAAGACGGCGGCGGCGGTCGGAGCGGCGGCGCCGGGGACGCCGAGGGCGAACACGCCGTCACCGACGACGAGCTTCGACAGGTCCGCGCGCTTGGCGAGACGGCGGAACCTGGTCGTGTCGTGCAGGGTCCAGGTCTGCACGTAGCCGTCCTTGCTGGTCACGGTGACCGAGGTGTCGGTCTTGGCGGTGAGGGTGCCTCGCTGCCAGGTGTAGTTGATGAACTTCGAGCCCTTGTCGCGCACCGTGGCCGTGCCGCGCAGGCCGACGACCCACAGGTTGTAGTGGGTGCGCAGCCCGGGGCCGCGCAGCGTCTGGTCGGCCTGGAGGATGGAGTCGGCGATGTTGCCGACGGCGTCGGGGACGGTGGGGGCCGCGGTAGCGGTCGGCGCCGGTGTCGCGGCAGGGGTCGACGGGGTTGCCGCCCAAGCGCCGGAGGACGTGGCCAGCGTCACCGAGGCCGCCACGGCGGCCAGGCCCAGCAGGGTGGACCTCTTCATGATCTTCTCCTAGATACGGTGCTGCCCGAGGGGGCGAAGATCATGAAATCGGCCTTAGTTGTGATGTCTGGGGGAGAAGTATGAGAAATACATGAGAGCCGGGCGTCACGCTCCGCTACCGAAAGCTCACATGGCAGACACAGTTCAGCAACATGTCCTGAACATGTGTATCCCTCGCAACTCTTGACGCATATGGTGCGAAACCGGAATGGTCAAAGTAGGGGACGGAGCCACCGGCACGATCCCGTCACGACCTGACCATGCTCGTTGCCCGGGTCGCGCCCGCGTGCGTGACCACCGCTTTCCCTTGTGCCGCCCCACCGCCCGGGCACCGCGTGCCCGGGGCGCGGCGACTCACCGGCCCGCCGATCACGTGAGCGAAAGGACGAGACCATGGCAAGGCAGAGGGTCGCGGTCATCGGGGCGGGCGGCTCCGGATTGACCTCCGCCTATCTATTGCAGCGTGCCTTCGACGTGACCGTCTTCGAAGCGGAGCCACGCGTGGGCGGCCACTGCGACACCCACCGGGTGACCACCCCCGACGGCGAGACGGTCTACGTCGACCTTGGCTTCTCCATGTATCACGACGGTTCCTACCCCGTCTTCACCCGGCTGCTGAGAGAACTCGGCATCACCGGCGAACCCATCGCCGTCACCAACGACACCGTCTGCACCACCTGCGGTTTCGAGCGACTGGGCGCGGGCCCTTTCTTCAGCGTCGAGGTCCCAGAACGCCCGCCTGGCGCCTCCCCTTTGGAATGGCGTCGCTTCCTCGACGACATGAACCGCATCGGCGGCGACCTGGTGGGGGCCATGGCCGACCTGTCGTCGCTGGACCCGTCCCTCACGGTGGGAGACTGGCTCGCCGGCAAGGCGTATTCGCCATACTTCCTGCGCCACGCCGTCTTCCCGGCCCTGTCGGTCTGGCTGCTGAACACACCCCACGACCTGCATCGGCTCTCCATGCCGATGCTGCTCGGCATGATGGCCCGCAAACAACTGCTGGGCGGCCCCGACCCGGATGCCAGGTGGTTGTTCATCCCCGGCGGCAGCCGTACCTATGTGAATCGCGTCGCGGCGAAACTGACGGCGGTGCGGACCGGCACCCCCGTGCTTGAGGTACGGCGGGAGCGGGGAGGTGTGACGGTGCGCACCGAGGCCGGCGAGGTGTGTTTCGACAAGGCGGTAGTGGCGGTGCCCCCGCCGGCGGTGCGGGAGATTCTCGCGGACGCGACCCCGGCAGAACGCGAGGTCTTTTCCGCCTTCGAGTATGTCGCGAACACCCTGACGCTCCACACCGACGGCTCGATCTATTGGGACAAGAGCGGCTCGCAGAGCACGGCCTGCTTCCCGGTGACCTGCGCCGGCACAGGCACCAGCGTGTCCGGGCACTGGGACTACAACGCCGCGGTGGGGCTGCGGACCTCCACCCGGCACTACGTCAGTTTTATAGCCGAGGGGGTGGATCCGGCGAGGATCCTGTCCCAGGCGCACTATTGGCACCCCGTTTTCACCCCGGCCGCCTTCGCCGCGCAGCAGCGCCTTCCCGGGCTCTCGACCGATGTCCTCGCGTTCGCGGGCGCGCATCACGGCGACGGGTTCCACGAGGACGCGTGTGTCTCGGGAGTGGAGGCGGCCAAAGCCCTTGGAGTCGAGTGGGAGGAGGGATAGTCACGATCACATGACGGCCCCGGCCGTCGATCACCCGGCAGGAGATTGCGGACCGCGCCCCCACAAGGAGATGGATCTGCACGATGAGCGCCAAGGACCACCTAGATCAGGCGACGATCACTGTCGATTTGCCACACAGGACGAACCCCGAACTCACGCGAGCCCGCGAACATGTGCGCGAGTGGTGCCTGTCCTACGGCTTCATGAACAGCACGACCACCGCACGCCGCTTCACCGACGCCGATCCCGCGAAGATCGTCTGCTACGCCTACCCCGAGGCGCGCGGCGCGGATTTGGACGTGGCACTCGACATGATGTGCTTCTTTGCCGCGTTGGACGACTGTTTTGAAAGTGCTTTCTGGAGGTCCCCCGCCGACGGAATACCCTTCATCCGCACCTTGACCTCCCTTCTCCACGAGGACCTTCCGCCCGCCTCCCTCTCCCCCATCGCGGCGGCGTTCGCCGACATGTGGCGCAGGAGCACGGCGGGCATGTCGTCGGCGTGGAAAACGAGAGCGGCCCACCACTGGAACCAATACATGTGGGCCTACATCTCCGAGGCGACCTCCCGAAAACGCGGATTCGAACCCGACCTGGACAGCTATCTCGCCATGCGCAGGCCCGTCAGCGGGATCCAGTGCTGTTTCGACATGCTTGAACGCACCAACCATTACGAGGTCCCCGCCCAATCGTGGTTCCACGCGCATCTGCGGAGACTGGCCGACCTCGCCATGGACATCTGCATCCTCTGCAACGACCTGGCCTCGGTGACGAGGGACGAGGTCCGCGGCGACACCTCGAACGCCGTTCTGGTGCTCATGGCCCACAACCTGGGCCGAAAGGCGGCCGAACGGAAGGTCCGCAAGACGATCTCCCAGCTTGTCGAGGAGTTCCGTACGGCGCACCGCAGGACGCGGCGGCTCTGCGAACAGCTACGGCTGGACGAGCCCGGCCGGCGCGACACCCTGCGCTGGACGGACGAACTCCTGGAGTTCGCCGGGGCCAACCTCGCCTGGCAGGGCGAAGTGGCGCGGTACGGCGAAGCCTCGGCACCCCTGGCCGACGCCCACCATATGGCGGCATTGGCGCATCAGAGCGGGTGAGAGCCGGACGGGAACGGGGTCCGCGGGCATTTGCCCGCGGACCCGCCCCCGAACCCCTTGCCCCCGGCTTCGTACCGTGCTGTGGCGGGACCGCCCCACCCCCCAGGGAACACGGAGGCGCTGGGAAGCACCGGCCGCCGCCCGGTGTTGCGGCTGATGTGACCGAGGAGCGCATCAATCCGGTTTTCACCG
Source organism: Sinosporangium siamense (assembly GCF_016863435.1). Lineage (GTDB taxonomy): Bacteria > Actinomycetota > Actinomycetes > Streptosporangiales > Streptosporangiaceae > Sinosporangium > Sinosporangium siamense. The sequence continues at coordinate 138,876 of NZ_BOOW01000041.1, forward strand.
ACGTCGTGGTGATCGGCGCCGGCCAGGCGGGCCTGTCCAGTGCCTATTTCCTGCGGCGTGCCGGGCTTGCCCCCGGCAGCGGCTTCGTCGTGCTCGACGGGGAGGACGGCGCGGGAGGTGCGTGGCGGCACCGCTGGCCCTCCCTGCGGCTCGACGGTGTACACGGCATCCACGACCTGCCGGGTATGCCGTTCCGCTCCCCCGACCCCACCCGCCCCGCCGCGGAAGTCGTGTCCGGATATTTCGCTGAATATGAGGACCGTTTTGGGCTGCCCGTCCTGCGCCCGGTTCCCGTCACAGCCGTACGGCATGGCCCCGGCGACCGGCTCCTCGTCGAGTCCCCCGGCCGCCGGTGGGCGGCCCGCGCCGTGATCAACGCGACGGGCACGTGGCGTAAGCCGTTCGTTCCCTACTATCCCGGCGTCGGCGACTTCCGGGGCCGCCACCTGCACACCGCCGACTATCGCTCCGCCGAGGAGTTCCGCGGCCGGCGTGTGATCGTCGTGGGCGGAGGCATCTCGGCGATCGAGCTGCTGACGGAGATCTCGACCGTCGCGGCCGAGGCCACCTGGGTGACCAGGCGTCCGCCGGAGTTCACCGGCCGCGAGTTCACACCCGAGTACGGCAGGGAGGTGGTGGCGGAGGTCGACCGTCGTGTGCGTGCCGGGCTGCCTCCGCGCAGCGTCGTCAGCGTCACCGGGCTGACGGAGACAGCCGCGATCAAGCGGGCGCGTGACCGCGGCCTGCTCGACGGCCGCCTCCCCATGTTCAGCCGTGTGCTGCCCGGCGGCGTTGTCTGGGCCGACGGCAGGTTCCTGGCCGCCGACACCATTTTGTGGGCTACGGGATTCCGCGCGGCCATCGACCATCTCGCTCCCCTTCGTCTCCGTGAGCCCGGCGGCGGCATCCGCATGGACGGCACCCGGGTCGTGGCCGAACCCCGCCTCCACCTGGTCGGCTACGGGCCTTCCGCCAGCACCGTCGGCGGCAGCCGCGCCGGCCGCCTCGCCGCCCGCGAGGTACACGCTCTGCTGCGGGGGGAGGGACCGGCTGGCTCTGCCGTACGCCATTTGTCACAGTCGCATCGAGATGGGGAGGGACCAGCCCTGCCGGCAGGAAGAGCGGCCGAAGAAGGTGCCGTCGCAGCCTTCGACCTTGAACGCGAAGCCCGCCGTCTTTCCGTCCGAGGATGAGCGGCCGACGCCGGGTTCACCGCGCGGGAAGTCGACGGTGAGGCGCCCGCCGGTGCGGGAGCCGCCGGTCACCTTGACCTGCTGGTCGGGGCTTACGGGGAACCCCCACGCCCGGCTCCAGCGGACGAGGAAGAAGTCGTAGTTGAACGGCGCCGTCGTACTCCAGCGGAAGACGACCTGCCGGTCGCGCCTGTGCATGCTGAGCAGGAGGTTGGGGCCCTGATTCGGCGACCAGACGATCTTGCCGTTCCGGAACTCCTGCCAGGAGCCCCTGACGCCCGGGATGCCGAACTCCCGGGTGGTCGGGCAGCCGAAGACGCCCGACCCGCCGCCGTTCGCGCGCCACATATTGCCGATGAGGCTGCCTGTCGGGGCGATGAGGGCGGGGTCGCACGCGATGCCCCGGGTCGCCGCTCCCGTCGCGGCGGGAGCGGCGAGAAGCGCGACGACGGCGGTTGCGGCGGCCAGGCCTTGCAGGGCGCGTTTGAAGAGGTGCATGTGTCGGCTCCTGTCTGGAAGAGGGCGGGATCGGTTCAGCCGGTGCCGCTGGAGGGGTCGTCGGTGGTCGGTTCGGTGGGAGTCGGCTCTTCGCTCGGCGGTTCCTCTGCCGGCGGCTCCTCCACGGGCGGCTCCTCTGCGGGCGGTTCGTCCGGTTGCCCGGGTTCCTCGGGCACGTCCGAACAGGTCCCGGCGTCGCCGGCGTTGTCGAGGTACGGTTCCCACAGGTAGCCGGTGACGCCGTTGACCTTGGCCTTCACCCACCGGTCGCTGGTGGTGCGGTCGGTCGAGACCGTGCCGCCCGCGGTGTGGCACAGCACGGTGGCCACGCTGCCGAAGGGAGCGGTGCCGAGCCGGGTGCTGCTGCGGTAGGGCCCGCTCCGCACGGCTACCACGTCGGCGTTGACCGTGGTGCGGTCGCTCGCGTCGGCGCCGTAGTGGTCGGCGATGGCGTCGCACATGCGGGTGGAGGAGCCGACCCACATGACGGTGTAGCCTCTGCCGTCGCGGGTGGTGCGCAGCATGTTGAAGCACGGGCGGTCGGCGGGCGCGTCGGCGGCGACGAGTCCTTGTCCGCCGCTGCGCCCGAACGGGAGCTCAAACTGCTTCAGCAGGACGCAGCGCGCCGTGTCGACCACGGCGTCGGCACCGCCGCGGACGACCACGACCGCGCCGATCGACCAGCGGGGCCGCCGGTGCTGGTAGAACCGTACGGCCAGCCGGTCGGTGCGGTAGGCGCACTCTTGGACGTCGGTCAGTTTGTCGAGCCGGCCGGCGAACTTCGTGACGCCTCTCAGGAATCCGTTCTTTTTTAATCTGCCCTCGTCCGCGGGGGAAAGGGCGCCGACCACTTTGGCGACCAGTTTCGCGACGCCGAGACAGGGGTTCTCCACCGTGGTGGCGTCTCTGACGGTCGGCAGCACACCGACGGTCAAGGCACCGGCTTTACGGCAGTTGCCGGCATTCGACTTTTTGTTTGTGCCGGAAGACACCGCCTCGACGTCCATGCATCCGGTCACGAGCAGTGCGGCAGCCGCCAATGCGGCGATCAGCCGTGTACGGTTGGGTGACCCTTTCACCCCGCTCACCTCGTTGTTCCGCGCCTTGCTTGTTCGTGGGCCAAGGTTCTCCCGGAGCGGTAAGCGGGCACATCCGTGCAGACACGTAAATATCTGGGGACTTGAGTGGCTGCACCGATGCCCCCGGCATGCCCGATGGGCGACAGTGGTGGGGAAGGGATCTCAGTCCGGCCACACAGGCGTCGCGGCGACCGGCGCCCAGATCGGAGGCGGGCGTGACCGCCAGACGCAGGCTGCTGATCGTGGACGACGACCCGGCGTTCCGTGCGGTCGCGCGCGAACTGCTCGACGGCGAGGCGTTCCACGTGGTGAGCGAGGCGGCGACCGGTTCGGCCGGCATCGGCGCGGCGAACGGGGTGCGCCCGGAGGTGGTGCTGCTCGACGTGCAACTGCCCGATGTGAGTGGATTCGACGTGTGCCTGACACTGATGCGTTCGCACGCGGAGATCAGTGTCGTGTTGTGCTCGGTGAGGGACGCGTCCGACTACGGGCCGCTCGTGGCGGAGTGCGGGGCGCGTGGATTTGTCGCTAAATGGGCTTTGTCGACCGAGGAGCTAATCCGTGTCCTCGACGGCTGAGGTGCGTCGTAGAGTTCTATCGTGAAATCGCGTTGACCGGGATCCTGGCGCCAAGAGAGACTCTGCATGTGGAGCCGGGAAAAACTGGCGAAATATCACCTTGGTGGCACCGACATGGCGCAATGTGGGGACTTGCCCTGTTTGGGGTGGTGTTTGGCGTCGCGACCACAACCATCGCGGCGAACGACCCGAACGCCGACCCCTTCCGGGTCACGGTCCACGCGATCAGCGGATCGCTTTACTTGGTTTCCGGAATGCTGGCGCATTATCGGCGTCCCGCCAACCGGATCGGCCTGCTTATGCTCGCCGTCGGCATCAGTTTTCTCTCCGAGGATCTTCAATTCTCCCCGACCGCCTGGATTCACACCCTCGGCCAGCTGACCGCGTCCACCTCAAGTGCGTTTCTCGCGCATTTGGCGCTCGCGTTTCCCACGGGCCGCCTCGAAACGCGCCCGCGGCGGGCACTGATCATCACCGGCTATGCCGGAGTCGTCACCATGGGCTTCTCGACGGCGCTGTTCAGCGACCAGGCCGCCCATTTCCGCGGCAACGCGCCCGGCCTTCTCCTCATAGTCGATCTTCCCTACTTCAACCACGCCGTCCAGACCGCAGGACGTTTCCTCGCGGCCTTCATCGCCGCCGCGATCGTCATCATCTTGATTCGCCGCTGGTGGCGGGCCAATGCCGTACTGCGGTCCCTGCTCACGCCGGTCATCGTCGTCATGCCCGCCACCGGCGTCATCACCGCCGTGGGGCTGGCGCTCCGCGACATCGTGCCGACGCATGACGCGTTCGTCCGCGCCTACGATGTGCTGTTCGCCGCGCTGCCGCTGATGCCGCTGATCTGGATGCTGCACTATTTCGTCGGCCGCGGCACCGTCAACAGGCTGGCCAGGCGGCTCAACGAACCCCTGCGAACGGCCGAGATGCAAGACCTCCTCGCCCGCACACTCCGCGACGATTCCCTGCGAATCGCCTTCTGGAGCGAGGCCGGACTCGTCGACATCCACGGCGTGCCCCTGGCCATGGGCTCCGGGCGGCCACCCCGGACGATCACCGTCATCGGCCGCAGCGGCAACCGGCAGGCGGTCCTGGTGCACGACCCCCTGCTGTCCGAGGACCCCCATGTGCTGGAGTCCGTCACCGCCGCGACCGGCCTCGCCCTGACAAACCAGGACCTGTCCGCCCAGGTCGCCGCCCAGCTCGCCGAGGTACAGGCGTCGCGGGCCCGGATCGTCGAGGCGGCCGACGCCGAACGCCGCCGCATCGAACGCAACCTGCACGACGGCGCACAGCAGCGCCTGGTGACCGCGCTGCTGTGGGCCAACGCCGCCCGCCGCCGCCTCGGGCAGGGCGAACCGGCGATCCAGGAGCAGCTCACCAGGATCGCCGCCCAACTGGAGGCGGCGCTGACCGACATCAGGGAACTGGCGCGCGGCCTGCACCCGGCGATCCTGACCGAGGCCGGGCTGGCCGCCGCCGTCAAGGAGGTCGTGGGCCGCCTCCCGCCGGAGGTGCGGGTGCGGACGGAGATCGGGCCGCTGCCGAAGCTGGCGACGAACATCGAGTCGGCCGCGTACTTCGTGGTGTCCGAGGCAGTGACGAACGCGCTCAAGCATGCTCATGCCGTACACGTCGAGGTTGCCGTGGCGTGCGCCGACGGCGTGTTGTCGGTGTCGGTGCGCGACGACGGCAGAGGCGGCGCGAACGCGAGTGGCGGCTCCGGGCTGCAAGGACTGCTCGACCGCGTCGCGACGGTCGGCGGCACCCTCACTCTGAACAGCCCCGAGCAGGGGGGAACCACGATCAAGGCGGTATTGCCCGTTGACCACACCTGACAGAGCGCCGCTGCGCGTGGTGCTCGCCGAGGACGCCGTGTTCCTGCGCCAGGCCATCGCCGAGATCCTGCGCGCCGAAGGGGTGGACGTGGTGGCGGAAGTCGGCGACGTCCCGGCCCTGCACGCCGCCGTCGACCGGCACACGCCGGATGTGGTGGTCGTCGATGTACGGCTCCCGCCGACATTTCAGACCGAAGGGCTTCGCGCGGCCGCGGAGCTGCGCCGCACCCACCCCGGCACCGGAGTGCTGGTGTTGTCCGCGCATGTGGAGACCCGCTACTTGTTCGCCCTGCTGGACGGGGCTCCACGAGGGGTCGGTTATCTGCTTAAGGACACGGTGAGCGGGGTCGATGCCTTCGTCGACGCCCTGTATCGGGTGCGGTCGGGTGGCTATGTGGTGGATCGGGCGGTCGTGGACGCGATGCTGGCGGCACCACGCCAACCGGCTGAGGTACTCAGCCCGGCGCAGCACGCCGTACTGGCCTTAATGGCGCAGGGGTTGTCCAACCAGGCTATCGGTGCGCAGCTCTTTCTTACGTTGCGTACGGTGGAGGCTCATATCCGGGGCATCTTTGTGCGGTTGGATCTGCCGCCGGCGCCGGACTACCATCGCCGGGTGCTGGCGGTGCTCGCCTATCTGCGGCCTGAGTCTTTGTAGGGCTGGGGCTCGTCCGCGCGGAGCTGTTCCGGAGCTGTTCCGGAGCTGTGAACGGACAAATCTTCTACGACTTTTTCGTTGATCAGGTCATATGTCTTGGGGCATTTCCCCTGGCAGCGTTGTATCGGGACCAATACCTGACAGGTCTCCCAAAGCACAACGAAGGGGTCATCGATGCTGAACGGAGTACAGACCGGTGCGGCCATCACCGGGCTCGGCGCCACCACTCCCCTGGGCGGAGACGTAGCCTCCACCTGGGCCGGGCTGCTGGCGGGACGCTCCGGCATCACCCTGATCGAAGAGGAATGGGCCGAAAACCTGCCCGTACGGATCGCCGGACGCCTCCAGGTCGACCCCGCCGAAGTGCTCGGACGCGTCACCGCCCGGCGACTCGACCGCTGCCAGCAGGCCGCCCTCGTAGCCGCACGGGAAGCATGGGCCGACGCCGGAGCCCCCGAGGTAGAACCCGAACGCCTGGCCGTCGTCATCGGCACCGGCGTAGGCGGCGCCCTCACCATGCTGGCCCAGGACGACCTCCTGGAGACCTCCGGCGCCCGCAAGATCTCGCCCTACACCATCCCCATGCTGATGCCCAACGGCCCGGCCGCCGCCGTCAGCATCGAGTTCGGCGCCAAAGGCGGCGCGCACACCCCGGTGAGCGCCTGCGCCTCCGGAGCCGAGGCCATCGCCCTCGCCCTCGACCTCATCCGCCTCGGCCGCGCCGACGTGGTGATCGCCGGCGGCGCCGAAGCATGCGTACACCCCCTCACCCTCGCCGGCTTCGCCCAGGCCCGAGCTCTCTCCTCACGCAACGACGCCCCCGAGGAAGCCTCCCGCCCCTTCGACGCCGACCGCGACGGCTTCATCCTCGGCGAGGGCGCCGCCCTCATGGTCCTCGAACGCCGCGAATTCGCCGCCGCCCGCCGCGCCCGCCCCCACGCCGTCCTCGCCGGCGCCGGCGTGACGTCCGACGCCCACCACATCACCGGCGCCGACTCCGCCGGCCAGAAGCGCGCGATCCGCCTGGCCCTGAACTCCGCCGACCTCACCCCCGAGGACGTAGGCCACGTCAACGCCCACGCCACCTCCACCCCAAGCGGCGACCTCACCGAAGCCCAGTCCATCACCGAAGCCCTGGGCACCCACCCCGCAGTGACCGCCGTCAAATCCATGACCGGCCACCTCTGCGGCGCCGCCGGCGCCATGGGCGCCCTGGCCACCACCCTGGCCCTCCGCGACGGCACCATCCCCGCCACCCTCAACCTCACCCAACAGGACCCCAAGGTAGACCTCGACATCGTCACCGGCCACCCCCGCCAGGGCCGTTGGACCGCCGGCATAGCCAACTCCTTCGGCTTCGGCGGCCACAACGCCTCCCTGGCCTTTATTACGGCCGATTAGCTTCAACGTGGGAGTGCCAGACTGTCTGGCAAAACGGCGGTGAATCTGTGCCGCTTGATCGGATCCAGTGAGTAACGGAGCAAGACCTCTCACGTGAGCCTGGACCCTCGACGCCGTCCTGCTCGACCGACCCCCGGCCTGATGACCTCCTCAGCCGTTCGTCAGGGCCCGGAGGCCGGGCCGCGCCGTTGCGCCGTGCGGATAAGGATGTCGACCAACTGCACGCGATCGACCGCACCCGCCGAGTCGTCGCCGAACCTGGCGACCTGAAGGGGGCCGACCTGGTCGAGGAGCACGCCTTCCCGCAGCAGGACGAAGTCCAGCGCCAGCAGTGCCGCTCGCCCATTCCCGTCAACGAAAGGGTGGAAAACGCAACGTCCATGTAGGTGCGCGCCGCCCGCGCCTGCAGGGGCACGGCCGGATCGGCGCTGTCGCTCAGGCATCGTTCCAAGTCCGCCTGGGTGGACGGCGTCAGGCCGTGGCGCTCACGACCGCCTTTCGCGTAGGCGACACCGTGCCGGAAGTGGGCCTCGGGCACGTTCAGGACCACCCGCTGCCACCGTGCCATTAGCTCGAACGCGAGCGGCGCCCTCCGGTCGGCGTCCGCGCGGGCCAACGCCACAGCCGACAGCAACCTGTCGGCACGGTCGGAGTCACGGCGGCGGACCGTCCCATCGCACCAGGCCGCGAACCCGTCCACGACCCCCGCGACGGGCCCGGTGACGGTCGTGCCGACGCTCGCCGACCAGTCGACGTGCCGCCTGACCTGCCGCCAGTCCTCAAGCGCGTCACCGGTCACTGTACGGCTGCCGCCCGGTCACCCTCACCGCCAGATCCGTGCCCACGGCGTCGAGGACCAGGCGTTCAGGCCCGACCCAACTGTGGAATCGCCCGCCGATCGCCGCCTCCACCACTTCCTCCGCTGCGGCCTGCTTCACCCCGGTCGAGGTGAGGAACCACCGCAGCACCTGCTCGCGGTGCCCGTACCAAGCGCTCTCGGCTTGGCTACGATCCACCACCACCGTCACTAAGCGAACCGTCGCCCGTTCCACGTGCCAACTGCGGTGCTCCTCATCGGACTGCGGTGCCGAAGCCAGGTCCGCGAAGCGCTCGGCGAGGTCCTCCAACCGGCCTCGCCACTCCACCAGCGACTCCGCGACCATCTCGGCAGTCTCGTCCGGCTCGATAACCCAGTGGGACCGGCAGCACCAACTCGTCACCACGCCGCCATCTACATCGGCCTCACCGACGCTCCAGTTCCAGCCGCACGCCCACCGCCCGTAGCGCGTGACCAGGAAGTCGGTCACTCCGTCGAGAAATCGAAACCGCTCGCTCTGGTCTGCTCCCCGCGGCGGCACCATGGCGGCGACCACCCTGGTGACCTCGATCTTCTCGATCTCATCCCACGCGAAGGGATGGCGCGCCGGGTCAGCTTCCGGCCAGGTCAAATGTCGCGGATGGCGCGGCCTGTCGCACAGGTTGCTGGACGTGATGGCCCCCAGATCGAACAGCACCGATTCCATCTCGAACCCTACCGAGTCTGGATCAGCCACTCAGGAAATCCAGGTCTCGTACAAATGCGCCCGAGGATCGTCCTTACAGGCAGTTGGCGAGCACGGCGGCCAGTAGAAGCTCGCCCCACGGCGATAGAACGGGCAGGGTGGGCGTCGGGGCTGCCTGATGATTTGGTGCGGCCGGTCCTTTGGAGCAAGCCATCTGTGGCGTGATATCGGGGATGCGGCAGGTAGGGCATCGTTGTGGTTGGGACGGTGGCGGTGTAGTTCGGCGGTCCAGTTCGGTGAGGTGGTGGCGTGCAGGAGCAGTGGTCCGCCGCACTGAGCGACCAGGGTACGTACGTTGCGGCCGTTGGCTAGTACTCCAGCTGTAGATCGTTGCCGGGGTCCTGAACTGGGGGAAACGAGGACGGCCACCGCCGATCATCCTTGTTTGTGAAGACAAAAGAAGATCACACGGTGGCCGCCGACCACAGCCTAGTACGCGCACGGTGGCGCACGCTGACCGATGACCTGATGGGACGGATCGCAGGCCGCTTCACACGGGTGGAGACCCGGCGGCGGACCCGCACCCTGGTGGAGGCCATGCGGGCCGAACTCCCGCGCAAGAACTGCTGGACCCTCGCCGAGCATGCGGGCGACACCTCCCCCGGCGGGATGCAGCACCTGCTGTCGCGGGCGAGCTGGGACACCGACGGAGTACGCGACGACCTGCGGGACTTCGTCGTCGAGAACCTGGGCGGCACCGGGACGGTCCTGATCGTCGACGAGACGGGCGATCTGAAGAAGGGCACCCGCTCGGTCGGAGTGCAGCGGCAGTACACCGGGACCGCGGGGCGGGTGGAGAACAGCCAGGTCGCGGTCTACCTGGCCTACTCCACCGAGGCCGGGCACACGTTCATCGACCGGGAGCTGTACCTGCCGGCCTGCTGGACCTGCGCCCCCGGCCGGTGCCGGGAGGCCGGCGTCCCCGCAGGGGTCGGGTTCGCGACCAAGCCCGACCTCGCCCTTCGGATGATCGTGCGCGTGCTGGGGGCGGGGGTGCGGGCCGGATGGGTGGCCGGCGACGAGGTCTACGGGCAGAGCCCGGCGCTCCGAGGGGAGCTGGAGCAGCGGGGGGTCGGCCACGTGCTCGCGGTCGCCGCCCGGCATCGGGTGGACACCGGCACCGGCGGTGTGCGCGTCGACGAGCTGGTCGCGAGGTTGCCGGGGCGGGCCTGGCAGCGCTGCTCGGCCGGGCGGGGCGCCAAGGGCCACCGCTTCCACGACTGGGCGCTGGTGGCCGTGGAGCCCGGAGAGGCGGGGTGCCGGTGGCTTCCGGCCAGGCGCAGCCGCCGCACCGGCGAGTACGCGTTCTACCGGTGCCGGTCGCCCTGCCCGGTTCCGCTGCGGGTTCTGGTGGGGGTGGCCGGGCGGCGCCGGGCTGTGGAGGAGTGCTTCCAGACCGCCAAGGGGCTGTGCGGTCTGGACCAGCACCAGGTGCGCACCTGGACCTCTTGGCGGCGCTGGACCGTGTTGGCCATGTGCGCTCACGCGCTGCTGGTTGCGGTGGCGGTGGCTGTGCGGCCGGCGGTGACCGGTGAGGGTGCGGTTCCCTATTCCGCGGCTGAGGTTCGGCGCCTGGTCGGTTCACGGGTGGATTCGCATGTTCAGAGGTGGTCTGACTGGCGCCGTCGTCATCAGGCGCGTGCTCGGGCGAGTCATTACCGGCGGCAATCTGCCTACGAGCCGTAGAAATCACGATCTACAGCTGGAGTACTAGGGGAAGCAGGGGGTCATGGCGAGTCATGTGTTGGGGCTGCCACTGGTCGTACCACTTGGATCCATGAATCATGAATGCACGCTATCGTCCGACGACCCCATCTATTTGGCATATTTAATATGCGATAATACTTTCGAAAACTGCCACCCTCGCCCTGTGGATGTATGCATAGACGCACCCTGATCTCAGTCTCGTCATTGCGCGGTTCGCAGGGTGCGTAGTTGTGTAACCAATCTGATATGACCATAACGCTAGCTATTCAAATGTCATGAAAAAGATTCATGTAGGGATCTGGCCTCGCGTTGAGGCATACGCCTGGCGAATCAGGCTATTTTCGGTCGGGCCCAATATCCTATTTTGTCCCAAAAGGGGACCTATCGGATTGGTGAATACTGTGTCAGTATCGCGATCTATCGATCATTAAGGTAAGTGTCAACTCTCATGAATCGAGCTCCGATCCACGAGGCCTTCTTGGCGTGCGCGACGAACGGGCGCGGAGGAACTGGCGTTGAAATACGAGTTATTCGACTACCAGGAGTCCGCGGCAGCGGTGGTGTCGAAGTATCTGGTCAAGGCTGCTCATGACCATGCGGACGACGCCGACGAGCGCACGGCCGTGGTACTTGCCGCACCAACGGGCTCAGGCAAAACGGTCATTGCCACCTCAGTGATCGAAGCGTCCCTCGATGGTGACGAGGCCGCTCCGGGCATCGTGGACGCGACGTTTCTCTGGGTCACTGACGACCCCTCGCTGAATCGACAGACTTTGCACAAAATGATGGCCGCCTCCTCGGCGTTAGCTCCAAACCGCCTGATCACAATCGAGAACGATTTTGACGAGGAGGTCTTTGCTCCCGGTCGGGTCTACTTCCTCAACATCCAAAAGCTCAGCTCATCAGCCACCTTGTCCAAGTCACTAGTCGACGGACGAACCTACTCTTTGTGGGAGACCATCAGTAACACGGTGTCCAAACGGCCGTACGGATTCGTGGTGGTGGTCGACGAGGCGCATCGCGGCATGGCCACGGCCCGTAGGACCAGAGACACGATCGTCACACAGATCATCGGCGGCGGCGCCACTGGCCGCACTCCGGTCCCGGTGGTATGGGGGATCTCGGCGACTCCGAAGCGGTTCTTGTCGGCCATGTCCGAACTCGGCCGCACGACGAAGACACATCCCGTCCGGATCGAGGACGTCCGTGCTTCGGGGCTGCTGAAGGATCAGATCATCCTGGGCCATACGCGTGGAATCGATGCAGCCGAATCCACCTTGGTTCGACACGCGATAAAGCGTGTGCGTGAGTACGACCACAAGTGGGCTGACTACACCGCGTCGATGTCTGAACCACCGGTGCACCCTGCGCTGGTCGTTCAGGTCGCTGACAAGCCGAGCAGCAAAGATCTCGGTGATCTGGTGGGCACCATCATCGAAGAGTGGCCGGATGTCACGCCGGCTAACATCGTGCATACGTTCGCCGACCACACCCTCGCAGATGCGGGAACGTACCAAATCGCTTGGTGTCCTCCGGAAGACATCCAAGACCGAATAGACATCCGCGTCGTACTATGCAAGACAGCGATCACGACTGGCTGGGACTGTCCTCGAGCTGAAGTTCTGCTGTCGCTACGCGTGGCCAAGGACATGGATTTGATCACGCAGGTCATGGGTCGCATGGTGCGTACCCCTTTGGCCCGACGCATCTCTACGGACGAGGATCTCAACGCTGTTCACTGCATCTTGCCCAAGTTCGATCAGGCCGCCGTTGATGCCATCGCGGAGCGGTTCAAAGCCGGTGACGACGAGACGCTCGCGACGGGAACCAAGGTCGTCACTAAGCCCGTCGAGTTGACGCGTAATCCGAGCCTGAGCTACGCGACAAAGTCTGCTGTGTCAGTTACCACCGCCGTGATGGACGACGAGCCGGGAACCGAGTTCACGCTCCGGGGAGAGCATGAACCTGTGAATCCATCTTGGACTGTTACGCCCACGACGACGCCTAGTCAATCGACCGGACTCCCAGTCGGGCAAACGCCGACGGAGACGGGGGAGCTCCCTAAGGACGGGCTATTCGCCGACCCTGCACCAGACCAGGCGCTGACCCCGACAGGGGACAAGAGCGCGTTCGACGTCATTGAGTCCCTGCCTTCCTACACCATTCCACGCCGGACGCGCTCGCGATCACCGATCCTTCGGCTGTTCAACCTGGCAATCCTGCTGGCGGCAGAGCACAACGGGCAGTCGATCGATCCTTATGCCCTAACGCGCGCCAGGAACGCCCTACTGGCCGTCATAGACGCCCATCGCGTCGACTTAGAAGCCACAGGAGAACTCGCGACTCTGCGAGAGAGTGCCGCCAGTGCCCGGCTGTTCGAACGCTCTGTCAGCTTGGCCAACATCGGTGAAGGCCAAGCTGAGACTGACACGGTCCTTCACCTCGACGCCCGCGGGATTGGCATTCTCATGGACCGAGCCCGCGCCGCTCTTCCTCAAGGCCTGGCCAATGAGTATGTGGATCGCCTGGCTACAACAGACGAGGAAGTCACCGAAGCGATGATCACCACCATCGCCGTGGCCAGTGATCCGAAGCTGCCTGGGCAACTGGATCAACGGGCTTCCCAACTTGTTGAGGAATGGTTCACCTCCTACGGTTCGGCGATGACTCGGCTCCCAGACGGAGAGAAGGACCGCTTCGACCGCATTAAGGAAGAGTCTGACCGGCCACTTCCGACTTCGATTAGCCTGCCTACCCGTCGAACTGACGACGCCGAAGGAACGGTGTGGGAGCGCCACGTTCTCTCGGATGCGGACGGCAATTACCAGGTCAAACTCCATGACTGGGAAGAACACGTGCTTCGTACCGAACTCAAGGCCGGGGCCGTTGCTTGGTACCGCAACCCGTCCAGCGGCCGGCACTCTCTGCAGATCCCATACGCAACCGCGATGGGAACCGCCGGGCTCGCGCCAGACTTCATCTTCGTCAGCCGCGTTGGCGACGAACTGGTCGCCGAGCTGATCGACCCACACGGCACCCACCTGGCCGACGCGGTGCCCAAGCTCAAGGGCCTGGCCGCGTATTCGAGCAAGCATGGCTCACGCTTTCACCGCATCCAGTCCATCGCCAAGATCGAGGGCGACTACTGGATGCTCAACCATCTCAACTCGAAGGTAAGGGCAGCCATCGAGGCGTACCAGGGCACTGACGCGGCAGAACTGTTCCGCTGGCACGCGATCAACTACTGAGACGACCATGGCGCACATCGACAACCTGATCGACGCAGTCAAGGATCCGCAACTGCGCGATGCTCTTCGTGCCGAGTATGACAAGGTAACCAAGACCCGGCGATTCGGCCTCGTCTACGACCGGCACCAACCCGAGACCGTCATCCTCCCGAAATTTCCCGTCCGCGCCGGGGACAAGGTTCAGGTTCTCCAGGGAGACACCCGTGACCGCACTATGGTCGAGGGCACGGGAATCTGGACGATCATTACGACCAATCGTGATGACGGCAAAGCTCTGCTGAGTGACTCCGAGGGCAACACCCGGAGCGAATCACTCGATCGGCTCGTCGTCATCCGGGAGTTTGGCGACCCCATCTATCCCGGGCTGAAGTCGACTGGCCAGATAATCCGCGGAGGAGGCGTTGAAGGCAATACCGGTGGCAAGCCGTTCCACACTGTCATCAATGCCGAGAACTATCATGCCCTTCAAGCACTGTTGTATCCCTATGAAGGCCGAGTCGACGCCATTTATATCGACCCGCCCTACAATACCGGCGCCCGTGACTGGAAGTACAACAATAACTACGTCGATGACAAAGACCCCTACCGCCACAGCAAGTGGCTTTCCTTTATGGAAAGACGCCTTCAGCTCGCGAAGCGCCTTCTAAACCCCGCCGACTCGGTCCTCATCGTCACCATCGACGAGAAAGAGGTCCATCGCCTCGGCCTGCTGATCGAGCAGACCTTCCCAGCGCAACAGGCCCAGATGGTCTCCATCGCCATCAACCATCGCGGTGTGGCCCGTGCTAAGGAGTTCACGCGGGTCGAGGAGTACGCCTTCTTTGTCTTCATCGGCGACGCGGGGCCTTGTCTGACCGGAGACGATCTGCTCACCGGAGAGGCCAACGACTCCCAAAGGGCGGAGGCCGTACGTTGGGAACGGCTGATCAAGGGCAGCAACAACGCCCTGCGCCGCGATCGCCCTAACCTCTTCTACCCGATCTTCATTGACCCTGCGCACCGCAGAATCGCCAAGGTCGGTGACCCGATACCCATCGACGCCGACCGAAACAGCGTCCCGGGTGAACTCGGCTTGGTCGCTGTCTGGCCCATCAGCATGACAGGGGAAGAGAAGCGCTGGCAATGCTCGGCCGCCACGCTCCGTGACCTCGTGGCCCACGGGATGGCGAAGGCCGGCGCGTACGACCGAAAGAATGACCGGTGGAGCATCCTTTACCTCAACCGAGGACAACGCGAGCGCATCGACCGGGGCGAAATCGTCGTCACAGGACGCGATGAGAACGGTGTCCTGGAACTGCAGATGAACGAGCGCCCCATGCGTGCGGCGATGAGCATCTGGAACAGGTCCGCACACAACGCCGGGTACTACGGTTCGGGAGTCCTCTCAGCCCTCCTCCCCGACCGGAAGTTCCCCTTCCCAAAGTCTCTCTACGCCGTGGAGGACTGCTTGCGGTTCGCCGTGGGTGCCAAAACCGACGCCCTGGTTCTCGACTTCTTCGCGGGTTCCGGAACGACGATGCACTCGGTCGCCCGACTGAACCATGCGGATGGCGGCCATCGTCGAAGCATCCTTGTGACCAACAACGAGGTGTCCGCGAATGAGGCCGTTCAGCTACGCGATCAGGGCCTCAACCCTGGCGACCCTGCCTGGGAGGCGCTGGGTATCTTCCAGCACGTGACCATGCCCCGGGTCCGTGCAGCCCTCACAGGTGTGGATTCAACCGGGAATCCGGTGAAGGGGGGCTACAAGTTCGTCGATGAGTTCCCGATGAGTGACGGCCTTGCCGAAAATGTCGAGTTCTTCGACCTCACCTACGAGGACGTAGCCTTGGTTTCCCTTGGCCGTCGTTTTGAATCAATCGCACCACTGCTCTGGCTCAAAGCTGGCGCCCTTGGCGAGCGCATCGACAGCGTCGACAGGACGCGCGGTTGGGCATTACCTGACGCAGCAACCTACGGCGTTCTGTTCGACACTTCGACCTGGCCGAGCTTTATCAGCGCAGTCGCGAATCGCAGCAGCGCGGCTTTACCGCTCACGCACGTGTTTATCGTCACGGACTCGACCGTTGAGTACCAGCAGGTTGCAGGCCGTCTAGATCGACGCTTGTCGATCACCAGGCTCTACGCCGACTACTTGCGCAGCTTTGAAATCAATCTTTTGCGATAAGTGAACCGCATCGGGATCGGTAGGGGGTATCAGCCTCCTGTGGTGCATGTTCGGAAATCGATGAGAGCCTGCCGTAGGGCAGGAAGTCCCACTGGCAGCCGGTCCGGCTCTGATAGAGGATCGCGTTGACGATCTCCCGTATCTCGTAGCCGCCCTGATGGCCGCTGACCGAGGCGTGTGCGGTCTTCCACGCCGTGATGACCGGCTCGATCAAGGCCTACCGCTCGTCGGATAGGCGCTCGGGTACGGCTTACGCTCGCCCGCCGAACCATCCCAGCAGATCCGGGCCGGTCAGCCAGGCATAACGTTCCAGATTCGCTCGATTATAGTCCGACACGACGGGGCATCAATTCGCGAACCGCCCTCTTCGGAGGGCATCAAGGATGAATTAGCACGGTTCCAAGGCATGCGTCCACTGCCCGAAGTACGCCGATTGAGCAAAGCACGATGAACCCGGGGTGTTGAAGCCGGCATGCCTGCACTTTGTCCGACCGATGTCACGCTTCCCGTCCGATCTCAAGTTGGGGCGGAAACGCCTGGATCTCAAGGACGCGGGCGTGCGGCTCCCGGGTCTGCTGGT
>NZ_BOOW01000042.1 GCF_016863435.1 Sinosporangium siamense
AACCCCGTCCTCCCCACGCACGTGGGGGTGAGCCGCAGCGCACCTGGCGCTGCTACAAGATGCTGCCGTCCTCCCCACGCACGTGGGGGTGAGCCGTCCCGGCCCATTGCGCACGGGCCGGGACTCCAGTCCTCCCCACGCACGTGGGGGTGAGCCCTCCCCGCGCCACCGCTCGCCCCGGTCATCCCCGTCCTCCCCACGCACGTGGGGGTGAGCCGGAGCCTCGGCGGCGATCTCGGCGCCGGCCATAGTCCTCCCCACGCACGTGGGGGTGAGCCGAGGGACGCCGACAACGACGCCACCTTCATTCCGTCCTCCCCACGCACGTGGGGGTGAGCCGGTGTTCCAGATGCTGGAGCAGGCGCACCGCGAGTCCTCCCCCCGCACGTGGGGGTGAGCCGCGCCACGTGCAGCGGGCGTACTCGGCGTCGTGGTCCTCCCCACGCACGTGGGGGTGAGCCGGTGACGTCCATCAAGGGCGACACCCACGCCAAGTCCTCCCCACGCACGTGGGGGTGAGCCTCTCACACGCGAGATCGAGGTCTTGGACAAGATGTCCTCCCCACGCACGTGGGGGTGAGCTGGCCACCGCGTGCAGGTGATGGACTTCGCCAACGTCCTCCCCACGCACGTGGGGGTGAGCCGCCAGACGTTAACCCCGCAAACCGATATGACACGTCCTCCCCACGCACGTGGGGGTGAGCCGCTCGCCAACGCGGGCATGCCGCTGGCTCAGCGGTCCTCCCCACGCACGTGGGGGTGAGCCGGGCGTCGTGTCCGCGACCGGCGTTGCCGGGTCGTCCTCCCCACGCACGTGGGGGTGAGCCGATGCGGTTCGGTGGAGGGGACGTCGATAAGCCGTCCTCCCCACGCACGTGGGGGTGAGCCGCAGATCATGAACCTGAGCTCGGGCCAACAGACGTCCTCCCCACGCGCGTGGGGGTGAGCCGTTCGCCGACGCCGAGGACGCCCGGCTACGCCTGTCCTCCCCACGCACGTGGGGGTGAGCCAGCGATCCGTCCCCGCGCGCTGCGCAGCCAAACGCACGTGGGGGTGAGCCGAGGCGGAAGCCAGTCAGACCTACGCGTTGTTGGTCCTCCCCACGCACGTGGGGGTGAGCCGCTTTACCGCATCACGCACGTTGCCACCGACTAGTCCTCCCCACGCACGTGGGGGTGAGCCGCTTCCCGGCAACGCGCTACCTCTCTCCGCGGCGTCCTCCCCACGCACGTGGGGGTGAGCCGCCGCGGCCCGGATCCAGTCCGCTGCGGCGAGGGTCCTCCCCACGCACGTGGGGGTGAGCCGATGCAGGTTCCTCCCGCGCTCGCGCTGATCAGTCCTCCCCACGCACGTGGGGGTGAGCCGCGCACGCGGCCCCCGATCATGTTCGGATCAAAGTCCTCCCCACGCTTGTGGGGGTGAGCCGTCATCGGGTACCGAGCTATGGAACAGGTCGGCGTCCTCCCCACGCACGTGGGGGTGAGCCGAGGAGTGCGGCGCTCGTGGTGGCCAGGTCGGAGTCCTCCCCACGCACGTGGGGGTGAGCCGTACGCGAGGGCCTCCATCCCGGTGCGTGCTCTGTCCTCCCCACGCACGTGGGGGTGAGCCACCCCGATTCCACCGCGGGCATTGTCGACGACACGTGAAAAAAACTGGCTCTGGATCACTTTCCGTGCCAGGGCCACTGAGCGTCACCAGAACCGCGATCATGAACGGTCGTGGCTGACGATCTTCTCCATGACCTCTGGCTCCACCACATCGACGATGTCGCGCTCGACACCGTCACCACCACCGACAACCGCCTGACCATCCGCGCCACGACCACCAGCGCTCAGGCGGCCTGCCCCAGATGCGGGACCGTCTCAGCCCGGCTGCACAGTCACTACGTGCGCCGACTCGACGACCATGCCGTGAGCGGGCGGCGCGTCGTGATCGAGTTACGGGTGCGCCGGTTCCGCTGCGGCGAACCTCCCTGTTCACAGGCCACGTTCGTCGAGCAGATCGCAGGGCTGACGTTCCGGCACGGACGGCGCAGCGAGCATCTGCAAGCCTCACTGCGGCAGGTCGCGCTGATGCCGGCCGGCCGGGCCGGCTCCCGCCTTACCGAAGGCTTTGCCATCCCGGTCAGCCGATCGACGCTGCTGCGCCTGATACGCGCCCTGCCCGAAACGGCACCGGGACCACCGCGGGTGCTGGGGATCGACGAGTTCGCCCTGCGAAAGGGCCACGTCTACGGCACGATCCTGGTCGATGTCGAGACCCGCCGCCCGGTCGATCTGCTGCCCGACCGCACTGTCGAGACCGTGCGGTCCTGGCTGGCCGACCACCCCGGCGTCGAGGTGATCTGCCGCGACCGTTCAGCGTCCTATGCCGAAGCCGCTCGGCTCGGTGCTCCCGGCGCCATCCACGTCGCCGACCGGTTCCAGTGCGCCATGAGGCGCCTGGCTGTATCCCCAGCTCAGCTGGGAGGAACTGGAGGGAGGTTTCTGGGTTCGATGGCTTACCTGGATCCGAAAGGTGAAGGGGACAAGAGCATGCCATTGAAGCGGCGGCCGTGCTTAGGCGTTGGAGACGGCGCGTCGTGGAACCCGCGTGATATGGCGAAAGCTGGATTGCCTGAACCCCAATCCCCAGTGATGGAAGGTCGCATCCGTCGGAAATCGACGCCCGAAGCCGACGCCGTGCTCTGCTCTGGCTTTGTGGAATGGCCAGGGCAACCTCCGGGCGCGGGCGATGCCCAGTGAGGGCATTGAAGGGGATGAGTGGGACGCCTACGTCACGCTGTTGTACGGCCAGGACGAACATGGGATCGCCTACGGGACGCGAGTCCTATGGCGACGGAGGCCCCGTAGTAGTCGGCGGAGTCACGCCCGCCCGAGGAGTCCGGGAGAGCCGGAATCAGGGCGAAGGGGGCCAGGTGATCGGACACCTCAGAGCTGGGAGGTATGCGTAATGCAGAGTGCCGAAACGGTGCTGGGTGTCCTGCGTGAACGCGGCAGGCGCGGTCTGCCGTTGAACGAGTTATATCGGCAGTTGTTCAACCCGCAGTTGTATCTGCTGGCCTACGGGCGCATCTACGCCAACAAGGGGGCGATGACGCCCGGGGCCACCAGGGAGACCGTGGACGGGATGTCACTCCGTAAGATCGACGAGATCACCGAGGCGCTGCGCCATGAGCGGTATCGATGGAGCCCGGTCAAGCGGGTCCACATCCTGAAGAAGAACGGGAAGACCAGGCCGCTGGGCCTGCCCCCGTGGTCGGACAAACTGGTCGGCGAGGTGGTACGGCTGCTGTTGGACGCCTACTACGAGCCGACCTTCTCCGAACGGTCCCACGGTTTCCGTCCCGGCCGGGGGTGCCACACCGCACTACGTGAGGTGGCCAAGACCTGGACCGGGACGACCTGGTTCATCGAGGGAGACGTCGCCGACTGCTTTGGGAGCTTCGATCACAAGATCATGCTCTCGACGCTGGCGGAGAAGATCCACGATGGCCGGTTCCTGCGGCTGATGCGGAACATGCTGACGGCCGGATACCTGGAGGACTGGGTCTGGAACGCGACGCTCAGCGGGGTCCCGCAGGGCGGCGTCGTTTCGCCGATCTTGTCGAACATCTATCTGCACCGGCTGGACGACTTCGTCGAGACGGTCCTCATCCCGGAATACACCCGAGGGCGGATCCGCAAGCAGGACACCACCTACGCACGGGTGCGCGCCGCCCGAGATCGGGCACACCGGCGTGGTGACCGCGCTACTGCGCGGGAACTGCGTCGGCAGGTGCGTGGCATGCCCAGCGTGGATCCCCGAGATCCCGGCTACCGGCGGCTGCGCTACGTCCGGTACTGCGACGACACCCTGCTCGGGTTCACCGGACCCAAGGCCGAAGCTGAGGAGATCAAACAGCGCCTGGCGGCGTTTCTGCGCGACGAACTCGCGCTGGAACTGTCCCAGGACAAGACGCTGATCACGCACGCCCGCACCCAGGCGGCGCGTTTCCTCGGCTACGAGATCACCGTGCTTCACAACGACCGGAAGGTCACCGGCGGCAAGCGCAGCGCCAACGGCACTGTCAGCCTCCGGGTGCCAGGATCGGTGATCAAGGCCAGGAAACGCCTCTACACCACGCGCGGAAAACCCGCGCGCCGGCCGCGGCTGCTCAACGAGGACGACCACACCATCGTGAGCACTTACGGGGCCGAGTGGAGAGGCATCGCCCAGTACTACCTGCTGGCCGGGAACCTGCGTAGCCTGTTCCCGCTGCTCTGGGTCATGGAGACCTCGATGCTGATGAGCCTGGCCAACAAGCACCGCTCGTCGGTGACGAGGATGGCCCGCAAGTACGCGGCCGTCATCGATACCCCGCACGGGCCGCGCAAGTGCTTCGAGGCCAGGATCGAACGCACCGGCAGGAAGCCGCTGGTCGCACGGTTCGGAGGAATTCCGCTACGGCGCAACCTGGACACGGTCATCACCGACCGTGTTCTGGTCCCCGGCATCATTCGTCATAAGGAGCTGGTCACCCGGCTTCTGGCGAACCGGTGCGAGATCTGCAAGGACGACGACGGCATCACGATGCACCACGTCCGACGCCTCGCCGACCTCCACCGGCCGGGACGGCCGCAAACCGCGTGGGCGGAACTCATGGCCAGGCAACGGCGCAAGACCCTCGTGGTCTGCCGGAGCTGCCACGACACCATCCACAACGGGACATCGCCGCAGCTCACGCAGTATTCACTGGAGAGCCCGCCGCGGTGAAAGCCGCACATCGGGTTCGGGCCGGAGGCCACTGGAAAAGGACCCGCGCTCCGCGCGGGCACCTCGCCAGTGGCCTACCGGTGCCCTCTGGCACAGCCTGGGGCAAGCGGTGGAGAAGACGGTCATCGCCCACCGCCCCGCTCTGCGCGAGCCCGAACCCGACGCGGCCTTGGAGGAGGAGGCGTCATCATCGGAGCAGACCGTGGCCGACCAGATCATCGACATGCCGACGCCGCCCCTGGTGCCCGATGGGTTTCGCGACGTCTACGGTCGCGAGCGTCGGCTGGTCGTCCGGCATCGGGAGCGATACGCGGCAGTGCAGACGCTGCTCGCCGAAGGATGCTCGCGGGCGGAGATCGGCCGCCGCCTCGGCTTGGCGCCCGACACCGTCCGGCGCTTCGCCCGCGCCACCGGCATCGAACAGGTGCTGGCCAAGGCCACCAACCGGGCCGGCACCCTCGACCCGTTCAAGGCCTACCTCAATCAGCGCTGGCGCGAGGGGATCGAGAATGCCGCCGCCCTGCACGCCGAGCTTCAGATCCGAGGTTGGCAGGGTGACGTCCAAGTCGTCCGCCGATACCTCCGCCAGTTTCGTACCGCGGACGGTCGCGCCCGGAAGGCCGGGCCTTCACCGCGCACCGCGGCCCCGGCGGCGTCGCCTCCGCCGAAACCCCGCATGGTCGTCCGCTGGATCATGACTCAGCCCGACCGTTTGACCGGTGACGAAACCAAACTCCTGGCCCGGATCCTGGGCCGCAGCCCGGAACTGGCCGCCACCACCGCCCACGTCCGCGCCTTCGCCGTCATGATGTCCAAACGCCAAGGCCGGCACCTCGCCGAGTGGCTCAGCGGCGTTCGTGCCGATCCGCTCCCGCCCTGCATTCCTTCGCCTGCGGTCTGCAACGCGATCACGATGCCGTCCTGGCCGGTCTGACCCTCCCCTACAGCAGTGGCCCCGTCGAGGGACGAATCTGCAAGATCAAGCACCTCAAGCGGATCATGTTCGGTCGGGCAAACTTCGACCTGCTGAGGAAAATGTGCCTGCTGAACTGAACTTCGCGATCACCGTCCGTCACGGCATCCCGGAGATTGATCCAGAGCCCAAAAACGAGATCGTTCACAAGGACCTGCCCGCCGGAGGCCGCCCGATGCTGATCGCGGTCACCACACGCCGGCTGAAATGCGACAACGCCGCATGCCGCAGACGCACCTTCACCGAGCCGATCGACCCGCCGGCCGGGCGGCACGCCCGCACCACCGCACCGCTGCGGCGCATGCTGGAGCTGCTTTCCCTCGCCGTGGCCGGGCGGGCCGCCTCCCGGCTGGCCGGCATGCTCGGCATCCCCGTCTGCCGAGACACGCTCATCCGGCTCATCCGGGCGCTGCCCGACCCGGTCACCGAGCCGGTGACCGTGCTCGGGATCGACGAGTGGGCCAAGCGCAAGGGACACAGCCATGCCACCCTGCTGGTCGACATGGCCACCAGGCGGCCCATCGACGTGCTGGACGGCTGCGGCACCGCCACCGTCACCGCCTGGCTCCGCCGGCATCCCGGGATCGAGGTCATCTGCCGGGACAGGGCCGGCGCCTTCGCCGAGGCCGCAGGCGCCGGAGCACCGCAGGCAACCCAGGTGGCCGATCGGTGGCATTTGTGGAACAACCTGTGCCGGGCGGTGGAGAAGGTCGTCCGCGCTCACCGCGCCGACCTGCGCGAACCACTCAATCCGGGCGAGGTGGTCCGCCCTTTGCCGACCGGCGCTCCGCCCGCTGCGGCTCCGTCTGGAGAACCCGGCCCGATCACGGCAGCCCGGACCAGGGAACGCCATGCCGCCGTCCACGAACCGACCCGCCGGGGGATGACCGTCGCCGCCATCGCTCAGCGACTCGGCTTGGATCGCAAGACCATCCGCAAGTATCGTGACGCCGCCACGGCCGAAGAGCTCGTCAACGGCCGCCGCAGCCGCAGCCGCGCCTTCGAGCACTATGTCTCCTACCTGCACCGGCGCGTCGTTCACGACGGGGAGGCGAATGCCGCCCGGCTGTTCGCGGAGCTGCAGGCCCACGGGTTTGGCGGGAGCCGCCGCACCGTCCGCCGCTACCTGGAGCCGCTGCGTGCCGGACTGGCCGCGCGCGTGCCGCCGCCTCCACCGCCGCCGACCGTCCGCGAGGTCTCCACCTGGATCACCGGCCATCCGGAGCGGCTCGCGGAAGAGATCAAGGTCACCCTCAAGGCAATCCTGTCGCGCAGCGCCCGACTGGCTCGCCTTTCCGGACATGTGACCGGTTTCGCCCGCATGCTCACCGAACGCACCGGGGCAGCAGGCCTCAAGCCATGGTTGGCGGCTGTCCTCGCAGACGATATTCCCCAGCTGCACTCATTTGCCCGAGGCGTCGAGCGAGATCGGGACGCTGTCCTGAACGGCCTGACTCTGCCGCATTCCTCCGGCGCGGTCGAGGGCAACGTGACCAGGATCAAGGCCCTCAAACGCGCCCGCTACGGACGTGCCGGCTTCGACCTTCAACGCAAGGTCATCCTCTGCAGCCCTTTCTGACAGCACGGAGCGTGGCAGCGTCACAGGCTTTGCGCCAGAGCCACTTTTACATGGCCACGGACACGCCCGCTCTCGCTGGGTGACCTCAGGCAGTCAGACCAGGACTGGCTGCAGCAAGTACCAGCATGAGGGCTGTTCGTGAGCAGGACAACCTGGCGTACTGGCCTGCGACCAACTGGGATGCTGCGCACAGGCAGGAGACAGCGGTGTCCGTGTGTCCTGGCGCGACCAGATTGAGCCGAGCCTCTCATGCGCCCAGATTGTAAGCCCGGGGGCAAAGTGCCATCTACTGCCCCCGGGCAATGTCTACGGTGATCTGCTGTATTCGATATCGAACATTACGACGTGATATCCCCCTGGCCCGTTCTTGATCAGTCGCCAGTTTTCCAGCGGGAAGGAAGTGGTCGACATGGCGACAAGTCGAATATCCGGCGCGATTTCCAATTTGAGGTCGCCTGATTGGTCGACGGTTACACTAGTTACGATATTCTGACTCGAGAGGAGGGGGCGGATGTGCGAGACCTGATGATCGAACCAGTTTGCCCCTTGTCTATCCCACTCAAAATCCTCTTGGTTGAAGCTGGGATCCCAGTAAAACCATGAATCACCTCTCGGCTAATACATGTCATTAGAAGCGACTAGCGTTTCGGTTGAGCTGGCGAGTCGCCATGGGAATTGAATGTGAAGAGAAAATTCGTTGACAGCCCGCTGTTTTTCTAGGTGATTGGTTACAGAGACCTCGTCACCGAATCCAAGAAAAGCCATCGAGGCGGCGCGTCCTATATCTCGCCACACTAGGCCGATCAGTTCTGCGAAGCCTTCCGGTGGCGACTCGGCATCATACTCTGACATCTATGTCAATGTTCACCCTTCGCCGAACATCGACGACCGGTCAATTCCTAGATGTTGTCTCCGAGCAGATGATGGTGCTCCCGCAGAAAGCAGCTGCGGGAGCACCATTCCTGTTATCACGAAGTACCCCTCGGCTAGCGTGGTATTTTGTCCGTCCAAGTCGCGTCAAGATCTTTGGCGGTCACCATGAGAGTGCCCCCAGTAAACGCGAACTCGTGAGTCAAGCCGTAGCTGCTGGGGAGTACTTCGTCCAGCTGCATGCTCCCCATCTTTTTGAGAGAGTGATCAGCGTGATTGGTTTCTATTTGAAACTTCTGAACGTCGGCGTATTCGATCAGCAGCCCGCTTTCGTGTTTCCATTCGTTGGGTTCGAAGTAGATCTTCAGTGAGAGAGCCCCAGAAGCGTCCTGGAGCGACGTCCATCCGAAGGTCAGGTCCTTCACGCACTTGGTGCTGCCGAAATCGTAGTGTCCGGGAGCTGAGGCGTATTCTGCAGCACCGAGAGGCATTTGCGCGGCGAGCTGAGGCAAGATCTCTAGGTAGGGTTGGGGATCATGCATATACCCGAAGAGGTCTTGAAGTGGCTCTACTCGCACGTATTTCATTAACATCCACCAGTAATCATGGGGCGCATCCAGTTATCGCCCTTTCGTGCGCGGCAGGCGCATCAACTAGTGAACGGACCCCCGGGCGGAGCGTGCCGTCCAGGGGTCCTCCGCGCTCATGGCTGACATGCGTTCACCGGCCAGAACTGGAACAGGAACTCCTCCAATCCTTCCAAGGCCCCCTCGGCGTCCTCATCCTCGTCTTCGATATCCTCTGCGTCGAGATCACCGGCGAAAGAGTCCGGCTTCACGATGCGATGCCCCCGCACCAGCCATGAGGCTCCAGGAACCCTCAGATCCAGCAGCGGCCCGACATCTCCGTGATGGCTTACGGAACGTAGTCTGCCCGAACTGCTGGAGAATTCGACAGTGCGCATCTCCGCTTCGGGGCCGTCCTCGGCCGGAGCCTCGGCATCCCACAGTTCCAAAGTTATGCGCGCCGTGTGATGGTAGCCCGCACGGCTCCGTACGATCGCCATGTTCGGGGTAGCGACGAACCAGATCGCATTCTCGTCGGTGAGGGAGTACAACTTCTCCGGATCGAGCGCATCGGGCGATCGTGACGGTCCATCCACATCCAGTAGAGAAAAGGATCCAAATGCGATCCGAACCGTGTCCGCGATGCGCTCGATCAGATGTGGCATTTCAGCTTTCCATGTTGTGACGATCAATGAGGTTGAGATTATCCGAGATCGACCTCCCGGTCGCCCCTTTCTGCCCGCAACCCCGGCGCCGCACTCGAGTCCACTTTTCCACCTCCAATCCAGCCTGTTCTGATCTTCGTGCGGGGCGGCGGGGGAATCCCACGGCTTGGGACCGATCCCACCTGCAGAAGCAATCAGCTCCCCGGATCGAGGCGAGTCGCGGAGTGCGGGCCGACGGGACAACCTGGGGGAGCAGCGAATCCACAGATCTTGAAGAACAAGGAGAGGAAGCACACGGCCCTACGATGTTTCTTGGTCTGGCCGCCCAGAGATGTGCTGGCTGCCCCAGAGGCTTAGTACTCCAGCTGTAGATCGTTGCTGACCGCCTGAACTGGGGAAAACGAGGACGGCCACCGTTGATCATCCTTGTTTGTGAGGACAAAAGAAGATCAGGCGATGGCCGTCGGCCACAGCCTAGTACGCGCGCGATGGCGTGCGCTGACCGATGACCTGATGGGACGGATCGCCGGCCGCTTCGCACGGGTGGAGACCCGGCGGCGGCCCGCACCCTGGTGGAGGCCATGCGGGCCGAACTCCCCCGCAAGAACTGCTGGACCCTCGCCGGACATGCCGGCGACAGCTCCCCCGGCGGAATGCGGCACCCGCTGTCGCGGGCGAGCTGGGACACCGACGGCGTGCGCGACGACCTGCGGGACTTCGTCGTCGAGCATCTGGGAGAGGCGGTGCCGTGCTGGTGGTCGACGAGACAGGCGATGTGAAGAAGGGCACCGGCACGGTCGGGGTGCAGCGCCGGTACACCGGCACCGCCGGACGGATCGAGAACAGCGCCGCGCCGAGGCCGGCTGCTGCGATGAACAGCCCAATCACGCTGGCCAGCTGGTCGGCCTGGGCCAGTCCCACTTTCGCGAAGTACAGGCCCAGTCCCGTCAGAGCCGCCACCGCGACCCAGGTCCCGCCCCACAGCAGCACTTTCCCGCGCATGTCCGCATCATCGATCACCAGCAAGATCACACAACGCATTAGCTCGATAACACCCCGAATGGGGCGTGTGGCCCGCGCGCGCCGAGACGTGTCGCGGAGCAGAGGCGGGCGGCACAAGGGACGATGACCAGACCTGGCCACAGCGCCAGGAGCCGGGCTGAAAAGAAGCGGACCGTTGAGCTCCGTCGCCGGCCACGTTCGCGGACCACCTTTTGACGGCCATTCCGCTGGTCGGCGCGCTGTTACGGCATCGACCGCATCCGGGATGCTGATACGAGTGGAGTCCAGTTCGGCCCTTTCGACCAGCACCAGTCGATGGCCGTATCCCGGATCGGGCCCGGCCGTCGAGTGTTTCAGGTTGCGGTTGCGATCGCCTTTTGGAGGGCTTCTTGGACACTCTCGATGGCATTCTGCAGGCTGCGGGCATCGCCTCGGCGCATGCGATGAGGCTGCTTCCCTCAGGCGAGTTCGAGTTCGAAGCCGCGGTCGGCTGTCCGGGCGAAGCCGTGTGGGCACTTTGGCTTCCTACCGAGGGGACACGATGGGATCACATGCCCACATCTGACTGGGACTGAATGCCTACGCCTCACCCCCCCGTGTGTGGGGAAAAGTCACCAGAGCGAGACCGCCCGGCACCTGCATCGGCTCACCCCCACGTGTGTGGGGAGGACCGGGTGCCTTCTCAAGCTCCTTGGCCGGGGACGGCTCACCCCGACGTGCGTGGGGAGGACTCCTTGGCCCGGTCCACTCCGTCAGCCTGAGTCGGCGTCCAGAAACACGCCCGCCCCATGTGGCGGTTGACGGTGGGGTTGCGGTGATCAACCCGGTCGGCCGGAGCCTTTCTGCGTCATGGGGCGAACGCTGGATCTGCGATCAGGCTGTGATCAGCGGATCGATGTCCGAGGATGAGAGAGATCCCCTCCGCCGTGCGAGTGGAGGCGGCTTCCCCGGAAGCGGGGCCGGGGGCTCAGCCGTTGCGCAGGGCCCGGTATCCCAGCGTCGGTGAGAGGCGCATCAGGAACGGCAGGAGGCGTGCCTTGCCGATGTAGATCTCCGCGCGGTCCCGGCGGATGCCGTCGATTACCGCCTGCGCCGCCTGTGCCGGGCTGATCTTGCCCTGGCCCCGGCCACGCGTCATTTCGGTGTCGACGAGCGGGAGAACAGCGTCGATCACGCGGATGTGCGGCGCGCCGTCCTCACACTGGTAGCGCAGTGACCGGGTGAAGGTCCGGACCGCCGACTTGGCCGCGCAGTACACCGGTGCCGAGGCCTTGGGAACGATGGCCAGTCCGCTGGTGATGTTCACGATCGCGGCCGAGGAGTGGCTGCTGAGGTGGGGGAGCAGCCCGGTGGAGAGGGAGATGACGGCGTCCAGGTTGACCGCCAGCTCCCGCCGGAGCGCCGGTCGTGAGTCGCGCGCGTCGGCGGTGAGGAAATCGCAGAGGTTCTGCACTCCGGCGTTGTTGATGACGACCGAGAGTCCGGGGTGGCGGCCGGGCAGTTCGTCGCCGAAGGCGTCGACGGCGTCCGGGTCGGAGAGATCGACGGCCTCGGTGGACACCCGGTCACCGTACTCGAGCCGGAGGGCCGCGAGCGGGCCGGGCGCGCGGCCCACGGCCACCACATGCGCGCCGAGCCCGACCAGTAGCCGGGTCATCTCCCGGCCGATGCCGCGGGCTCCGCCGGTGACGAGCACTGTTGCGCCGGTGAGTTCCATGTGCTCCTTCTTTCCAATGGTTTATGGGTACGGGCCGCCCGCTCATCCGTGTCGGGCGCCTTGTCCAGGCCGGGCCGCTGGAACGCCAATCTGTAGGCTGCCGGGGTCATCGCGGTGCGGAGACCGAAGTGGCGGGTGAAGTGCGGCTGGTCCGCGTAACCGCAGGCGAATCCGATGACGCCGATGCTGTGGGCGCTCCGCAGGAGCAGTGCCGCGGCGGCCTCCGTGCGCAGGTCGCCGAGGAGTCCGCTGAAGCCGCCCGCGCCCGCCAGCCGCCGCTGGAGGCTCCGCGCCGGCAGGCCCAGTTCTGCGGCGAGACCGGGGAGGGTCCAGCGCCGGGCTAGATCGGCGCCGAGCAGTTCCCGGGTGCGCGCCACCGCGTCCGTACCGGATTCCGCCGTGCGCGGGTGTACGGGTGGTGCGGTGCCGGACCAGGTGAACCGCCAGAGCCCGCTGCCGTGACCGGGGGGTGCCGCCGTGACGGCGCCGTCGGCGAACACGGTGAGCGGCTCCCCGTGCCCGGCGCCGACGGTGACGTCCCGTGCGCCGGTCAGCGGGAGCAGCGCGGTTAATACGCCGAGAACCAGGGCGTCCTCGGCGGGTTCTGGCGGTTCCGAGGGCGGGCCCAGGTGCTCGGCGACGAGATGTCCCGTACCGGATTCCCGCACCACCACCCGGTGCCGTGAGTGGGTGAACCGCTCCAGCCGCTGCCACCGCGCGAACAGGTCCTCCGGGCCGGCCGCGCTCAGCAGCGCGGACACGGCCGGGTCGGACGGGTTGGCCGGTATCAGCGAGCCGGCCCGCAGCAGCGGCAGCAGCCCGTGATCTCGCGCCACATCCCTCAGGAACCGCCGCTTCGCCTCGAGCGGCAGCAGCGCCCCGCCGCTCCTCGGCGCGATGACCTGGATCCCCTCATCGGCCAGCGCCCGCTGCACCAGCGCCACCAGTCTGGCGCTCGCGAACTCGTCCATGCCCAGCGCCCCTTCTGTCGTCGCCGCGTCTTCCGGACACGTTAGGGCGGTTGGCAAGGGTGTGTCTTGAATGATCACGCCACCGCGTCGGCGGCCGGTGCCGGCGGTGCCCGTCGCCGGAGGATTCGAGCCGGGAGCACGGGACTGCGGACGGGGCGGTCCCGGAGCCCGCGCGAGCACCGGGCGTCCGCGTTCCGCTGGCGGCCGTGCCGCCCGCGCGGCGCGGCTGTCCGGCCGGGTCCGGTAGGCCTCAGCCCTCCGTGGAGAGGCAGAAGGGGTGGCCGGCGGGGTCCAGCAAGACCCTTCGCTGCTCGGGATGTGGCTGGACCGGGGGCTCCACCGCGCCCAGGGCCAGCATCCGTGCCTGAGCCGCCTCCAGGTCGTCGACTCCCAGCTCCATGTGCGCCTGCTTCCCCTGGGAAGGGTCCGGCCAGGTCGGAGGCCGGTAGCCGGCGACCCGGATGAAACCCAGTCCCGGTGAACCCTCCCGGCCGAGCAGGACGAAGTCGTCGCTGGAGTAGACGACGGGCAGGCCGAGAGCCTCGCCGTAGAAACGGGCCAGCTCGGCGGGGTCGGGGCAGTCGAAGTCGACCGACAGCAGACGGATCGCCGGTGCGATCGTGGTTTCAGTGCTCACGGGAGGGACATTAGGACGGCACCAGGACAGATCCGGTCCTGGTCATGAGGAACACTTCAGGGTGTGATCGGAACTTCTGCCCGCCTGCTGCGACTGGTCTCGCTGCTGTCCGCACGGCCGGCCTGGACCTGCGGCGAGCTGGCCGAGCGGATGGGGGTCACCGGGCGCACGGTGCGGCGGGACGTCGCCCGGCTGCGGGAGCTCGGCTACAACGTCGAGTCCGACCCCGGGCCCTGGGGCGGCTACCGCCTCGGCGGCGGCACCCGGGTGCCGCCGCTGGTCCTGGACGACGAGGAGGCGTTCGCCGTGGCCGTCGCACTCCGTGAGGCCGCGCTGAGCGGCGTCCTGGGCAGCGACCCGGCGGCGGTGTCGGCGCTGCTGAAGCTGCGGCAGGTCCTGCCGCCCCGGATCGCGGACCGGCTGGGTGAGATGGATGCCACCTTCGTGCACACGCCCAGGTCCGGGGGGCACCGGATCCGCTCCGGGCTGCTGCTGGAGCTGGCCGCCGCCTGCCGCCGCGGTGAGCGCGCCCGCCTGTCCTACCGCGATCACGCGGGGAAGGAGAGTGTTCGGGAGGTCGATCCGTACCGGCTGGTGCACACGGGTCTGCGCTGGTATTTCGT
The DNA here is from genome assembly GCF_016863435.1 of Sinosporangium siamense. GTDB lineage: Bacteria > Actinomycetota > Actinomycetes > Streptosporangiales > Streptosporangiaceae > Sinosporangium > Sinosporangium siamense. The sequence continues at coordinate 14,359 of NZ_BOOW01000042.1, forward strand.
CGCCCGGGACGTGGCCCGGGACCAGTGGCGGACGTTCCGGGCCGATCGGGTGGTGCGGCTGCGGCCGGTCGGGCGGCCGGTCGAACTGGTCGACCCGCCCGATCCGGCCGTCCTGGTCTCCCGGGGCATCGCCGGCGTCGTGTACCCCCTCTACGGGAGAGTCCGGCTCCCGCACCCTATGGACCAGGCCCTCCGGCTGGTTCCGCCGACGATCGGCACCCATTACCCGGACGGGCCCGATGCCACCATCGTCGAGATCGGCGCCAACGACGCCGACGAGCTGGCCCGGTATCTCCTCGGTTTGGGCACCCCGTTGCGGGTCCTGTCCCCCGACGATGTCCGGGAGGCTCTGCTGCGCCGTACCCGGGAACTGTTCGAGGAGAATGGGGGCGACCGGTCCTCGCAGTAGGCATTGCGCCGAAGTTTCCTGCCACCATCGCCGCGCTGGGCTGTCGCCAGGCGAGGGGGCGGCGAGTACGGCGGGAGCCTGGGCCTGACCCGGCCCTCGGCGGCTACCTGGGCTCGCTGCTCCAGCACGCCGCGCTTGGCTGGCGCCGGGCGAGGAGCTGGCCGGCGGTGCGACTGGTGGTGCTGTCCCAGGCGGAGTTCGCCGAGGCGTTGCGCCAGGTGTCGCGGCTGGAGCCGCCGGCTGTGTCCACGCCACCCGCCCCCGGCCAATCAGGGGCGGGCCGAGCGCCGGGCGGGACCCGGCCGCTCCCTAAGAGCACGGCGATCCGTCCAAAGCAGGGGACGGGTCGCTACCGTTCCCCCGGGCAGTTCCGAGGGTCGATGCCCTTCCCGCTACCGGCCACGGTGACCCGGGTAGTGGTCTCCGGCGAGGTGGCGGCGGCCGTGCACGCGATCTGATCGAGGGCCAGTGGGGACAGTTCGCCGGCAGGAGTGGACGGGGTCACCACCAGGTGGCCGGCGGGCTTGACCGTCACCGAGAACGGGCCGGCTTCTGGCGGGACCTCGCTGGTGAATCCGTGCGCCTGTTCCATCACGCTGGGTCCTGCCGCCAGCGCCGCGAGCATGTCCGCCCGGAACCACGGCCGGCCACCGGTCGGCCGCGTCACCGCGCTGAGCCGGCCGTTCTTCAGCAGGTAAAGCGTGACCTTCGAGGTCGCCACGACGGCTCCGCTCGGCGGGTCGCCGCCCGTGATGACGACGCTGGGCCGTACGCCGCAGCCGGCCACGGCGACGAGCGACAGGAGGCCCGCAGCGAGGACGCGGCGGGCGAGCCCGGCCCTCACTCGGGGCCTTCGTCCGGATCGTGTGCCCGGCATGGCAGGCACAGTGTGAACACGGCGCCGCCGTCCGGGGCGTTGGTGACGGTGAGGTCGCCTTGGTGCAGGCGCGCGTTCTCCCGCGCGATGGCGAGGCCGAGGCCGCTGCCCTCGGACCTGGCCCTGGCCGCGCTGGCCTTGTAGAACCGGTCGAACACGTGCGGCAGCACCTCTTCCTTCACCCCCGGTCCGTGGTCGCGGACCTCGACAGTGATCCGATTCGGGCCGGAGGAAAGCACTACCGACACCGGGGGCTCGCCGTGCCGCAGGGCGTTGCCGACGAGGTTCGCGAGGATGACGTCCACTCGGCGCGGGTCCAGCCGTGCCGTCACCCCGGGGGGAAGGTCGGTGTGCACCGTGTCCGACCAGCCCCGGGTATGCAGGGTCGCGCGCACCAGCTCGGCCACGTCGAGCTCGTTCAGCACGAGGGCCGCGACACCGGAGTCGAACCTGCTGATCTCGATGAGGTCGTTCACCAGGCGGGTGAGGTTGAGCGTCTCCTGGCTGACCAGCCCGGCGGCCTTGCCGGCCTGCTCGGGCAGCCGGCCCGCCTCCTCGTCCAGGATGTCGGCGACCGCGGCGAGTGCGGCCAGCGGGGTGCGCAACTCGTGAGACACGTCGGCTACGAAGCGGCGGGCGTCGGCCTCCATCTCGCGGAGCTGCTGGACATGCCGTTCCAGCTCCGCGGCGGTGTTGTTGAAGGTGCGCGCCACGTCGGCCAGCTCGTCGGAGCCGCGGACCGAGATCCTGGCCCGCAGCTCGCCCTCGCCCAGCAGGCGTGCAGCCCGGCCCAGCTCGCGCACCGGGCGCAGCACGCCGCGGGTGGCCAGCAACGCCAGGACGACGGCGAACGCCAGGCTCGCCCCGCCGGTTCCCCAGGCGTATGCGGCGAGTTCGTCGATGCTCTTCTCTTCGGGACGCAGACTGCGTGCGACGTAGACCTCGATGCCGGACACCCGCGTCGCCTGGTCCCGCTCGGCGATCAGCAAGGGCGTGCCGATGATCAGGAAGGGCCCGCCCTGCCACATCACCCGCTGCCACGCGAGTTCGCCGCCGGCCACCTCCCGCCGCAACTCCGCTGGAATCATCCCGCGATCCAGGACCTGCATGTTCCCCGCCGGCCTCCCGCGCTCCGCCGCCAAAGGCCCTGGCGGCGGGCCCGGCGCCGGGGCGACCTGTGCGTACGCGCCGTGGTAGAGGACGACCCCGGAGCTGTTCCCGTCGGCCACAGCGCCGGCGATCCTGCCGAGCTCTTCCTGGTCCGGTGCCGCGCTCCGCAATGGATAGAGCGCCTGCAGGCGGCTTGTCAGCGTCAGCACCGCGGCATCCTGTGCCCGCTGCAGGATGGCTCTGCGGGCCTGGACGTACATCCCGCCGGCCACCGCCGCCGCGGTGACCACGCACAGCAGTGCGAACGCGAACAGCAGCCGGGCACGCAGCCCCAGGCTCGGCCGAGGTGTCACCGGCGGCTCACACCGGCCCGAAGCGGTATCCGAACCCGCGAACCGTCCGCACGCAGATGGGGACCGCCGGGTCGTCCTCGATCTCCACCGCGACCACCCGGTATCCATGCCGGGGCACGGCCGGGTCTTCCTCGATCAAGAACACTCGCGACACGCCGCCGAATCTCACCGCACGCCCCTGTACCTCGCCCGACGGTCAACCCTTCCACTGTCGGCCCGCAGTGTCCCCGATTCGTCCACGCCATGTCATGGTTGTGTGACCGTCGGGCCGGCGGTCGCACCGTCGAAGTCATTTCCTGATCTACAATGTAAAGGCGCTAGCGTGGCCAAACCACCCTGAAGGCCGTTCGTCAAGCCCCGATTCCCCCATCGATGCCGACCCCCTTAACGGGTTTCTGGTTGCTTTCCCACAAATCAAGCGCCGCAGCGTGCGCTGTCACCGACATGGCGCCATCGGCCGATAGACGAAAAGCTGAACACTGCCGCCGGCGGGGGGACGCGAAGGCGGCGCCGTTTTGTCGTCTAGAGGAAGGCCCGGTCGGGTGTTCAGTCGTGTCGCCATCGTCAACCGCGGTGAGGCCGCCATGCGGCTCATCCATGCTGTACGAGACATAGCCGCGGAGACCGGCACCCGGATCGAGACCGTCGCCCTGCACACCGACGTCGACCGCGCCGCCACTTTTGTCCGCGAAGCCGACCTCGCCTACGAGCTGGGGCCCGCGTCGGCTCGGCCGTACCTCGATCTCAAGGCGTTGAAGCGTGCGCTGCTGGAGACCGAGGCCGACGCCGCGTGGGTCGGCTGGGGCTTTGTCGCGGAGGATCCGGCGTTCGCGGAGTTGTGCGAGGAGATCGGGGTCACCTTTGTCGGGCCGGGCGCGGAGGCCATGCGCAAGCTCGGCGACAAGATCGGTTCCAAGCTGATCGCGGAAGAGGTCGGCGTGCCGGTCGCGCCGTGGAGCCGCGGCGCGGTCGAGACCCTGGACGCCGCGCTGGCGGCGGCGGCCCGGATCGGTTACCCGCTGATGCTGAAGGCGACCGCGGGCGGCGGCGGGCGCGGCATCCGCGTCGTGAAAGGCGCCGACGAGCTGGCCGACGCCTTCGAGCGCACCAGCCAAGAGGCCGCGCGGGCCTTCGGCAGCGGTGTCGTGTTCCTTGAGCGCATGGTCACCGGCGCCCGGCACGTCGAGGTCCAGGTGATCGCCGACGGCGCGGGCACCGCGTGGGCGCTCGGCGTGCGGGACTGCTCGGTGCAAAGACGCAACCAGAAGGTCATCGAGGAGTCGGCGTCCCCGGTGCTCGGCCCCGAGCAGGTGGCCGAGCTCAAGGCGTCGGCCGAGCGGCTGGCCCTCGCGGTCGGCTACCGCGGCGCGGCCACCGTGGAGTTCCTCTACCACCCCGTCGAGAAGATCTTCGCCTTTCTCGAGGTCAACACCCGCCTGCAGGTCGAGCACCCGATCACCGAGGCCACCACGGGGTTCGACCTCGTGAGGGCGCAGCTCCACGTGGCCGCCGGCGGCAGGCTCGTGGGCGAGCCGCCGGTCGAGCGCGGGCACGCCGTCGAGGCCAGGCTCAACGCCGAGGACCCCGACCGCGACTTCGCGCCTGCCCCGGGCCGCATCGTGCGGCTGGACCTGCCCGCCGGGCCCGGCATCCGGGTGGACACCGGGGTCGCCGAAGGCGACACCATCCCCGCCGACTTCGACTCCATGATCGCGAAGATCATCGCCTACGGCCGTGACCGCGACGAGGCGCTCGGCCGCCTGCGCCGCGCCATGGCGCAGACCATGGTGATCATCGAGGGCGGGGCGACGAACAAGAGCTTCGTGCTCGACCTGCTCGACCAGCCCGAGGTGATCGACGCCAGTGCGGACACCGGCTGGATCGACCGCGTCCGCGGCGAAGGCCGGCTCGTTCTTCACCGGCACTCGGGTGTCGCGCTGGCCGCCGCCGCCATCGAGGCATATGAGGAGGAGGAGCGGGCCGAGCGGCAGCGGCTGCTGTCGACGGCGTTTGGCGGGCGCCCGCAGGTGCGCCACGAGAGCGGCAGGCCCCTTGACCTCAAGCTGCGCGGCGCGAGCTACCGCGTGCGGGTCGCGCGGATCGGCCCGCACCGGTTCCGGGTCGGCGTCGAGGCGGGCGGCGAGGTCCGCACCGCCGACGTCAAGCTCGACCGCTTCGACCGGCACACCGGCCAGATCCTCGTCAACGGCACCCGCTACCGCCTGCTCACCGACACCCACGGGCCGATCCACCTGGTGGAGGTCGACGGCGTGACGCACCGGGTCGGCCGCGACGAGGGCGGCGTCGTCCGCTCGCCCGCGCCGGCACTGGTCGTCGCCACACCGGTGGCGGTCGGCGCCGAGGTCGAGGCGGGCGCGCCGGTCATGGTGCTGGAAAGCATGAAGATGGAGACTGTACTGCGGGCGCCGTTCAAGGCGCGTCTGAAGGAATGCGCCGTGTCCGTGGGCAGCCAGGTGGAGACCGGGGCCCCGCTGCTGCGCCTTGAGCCGCTCGCCGACGACGAGGGCGCCGCCGAGGCCACGTCGGCGACCGGGACCGCCGAGCTGGACCTGCCCGCCGCACCCGCGACCGTCCCCGTGCGGGAACGCACGACGCGCGGCCAGGAAGACCTTTACAGCCTGCTGCTGGGCTTCGACGTCGACCCGCACGACGACAGCCGGGTGCTCGACGACTACCTCGCGGCGCGCCGCGAGGCCATCGACGGCGGCCACCGGCCGCTGGCCGAGGAGTTCCCCCTCGTCGAGGCGTTCGCCGACCTCGCCGAGCTGAGCCGCAACCGGCCGGCGGGCGAGGACGGCGGCGTCGACAGCCACGTGCACAGCGCCCGCGAATACTTCCACACCTACCTGCAGAGCCTCGACGTCGAGCGCGCCGGGCTGCCGGAGGTGTTCCAGGCCAAGCTCGCCAAGGCGCTCGGGCACTACGGCGTCACCGGACTCGACCTCACCGCCGAGCTTGAGGCGGCGGTCTTCCGGATCTTCCTGGCCCAGCAGCGCGCGTCCGCCGACGCCGCGGTCGTCGCCACCCTCCTGCGCGCATGGCTGCGCGAGCCGCCGCCGGACGCCACGCTGCGTGAGCCCGTCGGTCTCACGATGGAGCGGCTGATCGCCGCGACTCAGATCCGCTTCCCCGTGGTCGCGGACCTCGCGCGCGGCGTGGTGTTCGCCTGGTTCGGCCAGCCGCTGCTGCGCCGCAACCGCGCCCGCGTCTACGCCAACGTCCGCAGGCACCTGCGCCACCTGGACGCCCACCCGGACTCGCCCGACCGCGCCGAGCGCATCGCCGAGATGGTGCGCAGCACCGAGCCGCTGGTGCGGCTGCTCGGCCGGCGGCTGCTCCGCGACGACCTGGACAACTCGATCATGCTGGAGGTCCTGACCCGGCGCTACTACGGCAACAAGGGCCTCACCGGCGTCCGCACCAGGGAAGAGGCGGACTGCACCTTCGTGGTCGCCGAGCGCGCCGACTCGTGCGTGGTCTCCTCCGCGGTGGGCTTCGACGCGCTGGGCTGCGCCCTGCGCGGCCTCGCCGAGCTGGCGAGCGGCGAGGAGGCCGTCGACGCCGACATCTACCTCGCCTGGGAGGGGCAGCCGGAGGACGCCGGCGCGATGGCCGCCGCGCTGCACGAGGTCGTCAGCGCGCACCCGCTGCCACCGCAGGTCCGCAGGCTCACCACCACCGTCGCGGGCAGCCGCGGCGCGGTGATGCACCACCACTTCACGTTCCGCCCGTCCGCCGACGGCATGGCCGAGGAGCGCCTGATCCGCGGCCTGCACCCCTACATCGCGCAGCGGATGCAGATGGAACGGCTCAGCAAGTTCGACCTCACCCGTCTGCCCTCGGCGGACGAGGAGGTCTACCTGTTCCAGTGCGTGGCGCGGGAGAACCCGTCCGACGAGCGCCTCGTCGCGTTCACCCAGGTGCGCGACCTGACCGAGCTGCGTGAGCACGACGGCAGGCTCGTCGCCCTGCCGACCGCCGAGGACGCCGTCGCCGCGTGTCTCGACTCGATCCGCCGGGCCCAGTCGCGGAAGCCGTCGAGGACACGCCTCAACACCAACCGGATCGTGATCTACGTCTGGCCGCCGAGCGACATCACACGCGCCGAGCTGGAGACGCTCGCCGGGCGTGTGCTGCCGACGACCGCGGGCACCGGGCTGGACGAGATCCTCTTCATCGCACGCCAGCGCGACGGGAAGACCGGCAAACTGACCAAGGTCGCCGTGCGCATCGCCTACGACGCCACCGGCGGCACCGAACTCACCATCGGCGCGCCCTCCGACGAGCCGATCGAGCCGCTCGACGACTACCGGCAGAAGGTGCTCCGCGCGAGCAGCCGCAACACCGTCTATCCATACGAGCTGACCGCCCTGCTCGGCCACTTCGCCGAATACGACCTCGACGAGAACCACACGCTGGTGCCGGTCGACCGGCCGAAGGGCCGCAATACCGCGGCCCTCGTCGCGGGCGTCGTCACCACGCCGACCCGGCGTCACCCGCAGGGCGTCACCCGCGTCGTGCTGCTCGGTGACCCGACCAAGTCGCTCGGTGCGCTGTCGGAGCCGGAGTGCCGCCGCGTGATCGCCGCGCTGGACCTGGCCGAGCGGATGGGGGTGCCGCTGGAGTGGTACGCGTTGTCGGCCGGCGCCCGCATCTCCATGGAATCCGGTACGGAGAACATGGACTGGGTGGCCGCGGCGCTTAAGCGGATCGTCGAGTTCACCCAGGACGGCGGCGAGATCAACGTCGTGGTGGCGGGCATCACCGTCGGGGCTCAGCCGTACTGGAACGCCGAGGCGACGATGCTCATGCACACCAAGGGCATCCTGGTGATGACCCCCGACTCGGCGATGGTGCTCACCGGCAAGCAGTCGCTCGACTTCTCCGGCGGCGTGTCGGCCGAGGACAACTTCGGCATCGGCGGCTACGACCGGGTCATGGGCCCGAACGGGCAGGCGCACTACTGGGCGCCCAACCTCACCGCCGCCCGCGACGTGGTGATGTCCTACTACGACCACACCTACATCGCGCCCGGCGAGACGGCGCCGCGCCGGGCGCCCACGAGCGACCCCGTCGACCGCGACATCTCCGGCTACCCGCATGTCGTGGCGGGCAGCGACTTCACCACGGTCGGCGAGATCTTCTCCGCCGAGGCCAACCCGGACCGCAAGAAGCCCTTCGACATCCGGACCGTGATGCGGGCGCTGTCCGACCAGGACCACCCGGTGCTTGAGCGCTGGGCGGGCATGGCCGACGCCGAGACCACCGTGGTGCAGGACGTGCATCTCGGCGGCATCCCGGTGTGCCTGCTCGGCATCGAGTCGCGTGCGGTGCCGCGGCGCGGCTTCCCGCCCACCGACGGCCCCGACACCTACACCGCGGGCACCCTGTTCCCGCGCTCGTCGAAGAAGGCCGCACGCGCCATCAACGCGGCCAGCGGCAACCGGCCGCTGGTGGTCGTGGCGAACCTGTCGGGCTTCGACGGCTCACCCGAGTCGATGCGCAGTCTGCAGCTCGAATACGGCGCGGAGATCGGCCGCGCGGTCGTGAACTTCCGCGGCCCCATCGTGTTCTGCGTGATCTCGCGCTACCACGGCGGCGCGTTCGTGGTCTTCTCCAAGGCGCTGAACCCGAACATGACCGTGCTCGCCCTGGAAGGCTCGTTCGCGTCGGTGCTCGGCGGCGCCCCCGCCGCCGCGGTGGTGTTCTCGGGCGAGGTCAACCGCCGCACCGCCGCGGACCCGCGCGTGCGTGACCTGGAGGCCCGCGTCGCCGCCGCCGCGGGCGCCGACCGCGCCACACTGACCGCCGAACTCGACGAGCTCCGCTCGTCGGTCCGGGCGGAGAAGCTGGGCGAGGTCGCGGCCGAGTTCGACCGGGTGCACAACATCCACCGGGCGGTGGAGGTCGGCTCGGTCGACGCGGTCATCCGCGCGGCGGAGATGCGCCCGCGGATCATCGAGGCGATCGAGGCGCGCCTGCGCTGATCCGGCGCCTAGTTTGGGGTTCGTGCTGGTGTAGCGGCACGAACCCGGACATGCCCTGTACGGCGAACGCCGCCCCAGCCTTGACCGGCGCGGGGCGGCGTTCCGCCATGCCCACGTTGAGATGGATCTCAGCCTCCGGCCTCGGTCAGACGGGAGCCGCCCCTCGCCGCCGGCGGCGGTGGCCGACACGTGGCCGCCGCGCCCGTCGGCGCCGGCGGGCGAGCCGCCTCCGCTGGAAACAGCCGCCGGCGGCGAGGTGTGCGATGTCGGCGGCGTGCTCCACGGCCTTCTGGAGATGGTCGTCGAAGTAGGCGACGGCGAGCTCGGGGGGGCGAAGGGCCGGCAGCCGCCGTCCCTCGAATGAGGGATCGTCGTCCCTGACGTCAGCGATGCGGAAGATGGCTCCGCGGCGTGAGGCTCCCGCCGGGGGCGGCTGCCTAGGCTGCCCGCCATGAAAGCAGCGATCGAAGTGGCCGGGCCCGTCGGCCGGCCCGCCCTCGGAACCCCGAGTTCCTCCCCGGAATCACACCGGGCGACGGCTTCCCCGGAGGCCGCGTCGTGATACGCGAGGAATGGGCCAGGTTCGGGACGAGCCGAGGCCGGGTGATCGGCATGGCGGTCGCGGCGCTGATCCCGTTGCTGCTGGGGCTGACACTCGCCGTCACCGCCCACGCCACCTGCGGAAGGTCCGGCGGCGGGCATGACACCCTCGAGGAGGTCTGCCCGCCGCCCCTCCTCGGACCCGGCGGACAAGCTGTGGAGGACAAGTTCTACTTCGTCCATCAATCGCTGCGGGGCGACGGAAGCATCACCACCCGGGTGAACTCGATGACGGGACGGATCAAGGAGCCTCCGCCACCCGGCACAGGAGGCGGGCCGCCGCCCGTCCCAGGGCTTGTGCCGTGGGCGAAGGCCGGGGTCATGGTCAAGGACGGCATTAAGCAGGGTGCACAGTACGCGGCGGTCATGCTGACCGCCGAGCACGGCGTGCGGATGCAGCACAACTTCACCGAGGACACCGCGGGCTCGGCCGGGGGCGGCCCGCGGTGGCTGCGGCTGACCCGTGCCGGTGACACGCTGACCGGGTTCGAGTCGCCCGACGGTAAGCAGTGGACCGAGGTGGGGAGGGCACGACTCGATGGACTGCCGGAAACGGTGGAGATCGGGCTGTTCGCCGCATCGCCCGGCGCGCTGACGATGAACGGCGGAGCGACCGAGTCGCGATTCTCCGCGGCCACCGCCGTCTTCGACCAGGTCAGCCCGCAGCGCGGCACCTGGAAGAGCGACGACATCGGCGTCTCGATGGAACCCGACGGCGTGACACCGCACCACCCGGGAGGTTTCACCCGCTCGGGGGACAGGTTCATCGTGACGGGGGTCGGCGACATCGCCCCCAGCACGGAGGGCCAGCCCATCGAGAGGACGCTCGTCGGCGGGTTCGCGGGACTGATCCCGATGATCGTCGTGGCGGTCACGTTCGCGACCGCCGGGCACAGGCGCGGCCCGATTGGGCGGCCCGGCGCCGGGTTGGCGGCCAAGTCGGTGGTGATCGGCACGCTGGCCTTCCTCGCCGGAGTGATCCCCGCCGCCGTCGTGGTGCCGATGAGCTTGACCATGCTGCCACCCAAGGGCGTTCATCCACTGCCCGCAGAGCTGCCGGCATATCTGCAGGTGATCGTCGGGACCGGCCTGTTGTTCGCCGCCGTCGCGGTGCTGTCCCTGGCACTGGGCGCACTGATCGGGCGCGGCGTCGCGGCGATCGCCGCGGCCGTGACGGTGGTGTTCGTGCCCTACGGCCTGGCGCTCGCGGGCTTGGGGGAGTGGCTGCTGACGTTCACCCCCGCGGCGGGTTTCGCGATCCAGCAGAGCCTACGCGAGTACGCGCACGTGCAGGGGTTCTACCTCCCGATGACGGGCTACTTCCCACTGTCACCGTGGGCCGGTTTCGGGGTGCTGTGCGCGTATGCCGCCCTTGCCCACTGGGCGGCCGGCGGCCGGAGAAACCCGACGTGAGCGATCACGCGCCCCGGCCCGCCGCCTCCCGAGGCGGCGGGCCGGGGTGGGGCTAATCGCGGGTCATGTCGTCGCGCGGTCCGCCGTACACCGGGTTCTTGTCGAAGCGCTTTTCGGTGACGAGGAGGCGGATGCACGTGGGGTCGTCGACGTGCACCGGCGTACGGCATAAGCCGTGAGCCGGCCAAATGTATCCCGATAGACGGCCTCGAACCTGGCCGCTAGTTCGTCATTCACGGGCGATCCCCATGCCCGGCTCTCCTCGGTCGGCGAAATACTTGGACAACCCTCCCTATGTGCGGATCGGCTTCATCATTTCGCCGTGAACCCAGAAAAAGAGTGAGCGCCTCCCGGCCGGGCGAAGTCGCGGCCGGAAGGCGCCGGTGGTGTGACGCCGACGGTTTTGTTGTGGGTTAGCTCTGCGGAACCTCGTAGGGGATGATCTCGGCCAAGGCGGAGGCGCCGCCCATGCCGTAGTCCGCGCGAAGTCTCACATATCTCGCCCGGACACCGTTCATGTCGACGTCGTTCGGCGCCGTCATGCGCGGCCACTCGACCCGCTTGACGTCGGTGAAGTCGGTGCCGTCCTCACTGACCTGGACCACGCCCTTGAGGATCGTGCCGTTCATGTTGACCCGCAGCTTGGGCTGGAAGCGGACCGCGGACAGCTGCCGCACCCGCCCGAGGTCGACGGTGATGGTGTGCGGCTGCGGGGCGATCACGGGGTAGTCGGAGTGGTAGTCGGTCTGCAGGTTGCCGTCGACGGCGTTCTTCGGGTCGCCGACGCCGGGCTTGAAGGTGGAGGCGGTCGCGCTGAGCTCGGCCGGCGGGACGCGCGTGCCGGCCGGGGGAGCGGGCCAGACGCCGGGGGCGTTCTCCGGCGTCTCGGCGACGACCGGCCGCTGCTGGCCGGTGCCGCTGCCGCGGATCAGGATGTCGGAGACGACCGCCCCGTGGTCGGAGTAGAACGGGAACGCCGGGTCCAGCGAGATGCCCTGGTGCCGGGGCAGGCGGCGGACATCCGTGCGGGAGCCGAGCACTTCGACGTCCCGGCCGCGGGTGAAGATGTAGTCGATGCGGGCGGGCACGGCGCCATAACCGCTGACCGGGCTCCAGCTCCGGCCGGGGTAGCGCGCGGCGTCGGGGTTGGCGTAACGGAAGGCGTCGGTGAAGCCGTTGTCGGTGAACAACTTGGTCAGCGGCCACTCCAGCACCAGCCCGCCGTGCCCGCGGGCGTTCGCGAACTGCTGGGTCCAGTCCAGGTGCGACCACGCGTTGAGGTCGCCGCCCAGGAGCACCGGGGCGTCGTCGTTGCCGATGTAGGCGGGCAGCGCCTTCTCGAACAGCGTCCGGCCCATGGCCATGCGCCGCTCGTAGTCGCCCGCCACGATCTGCTCGTTGGTCTTGGTCCGGGGGAACCCGTGGATGTTCTCGACGGCGGCGGCGTGGGTGTCACCGTAGGCGTAGCTCAGGTGCCACATCCACATGCTGAAGGCGTGCACGTGCTTGCCGTCCGGCAGGCGCAGCTTCGCGCCGCCGAAGTTGAACGAGCTCAGATCGGGCTCGGCCGTACGCGGATAGACCTTCTCGACCTTCAGCTTGGTGTAAAGCCACAGGTTGTCGCCGTTGGCGCTGTAGTCCGGCTGCTGGGTGATCTGCACACCGGTGTAGCGGTCGTTCGCGGGCCGCCCGGCGTTGAGCCCGTCGAGGACCTTGGTGCCGGAGCCGTATCCCTCGACGACGAAAAGCACGTCGGGCTCGACCTCGTTGAGATACTCGATCGCCTGGGTGAGGTTCTCCCCCGTGGGGGTGGTGTCCTGGCGGTTGAGCGTGGCGCCGACCCAGAGGTTCCACGCCATCAGGCGCAGGGGGGTGCCGGCCTGGTTCTCCGGCAGGGACGCCGCGGCGAGCTCGATCGTCGCGTCCTGCTTCGGCAGGGTGAAGGGTCGGGTTTCCGCCTTCTTGTGCGGGGTGTAAAGGGTGTCCCGCGCCCAGACGTCACCCCCCTGCCTCACCGTGACCTTCATCTCGTTGACGTGGCCGCGGGCCCGGTTGGTGATCACCTCTACCGTGCAGTCGCGGTCGGCGGCACCCTTCATCCGCAGGGGCACGGTGGCCTCCCGGCGGTCCGGCGTCATGAGCTTCGTCCGGGCCACCGGCCGCCCGCCGCACTTCAAGTTCAGCGCGTACGGCACAGCCGGCGCGTCCTTCAACGAGAAGGTGACGTTCCCCGTGGGCACGCTCCCAGCCGCGGACGCGGGCATGAGCGCGAGCGCCGGGGCGGGCAACGCGATGAGGGCCGCGACGGTGGCGAGCCGGCGGGACCACAAGCGGGATAACGGGCGCCGCCCAGCCGGCCGCGCATCAACATCTTTCACTGGCATTCCCTTCAAATCGTGGACAGGGTGTTCGACCGCAGCGGAGCCGCCGCGGTTCGCCTCAGGCGACGCTCGAATCGACGGGCGAAGGCCCCTCGATCGCGTCGTGGCCCCTCCCGATGTCGTGCGGGCCCGCGTTCCTCCCCCCGGCGCCGACGTCCATCCCGTGGAGGGCGAAGCGGCCGTGGGCCAGGTTGGCCGCGGTGACGATCAGCCTGACCCGCTCCGTCGTCACGGGGGCGGGCAGCGTGATCGTCCTGGACTCCACCGTGGCGGTGTCGGAGTCCCAGGTGAGGGTGACGCCGGATCTCCGGGTCACCCAGGCAGAGCCGTCCCACGTCTGGATGTCGAGCCCGGTGACGCCCTGGTCCCTGCCGTGTGAGACCGACAGCGTGACCGAGCCGACCGGGCGCGCCGCGGGGAAGCACACGGTCACGTCGCCCGGGAACGTGACACCCCTGGCGCTGGCCCACGACGTCCCGCTCCACCCGTCGGCGATGTGGTGCAGGGTGCCTTTGCTCGTGCCGTACGACGAGGTGACGACCGGTGCCGGCGGTGAGCCGCCGCCGGCCGCCCGGACACCGCGGATCGTGAGGCCGCCCGCGACGACGCGCACCTTCCCGGTGGTGACGGGGTGCGGCAGGCGCACGGTCCGATATTCCACGGTCCCGGTGTCCGACGCGAAGTCCAGCCGGGCGCCGCTCACCGCGGTCGTCCAGCCCGTGCTCTCCCAGATCTGCACGTCCACCGGGGGCGCGCCCCGCCCGTACGGCACGGCCAGCTCGACGGAGTCGACCACCTGGGCGGCACGGAGGTCGAGGATCTCGCCGTCCCAGGTGGCGGCGGCGGCCGACTGCACCGCGCCGAGATCGGGCGCGGCGCCGGGCAGCGGGGCGCCGAAGTGGTCGCGCCCGCCGTCCCCGAGCACGGTGCGCCCGGCGGCGAGGGCGGGCGAACCCGCCCCGAGGCCATATCCGTGCCGCCCGCTCCCCGGCGCGGTGAGGCACGGGTCGCCGATGACCGCGGCCAGGTCCTCCGGCACAGGACCGCCGTGGTAGAGGTTGCCGGAGTATTCGGCGTCCCTCGCGTGATATGGCGCGGCCAGCGGGTTGACGAAGACGTTGTTGCGGAACGCGATGCCCGTGTGGTTGAGCCCGTCCTGGTGGACCATGCCGAGCAGCGGCTCGTCCACCGTGCTCTTGGTCGCGTAGACGGTGTTGTTGTAGATGTCGGCGCGTGCGGTGTTGGCGACGATGAACATGAAGACGTAGCCGCGGTCGTTCTCGCTGATGTTGTAGCGCACCACCGACTCGGTGGGCGCGTCGTGGGCCGAGCAGGTCATGAAGAACCCGCCGCCGTTGTCGTGGCTGTAGTTGTACTGCACGAGGCTGCCGTGCACCGACTCGTCGGCGTCGAAGGCCGAGGAGTCCTGCATCGGGCCGTTGTAGTGCGTCTGCGCGACCTCGTTGTGCTGCACGACGATGTCGTCCACGCCGGACCACCAGACGGCGGCGTTGCGGTGCTGCATCGAGGTGCGCAGCACCGTGTTGTGCTCGATGAGCACGTTCCTGGCCTGGTTGGGGTTGATGCCGCCGTTGCCGATGTCCTCGACCCGGTTGCCGCGGATCACCAGCCCCTCGGTCGGCGTGAACGGCCGGAACTCGCCGGCGGGGATGCCGAGCTCCTCCCACAGGGCGTTCCAGCCCTCCCGCTGCATCCACGTGCTCCACGTCACGATCCCGTAGGACGGCACGCGGGCGACGTGGTTGTTCTCGATGAGCAGGTCGCGGAAATACGTCGGTACGGCGCAGCCGCGCACGTTGACCAGGATCCCGCCGTAGCCGATGTTCACGTGGGTGCCGGTGGGCCCGTCGACGTCGTGCACCGTGAGGTTGCGCAGGACGATGCCGGGCAGCTCGCCGGAGTCCCGCGCGGTGACGTTGACGCCGTTGCGGTAGGCGCCGCAGGCACCGGTGTTGGTGACGTCGAGCCCGTCGAGCACCACGTGTTTGAGGTCGGCGAGCAACACGGCCGACGTCACCCGCCCCGCGCCGTCGATCCTCGCCCGCCCGGCGTCGCCGTACGACGTGAAGGTGATCGGTGCGCCCGCCGCGCCGGACGCCGTGGGGGCGAGCTGCCCGGTCCAGGTGCCGCCCGCCTTGAAGGCGACCGTGTCGCCGGGCAGGAAGCCGGTGGCGTTGACCTTGGCCAGGGTCCGCCACGCGGTCGCGGGGGAGGTGCCGGCGGCGGAGTCGTCGCCCGCCGGGTCGACGTAGTAGGTCATCGCACCCACCAGGCCGCGGTTTCGGCGGGGATCTCACCGGCCCGCACCGGCCCGCTGGCCAGGGTCGGCTCGCCTGGCAGGGGAGCGGGCACGGCGGCGTCCGTGCAGTTGACGACGCAGGTGAAGCCGTCTCCCCGGGTGAAGGCGAGCACCCCCGGCGGGGCGTCGAGCCAGCGCAACTCCGGCTCCCCGGCGAGCGCCTTCCGGCGCAGGCCAAGAGCCCCCCGGTAGAGGTGCCAGGTGGAGCCGGGGTCGGCGGTCACCCGTTCGACGGTGTGCTCCGCGAAGGACGGCGGCTGCGGTAGCCAGAGGTCGGGGGAGGTGGAGAACCCGTACGGCGGAGCCTCGCCCGACCAGGGCAGCGGCACCCGGCAGCCGTCCCGGCCCCGGCGCTCCCCATCGGTGCGGCGGTGGATCGGGTCGGTGAGCCGGTTGAGCGGCAGGTCGACGACCTCCGGCAGGCCGAGTTCCTCGCCCTGGTAGATGTAGGTGGAGCCGGGCAGCGCCAGCACCAGGAGCGCCCCGGCGCGGGCGCGAGCCGTACCCCGCTCGAAATCCCCTGCGGAAAGGCCCGGCGCGCCGCCCCCGAAGCGGGTGGCGACCCGCACCCGGTCGTGGTTGCCGAGCACCCAGGTCACCGTCGAGCCGGTGGCGGCGGCGTTGGCCAGGCCACGGTCGACGACGGCGCGGAACGCGGCGCCGTCCCACGGGGCGTCCAGGAAGCCGAAGTAGAACCCCTGGTGCATCTCGCCCGGCCGCACATAGTCGCCCAGGTGGTTCTGCGCGATGCCGGTGAGCTCCCCGATGAGGGGCCTGTCGACGCCGTCGCGCGCGGCGTAGGTGTCGCAGATGCGGCGCCAGGACCGGTAGACGTCGTGGACCTCCGGCCGGTTCCAGGCCAGCTCGTTGGCGGCGTCGCCGACGCGCTCCTCCTCCGCCGGGTCCTCGGCGTCGGGCAGGGCGGGATGTTTGAACAGCCCCTGCGCGGCGTCGACGCGGAACCCGTCCACGCCCCGGTCCAGCCAGAAGCGCAGCACGTCCTCGAAGAGGGCGGGCACGTCCGGATGGCGCCAGTTCAGATCGGGCTGCTCAGGTGTGAACAGGTGCAGATACCACTGCCCGTCTGCCGTGCGCTCCCAGGCCGGGCCGCCGAACATCGACCGCCAGTTGTTGGGCGGCTCTTCTCCGTGCCCCTCGGCGAAGTGGAAGCGGCGGCGGGCCGCGCTCCCCGGCCCCGCAAGCAGCGCCTCCAGGAACAGCGGATGCTCGATCGAGCAGTGGTTGGGCACGACGTCGACGATGATCCGGATGCCCAGCGCGTGCGCCTCCGCCACCAGCGCGTCGAAGTCATCGAGCGTCCCGTATTCAGGATTTATCCCGCAAAAGTCAGAGATGTCGTAACCGTGGTCGTGTTGTGGTGACGGGTAGAAGGGGTTGAGCCACAACCCGTCCACCCCGAGCTCCTTCAGGTACGGCAGAGCCGCCCGCACCCCGGGCAGGTCGCCGACCCCGTCCCCGCCGGAGTCGCGGAAGCTGCGGACGTAGACCTGGTAGATGACGGCGTCCCGCCACCACTCGTCGATCACGATGACCTATCCCTTCGTGGCGCCGGCGGTCAGGCCCGCGACGATGCGTCGTTGGAAGATGAGGACGAGCACGATCAGCGGCAGGGTCACTACGACCGAGGCCGCCATCTGCGAGGGGAACGGCGACTGGTGGGTGATCTCGCCGGTGAAGTTGGCGATCGCCACCGGCGCGGTGAACATCTCCTGCCGGTTGGTCATGGTCAGGGCGATGATGAACTCGTTCCACGCGGTGATGAACACGAGGATCGCGGTCGTGAACACCGCGGGGGCCAGCAGCGGCAGCAGCACCTTGCGGGTGGCCTGCCGCCGGGTGCAGCCGTCGACCAGCGCGGCCTCCTCCAGGTCCCAGGGGAGCTGCCGGAAGAACCCGGTGAGCGTCCACACGGCCAGGGGGAGCGCCAGGCTGATGTTGGGCAGCACCAGGGCCTGGTAGGTGTCGATCCAGCCGAGCCCGGTGAAGATGGTGAACAGCGGGGCGAGGATCGAGACCATCGGGAACATCGAGGTCGCCAGGGTCGCGGCCAGGACCAGGTTGCGTCCCCTGAAGGTCAGCCGGGCAAGTGCATATGCGCAGGTCAGGCCGATGATCAGGGCCAGGACGGTGGTGATGCCGGCCACGGCGAGACTGTTGGTGAGCGCCCGCAGGAAGCTGTTCTGAGCCGAGAAGGCCGCCTCGTAGTTGGCCGTGCTGGGCGCGGACGGGATCAGGGAGTTACCGGTCAGGACCTCGGGTTCGGTGGTGAAGCTCGTGCGCACCATCCACACGAACGGGCCGAGGCACCAGGCCGTGATCACGACGACGGTGACGGCGCGCAGTGCCGTACGGATCTTCATGAACGCCTTCCCCCGGCCTTGCGCGCCGAGCGGGTGCCGAGCGCGTCGGCGCCCAGCAGCCGCACGAACAGGTAGGCCACCACGGCGACGTAGAGGAGCGTGAGCAGCGCCACCGCCGAGCCGGACCCGGTGTCGGCCTGCTGGACGGCGTATTTGTAGCCGAGCATCGACAGGGTGACGAGGTCCTCGTTGTCGGCGCTGCCGGCGAACAGGAAGGGCAGGTCGAACACGCGCAGCGCGTCGAGCATGCGCATGAGTACGGCCACCAGCAGCGCGCCGTGGATCATGGGCAGCGTCACCCGGCGGAACCGCTGCCAGGCGCCTGCCCCGTCGACGCGGGCCGCCTCGTAGAGCTCTCGGGGGATGACCTGGAGCCCGGCCAGGATCAGCAGGGCCATGAAAGGCGCCGTCTTCCACACGTCGGCCACGACGACGGCGAGCCGCGACGCCCACGCCTCGGCCCCCCAGACGATGTCGGTGCCGAGCACGGCGTTGGCGACGCCGTGCGGGGTGAAGATCCACTTCCAGAGCAGGGCGGCCATCGCGGTCGGGACCGCCCACGGCACCAGCACAGCCGCCCGCAGCAGGCCCCTGCCGCGCACGACGTGGTGCATGGCCATCGCCATGCCGAGGCCGATAGCCAGCTCCAGGGTCACCGACACGACGGTGAACAGGGTGGTGTTGCCGAGGGCGATCCAGAACTGCCCGGACAGGGGGCCGACGAGGAAGTCGGTGAAGTTGGCGATCCCCCGGAAGACGACGTCGAGGTCGGCGTTCTCGCCGTACATCGACAGGCGCACCGCCTGGAACAGCGGGAAGACGACCACGACGCCGAGGGTGAGGAGGGTGGGGAGAACCAGCGGGACCGCGGTTCTCCCCTGACGCGGATCGACCATGATCAGTTGGTGAACAGGGGGGTCAGCGCCGCCTGCAGGTCCTTGGCGGCCTGCTCGGGGGTCTTCTCCCCCTGCTGCACCGCGACGCCCGCCGCCTGTACGGCGGCCGACACCTCCTGGTATTGCGCGGCGGCGGGCCGGGAGACGCCCTTGTCGAGGGCCGCCTTCAAGGTCGCGAGGTAGGGGATCTCGGCCTTGAGCCCGGGGTCGTCGTAGACCGCCGCCAGGACGG
This sequence comes from Sinosporangium siamense, assembly GCF_016863435.1. Taxonomy (GTDB): domain Bacteria; phylum Actinomycetota; class Actinomycetes; order Streptosporangiales; family Streptosporangiaceae; genus Sinosporangium; species Sinosporangium siamense. Next base: position 33,339 of record NZ_BOOW01000042.1, read on the forward strand.
GGGCGTGCGCGCCGACCTGGAGGTTCTTGATCTGGTTCTCCTTGGCGGTGAAGAACTTGAGGAAGTCGAGCGCGGTCGCCTTGTTCTTGGCGAAGGCGGACACGGCGAGGTTCTGGCCGCCCAGCGCGGCCGACCCGGGACCGCTCAGCCCGGGGATGGGGACGACGCCGAACTTGCCAGCGACCTCGTTGCCGTCGCCCTTCTTGTCGGCCAGGGGATACATGTAGGGCCAGTTGCGCTGGAAGAGCAGCTTGCCGCTCTGGAAGCGGGCGCGGCCGATCTCCTCGTCGTAGGTGAGTCCCTCCTTGGCGATCCAGCCCTTCGTGAAGGCGTCCGCCAGGAAGGTCAGCCCCTTGACCGCCTCGGGGGTGTCGGCGGTCGGTCTGCCGTCGGTGAGGATCGCCCCGCCGGCCGAGGCGACGACCTCGGTCACGTTGACGGTCAGGCCCTCAGAGCGCTTGTGCTGGCCCGCGTAGCAGTCGACCTTCTCGGCCTTGGCCACCTTCTCGCACGCCGCGCCGAGCTCCTCCCAGGTCGTGGGGGGTTCGACGCCGTGCTTTTCCAGCAGGTCCTTGCGGTAGAAGAGGAGTCCGGTGTCGGTCTTCCACGGCACGCCGTACAACTTGCCGTCGAACGTCGCGGTCGACAGCGGGGCCGGCAGGAAGGCCGCCCGGTCGAGCGCCTCCTCGGGCAGCGGCACGATGTAGCCGCGCTTGGCGAACTCACCGGTCAGGATCACGTCCATGCTGATCACCGAGAAGGTGTCGCTCTTGGCCTCGGCGGCCTGGGCCACCTTCGCGCGGAATTGGTCGGTCTCGAACGTCGGCTCCTGGAAGTCGACCTTCTCCTGCGGATGGGCGGCGTTCCAGGCGTCCACGATGGCGCGCACGCTGCCGGAGGGATCCTTGCCCGCCACGAACGTGATCGGGCCGCGGCCCTCCAGCTTCGCCTCCGCCGCCTGCGCGGCCTTGCTCTTGGCGGACTCCGGTGCGCCGCACGCGGCCGCCGCGGCGAGCACGGCCAACGCGAGGACCGCGGCCGATGGACCCTTCATCTCTGCCTCTCTTTGGTGTGGGGGGTTGTCGTCTCCAGGGGGGCCGACAGGACGCAGGCCGCCGCGCCGCGGGCCCACCCCCGGTCGTCCAGGTCGTCGGGGATCAGCGGGACCGAGCCCGCGCTTCCGGCTTTGGCGCGCCGGAGCTCGGCCCTGACGGCGTCCGCGACCAGAGGCCACCAGCGCACACCCTCACCGGAGACGATCAGTACGGCAGGGTCGACGAGGTTGACCGCCGTCTGCAGGACCCGTCCGAGACGGGTTCCCGCCCGCTCGAAGAGCGCGCGGGCGCGAGGCTCGGACGCCGCTTTGTCCAGCAGGTCCTCGAAGTCCGTCGCCAGTCCCGCCCGGGCGGCCTCCGCCGCGAGCGCCGGCTCCGAGACGTAGGCCTCCAGGCAGCCGCGTGCTCCGCACCCGCACTCGGGCCCGCCGGCGTCCACGGTGACGTGGCCGAGTTCCCCGGCGGCGCCGCGTGCCCCGCGCTGCACCGCTCCTGCCGCTATCACGGCGGAGCCCAGGCCCGAGCCGAGCGTGAGGATCATGAAGTGGTCGTGCTGCCTGGCCGGGCCGTACAGCGCGTGGGCCAGGGCGAGTGCCATGACGTCGTTGTCGATGCGCACGCGGGTGCCGAGCCGGTCGGAGAGCTCGGCGGCGACGTCTAGATCGTTCCAACCCAGGCGCGGCGCGCCGACCACCCGGCCCCGCCTGGCGTCGACGATGCCGCTGATCCCGATCCCGACTCCCAGCAGCCCGGAGCGGTCACCCGTCCACGCGGTCAGCACCTCGGCGAGGGCGTCCAGCGGGCGCGGGCCGCGTGAGTCGTAGGCGTGCTCCATCTCGCCGGTGACCTCACCGCGATAGTTGACCCGGACCCCGACGACCCGGTGCGCCATGAGCTTCACGCCGATTGCGTGCACGCTGGACGCGGAGGGTCCGAACAGCTCGCGTGGCCGGCCGGTGGTCTGCTCGCTGTCCACCACCTCCACCAGCCCGCCGTCGACGAGTTCCCGGACGACGGTGGTGATCGTGGCGGGGGACAGCCCCAGCGCCTTTGCGATGTCGAGCCGGGCCGCGGGGCCCTGCCGTACGACGTAGTCGAGCACCATGGAGCGGTTGTCAGACCGCATTCGTTTCAGAGATCCGCGCATCAGCCCTCTTCAGAGGCATCATTCAAAGTTTGAATGAAGTGACGTTAGCACGGCATGTGGCATTCGTGAAGATCTGTGGGCTTCGACTGTTTCGGTCAAGTCATGCTTGCGACTCGAGCTTCATGATCGACATAACGGGTAGGAAAAAACCTATATATAGTGAACATCGCCCATTCCACGTCCGTCCCCCCATCCCGCTCCGGCAGCGTGCCCGCAACCTGATGGACTCCAGCGCCGTGCGTCGCCTCGACGAGGTCCTGGCCGGGCTCTAAGCCCGCTGACCTGCCCCGGCGCAGCTGCTCCTCCACTTTCCCCTCAAACCAAAGGAATGCCTTCATGTCTGATATCGCCGATCGCTACGCTCTCCTCGCCGAGGACTTCCTGGCCCGGATCCGGGCCACCCCGGGCCACCTGTGGGACGCCGGCAGCCCTTGCCGCGGCTGGACGGCCTGCGACGTGGTCGCGCACGTCGTCAACGGCCATCGCGGCATCCTCGCCTTCGTTCACGGGACCCCGCCGGCCGCCGCGCACGGCGTCGGCGTCTCCTCCATGGCCGACGCGCCTGCCGTCGAGCCCGGTGCCGACCTGGTCGCCGCGTTCCCCGCCTGCCGCGACGACATGACGGCCATGCTCCGCGACCCCGGCCTGGCCTCGGGGCAGCTGCCAGGCGGCCCGCTCGGGCCGGTCCCGGTCGAGCGGGCCGTCGACGTCGTCGGCGCCCTGGAACTGCTGGGACACACCTGGGACCTGGCCCGCGCCACCGGAGGCGACGAAGCCCTCGCCCCCGAGGCCGTCTCCCGGACCCATCGGGCTCCTCCCTTACCACGCGGAACTACTGGCCACAGGTGCGTTCGATGAGAGCGTGCCGGCGCCAGGCGGCGCCGGTGCCCAGCTCTCGTTCCTGTGCTTCATCGGCCGCCGCCCCTGACCTGCCGGTTGTGCTCAGGGCGTCGGACCGGTCCCTGTGGTGCCTGCGGCGCGGGTGTAGCGGGCGGCCAGGTCGGTGAACGCCGTGGCCAGCCGGGGTGGGCCGAGGACTTCGATCTCGGTGTCGAAGCGGCCGATGGCGGCGGCGAGGCCGGTCCACGACCAGGAGCCGAGAGTGAGCCGGCAGCGGCGGGGGCCGAGTTCCACGACGACGCCGTCCTCCGCGAAGGGGGCGACCTCGGCGGCCGGGAGGTGGAGAACGACTTCGCCTTGGCAGGGCCAGTAGGCGGTGGTGCCGTCGTTGCCGCGGAATCGGCCGGTGACGAAGGCGGTGACGTCACCGCCGGGGAGTTCGCGCGGGCTGAAGCGGGGGCCGGTGGGGGAGCGGGGCCTGATGCGTTCGGCGCGGAAGGTGCGCCAGTCCTCGCGGTCGAGGTCCCAGGCCACGAGATACCAGCGATCACGCCAGGTGACCAGATGGTGGGGGTGTACGCGGCGGACGTCGCCGCGTGAGGTGCTCGGGGCCGGTGTGTAGTCGAAGCGCAACTCCTCGCGGCCGTGGATGACGCGGCTCAGCTCCACCAGGATCCGACGGTCGACCCGAGGGGCGTCGGGAGCCGCGGGCGGTGGAACGGCGGTGACGCGCAGCAGGTCGATGCGGTGTCGCAGGCGGGGCGGCATGACCTGGCGCAGGGTGGCCAGGGCGCGAGCGGCGTCTTCGGCGACGGTGGTGCCGGTGGCCGCGGTCTGCAAGGCGACGGCCAAGGCGACGGCTTGGCCGTCGTCGAACAGCATGGGCGGCATGTGAGCGCCGGCCTCCAGGCGGTAGCCGCCGTCCGGCCCTTTGACGGTTGTGATGGGATAGCCGAGTTCGCGCAGGCGGTCGATATCGCGGCGCACGGTGCGTGTGGCGATGCCGAGACGGTCGGCGAGATCCTTGCCGGACCAGTCACGCTGCGTTTGCAGCAGCGAGAGCAGCGAGAGCAGCCTGGAGGACGTTTTCTGCATGACACCCATTCTTCCCGCAGTAGAGGACACAACCTGTCCTCTATGTAGGGCAGGGTGGCATACGAGCCATCAGGGAGGCACCGCATCGCTCCCGGTCACGGCAACCGTCGGCGGGCCTGCCCGACCGGCGGCGTATTCGTCACGCGAAGCAAGGAGCACGTCATGTCTGTCACGACCACCACTCACCTGAACTTCCGGGGCGCCGCACGTGAGGCGCTGGACTTCTATCAGTCCGTCTTCGGTGGGCGTACTGTCGCCGTTACCTACAAGGACGCAGGCGCTGTGCAGAACGAGAGCGAGGCGGACTGGGTGATGTGGGGCGAGGTCGCAGGCGACAACGGCTTCCACGTCATGGCTTACGACGTGCCCTCGAATCTGCCCTGGAACCAGGGCGAGAACCCGTTCTTCGTCTCCGTGCGCGGTGACGACACCGAGGAGATCACCGCTCTGTGGGGCAGGCTCGCCGAAGGCTCGACCGTTGTGCGTGCGCTGGAGCCCGCACAGTGGGCACCGCTGTACGGCATGCTGACCGACCGCTTCGGCGTCACCTGGGTCCTGGACATCGCCGCGCCGTACAACGCCTGAACCCAACCGGCCCGACGTGAACCGCGCCGACGCCCGCCCCAAGAACGAACCGTAGCTGGAGAACTCCGTGACCGTCCTCGACAGCCGCGCCCTCAACCGCGCCACCCTCGCCCGCCAGCACCTGCTCGCGCGCAGCGACACAGCCGTGCCCGAGGCGGTGGCCCACCTGTGCGGCCTGCAGGCGCAAGAGCCCCAGGAACCGTTCATCGGGCTGTGGTCACGTCTATCCGGCTTCAAGCCCCGGCAACTGGACGACGCGCTGACCGATCGCACCGTGGTGCGCACCCACCTGATGCGCCGTACGGTGCACCTGGTCACCTCCGGCGACGCGCTCGCCTGGCGAGCCCGCCACGACACCATGCTGCGCCGGCGAGTGCTGGGCACCTACCGTCGCGAGCTGGCCGGCATCGACTTGGACGAGGTCGCCGCCGCAGGCCGTACGGTCATGGCCGACCAGCGGCCCCGCACCATGAGGGAGCTCGTGCAAGCCGTCGAAGCACGCTGGCCCGGCCCACCGCACCGGGCCCTCGGCGAGCTGCTCGTCGCGGCCCTCATCCCCATGGCTCAGCTCCCGCCCCGCGGCCTGTGGCAACAGCGTGCCTGCGTGCGCAACCTGCCGTTGGCCACCTGGCTGCGACGGGACATCGACCCGCTGCCCGCCGGGGACGGCGATCCCGTCGGGCGGGAGCTGCTACGGCGCTACCTCGCCGCCTACGGGCCCGCCGCCGGCGTGGACCTACGCGCCTGGTGCGGCCTCGCCGGTCTTCCCGCCGCAGTCAAGGCCGCTCGGGACGAACTCGTCGTCTTCCGCGACGAACGCGGCCGCGAACTGCTCGATCTGCCCGACGCACCCCGCCCCCACCCCGACACCCCGGCCCCCGTCCGGTTTCTCCCGGCCTTCGACAACGCCGTCCTCGGCTACCACGACCGCAGCCGCATCATCGACGACCCTCACCTGGGGCTGTCCGTCGCGGGCCACCGCGTGGTCCTGGTCGACGGACGCGTCACCGCCACCTGGAGCGTGCGCGGCGACCACCTGCGCATCAGCCCCCTCCGCCCCCTCACCGCCCAGGAACAAGAAGCCGTCCACGCCGAAGCACAGGACCTGATCACCTTTCTGGACGAAGGCATCGACCACATCCGACTCGACACCGAAAGCTGACGATCACGCGCCGAGGCTCCCGACTCGGTAGGACCAGCTGCGAAACGTGAACGGCGTCACGGTCGGCGGCGCCGTCCGCGGGGGCGTTGGCTTCCAAGCGGATGAGCCTCAGCGTGCCGAAGCAGCCAACCGGCAGGCACAGATCCGGGGTTGAGGAATCCAGAAACAGTCGCTGGCGATGAGTTGCCGAATCGGCGGAGGGCGGCGTTGGGGCCGGTACGTCCTCCCGGCGGCTAGCGCGGGGCGATCGGGGTCAGCGCAGGAGTGCGGGACTCGATCGCCTCGGCGGCGTCCAGGCACAGGTCCTCGCGGAAGCGCGGCCCGATGATCTGGACGCCCTGAGGCAGCCCCTCGGCCACGCCTGTGGGGACGGCCACCGCCGGAAGCCCCAGGAGGTTGACGGTCCACGCCATGCGCAGGGACGCCGGCCACCGAGCGAGCCGGTCGGCGTCGAGGTCGGATCCCACGGGGAAGGCCGGGCCGGTGCAGATCGGCGCGAGGACGAGCGGAGCCTGGCTCATCCACGCCATCCAGGCACGCGCGATCGCGGCGCGTTCCATCATGGGATCGAAGGCCGCCCGCCCGGCCGCCCGGTTCCAATGCGGCTCGTACTCCGCCCAGAAACGGACGAACTCCTTGGAAGCCACCGACTCGACCGGCGGCTGCACTTCGTGCACCCGGCCGTAGGCGGACAAGAGCTGCGTGTAGATCTCTCCGGCCCGCACCAGGGCAGGGGCCCGGCCCTCCGTCACGACGTACCCCGCGTCGGAGAGCCGCTCCGCCGCCTGGCGCAGGGCGGCCGCGACCCCGGGGTCCAGATCGGGGCCGTCCGGGTCGGTGGCGAGCCAGACCCGCACAGGCGCGGGAACCGGGGGACCGTGCAGGGGCACCGGCGCGTGCCAGGGATCCCCGCCGTGATCCGCGCACATGTGGGTGAAGGCCAGGCGCAGGTCCCTTACGCTCCGGGCGATCGGCCCGTGCACGGCCAGCAGCTGGAACCCGAACGGCGCCGGCTGCGGCGGACCGTCAGTGCCGGCCGGCAGGCCGACCTGGGCCACGCGCCCCAGCGACGGCTTCAACGCGGCGACGCCGCAGCACTGGGCGGGCCAGCGCAGCGAGCCGCCCCCGTCGTTGCCCAGCCCCAGCGCCGCCATACCGGTCGCCACGGCCACGGCGTCGCCGCCGCTGGAGCCGCCTGGCGTGTGCGCGGCCGACCAGGGGTTACGGGTGGCACCGCGCAACTCGTTGCCGGTGTGCCAGCGCATGCCGAACTCGGGCATGTTGGTCCGCCCGATCGGGATGGCCCCGGCCACGCGCAGCTCGGCGATGTGCGGCGCGTCCGCGGCGGCGACCGCGTCGCGCAGCGGGACGATGCCCAGTGTCGTGGCCGATCCCGCGACGTCGATGTTCTCCTTCACAGTCACCGGAACCCCGCACAGCGGGCCGACCGGCACGCCGGAGCCCAGCGCCCGGTCGGCCGCGTCCGCCGCCCGCAGCGCCTGCTCGGCGAGGACGGCGGTGACCGCGTTCACCCAGGGGTTGACCTCGGCGATCCGCCGCAGGTGCGCCTCGACCACCTCGCGGCTCGACACAGTACGAGCCTGGATCTGCCGCACCATCTCCCAGGCGGACATTTCCCAAATTTCCGACATTGCGCCCCTTCTTTGCTTGCCGTGCCGAGGAATCTAGGGGGCATCGTCACAAAATTGCAGTCTTGTGTTCACAGCCTGTGTCAGCCGCCCAAATGTCGAGACGCCAATCCAGATCGTGGACGCCTGTTTCGCGGGTCACGCGCGATTCGAGGACCCCGCAGGCACGGTGACGAACAGCCCGGCGGCCTCAGCCGTCCTGGCGGAAGATGATTGCGACACCCCGCGCGGCAGCGCCGGGCACGAACACCTCCGCGGGGCCGGTTCGGACGACCGGGACGTCGTTGTCGCGCAGGAGCCTTTCAGTGATGGAAAGGTCGCGTACGGCTACCGCATAGGCGACAAACGCCGGCAGGATCGCCGGGCGCTCACCGGGCAGCAGGCCGGCGAGCGCCGATGCGGCCACGACGGTGACGTTCGCCCGGTCGAAACGCGTCACCCGCCCATGTCGCGCTTGACCGAAATAGCTTTCGTAGCGGCGCTCCAACTCGGGCAACGCCGTGTCGGCCACGCACAACACGCATTCGACCAGCCCGGTCGCACCGTTGGGGTGGTCGGTCTGCTGCTGGTCCTGGGACGAGACCGCTTCCCGCCTCTCATCGAGGCGCTGGCCGCCCAGCCGCCAGGCGCTCCGACCACAGTGCTACACGGCGCGTTCCGCGAGGCGTTCGCCGCTCTGTCCGCCAAAGAGATCGCCGCGGGGCACGAGCGGGAAGTGTTCGCGGCTACCGTGCCCGAGCTGCTGGTGGCAAACCTGCGGAGAAGTCCGGACCTGATCGGCGAGGTCTGCGCCATCGTGGCGGACAGGGCTGGATGCGCTGAGGACGACCCGCGGATCCGGAACGCGGTCGGCGCCGTCCTCGGCGTGGTGGCCATGGTCTGGGCGCAGTGGGCGCGGAATTCCCGCCTGGACGGTCCGGCCGAGATCGACAAGGCGCTGGCCCACCTGGAGTCGGGTCTGAGCCTGTAAACCCGTACGGCAAGGGCCTGGCCTGGCCACCGTACGCAGGGAGTTCCGCGGCCCGGCCGGGCTGCTGGGGGCAGGTCGACTGGTCCGCCTTCGACCTCGCGCGGGCCACACGACATTGGCCCGCCGGGTCTCCTCTTCAGTTCCAGGTCGGACATGTCGAGAACGAAGCGGTAGCGGACGTCGTTCCGCCGGAGGCGGTCGAGTGCCGTGCCCACCTGTGACGAGGGCAGCACTTCGACGTCGGCGGCGATGCCGTGGCCGGCGCAGAACCGGAGCATCTCGGCCGTCGCGGGGCGACCTCCACTGCCAGCGGAGCTGAGCTTCTTGCGCCCCACGAGCAGGTCCATGGCCTCAGCGGTGAGCGTGCCCAGGTATCCGAGGAGGCTGAGCGTGCCGTCCATCGCCGCCAGTTTCAGATACGGGGCGAGATCGTGGGGTGCGGAGATGGTGTCGATGACCAGGTCGAAGCTGTTGCGTGCTGCGGCCATCCGCTGAGTGTCGGTGGAGGCGAGGCCCGTGATGTTGATCTACTTTGTAAAGGCGGTGGGCGGTTTCAAGATCAACCAAATGTCGCCTTTCCTCATTCATCGACCACAGGAAAACGTCTAGGCAGAGGCGAGCGGCTTTCTGACGAGCAGGCAGCCGTGCAGGAAGCGTTGGCCTTCGGCGGGTTCGCGGACGAGTCTGGCGGTTTCGGCGAGGCCGGCGTCGTGGAGGAGCCGCGAGAGGAGGTCGGGCGGCCAGCGGTAGGCGAGTGACACCTTGTGGTCGAAGGGCCGTGGCTCGAGACTGCCCTGGTCGTCGGCGAAGAACGCGAGGAGGGCGTGGCCGCCCGGCGTGAGGGTGCGGTGGAACTCGCCGAGGATGGTGGGGACGAGCGCCGGGGGCGTGTGGATGACGGAGTAGTACGCGAGGATGCCGGCGAGGCTGCCGTCCGGGATGTCGAGGGCGGTCATGGAGCCGACGTCGAAGCGCAGGCCGGGGTGGTCCTGCCGGGCGATGGCCACCATCTCGGGCGACAGGTCGATGCCGAAGGCCGTCACGCCGAGGGTCCGCAGGTGCGCGGTCACTATGCCGGGCCCGCAGCCGAGGTCGGCGACCGTTCCGGCGTCGCGCACGAGTTCGGCGAAGGCCGCCAGCATGGCGCGGTCGAAGGGGAGGTGGTCGAGCGCGTCGCGTGCGAAGTCCGTGTAGAGGGCTGCGACCGCGTCGTAGGCGGACCGGGTCTCCTGGAGGTGGGGTGAGGTGGGCATGGGTGAGGACGATAGCGGAACTTTCACCGCGAAGAGATCGTGATGCCGCGCCTGCCGAAGAACGTGTCGAACAGGTCGATGGGGAGGGCGGTCCGGCGGCTGCCGGGGGTGTGGCCGGAGGGGTTGGCGAAGTGCAGGGTGCCGTTGTCGTGGCCGGTGACGAGCACGAGGTGGCCGCCGCGGCCGGGGGCGGGGAGGTCGGGACGGCGGATCTCGCGGTGGACCGAGGCGAGGACGAGGTGTCCTTCGGCGAGGAGCCGGGGGATGTCGGTGACGGCGAGGTGGCGGTGGACGTCGGCCTGGAGGCCGTGCTCGGCGCGCACGTAGCCGGTGAAGGGGGCGTAGATGAGGCCCTTGATGTGCCCGTCGGCGTGTTCGACGTAGCCGCCGTAGTCGCGGCAGCCGCGCAGGAGGTCGAGGAGGGGCGGGGTGTGGCCGCGGAGGTGGTGGAGCACCATCTGGAGGCAGGCCATGCCGCAGGCGTGCCCGCACCAGCGGCCGTATTCGCCGCGGTCGCGGGCGCCGGAGGTGTGCCAGAGGGGGTCGCCGGCGGCGTCGGCTCCGCCGTACACGATGGCGTCGATGAGGTCGTGGCTCATGAACTGCGTGTGGAGGGGGACGTCGTCGTGGACGACCCGCGTGGGATCGGTCGTCGCGCCGGGTGCGCAGGCTTGGCATCCCACGGGTGTGTGTCCCTCCTTACCGCCTTGATCTGAGGGTCATGCTACGAGATCGTGCCGCGGCCGGCGGGGTGGCGGGCGTCAGGGGCCGGGGTCGGGCTGGGCGGCGAGGAGTTCGTCGCCGTGGTCGAGGGCCCATTGGCCGAGGGCGGCCATGGGGCCGTCGACGAGGCTTCTGCCGAGGGGGGTCAGGGCGTATTCGACGGCGGGGGGCGATTGGGGGTGGCGTTCGATGAGGCCGTTGGTGAGGAGGCGGCGGAGCGCTTCGGTGAGGGATTTGTCGCTCACGCCGCCGATGGCGGCCCGTAGTTGGTGGCGGCGGTGCGGGCCGGTGGACAGGGCGGCGAGCACGACGGGGTCCCAGGTGTGGGTGAACAGGTCGGTGGCGGCGCGCAGGCGGCAGTCGGCGACCGGGGTGTCGTGGCTCATCGGGTCCATTGTCGGGGATTGCATGCCTACCGATTGGTGCGTAGCGGTTTTTCTACGCTGGCCGACGTGAGTCCACGAGTGAGGAGGAACGCGATGCGTATCGGTGTGCTGGGGACGGGTGTCCTGGCGGAGGCTCTCGGGTCGGCGTGGGTGCGGGCCGGGCACGAGGTGGTGGTCGGCGGCAGGTCGCGGGAGAAGGCGGCGGCTCTGGCGGGCCGGTTGGGGGGTACGGCGAGTGCGGCCGGGCTGCGTGAGGCGGTGGCCGGGTGTGATGCGGTGCTGCTGGCGGTGAGCTGGGACGGCGTGGAGGAGGTGCTGGAGGTCGCCGGGAGCGGCCTGGCGGGGGTGCCGTTGATCGACCCGACCAACGCGGTGGAGCACGGGGTGGGCGTGCTGCTGACCGGGCCCGGTGGATCGGGGGCGCAGCGGATCGCCGCGCTGGCTCCGGGGGCGCATGTGGTGAAGGCGTTCAACATGTTCCCCTCGGCGCGGTGGGCCGGCGGGGGTGGTCCGGCGACGGTGGTGATGTGCGGGGACGACGAGGGGGCGCTGCGGGTCGTGGGCGGGCTGGTGCGTGACGCGGGTGGTGTGCCCGCCGTGCTGGGGCCGCTGGCGCGGAGCCGTCAGGTGGAGGAGGCGGCGGGGTTCGTCATAGGGCTGGCGTTCGCGGGGGTGGATCCCCGGTCGGCGGTTCCCGGCCTCGGGGCGTGACCCTGCTGGAGGGCCTGCTTAGATGACGCGGTTGGCCAGGGTGATGCGGCGGGGGGCGGGGAGGTACAGGTAGGCGCGTCTGCCGTTCTCGGTTACGGGGGTCAGGGGGAGGCGGGCGTGCCGGGAGTGGAGGGCCTCGGCGAAGAGGATTGCGCCGAGGGCGGTGGCGGGGCGGGCGGCCATGGCGGTGAGGAGTGCGGCGGCGTCGCAGAGTTGTGCGGCGTGGCGGGCCGGAGGTCCGGTGGTGTGGTCGGCGGCGAGGCGGAGGCGCACGGGGGTGCGGCCCATGTTGACGACGCTGAGGACGGCGGCGAGGGTGTCGAGGAAGGGGCCGGTGTCGGTGTCCGGGGCGACGGCGGCGTAGCCGTGTCTCCAGTCGGCGGCGAGGCCTGCGGTGCCGGCGGCGACGTCGAGGATGTGGGCGAGCATGGCCTGGAGCCGGGGGCGGTCGCCTGGGTGGCTTGTGCCGTATTGCTCGATGGCGGCGCTGATCACCAGCATGGTGGTGTTCCTCCTGGTCGCGGGGGTGTGCCGCATTGATTGTGCGGAGGTTTCACCAGGGGTCGGCCGGATTTTTACGGCTTGTCGCGGCCTGGTGGGAGGTCGGCGCGGCGCAGCAGGCCGGGGAGGTCGGTGATCACGATCCGGCGGGGGCCGGTGCGGTGGACGAGGCCGTGGGCGGTGAAGTCGCGCAAGGCTTTGTGCACGGTGCTTTCCTTGGCGCCGATGAGGCCGCCGAGTTCGATCTGGGTGAGGGGGACGCCGAGTTCGGTGCCCTCGGGGCCGGGGGTGCCGTGGCGTGCGGCGAGGGTCAGCAGCAGGCGGGCGAGGCACACGTCGCCGGGGTAGCCGGAGAACTCCAGGCGGCGCTGGTTGGCCCAGCGCAGGCGGTCGCCGCCGAAGGTGGCGAGTGCGAGCGCGGCGGCCGGGCGGGTGCGCAGGTAGGCGAGGAAGGCGTCGCCTTTGATGAGCCGGGCGACGGTGGCGCCGCAGGTGACGACGGTGGCCGAGCGGGCGGCGCCGTCGACGGCGGCCATGTCGCCGACGACGTCGCCGCGCACGCGCACGGCGAGTAGGGCGGTGGTGCCGTTCTCGTTGGCGGCGGTCACCTTGGTGAGGCCGCGCATGAGGACGAAGACGAGGTCTGAGCGGTCGCCTTGTTCGATGAGGGTGTGCCCGGCGGGGTAGTCGCGGAGGGTGCCGAGGGTGAGGAGGTCGCGGCGGGCCTGGTCGGGCAGTCGCGCGAGGAATGTCCCGGTCGGCCAGGGGGGCGGTGGCACGGATCCTCCCGCGGGAGCGAGACGGCATGCTGTCGGCATGTGAATGCTATCCGCGGGAGGCGGGGTGTGTTCAGGCTGAGTTCAGGAGGGGGTTCGGGCGGTGTGGACGGTGTTGGCGGACAGGTAGAAGGCGTCCGGCCGGGTGAGGATGGATGTACGGCTGTCGCCGTCGAGGAGGTCGCCGAGGACGGCGTGGTCTGCGGGGTCGAGCCGGTCGGCGAGGACCTCGTGGAGGCGGGTGACGTGGGCGTGGAGGTGTTCGCGGGCGGCGGGGGGGAGGGGGGCGGGCAGGTCGGTCAGGAAGGTGCGGGTGCCGGTGGGGGTGAGGCCGGCTTCGGTCAGCATGGCGGGCCAGTCTTCGTGGGCTTGTGCCGTATCGGGGGTCTGGTCGCGCATGGCGGTGAACCAGTCTTCGAGGGCGGCGTCGATGCGGGCTTGGAGGCCGGGGCGGCCCTGGCCGATGTCGCGGGGGAGGAAGCGGAAGGGGAGGCCGCGTTCGGCGACGGCGAGCACGCCGCCGGGGCGTAGGCGGGCGGCGAGGCCGTTGAGCGCGGCCTGCTGGTCGCCGAGGTGGTGGACGACGTTGCTGGTCCAGATGAGGTCGGCGGTGCCGAGGGTGTCGAACTGCTCGGGCAGGTCGGCCTGGAGGGTGGTGAGGCGGTCGGCGAGTCCGTGTTCGGCGGCGCGGCGGCGGGCGCGGTCGAGGAGGCCGTGGCCCTGGTCGACGGCGACGACGTCGGCGTGGGGGAAGTGGCCGGCGAGGCGGCAGGCGAAGACGCCGGGTCCGCTGCCGACGTCGAGGATGCGGGTGGCCTTGCCGTCGGTGAGGTCGTGGAGCCAGCGTGCGGCCTGGTCGTGGTAGGAGGCGTGGAGTCCGGCCTCGCGTTCGAGGTGTGCGCCGAGTGCCTCCCAGTCGGGTTCGGTGTCGTGATGGTGGTGGTGTTTGCTCACGTGGGGGTGTCCTTCCCGGGGTGTCCGGTGTTCAGGGTGCGCCGGTGGGGGCCGTGGTGGCAAATTCGGTTGCCGCTTCGGCAAGCGGGGTCAGCGGTGTTGCCCGGTGGGGCGGACGACGATGTCGTTGACGTCGACGTCCTCGGGCTGGGCGAGGGCGTAAAGGACCGCTGTGGCCACGGCGTCCGGTGGCAGGGCGGGGTCGTGTTCGCGTCCCGGGGTTCTGCCGCCCGTTTCGACGAGGCCGGGGTGCACGGCGGTGACGCGCACGCCCGAGCCGGTGGCGGCGGCGCGGAGTGCGGCGGCGAGGCCGGTGACGGCCCATTTGGTGGCTGAGTAGAGGCTTCCGGGCACGGTGACCAGGCCGGCGACCGAGCCGGTGATGACGAGGTGGCCGCGGGTGGCGGCCAGATGGGGCCAGAGGGTGTGGGCGGTGACGGCTGTGCCGTACACGTTGGTGAGGACCATGTCGCGCCACTCGCCGGGCACGCCGGGTGTGGTGAGGAGCGGGGCGGCGGTGAAGGCGCCGGCGTTGACGAAGGCGGCGTCGAGGCGCCCGTAGGCGGAGGCGGCGCGCACGGCCATGGCCCGGACCTGGGCGGCGTCGGTGATGTCGCAGGTCAGGGGGGTGGCGTGGGCGGGTCCGCCGAGGTCGTCCGCGAGGGTTCGCAGGCGTGTGGTGTCTCGGGAGGTCAGGACGAGGCGATAGCCGCGGGCGGATGCGAGGCGCGCGGTGGCCGCGCCGATGCCGCCGGTGGCGCCGGTGATGAGGAGAACCGGTGTGTGCACGGGAGTCCATCCTCCCACGGGGGTGTTCCCGCTTTGAGGCTTTGATCGTGCCGGTCCGCTTCAGCGCGTCGGGCGTGTGGCCCGGGCTTTCTCCGACGTGCACGGGCGGTCTGTCGGATGGGTGTGAGGCCCGGCGCGGACGTGCTTCGCGGGGTGGGTGTGTGGGCCAATGTTCGGCCAAGGACGGCGGGTGGTGGCGTGGTGGCGGCGGGTGGTGATGGACGCTCGGAGGGGACGACCATGTGACCTCGGGGAGCGCCGATGCCTAGACTGCCGTGGCGCGCGGGCCTTGCGCTCGTGGCTCTTGCCGCACTCTCTTGCTGCGGGCAGGAGCCGACCGGCCGGGCGGGGCTCGCGGAGTGGGTGGAGTGCCCGGTGACGGGTCAGCCTACGCGGGAGTGCAGCACTGTGAGTGTGCCGGTGGACTACGCCAATCCTTCGGGGCCCCGGCTTGAGATGGCGATGTCGAGGCTGCCGGCGCCCGATCGGGCGCGCAGGATCGGGGTGCTGGTCTACAACCCGGGGGGGCCGGAGGCACAGGGCGTCTATGTGCCGGCGGCGTTGTGGCCGCGGCAGCTCACCGATGCCTTCGACATCATCGGGTTCGACCCGCGCGGTGTGGGGCAGAGCAACCGTGTCGACTGCGGCACTCCGCAGGGGGCGGTGGTGGAGCTGGCCAAGTTGCCGAGCCTGACCGCCATTCCCGACGTCAACGCGGTCGACTCCTCGGCTCGCGCCTTTGTGACCGAGTGTGAGCAGCGGCTCGGCCCGCTCGCGGGGCAGCTCGGCAGCCTGGCGGTGGCGCACGATGTGGACGCGATCCGCCGTGCTCTGGGGGAGAAGCAGTTGTCGTTGTGGATGCACTCGTACGGGTCGATCATCGGTGAGGCATATCTCGCGACTTATCCGGATCGGGTGCGGGCGGCGCTGTTCACGGGGGCGGTGGACACCGCGACGAGCGGTGTCGACTACACGTTGCAGGCGGAGCGGCCGATGCCGCAGCCCCCGGGGGGCGACTCGCTGGCCAATGTGTTCACGACGACGCTGCGGCAGAGCCTGGCGGGGTTCGCACCGTGGTGCCGGGAGCACGCCGAGGAGTGTCCCATCAGTGAGGATCCCGTGGGACAGGCGAAGGCCGCGGCACGGTTGCGGCAGCAGCCCGCGCCGGGGGAGGAACCGGCATATCGGACGGTTTTGGATGCGGCGTTCGCCGTGTCGCTGGATCCTCCGCATTGGCCGGAGTTCGGGACGGCGGTCGCGCAGGCCGGCACAGGGGACCCGACCGGGTTGAAGCGGCTGGCGACCGGCGGGGTGCCGGCCGACATCGCGGCGCTGCTGTCGTCGCGGCCGAGTACGGCGCTGCTGCTCGGGGCCTATTGCACGGACTTCGCGTGGGCCAAGAGTGTGCTCGGGGTGTTGAACGACTATCGCAGTGCCGGAGCGCGGGAGAGCCACACGCCGCAGACGGCGTCCACGTTCGTGTCGTGCGGGGCGTGGCCGCGGCCCGCCCCGCCGCTGGGGCCGCTGCGCAACCCTGGGCGGGTGCGGCCGCTGATCGTGAACGGAGACGAGGACCACTTCACGCCGCTTTCGGGTGCGAGGGCGGTGGCGTCGCGGTTCAACGCCTCCCTGCTGGTGGTGAAGGCCAACAGCGGGCAGGTGGTCGGCGCCGGTGTGCCGTGTGCCGATGCCGCGGCGACGGTCTATCTCGTCAACGGCCGTCATCCGCAGCGGACCGAGTGCGGGGCGTGACGGTGTCCCCGGGGTCCGCGGGCGTCGTCGCCCACCTGCGCGGCGGGCGGGCGGCGGCCAAGGTCGCGGTCACGGTGCGCGGCCCGGAGTGATGGGCGGTCCGGTTTTGCGGGCTGTGCCGTACGGCCGCTCCCGCCCCCGTGGTGGGGCGGCTGTCATTTTTTGGGGTTGTTTAACCTGCTGTTTCCTGCGGGATGCCGTGTGCAGGCGTTTTACCTGTGGCAGGGGCCGTGCCCCGTACGATCCTGCTATCGGGGGGCCGCGTCCAGGGGAGAGGGCAGTCCCGCAGATGTCATCGGGGGAAGACGATGAACCACGCACGCCAGGCCATGGACAGGTACATCAGCGGCTTTTGCGCCCACGACATGGACATGGTGCTGAGCGCCTTCAGCCCCACCGCGGTGGGCATCAGCCCTGAGGGGCCCGCCGAGGGGCACGAGGAGTTCGCCTCCCACATCGCGCTGTTCTGGCAGTCGTTTCCCGACGCCCACATGGCGTCGTGGGAGTCGGTGGACGCCGGCGACACGACCGTGGACGAGGTGTCGATCACCGGCACCCACACCGGGGACCCCTGGCTGGTCGCGGGGGTCGACGTCCCTCCGACGGGCCGCGCCGTGCAGCTCCGCGGCTGCTATGTGTGCACGGCCGAGTATGGATACATCGTGAGCCTGCGCCTCTACTACGACCAGCTCGAACTGCTGGCCCAGCTCGGCCGCCTGTCCGACACGGTGTGAACAGGTGTGAACCTCTATGGGGGGATGGCGGAAGCCGGGTTACCCGGCTCCCGCCGGTGCGGGGCGTCGCCGTATCAGTGCTCCCGGACGTCCCGGACCTCCCGGGTCTTCCGGGCCTTCCGCTCACTGCCCATGAAGACCGCGGCCAGGCCGAGCGCCAGGATGACGATGCCTGTTGCCACGTTGTTCCAGATCATCGCTGCCGGGGCGATGTGCGGGTTCATGACCCAATGGGAGACGATCGTCCAGAGTCCGATCAGCGGAACGACCCATGCGATGCCGTGCGTGCGGCCATAGGCCGTGGCGAACGCGAGGGCCAGGAAGGCCAGCGCGATTCCGGTGACCAGGTTGTTCACGGTCGGCGTCGTGAATCCGGTGAAGCCGACGATCCACGGCGAGACCGCGAGATAGAGCCCGGCTAGGAAGGTGAGACCTGCGACCACCTTGGCGGTCGGAGTCTCGGCAACGAGCTCGTACTTCGCTCGCATCTCCGCTATGTCGGGGTGTGTGCTCATGGTGTGACCGGTCATGGTCTCCACCACCTTCCTCATTGTGCGTTATGCGCCTTGAGGTTGTTCGCGGAGCGAGGCGTCTTGAATAGGGAACCGTGTTGTTCCTTCTCTCACCTCACCGATATATCATACTGTGATAATATCATGTGAGAAGGAGTTGGTTCCATTGGAGTCGTTGCCGCCCAGACATCTCAGCGACCACGAATACACCAGGTTGCTCGGGTTCCGGGCGGGGCTGCGCCGGTTTCTACGGTGGAGTGAGGAGCGCGCCGCCGAAGTGGGCCTGACGGCCACCCAGCATCAGCTGCTGCTGGCCATCCGCGGGCACGCCGACCCTCAGGGCCCGACCATCAAGGAGCTCGCGGCATACCTGTGCATCCGGCACCACAGCACCGTGCAACTGGTCGACCGGGTGGAGCAACTGGGCCTGGTCGTCCGCAAACGCGGCGAAGGCAAGGACCGCCGTGTCGTGCGCCTCAGGCTCACAGAGCACGGCGAGGACAAACTGTCGCTTCTGAGCGCCCCTCATCTGGAGGAGCTCCACAGGCTGGCTTTGGTCGCCGGTCTGTCCGAACCCGTCGCAGCCACCGCCGAGACCCCATAAGAGGCAGCCCCCGCCTCTCGGCTCTCCGCCCTCTTGGGCCACTCACGCCCTGAGAGGGCGCTTTCGGCTGCCTGTGGACGGGAATCCCGTGCCTCTCCACGGGAGTGGGCGCGTGAATCCGGCGCCCGCAGTGCGGGATGAGAAAAGGGGGGGAGAGTTTTACCCTCCACGGCCGTGGCCTCCGGATTCCCCGCCCGCACGCGAGGTGGCACGGCTGACCGGGGGACGCTTGACCCTCCAGCGACTGGAGGCTTTACCCTGGTGGGCAATCCTCTGGCCGGGCAGGGGCGTCGCCGTCGGCGCGGCCTCCCGTCGCGACGTGTGAGGAGGGGGAGAAGATTGATGCGGATCCGCAGGCGATCTCGCGGAGCGCATCGATCGGCGCCAAGCAGACCGGCTCTCCCACCCGGAGGAGAAGGACTCATGACACGCTGCCCCGAATGCGGAGCCCCCGCGCTGCCGTACACGTGTGAGGAGCTCTTCCACGCCGTGCTCGCGCTTGACCACTCCAGGCTCGCGCCGTGGGGGCCGCTGCACGGGGTGACGGTCGCCTGCTTCCTGCTCCAGCATCCGAGCCGCCTGCCTGCCGGCCCCGACCGGACCAGGACCTGGGCGATCCTGCACGCCTACCTCGACGAGGGCCTCCCCGCGGTCGCCAGGCTCACCGCACGTGCCCGCCGCGCCAACTCCCACCGCAACCGCACCGGAGTGCTGCCCGGCGCCGCGGCCATGCCCCCCGCTCCGGAGGCGCCGGCGTATGGCGTCACCATCGCCGACGTCGCCCGCGACGGGACCTTCCCCGCCGACGGCTTCCCCGAGCGGGTCACCGCCTGGGCCAGAGCCACCGCCGACGCCTGGGCCCCTCGCTGAAGATCGGCGCCGAGCTGCGGATCAGGGGGCGCCTCCGGGTGGGCAGGCGGTTTCGTGGGGTCTGCCGTCCTCGACTCTCGCGACCGGGTCGCCGGCGAGGTGCCGCAGCGTGCTGCGCAGTGAAGTGCGGGCCGAGGTGGTGAGGTCTGCCAGGAGGCGGTCCTCGATCGCCTGGACGTCGCCGCGGGCGGCTTTGAGTGCGCGGCCGCCCTCGGGGGTGGCCTCGACGATGCGGGCCCGGCGGTCGGCGGGGTCGGGGCGGCGGCGCACCAGGCCGGCGTCCTCCAGCTCGTCGAGGATGAGGACGAGTTTGCTCTTGTCGACCGACACGGCCTGGGCTAGGGCGAGCTGGGTGCGGGCGGGGGCCTCGACGATCGCCAGCAGGACGGTGTAGCCCCACAAGGTCATGCCGTGCTCGCGCACGGCGGCGGTCTCCGCCGTGGCCAGGCCCTGCTTCAGCCGTGCGAACAGCCAGTGCAGGTCCTCATGCAGCCGGCTGCCGGGCGAGCCTTCGGGAGCGGGAGAGACGGCCATGACCACATGGTAGCAAGCTTAGATGTTCTTGACTTGAAATCGTCTTGGACTATATTGATTTCAAATCCAGATCATCTCAGATGTTAGGCAATCGTGTGACTCATCTCCTTCACCTGGACGCCAGCGGACGAAGGGAGTCGTTCTCCCGCAGGCTCGGCGAAGCCTTCGTGACCGGCTGGCGCACCACCCACCCCGGCGGGACCTACACCTACCGCGACCTGGTGGCGGACCCGGTAGCCCCCGTCGACGAGGACCGCGTCCACCTCGCCACCCGGTCGTCCGTGCACGGGGTGCGCGACATCGAGGCCATGGACAAGGCGGCGGCCGGATCCCCCGGGCCGGCCAGGAGCTGGGCGGCCACCCGCCCGCTGGTCGAGCAGCTCCTCGCCGCGGACGTCCTGCTCCTCGGCGCGCCGATGTACAACTACTCGGTGCCCGCCGCGCTCAAGGCGTGGATCGACCGCGTGACCCTGCCCTGGCTGCCGCTCCAGGGCAAGTCGGCCGTGGTGCTGAGCGCCCGCGGCGGAGGCTACGGGCCGGGCACGCCCCGCGAGCGGTACGACTTCCAGGAGCCCTACCTGCGCGCCTACTTCTCCGCGCTCGGACTGCACGACGTCGAGTTCGTCCACGCCGAACTCACCCACGCCACGGTCATGCCGTTCCTCGCGGATTTCCGCGGGCAGCACGAGGCCTCCCACGCCGCGGCGCTCGACCGGGTGCACGCTCTGGCGGCCCGAGACGCCGTCCGGCCGGTGAACCTCCACCCGACCAGCGAAGACAGGAGGACGCCATGAACACCGATCTCAACGGCCGGGTGGTCCTGGTCACCGGAGCCTCGACCGGGATCGGCGCCGCGACCGCCCGCGCCTACGGCAGGGAAGGCGCCCGCGTCGCGATCACCTACCGCGGCAACCCCCACGGCGCGGCGAAGGTCGCCGCCGGCATCGAGGCGAGTCGGCCGCAAACAGTGGGGGGCCCGCAGGTCAAGCCAGTTGCTTGTAGTAAAAGCTGCAATCCCTCAACACCCCGCCCGGATCGGCGGCATAGGCAGGAACCACCCCGTACCGCGTCCACCCGGCTGCGCCGTACAGGCGGTCGGCCACGCTGCCGGTCTCGGTGTCCAGCAGGAGCAGCGACACCCCGCCCTCCGCCGCGGCCCGCTCCGCCGTGGACAGCAGCGCCCGGCCCAGCCCCCGCCCCCGGGCGGCGCGGTGGACCATCAGCTTGACGATCTCGCCCCGGTGCCTGCCGTTGGGCTTGGGGCTCAGCGTGAGCCCGACGACGCCGGTGACGCGGTGCCCGTCGTGGGAGGCCCACACCAGTAGGGTGCCGGCGGCGACCGCAGCCTCCTGGCCTCGCCACCAGGCCGCCGCCTCCTTCCGGCCGAACGGCGCCACGAACCCCAGCGAAGCCCCTCCCTCGACCGCGTCGGCGAACAGGTCGGCCAGTCCGCCGACGCTCGCGCGGAATTCGTGCGGGTGCAGGCGGGTGATGGTGTGCACGGGCGGATGCTCCTTACAAAGGCTAGGGCAGGACGATCAGTACGGCGTAGCGCACACGGCCGGGGCCGGGGCAGTGGAACCTCGTGCTGCCCCACAGGTGGAACCGCAGGCAGTCGCCGGGCCCGACCGGGTGCACCTCGTCGTCCACGGTGATCTCCAGGGCGCCCTCCAGCACCCAGATGTGCTGCTCCAGGCCGGGCAGCGGCGGTGCGTCGTAGGAGATCTCCGCCCCCGGCCGCAGGACGCCCTCGATGATCTCGCCGCGCAGTCCGGGGCGCGGCGGGGAGACCGAGCGGCGGGTGAAGCCGGACGCCTCGTCGCGCCAGACGAGCTGCCGGTCGGCGCGGACGAGCTGGGGCGGCTCGGCCTCGACCTCGGCGAGCAGTTGCGACATGGTGCGCCCGTAGGCGGTGCACAGTTTCCCGAGCAGGCCCGCCGTCGGGCTGATCTCGCCGCGCTCCAGGCGCGACAGGGTGGAGCGGCTCACGCCGGTCCGGCGGGCGAGCTCGTCGAGCGGCCAGCCGTGGTCGGTGCGCAGGAGCGCCAGCCGGCGGGCGAGCCGCGCCTCCACTTCATCATGTCCCATATCCGGGAGGATATCCCATATATGGGAGGCAGAATATGGCGGGGCCGAGCACGCGTCCCACTTCCGGTTGTAGACCCGACATCCCATTTGCCGGCAGTGGAAAGCCGTGACGTCTGCGGCGGCGTTCCCGAGGGGCCGGGATCTGGAAGAGTGCCTGCCATGGCGAACGCGAGTGGACAGGTGCGTGTCGGTGTTCTCGGGCCTCTGACGCTGGAGACCGCCGCAGGCCCGGTGCGGGTGGGGGGTGCGCGGCTGCGGGTGCTGCTGGCCAGGCTGGTGCTGGACGCCGGGCGGCCGGTACGGCAGAGCACCCTGGCCGAGGCGCTGTGGGGTGAGGCGGCGCCCGGCGGCCACCTGCACGCGCTGCAGTCGCTCGTGTCCCGGTTGCGGGGCGTCCTGGGCGATCCCGGGCTGGTCGTCTCGGGCCCGGCCGGATACCGGCTGGCGGTCGGGCCGGAGGCGGTCGACGCCGTCCGGTTCGAGCGGCTGGCCCGCGAGGGACGGCTCGCGCTCGCGCGGTCGCGGCCCGCCGAGGCCGCCGCCGCCTTGCGCGAGGCGCTCGGGTTGTGGCGCGGCCCGGCTCTGGCGGATGTGCGTGAGGCGCCGTTCGCCGCCGCCGAGGCCGAGCGGCTGGAGCGTGCCCGGCTGGCCGCCCTGGAGGACCGGGTCGAGGCCGATCTCGCGCTGGGCGCCGGTCCGGACCTGGTCGCCGAGCTGGAGTCGCTGGCCGCCGCGCACCCGCTGCGCGAGCGGCTGCACGCGCAGCTGATCCGGGCGCTGGCGGCGAACGGCGGCGGCGCCGAGGCGCTCGCCGCCTACCAGCGGATCCGCGGCCTGCTGGCGGACTCCTTCGGAAGCGACCCCGGGCCGCATCTCCAGGAGGCCCACCTGGCGGTGCTGCGCGGCGAGCCGGCCCGGCCCCGCCGGCCGCTGGGCAACCTGGAGGTTCCGCTCACCAGCTTCGTGGGCCGCGACGGCGACGTGCGCCGCGTGGTGGATCTGCTGGGCCGGGTGCGCCTGGTCACCCTGGTCGGCGCCGGGGGTTCGGGCAAGACCCGGCTGGCGGGCACCGTCGGCCGCCTGCTCACGCCGCCCGGCGGGGTGTGGTTCGTCCCGCTGGCCCCGGCCGGCGCAGGCGATGTGCCGCGCGTGGTGCTGGACGTGCTGCGGGCGCGTGACCGGGGCGCGCCGCGGCGGCCCGTAGCCCCGGAGGCGGTCGCGGAGCACCTGGCCGAGACGGTCGGGGACGACGAGCTGGTGCTGGTGCTGGACAACTGCGAGCACGTGATCGAGGCGGCCGCGGCCCTCGCCGGGTTCCTGCTCGGCCGCTGCCCGGGGCTGCGGGTGCTGGCGACGAGCCGGGAGGCGCTGCGGATCGACGGCGAGACCCTGCACCCGGTGCCTCCCCTGGAGCTGCCAGGACCGGGGGCGGACGCCGAGGGGGTCCGCGCCTGCGCGGCTGTCCGGCTGTTTCACGACCGGGCCGCCGCCGTGCGGCCGGGCTTCGCGCCGGAGGGCGGGGCGCTGGCGGCGGTGGCCGAGATCTGCCGTCGCCTGGACGGCCTGCCGCTGGCGATCGAGCTGGCCGCCGCGCAGATGCGCGCCCTGCCGGTCGAGGCGGTCGCGGCGCGGCTCGGCGATCGTTTCCGGCTGCTCACCGGCGGCAGCCGTACGGCACTGCCGAGGCATCGCACGCTGAGTGCCGCGGTGGCCTGGAGCTGGGATCTGCTCGGCGCGGGGGAGCGGGTGCTGCTGGAGCGGCTGGCGGTGGTGCCCGGCTGTTTCGCCGAGGACGCGGCGCGGGCGGTCGGCGGTGGGGGCGAGGTGCGGGAGTTGCTGACGGCGCTGGCCGACAAGTCGCTGCTGCACCCGGTGGAGGCGGCCGATCCGGCCGAGCCGCGTTTTCGCATGCTGGAGACCGTGCGGGAGTACGGCCTGGCGCGGCTGGCCGGGCGCGGCGAGGCCGGCGTCGCGCGCGGGCGGCACGCGAGGTTCCTGCTTGAGCTGGCCGAGGCGGCGGACCCGGGTCTGCGCACGTCGGATCAGCTGCGCTGGCTGGCCCGCCTGTCGGTGGAGCGGGACAACCTGTCGGCCGCGATCCGCTGGGCGGTCGAGTGCGGCGACGCCGGCCTGGCGGTCCGGTTCGGTGTGGCGATGTGCTGGTACTGGTTCCTGCGCGACCATCCGCCCGAGTCGCTGGACCTGCTCGGCCGGGTGCTTGCGGTTCCCGGCCCGGCGGAGCACCGCCCGGTGGTGGTGGTCGCGCACGCGCTCGCCACCGTGGAGACGTTGAGCGGGCCGGAGGAGGCGGAGGCTGCGTTCGGCCGGATCGCGGTGGCGCTGGAGTGTGCCGTTCCCGGTGGCCATCCGATTCTGGAGGTGGGGCGGATGGCTCTCGCCGTACGGTCGGGACGCGACGCGGCCGCGGCGGGCGGGCCGGCGGATCCGTGGGGCCGGTCGCTGGCGCTGCTGGTCCGGGGTGTGCTGGCTTTGAACACCGGGCACGCGGCCGAGGCGGTGCGCCTGCTGTCGCGGGCGCGCAGCGGCTTTGAGGAGCTCGGCGAGCGGTGGGGGCTGGCGATCGCGCTGAGCACCCTGAACTCGGCGTTGCGGCGGTCCGGCGACACGGCCGGCGCGCCCGAGCTGGTGGAACGGGCCAGCCGATGCTTCCGGGAGCTCGGCATGCCCGAGCACATGACGGAGAGCGAGGTGGCGGCGGCGCTGCACCTGGCGGAGACCGGCGATGTGGAGGGCGGGCGGCGGCGGTTGGCGGCCCTGTCCGGCGGGGTCCGGTCGGCCGAGTCGAAGGCCCAGGTGTGCCTGGGCCTGGCGCGGCTGGAGTGGCGGGCCGGGCGGCTAGGCCCGGCCCGCGAACACGCCCGGGCCGGTCTGGCCGAGGCGCCGCCCGGCCGGTCGACTCCGCATCTGACCGCGTTGCTGCTGGGTGTGCTGGCGCACGCGGACGTCGAGGAGGGGTTTCCGGACGAGGCGGTGCGCCGGCTCGACCATCCGGCGGTGCACATGACGCTGCTCTGGCACACGCCGGTCGCACCGGCGACGGCGGTCGCGGCCGCCGCGGCCGAGTTGGGCCGCGGCCGGCCGGAGCGGGCGGGGCGGCTGCTCGGGGCCGCCGCCGTGCTGCGGGGCCGGGAGGACGCCGCGGACGGCGATGTGCGGGCGGTGGCGCGGCGGGCCGAGGCTGTGCTGGGCGCCGCCGGGTTCGCCGCCGCCTACGCCGAGGGTGCGGCGCTGTCGCGGCCGGAGGCCGAGGACCTGGTCACCGCGGTCATCGCCGCAGGGCGGCCGGCACGGGCTTGCCGAACATCGTGCACGTGACCGCCGTCTGGAGCGCCTGGGCGGCCTTGGCGATCTTTGGGTCGGCCTCGAACTCGGCCCAGAGTTCCGCCGAGATGAGGACGGTCGCCGAGCGGGTGCCGGTGCGGTCGGTGATGCCGGTGGTGAGGTAGCCGGGCATGCCGCCGTCGTGCCCCCAGAACGTGCCGCAGGGGTGGGCGGCGGTCTGGACGCCGAGGCCGTAGCCGGGGCCGCCGGGGTGCCGAGGGTCCACCGGCACGGTGGTGCGCATCTGCGCGAGCTGGGCGGCGGGCAGCAGTTTGCCCGACATCAGGGCGGTGGTGAAGCGGGACCAGTCCTGCGCGGTGGACACCAGGGCTCCGGCCGCGCCTCCCCACGCCGGGTTGTTGCCGGTGACGTTCACGTGGCCGTGGCGGCGTGGCCCGGCGAGGTGCCTCCACGCGGCGGGTACGGCGGGCGGCATGTGGGCGGCGTCCGGTTCGTAGCCGCGGGCGTGGGGGCCGCGCCAGGTGGAGTCGGTGGCGAGGTAGGTGTGCCTGAGGCCGAGGGGCCGGGCGATGCGGTCCCGGACGAGGCCGGCGAGGCTCGCCCCGGTGGCGCGTTCCAGGACGGCGCCGAGCGCGGCGTAGTTGGTGTTGCTGTAGGACCACTTGGTGCCCGGCGCGAACAGCGGAGGGTGTTTCACCCCGGCGGCGAGCAGTTGGGCGGAGGTCCACCGGCGCCGGTCCTTGCCGAGGATCGACGGCAGGACCGCGGCGTCCTCGGTGTAGTCGGCCAGGCCGCTGGTGTGGTTGAGCAGCATGCGCAGCGTGATCGCCTTGCCGTCCGGCACCTTGCCCGGCAGCCACCTGTCCACCGGGTCGGTGAGGGCGAGCCTGCCCTCGGCGGCGAGTTGCAGTACGAGGGTGGCCGTCACGGTCTTGGTGCTGGAGGCCACGCGGAACTCGTCGCCGGCCTTGAGGACGTGGTCGCGCCTGGCCCAGGGGGCCTGCTCGGCGATCTCGACCGGCCGTCCGGTGCCGTCGTCGACGCGCACGATCACGCCGGGCGCCCCGGCGTTCACGAGGTCGCGCGCCAGCTGCCGGATCTGGGCGTGCCGGGTCTGGGCGGGGCTGCCGGCGTGTGGTGCGGCCAGGGCGGCCGGTGGCGCCGCGGTGAAGGCCAGGGTCGCGGTCAGCGCCGCAGCGGTGACCGTGCGTGCCCGCGGCGGGCGAGTCGGTGAAAGGACATGTTGGGACATTGACCCGTTCCTCCGGGGTGATAGGTGATGAGGACACCCTCGGCCCCGCCGCTCACAAACCGCACACAGCACGCTCACAGCGCACGCCCGCGGGGCGGGCGGCACACGCGGCCCGCCCGGGGCGGCGGCGGGTCAGGTCTTCACGGCGACACCGCCGAAGCAGGCGACGTCGGGCGTCTCCCACGGCGAGGGGTCGGGCCGCCAGCGGGTGACGGGGACGACACCGGGCTCCAGCAGCTTGAACCCGTCGAAGTAGGCCTCGATCATCTCCGGGCTCCGCGGGATGTACGGCACGACCCCGCTCCTGGCGTTGTGCCGCTCCAAGGCCGCGACGTAGGCGGGGTCGGTGTCGGTGCCGTCGTAGAGGGCGAGGTAGCTGCCGGGCGGCAGGGCGTCCATGAGGCGGGTCACGATGGTGCGGGCCTCGTCGTAGTCGGAGACCAGGCCGAGGATGCCCATCAGCATGAGGGCGGTCGGCTCGGTGAACTCCAGGGTGTCGGCGGCGGCCGTCAGGATGAGGGCGGGGTCGCGGACGTCGGCCTCGATGTAGTCGGTGGCGCCTTCGGGGGTGCTGGTGAGCAGGGCCTGGGCGTGGACGAGGACGAGGGGGTCGTTGTCGACGTAGACGATGCGCGAGGCGGGGGCGGCGCGCTGGGCGACCTCGTGGGTGTTGTCGGTGGTGGGCAGGCCGGTGCCGATGTCGAGGAACTGGCGGATCTCGGCGTCGGCGGCGAGGAAGTTCACCACGCGGGTGAGCATGTGGCGCGAGCAGCGGGCGATGTCGGCCATGCCGGGGAAGGACGCGCAGATGGCGTCGCCCGCCGCGCGGTCGATCGGGTAGTTGTCCTTGCCGCCGAGCAGGTAGTTCCAGATGCGGGCGGAGTGGGGGACGTCGGTGTTGATGCGGGGACGGCCTTGCGTGGGAGGGTTCGGCACGTCGTCGGTCAAGGGGGGAGCCTCCTGGATGTGCGGTGCGTCTGTTGGAGGCTACGCCGTACCCGGGGGTGGGCGCACGGGGACGAGCGCGGCGGGGTGCAACCATGCGGCGGGACGGTGCCGCCGGACTGTGCCGGGCTGTGCCGGGCCGGTCAGTCCTGGGCGGTGTCGGTGACGTCGAGTTCGGCGTAGGCGACGCCGCCCGTGCGGTTGAGGGCGTCGAGGGCGGTGGTGACGTCGGCGCCGGCGGGCAGGCGCAGCAGGGCGCGGCCGCGGGGGGAGACGCGTTCGACGCGGGCGCCGGGGACGGCGGCGCTGACGGTCTCGACCTGCTCGCGCAGGGCTTCGGGCGGCGTCTGGGGCGGGCAGGTGAGCTGGACGACGAGGCGGGCCTGCATGGTGGCTCCAGCATAGGCGGCGACGGTCGAGGGGAGGGCGGGGTCGTGGACGCGGAGCAGGGCGGTGCCGATGCCGGCCAGGCCGGTGAACAGGCTGGGGTTCTCGCCGCCGCCGGGGATGCCGCAGGGCCATTCGTCGCCGGTGACGTGGCCGGCGGCGGTGGTGAGGGTTTCCGCGGCCAGGGCGCGCAGGGCGGGCTGGCGCAGGACGCGGGCGGCGTCGAGCAGGAGTTCGGCGGCGCCCGCCAGGCCGTGGCAGGTCGACATGTCGACGGGGGCGGGGTGCTCGGCGGCGTCGTTGAGGCGCCGGGCGGCGGAGTCGACGGCGGCGCCGGCCTCGGCGGCGTAGACGGGGCGGCCGGTGAGGTCGTACAGGCGCAGCCGGGCGACGCCGACGCCGAGGGCGCCGTGGCACCAGTGTTCGGGCCAGGTGGGGCCGGTGGTGGCGAGGTCGCGCAGGTCGGCCCAGGTGCCGTGCTCGGGGGAGAACCAGGCGCGTTCGAAGGTGGCGGCCTCGGCCGCGGTGTGGAGGGCGCGGGGGCCTGCGGGGTCGTGCTCCAGCAGGGCCAGGGCGATGCCGGCGGCGCCGTGGGCGAGGCCGCACAGGGGGGCGCCGCCGAGGTCGGAGGGCCAGCAGATGCCGGTGAGCGGGCCGGGGCGGGCCTGGGTGTGCAGGCTTGTCGCGGTGGCGTCGGCGGCGCGGGCGGCGCGGGCCCGGTCCTCGGCGTCGGGGAGGCGGCGGGCGAGGTGGGTGAGGGCGAGCAGGGTGCCGGCGCGGCCGCCGACGAGGTCGGCGGCCGCGGGGATGCGGTGGACGGTGGCGCGGGTGAGCCGGGCGGCGTGCCGGGCCAGGCCGTCGTCGCCGAGCAGGTGGGCGGCGTCGAGGGCGGCGGTGGCGATGCCTGCCGTACCGGACATGAGGGCGCCGCCGGGGCGGGTGCGCTCGGCCCAGACTGTGGCGTGGGCGAGTGCCGCGCGGGCGGTCTCCGCGGCGGGGGCGTCACCTGAGGCGGCGGCGTAGCGGGCGAGGAACAGGCCGATGCCGGCGGTTCCTCCGTACAGGTCGCCGCCGAGTGCTCGATAGGTGAGTGTGCCGCCGGTGCCGGAGGCGTCGGGTTCGATCTCGTCGCCGAGCCAGGTGGCGCGTGCGCCGTCCCAGAGGGCTTCCTTGACTAGCTTGTCCGCAATGTGTGCGGCTCTGTCCGCGTGGTTCACGGGTGTCCTTCGTCGCCTACGGCCAGCAGGTAAGGGCGGGCGGGGTCGATTCCGGCGGAGGTGAAGCCGGTGGTGATGGCGCGGGTGACGGCCGGTGGGTCGTGGCGTGCCCGCGAGGGCATGGCGCGCCAGGTCTGGGCGAGCAGGCCGCATCGGGTCTGGCCGAAGCTGGCGCCGTCCAGGGGGCCTTCGGCCTGGCCGATGCCGGGGGCGAGGGCGTGGGTGAAGCGGGGCCGCGGGGGCCGCAGGACGCCGGTGAGCGCGGCGGCCACGGCGCGCAGGTCGGCGTCGAGGTCGGCGGCGTCGGGGGCGCCGAGGTAGAGCACGACGGCGTCGGCCCTGCCGCTGTGGCCGGCCGACAGCGGCAGTTTGATCTGGTAGGCGATGTGGGGGTGTTCGGCGAGCAGGCGGGTGAGCAGCGCGATCACTCTCGGGGCGCCGTCGAAGGACACGTTGAGGTAGGTGCGGGTGAGCCGGTCGGCGCCTTTCGGCGGCCAGATGCCGCGGCGGGTGTGCCAGAATCCGCGATCGGTGTCGTGCCAGGTCCACGCGGCGCGGGCGAGCAGCGCGTCGCCGGGGCGGGCGGGCAGCCCCGGCCGGGCGGGCACGGTGTAGCCCGAACGGGGCAGGTGCCTGCGCAGTTCGCCGTTTGAGGCGACGACGCCGCCGCGGGGGGTGGTGCTTTCGGCGCGCCATCCGCCGACGAAGCGGGTGGAGTCGGCGTGGGCGGCGTCCAGGGCTCCGCCGGGGTTGACGTCCAGGGGTGAGGACGAGGCGGGGCGGGGCGGCAGGGGGATCGCGGTGAGATACCAGGAGTACAGGGTGCGTTCCAGGTCCTCCTGGTCGGGGGGCAGGCCGGCGAGCATGGCTCCGGCGGCGGGAATGTCGGGGTGGATCACTGGGCGGCTCCGGGTGGTGGGATCGTGGTTCGACGGGCTTTGGAGGGCGGACAGGGGTCGTCGGGCGAGGGCCTCCGGTTCGGTCGGAGGTGGGTCCCGCCTCGTTGTGGGGGCTTCAGGGTCGGTTCAGGTCAGGCGGCTCCGAGGGGCTGGACGTCGCGGGCGAGGGCGCGGTGGCGCTGGATCTCGGCGTGTGGCTCGGGGAGCCAGGTGGCGAGCTGGAGGGCGCGGATGAGCAGGCGGCAGGCGGTGAAGGGGGCCAGGCGGGCGCGGTCGGCGGGGCGGCCGCGGCCGCGGGCGTAGCCGTCGAGGAACGCCTCGACGGTGGGAGGTGGCGCGCCGGCGCTGAGATATTCCTGGACTCCGCCGGCGACGTCCCAGCGGGTGTCGCCGGTGCCGGCGGACTCCCAGTCGACCAGCAGGGCCGAGCCGCTGGGGCGGATCAGCACGTTGCTGAAGCGCACGTCGCCGTGGATGGCGGTGTCGCAGGTCCAGGCGGCGGCGACGGCGTCCATCGCGGCGCGGTGGGCGGGGTCGGCGGCGATGGCGTCGGCCAGGGGGCGCAGCCGTTCGTCGTGGTTGAGGACGGGCAGGCGGCGGGGGCCGGCGATGTCGAGCAGCCAGGGCCGCACGGGCCGCAGCGGCGGGAGGGCGGCGGCGGCCTGGTGCCAGGCGCCCAGGGTGCGGCCGAAGGCGGCGGCGGTGCGCTCGTCGAGCGGGTCGCGGGGCGGCGGGAGCCGGTCGAGCCGCCGGGCGGCGACGACGCCCTCCAGGACCAGCAGGCCGGTGTCGGGGTCGTAGAGTTCCAGGCGGGGCAGCAGGTGGGCGGTGGCGGGGGCGTCGTGTGCGGTGCGGTAGAGGGCGATCTCGCGGTCGGGGTCGCCTTGGGCGTCGTCGCGGGGGCCGGTGGTCTCCTTGACGGCGTAGCCTCGGCCGTCGCCGAGTTCGACCAGGACGACGCCGTTGGACTCGGAGGCGTCGCGTGCGCTGAGACCGTAGCGGTGGACGTCGGCGGGGGTGACCAGGCCGCGGTCGAGCAGGAGCCGGACGGCGCGGCGGGCCAGGGTGGTGCTCTTGCTGAGCATGGAGTCAGACCTCGTGGATGTCGCCGTTGTCGTCCAGGTAGAACCAGGACGTCTCGGCGGGGTCGTCGGGGGGCAGGCGTCGTTCGAGGTCGTCCAGGCGGGACAGGATCCGGTCGAGGACGGTGGGTTCGGCAGGGTGGGGGGCGGTGGCGCAGCCGAGGCGGGAGGGGCAGCCGTCGATGTGCGAGGGGCAGCGCAGGGTGGAGACGGGGCACAGGACGGGCAGGCGGGAGGGGCAGCGCACGGAGGTGGTGGGCAGGCACAGGGTGAGGCGGCTGGTGGGGACGGGCGGCGGGCAGGGGCGCAGGACCGTGCGGGGGATGACGAGGTCGCCGCGGGTGAGGGCGGCGCGGGCGTCGACGCGGCCGTGGCCCCAGGCGTTGTCGAAGCCGGCGCTGCCGAGGTTGGCGGCGCTGTCCTGGAGGCACTGCTTGATCTTGGTGTTGGTGTGGCCGGGGTGGCGGCTCCACATGAGGGCGGCCAGGCCGGTGACGAGGGGGGCGGCCATGGAGGTGCCGCTGAGTTCGCCGTAGTTGAGGGGCAGGGCCGGGTCGACGCTGTAGGTGGGGAGGGTGGACAGGATGTTGCGGCCGGGGGCGACGACGGTGATCTCGGGGCCGACGTTGGAGAAGTCGGAGACGGTGTCGCCCGGGTCGGTGGAGCCGACGGCGATGACCCCGGGGACGGTGGTGGAATACGCGGCGGGCCAGATGACGGGCCCGGCGCCGTCGTTGCCGGCGGCGGCGACCAGCAGCATGCCGCGGTCGGAGGCATACTGGCAGGCCTGCTGCTTGGTGATGTTGTGGCCGCCGCCGCCGGAGTAGTTGATGACGGCTTTGAGGCCGCGGGCGGCGGCGTAGTCGGTGATCTCCTCGACGGCGTCGGCGAAGTCGGCGGAGCTGCCGTTGCCGGCGGCGTCCAGGGTGCGGCAGATGTAGACGGGGGAGCCCCAGTTCATGCCGGCGACGCCGGCGGCGTTGCCGCCGGTCGCGGCGGCGATGCCGGTGACGTGGGTGCCGTGGCCGTTGAGGTCGCGCGGGGTGCCGCCGTCGACGTAGTCGGTGCCGAGCGTGATGCGGGCGGGGTCGTTCAGGTCGTCGTGGTCGAGGGTGTCGGCGGTGAGGGAGATGCCGGAGTCGATGACGCCGATGAGCACGCCCGGGGCGCCGGTCTGCAGGTCCCAGGCGGCTTCGGCGTTGACGGCGCCGGGCCCCCACTGCTGGGGGTAGCGGGGGTCGTTGGGGACGACCTGGGCGCGGTCGGCCAGGTCGGGTTCGACGTGGGCGATGGCGGCGGTGGTCTCGGCCGCGGCGAGCTGCGACAGGACGGTGTCGGCGGGGGAGGCGCCGCTGTCGGGGAGCAGCACCAGCAGACGTCCGGTACGGCTCGGGCCTCGCAGGACCGTCGTGCCTTCGGGAAGGGCGGCGAGGGCGGCGCGGACCTGGGCGTCGACACTGCCGGGAGTGGTGAGCTGGCCGTCGGGAGCGGCCAGGTGCACAATGAGGCGGCGTGCGATGAAATGGATCGTTCCATCCAGGTTATCGGCAGATGCGATGGGTAAGCCGGTGTTTCGAGGTGGATTGTCGTCCAGCACAATTGCCTCCCTGCACCTACTTGTCGCCAACGCGACGATAAATCGAGATTGAGGCGGTGTCGACCCAAAATGTTGCTCCTATGTGGGATTCTTGGCGCCGGGACCTGCCGTTCGATCTTGAAACTTCGCACTAATGCTGAAATGAGCTTATCTGTGGAAGAGTGATGCGTAAGGGCGTCATTCATGCATAAAGCGATCAAATATGCCGATAAATGGGCGCTCGGGATGAGTGGTGCTGATTCACCGCATAATCGGCACCGCCCGGCAGGGCGGTTACGACACACTGTGTCGGAGATCAAAGCAAGATGTCTCCATCGCCGGGGGGCGGGAATGTGCTTGCGGCGTACGGCGGAGCGGGCGCAGCCTTCGCCGCAACGCGTCGACGGAGACGAGTAGCCACCGGGCGCGGGCAGATGCCGGAGAGCCGCCGGAAGCCGGGAAGGCGGACCTGCCCGCCGGCGGCGAAGACCCTCCCGAGCGCGGGGAGGAAAAGCGCCCGCCCGGCGCCCAACGCCCCGCCGGCCGGCCCCCGTCACCGGGCCCATCGAGGCCCCCGCGCCCAGCGGCGGCGAAAGTGCGGTGGCACCGCGAGTTCCCTTCTCGCCCGCACTCCCGTCGCAGCAGTTCTTCAAGCAGACCATGGTCGGCGTCTTCGAGCGCGTCTACGAGACCGGGCCCGTCTTCCGGGCCGAGCCGCCCGAGGTGCCCGCGCGAAGCTGGTCACGGGCGGCCAGCGGCTGCACCGCCACGAGGACTACCTGGCCGCGCTGGCGGCCCGGGGCGAGTCGCCCGGGCCGTATGCGGGCTACCTGGCGGCCTTCCGGCACGGGATGCCGCCGCACGTGGGGTTCGCGCTCGGGCTGGAGAGGTGGACGGCCCGCCTCACGGGGGCCGGCAACATCCGCCTGGCCACGCTGTTCCCGCGCGACCTGCACCGCCTGATGCCGTGACGTCCGGCTCCGGAGCGGGCTGGCGGCCGGGGCGAATCGCCCGAGCCGGGCTACCTGGCGGCCTTCGCCGCACGGGGGGTCGCCTGTCTGATGCCGTGATGTCCGGCTCCGGCGCGGCCCGCCTTGGGCGGCGCCGGGGTGGCGTCCGCCAGGGGGATCGTGCGGGTATTCGTCCTGGCCGAGTTTTCGCGGCATGGCATGGCGTGGGCGGCCCGTGAGTGGTGCGTCGCTCAGGGGCGGCGGGCCGCGACGGCCTTGCGTACGCCGTAGGCGGCGGCGCCGGCGGCGAGCACCAGCGTTCCCCACAGGACCGAGGCGGAAGGCAGGGTGAAGGCCAGGACCAGGCAGCCGAGCAGCCCGGCCCCCGGCACGATCCGCGCCGTGAGGCCCGGGGAGAGCGTCCACGCCGAGGCGTTGGCGATCGCGTAGTAGACGAGCACCCCGAACGACGAGAAGCCGATCGCCCCCCGCACGTCGAGCGTCGCCGCCAGGGCGGCCACGGCCGCGCCGACCGCGAGCTGGGCGTGGTGCGGCACATGGCGGCGCGGATGGACGGCGGCCAGGGTGTGCGGCAGGTGCCGGTCGCGGGCCATGGCCATGGTGGTGCGTGAGACGCCGAGCAGCAGCGCCAGCAGCGACCCGGCGGCGGCCACCGCCGCCCCGGCCTGCACCAGCGGCACCAGTGCGGGCACCCCGGCCGCCCGCACGGCCTCGGCCAGGGGCGCCGCGGCGCGGGCCAGCCGGCCGGGCCCGAGCACCGCCAGTACGGCGACGGCCACCGCGGCGTACACCGCGAGGGTGAGCCCGAGCGCCAGCGGGATCGCCCGGGGGATGGTCGTGCGCGGGTCGCGGACCTCCTCGCCGAGCGTGGCGATGCGCGCGTAGCCGGCGAACGCGAAGAACAGCAGGCCCGCCGCCTGCAACACCCCCGCGGCGGTGAAGGCCGCGCCGCCCGGTGCCGGGCGCGGCGGCGCGCCGCCCGCGAGGCAGGCGACGACCACGGCGGCCAGCACCACCAGCACGAACGCGACGATCGCCCGGGTCAGCCACGCCGCCTTGCGCACCCCCGCGTAGTCGACCGCCGTGAGCACCGCCACCGTCGCCACCGCCACCGCGTGCGCCTGCCCCGGCCACACGTACAGGCCGACGGTCAGCGCCATGGCCGCGCACGAGGCCGTCTTCCCGGTGACGAAGCTCCACCCGGCCAGGTAGCCCCACAGTTCGCCCAGGCGTTCGGTGCCGTAGACGTAGGTGCCGCCGGATCGCGGATAGCGGGCGGCGAGGCGGGCCGAGGAGGTTGCGTTGCAGTAGGCGACGAGGGCGGCGACGGCCAGTCCGAGCAGCAGGCCCCCGCCCGAGGCCGCCGCGGCCGGGGCGAGCACGGCGAACACCCCCGCGCCGAGCATCGAGCCAAGCCCGACGAGCACGGCGTCGGACACGCCCAGGTGGCGCCGGAGCTCTCCAGGCCCGGGCGGTCCTGCGGAGATGCTCATGGATGTGCTCCCGGGCTGGTCGTGGACTGCCCTCCGGCGCACGATAACCGAACGCCGCGGGGAGGGTTGTCGGCGTCGTCGGGCTTTGCCGTACTAAGTGTTGTCCTTGAGAGGTGTTGCGAAGGATTTTGGCATGTCTTTTCCGGTATGTGGGCCGATGTGGGTACCGGCGCATGACCGTCCGGGCGGCGCGGGCCGCCGGGCGGCAGGCGCCGATCGACCGATCCCAGCCGGGGGTTTTCCCGTCTCAAGGTCCTTCCTTGTGGTCGCGGCGGGCATCTACAACAGGCGGTCGTCGCTCACCGGGAGGTTGACGTGCCCTCAAGGAGAGAGTTCCTCGCGGGCGGCGCCGGTGCCGGGCTCCTGCTCCTCGCCCGATCCTCCCGCACGGCGCTGCCCGTGCTCGCCCCCGCCTCGATCCCCAAATACGCCGTGGCCCTGCCGATCCCCCGGCCGATGCCGAGGGATCCCGCGGCGACCGGCCCCGAGGACGACTACACGATCGCGGTCCGCCGGTTCCGGCAGCAGATGCTGCCCCCTGGCCTCCCCGCGACGACGGTGCTGGGGTACGGCTCGGCCCACGAGCCGTCGACCTTCGCCACGCCGGCCCGCACGATCGAGGCGCGGGTCGGCCGCCCCGTCCGCGTGCGCTGGGTGAACGAGCTGGTCGACGCGGCGGGCCGCTACCTGCCCCATATGCTGCCGGTCGACCCGACCCTGCACTGGGCGAACCCGCCCGGGGGACCGGCGGGGCGGGACTACCGCCCCGAGTTCGCCGCCACGCCCGGGCCCTACAGGGGGCCGGTGCCGATCGTCACCCACCTGCACGGGGGGTTCAGCGCCGACTACAGCGACGGCCACCCCGAGGCGTGGTTTCTGCCCGCCGCCGCGAACATCCCGGCCGGTTACGCGGCCGAGGGGTCGCGGTACGCGCCCTTCGCCAAGGCGTTCGAGGAACGGTACGGCATGGGCTGGCAGGCGGGGTCGGCGCTCTACCGGTACGGCAACAACCAGCGGGCCGCGACCCTGTGGTTCCACGATCACGTTCTCGGGATGACCCGGATCAACGTCTACGCCGGCCTGGCCGGCTTCTACCTGCTGCGCGGCGGTCGCGGGGATCTGCCGGCGGGGGTGCTGCCCGGTCCGGCGCCCGCGCCCGGCGACGCGGCGGGCACGGTCTACCGGGAGATCCCGGTGCTGATCCAGGACAGATCCTTCGCGGCCGACGGCTCCCTCGCCTACCCCGCCGGACGCAGCCGGTTCGACGGCACCACCGGGCCCTACATTCCCGGCAGCGACGTCCCCCCGATCTGGGGCCCGGAGTTCTTCGGGGAGGTGATGGTGGTGAACGGCGCCACCTGGCCCGCCCTCGCGGTGGAGCCGTGCCGCTACCGGCTCCGGCTGCTCAACGGGTGCAACTCCCGTTTCCTCGACCTGAGGATCGTGTCCGCCCCTCCGGGGCGCCGGGCCGCCGAGTCGGCTCTGCCGTTCTGGATGATCGGCTCGGACGGGGGTTTCCTGCCCGCGCCCGTGGAGCTCGAAAACCTGCTGCTGGCCCCCGCAGAGCGGGCCGACGTGATCGTCGACTTCACCGGGACCGCGAGCGGGACGCAGCTCTACCTCGTCAACGAGGGGCCCGACGGCCCCTTCCAGCGGCGGGGCGGCGCGGCGCCGGCCGATCCGGCGGGCACCGGGCAGGTGCTCAGGTTCACCGTGCGGGCCCTCACCGCACCCGATCGCAGTGTTCCCCCCGACCGGCTTACCCTGCCCCCTTTCACCCCGATCGGGACGGCGACGGTGACCCGTCAGGTCGTCCTGCTGGAGAGCGCCTCGGCGGTACGGCGGGGCGTGAGCCCGGTGAAGATGAGCCTGGGGGTGATGCGAGACGGGCGCCCGGTGGCGATGATGTGGAGCGATCCGATCACCGAGAACCCGGCGCTGGGCGCGATCGAGGTGTGGGAGATCCACAACTTCACCGCCGACGCCCATCCGATCCACATTCACGAGGTCCAGCTTCAGCTCGTGAACCGGCAGCGGTTCGGGGGCGTCGCGCGGGACCCCGAGCGGTGGGAGAGCGGCTTCAAGGACACGGTGATCGCCTACCCCAAGGAGGTCACGCGGGTCCGGGTGGTGTTCGACCGGGAGGGGTTGTTCGTGTGGCACTGCCACATGCTTGAGCACGAGGACAACGAGATGATGAGGCCTTATCGCATCGGCGGGTGAGGGCGTCCCCGCTCAGCCGGGACACGGATCCCGCCACGCCGCCGACCGCGGTGGAGCGGCTTTCGCTCCCACCCGGGGGTTAGCCTGGGGAGATGACCATTACCGCTGGCGGCTACACACTGGGACCCGAGTCCGGGCGGCTCCTCCTCAGCACCGGGCGCACCGGCCTGGGCGCGAAGGCGGGCCACGACCTCACGATCGAGGTCACCCGCTGGCACGGCGAGGCCTCGGTCGACCCCGCGGGGTCCTCGGTGACGGTCGAGATCGTCGCCGAGTCGCTTGAGGTCCGGGAGGGGACCGGCGGCGTCAAACCGCTGACCGACTCCGACCGCCGGGAGATCGAGAAGAACCTCCGCGAGAAGGTCCTGGACACCGGCCGCCATCCGGCGATCACCTTCCGCTCGACCCGCGTGGAGGGCACCCCGGAGTCGTTCCGCGTCGAGGGCGACCTCACCATGGCCGGCGCCACCCAGCCCGTGGAGGTGCGGGGCTCCCTGACCGAGGACCTCGCCCAAGGCTCGGCGACCGTCGTGCAGAGCCGGTGGGGCATCAAGCCCTACTCGGCGTTCTTCGGCGCCCTGAAGGTCGCCGACGAGGTCCAGGTGCGATTCGAGGGCCGCCTCGTCGCCAAGCAGTGACCTCCGCCGACCTCCGGCCAGGGCCGGATCTTGACCGCAGGCTCTGCACGGCTCATGGAAGGCCTCGTGGCATTACGCCCAGGGGAGAGCTTCGAGCTGGCTCGCAAGCTGCTGCCGGGCGGCCGACGCGGGGGCGCACTTCATTCTCACCAACCGCTCGGTGCGCGGTGCCCGAAGTGCCGCGAGCGCGTGGTCCTGCCCTCACGCGCGATCGTAACTGCGGTCGGCGGGAACAGGGATTCGATCCTCGCGCAGTGCGAGAGTGAGGGACGAACCGGAAGGTGTGGGAGGTCTAGCCGCCCCGAGTGTGACAGGCGTTGTTTAGCGGGGCCTCACAATTCGGATAGTCGTAACGTTGTACTGCTAGAACTGCCTGTTCGGGCACGGAATCTATGATCACTGCCTTTTGGAGATGTCTCGTATAAATGGGACGTTGAGAGGACTTATGCGAACAGCGGCCTGATGTGATCACGCCGGGTCCTCTTATGGGACCATCACAGATAACCATTCGATTGGCCGCAACGCCGAGTTGCGACTTGATGTTCCCGTCAATCAACCCGGTTGCTGGCCGCTCCGCCACGCTGGGGCATGCCATGCGCGTCGGCCCCGGCCTATCTATCCCGCTGGTGGCCGGGATGCGCCGACGGATCTCCGTGGTTACAACAAACAAGCTCGTGCCGCAGGGATGTTGCGGCTCGGAGTGCGCCATGGTGGCAATTATTCGCGCCTACATGTCCCAGATTGTCTGGCATGATAGCCATTTGAGGCGCTAATCCGTCAATTAAGACACTTTAATTGACAGGTAGTGTGCAGACGGAATAGCTTTCGTTCTTACGCGATAGGGCGTAGCCTTACATTTGCCCGGAATGGAAGTGTCCATGAGCATCACAGTCGACTCGTCGCGCCTCTCCCTGGTACGTGAAGAGTCCACCTATCTGGCGATCCGCACCAGTCAGGGCGGTCGGACCGTTTACACGACACGCATCCCACTCGCCGACCTCTCGGTCATCCTCACCATCCCTGACCCGGCCAAGCCGGACCCGGACAACCGCAAGGTGGATATTAACCACGCTAAGGGCTTTGGCCAGTATCTTGCGGATAACCCTGGCTGGGTGGCTCCGGCCCTCCTCATCCGCGACACTGGTGGCTGCCGCTTCGAGCCGATCAGCGAAGATGGCTCGGTCGGCTACCTCACCGTCCCGTGGTCCATCGGCGGCATCGGACGCCTGATCACGATCGACGGCCAGCACCGCATCCTCGGCGTTCACCTGGAAAAGAAGCGCATTACAGATGAGGTCTCTCGCATCGACCGGGAGATCCACCGCGCCAACGAGGGCAAGAAGGCGAAGCTGGAGCAGGATCGGGAGGCCTTGATCGGTCGAATGCAGCGACTCAAGGACGAGTTCGTCGGTATTGACATCTATGTGGAGCCCGACGGAGTCAAGGGCCAGCAAATGTTCGTAGACGTTGCGGACAATGCCAAGGGCATCTCTGGTGCCGTCCGGGCCCGCTTTGACACCTCGCGCATCGCCAACCGCACGCTCAGTGACATCGTCACCCACCCACTCTTCTTAGGCAAGGTCGACATCGAGCGGGATCGGATGACTCTGACCAACCGTAACCTGATGGGCGCCAAGCACGTCGCCGACATCACTCGGGCCGTAATCGCCGGTCCCGGTGGCCGCGTCAGCAGGAAGGTCGAGTCGCTGACCGACAACGAGGTCATCGAAAGTGTTCGCGGCTTCCTGGATGTCATCTCCATCGCTTTCACCGCGCTTGCAGAGATCACCGAGGAGGACGTCGACAACTACGACCCCGCGCTCTCCGAGAAGAAAAGGAACGAGCCCCCTGCACCCCCCACCAAGGCCATGAGGTTGCGCGAGTCTTCACTTCTAGGCTCGGTGGGCATGCTTCGCGTTTTGGGCGGCGTCTACCGCAACCTACGGGGGGACGGGGCCGAGGACGGCGACATCCAGGAGTTTTTCAAGCGGCTCGACCGGCACATGACCGCCCCGGTCACCGAGGACAGTCTCTGGCGTACCACGGCCGCGAACGAGGACTTCGAGCCGAACGCTTTCGCCCCGATCATGCGTCAGCAGAATGTCGTGCACCTGACCAAGGTGATCACGGACTGGTACAAGAAGGCCCCGGCCGCCATCTGATTCACCAGCAACACCGGAGCCCATCCACATCTCATGCGGAGGGGCTCCTCACTTT
Organism: Sinosporangium siamense; assembly: GCF_016863435.1. Taxonomy (GTDB): domain Bacteria; phylum Actinomycetota; class Actinomycetes; order Streptosporangiales; family Streptosporangiaceae; genus Sinosporangium; species Sinosporangium siamense. The sequence goes on from NZ_BOOW01000042.1 coordinate 73,232, forward strand.
GTCGAGGTGGCGTTTGTCGACTTCGAGCACGAGGGCCTCACCGTCGACACCAGCACCTGGGAGTGAAGCGGGCAGGTGATGTCAGGGTGATGGCTTGATCGCTACGCCGCAGAAGGCCGCTACCTCTGGCGGGACTCCGCAGGGGGTGGCGTCGGGGCGCCATTGTGAGACCGACACGATGCCCGGCTCCAGCAGGTGCAGGTTCTCGAAGAACTCCGCCATCTGCTGCAGGCCGCGCAGGCGGTAGGGGTCGCCCGCCTCGGCCCGGGTCTGCTCGGCTCGTGCGGAGGCCTGGGGGTCGACCACGTCGGTGCCGTCCTCCAGGACCAGGTAGCTGCCCGGGGGGAGGGCGGCCACCAGGCGGTCGCAGATCTTCTTCGCCTGCGCGTCGTCCCACACGTTGCCAAGGATGCCCAGCATCATCAGGGCGAGAGGCCTGCCGAAGTCGAGGGTGTGGGCCGAGAGTTCCAGGATCCGCCCGGGGTCGCGCACGTCGGCGTCGATGTAGTCGCACACGCCTTCGGGTGTGCTTGTCAGCAGCGCTCTGGCGTGTGCGAGGACCAGCGGGTCGTGGTCCACGTAGACGATCCTGCACTCCGGGTTGACGCGCTGGGCCACCTCGTGGGTGTTGTCGGCCGTGGGCAGGCCCGTGCCGATGTCCAGGAACTGCGTGATGCCCGCCTCGCCGGCCAGAAAGCGCACCGCCCTGCCCAGGAACGCACGCGAGTGCTGGGCCACCTCCACGATCTGGGGGTACACCTCGCGGACCTGGTCGCCGACTTGGCGGTCGACCTCGTAGTTGTCCTTGCCGCCCAGCCAGTAGTTCCAGACGCGGGCCGAATGCGGCATCGTGGTGTCGATCTGGAGGTGTGACCGGGAATCGGGTGCATTGTGCGCCATTGTCCCTCTTTGCTGCGAGTCTGGACCCTGCGTCGCGCGGGTGTCGCCGGCTGCGGAGCTACTCGTTGATCATTCCAGTTCCGGGCGGGGGACGGCATACGGAGAATCCGAATCGTTGCCCCGGCCGCCCCTCCGGCCGGGCACCGTACCCCGACCGGCACGCACGGGCGGTGTGTGACCGGGAAGTGACCGGTGTGTCGGCGGTCTGGGCCATGCTCCTGCCTGTCCGCGGTCCCGCGGGGCCGCGGCGACCGACGGGCGGTACGGAGATCCGCCCGTGCCAGCCGACGCCGCACAAATGCGGTGCGAACCAGGAGGAGCAAGCACCAGTGACTGGATTCCGAATCGCCAAAGAGGCCGGTGCCCGCACGACCGGGGGCGCCTTCGGCGCGGGCATGGCGCGCACAGCCGGGCGTCTCGCCGGCGCGCTGCTCGGTGCGGCGTTGCTGAGCGGCGGAACGCCCGCCGCCGCCGAGGCCGCGCAAACCCCGCCGGCGGCGCTGGCGTGCGCCCACGGCCTCTTCCGGGACGGCAACGTCGCGCAATACAGGAACTGCACCAACGTCGGCGAACGCCTCTTCGTCACCTATCTTCTGCCGGGGATGAACGAGTATGTCTGCGTGCCGGCCCACGAGACGAGATACCTCGGCCGCTGGGCCATCGTCTTCAGGGTCTACAACCGCGGCAACTGCTGACCCGCGCCGGTCGGGCGTGATCTGCGGCTGAAGCAAGGGCGCCACCCCCATGGTGCGCGCCCTTCGCCGTCTCGAAGACACGAAGAAGGGGGACGATGGCGAGCCTCGCGCAGCGCCAAGTCCGGCATGTCGACATCTGCGGTACGGCGGCGGCTCCGGCACAGTGACGACCTCGGGGGTCGCCACTGCCCTCACATGGCGTGTTCATGTGATTACATTACGTCGTGCGCGACGCAGGCTGGGAATTCAAGCTCCTAGGACCGATCGAAGCGCTGCACGACGGCCTCCACCTGCCCGTCGGCCCGGCCAAACTACGAGTGCTGCTCGCCTCCCTGCTGGTGGACGCCAACCGGGTCGTCACCGTCGAAACCCTGGTGGACCGCCTCTGGGGCGAGGATCCCCCCGGCGGCGCCCGCAACACCCTGAAGAACTACATCCTGCGCCTGCGCCGCCTGCTCGGCGGCACAGGAGCCCACCCCCCGCTGCTCACCCGCGCCCACGGCTACTCCATCGAGCTGTGCCCCGCCGCCCTGGACCTCCACCGCTTCGACACCCAGGTGGAGCGTGCCAGGGCCGCGGCCGCCGCCGACGAGATGGGGCGGGCGTCGCGCCTCCTCGGGGAGGCGCTGCGGCTGTGGCGGGGGGAGGCGCTCGCCGACGTCCCCTCGGAGGTGCTGCGGCGCGACGTGGCCCCCGGCCTGAACGACAGGCGCCTTTCCGCGCTCGAACTCCGGATCGAGGCCGACCTCGCCCTCGGCCGCCACGAGAGCGTCGCCGCCGAACTGCACGACCTGACCGGCGGTCATCCGTACCGCGAGCGGTTCTGGGCGCAGCGGATGGTCGCGCTCTACCGGTCGGGGCGCCGCGGCGAGGGCCTCCAGTGCTACCGGGCCGCGCGCGACCGCCTCGCCGGCGAACTCGGCATCGACCCCGGCGAGGAGCTACGCGACCTGCACCGCCGCCTCCTTGACGCCGACCCGGGGCTGCTCCACACCGGCGTGCCCGAGGAGGGCGGCAACCTTCCGGCGCAGACCACCACCTTCGTCGGCAGGGAACGGCAGCTCACCGACATCGCGCGGCTTGTCGCGGCGGGCCGCCTGGTCACGCTGACCGGCGCCGGCGGGGTCGGCAAGACCCGGCTGGCGCTGCGGGCCGGGGCGGAGCTGACCGGGTCGTTCCCCGACGGCGTGTGGCTGGCCGACCTCACCTCCCTGACCGACCCCGGCCTGCTCGACCAGCACGTGGCCCAGGCCCTCGGCGCCGTCGACCAGTCGACGCGCCCCCGCCGCGACGTCCTGACCGACCACCTGCGCGGCAGGCGGCTGCTGCTGATCCTCGACAACTGCGAGCACCTCGTGGGCGCGGTCGCGGCGCTGGCCGACGCCCTGCTGCGGGCCGCGCCCGGCCTGCGGGTGCTCACCACCAGCCGCCACCGGCTGGGCCTGCCGGGCGAGCACCCCCTGCTGGTGCCGCCGCTGGCCCTGCCGCCCCTCAACGACGCCACGGGCAAGGGAGTGGCGGACTACGACGCGGTCGGGCTGCTGCTCGACCGCGCCACGGCCTCGGCGCCGGACTTCCGCATCACCGCCGCCAACGAGGATGCCGTCGCCCAGCTCTGCCGGCGGCTCGACGGCATCCCCCTGGCGATCGAACTCGCGGCGGTACGGCTGAGCACACTCTCGGCCGAGGAGGTCCTGGAGCGCCTCGACGACCGGTTCCGCCTGCTGGCCGGCGGCAGCACGCAGACCGCGCCGCCCTGCCACCGCACCCTGCACGACGTGATCGACTGGAGCCACGAGCTGTGCACCCCGGCCGAGCGCCTGCTGTGGGCGCGGCTGTCGGTGTTCGCCGGCGGGTTCGACCTGGAGGCGGCCGAGGCGGTCTGCGCCGCGGCGGGCACCGCCCGCGACGACATCGCCGGCCTGGTGTCGAGCCTGGTCCACAAGTCGATCCTGACCGTGAGCGCACGCGGCAGCCGCACGCGTTACCGGCTCCTTGAGCTCATCCGCCACTACGGCGCGCGCCGGCTGGCCGGCCTCGGCGCGGCGGGCGATGTACGGCGGCGCCACCGCGACCACTACCAGCGCATGGCGGCGTCGGCGGCGGCCGGCTGGTTCGGCCGCGAGGAGGTCGAGTGGCTTTCCAAGCTGCGGCGCGAGCTGCCGAACCTGCGGGCCGCGCTCAGCTTCTGCCTGACCCGGGCGTCCGAGGCCGCCCACGGGGTGGCCATCGCCACCGACCTCGCCCGGGCCCGCATCTGGTTCTTCAGCAGCGACATCGGCGAGGGCCGCCTCTGGCTGGAGCGCACCTGCGCCGCCGCCCCCGCGTGCCCCGGCCCGCTCAGGGAGGGCGCCGCCGCCATGCTGGTGTTCTTCGCGCTCGTGCAGGGAGACCGGCCCGCGACCGGCACGTTCCTGGCCCGCTTCCGCGGCCTCGCCCCCGGCGGATCGCCGGCCGCCGGCGCCTACATCGAGGGCCTCCACGCGCTGCTGGCCGACGGCGACATCCGCGCCGCGCCGCTGCTGGCGCGGGCCAGGGACGCGTTCCGCCGGGCCGGGGAGTACGGCGACGCCCACATGGCCACCATGATGTGGGCCATGGCGTGGGTGTTCCTCGGCGACCGGGCCGTCGCGACCGCCGCCCGCGACACCTACCTCGCCGAGGCCGAGGAGAGCGGGGCCGCCTGGGCCTGCACGTGGGCACGGTGGCTGAGCGGGCTCACCGAACTCTGGCACGGCGATCCCGGAAGGTCCCCTGGCCTGCTGCGCGACGCCCTGCGCAGGCAGTGCGACATCGACGACCGCTGGGGGCCGGTCTGGACCCTTGAATCCCTGGCCTGGGCGGCCTCCGCCGCCGGCCTGCACGTCCACGCGGCCGAACTCCTCGGCGCCGCCTCCGGCCTGCGCCAGGCGACCGGCGTCTCCCTCACCGCCCTGCGTCCCTTCCACGACGCACACCTGCTGGCCGAACGCGAAACCCGCCAGGCCCTCGGCATCCCGGCCTACACCGCCGCCTTCGACCGAGGCACCCAGATGAAGGACCTCACCCGCTTCACCGCCGCCACGCCACCCCACTGACCACAAGCGGATGCCGACCGGGGCCACCCGGCCGGAACGCCCGGAGACCGGCGGAGAGGACACGGCTCCATCCAGGCGTGACCGTTCGGCGCCGAGCCAACGCCTGCTCGGCGCCGGCCGGAGCCACCAGCGGCAACACGGGGGAACGCACCGCGCGGACATGCGACACTCAGCGCCGTGCCGCCCTGCATTCGGCGCCGGTCACCGTACAGCGCCCAGCCAACGCCTGCTCGGCACAGACCAGAGCCACCAGCGGCAACACGGGGGAACGCACCGCGCGGACATGCGACACTCAGCGCCGGTCACCGTACAGCGCCCAGCCAACGCCTGCTCGGCGCCGGCCGGAGCCACCAGCGGCAACACGGGGAAGCGCACCGCGGATATGCGACACCCGCCGCCGGGTCGCCGTGCGTTCGGCGCCGGTCAGCCCGAGGGCCGACAACCAGGCCCACGTGGTGGCGGTTTCGGAGGTGAAGCCGGCCATGCCGTACACGATCCTGCGCCGCAGCGGCACGTTGCCGCGGTTGCGGCGCACCGGCCGCGCCCCGGCCGAGTTCGAGGTGAACAGCGTCGCCAGGGTGTGGGACAGCCGCGCCACGTAGTCGGCGGCGGGCCGGCGGGACGCCTCGTAGCGGGCGGTCGCGGTGTCGGCGGCACGGGGGTCGCCGAGGTCGGTGCCGAAGCGGTGGTGCGCCGGGGCGCGTCCGCGCTGGGCCGGCGGGCGGCGAGTTCGACGCCGAAGTCGACCGGGGGGATCGACGGCGGTGGGATGGGTGCGGCCGCGTCGGTGACGTTCACGTGGGGCATGCCGACCACTCTCCTCAAGGGCGTTCGCCGGAAGGGACGCCGGTCTCCGCAGGGGGGCCGGACTTCGCCTCGCACGCCCGGTCAGCCGCCGGTGCTCTTCACGGAGCTCTTGGCGGGGTAGTCCGCCTTCCACATGGACGCGAGCGCGCGGGTGGCGACCCGGGTGGGGATCGCGCGCAGCATCGCGTCGCGAAGCCACGCGCCGGCGCCGGTGCGCGACGTGAGCCACCCCTGCCGGGACGCCGCCTCCATCACCCGGTTGGCGCGCGGGCGGCGCTCGGCGTCGTAGCCCCGCAGCCGCCGCACCACGTCCGCCGGTCCCGCGCCCGCCAGGTGCCGGGTCACCGACGCCGCGTCCATGAACGCCTGGCTGGCGCCCTGGCCGAGGTCGGGGGTCATGGCGTGCGCGGCGTCGCCGATCAGCGCGATCCTGCCGACCGCGTACGCCGGCAGCGGCTCGGCCAGGCGCGCGATCGGGTCGATGTAGATGTCGTCGAGCGCGGTGGCCTCGATGAGCGCGGGGACCACCGGATGCCAGTCGGACATCAGCGACAGCACCCCCCGGCGCGCCTGCTCCGCCCCCGGCACCGGGCCGCGCAGCGCTTGGTCGGTGAACCAGTAGAGGAGGTCCTCGCCGACCGGGTAGAGGCCGAACATCGCCCCCGTGCGGCGGTCGAGCAGGTTGCTCGTCAGCAGGCCACCGTAGTCGAGGTTCGCGGGCGCGGGCAGCATGCCGCGCAGGTCGAGCCTGCCGACCCGCCGCACTCCGGGGTGCCCGGGGAACAGGTGGCCGCGCAGTACGCTGCCGATGCCGTCGGCCACGATCGCCGCGTCGGCCCTGGCCACGACCCGGCCGCCGCTCACCACCGACACCTCGTCATCGCCGGAGTCCAGCCGGTCGATCGCCGTGCCGGTGCGCACCAGCTCGGGGGGCAGCGGGTCGCGCAGTGCCCGGTGCAGCTCCGCCCGGCTGACGCTGGCGCCCGCGCCCATCTCCGACTGCGCCTTGGCCACGTCGGTGACGAGCAGCGGCCGGCCGTTCCGGTCCCGCATGCCGCCGCTGACCGGTGGGAGGGGGTGGTCGCGGGCGTAGCCGGCGAGCCCCAGCGAGTCCAGCGCACGAACGCCGTTGGGCAGCAGCACGATGGCCGTGCCCTTCTCCCGCAGCTCGGCGCCGCGCTCAAACAGCGTCACCTCGTGACCTTGCCGGTGCAGCCCCACCGCGGCCCCTACCCCGCCTAAGCCGGCTCCTGCCACCACGACCCGCATGCCGCGTCCTCGTTTCACTACGATCGTTCTAGTACGTTTACTGTCATATCATGGGCGTATGCCGCCTACCAATCCGGCCCGGCGCCGCGCTCTGGCCGACGCCGCGATAGATCTGCTGGCCGCCTCGGGGATCCACGGATTGACCCACCGCGCGGTCGAGAAGGCCGCCGGCCTCCCGACCGGCACGGCCTCGAACTACTACCGCAGCCGGGAGGCCCTGCTGGTGGCCGCCGCGGAACGCGTCGTCGAGCTGCACTATGCCGACATGGACCGCGTCGCCGACCTCCACGAGACCGCCGCGTCCCGGGCCGCCGACGGCCCCCGCCTCGTCGTCGACCTGCTGACCGAATCACTCTTCGAGGCGGCGACCACCCTGCGCACCCGCTACCTGGCGATCTTCGAGCTCCAGCTGGAGTCCACCCGCCGCCCGACCCTGGCCGCGGCCCTCGCGGGCCTGCTCGACACCTCGGCCCTCCACACCGCCGGCTACCACACCCGGCTCGGTCTGCGCACCCCCGCCGAGAGCATCCCCACCTTGATCATCCTCTACGCCGGCGCCCTGTTCACCCTGGTCACCCTGCCCCCGCAGCACATCACCAGGGAAACCGTCCGCGACCTCGCCCGCTCCATCGTCCACGGCGGCCTCCCCGCACCGGACGGCCCTGCCTGATCGGCAGCACGCTGAGGCCGTCCCCGCCGCCGCACCCATAGAAGGGCGCCTCATCGCGGCCCGTTCCCCTGGATCTTCTCTGTGCGGCCGGCCGAGTAGCTCTCGTGCACGACGGACCAGCCGCTCTCCCCGCATCAACCGATCGGCTGATGCCGGAATCCACCATCCCGCTCTCCGGCCGGACGATCCGGCACCCCCTGCCCCGCGCGATTCTCGAGGCATGCCAACACATCGGGAGCCCGCCCTCCGCACCGTCGGACTCCGCAAAGCCTTCGGCGACCACGTGGCCGTCGACGACATCCACCTCACCGTCCCCGCCGGATCCTTCTACGGCCTGGTCGGCCCCAACGGCGCCGGCAAGACCACCACCCTGGCCATGGCCGTCGGCCTGCTCCGCCCCGACGCCGGCAGCGCCGAGATCTTCGGCGTCGACGTCTGGCGTGACACCGTCCGGGCCAAAGGACTGATCGGCGTGCTGCCCGACGGCAACGCCATGCCGGAACGGCTCACCGGCCGCGAGGTCCTCACCTACCTCGGGCTGCTGCGGGGCATGCGGCCCGACGTCGTCGCCGAGCGCACCGGCGAACTCCTCCAGGTCCTCGAACTCGACTCCGCGGAGCGGACCCTGGTCATCGAATACTCCACCGGCATGCGCAAGAAGATCGGCCTGGCCGTCGCCCTCCTGCACGCGCCCCGCCTGCTCGTCCTGGACGAGCCCTTCGAGGCCGTCGACCCCGTCTCCGCGGCCACGATCAAGGGCATCCTGCGCAGGTTCGCAGCCGGCGGCGGCTCGGTGATCATCTCCAGTCACGTCATGGCCCTCGTCGAGCAGCTCTGCGACCAGGTGGGCGTCATCTCCGACGGCCGCGTGGTAGCCGCCGGGCCGCTGGCCGACGTCCGCGGCGCCGGAACTCTGGAGGACGCCTTCGTGGGCCTCGTCGGCGCCCGCGCCGGTGGAGCGGAGGGGCTGGCATGGCTCACCTCCTGACTCCCGGCCCGGCCGCCTTGGCGCAGCACATGATCCGCATGCGGCTGGCGCTCATGCGCAACTCCCTGCGCGGCGACAATGCCACCAACCTCTACACGTATGGCTCCCTCGGGCTGATCCTGGCCTTCGGCACGATCGCCGTCGCCGTCCTGTGGCCCGCCTACCTGCCGATCACCCTGGCCCTGTGGCTCTTCGGCTGGATCTTCGGCCCCATCCTCATCGGGGGCGGCAGCGAGGCCCTGCGCCCCGAGTACTTCTCCATGCTCCCGGCCACGCCGGGCCGGATCGCGACGGCACTGCTCGCCGGAGCTTTCGCGGGCCCCGCGCCCGCGGTCAATCTCATAGCCCTGCTGTCCCTGCCGGTGTACGGCTGGCGCTTCGGCCCGGCCGGAGTGCTCATCGGCCTGGCAGCAGCCCTCACCACGCTCATCACCATGGTGATGATCTCCCGCGTCATCGTGGCGCTCATCGGGTTGTTCGTCAGATCGCGCGCCACCGCGGCCACCGTCGGCATCGTGACCGGCACCGCCATCGCCCTGTGCAGCAACGGCTGGGCACCCGTCGTAGCGGTGGGCGGCACCGACACCGCCGCCTGGTCCCAGATCCTCGTCCGCGTCCTGCCCTCCGGATGGGGCGTGGCCGCCGTCGAAGCCCCCTGGCCTCTCGCCCTCGCCATCCTCGCCGCCGGCGCCGGCGTGATCGCCCTCCTCCTGGCCGCCTGGGCCGGGCTGCTGGCACGGCGCGTCGTCTCGGCCGCGCGCGGGGGTGTGCCGCCCCGCCGGGGCACGCCCCGCCCCTTCCCCGCCACCGGCGGCGCCCGCATCATCGCCGCCAAGGAACTGCGTGCCTGGTGGCGTGACCTCGTCCGCATCCAGCTCCTCGCCACCGCCTTCTCCTTCGCCGTCGTCACCCCCCTCCTGCTCCTCGCCCTCGACGCCTGGGTCATGGTCCCCTTCACGGGACTCATCGCGATCGTGATGGCCGCCGCGTCCTCGGCCAACCTCTACGGCGCCGACGGGACCGCCCTCTGGCTCACCCTCATGATCCCCGGCGCGGAGCGCGCCGACGTACGCGGCCGCCAGCGGGCCTGGCTCCTCGTCGTCGGCCCGGCCGCCGTCGTCCTCTCCCTGGCCGGCGCCCTCGTCAGCGGCCAGACCTGGGCCTGGCCGTGGATACTCGGCCTGCTCCCCGCCCTCCTCGGCGGCGGCGCCGGGATCATCGTCCTGCTCGCCGTCACCTCGCTCGTCCCCGGCACCGACCCCCACAAGCGCGGCGGCAACCCGCTCAGCACCGGCGCCGACGAATCCGCCGAAACCAGCCTCGCCTATCTCGTGCTCATCGCGGTCCCCGCCACCGCGCTGCCCACCGCCGGCGCCATCCTCCTCCACCCCTGGGCCGGCATCGCCACCGGTGTGCTGACCGGCGCCCTCTTCGCCTGGGGCCTGGGCAGGATCGCCTACCGCAGACTCGGGAACCACGGGATCGATCTCCTCAACCTCATGAAGCACGGCCCGGCACCCCAGGCCGCCGAACCCGCGGGCGCGGACCTCCCTATCCAGCACCGCATCGGCGTCACGATCAGCTACACCGTCGCCTGGCTTCCTCTGATCCCCCAGGGACTCGTGCCCATGGTCATGAAGATCTTCGGCATCGAGGACCGCGGATGGTTCCTCGCCCTTCATCTCCCGCCGGTCTGGCAATGGCCCACCATCATCTTCATGATCGCCGTAGGGCTGCTCATGTACGGCTACGCCATCCTCATCCCCATGCGCCTAAACTCGCCCCCATCGGCCGCCACCAGGTGAAAGCTGCCCATACCCGCGAGGAGGAGAACGTTCCGGATGAACGACCCCTTTCCGCCTTCGGCCTGGGAGCAACGCTTCGAGCGCATCGTAGAGATCGTCCCCTACATCACCCTCGCCGCTTCCCTGGTCATCAGCCTGGCCTCACCCGACCAGCCCGAAGGCGGGATCCCCCGTACTCTCGCGCTCACCGCCCTGGCCCTCGCCTGGAATCTCGGCGCCCACACCCTCCTGCCCGCGGCCCTGCGCGGACGCCGGGTCGTCGTCACCGTTCACTTCGCCGGCGTCCTGGCCACCGCCGCGCTGCTCGCCCTCCACGACCCCATCTTCTTCATCTACTGCATCTCCGGCTTCTTCCTCGCCGCCAACTTCGCTTCCTCCAAGTGGACCTTCGCCGCGGTCGCCGCCACCTCCTTCGTCCTGTACGGCGCGACGCTCGACTGGGCCCAGGCCACCACCCAGCTCATCGTCTTCTACCTGGCGATCATCGTCGTGCAGACCGTCGCCATCGGCGGCGGCTCCGTCGTCGGCATCAAGCTCGAGGAGCGGCAGCGCAAATACCGCAAAGCAGTCAACGACCTCCAGACCGCTATGGAGGAGAACGCCGACCTCCACGCCCAGCTCCTCACCCAAGCCCACCAGGCCGGCATCCTCGACGAGCGCCAGCGCATGGCACGCGAGATCCACGACACCCTCGCCCAAGGGCTCACCGGCATCATCACCCAGCTCCGCGCCGCCCAACGCGTCGAGGACTCAGGCACCCACCTCGAACTCGCGCTCAACCTCGCCCAGGACAGCCTCACCGAAGCCCGTCGCTCCGTCTCCGCCCTCCAGCCCCACCAGCTCGAGGGCGCCCACCTGCCCGAAGCCATCACCACCCTGGCCCGCAACTGGAGCCAGAGCGCAGGCGTCGACCTCCACGTTGAAGTGACCGGCGACCGCGTCCCCCTCAGCCCCGCCATCGAGGTCACCCTCTTCCGCGTCGCCCAGGAAGCCCTCACCAACGTCGCCAAACACGCCCGCGCCACCCGCGCCGGCCTCACCCTCTCCTACACCGGCGCCGTCGTCCTGCTCGACATCCGCGACAACGGCACCGGCATCCGCACCCCCGACGGCAAAGGATTCGGCCTCAGCAGCATGAGACAACGCCTGCGCGGCGTCGGCGGCTCCCTCGAAATCGAGAGCACGCCCGGCGAGGGCACCGCCGTCAGCGCCACCGTCCCCGCGCTCCAAGGAAACCCCCGATGATCCGCCTCCTCCTCGTCGACGACCACCCCATCGTCCGCGGCGGCCTGCGCGCCGCCTTCGAAACCGAACCCGACATCGACGTCGCCGGAGAAGCCGCCAACGGCCGCGAAGGCATCGACCGCGCCGCCGCACTCGAGGTCGACATCGTCCTCATGGACCTGCGCATGCCCGAAATGGACGGCGTCACCGCCATCACCGCCCTGCGCGACTCCCACCCTCACATCAAGGTCCTCGTCCTGACCACCTTCGACGGCGACTCCGACGTCCTGCCCGCCATCGAAGCCGGCGCCACCGGCTACCTCCTCAAAGACGCCCCCACCGAGGAACTCCTGCGCGCCGTCCGCGCCGCCGCCGCAGGCGAGCCGGTCCTGTCCCCCTCGGTCGCCGGCCGCCTGATGGGCCAGGTGCGCCGACCGGTCAAGGCCGCCCTCACCGACCGCGAACTGCAGGTCCTCGCCCTTGTCGCAGGCGGCGCCTCCAATCGCCAGGCGGCAGCCAAACTCTTCATCAGCGAGGCCAGCATCAAGACCCACCTGCTGCACATCTACGACAAACTCGGCGTCCGCGACCGCGCCGCCGCCGTCGGCGAGGGGTATCGACGCGGTTTGCTCAGTTAGCCGACCCGCCGCACCTGAGCCCACCCCCGCCCACCTGCAGGAACGGCGCAGATGGCGGCTGGTGGGGCCGGCCTTACCGACACCGCGGGGTTGGTCGTCTTGCTGAGCCACCGAGCGCCTCACGCGCCGGATCGCCGGGGGGTCGCGACTGACCGCGGCCCGGGGGCAGGCGAGGCCGAGATGTACGGCCGGCGGGTTGTTGAGGTGGTCGCGCCACGCGCAGCCCGAGGAATGACCCACGGTGGGGGATCAGCGGGGTGAACCGGTCACGGCGGTCGCCAGGTCGGTGAAGGCGACGGCGGCCGGGAGGGGGTCCGGGGGGAGGGCGAGGAGGATGGTGCGCTCGGCGGGCGGGTCGAGCGGGATCGCGTGCAGGCCGGCGCGGTGGGCGGGCAGCGACAGTTCCGGGACGATGCTCACCCCGAGGCCCTCGGCGACCATCGCGAGGATGCTGTTGCTGTCGCGCACCCGATAGTGGCACTTCAGGCTCGCCCCCGCCGCCCGCGCGAGCGCCGAGATGAGCGGCTCGCACCCGCCCGTGGACATGATGAACGGGTGCCGGGCCAGCTCGCTCACCGGCACCGCGTCGCGGACGCCCAGGTCATGGCCGCTGGGCAGGACCGCCAGCATGGGATCCACGGCGAGCGGCAGCGTCACCGCCCCCGCGGGAAGCGCGACCCCGGTGCTCCGTACGGCGGAAGCACCCCCGAGCACGGTCACGACGTCGGCCGCCCCCGTCACGAGCCACTCCAGCACCTCGTCGTCCGAGCCCTCCATCACCGTCAGCCGCACCCGCGGATGCGCCTCCTCGAAGCGCCGCAGGATCGGCGGCAGCAGCCGGACGTTGGCGCTCGGCATGGCGCCGACCCGCAGGCTGCCGCTGTCCTGCTCCCGGGCCGCGGCGACCTCCTGCGCCAGCGCCTCCAGCTGGGTGAGGATGAGCGTGGCGCGGCGGCACACGGCACGCCCGGCAGCCGTCAGGCTCACCCCGTGGTTGCCCCGCACCAGCAACGACACCCCGAGTTCGCTCTCCAGCGCCCGCAGCGCGTGGCTGACGGCGGACTGCGTGGTGGCCAGCTCCTCGGCGGCCCGCGTCATGTTGCCGGTGCGCGCGACCGCCTGCAGAATCCTCAGCTGCGTGAACGTCACAACGCGGCCCGCAGCAGCCCGGTCACCAGCGGGTGCGGCGCCCCGGGACGCGAGCGGACCTGCGGCACGAACACCGTGCCCACGTAGAAGGGATGACCGGCCACCTCAAGCACCCGGGCCTCGCCGTCGCCGTCCACGCCGGTGACCGTGAAGCCGCCGTCGTGCAGGGTGCCCTGCCGCCGGGGATCGAGGCCGAAGTTGCAGTAGTACTCCTCCTCGGCGCTCGCTCCGCCGTACAACTCGGCAGCCCGGGAGCCGGCGAGCAGGGTGACGGGCATGGTCTTGCCCGCCAGTGAGCAGGCCAGCGCCGAGATGAACAGGGTCGAGGCGTAGGGGTCGTACTGGGCGTGCTGGGCGTCCTCGTAGCCGAGCACGTTGCGGGCGTATTCGATGATCATGTGCTGGCAGCCGCCGCACGTCCCCAGCGTGGGCACGCCGTGCTCGCGGCCGTGCCGGAGCGCGGCGAGGGCGCCGGCCAGGCTGAGGTACGGGCTGCCGGGGGCGCACCACAACACGTCGGCCGCCTTGACCTCGCCCAGGTCGGATTCGAGCGGTTCGGTGGGCAGCCACCGGATGTCGACTCCGACGCCGAGGTGTGCCGCGGCGTGCCGCAACGCGTCGTCGGTGGCCATGTGCGGGGGGAAGCCGGGGCGTAGGTCGCCGACGACCGCGACTTGCAGGGTTCGGTTCATGGGCTTCACTATGCGGCGGCACCGGCCATGAACACCAATGCCGAACCACGCGCCCGTCATGAGCGATCGCTCATGACGGCACCATCCGTTCCGTGCCGGCCGCGGTGTCTTTCGGGCTCTGGGCGCGGAGTTCGGCGATCAGCGCGCGGACGGCTGCCGAGCCGAGCGTCTCGGGGGTGACGACATATCCGACACGGCGGGCGCGTCGGGGCCGAGGGGCCGCATGGCCACCTTGGGCGGGGCGCCGCGCAGGCTCAGGCGGGGAACGATCGTGGTGCCGAGCCCGTGACCGACCATGGACATGGCCACGCCGTCGTCCTCCACCCGGATGTCGCCGGCGGAGAGCCACGGCTGCTGGGCGCACCAGTCCTCCGTCTCGGCCGAGGTGCGCTCGTTCCAGTCGATCGTGGGCAGGCTGAGCGGATCGGGGTGCCCGGCCGGTATCACCTGCCGCCGGCGTCCAGTCGGCGGCTGCGGGAAACCAGCGCTCGAGCTCCGCCGGCACGCTGACGGCCCGCCACACGCGCTCGATCGGGTGGCGACCGTGCACTCGAAGCGCAGCGCCGGGCGGCCGTCGATCGTCTCCAGGGTTTCGTGAATCACGATGTCTCCTCCGAGTGTTGTTGCGGGGTGCCGAGGCGCCTCGGCCGGAACACGTTCCGGCACCTGCTGGACCTGAGCGGTGCGGTCCTGCGCATCGCGGACCTTCGCGGTGCGAACCTGTCAGGTACGCAGCTGATCGGCGCGGACATGGTCAGTGCGCGGCTGACGGGCGCCAGCCTGATCTTGGCGAACCTGAGCGATGCGGACCTGAGCCATGCGGACTTACACCGTGCGGTCCTGCGCGGTGCGGACCTTCGCGGTGCGGACCTGCGTGAGGCGCATCTGTTCGGAGCCGACCTGACCGGCGCGGACCTGCGTGGCGCGGATCTGCGCGGTGCGAACTTGCGCAGAATTCGTGGCGTGACCGAGCGGGAAGTGCGGGCGGCGACCTACGTCGACCAGACCACGAAGTTCCACTGAGACAGCGTGGCCCGATGGCCGGCGATTCTGCCCGGTCGGCCTCTCTCCGGCCGCGTGTAGAGGCCGCAGCGTTGAAAGCACGCGGGCCGTCACCCAAGATCCACGAAGCTCGGGGCATCCTCTGGGCCATACCTCTACTCGATCTTCACAACCCTGGCCGGCAGCACGAGGGGTCGATGTCCGTACTGCCCCGTGAAGCCGTGGCGAGCCGCCGGTGCTCTCGCGTGTGGCGGTCAGGACGGCTGGACCTCGTCGAAGAGGGCGAGGGCTTCGGTGGGGTCCGGGCCCACGAGGCGTTCCAGACCGGCGGTCGTGATCTTCGCCCACCTGCCGGCGCGTGCCCACATCTGCTCCTCGAAGGCGCGGACGACCTCGGCCAGATCGCCGGGGGCGGCGGCGACGGACTCGGCGAGTTCGGCGCCTTCCAGCATCGCGAGGTTCGCGCCCGCCCCCAAGGGTGGCATCAGGTGTGCGGCGTCGCCCAGCAGCGTCACCCCGGGGACGTGGGCCCAGGTGTGGGCCACGGGCAGGACGTAGAGGGGGCGGTGGGCGAAGGCGGTGCCGTGGCGGAGGAGATTGAGGACGGGAGCGGCCCAGCCGTCGAACAGAGCCAGCAGGCTTGATCGCACGGCCTCGACGTCGGCCAGGTCCAGGCCCTCGTCCAGGCCCGTGCGCCGGTTCAGGCCCATATGCCGCTCCAGGTCCGTGTGCCAGTCCAGGGGCGCGCGGAACTGGGCGTAGACCTTGACGTGGCCGCCGCTGTTGCGCTGGGCGGCCAGGGCGCGGTTCACGCCGTACACGGCCACGGAGCCGTCGCCGATCAGCCGGGCGAGGTCGGGGTGGCGGGTGTCGACTTCGTCCAGGGAGGTCTCGACCATGGTGACGCCGGTGTAGTACGGCGTCGCGGACGTGACCGCCGGGCGGACCCGGGACCAGGCCCCGTCCGCGCCGACCACGAGGTCGAACGTCTCCTGCCGCCCGTCCGCGAAATGGACCAGCACGCCGTCCCGGCTCCCCGGCTCCACCTCCGTCACGTCCCGCCCCCACTGCACGTCCAGGGAGCCGAGCAGCAGGTCACGGAGTTTCCCGCGGTCGATCTCGGGATTGGCCAGGTCGTCCGGACGGGGGCGCCAGTCGCGAAGCACGGTCCCGTCCGTGTCCAGGATGCGCATGGCCTGCCCCTCGGGACGAGACAGCGCCTGGAACTCCGCCAGCACCCCCGCCTTGTCCAGCGCGAGCTGGCCCAGCTGTTCGTGCAGATCCAGCGTGCCGCCCGGGGGACGGGCGCCGGGGGAGGGATCGCGTTCGAGGACGGTGACGGGGTGATCGTGGCGGTGCAGTACGCGGGCGAAGGTAAGACCGGCGGGGCCGCCTCCGACTACGGCGATACGACGTCTCATGTCGATACACTGTATTTGCGCAATACGGCGTATCGCAACTGTACGATGTAGCCCATGACCGTGTGGGACCGTCCGGAGCCGTCGCCGCGCCCTGCCCCGCTCGACCGGGAGCGCATCGTCGCCGCCGCCGTCGCGCTGGCCGACGAGGGCGGGCTGGAGGCGGTGTCGCTGCGCAAGGTCGCCGCCCGGCTGGGCGCCGGCCCGATGCGGCTGTACGGGTACATCGCCACCAAGGAAGAGCTGTTCGACCTCATGGTGGACGAGGTGTACGCCGAGATCCTCCCCGAGGGGCGGCCCGGGGACTGGCGGGAGGCGCTGCGCGTTCTCGCCGAGCGCACCAGGCTGGCGGCCCTTCGTCACGAGTGGCTGGCCGACCTGCTCGGCGGACGCCCGGCGCTGGGCCCGAACGCCCTGGCGGTGTCGGAGGCCACGCTGGCCGCGCTCGACGGCCTGGCCGACGTCGACACCGCCATGCGCGCGGTGGAGACGGTCGGCGCCTACTACATCGGCGCGATCAGGCGCGAGATCGCCAACCTGCGGGCCGAGCGCGCCACGGGCCTGTCCGAGTCCGACTGGCAGCGCGCCCGCGGTCCGCACGTGACCGGGATGCTGGCCACGGGCCGCTTCCCGGCGCTGGCCAAGTTCGTGCACGAGGGCACGGAGGTGGACGCCGGGACGTCCTTCGCGACCGGGCTGGAGTGGATCCTCGACGCCGTCGCCGCCAAACTCGCCCGGCCGCCGGCTTAACGCTCACGATTCCCGGCAGCGCATGACACCGCCAGAGCTCGGCCGATTCGGAGGCAATCTCGGGAGGGGCTGGGCCATCTGCAGCGGCACGCGGACTCCTGGCCGGTCGCGTCGGCCTCGATCGCCGGGGGCGTGTCGGAGTCGGGGGCGTATGCCTTGAGCACCAGCACAGCACCCCGGCCCACGCGCCGCGCCGGGCCGGCTCCGTGATCGCCTTCAACCTGCCGCGAGCTCGGGAGGGGCTGCGCCATCTGCGGCGGCACGCGGGGCTCCTGTGCTCCGGCAGTCGCACACGCTTGGATTCCCGCGCATCGGCTCGCCGGTCGGCCTGCTCCCCTGGAACAACCAGGCCATGGGCGGTCTCGACGCCGAGCCCCCTCCGGCCACGAGCCCGGCGGTATCCCGCCCAGCGGGCGCAGGCCGTACAGATGCCCAACCGCTGAGCGAGGTGGTCCACGACCTCGGCGGGGACCTGACGAGAATCGGGAAGAAAGAACCTGCGCCCCCGCACGAACGCCCACATCCCATGCCAGCCTCGCGACAGCCGAGCCGGACATAGGCGTGGCGGATGCCTGCTGTGTACCGCTCAGCCGCGCAGTTGGGCGTTCAGGCGGGCGGCCTGGCGGGTGAGGTGGTCGCGTTCGGGGAGGCTGGGCGCCGATCGGGCGGCCTCGGCGTAGAGCCGGGCCGCGGTCACCGGGTCGCCGGCACGCTCGTGCAGGTAGGCCGTGACGGCGGTGTGGCGGGGCAGGGCGGGATCCAGTCCCTTCAGCGCGGCCAGACCGTTCCTGGGGCCGTCGGCCTCGCCGACCGCTACGGCTCGGTTGAGGCGGGCCACCGGGCTGTCGGTGAGGCGCACCAGTTCGTCGTACCACTCGACGATCTGCACCCAGTCGGTCTCCTCCGCAGTCCGGGCGTCGGCGTGGAGCGCGGCGACGGCGGCTTGGGCCTGGAACTCGCCCAGGCGGTCGCGGGCGAGGGCCGCCTGGAGCACCTCGACGCCCTCGGCGATCAGGCGGGTGTCCCATAGGCAGCGGTCCTGCTCGGCGAGAGGCACGAGCCTGCCGTCGGGGCCGGTCCGCGCCGGGCGCCGCGCGTGGTGGAGCAGCATGAGCGCGAGCAGGCCCGCGACCTCCTCATGGTCGATCTCGGCCGCCAGCTGGCGCGTGAGCCGGATCGCTTCGCCGGCGAGGTCGACGTCACCGGAGTAGCCCTCGTTGAAGACCAGGTAGAGCACCCGCAGCACCGTGGCGACGTCACCGGGCCGGCTGAAGCGGACACCCGACACGGTGCGTTTGGCCCTGCTGATCCGCTGGGCCATGGTCGCCTCCGGCACGAGGTACGCCTGCGCGATCTGACGCGTGGTCAGCCCGCCGACCGCGCGCAGCGTGAGCGC
The DNA here is from genome assembly GCF_016863435.1 of Sinosporangium siamense. Lineage (GTDB taxonomy): Bacteria > Actinomycetota > Actinomycetes > Streptosporangiales > Streptosporangiaceae > Sinosporangium > Sinosporangium siamense. Next base: position 91,712 of record NZ_BOOW01000042.1, read on the forward strand.
GACGGCCGAAGCCGGCGTCAGGGACGGATGCGCGCACAGGAAGTAGAGCTGGAGCGTGTCGTCCACCGCCTCGCCCGGACCGGGCACGGGCTCACCCTCGACGCGCGCCTCGCGGTCCCGCCGGGAGGTGTCGGCGCGGGCGGCGTCGAGGAACTTGCGCCAGGCCACGGTGACCAGCCAGCCCTTGGGATCCTGCGGCGGATCGTCCGGCCACACACGCACGGCCTCGACCAGGGCGTCCTGCACGGCGTCCTCGGCCGCCGCGAAGCCGGCTCCGCGGCGGACCAGGACGCTGATCACGGTGGGCGTGAGGGTCCGCAGCAGAGCCTCGTCCACCGTGCCTCACTCCGTGATGGTCGGCGGCGCGGTCAGGAACGGCCGCACCTCGAGCCACTCGTGGATCGGCTTCCCGCCCGCCCCCGGAGCCGCGGACAGCTCGCCTGCCAGCTCGAGCGCCCGCTCGTAGGTGTCGACGTCGATCACCATCCAGCCGGCGATCAGGTCCTTGGTCTCGGCGAACGGGCCGTCGGTGACCGGCGGCCGCCCTTCGCCGTCGTAGCGGACGAACGTGCCCTCCGGGGAGAGCGCCTGCCCGTCGACGAACTCGCCGGTGCCCTCCAGCCGGGCGGCGAAGTCCTGCATGTATTGCACGTGCGCCGTAACCTCCTCCGGCGTCCACTGGGCCATCGGCACGTCGTTGACCGCCGCCGGCGCGCCCCGGTAGTGCTTGAGCAGAAGGTATTTGGCCATCATGTTCTCCTTGGTGCGATGCAGCCTGTTGTGGCTGTGTTCACTCCGGGGACGGAGCCGCACTCGGGTTCTCGACATCCCACCGCGAAAATTTTCCGGCGGACTTCACAGGCTAGCGGCCGGAGGACGCGACTCACCTGCGACGTGGCGCCGTAGATCCTGGTCAGGGCCCCGATATGGGTACCGTGCCGGCCCGGTGATGCGAGTTGCATCCGATACCCAGGTACCAGGGGAGGCTCACCCGTGGCCGGAGCGGCTCCCGCCTGGCGGGGCCGGCGACCTGTTCCGCAGGGCCGACCCGGTCGCCTATGTGTGGGGGGAGCCCAAACGGGTGGTGGAAGTGCTTGCCGATCTGGCCCGCGAGCACGGTCGCTGGCGGCATCCGCTGCGGTATCTGCGACCGCGCCCGGATGTGTCCCCCGAGGCGGTTCCCCTCGGCACCGCGATGGAGCACATTTAGCTGACTGGCGGCCGTGGAATGCCTTCTTGCTGTGACTTTTCGTTTTGTTTCGCCGGGAGCAGGAAGTCATTTACCGGAGAGATTCGGGCCCCGAAGCCGCGAGCCCCCAGGAGCACGGCGGCTCCCAGCATGTGGTTAGCAGTCGGCCCGACGGTGCCGTTTTGGTCGGGGTCGGGGCGGCACTGTCAGCGTCGTTCGCCCAAACCGGTGGAAATTTCCGTCAGGCGTGAGCCGTCCGGCTTCAACGGCGGGGTGTCCATGCCGGCGCCCTCGGACAACCCCTCGATCACCTCGCGCACGGCGTCGCTCGCGCTGTGGTGCGGGCTCCAGCCGAGTTCGGTGCGTGCCCTGGTGGTGTCCATGACCGGCAAGTGCATCGCCATCTCGAACAGGCCCGGCGAGGCGGGGACAAGATGGGCGTGCCAGGCCGCGGCCAGCGCGCCGCGCGCCAGCCACGGCGCTACGGTGACCATCTTGGCGCCGAGCATCTTCGCCAGCTCGCGGGTGGTCAGCACCGGGTCCGCCGCGATGTTGAACGGGCCCGACACCTGCCGGACGGCGGCCAGCCGGTAGGCCTGTCCCATGTCGTCGGCGTGCACCGTCTGCAGCCGCAGGCCCGGCAGATCGGGAAGGACCGGCACATGCTTGATCAGCTTGCCTGGCAAGAACGGCCCGGCGAACAGACGGCGCTGCTCGCTGGCAGCGGCGCGTTGGAAGACGAAGCCAGGCCGCAGCCTGACCACCCGGACATTGCGGTGGTCACGCACGAAGACGTCCAGGATGCGCTCGACATAGGCCTTCTCCCTGCCGTAGGCGGCACGTGGCCAGCCGTGGGTCGGCCACGACTCATCGACGGCCCGGTCGCGCGGGCCCGGCGAGTATGCGCCGACCGACGAGGCGTACACCAGGGCGGGGACGTCCGCTCTTGCCACCGCGTCGAACACCCGCATACTGCCCAGCACGTTGGTGCGCCAGGTGACGGTGCTGTCCCGGGTGGGCTGGAACAGCCAGGCCAGATGGATGACGACGTCGGCGCCCCGGAAGAGGGGGACCAGGTCGTCATGGGTCACATCCGCGGTCTGCCAGCTTGTCTTGGCGCCGAAATCCTTGTTCGCACGGCGATCGGCCACGCCCACGACAGCGGTGACAGCCGGATCGGCCTCCAGAGCGCTCAAGACGCTCGTGCCGACGTTGCCGCTGGCGCCCACGACGATGATTCTCATGCGCTGCTCCTCTCTTCTGTGACTCTTGCCACCTGCTGGGAGGCCGGTTGGGGACACACGTTTGCGGGGTAGCCGGCTACGGATTGAGCAGGATCTTGTTGACTCCGTCACGCTTCTTCTGGAAGATCTCGTACACCCGGTGATCGCGGTGGAGGGCGATCCTGGCCGGCATCTGCCCGACCGGGCCGAGCCCGAGCACGGTGACGCTGCCCCCCTCGGGGATCTCGGCGTACTCGACCCCTTGCCAGGCCGTTGGCAGGACGTCCGATAGGTAGACGAACCGCTCGTCGGGTGGCCCCTCCGGCACCTTGATCGGGCCGAAGTGAGCCTGCGGCACTCCGAGGTAGGCCGCCTGGCCGCCGGGGACCTGCCCGTACAGGCGGGTGTAGCCGAACATCGCCGCGCCCGTACCCTGCTCACGGACCTGCGTGGTCTCGCACTGGGCGTACAGGCTCAGGCCGCACATATGGCAGTGGCCACAGGAGATGTTGAACGGGACGACCACCCGGTCGCCCGGCCGGATATGCGTGACCTCGGCCCCCATCTCTTCGACCACGCCCATCGGCTCGTGGCCGAGGATGTCGCCCTCGGTCGTGAACGGGCCGAGCACTTCGTACAGGTGCAGGTCGGACCCGCAGATGCCGGACGAGGTGACCTTGATGACCGCGTCGGTGGGCTCCTTGATGACCGGGTCTGGGACTTCCTCTACTCGGACGTCTCGCCGGCCGTGCCACGTAACGGCTTTCATAAGCCCCTCCCTCAGTGGCGGGTACGGCTAGACGTACCCGCGCCGGGAGGCAGAAACCTGCTCGTGGATTCGAGATCTCGGCTGCTAGGACCCCGGCCACCTTGGCTCGGAGGGGCTTAGGCTAGTCCGCCACCCAGCGCGCCGTCGCGACCGCCGGGGACATCCCCAGCCGGCCGGCGATCAGACGCCCGATGCGACGTCTGATCGGCCTTTGAGCCGGCTGGAGGATCTGGGTCCGCTCCCCGGACGGGTTGTTTGGAATTCGATGGTTTCGCGGAGCAGCATGACGGTGCCGCGTTCCGTCTCCGAATCGTCGTCAAGATCGTGTTCCGACCGCCAAAATCCGGTCCGTTCCTGCCCGGAGGCCGTCAGGCGCGCCCCGCCCGGCGCCGCTGTCCTTCCGATAGGACGGGGCCGGGGGAGTCGGCCGGTCGTGCGCCAGGGCAGGCGCGGAAGGGAGGGGCCGGGCAGGGGGCTTGCTCGGCAGCGAAGACGCCGTGTTCGTCGATGGCCTTTGCGAGCCGGGCGTCGCCGGGTGTTCCGCGGGGGATGCCTGCCACTTGCGTGACCGCACGGTTGGGGGGTGGGGTGGGGGGCCCCGCCCCGGAATTTCGGGTAACCGTTCGTCGCCTGGGTGAAAGGAGGTTAGCGGCGGCCCTTAGAGCGGACGATCATGACGACGCCGCCGGCGAGCACGGTGCCGATGCCGAGTGCCGCGACGCCTACGGTGACACCCCAGGGGGCGGCGGCCGCCAGGCTGACCGCCGCGATGCCGCCGCCGACGATCATGCTCGCGATGACCAGCATGAGTACGGCTCCCGCCACGGCGGCGGGGGACCACGACGGGGTGTCGCCGTCGGCCTCGAGCGAGACGCCGTCCTTTCCTAAGTCGAGCTTTACGTGGTAGTGCGTCCGTTCGCGCTCAATCTGGGGGTCTGCGCGCTCTGTGGGGTCCTCCTTGGAGAGGTCCGTTTCTGCGGGGAGGGGCTCTCCACTGTCAGAGCCTTGGTTGACCATTAGGCCCGTCCCAATCTCCTTCGTGATCTTGTCCGCCGGTTCGAGGGTCCGGCCGGCGGCTGCTGGCGCAGGTACGCCAGATGTCCCAGCCTGGATCATAGCAGCAGGTATGACACCTCTGTATGCCTGAGAACTGCTTCTTATGCAGCTATCGTAAGAATGATATGAGTATCAAAGTTGACTAGAATGATGCTTGGAGGCATACTTGAGCACTGGAGGAAGAGGCGCCGACCTCGGCGAGGTGTCGGCGCCGGACACTGACACCTGCCGGGCGGGATCCGTGCAGGCGTGGGAGGGGGCGCGGGTGAGGTCTTCGTCCATTGGAACAGTGAGCGTTTTTTGCGAGCTGGAAGAGTCGCAGATATCGGCGGCAGGGCAGCATCACCCGGTGCGAATGGTCATGATGGGTGCTCCGAGGATGGGAAAGTCCTCGTTGCTGTCCTTGCCGCGCGGATCCGTCGATCATTCGGCGATCACGCGGGCGGGGTGCGGGATTCCGGCCGGCACCGCCCCGCCGGTGGGGTCGATCGCCGGGCGTGGCGTGAGCGGGTCGGCATTGACTCCGCTTTCCTGTGGTCCGATCCATGACGACGCCTCTGCTCACCCGTGGAAGGCGGAGGGCCCGGTGAACAGGACGGCGGGCCGAGCGATGGATGGGACGCAGGACCGGTCGCTCGCGCAGCTCGGCCGATTATCCGACGGCTACCTTGTCGCCGCCGTTCTCCCAGCCAGGAGAACCTCGGTCCCCGTCCGCCGGCCTGCTAAAGGCGCGCGGGCACACGTGGCCGTTCTAAAAACCAGGAGACCCGCGCAGACATGCATGGTCAGGCCGTCACACCGGAAGCCGGCGCCGCCCGCCCGTGACCGGAGTGCCATGCCGGGCAGCCGTCAAGGCGATCTTCATCGCAGCCCGTGGCGATGTCCGGCGACTGCCGTACCTCGCGGTCGGTGTGTCTGGGGCGATGAGCGTGCCGCGCTCATGCGGCGGCATCCCACAGCCGATAACATCAACGACCTAATCCGATATCAGCCGGGCCGAAACGCCCCACCGCATTGGCCCCCCGGGAAACCGGCCCAGCGATCCTGGGCCGCGATGAACCCGGTCGGTGTGCTCCAGCACAAGCCGCCGGTCGGGCAGGACAAGGAAGGTCTGTACCGTGCCTAAAAACCCTAGCGCTGACATGGCGCCGGGCGAGGAGCGGCAGCGAGAGCGAACGGCAGGCAAGAGAAGCAACGCCCCTCTGGAGCGGGTCACCGTCAATCTGACAGCTCGCGCCTCCCAGGCGCTCGAGAACGTGGTCGAACTCACCGGCGACAGCAAGACGGACGCGATCAACCGAGCCGTCCAAATCTACGCATTCCTCGAGCAGGTTCTGTCCAGCGACGGCGCCGTCTACATCCGCGCGTCTCCCGACGGCGAACTGGAGCGCATCAGGCTCTTCTGATCCGGCGGCCCAGAGCAGCCGGGCGACGAGGAAATCCCAGTGAGAACCGAACTGTCACAGGCCCGCCCGCCGATGCCGAACGCGCCAGATGTCCCAGCAAAAAGCTCGTTCCGATTCACCGGGCGCCGGTCTCAAAGTCGCTTCCGGCTCCCCGAGCCAATGCCACGGGAGCCGGAAGCGACGTCCGGGAGGATCTCCGCGATCAGGCCGGTGACGCGTCTTCTTATCTCGTCACGGATCGGCCGCACCTCCTCCACCGCCCGGCCGAAATTCCCTGAGGTCTACGTCACTTGTGCCGTCCCGCGCCTCGACAGCGACAACACGGCCGACGCGGCGGCGACCAGGCCGGCGACGGCCATGCCGTACGCCACGAGATAGGGATCGGCCCCCGCGCCGAGCAGCGGCGAGAACCCCACCCCGACGTAGAGGGCGACCCCCGAGGCCCCGCCGAGCTGGTCGGCGCACCGCTGCACACCCGACGCCATGCCCGCGTCGGCCTCGGTGACGTCGTGCAGGGCGGCGTTCTGCAGGGCGATCAGGGCGATGCCCATCCCGCCGGAGATGAGCACCATGCCCGGCATGACGGCGATGAACGGCGTCTCGGGTTGTGCCGCGACGGCCAGGGACACGGCGCCGGCCGCGGTCACGGCGATTCCCAGCGTCGCCGCCGCGTTGAGGCCGGCACGTTTGACGAGGCCTGGCACCACCAGGCTCGTGAGGATCAGCGTGATCGCGAACGGCAGGAAGGAGAACCCCGCGGCGATCGGGGACAGTCCCCGCTCCTGCTGCAACGACAGCGTCAGCAGCAGGAACGCCGTCGACAGGGCGGCACTGACCAGCGCGGTGGCCGCGTTCGCGACGACGCGGACCCGCGTGGTGAAGAGCGTCAGCGGGACGAGCGGGTGCGGCGACCTGCGCTCCACCACCACGAAGGCGACCGCGCACACCACCCCGAGCACGACGGCGGCGGTGGCCGGGGCGATGTCGCGGTGGGCCTCACCGAGTTCGATGATCCCGTAGACCAGCAGGAGGGGCGTCGCGGTGAGCAGCAGCGCGCCGGGCAGGTCGAGCGGCCTGCGGCCGACCGGCCCGTCGGCCCGGATCAGGATCCACACGGCGCACAGGACGGCGGCGACGAGCGGCAGGTTGATGAGGAAGATCCAGCGCCAGTGGAAATGCTGGGTGATGACCCCCGACAGCAGGAACCCGAGCACCAGCCCCGAGCTCGCGACCGCCGCCCAGACGCCGAGCGCGCGCGATCTCGCCTGCGGTTCGGGGAACAGCAGCGCCAGCAGGGACATGGCCGCCGGCGAGGCCAGCGCCTCCCCGGCGCCCTGGGCGAACCGCGCGAGGACGAGCAGCTCCAGGGACGGCGCGAGCCCCGCGGCCAGCGACGCCAGCCCGAAGATCGCGGCCCCCGCGAGCAGCGTACGGCGGCGGCCGAGGAGGTCGGCGACCCGGCCGCCGAGCATGAGCAGGCCGCCGCCGACCACGGTGTAGCCGGTCACGACCCAGGTGAGCTGCCGGACGCCGACCCCGAAGTCCTCGCCGATGGAGGGGAGGGCGATGTTGACGACGGTGACGTCGACGGCGATGAGAAATTGAAGCAGGGCGAGGAAGGTGAGGATGAGCCGGCGGGACCGCATGCCGCGGCCGCCCGTGCTCTCCCGCTCGCCACGGGCGAGGAAAGACAAGTGAACGACTCCGGATGATCAGAGAGGCGCGCGTCGTGCGCGCGGGGACGAATGACCCGTCCACCGGCTGACCCGCTCAGCGGGGCCGGTGATCTCTCTGACATCTCAGATACCGCACATAGCTCGGGAACTTTATCACGGCGACATCCGGGGGATTGCGGAACGAAAGCTTCCTCAATGCCGCCTACGGTTGCCTGCATAAACCGCAAATCGATACGGAGCACGAAGATGCACTTCGAGGACGAAGCCGCCTGGGAGAGGTGGCTGGCCGAGCACCACGAGGGTGACCCCGTGTGGCTGAAGATCGCCAAAAAGGGCTCCGGCGGCACATCCGTGACGGTGGCGCAGGCCCTGCGAGTCGCCCTCTGCTACGGATGGATCGACGGTCAGCGCAGGTCACACGACGAACACTCCTTCCTCCAGCGCTTCTCCCGCCGCCGCAAAGCCGGCCCGTGGTCGCAGGTGAACGTCGCCCTCGTGGAGAGCCTCACCGCCGAAGGCCGCATGCGCCCGCCGGGGCTCGCCGAGGTGGCCGCCGCCCAGGCCGACGGGCGCTGGGCCGCGGCCTACGCCGCCCAGCGCGATGCCGTCGTCCCCGAAGACCTGGCCGAGGCCCTGGCGGCCACCCCGGCCGCCGCCGCACGTTTCGAGGCCCTCGGCAAGACCGCCCGCTACCGCCTGATGCTGCCGCTCCTCCAGGCCAGGACCCCGGCCACCCGCGCGGCACGGCTGGACAGGGCCGTGGCCGCCCTGCTGGAGAGCGGCCCTACCCCGCCGGCAGGTCGCCGGGGGACAGCGTCAGGCTGAGGCCGATCGCGGGAAGGATCTCCGGGCCGAACGTCGTGATCTCCGCGATGAGGTCGCCCTCGATCCGCAGCACGTCGATGTTGACGGCGGTGTAGCGGGACTCGCCGGGCCTGCGGACATAATTGGCCGCCGCGGGCTGCCGGTTCACCGCCAGCGGCACCGTGTGCCATTCGCCCCACGCCTGCTCGCCGGTGAGGACGGGCCGCCACATGTCGAGGATCGCCGCACGCCCGGCGAAGACCAGGTGCGCGGGCGGCATGGCCTGGCGGGCGTCCTCCCGCAGGAGTACGGCGAGAGCCGACATGTCGGCCCGCCGCGACGCGTCGATGTAGCGCTGGAGCAGGGCACGCTCGGCCTCGCTGGGGGCGGTGGCGGCGCCCCAGTCGGCGCGGCGGTGGGGCATCTGCTCACGCAGGGTCGCCCTGGCGCGCTGGAGGGAGCTCTTGATCGACGCGACGCTCATCTCCAGGGCGTCCGCGGTCTCCTGCGCCGACCAGCCGGCCACGTCGCGCAGCACCAGCACCGCCCGCTGCCGGGGCGGGAGGTGCTGGATGACCGCGAGGAAGGCCAGCTCGATCGTCTCCCTGGCGATCGTCACGGCGTCGGGCTCGCCACCGGCGGGGGCGGCGAGGTCGAGGAGCTCGTCGGGGTACGGCTGGAGCCAGGTCACCTCGGCCAGGACCGATTCGCCGGGCCCGCCGGCACTGTCGACCGCCATCGCGATCTCGCGCTTGCGGGCGGGAGAGGCGAGGAAGTCCAGGCAGGCGTTGGTGGCGATCTTGTAGAGCCAGGCGCGGAACGTGGAGCGCCCCTCGTAGCTCCCGCGTCCGCGCCAGGCCCGCAGGAGGGTCTCCTGCACCATGTCCTCGGCGTCGGTGTAGGACCCGAGCATGCGATAGCAGTGCACGCGCAGCTCGTGCCGGTGTGCGCGGGCGAGGTCGGCGAACTCCTGTTCGCCGCTCGCCATGATTGGTGTCATGTGTGCCCCCTGGAGGTTCCTCAGGCTACCCCCGCGGGGGAGACGGCGGGGCTAGCCGATGTTCTCCATGCTGAGGGAGCCGTCGGGGTTGACGGTCACGCGTTTCCTGCCGCCGCCGGTGCTGGCCCCGGGCACGGGAATCGCGGCGTGGTAGACGATCATCTGGCTGTATTTCACCTGGTCGCTGGGGTCCCTGTAATCCTGGAAAAGCCGGAGGCGGCCGTTGCTCCAGTAGATGATGATGTGCTTGTCCTCCATCTCGGTCTCGCTCGCGGCCCATGGAATCCACATGGAGCCGGTCCAGCGGCTGTTGGCCATGACCGTGAAGGTGGACTGGTCCTCTCTTTTGAAGAACTGCACCTGATAGGGGAGGAGATTGATGACTTCCCTGATATCGGTGACGGCGGCCCTGGCCGCGCTCGCGGATTCGGCTGCTCCGGCGGGCGGGGCGAGGCTGAGGGTGGCGGTGGCGACGAGGGCGGCGATGAGGGCGCGGCGGGAAACTGCCATGTGAATGCCTTCCTGCGATGGGAGACCTGAACCGGGACGGCCGTGCAGGACCGAGGGACGCTGATGTTTTTCTGCGTGGCCGTCGCAGACCTTGTCGCGATAAATCCGGGGGAATGCGCGTTAGCTGGCGTTTTCCAGGAAAAGGGTTCCGTCGCCGCGGACGATCAGGCGTTTCCGGCCGGCGCCGGTGCTGCTGCCGGGCACTGGAGAGCTCTGCGCGTAGCTGTTCGTCGTGCTGTATCTCACCTGGTTGGCGGTGTTCCAGTAGTCCTGGAAGATCCAGTAGCGGAAGACGGCGCCGTCCCAGGCGAGCGCGACGCTCTTCGTCATCTCCTCCTGGTTGCCGACCCAGGGAATCCACAGGGAACCGGTCCATCGATTGTTGGCGGCGATGGCGAACGTGTTCCGGTTCTCCCCGTTGTAGACGCCCACCTCCGAGGTTCGCTGGTTGATGATTTCCCTGATGTCGGTGATCTCCGCCCGGGCCGCGCGCCCGGAGTGGGCGCCGGGTGCGGAACCGGGTCCGGCGGCCTCGGCGGGCGCGGTGGTGGTGAGTGTGCCGCAGGCGGCCAGGGCTGCGACGGCGGCGAGAATACGGCGAACGACTGCCATGTGACACGCCTTCCTGAAGTGAATGAATATGCGCGAAGAGTATTTGCGGCGCGACACAGCGCTTCAGGGGTGATGGCGGGGATTATGCGTGTGAGTCGTGTTTGCACGCCGGAGGATCGGGCCTTTAATGCCATTAATGGGCCCGCTGTGCGGCTATTTAGGTGCGCTCCATTGATCATGAAGGCGGACCAGGCCCGTCGCACAACCGCGCCAACCCCGATTGGCCAGGATGGACTCCAGGCCGGCGAAGAGGGGCCGCGGGTCGTTCATCACCCGCCACAAGATCCCGATCAGCGACCACCCCTGCCAGGCAGACTGGTTATCAGGGGGGTCGGCGGCGGCGAGGGAATCGGCGAGGTTGCGCGGGCCGGCGGGGGACGGGTGGTCGAGCCGCCGCACGCCGGTGGTGAACACGACGCCGCCGTGCGCGGAGCCGGTGAGCAGGTCGGTGAGGTAGGCGGTCTCCTCGACGGTGTCGGCGCCGTGGGCGACGACCACGCCGGCGAAGCCGTCGTCGAGGAGGGCGGATGCGACGCGCCGGGTGAGGGCGAGCATGGTCTCGGGGGAGACGTCCCAGCTCGGCTCGGCGGTGACGTCTTCGACGGACACCTCCGCCCGGAGCAGGTGCGGCGGCAGGTGTGGGGGCACTGAGGCCGGCAGGCCGGCGCCGCCGGCGATCGCGGGGCGCCCGCCGCGGGTGGTGTGGGCGAAGGTGTCCTTGGTGGCGAGCAGCAGCACGCGGGGGTCCTGGGGGTCCTTGGGAGAGGAGTGGGAGCAGGAGCAGCAACCACAGGGCGGCCACGGCCGCCCACCGCAGGCCGCTGTTCACTCGCGGGCCTCAAGCGTGTGCTCCAGCCGCTCGATGCGGGCGATGAGCGGCTGCAGCTCCTGCCGGACGGCTGCCGCCAGCGCCTGTGCGGGGTCGGCGGCGGCCTGGGAGGCGCGCAAGTGCACGTAGCCGGCGAGGGCGGCGGCCACACCGCGGCGGGCGACGCGGAGGTCGGCGCCGAGGGCGCGCAGCACCTGACCGGCGGTGCCGTCGGGCTCGCCGGCCAGGCCGAGCAGCAGGTGCTCGCAGCCGACGTAGTTGTGGCCGAGTGAGATCGCCTCGCCGACCGAGAGTTCGAGTGCGGCGGCGGCAGGGCCGGTGAAGCGCACCTCGGCTGCTGGGGCGCTCGTCTCGGTGTCGCCGTGCCGCTCGAGGTCGCGCAGCACCTGGTCGGGGTCGATCTCGATGGCCCGCAGCACGTGCAGGGCGAGGTTCTGGCCTTCGGCCAGCATGGCGCCGAGCAGATGCCCGGTGCCGACGCCGGTCGCCTCGCCGTCGCGCGCGCGGCCGACCGCGATGGCGATGACGGTGCGGGCGCGCGGTGTGAGCTGGGGGAACTGCGCGCCCAGGGTGTCGGTGTCAAGCTCGGCGACGGCGGTCTGGCGGATGGCCGTGATGCGGCGCACCGCCTGCTCCAGCGCCCGCTGGCAGATCGCCGAGACGGGCACCCCGGTGTCTTTAACGGCTTCGGCCAGGTCGTCGGGCAGATACACATTGATCTTCGGCATGGGGGCACCCTTCCCGGAGTCATGGGGTTATCTACGGGTTACACACGTAGTTATACCCCCATTGGGGGTATAAGGCTAGCGGCGCAGCGGAAGCAGCAACGCGGGCAGCAGGGTGAGTGCGGAGAAGACCGCCACCCACCGGAAGGCGCCCGCGGGATCGCTTGCGAAGGCCGCCGCGAGCAAGGCCCCGCCGGCCGAGGCCCCGACCGTCTGCACGGTGGCGAGGGCACTGGTCGCGCCGGGGATCGCGGCACGCTCCAGCCCGTTGTAGGCCGCCGCCGACACCGGCACCGCCACCGCCGCGACCCCCGCCCCCCACAGCAGCAGCGCCCCGCCGAGCACCCAGTCGTGAACCCCGGGGAGACTGTGCAGGAACGCCGCCGCCGTGCCGACCGCGACGCCGGCGAGCACGACCGGCCGCGCGCCGACCCGGTCGGTGATCCTGCCGACGTACGGCAGAGCCAGCATGGTCCCGAGACTCTGCGGCACGAGCAGCAACCCGGCGCCCAGCGCGTCGTGCCCGCGGACCTCCTGGTGGTAGAGCGGGATGAGCACCATCGCCCCGAAGATCGACCACCTGGCGAGGAAGGCCGTCGCCGACGCCGCCGCGAACGACCGGTGGGCGAACAGCCACAGGTCGATCAGGGGCGCGGACGCCCGCAGCGCGTGTACGGCGAAGCCCGCCAGCAGCGCCACCCCCAGCACGGCCGGGCCCCCCGAGGCCGCCGACAGACCGTAGACGATCAGCGCGAACGCGGGCGGCAGCAGCGCCAGGCCGATCAGGTCCGGCCGCGGACCGGTCCGCTCGCGCGGCGGGTCGGCGGGGATGGCCCACCAGGCCAGGATCAGGGCGATCAGGCAGACGGGCACGTTGACGAGGAAGATCCAGCGCCAGCCCGCCCCGTCGACCAGCAGCCCGCCGAGCAGGGGGCCGGCGAGAGGGGCGAGCTGCCCGGGCACGGCGGCGGCGCTCATGGCGCGCCCGAGCCGCTCGCGGGGGACGGCCTGGGCCAGGATCGTCATGCCGAGCGGCACGATCATGCCGCCGCCGAGGCCCTGGAGCACCCGGAACACGATGAGGCTCCCGGCCGACCAGGCCAGCCCGCACAACACCGACCCGGCGAGGAAGGCGGCGAGTGAGGCCGTCCACACGGTGCGGGAGCCGTACCTCTCGGCGAGGCGGCCGGTCACCGGGATGACGGCGGCGATGGCCAGCAGGTAGGCGGTGCCGGTCCACTGGAGCACGGCCACGGGGGCGCCGAGGGAGCGGGTGAGATCGGCCAGGGCGACGGTGACCATGGTCATGTCGAGCATCGGGGCGACCGAGCCGGCCACGACGGCGGCTCCGAGCCGGGTCACGGCGGCGTCGCGGGCGGACCTCCCGGGCGCGGTGCGGTCAGGCGCGGTGTTGTCGGCCGCTGCGTCCTTGGGCGCGCCGTCGTCGGTGGTGGTGTCGTCAGGTGTGGCCTCGTCGGATGCGGTGCTGCCTGACGCGGCCTCGCCGGGTGCGGTGTCATCGGCCGCGCTGTCATCGGCCGCGCTGTCATTGGTTGCGGCGTCGTCGGTCGCGGGCCGGCCGCCAGGGGTTCCGGCGGTGTCGCGAGGGGCGGTTCCACCCGCCGTGGCCCGGTCGGCGGAGGCTCCTCTGGGTGTGTGCTTGTCCATCACGGCGGCGACACTACACCGTGCAGTGTAGAAGCGCTACACTGCACGGTGTAGTCACTTCCGCGACAGGGAGCGCCCGTGCCAGACACCCCGACCCTCCGCCAGGGTTCGCCCGCCAAACGCGCGGCCATTGTGCGCGCCGCGCTGGAGGTGTTCGTGCGCGACGGCTACACCCGCGCGAGCGTCGACGCGATCGCCCGTGAGGCCGCGGTCTCCAAGCGCACGATCTACGACTACTACGGCGACAAGGAGCGCCTGTTCCTGTCGGCGCTCGCGGAGACCCGCGAGGCGCAGGAGGCCGACTTCCGGCGGCTACTCGACCGCACCCTGCCCGGCACCACCTCGCGCGACGAGCTCGCGGTGGCGCTGACCGCCTTCGGAAGAGCGTTCGCGACCGAGATCGCCCGGTCGGCCGAGCGGGCCGCGGTGATGCGCCTCCTGATCGCCGAGGCCGCCCACTTCCCCTCGCTCGTGCGCCCCGACCCCGAGGGACGCCCGGTCCAGCGGGCGCTCGCCGAGCGCCTGGCCGAGCTGGGGGAGCGGGGGCTGCTTGAGGTGCCCGACCCCGCCGAGGCCGCCGAGTTCCTCGGACTGCTGGTCACAGGCCGGGTCGACTATCGCTCGTGGTACGGCGCGGTGCCGCTGGCGGACGGCGAGATCGAGCGGCTGGTGGAGGGAGGCGTGCGGGTCTTCCTGCGGGCCTACCGCCAGGGATCATGACGTCGAGTAGGGGGCTCGAAATACCTCTTGGGCGCACCCTGACCGGGGGGACCGAGCGCGCCCGAAACGCGCAGCCAGTCGAAGACCGTGCCGAAGGCCTCCGGGTCTAGGTCGGCGAGCTGCGGGAGCACGCGGTGCCACTTGTCGTCGTCCAGAGCCGCCTTCACGTGCTCACGCGCGAGCGGGCGCAACGAGGCGTCGCCGGCGGCGGTCCGGTCTCCCAGCAGGGCCCGCGCCACTTTGGCGGCTATCGCCGGGACCAGCCACCCCCGTGCCCTGGCCTGGCTCATGATCTCCTCTGCGAAGGCGGCCGCACGCTGCGGGGCGAGTACGGCGAGCACGGCCAGGCGCTCGGAAAGATCGTCGGGGCCCGGGTCGCCCGTGTCCTCCGTACGGTCGAGGATCTCTCCGGCACGCCGCCTGTCGAATCCTAGGTAGGCACGCGCGACCGTGGGAAGGAGCCGGCGCATCCACGGCTTTTCTTCACTCCAGACGAGCATGTCCTCCAGTAGCGGCAGCGCCTGGTCCGACCGCCTCGGACCGAGCCGCGCGGCGACCCTCGCCGCGACCATGATCCGGTATCCGCTCTCGTTGTCCTCCGCCCTGGCCATGCGCACGGCCCGGGTCGCCATCGCCGCCGCCCGGCGCGGATGGGCGTCGGCGATCGCCGACGACACCGTCGCCACGTCCTCGGCGGTGACGGTCATGCCTCCTCCGCCGTGGACCGGCCAGAAATCGGCGTTGTAAATCAGCTTCGCGAGCCTCTTGGCGTCGCCGGGGGACACCGCCGCGTATCCCACGGCGATCTCGGCCAGCAGCCGGCCTCCCCCGACGAGCCCCTCGGCCTCCGCCGGTCTGCCCATCCGGAGCAGAGCACGGACCAGATCCTCTCTGAAGTCGTCCCGCAGGCCGCGCCAGGGGAGTTCGTGGATGCGCTGTTCGGTCTCCAATGCGAGCGATCTGGCGAGTTCGGGGTCGACCAGCCTTGCCGCCGCCGCGATCCGCGCCAGGGAGGCCGCGGGGTCCCCGGTCTGTCGTGCTTTGTCGAGGGCCTGATGAGTGAGGGTGGTGAGCGCGTCGGCCGGTGCCCGCCCGCCGCGCGCTCCCCCTTCGATCAGCGCCGCGCAGGCGACGATCTCGCGGTGCCCCCAGCGGCGTGACCGGCGCTCCGACAGGACCACGTGACACGCGTCCTCGAAGGTGTGTGTGGCGGCGATCGCCGCGACCGCCATCTCGGCCAGGCGGTCCGACTCCACCGTGTAGATCTTCCGGGCGCACGACCTGGCGAGTTCGGCGCCTCGCTCGGGTGCGTGGCGCACGACCTCGACCGCCAGCCGCGTCCGCTGGGCGTCTTCCCGGAGCGGGGAGCCGCGTGTCCGCGCCCACTCCCCGGCCAGGTCGAGCACTCGTCGCGCGGCGGGCGGCAGACCGCCGAGAACCACGGCGGCGTTGTCGAGGACCTGGACCACAAACACCACCGACGCGGACAGCGTCTTCAGGTCGCGCAGGGAGTTGGCGGCTTCCCGTTCCAGTGACGCGCGGGCCTCGGCGGGATCGACGTGGAGGCGCAATGCCGCGACGTGGAGCGGGACGTTGTCCGCGCCCAGCCTCTCGGCATGCCTCCGGACCAGCTCCTCGCACTGTGCGGCCAGTGCGGAGACGTCGCCTGCCCTTCCGTGGCGCGCGAGTGTGCCGAGAATGCCGACCAGAACCCCGATGTCGGGCCAGAGCATCCATTCGAAGTCATCGAGTTTCACCAGATGCGAGGCGATCGCGGACACCAGCCGGTCCAGGCGGGCCTCGCCCCACGGTGTCTCCAGCAGGGCCGCCCAGACGGTGAGCGCCTGGTAGTGGGGGCTGGTACGCGCCGTCTCCTCGGCCCGGTCGTATTGCCCGGCCTCGACCAGCGCGATCCCGTAGGCGGCGAGTTCCTCACGCGAGAGGAACGCGGCGAGTTCCGCCGCGTGCGCGAAGAACCCCAGCCGCACCCACAGGGCGGCCAGCTCACCGGGGAAGTCCTTTCCGCGTCGCCGCAGCCGCGACCGTTCCGCCGCGAGGACGGCGAGCCGGGCCAGGTCGTCCGCCTCGGCAGCCGCCCGCCGGGCCGCCTCGATCTCGGTGAAGGCCGACGCGTCGCTGCCGAATCGCCGCAACATCCTGTCGTGGCGGCGCCAGTCGCCGGCCAGGTCCGCCAGCAGGCCGGTCTCCCGCGTCGAGGCCAGAAGCCGGGCGTAGGGCGCGAACAGGTAGGCGGGGGTGTGCTCCGGCCACCCGAGGTCGCGGTGGCGGGCGGCCCAGGCGTGCAGGCGGGCGCGGTAGGCGGGCAGTTCGCGGGCGAGCGTCGCCTCGGCGGTGTCGCGCAGCGTCTCGTGGGCGAACAGGTAGACGTGCCCGGTGTCGTGGGTCCGCGAGGTGAGGCTGCGGCCGAAGACGCTGTCGATGTGCCAGTGGACCTCGTGGTGGCGGCGGCCGGTCAGGTCCACCAGGTCGGCTACGGTGAGACCGCCTCCGGCGGCGGTGATGCAGGCGACGACCTCGTAGTTGCCGGGGTCGGACCGCAGCAGGTCCTTGAGCTCCTCGCCCGCCCGGAGTTCCAGGTCGCGTGCGTAGCCGGACCGGGTAAGCACGAGCGGCCGGGTGCGGCGCAGCGGGTGGTCGCCCGGCACGTCGCCTGGGATGCCGGGCGCGGGACGGCTCAGCACCAGGACACGCAGGTTGTCCGGCGGGCGTTCCGGCAGCAGCGAGGCGATACTGGGCGTGCCGCCCCTGTCCTCGTCCAGGCCGTCGACCACCATCAGCAGCCGCTCACCCCGCTGGGCGCAGCGCGCCGCGGCCTCGGTGACCAGATACGGCAAGGGGTTGGCCGCGGCGGAGGCGGGAGTGGCGGGGCGTTCGGCGACGGCGGCGAGTTGCCGCACCATCGCCTGGGTGTAGGCGGCGGCGTCGGACTGGCCGGCCAGGCGGGCGGTGACGAAGAACGACACGGCCCGCACCCCCTCGGGTGGCGAGGCGGCGAACGTGGCGGCCAGCGCTGTCTTGCCCGCCCACGGCTTGGCCTGCATCCACAGATAGGGTTCCGCGCCGGCGCAGAACTCGGTGAGCCGGTCAAGCTCGCCGGCCCGGCCGAACAGATGCTCGGGCGCGATGGAGGCTACGTAGGCCCGGTGGCTCGCCAGTTCCTCCGACCGCGCGGGCACGGGCAGCACGTCGGGCAGATCGTCGAGCCGGGGCGGCAGGCCTGCCGCGTCACGAAAGGCCGCGTCTCCGAAGACCGCGTCACGAAAGACTGCGTCTCGGAAGGCCGCTTCACGAGAAGCCGCGTCGTGAACGGACTCCTCGCGGGAAGCCGCGTCATGAGAAGGCGTGTCGTTAAAGGTCGCCTCGGCTGTGCCGTACAGCGCGTCGAGGCGGCTCGCGGCGAGCCTGCCGGTGCCCTCGGCGGCGTGGTTGTCGATCACCACGGCGATGAGCATCCCGCCGCTGAACACCGGCGCGCCCGACATGCCCTCCCACGCCGACCGCCCGGGGTCGGGGTCGCGCTCGGGCGGTGCGGCGACGGTGATCTCCAGGGTGCCGCTGCGCCGGTTGGACAACACCGGCGCGGTCCCCACCAGGTGCAGCATGTCGCGATAGGTGCTCCCGCCCTCGTCGCGGAACTTGAAACGCGGGAAGCCGAGCCCGCTGCACGACACGACGGCGTCGCGCGCGGAGACACGGCCGAAGCGCACCGCGGGCAGCCCGTCGGCGCGCTCGACCCTCAGCAGCGCGAGGTCGCGGCTCTCAGCCACGGAGTACGGCACAGCGGGCGCCGTCCACTCGCCCGGAGTGTCGGCGTTGCACCGCACCCGCACCCGGGCGGCCCCCGCGACGACGTGCGCGGCGGTCAGGACGGTGGTGGCGGTGAGCCGATATCCCGACCCGCGTGCTCCCGCGCCGCCGGGCAGGTCGACGATGACCTCGACGGCGCGTGTGACGTCGAGGCCGTCAGCGTTCCCGCTCATCGGCCCGCCCCGCGACCTCCGGTCGGCGGCCGGTCGAGGCGAGCCTAGGCTCCAGGGTCAGCATGACGCGCTGGGTCCGCACGTCGCCCAGCTTGCCCTCGGCGTTGGCCTCCACCACCCAGAACTTGACCTTCGCGCCGGCCTTGGCCTCGCGGGTCACCGCGACAGTGACCTCCACCTCGACGGGGCCGACCTCGAACCGCAGGTCCTTGCCCTCGCCCTCGGCGATCGCCTCCTCCAGCTCCTGCCGCAGGCCGCGGATCACCTCGGATAGTTCGATCAACGGCGTTCCCTCTCCCTTGTTTCATCGACGCTGCGCCTCGCCTCATCGACCCTGCGCCCTGCTTCATCGACCCTGCGCACTGCTTCATCGACACTGTGCCTTGCTTCATCGACGCGGTGCCTTGTTCCATCGACGCTGTGTCTTGCTTCATCGACGCCCGCAGGGGCGCGAGGGTTGTCCGGTCACGGCCCGATGTGCAGGTGGGCCGCCCACAGCTCGGGCCGGTCGGGGTGGCGTTCGCGCAGCGACCGCGTGGCGTGGTGCAGCGCCTGGCCGCTGCGGGCGGTGTCGGGCGGGGCCTGGCCGCCGCCGGTGAGGTCGCGGTAGACCTCGGCCGCCACATCGGCGGCGGCGTCGCCGTCGATCGGCCACATGGTGGCGATGACATGGCGGAAACCCGCGAGCTGGAACGCCCACGGGAGATGCAGGGCATCGTCGGCCTGCGGCACGAGCAGCTCCCTCATCCGGCACGCTGACAGGTAGGCGAGCTCCGCCTCCACCGGGCGCAACCGCGACAACTCGGCGACCGTCAGCGGATGCGCGGCGTGGTCGTGGAGTAGCAGTGTGCCACCTACCGGGTCCTTCCGCGAGTCCGCCGCGTGACAGGCGAAATGCGCCACGGAATGTGTCGCGAGGGCCGCGAGCACGGCCTCGCGGGTGGCGTCCTCGTCGTGCAGGACCGTCGCGCCCGGCAGCTCCCCGGCGACCGCCTGCGCCTCCCGCCCGGCGTCCGGCAGCGGGGCCGCGCCGGGGGTGCGGCTCATCGCCACCACCAGAGCCGGCCCCGTGGCCGGGGCGCGTTCGCGGGCACGGGCGAGTGCCGGCAGGGTCGCGGTGTAGGAGCAGACGGTCCTGTCGGAGAGGTAGACGCCAAGATCCCGCCGCCCGGCGGCGTGCAGGGGCAGCGAGGCCGCGATGCCGAGCGGGCACCACCACAGGCGTGCTCCGTCCCAGCCCGCCCGGTCGAGGATGGTGAGCACCGGTTCGACGACCTCGTTCCAGAGCCATCCGAGCACGACAGTCACCTCTTGGCGCGCGTACAGGCGGTCCCGTTCCCGGTTGGCGGGGTCGGTCAGCGTCGCGAGGGCGCCGCGCAGCAGTTCCACCTTCCGGCGGGCCGCGAGCTCGGTGAGCCCGGGCAGCGGCAGCGTGTGCACCGGGCGGTGCGGGTCGCCGGTGTGGACCAGGGCCAGCCCGCCGCGCGGCGTGGCGGTGACCGTGGCCACCGGGCCGTCCTCAGCGACCGGTGTCCCGGCCTGCGGATCCTCGGCCGCCGCCTTGGCGATGAGCCCGCCGCGCGCCCGATCCAGCAGCTCGACGGCGCGTCCGGGCCGGCCCGCCTCCGCCTCGGCCGCGGCAAGATCCACCGCGACGCGCCGCACGTTCCCGAAGATCTGCACGCGCTCGCCGGGGGGCAGCCCGTCGGGCGCGAGGTACGGCAGAAGCCCGGCGGCGACCGTGAAGGCCGCGGTCGCGGCCTGCGCGTCGCCAGCCAGGCCGGCGATCCCGGCCTGGCTCAGGTGGATCGTGATCCGGTCCCTGATCGCAGTGCCCTCCAGCGCCTCGGCGTCGGCGACGACCCGCCGGGCCCGGGCCAGGTCGCGCCGGGCGCCGGTAAGGGTGAACCTGGCCGCGAGGGCCGATCCGAGGCTGAGCAGGTGCCGCACGCGGGTGGCGGGGTCAGGCGAGTCCGGAGGCGTCGCGGTCGCCTCCTCCCCGAGGGCGATCGCCTGCTCCAGGTCCGCGCGCCGCCCCGCCAGCTCGAACCGGGCGTGCACCATGGTGCCGAGGTCGCCGGCCACGGCGAGGCGGTCGGCGTGGTCGCGCGGGGTGAGCTCCAGGGCGCGCTCCGCCTGCACGATCGCGCGGTCCAGGTCGCAGAGGTCGCCGCGGGCCCGGTAGCGGGACTGCAGCGCGCGTGCGAGATCGTGCAGGCGTCGCGGCCGGTGCGGGTCTCCGGCGGGGCTGTGCCGTACGGCCTGCTCGGCCAGCGTGAGCGCGCGGTCCAGCGCGTGCGGGTCGCCGGTGCGCAGGTGCCACTCGTGCCGGGCCTTGGCGGCCTCGGCCAGGGCTCTGGAGCGCAGGGGTGGAGCATCGGCGGAGCTCTCCTTGGCCAGCGTCTCGCCGACCTCGGCCGCGCGGCGCAGGTCGTCGAGCACGCCGGTGCGGTGGTGCCGTGTGCGCAGCAGGGAGCAGAGCACTCGCAGGTAGTAGGTTCTCGCCGGCACGCGGCGGGAGAGCGCCTGTTCGGTCAGGGCCGTGGCGCGGTCGAGGGAGGCGAGGTCGCCGATCCGCTGGTGGCGTTTGCGCAGGGCGCTCAGGAGGCCGGGCAGGATGCCCGCCCAGTCGTGGTGGCCGAGCAGGCTCTCCTTCATGTCGATGAGCCGGTCCAGCGCGTCGGCGTCGCCCAGGGCTCGGTGCCGGGCGGTCAGCAGGTTTCCCAGGGTGCGGGCGGCCGACAGGTGCGCGGGCTCGTCCGGCCGGGTGGCCGCAAGGGCCCGCTCCCCGGCCGCGATCGCGCGGTCCAGGGCGCTCTTGTCGCCGGTCTGGTCGAACCACAGGCCGAAGTGGTGGGCGAACCCCGTCAGGGCCGTCGCCAGGGCGGGGTCGCCGGGGGCGCACTCGGCGAGCGCCCGATCGCTCGCGACGGTGGCCGCGCGCAGGCTGTTCAGGTCGCGCGAGACGGTGAAGCGTTTGGCCAGCAGGGCGGCGAGTCTCGCGGAGGACTCGGCGCGGCCGGGCGGGGCGAGGTCGAGGCTCGCCCGTCTGGCCTCGATCGCGTCGTCGAGGTCCGGGGGGCGGCCTGCGTGGTCGAACCGTACCTCGAACGCCGCCGACAGGAGCGCCAGCCGGTGGTGGAGCTGCTCGTGCCCGCCGGGGGTGGCGGCGACGAGGCGGCGGCAGGCGGCGACGGCCCGGCCGGGGTCGCGGGCGGAGCGCACGATTCCGGGCAGCAGGTGGGCTGCGCGGTCGGCGAGGTCGGGGAGCAGTTCGTCGGGCAGCGGGCCCTTGCCGCGCATGAAGCACGGCGTGAGGTGGGCGATCGCCATGTACAGGGAGGAGCCGTCGGAGGGATTTTCGGCGAGCTGGTGGAACCAGCCGTACATCCCGGCGGCGTGGGCGGCGTCCAGCCGTATGGCGGGGGAGGTGTTGTAGGCGCCCTCGCGCAGGGCCTCGTCGAGGGTGAGGGCGTGTTGCAGCACGCCGGGTTTCGTCACGTGAGAGACCTCGCGGTCGGCGAGCACGCGCTTGACGCATTGCTGCACGATCCGCAGCGAGCGGTCGCTCATCGGTGGTCTCCCGGGGAGCAGTGCAATGGTAGATCAGGTCCGAAACCGGATGAAAATCCGGAAAACGCCGTGGGCTTTGATAGGGGACATCCCCTAGGTGGGTTAGGGGTTGTTGGAGGTGCGTCGGGGGTCATATACACGGGTTTATCACCTTGTAGTCAGTGGGTGGAACAGTGCACCGCCGACCGGGGAAAGGCGGCCCCCGCCCGCCCGGAAATCGGCTTCGCCTCGCGGGGTGAAGAGTCAGGCGTCCACAAGCGACCTGCGGAGGAGTTCAGGTGAATTCGACGCGCGAGGAAGACGAAGGCATCGTCGTCATCTTGGAGGGCGGGCCCGCCGATCTTCCCGGAACACTGCGCGTTCGCGCGCGTGAGATCGGCGACGGCAAGATAAAGATCCCGAGAAACGGGGGGTATGAGCATTTCGAGCGGGCGGACGACTCCACAGGACCCCTGTCTTACCGCTGGACGCGCCGCACCAAGATAGCCGAGTGATTCTCTTACCGGAGAATGTTCCGGGCGGTGCCGATCACCTGCTCATTCACCTCCGCGGACCCCAGGAATAAACATAGGGGTGGACTCCCGGAAACGCTCAGATACAGCATTGAGTGTGGGGCGGGATTCCGCAGGGGGGTTCACCGGGTTTCTTCTGTTGAATCGCGGATCCGCTTCCGGCGAGGGGAGCGTGTGATGAGATATGAGATCCTCGGCCCGTTGCGGGTCGCGGACGGCGCCGGGCGGTCCGAGATCAGCGCTCCCAAGATCGAGACGGTGCTGGCGGTCCTGCTGGTCCGCGCCGACCGTGTGGTCACGCCCGAGACACTGACGACCGAGCTCTGGGGCGACCGGCTGCCCCGCCGCGCGACCGCGTGCCTGCACGTCTACATGTCCCAGCTCCGCAAGTTCCTGCACCGGCACCGGCCGGACCGCGCGGAGTCTCCCGTGGCCACCCAGCCGCCCGGCTATGTGCTGCGGCTGGGCGCCGACGAACTCGACTCCGGCATCTTCCTGCGCCTGCTGGACGAGGGGCGCGGGCTGCTCCGCGGCCGGCGCCACGCCGAGGCGTGCACCCGGCTGGAGTCCGCGCTCGCCCTCTGGCGCGGCCCCGTGCTCGGCGACCTGCGTAAAGGGCCGATCCTCGACGGCTTCGCCGCCTGGTTGCGGGAGGCACGACTGGAGTGCCTCGAACTGCTCTCCGAGGCGCAGCTCACCCTCGGCAGGCACCGGGAGATCGTGGAGCGGATGCACGTGCTGATCGGGGAGAACCCCTATCGCGAGGAGTATTACCGGCAGCTGATGCTCGCGTTGTTCCGCTCGGAGCGGCCGGAGGACGCGCTCCGCGTCTACCGGGCCGCTCGCAGGGTGCTCAAGGAGGACCTCGGCGTCGAGCCGAGCCGCCCGCTGCGGGACCTGCACCACGCCATCCTGGCGGCCGGGGAACCTCGCCGCCTTTACGCCCCGGCGAGCTGACCGGACGTTCGCTCAAGGGGGCGGCTGCCGGTGCTTCGCCGTACGGCGCGGTTTTTGGGCAGGTCGTGCGGCGGGCGGAGATCTGGGAGTTTCCTGTGGAACGGCCGGGGAGCCCGGGGTGCCGCCCAAGTGATGGGGCCCGGCTCACAGAGAACTCACAGGAGCGCTCAGAACCCCTCCAACCTGCCGCCCCACTCTGGGACGCATGATCCAGCTCAACGGACTGACCAAACGCTACGGCGAGCAGCTCGCCGTGGACGACCTCTCCTTCACCGTGCGGCCGGGCCTGGTCACCGGCTTCCTGGGGCCGAACGGCGCGGGCAAGAGCACGGCCATGCGCATGATCCTCGGCCTCGACCTGCCGACCGCCGGCACGGCCACGATCAACGGCCGCGCCCACGCTGAGCTGGTGCACCCGCTGCGCACGATCGGCGCGATGCTGGACGCGCGGGCGGTGCATCCGCGGCGGACGGCGTACAAGCATCTGCTCTACCTGGCTCAGACAAACGGCCTGCCGGCCTCCCGCGTCGGCTTCGCCGCCCTCGACCCGTCGAGACCCATCGCCTTCACCGGCCCCCAAGGCGGCCCTCCGGCAGGCGCCCCGGTGCTGGGCGACGAGGCCCGGCTACGTCAAGTGGTCAGCAACCTCGTCGGCAACGCGGTCACGCACACACCTGCCGGCACACCGGTCAGGATCGGTGTCGGGACCGATGGCGCGGACGCGGTGCTCGTGATCGAGGACAAAGGGCCGGGGCTCCCGGCCGAGGAGGTGGAGCGGGTCTTCGACCGCTTCCACCGCGCGGACGCTTCACGCGCGAGGGCCACGGGCGGCGCCGGCCTGGGCCTGGCGATCGTGCGGTCCATCGTGGGGGCGCACGGGGGACACGTGGAGCTGCGCTCGTCTCCCGGCGAAGGCGCGTCCTTCCGGATCAGGCTGCCGGCCGCCGGCGCACCGTGACTTCCGCCGGCCGCCGAGTGTCGCTACGCCTGCCGGCCGCCGAGTGTCGCTACGCCTGCCGGCGCACTGCTAGGGGATGGGGGATGCCGCCGAGCCCGGCACCCCTTCGCGGCGGGTCGATCACCTTGTGATCACTTCAGCATGTGCTCACACAAGACCTGGCCGGAGTCGTTGGTGGCGACCACCTTGCCCTCGACGAGAATGCGGCACTTGCCAAGCTTGATCTTGCCCTTGGCGTCACGGACGGAACCGGGGATGATGTTGATCAACCTTCCGACCTTCTGCTCGGCCTTGGTGAGCTCGACCGTCACGGTCTTCTTCCACGGAAGCTCGGCGTCGGCCTCCGTCCCCGCCACATCGGCGACAAAGGCGATCGGCTGAACGGACTTACCCTTGCCGATCACCTCCAGAGTGACCTTCCGGGTGACCGGCGCCGCCGGTGCCGGCGCCTCACCCGCCGCCGGTGCCGGCGCCTCACCCGCCGGCGAGGCCACCGCCGGCACAGGAGCCCCCGCGGCCCCGCTCGAAACCGGCTCCGCCTGCTGACAGGCGGTCACCCCCAGGGCGACCAAGACCATGGACCCGGCGATTCGTATGAGTGGCGACATCTTGACCATGGCAGCCCAGGCTACCGCCCACCCTTCCCCGTCACCGGGATAGCCGACCACTTCATCCAGCGAGGCGCCGAGACTCGATGAGCCGGCGGCCGGGGCCGGGAATGAGCGGCGTCCTGCGATGGTTGCAGGCGAACGGCCACGCGGATTCACCGATCCTGAGAGGGGAACGCCATGACCACCTTCGAGACGCTCGCCGAGCGCTACGAGCGCGGCGTGACGTTCTTCGAGGCGCGCGACTACATCACAGCGGCCGAGCTGCTCGGCACCGTCAGCGCGGAGGAGCCCGGCAACCTCGCCGTGCGGATGCTGCTGGCCCGGGCCTACTACCACTCGGCCCAGCTGGGCCGCGCCGAGCAGGAGCTGCGCAAGGCCGTCGAGCAGGACCCCTCCGACGCCTACGCCCACCTGCTCCTCGGCCGCACCCTGCAGCGGCAGAGCCGCCACGGTGAAGGCCAGGGCCACCTGCGCCTCGCCGCGGCCCTGAGCGGCGAGGCCGCCTACGCGGCGTTCGCCCCCTGACCCGGCTCCGCCGTACGGCACGAGCCCGCCGGAAGCCGGCTGTCACCGCCAGGTGCGGCCGGCACGGCGAAGCCCGGGGCCGCCAGCGCCTTGCCGCGGACCGTGAGGGGCCCTGGAACAGCCTCTACCTGGATGCCCTGGCAAGCGACTGCGGGCGCAGGGGTTCCCGGTCACCGAGGAGATGTGCGCCCGTCTGTCGCCGATCCGGTCTCCGTTCGGTATGGCCTAGGCGCCGAGGGAGACGCCGAACTCCACTTCGACGAGCTTGAACATGACGTCCCAGAATCAACCTAACCTTCAACAGACCCGCGGACGAGCTGCGCCCGGCTCGGGCGCATCAGCCACGCGGCAGCGGCGAGCGTGAGCACCCAGCCGATCACTTCGATGAGCAGGTGATCCGTTGCGTTGGGGACGGATTGCAGCAGGTACACCCGGACGCTGTTGATCGCTCCGTGCGTCAAAACCGCCGGCCAGACACTCCCCGAATGCCAGCGAAGTGCGAGCAACAGCGGCGCCCATGGCAGCATGCCCGCGAAGTAGATGACGATGTCCCAGGCGGGACGATCACCGATGACGGCGAGGACAGGCAGGTGCCAGACGATCCAGACCAGACCACTGACAAGGGCCAGCGGCCAGAATCCCCATGACGCGGCGCGCGTCGCCAGCCAGCCGCGCCAGCCGAACTCTTCTCCGATGGCGAAGACCGACTGCATGAGGAAGACCGGAGCGATCCACATGGTCGACACTAAGATCTGGTCAACCGGGTTGAGCTGCCAGATCCCCAATGCCAGTGCGATGGCGGTTTGGACCGCGGCGATCGCGGCGATGAGGCCGATGCCGATGCCGGCCCACTTGGGTGTGCCGCGCCACCTGGTGGCGAACGTCTCTCGGAACGTTCCGGGTCGTCGGGCAAGCCACATGATGATCGCTGCGAGCAGTGGGGTCTGTTGCATGATCGGAGTGATCAGGTTGTAGAAGTCCGTCGGGACGAGCCGGAAGACCATCGGAACGGACAGCGCGAAACACAGCAGGACGGCGATCGCGAAGAACCACGTGACATCGATGACAGTTGATCTGGCAGAACTGGAGTGCGTGGGGGACGCAGTCATGATGACCTCGTTTCGTGCGGGCGCGAGGATCTGCTCGATGGGCGTAGCGCGGATCGGCCATCTTGAAGACGTAGGAAACGCACAATCTCGAAACTAGGCCCGGCGGAATCGGTCCGGCCTCACCCGAAGGGGTGAACCCGGTACCGCCCGTCAGGATGAAATTGGGTGGCGAGCGACGAGCCCGTTCCCGTAGGCGTAGATCACCGCGCGCACGCGGTCGCGCAAGTTCAGTTTCTGCGGGATGGCCCGGACGTGCGACTTCACGGTGTTCTCGCTCAGCACCGGTTCCGCGCAGATCTCACTGTTGGACCTGCCGCGGGCGAGCAGGCCGAAGATCTCGACCTCACGTGAGGTGAGACCGTCCGGGCGGGGCATGCGGATGCCCATCGGCACCACGTCGAGCAGAAGGTCGTCCGGTATGCGGCCGGTACCGCGTTCGCCCCCCTGGCCCCGGCTGTGCCGTACGGCATGAGCCTGCTGGAGGACGGTCGTCGGCTCAGAGTGTGCCGACCGACAGGTGGAGGGCCTCGTCGCCCGCGTGGGGTTCGACGGCGCGCAGGTCGTCGATCCAGAGGTCGGCGGGTAGCTCCGCGCGGGGCGATGTGGTGAGCAGGGCGACGACGCGGGCGCCCGCTGAGGCGCCTGCGGCTACGCCGCTGGGGGAGTCCTCGAACACCAGGCAGTCGCCTGGCTCGGCAGACAGGGCGCGGGCGGCCATCATGTAGCCCTCGGGGTTCGGCTTGCCCTCGTTGACGTCGTCGGCCGAGACCAGCACGGGGCTGGGGGAGGCCGGCGGCGCGCAGGCGGCCGCGGACGAGGGCCTCGCTGCCCGAGGTCACCACCGCCCACCGGTCCGCGGGCAGGCGGTCGAGCAGCCGGCGGGCGCCCGGCACCTCCTCGATGCCGTCCAGAGCGGCGAGCTCGCGTTCCTCAAGCCGCCTGGCCTCCTCCTCGGCGTCGAGTTCGGGGGCGACGATCCGTACGATCTCCACGTCACGGCGGCCCCGGGAGATCTCGATGACGTGACCGGGGTCGAGGCCGTGCTCGGCGGCCCACTCGGCGAGCACCCGGTCGATCACCTGTTGTGAGTGCACCAGCACTCCATCGGAGTCGAACAGGACCGCCGCACAACGCAGACTGACTGGCATCGACCGGCCTTTCCCCCGCCGTCGGTGTGGACGATCCTTCCAGGCTGACCATCTCCGCACACCGATGTCAACGCGGGGTACCGCGTGGCGCGGCTTCGGGAAACGTGCTCTTCGATGCCGGGCTAGCGGTTCTTGCCGCCTGGGAACCAGGCAACCCCAGGCCGTCATCGACGTCCCGACCGCCTTCCTCGGCTGACCAGGCGATCCCCCTTCCTGCCGGCTCTGGTCCGGTTAAGCGTTCCGCGCCGCAATCGCGCGTCCTGTGGCTGTGCCCCCGATGACTTGGGGGCGGGGTCAGGCGCGGAGGTACATCAGGACGGCGCGGACGCGGCGGTGGTCGTCGGTGACCGTGGGCGGGAGATCCAGTTTGGTGAAGATGGCGTTGATGTGTTTGCCGACCACCTTCTCGCTCACCCTCAGCTCGTTGGTGATCGCCGTGTTGGAGCGGCCCTCCGCCATGAGGGCGAGGATCTCGCGTTCGCGAGGCGTGAGGCGGGTCAGCGGGTTGTGATGGCGGGTGAGGAGGAGGCGGACCACCTCGGGGTCGATGACGCAGCCGCCGGCGGCGACCCGTTCGACGCCGTCGACGAACTCGCGCACCTCAAGGATGCGGTCCTTCAGCAGGTAGCCGATGCCGCCGTCGTTCGTGGACTCCAGGAGCTTGGCGGCGTAGGCCGTGGCCACATATTGACTGAGGATCAGGACGGGGAGCCCGGGGTGGGCGCGGCGGAGGGCGACGGCGGCGCGCAGGCCCTCGTCGGTGAAGGTGGGCGGCATGCGCACGTCGGTGACCACGATGTCGGGGGACTGCTCGGCGACGGCGGCCGACATCGAGTCCGGATCGCCGGCGGCGGCCACCACCTCGTGGCCGAAGCGGGCCAGCAGCGCGGCCAGCCCCTCACGCAGCAGCAACGCGTCCTCGGCGAGCACTATGCGGAGCACGGCAACTCCAGGCGCAGGGTCGTGGGCCCGCCGGGCGGGCTGGTCAAGGTGATGGTGCCGGCCAGGGCGTCGACCCGGTCGGCCAGTCCGGTCAGGCCCGTGCCGCGCGCCGGATCCGCGCCGCCCTTGCCATTGTCGTCTACGACGACGGTCAGGATGCCGGCGCCGGCCGAGCCGGTCACCGTGATCTCGGTGGCGGCGGCGTGCCGGGCCGCGTTGGTCAGGGCCTCGGCGACGACGAAGTACGCCGTGGACTCCACGGGCGCCGGTAATCGTTCCGGCACCTCCATCGCCACGGTCACCGGCACGGCCAGGCCCGCCGCGAGGTCGGCGACGGCGGCGCGGAGGCCCAGGTCGGTCAGCACCCGGGGGTGGATGCCGTGGACCAGCTCGCGCAGCTCGGAGAGCGCGGCCTTGGCCTCCCCGGCCGCCTGCGCGAGCAGAGGGCGGGCGGCCTCGGGGTCGTGGTCGAGTTCGAGCTGGGCCGTGACAAGCGTCATGCCGAGCCGGAGGAGCCGCTGCTGGGCGCCGTCGTGCAGGTCGCGCTCGATGCGGCGGCGCTCCGACTCGAAGGCGTCGATGAGGCGGGCGCGGGAACTGGTCAGCGAGCGGACGCGGGCCTCGTCGCCGGGGGAGAGCAGGAGTCGGGCGAGCGCGCCGTGGGCCAGCGCGGCGAGGGCCGTCGCGTAGGAGAGGAGTACGGCGGTGCCGAGCACGGCCAGTGCGGCCCCGCCGACCAGCGCGAACACCTGGCCGTCTGCGGCGGCGGTCCCCATCGCGGGTGTGGCGGGCGCCGGGCCGCCGGGTTGCGAGGTGGCGAGGTTGGCGACGCCGCTCAGGTAGACCAGCGTGGGGGCAGAGCCGAGCAGCAGTGCCACGACGTTCACGGCCAGCAGCATGCTGCCGTGCAGCACCAGGTAGGCCAGCTCGCGCCAGGTGGCCGCGTCGGTGTGCCGAGCCCTCAGCCGGGCGGCGAACCCGGCACGGTCCAGGACGCGGTGCGGGCCGGGCAGCGCGGGGAGGCCGAGGAGCGCGACGCGCCGCCGCTCGGCTGCCGCGAGCGGGGACGTCAGCAGCGGCGTGAGCACATACGCGCCCGCCACCAGCGCCACCGGAACCCACGCCAGGGCCAGCAGGCCGCTGACCACGCCGGTGAGCACGTAGGCGGCGGTGCGCAGCGGCCAGGGGGACGCGACAAAGCGCAGGGGAGCCCCACGCAGAGCCTCTGACAATTCCATGGCGGCCACTGTACGAGGTAGGGCCTGCCCACCCCCGGAACTGGATGTGGAGACTCCTGTGCCCGCCCGCCGCACCGCCTTGGATGGGCCTTCGGCAAGTTGCGAAGGAGGAGTTTCATAATGGGATTCGCCTACAAGCTGGGTGCGGTGCTCGCGGGCACTGTGCTCGCATTCCCGGGCGGCACGGCGCTTCCGCGTCACGGCGCGGCGGCGGCGCCGGAGATCGCGTGGGCGCCGTGTGCGGACAACCGGGCCGTCGAATGCGGTGAGCTGCAGGTCCCGGTCGATTGGGGACGGCCGGGCGGGGCGAGGTTCGGCCTGGCGGTGGCCAGGCTCAAGGCAGCGGAGCCGGGGCGGCGCATCGGCGTCCTGGCGGTGAACTTCGGCGGCGGGCCGGGCACCGATTTCGTCCAGGGCGCGGCGAGCACGTACTTCAGCAAAGAGATCCTGGCGAGATTCGACATCGTGAGTTTCGACCCGCGCGGCATGGGACGCAGCTCCCCGGTGCGGTGCTCGGCCGACATCGTCCGGCGCGAGCCCCTGCCCACACCCCGTGACCAGGCCGAGTTCGACCGGTTCCGGGCGTACACCGCCGAGCTGGCCGCAGACTGCCGGCGCCGCACAGGACCGGTGGCCGATCACCTCGACTCGGTCAGCGGCGCCCGGGACCTCGACGCCGTACGCGCCGCGCTCGGCGAGAGCACGATCAGCTACCACGGCGTGTCCGCGGGAACACTGCCCGGGCAGCATTACGCGGAGCTGTTCGGGCGCAATCTCCGGGCCATGTCGCTGGACAGCGTCGTCGACCACAGCATGCCCACCGGCCGCTTCCTGAAGAGCCAGGCGGCCAACGCCGAGGACGCGTTTGTGGCCTTCGCCCGCTGGTGCGCCCGCGACCGGGCATGTGCGCTGCACGGCAGGGACGTCCCGCAGATCTGGGACGGGCTCATGGTTCGGGCGGACCGGGGCACGCTACGCGACCCCGCCATGGCCGGCCGCGTGCTGAGCGCGTACGACCTGGCCACGGAGGCGCATCTGGGCGGCCTTATGGGGCCGGATTACTCCTGGCTGGCCAAGCGGATGGCCTCGTTGGAGTCGGGGAAGCCGGGACCCCGTGGCATCGTACGCGGCGGGCCACCCCCGGAGATGCGGGAGATCGAGCATCCGGCGGTCGCCGGCTGCCAGGATTGGCGGCTGACGATCTCCGACCACCGGCGGTTCGCCGCCCTCGCCGCGAAGATGCGCCGGGTCGCGCCCCACATGCGCACCCAGCCCGACACCCAGGCGTTCGCCCTGACCTGTGCCCTCTGGCCGGTCGAGCCGCGCAACCCCCAGCACCGGCTGAAGGTGCCGGCGGGCACTCCCCCGATCCTGCTGGTCAACGCGCGTCACGACCCGGCGACAGGGCACACCCGGGCGGTGAGGGTCCTCCGGCAGCTCGGCCAGGGCGCGGCGCTGGTGACCTACGAGGGCGCGGGCCACGGCGCCTACGAGCGCACGGCCTGCACCCGGCGGGCGGTCGACGACTACCTGCTGCACCTGCGCGTCCCCGCCGGGGACGGCCTCACGTGTGAGCGCTGAGCTGCGCCTTTCACCGCCGCCGCCTTGTTCGTGCGCCTGCCTGTGACAGTGCACGTCTGCTGCGCCGGGTTCGAGCGCGGCCCTGCTGTCGCCTCCACCCCGCCGCCGGCCAGCAGTTTCCCGCACGGGCCGGGCGAGAGGGCGATACCCGCGGCCCGCCGGTGGGCCGCCGTGGCGCTGTACCCCGACGAGCTGGGCTGGTTGTGTGAGGCCCTAGCCCCTCAACGCCGCCGCCGACGATCGCGACAAGGACGACGACGGGTTGGAGCCGCTCGACTGATCTCGCGATCGCGGTGGGCGTGCTGGATGGGGTGAGGTTTGCTGCTCGCCGTTGCTTCGAGAGTGCTGGGCCGACTGGGGGCTTTCTGGGGGCCGCATCGCGTGCGCGCCCAACAGTCGGTCTTCGGCGGTCGTCAGGTGGCGAAGACTTGGGCGTCGTCGGCGAAGGCCTTGAACTCCAGGGCGTTGCCTGCGGGATCGAGGAGGAACATCGTCCACTGCTCACCGGTCTGCCCTTCGAAGCGTACGCAGGGCTCGATGACGAACGACCTGCCTGCTGTGCGCAGCCGGTCGGCCAGTTCGTGGAACTCGGGGATGGGCAGGATCAGGCCGAAGTGCGGGATGGGGACGTCGTGGCGGTCGACCGGGTTGTGGATGCGTTGCGGGCGGCCCGGTGCGAGGTGGGTGACGAATTGGTGGCCGTAAAGGGTCCAGTCCACCCAGGTCTCCGCGCTGCGGCCCTGCGTCAGGCCGAGGACCTCGCCGTAGAAGTGCCGGGCGGCTGCCAGGTCGTCGACAGGCATGGCCAGATGGAACCGCGGGATCGGTGAGTCGGGAACGGTCATGGGGAATGTCCTTCCTTCTGTTCCTATTGACTCGGATCAACCTCAGCACGGAGGGATACCTCGGCTGCATCCCGCGCGAGCACCGCGAACTGGTCGCCGCCTTGCGCTCACGCGAGGCGGCGACCGCCCTCGAACTCTTCGCCGCCCATCGCCGCCACGCCGTCGACGTGCTCACTGGATCGACCGACCCGAGCTGAACAACGGCCAGGCGCGCGCTCGCACTCTGG
This sequence comes from Sinosporangium siamense, assembly GCF_016863435.1. Taxonomy (GTDB): domain Bacteria; phylum Actinomycetota; class Actinomycetes; order Streptosporangiales; family Streptosporangiaceae; genus Sinosporangium; species Sinosporangium siamense. Next base: position 124,126 of record NZ_BOOW01000042.1, read on the forward strand.
GCGGTGACGGACCTGCTGCCGGAAGCAGCCGGCTCTCGGCGGCGGGGCGAGCTCGATCAGGCAGGAGTTCGGCCAGATCAGGCCGCCCTGGTCGCGGCGCACCGGTCGGACGTCGATGGCCCGCTGGGACCCGCCCGTTGTCCGAGATCAACTACTTGGCGGTTGGTGTCACGTTTTCTTACCAACACCCCTACTCCTGCAGGATGGAGAGGGCTCGGGATGGGCACAGGGTGACGGCGTGGTGTGCCTGTCTGGCGCTCTGGTCGTCGGGGTGATCGGTCAGCAGGGCCACGATGCCGTCGTCGTCTTGGGCGAAGACGGCAGGTTCGGTCAGGACGCATTGGCCGGAGCCGACGCAGAGGTCGCTGTCGGCTTTGATGCGCATCATGCCCTGCTCCCCAGATATGCCCTGCTCACCAGGTGACCGGGAGTTCGTGGACGCCGTAGACGACGGAGTCGGTCTTGAACGGCAGGTCCCCGGCCGGTGCGGCGAGCCGCAGGGTGGGGACGCGGCGGAACAGCGTGTCGAAGACGATCTGCAGTTCCATCCGGGCCAGGTTCTGGCCGAGGCACTGGTGCGGGCCGAAGCCGAAGGCGATGTGGTGGCGGGCCCCGCGCTCGACATCCAGTTCGGCCGGGTCCTTGAATGCCGCAGGGTCCCAGTTGGCCGACAGGGTCGAGACGATGACGCCCTCGCCGGCCTTGATGCTCACTCCGCCGATCTTCACGTCTTCGGTGGCCAGCCGGGTGGTGACTCCGTCGGCGATGGTGAAGTAGCGCAGCAGTTCCTCCACGGCCATGGGCGTCCTGCCCGGGTCGGCTTTGACCACGGCCAGTTGCTCCGGATGGGAGAGCAACCCGAGCACACCGAGCGAGATCATGTTCGCTGTGGTCTCGTGTCCGGCGGTCAGCAGCAGGAAGGCCAGGCCCACCATGCCCGCGTGGTCGAGGGTGCCCTGCCGGCGTTGCCGGGCGATCTGTCGGCTGAGCAGGTCGTCGCCGGGGTCTGACTCTTTGCGGGTGACGAGGTCGTCGATGTAGGCGCGCAGTTCGGCGAAGGCTCGCAGGCGGTCTTCCGATGAGGTCCGGCGCAGCATCATGGTGGAGCGGCTTTGGAAGAAGTCGTGGTCGGTGTAGGGGACGCCGAGCAGTTCGCAGATCACCAGGGAGGGCACCGGCAGGGACAGCGCCTGCACCAGGTCGACCGGCCGCCGGTCGGCGGCGAGCATGTCGTCGATGAAGTGGTCGACGATGTCCTGGATCCTCGGGCGCAGCGCGGCCAGCCGCTTCACGGTGAACTCGCCGATCACCGGGCGGCGGGCCGCGGAGTGTTCGGCGCCGTCCATGCCGAGCATTAACGGCGGCTGGCTGCGGATCTGCCGCAGGGTCGCCGCATCAAGCATGAAGAGTGGGAAGCCGTCCTTGCGCTTGTCGGAGGAGAAGCGGGGGTCGACGAGGACGGCACGGCCTTCCTCATGCCCGGACACCCACCATGCCTCGCCACCGCTGGTCAGGTGAATCTTGTTGATCGGCGCCTGCTCGCGCAGCCGTTCGTAGGCGCTGGGCGGGGCGAACGGGCAGCCGCGCTCGACCGGCAGCTTTAGGCCGGTGAGTTCGAGGGCAACGCTCTCCGTCATGAAGGACCTCCCGGTAATCGATCTGGTGGAGTTTGTTGTGCTTGTGGCGGCCTCGGCTGACGGGTTGTCCAGCGCTAGCTGGGCCGCCGTCTGGTCCAGGCCGTGTTCATCGCAGGGTGAGCGGGGTCTCGGATGCGATGCGGGTCAGCTTCTGCGGGTTGCGGACGTAGTAGAGGCCGGTGATGCGGGAGTCCTCGACCCGGACAGCCAGGACGCCGTCGATCTCACCGTCCAAGCGGAGGAGGAGTGCCGGGTTGCCGTTGACCACGGTGGGCTCGCCGGTGAGCGTGACCTGGGCCTTGCCGAGGCCACTGACGATCATGCGGGCCACCTTGCGGGCGCCGGTGATCGGCTGCGGCGCGGCCTGTTTTACGCCGCCGCCGTCGCTCACCAGAACGACCTCAGGGGCGAGCACGTCAAGCAGGCCTTGCAGGTCCCTGGTTTCCAGCGCGCGCTGGAACGACTCCAGAGCCAGCCGGGCCTGGCTCGGGGAGACCACCTCGCGAGGCCGGCGGGCGTCGACGTGCCGGCGGGCCCGGTGCGCGATCTGTCGGACGGCTGCCGGGGTCTTGCCGACGGCGGCCGCGATCTCCCCATAGCCGATGTCGAAGACTTCGCGCAGCACGAAGACGGCACGCTCGGTCGGCGACAGCGTCTCCAGGACGAGCATGAGCGCCATCGACACGCTCACGGCGAGTTCGGCGTCCTCGGCCACGTCCGGCGCGGTGAGCAGCGGCTCGGGCAGCCAGGAACCGACATACACCTCCCTGCGGCGCTTCATGGTGCGCAGCCGGTCCAGCGAGCGCCGGGTGGCTATCCGCACCAGGTAGGCGCGCTGGTCGTGCACCTGCTCCACGTCGACCTTGACCCACCGCAACCAGGTTTCCTGCAAGATGTCCTCGGCGTCGGCCGCCGATCCGAGCATCTCGTAGGCGACGGTGAACAGCAGGTTGCGGTGAGCGAGGAATGTCTCGGTCGCCTCGGTGGCGCAGTCCGTCAGGCCACCTCCGGCCATCGGCTCGGCTGCGCCCGCCTTTGCTTCCCCGCGCTCGTTCATGGCCGGCTCCTGCCTGTTCACCCGCAACGCCTCCTCCACGCATAAGACGCCGCCCCCCACCGCTGTGTGACACCCATGTCAGTGGCGTACATCACAAGGCCGCGCTGTCACAAAGCCCGGGGGGCCGGCGCCTCATGGGCGTCAGGAACGATCCGCCCGGCACGTCAGCGTGGGGACCGCCGCGCGACCGCCATCGCAGGTTCGCCTGGCGGTGAGACGCCTGCCCCTGTCGTGCTGCGCAGGGGTCCGATTTCTCCCCCGCCTGCAGGCGGGGGTCTCCCCGGAGGTATCTGATGAGCAAGGTCTGGTTCGTCACCGGTTCGTCTCGCGGCCTGGGCCGCAACTTCGTCGAGGCCGCCCTGTCGCGCGGCGACAAGGTGGCCGCGACCGCCCGGAGCACCGCAAGCCTTGACGAGCTGGTCGCCGCCTACGGGGAGGCGGTGCTTCCGCTGGAGCTGGAGGTGACCCGCAAGTCCGCCGTCTTCGAGACTGTGAAGCGGGCCAGGGAGCACTTCGGCCGTCTCGACGTCATCGTGAACAACGCCGGCTACGCCCAGGTCGGCGCGGTCGAGGAGCTGACCGAGCAGGACCTGCGCGATCAGCTGGAGACCAACCTGTTCGGCGCGGTGTGGGTGATCCAGGCCGCGCTGCCCTACCTGCGTGAGCAGGGCGCAGGGCACATCATCCAGCTGTCCTCGGCGGCCGGGCTCGTCGCGATGCCGCTCAGCGGCGCATACAGCGCCTCCAAGTGGGCCCTTGAAGCCCTGAACGAATCCCTCTCCCACGAGGTCGCCGGCTTCGGCGTCAAGGTGACCGTGATCGAGCCCGGCGGATTCGCCACCCGGTCCGGCAAGAACCCCGATCCCCTCAACAACGGCTACCTGGCCGAGCCCAACCCGATCTACGACGGCCTTCGCCGGCGCATCGCCGCGTTCGTGGGAAAGCAGCCCGCCGGCGACCCGGCCGCCGCGGCCCAGGCACTCCTCAAGATCGTCGACCTCGAGAACCCGCCTCTGCGAGTGCTCTTCGGGCAGGGCTTTTACCCGATGCTCCAGCAGGCCTACGCCGAGCGGCTCAAGACCTGGGCCGACTGGCAGGACCTTTCGGCGCAGGCTCACGGCGACCTCGATCAAGAGAGTCGGTGACCCAGGAGCGGGAGCAGAACTGAGAGGAGCAACACAAGAAGCACCGCATCGTCGTCCCCGGCGCCGGCTATGCCGGGGCCTGCGTGGCCGGGAATCTGGCCCGGCGGCTGTCCCCGGCCGACACCGAGATCACCGTGGTCAACGCCGAGCCGGACTTCGTCGAGCGGCTGCGACTGCACCAGCTCGCGGCAGGCCGGGAGATCGAGGCTCCAAAGCTCGCCGACGTCTTCGCGGGCACGGGGATAGGGCTGTCACCGCCGTCGACCCCCGAGCGCCAAGTCATCGCCGTGACCGACACCGGCGGCGGCGGCGAACTCGGCTACGACACGCTTGTCTACGCGCTCGGCAGCCGCGGCGACCACTGCGGTGTCCCCGGCGTGGCCGAGCACGCCTTCGACATCGCATACCGGCCCTCGGCGCTGCGCCTGCGCGAGCGTCTGGTCAGCCTGAGCAGGCTGGGCGAGAGCGGGAGTGTGCTGGTCGTCGGCGACGGGTTGACCGGTATCGAGACCGCCACCGAGATCGCCGAGTGCCGGCCCGGCCTGTCGGTGGCGCTGGTCGCCGCGGCGAGCTTGGCGCCCGGCTCTCCGCTGGAGCCCGCCTCGGGCGGCGGGACGGGATCCTGCAGCCGGTCGGCGAGGAGGCGCGAGCGAAGCCGAAGTATGTGGGCGGCCGCACGGCCGCGCACATCAAGAGGGGCATCCTCAAGATCTCGCTGTGGGGCGTCTCGCACCCGACCTTCGGCCTGCCCAAGCGCAGGCACCGCCTGGCCGCCGCGCAGGACGCGTCCGCTGAGAAGGCGCTCGCGTAGCCGCCCAGGACCTCACGAATGTGCTGACATCCTCCCCCTAGTAAACGAGGGGGATTCCCACGGGGGCCGGCAAACCTCAGCCACGGAAAGCGTCAAGCTTTCACTTATTTTATGAAATTTCGTAACTATGGAGACTGTGTAAACTCAATCGCGCCAGGTAGAGGGCGATGCGGAGAGGCGCGGATGGCCGAGACAGTCGAAACGGGCGGCGATCAGGAGGCCGCGGAGACGCGGTTTATGGAGCGCTTCGCCATGATCATGTCTGATTCGGGTTATCCCCGGATGGCGGCCCGGGTGTTCTCCGCGATTCTGGTTTCCGAGGAGGGCCGGCGCACCGCAGCCGACCTCGGCGAGCAGTTGCAGGTCGGGCCGCCCGCGATCTCCGGGGCGGTGAAATACCTGATGCAGGTCGGGATGGTCACCCGTGAGCGGGATCCGGGTGATCGTCGCGACCACTACCGCGTCGACCAGGCCGCTTGGTACAAGGCGGCGCTGTCGAGCGATGAGGTGTTCCGCCGCTTCGAGGAAGGCGCGCGCGAGGGGCTGGCGGTGTTCGATCCCGGCACCCCGGCCGGCGCGCGACTGGACGAGATCCAGCGTTTCTTCGCCTTCCTGCGCAGCGAGGTGCCCAACCTGATGCACCGGTGGCAGGAGCTCAACTCGGTCCCGGGGGACAGCTGATCACGCGACGAGGTCGCGCCTGCGCAGTCCGGCGACGCCTGCCGCGGTCAGGGCCGCCGCGACGGCGGTCAGCACCGCCAGAGGGGCCGGCGACATCTGGCCGAGCAGGACCCAGGGGATGTGCACGAACGGGATGATCTCCAGCAGGTTCGCGTTGACCTGACCGAGCATGCCGAAGACGTCGATCAGGATGAACCCGACCCAGATCCCCCAGGCGGCCATCGCGAAGCGGGGTAGCAGGCCGGCCAGGGCCGCCGCGATCCCGGTCATCACCCACACCGCGGGCAGGTAGGCCAGGGCGCCCGCGAGCACCTGCGGCAGCTTGCCGATGTCCCCGCTGGTCAGGCTGTAGCCGAGTCCTGCGGTCACGCCGAGGGCGGCCAGGACCAGCGCGGGGCCGGCGAGTGCGACGACCAGGTGGCTGAGCGCCCAGCGCACGCGGCTCACCGGGGTCACGAGCACGAGGTCGGCGCGTCCGGCCGACTCCTCCGACCGCAGCCGCAGCGCCGAGAGCATGCCGGAGGTGGCGACGATCCAGGCGAGCATGGACAACAGGAAGTTGAGGAAGAAGTCGGCGGGCCTGGCGTCCTCGCCGCCCACCCTCGCGATCATGTCCATGATCTGCGGAGAGTTGAGCTGGCCCTCCAGGTTGCCTGAGACGGCGCCGCCGAGCGTGAGGCCGGCTACGGCGAAGCCCGCGGTCCACGCGACGACCTGGCCTCGGTGCAGCCGCCAGGCCAGGGCCAGCGGGCTGCGCAGGCCGGGCGCCGCCGCGGCGGGTCCGAGCCGGGGGGGCAGCAGGCCGGCGGCGAGGTCGCGGCGGGCCGACAGCATGTGGGCGGCCACGGCCAGCAGGGCGATGAAGGCGAGCAGCAGCGCCGCCACCCACCATCGTTCCCCGGCGAAGGGCCGCACGTTCAGCGTCCAGCCGAGCGGCGACAACCATGACAGCCAGTGCGCCCCGCTCGCGTCTCCGACCGCTCGGATCAGGAAGAAGGCGATGAAGACCGACACGCCGAGGCCTCTGGCGGAGACGGCGCTCTCGGTCACCTGGGCGGCCACGGCGCCGACCGCGGCGAAGGTGCATCCCGCGGCGGCCAGTGCGAGGCCGAGGGCCAGTGAACCGGCGGCGGGCAGCCCGGTGCCCATCAGCAGCACCGACATCAGTGCGCCGATCAGCAGGTTCACGGAGCACACCACGCCGAGTGCCGCGGCCGGCGGCGCCTGCCTGCCGACCACGCCGGAGCCGATGAGTTCGCTGCGGCCCGACTCCTCGTCCACGCGGGTGTGCCGGATGACGAGGAGCATGCTCACCAGGCCCATCAGCATCGCGCCGGAGGAGCCCACGGTCCACGCGGTCATGCCGCCGGCGCCGGCGTCGAAGACGACGCCGCGGGTGGCGAGCTGCGCAGGATTGGCCATGGCCTCCTGGGCCACAGGTCGCAGCAGGTCGGCGGTCGGATAGAGCGCGACGGTGCTGTTGGCGATGCTCATCGGATAGACGGCGGACAGGAACCCCCAGAGGGGAAGGATCAGGCGGTCGCGGCGGAGGATGTGGCGCGCGAGGATGCCTGTTCCGGTCAGCGTGCCCATCAGGCCACCTGGTTCCGGCGCTGCCCACCGGGCTGCGCCGTACGGTAGTGGCGCATGAAGAGGTCTTCGAGCGTGGGCGGCGCGGCGGTCACGTTGCGCAGGCCGAGCGCGGTGAGGCGGCCGAACAGCGCGTCGAGGTGGGCGGGCTCGACCTGGCAGGTCACCTTGTTGCCCACGACGCTCAGGTCGTGCACGCCGGGCAGGCCGTTGAGGCCGTCGGGCGTCTGGGCCAGCTCGGCGGTGACGGAGGTGCGGGTGAGGTGCCGGAGTTCGGCCAGTGTGCCGGTCTCGACGATGCGGCCGGCCCGGATGATGCTCACCCGGTCACACAGGGCTTCCACCTCGGACAGAATATGGCTCGACAGGAGTACGGTGCGCCCGCGCGCCTTCTCCTCGGCCACGCTGTCCCGGAAAACCGCCTCCATCAGCGGGTCCAGGCCGGAGGTGGGCTCGTCGAGGATGAGCAGTTCGACGTCGGAGGCGAAGGCCGCGACCAGGGCGACCTTCTGCCGGTTGCCCTTGGAGTAGGCGCGGCCCTTCTTGCGTGGGTCGAGCTCGAACCTCTCAAGCAGGGTGGCTCTGCGCTGCGGGTCGATGCCGCCGCGCAGCCGTCCGAGCAGGTCGATCACCTCGCCGCCGGACAGGGTGGGCCACAGTGTCACGTCGCCGGGCACGTAGGCCAGGCGGCGGTGCAGGTCGGTGGCGTCGGCCCAGGGGTCGCCGCCGAGGAGGCTCGCCTTGCCGGAGTCCGCGCGCATGAGGCCGAGCAGGATGCGGATGGTGGTGGATTTCCCGGCGCCGTTGGGGCCGAGGAAGCCGAGCACCTCTCCGGTGCCGACGGTGAGGTCGAGACCGTCGAGCGCACGTGTCCGGCCAAACGTCTTGACCAGGCCGGACACGGAAATCGCGTTCGTCATGACGCTCAAGCTACACTAAGTTCACGAATTTCGTGAACTATCGAAATTGACATGCGACTCAGGGGGCGACGAGTGACGACAGACGAGCAAAGGTTCCGGGAGAGCTTCGCCGTGATCATGGCCGGGGCGGGCTATCCCCGGATGGCCGCGCGGGTGTTCTCCGCGATCCTGCTGTCCGAGAGCGGGCGGCTCACCTCGGGGGAGCTCGCCGGGGTGCTCGACGCCGGACCGTCTGCCATCTCGCCCGCGGTCAGATATCTCACCCAGGTGGGCATGGTCATCCGCGAGCGCGCGCCAGGGCAGCGGCGCGACCATTATCGGATCCACGAGTCGGCGTGGTACGGCGCGATGGGACCGGCCAACGAGGTCTTCCGGCGCCTAGAGGAGGGAGCCCGCGAGGGCGTGGAGGTGTTCGGCGCCGGCACCCCGATAGGCGCGAGGCTGGAGGAGATCCGGAGCTTCTTCGCCTATCTCGGCGCCGAGGTCCCCCGGCTGCTGCGCTCATGGAGTGAGGCGCGGGCCGGTCTAGGACCCTGAGCCCGCGAGCGCCGGCGGCTCGTGCCGGGTCTCGACGGCGGCGATGAAGTCGTGGAGCGCGTCGCGGGACTGGTTGAGGGTGTCGATGTGCCGGTCGAGGCCGTGCAGGCGTGCCCGCAGGACGGCCAGGACCTCGGCGCAGGGTTCGAGCTCCGGGGCCGGACCGGTCGCGCAGGGGAGCAGGTAGGCGATCTCCTGGGTGGACAGCCCGGCTTCCAGCAGCTTCCTGATCTGGGCCACCGTCGTGGCGGCCTCGGCGTCGTACTCGCGGTAGCCGTTGGCGCCGCGGGCGGGCGAAAGGAGGCCCTGCGCCTCGTAGTAGCGAAGCTGGTGAGTGTGGACACCCGTCTGCCGGCTGAGTTCACCGATGAGCACGATCGCCCCCGCTTGACCTTCATATCGGTATCAACGTTGATGATTCTGCCATGACTCATCAGAACAACTCGGGGGAGTACACCATGGAGACGCGCACGCCTGTGACGGTCCTCGGCCTGGGGCTCATGGGCCAGGCACTGGCGGGGGCCCTGCTCGGCGCCGGACACCCGGTGACCGTGTGGAACCGCACGCCGGCGAAGGCCGGCGACCTCGTCGCCCGCGGGGCGAGACTCGCCGGCTCGGCCGAGGAGGCCGTCGCGGCCGGTCCGCTCGTGATCGTCTGCCTCAGCGACTACGACGCCGTGCGCGGCTTGCTCGGCCCGCTTGGCGGCGCGCTCGGCGGGCGGGTGCTGGTCAACCTGACCTCGGGCACCTCGCAGGAGGCACGCGAGACCGCCGAGTGGGCGGCGGGGCAGGCCGCCGCGGCCTACCTCGACGGCGCGATCATGGCGACCCCCGCGGCGATCGGCACGGACGCCGTCGTCGTCTACAGCGGGCCGCAGGCCGCCTTCGACCGGCACGAGCCGGCCCTGCGGAGCCTCGGCTCCGGAGCGACCTACCTCGGCGCCGACCACGGCCTGGCCGCGCTGTACGACGTGGCCGTGCTGAGCCTCGCCTGGAACGTCCTGAACGGCTACCTGCAGGGCGCCGCCCTGCTCGGCGCGGCGGGCGTGGACGCCGTGACGTTCACCCCGATCGCCCTCAAGGGCATCGAGACCGTGAACACCTGGTTGCCCGGCTACGCCAAGCAGATCGACGAGGGCGCCTACCCGGCCTACGACTCCACCCTCGACACGCACGTGGCCGCGATGAACCACCTCATCCACGAGAGCGAGGCCCTCGGTGTCAACGCCGAGCTGCCGAGGTTCGTCAAGGCCCTGGCCGACCGGGCCATAGCCGGCGGGCGGGGCGGCGACGGCTACGCGGCGCTGGTCGAGCAGTTCAGGTCACCCGCGGGGGCGGGGGCATGACGTTCGACCCTCGGGCGCTGCTCGCGCGGAGCCGGCTCGGGGTGCTCGCGACGATCAAATCGGACGGCCGCCCACAGCTGTCCCCCGTCCAGCCGTTCTACGACCGGGAGGCCGAGCTTCTCTACGTCTCGTTGAACGAGGGCCTGGCCAAGACGGCGAACCTGCGGCGGGACCCGCGGGCCGCGCTGGAGGTCACCAGGGCGGACGGCCGGGCGTGGGCCACCGCCGAGGGCACGGTGACGCTCACCGGGCCGGGCGCCGACCCCCACGGCCCCGAGGTCGAGGCGCTGGTGCGCTACTACCGCCTGGCCGCCGGGGAGCATCCCGACTGGGACGAGTACCGCTCGGTGATGGTGTCCGACCGCCGGGTGCTCATGACGATGGCGGTCGAGCACGTCTACGGGGCCACGCTCACCTGACGCCGTGCCGTACGGCACGAGCCTGGCGAGGGCGGGGGAGCTCGGCGGGGCCGAGCCGCCTGCCGAGGCTGCGCATGTCGAGCCCTTCCGGACCCTCCTCGTCGAGGAGCTCGATCGCGGTGCGGATGATCTGCTCCTTGGTCAGGGTCTCGCGCGGCATGCGGCAACCCTCGCCGAGGCGCACTTGGTCCAGGCCGCTGAGCGCGGTTGGACAACCGCGCGGGAGGTCTGCTTTGCTCCTGGACTCATGCACGACAAACAAGGACAACGACATGTGTAGTCTCCGCGTCCGCCGTTTCTCGGCAGGGCGGCGCGCCGCGGCCACCGTCCCGCACGGACAGGGCGGGCTCTGATGCCGAGACGGGGGACGAAGGTCGTCAGGCTGGCCGCGCTGGGCGCCGCGGCGGGTGTGGTCGTGGCGGGGATCGCGCTTCCCGCCGTGGGGGGCGCGGGCCTCGGGGTCACGACGGTGGCCGACAAGATCGACCTGAAGCCGGCCGACCTGGTCGAGCCGCCGCTGGCCGAGGTCACGACGATGCAGGACGCCAAGGGGAAGCGGATCGCGCGCTTCTACGAGCACTACCGCGAGGTCGTCGGCTCCGGCGAGATCGCCGAGGTGATGAAGACGGCGATCGTCGCGATCGAGGACTACCGCTTCTACGAGCACGGCGCGATCGACCTTGAGGCCACGGTTCGGGCACTCGCCGCGAACCTGCAGGCCGGCGGGGTGCAGCAGGGCGGGTCGAGCATCACGCAGCAATACGTCAAGCAGGTGCTGCTCAACTCCGCCGCCACCAAGGCCGAGCAGGAGGCCGCGCTGGAGGCCACCTACGGGCGCAAGCTCATCGAGCTGCGCTACGCCATGGGGGTCGAGCAGAAGTACACCAAGGACCAGATCCTTGAGAAGTATCTGAACATCGCCTACTTCGGCGCGGGTGCCTACGGTGTGGAGGCGGCGGCAAAACGCTTCTTCGGCGTCAAGGCCGACCGGCTCACGCTCGCGCAGGCGGCCACGCTGGCCGGCGCCGTACAGGACCCGAACGCCACCGACCCCAACCGGGGGCGGCAGCATCGCGAGCGGCTGCAGCACCGGCGCGACGTCGTGCTCAACCGGATGGCCGAACTCGGCAAGATCACAGCGGCGGAGGCGGAGGCGGCGAAGGCCACCAAGCTCGGCTACAAAGGCACGAAGCTTCCCGGAGGCTGCGAGTCCAGCAAATCTCCGTACTTCTGCCTCTATGTTCGCCACGAGATCCTGAGCAACCCCGACTTCGGCAAGACACCCGAAGAACGCCTCAAGATGCTCAACCGCGGCGGGCTCACCATCCGGACGACCCTCGACCCGGCCATGCAGGCCGCCGCCGAACGCGCGATCAGGAAATACGTGCACGCCTCCGACCGGGCCGTCGCCTCCGAGGCGCTGGTGCAACCAGGCACCGGGGCGATCAAGGCCATGGCGGCGAGCAGGCCGTACGGCACGAGCAAGGCCGGCCACGAGATCGCCCTCAACGTCGTGGCGGACCGGGCGCACGGCGGCGGCGTGGGCTTCCAGGCCGGCTCCACGTTCAAGACCTTCACCCTGATCAGCGCGCTGCAGAAGGGCATGAAGCTTGACGACGGCCTCACCGCCGGCGCGGGTTACCGCGCGCCGGGCTACGCGACGTTCAAGAACTGCGCGGGCGAGAACATCGGCGACCCCGGCCACACCGTCACCAACGACGAGGGCTCGCCCGGGTGGAAGACGCTGCGGACCGGCACCTGGGGTTCGGTGAACACCTTCTTCATGGAACTCCAGCAGCGGGTGGGCCTGTGCGACACGGTCACCACGGCCAAGTCGCTCGGCATCCGCCGCGCCGACGGGGGCGAACTCCAGGAGTACTCGACGTTCACGCTCGGCATCAACGAGATGGACCCGGTGACGGTCGCCAACGCGTATGCCGCCATCGCGGCGCGCGGCACCTACTGTGCGCCGATGGCCATCACCCGCATCACCGATCGGAACGGCGACGTCACCCGATATCGGCCCAAGTGCCGCCAGGCGCTCGACCCCGAGGTCGCCGACGCGACGGCGGAGGTGCTGTCCGGCGTCTTCACCAAGGGCACGATGCGCGGCGTCGGCGGCATCGGCCGCCCGGCAGCGGGCAAGACAGGCACCACCGACGGCTACGCGACCGCGTGGTTCGCCGGTTTCACCCCGGACCTGGCCGGGGCGGTGAGCATCGGCGACCTGCGCGGCTCCCAGGCCAACAAGCTGACCGGGGTGACGATCGGAGGGCGCTACCACGGGGTGGTGGCGGGGGCCACGGTGCCCGGGCCGATCTGGAAGGACACGATGATCGGCGCGCTGCGCGGCGTGCCCGCGGCGTCGTTCACCCCGGTGAACACGGCGCGTTTCGGTGGCTGCTCGGACGGCTGCCGCCCGGCTCCGGAGCCCACCTCCGAGGAGGAGGCCGGCCCCGAGACCGATCCCGGCTCGGCGGAGGACACAGGTCCGGCCGAATGAGATCTCCGGTCTCACGCACCCGCCCCCGTGGAGGGTGTGTGAGGCCGGTCCTCTCCACCGGCCGCCCCGGCTTCCGCCGTACCCCGCCGCCGGAGGTCAGGACGCGGTGCGGCGGCGGAACATGACCGCTGCGATCGGGGCGCTGACCAGCACGAACCCGCCGAGCCACGCGGCGGCCCGCACACCGGACGACCCGATGGGCAGCTCCAGGAGCAAGGCCCGCAAGCTGTCCACGACCGGTGTGATGGGCTGGTTCTCGGCGAACCACCGCACCGCCCCCGGCATGGTCTCCGAGGGAACGACGCCGTTGGAGAGGTAGGGGAGGAAAAGCACGATGAAGCTGAACGCCCCGGCCGCCTGGGTGGACCTCACCAGCAGCCCCCAGAGCACCGCGAGGGACGACATCGCCAGGATGTAGGCCGCCACCAGGGCGGACACCAGCAGCCAGTCGGCGGGGGAGGCATCGGGACGGAAGCCGAGCAGGACCGCCGCCGCCAGCGCGATCGCGCACGAGACCAGGTTGCGGATCACCGACGCGACCACGTGCCCGGCCGGCACCACCCATCCGCTGATCGGCAGGGTGCGGAAACGGTCGATCATCCCGCCGGTCATGTCCTCGGCGATGCTGACGGCGGTCAGGGCCGCGCCGTACCCGCCCGACATGAGCAGCACGGCGGGGACGACGAAGTCGATGTAGTCCAGCTTGCTGGAGCCGGTGGTGATCGCACCGCCGAAGACATACACGAAGAGCACCATGATGATCACGGGAAGGGCCGTGTTCACGATGAGGCCGTCGGGGACGCGCACCTCCCGGCGCAGGTCTCGGACGACGAGGCGGCGCAGGTCGCCCGCCGTGGTGAGGGCGCTCACGCGGCCACCGCCGTGAGCTCGAAGAAGACGTCGTCGAGGGTGGGGGCGCGCAGCTCGACGCGTTCGACGGCGACGCCCGCGCGGTGGAGGAGGTCCAGCGCGTGCCGCAGCTCGCCGGGCCCTTGGACGGCGACCGTGATCTCCCGCTCCTCTGGGTCGGAGTGTGCTCCGGTGCCGGCGAGTGCGGCGTGTGCCCGGGGCAGGTCGGCCAGGTGCTCCAGGTGCACGATCAGGCGATCGGAGCCGATGTGCCGCTTCAACGCGCCGGGGGAGTCGTCGGCGACGACCCGCCCCTGGTTGATCACCGCGACGCGGTCGGCGAGCTGGTCGGCCTCCTCCAGATATTGCGTGGTCAGCAGGATGGTCGTGCCGCTGGCCAGCAGCTCGCGGATCACCGCCCAGAGTTCGGCGCGGCTGCGCGGGTCGAGCCCCGTGGTGGGCTCGTCGAGGAACAGGATGCGAGGGGCCGACACCATGCTCGCCGCCAGGTCGAGGCGGCGGCGCATGCCGCCCGAGTAGGTCGCGACCTGGCGGTTCGCGGCGGCGGCGAGGTCGAAACGCTCCAGCAGCTCCGCCGCCCGTCGCCGGGCCGTCCGGCGGCCCATGTGGTAGAGGCCGGCGAACAGCTCGAGGTTCTCCCGCCCGGTCAGCAGGTCGTCCACTGTGGCCTGCTGGGCGGTGAGGCCGATGGCGCGGCGTACGGCGACGCCCTCACGGGTGACGTCGTGCCCGGCCACGACGGCGGTGCCGCCGTCGGGCGGCAGCAGGGTGGTGAGGATGCGGACGGTGGTCGTCTTGCCGGATCCGTTGGGGCCGAGCAGCGCCAGCAGCGTTCCGGTGGTGACGGTGAGGTCGATCCCGGCCAGCACCCGCGTGCTGCCGAAGGACTTGGTCAGTCCTCTGGCTTGGATCGCATCTGCGAATGGCATACTGTGTATCGCGTTCATAGTTTCAAGATAATGCACAATCCTTGGAGGGAGTCAAGGAGGAGATTCGATGGCCGAGGAATGGTCGTTCCCATCTGTGCTGGAGCGGATGTGGGGACGTGAACCCACCACCCGCCGGGGTCCGCGCCCCCGGCTGGACCTCCCCACGATCACGGCCGCCGCCATCGAGATCGCCGACGCCGAGGGCATCGGCGGAGTCTCGATGGCCAGTGTGGCCTCGCGGGTGGGGGTGGCGACGACCGCGCTCTACCGCTACATCGACAGCAAGGAAGACCTGCTCACCGCCATGGCCGACGCCGTCGCCCCGTTGCCGCCCGACCCGGAGGGGATGCACTGGCGTGACTACCTCGCCCTTTGGACGCGTGCCCAGCGCGACATCCTGCTCCAGCACTCGTGGCTGCTGGCGATCTCCGCCAACGTCCCCCCGATGGGACCGCGGCGGCTGCTGTGGCTGGACCGCGCCCTGGCCGCCCTCGAAGGCACCGGCCTCGACGAGGGCGAAAGAGTCAACGTCGCCAGCTCCCTCACCGGGTTCGCGCTGACCGACGCGTCACTGATCCACAACGTCCTCGGCGACAGCCAGCTCGACAAGGCCGGCCTCAAGGGCGCCTCCGACTACGGCGAGGCCCTCGCCGCGGTGCTCGACCCCGCCGACTACCCGGCCCTGTCCGCCGCCGTCGGCGCCGGTGTCTTCAGCGGTGTCGTGGGCTGGGTGGACGACGGCGACTTCCTCTTCGGCCTCAACCTCCTCCTCGACGGCGTCGAACAACTCATCGCCCGCCGCCGGGCCGGAACCTGAACCGTTCGTGATCGGCCGACGTCGAAAAGGATGACGGGGGATCGATCCGGGAGAGGAGGACGCCGAAGTCGGCGATGGCGGGGCAGAAATCCTGGAAGATCAGCCAACGGCGGTTCACGCCGGAGACGATCCCCTTGGCGATGACCCGCGACCCGGGGTTGGGCTGGTTCCAGTCGGGCGCGAAGACCGGCCCGCCGCTGTCGCCGTCGGCTTGGTGAGTGGCGCGGCGAATCCACCCGAGCGAACTCGCCGGTGGTGAATGCCTGGCGACACAGAGCGTCACCGGCTCCCGCCCCATTCTCCTTCCACCGGGCAACGGTTAAGGAGGGGGTGGTACGGCGGGAGCCGGCCGCTTAGCCGGTGCTCCTGCGCGGCCAGTGTCCCCGGGAGGCGAGGTGGAGGATCAGGGTGGCGATGTTCCACGCGTCGTCGTCGCCTCGGTGGTGGCGGCCCTCCAATGGAAGGCCGGCGATCTCCAGGGCCTGTGCCATGCCGACGCGCCTGGGCAGGGCGAATGCCTCGGCGAACACCGCCTTGGCGTTGATGTGGCGGCGGCCGAAGGGATAGTCGGCGGGGCTCGCCTCGCACTGGCGGGTGAACTGTTTGCGGTCGTAGTCTCCCCAGCTCGCCCATGCGCGTCTGCCCGCGTGGTGCTCCTTGGCCAAAAGGCGGCACGCTTCGGCGAAGTCGACGCCCTTGTCCACCTCGGCCTGGGTGAGGCCGGTCAGGTCCGTACAGAACGGGCTGACCGTCGAGTGGCGCGGGCGCACGAGGATGCGGTGCCGGGCGACATGCGTGCGGGCGGCCAGGTCGACCAACGTCAGGCCGATCTCGATGATCTCGCTGACCTGCCCCGCCGGTGGCCGCCCCGGCCAGCAGGTGGCCTCGACGTCTACGACGTTCAGCAGCTGAGCCCCGTTACCCATGCGGCGAGGCTAGCGGGCTCGACGAGGCGCCGGCACCGGGTTTTCCCGCCACGGCCCGGCAGGCGTCGCCGGTGCGGGACGGCCCCGTGGTCCCACACCGGCGATGCCGTGTTGCGTGAACCGGTTATGCGAACTGGCCGGGCCGGTAGTCGCCGGCGGGCTGCTGGACGATGACGTTCATGCGGTTGAAGGCGTTGATGAGGGCGATGACGATCACCAGGGCGGCGAGCTCGTCCTCGTTGTAGTGCTTGGCGGCGTTCGCCCACGCCTCGTCCGTGACCCCGCCGGACGCGTCGGCGATGCGGGTGCCCTGTTCCGCCAGCTCCAGAGCGGCCCGCTCGGCGTCGGTGAACACCGTGGCCTCGCGCCAGGTCGCGACCAGGTTGAGGCGCACCGTGGTCTCCCCGGCGGCTGCGGCCTCCTTGGTGTGCATGTCGGTGCAGAAACCGCAGCCGTTGATCTGGCTGGCGCGGAGCCGCACCAGCTCCTGTGTGGCAAGGGGCAGCGTCGACTCCGAAAGCGCCCTGCTCGCCGAGACGATGTCCTTCAGGTTCTTGCCGATGGACGGGATTTTCATGAGGTTCAAGCGAGCGTCCACGGTCGGACTCCTCTGTGGTCGGTGATGGTTGCCGGTGGACCCGCGGCATCGATCCGGCACCGGATCGGCCGGCCTTGAAGGACGATCGCGGGTCCAATCAGTCCGACGACACAACCCCTCGCGATGTGAGGCGCCGCAGGTAAGGCGCGCCGAGGCGGTGGGCACGCCGGCCCCCTGCGGGCCCGCTTCAGGCAGGCGCGTCCGCCGTGAGCATGCCGCCCAAAGTGAGGTCCACCAGCCGGCCGGCCTGTTCCTTGGAGATCTGCTCGGACACCCAGGCGGCGGCGTTCATCAGCGCGAACACGTCCCCGCCTGTCGTGTCCCCGCGAAGCGCCCCGGCGCTCTTGGCTCTGTCGAGCAGCATCTCACCGATCTCGGTCATCCGTACACACGATTGGTGCAGCTCGGAAGCCTCGTCGTCGGCGCCCTTGGCGAGCAGGCCGGCGAGGCCGCCGTAGGCGGCGGCGTGGGCGACGATCGTGTGCACCCACGTGGTGAGGGCCTCGGCGGGCGACGGGTGGCCGAGCAGCTCCTCACCCCTGGCGAACAACGCGGCGTTGCGCTCACGCAACAGCGCGCCGACGAGGGCCCGGCGGGTCGGGAAGTGCGCGTAGAGGGTGCCGATCGCGACCCCGGCCCCGCGGGCGAC
This sequence comes from Sinosporangium siamense, assembly GCF_016863435.1. Classification (GTDB taxonomy): domain Bacteria; phylum Actinomycetota; class Actinomycetes; order Streptosporangiales; family Streptosporangiaceae; genus Sinosporangium; species Sinosporangium siamense. The sequence continues at coordinate 141,561 of NZ_BOOW01000042.1, forward strand.
GCCTTCGAGCGAGGCGCCGACCCCCTGCTCGCGGAACACCGCTTCGGCCTCGGCCAGGATGCGGTCGCGGTTGCGCTGCGCGTCGGCGCGCGGCCTGCGCCGAGAACCGGTCATTTGCCCTCCTCGCTGATTCGGTGCATTCTGATGATACTTTCTTGAGGCACCCTCGACTTATCGTTTCGGGAGGAATCATGATCTTGGTGACCGGAGCCACCGGCTCCATCGGGCGACACCTCGTGCGGCTGCTCCAACGGGACGGCGTCGCCTTCAGGGCACTCGTCCGCGACGAGGCCAAGGGGCGTGCGCTGGGCTGCGACTACGTCGTCGGCGACCTCGGCGACCCGGCGTCGATCGACGCGGCCCTGCGCGGCGCCGACCGGCTGTTCCTCAACAGCACCGGTGCGCAACCGGTCGACGGGGAACAGCCGGTGATCCGCCTGCAGAAGAACGCGATCGACGCCGCCGCGAGGGCCGGCGTCGACCACATCGTGAAGGTGTCGGTCTGGCACGCCAACGAGGGCGGGCTGCTCTCAGAAGGCGCACACTGGGAGATTGAGCGGCACCTCGCGTCCGCCGGTCCCGGCTGGTCGACCCTGCAGCCGGGCGGTTTCATGCAGAACTTCCTCGGCTACGGCTCCTTCACCGCGGCCGGCGAGCTGATCAACCCTTACGGCGACACCCCGGTCTCCTACATCGACTGCCTGGACATCGCCGCCTGCGGCGCCGCCCTGCTCACCGGCGCGTACGGCAAGAGCGAGACCTACGTCCTCACCGGACCGGAGGCGGTCACCCACGCCCAGATCGCCGGGAAGCTCTCCGCCGTGCTGGGCCGGGTGGTGCCCACGCTGGAGATGGGCCCGCAGGAGCTGGCCGCCAATGTGAAGTCCCAAGGGGTGCCGGCCCGCTTCGCGGATGACTTCGCCGGCCTCCTCGCCAAGGTGGCGAACGGCGCGCACACCGCGACCACTTCGGCCGTGCGTGACCTCACGGGACGCCCGGCGCGCGACTTCGACGCCTTCCTGGCCGACAACCGCCCCGCCTTCGAGGCCCTCCTCCCGGCTCCGGGCACAACCGCCTAGTGCTTCACCAGACGACGCTCTCCAACCGGGCTTCGCCGTACACCGCCCGTGAGGAACACCTCCCCTGGATCGACCCGGCCCATCCGGCCTGACGAACGGCCCGGTGTCGCGGCTTCACCGCTCAGAAATCCTCCGCCACGTCGTCAGTTCTGGTAGCCCCTCGCCACCTGCGGAAGGATTGACGACCATGACCGACGCCAGACTGCCAGGCGACGACGAGGCCGCGTTCATCGCGGCGGCCCGCTCAAGTGACGCGGGACAGTTCGCGCTCATCACGGAGCGCTACCGGCGTGAGCTGCAGGTGCACTGCTACCGGATGCTCGCGAACTATGAGGACGCCCAGGACATGACGCAGGAGACGTTCCTGCGGGCGTGGAACAAGCGGGAGTCGTTCAAGGGCCACGCTGCGCCGCGGACCTGGCTGTACCGGATCGCGACGAACGCCTGCCTCGACTTCCTGGAGAAGCGCAACGACCGCACACCCGTGCCTGCCGGGCTGCCGGGCGCGGGCTCGGAGGTGCGCTACCTGCAGCCCTACCCGGACCGGATGCTCCCGGAGGACCCGCAGGAATCGGTGGTGACGCGGGAGACGATCGAGCTCGCGTTCATCGTCGCCGTCCAGCACCTGCCGCCGCGGCAGCGGGCGGTGTTCATCTTGCGCGACGTCCTCGGCTGGCCGGCGTCGAAGGCCGCCGACGCCCTCGAGCTGACCGTCGCATCGGTGACCAGCGCACTCCAGCGGGCGCGCGTGACGATGCGCGAGCAGCTGCCCGACCGCCGCCTCGACTGGCGGAGCCCTGCCACGCACGAGCTGTCGGATGACGAGCGCGGCGTGGTGAAGTCGTATATGGACGCCCATGAGCGCAACGACCTCAACGGGCTGACGGCCCTGCTACGCGACGACCTGCGCTTCGCGATGCTGCCCGAGCCGGGCACCTTGGTCGTCACGGCCAAGGACGCGGTGGACGGCTGGGTCTCCGGTGGGCTCTTCCAGCGTGGCTACGACGACTGGCGCTGCATCGCCACGACGGTCAACCGCATGCCTGCCGCCGTGCTGTACGTCCGCACCCCCGACGACCCGGAATACCGTTTGTTCAACATCGCGGTCCTGCACATCGTCGACGGGAAGATCGCCGAGCTCACCGGATTCGACGCCACCGGCAAACCATGGCTGAGCCTGCCCGCGACGCTGTGATCAGACAAGTCCCCGAGCCGAGCATTCGGCCCGTGTTCAACGCCTCGTCTCGTATCGGGTCAGCACCACGCCGCCGGGAAATGTCCGCGTCTCGACCAGGTTCAGGTTCACCCAGCTGTCCAGCGCGGTGAAGAACGGCGTGCCGCCGCCCACCAGGACCGGCAGGGTGACCAGCGCGTACTCGTCGATCAGCCCGGCCCGCATGGCCGCCCCGGCGAGCGTCGCGCCGGCGATGTCCATCGGGCCGCCGTCCTCGGCCTTGAGCCGGGCGATCTCGGCGACCGCGTCGCCGGTGACCAGGCGGGTGTTCCAGTCGACCTTGTCGATCGTCGATGAGAACACCACCTTCGGCATGTCCCGCCAGAGGCGTGCGAACTCGATCTCCGCCGGGGTGGCGTCGGGCTGCTGGTCGCCGGTCGGCCAGTGGGAGCTCATCGTTTCCCACAGCTTGCGCCCGTAGAGCGACAGATCGCTCGCCCGCATCTGGTCATACCACCACTGGAACCGCTCGGCGCTCGGCGATGAGTCCGGTCCGTCCCCTCCACTCCAGCCGATGTCGTCGCCGGTCGCGGCGATGTAGCCGTCCAACGTCACGTTCATGCCGAAGATCAGTTTCCGCATCGTGCCAGCCTTCCGTGAGTCGATCTCACACATACAGACGAACGCGGCGCGGAAACCTAATCGGTGCGCGATCCGCGTCCGCGGGCAGTCCTCGCGTTCCGGATGTTCCTCACGGGCCTGCACCGGTTGACTCTCCCGTAGTGAGAGGGCTTGTACTGAACTCGTCATGTTCAGCATTGGAGAGTTCGCCAAGTACGGGCGGGTGTCGATCCGGATGTTGCGTCACTACGACGCCATCGGGCTGCTCCCGCCCGCCCATGTGGATCGGTCCACGGGCTACCGGCACTACGAGGCCGGGCAGCTCGCGCGGCTCAACCGCATCATCGCCCTGAAGGATCTCGGCCTCAGCCTCCAGCAGGTGGCCGCGATCCTGGACGAGCGTGTCGGCGTCGAGGAGATGCGCGGCATGCTGCGGCTGCGCCGGGCCGAGCTGGAGCAGGTCATCAGCGACACCGCGGCCCGGCTGACGCGGGTGGAGGCCAGGCTCAAGACGATCGAGGGGGAGGGCCGCACGCCCGGCGCCGACGTGGTCGTCAAGAACCTGCCTCCCGTACGGCTGGCCGAGGTGACCGGCACCGCCGCGAGCTTCGACCCGCAGGACGTCGGGCCGGTCATCGACCCGCTCTTCGCCGGCCTGTGCCACCGGTTGAACGCCGCCGGTGTGACGCCCGTCGGACCCGCCCTCGCCCGTTACCGCGACGCGCCGGACGGCGGGGGAGCGGTCGTCGTGCACGCCGGGCTGCCGGTCGCGGCCGAGGTGCGCCGCGTCGACGACGGTGTCGCGGTCGTCGACGTGCCGGGGGTCGACCTCGCCGCGACGATCGTGCACCGCGGCTCCATGAACGACGTGCTTCCCACGTCACAGGCGCTGGCGCGCTGGATCGACGCCAACGGCTACCGCTCGACGGGATATGCGCGTGAGCTGTCCCTCGCCACGCCCGAGGACACCTCCCAGTGGGTGATCGAACTCCAGGAACCCATCGTTTCGATCTGACTTTTTGAGGAATGCATGTTCGGCTACACAGGTTCGGGTCCTTACTGCTATACGAGCTGTCTGGGGATGGTCTTCGGCCCCGAGGCGTCACCGCCGCTCGCGATCATCGAGACGCTGACCGGCTCCCCCTTCGGTGTCCAGCTGGAAAGGGGCACTATGCCGTGGTTCGATCCGTACGGCTGGTCGCCGGAGATCGGCGTGGACGACGCGCTGGCGCTGCTCGGCTGGAGGTGCACGCGGAGCGACGGGGGCACTCCGGAGGAGGCGCTGGCCCGCCTGCGCGCGGCCTGCGCGGACGGCCCGGTCGTGGCCGGTCCGGTGGACATGGGGCTGCTCCTCTATCGCCCCGGCACCCCGATTCGCGGTGGCGGCGACCACTATGTCGTGGTGATCGCCGTCGACGGCGACGCCGTACTCCTCCACGACCCCCACGGGCACCCCTACGCGACGCTGCCGGCGGCGGACTTCGTCGAGGCGTGGAAGGCCGAGACGGTCACCTACATCGACCTGCCCTATGTGATGCGCTCCGGTTTTGTCAGGGAACGCGAGGTGGACGCGGCCGACGCTCTGCGCGCGTCGCTGCCCGGCGCCGTGGCGTGGTTGTCCGGCCGCGACGACCTGCCCACGGCACCGGGTTCCCTGGGCGGCGCCGCCGCGGTCGAGGCCCTGGCGGGGCTGGTACGGCAGGGGCTTGACGCGGACACGCGTTTCCTGTTGGAGAAGTTCGGCATCCGGCTCGCGGCCCGCCGTCTCGGGGACGCGGCCATGTGCCTCACGATGGTGGGCGCGGACGAGGCGGCGGCGATCGCCGACGAGCAGGCACGTCTCATCGGCTCCTTGCAGCACCCGCTCGTCACCGGCGACGGCAAGGCGGTGGAGGCGGGACTGCTGAGGCTGGCGCCCACATACGAACGGCTGCGTGAGGCGCTGGTCGCGGGGCAGAGGTAGTAGAGCGGCCGGCCGACCTCACATTCTGCGGGGCTGTCTCGTCGGTCTGTTGAGGGAAGAGGCGACAGAGGAGAGTCGGCGAGATCATGACCACCCCATACGAGCCGGGAGACGGCGGGTCCGATCCGGGCCTGAGCGCGATCACGAGTGAGCGGCGTCAGCTGATCAATCTCGCGTACCGGCTTCTCGGCTCGCTGGCCGACGCCGAGGACGTCGTCCAGGAGACGTATGCCCGCTGGTATTCGATGACCCGGCGGCAGCAGGAGGCGATCGAGTCCCCCGGCGCCTGGCTGACGAAGGTCGCCGGTCGCATCTGCCTCGACCTGCTCGGCTCGGCCCGGGTCCGGCGGGAGAGCTACGTGGGGGAGTGGATCCCCGAGCCGATCCCCGATCGTGCGGAGTGGGGCGGCGGGCGGTCCGCCGACATCGCGGTGGACCCGGCCGACCGGGTCACCCTGGACGAGTCGATCAACATGGCCTTCCTCGTGGTGCTTGAGTCGATGACCCCCGCCGAGCGTGTCGCGTTCATCCTGCACGACGTCTTCCGCTATCCCTTCGCCGACGTGGCGGAGATCGTCGGACGCACGCCGGTGGCGTGCCGCCAGCTCGCCACCTCGGCCCGCCGCCGCATCCGAGAGTCGCGGGCGGCCGTGCCTCCCGCGGCCCGGCAGGCCCGCGTCGTCAGGGACTTCAAGCAGGCGTGGGAGGCCAAGGACATCGATGCGCTCATCGGGCTCCTGGCTCCCGACGCCACCGCGACCGCCGACGGCGGCGGCCGGGCCCAGGCCGCGCTCCACCCCGTCGAGGGCGGCGAGCGGCTCGCCCGCGTCATGGTCGAGTTCGGTCGCAGGGCGCCCGAGCTGACGCTGCTGGAGCGCACGGTCAACGGTCAGCCCGGACTGGTGGCTCAGCAGGACGGCGTCACCGTGATGGTGATGGCGTTCGAGGTCGTGGAGGACCGGATCAAGCACATCTGGGCGGTGCGCAACCCGGAGAAGCTCCGGCCTTGGACGACGGGCTCCGCGGGTGACATGACAGATGTCATCTGATCCGGTGGAACCGTCGACCCTGCTGTGGTCGGCGCAGCGCGTGCACGGGATGCTGCGGAACAGCCGCCTGCCGATCAACGAGGGATGGGGGCACGTGGCCGCCCAGCAGTCCACCTGCGTGGTGGACGCCGCCTCCCGCTATCTGACCGAAGGCACACCGCCCGCCGCAGGCCCGACGTGGTCCCGTTCACCACCCAAGGCGCCCGCCGGACCCGGTCTCCTCAAGACGCCCCGGTGAGCTCTCTCCGCACGCGGAGACCGAGGGCCTGATTGAGCACGGCGTGCACGTGCTCCACATCGGCGGGGGCGTTGTCGATGAGGAGCGCGGTGCACAGCCCGTCGGAGACGGCGACCAGCGTCGAGATCGCCACGGGATCGTCGGTGAGGGTCGCCGCGAGCTCCGCGATGCTCTCCCGCCACAGGCGGGCCGTCGGCCGCAGCGCGGGCCTGCGGGAGGCGAGGGTGGACAACTCGCGCTCGGCGAGCGCCTGCTCGCGCCCGGGGCCCACGGACTCGACGATGAGGTCGGCGAGTCCGCGCAGCTTGTCGTGGTGGTGGTCGATGATGTCGCGGATGCGGGCGGTGTATGTGTCGGCGACGCTGGACAGCGCGGCGACCAGGAGATCGTCGAGCGTGGCGAAATAGTAGGTGCTCAAGCTGGTGGGAATGCCCGCCTGCTTGGCGACGGTGCGATGGGTGACCCCGGCGGCGCCGTCACGCTGCACGACTGCGAGGGTCGCCTCAATGATCTCGGCTCGGCGTCTCAACCCTCGGGCCTTGCGCCCGTCGATCACCGTGCCGCCCTCGTCGTCCATGCTCCCTCCCGTGATTCTCAGGGTAGTCGAGCCGGGCGGGTTCCACCGGCTCGACATGGCCGAGCGGCCGCACGTGCCGCAGAGCCGTCAGGGACAGTACGGCGGCGGCCGCGATGGCGACACCCGCGACAAGTGAGGCGGCGTTCACACCCGTGGTGAACGCCTCTTTCGCGGCCGCCAGCGTCTCCGGCGCGACCCGATCGGCCACCGCGAGGGCGCCGCTCAGGCTGTCGGCGCCCTCCGGGGGGAGGCCTGGCGCCTGCGTACGGTAAACGACGGTCACGAGGCTGCCGAGCAGTGCGACGCCGACCGCGATGCCGAGTTCCTGCACCATCTCGGACACGGCTGCCGCCGAGCCCGACTTCGACGCCGGCGCGGCGCCGACGACCATGTCGGTTCCGAGCGCGGCGATCGCACCGAGGCCCAGGTAGACCAGCGCGAACCCCACCACCACGGGTACGGCGTCGCCGACTCCGGCGGTCGCCGACAACGCGTAACCGACGACCGACAGGGCCAGCGTGACCCCCATGACGAGCCCGGGACGCACCCGGCGGGCGATGAACGGCGTGCCCACGGCCGCGGCGAACATCGCCAGTGCCGGCGGGCCCATCCACAGCCCGGCAGCCGCCGGAGACAGACCTTCCACGAGCTGTAGAAACTGCGTGACCAGGTACATCGAGCCGCCCACCCCGACCAGGCCGACGAGCAGGATCGCCGAGGCGGCGGCGAAGGCGCGGTTCGTGAACAGCGTCACGTCCAGCAGCGGCGAGGCGAGCCGCCGCTGACGGCGCGCGAACACCACACCGGCGACCGACCCGGCCACCAGCAAGAGCGCGGTGCGCACACCGGGGCCGTGCGCGGCCATGTCCTTCACGGCATAGATCACGGGCAGGATGGCGGCCAGCGAGAGCACCACACTCACCAAGTCCAGGCGGCCGGCCTCCGGATCCGCATACTCCGGCAGCAGCACCCGCGCCCCCGCCAGGACCACGACCGCGACCGGCAGTGCCAGCAGGAACGCGGCCCCCCACCAGAACCGCTCCACCAGCACCCCGCCCACCACGGGGCCCGCCGCCATCCCGAGAGCGAACATCGTCGCCCACACGCCGATGGCCACCGCACGCTGGCGTACGTCGGGGAACATGTTGGAGATCAGCGACAACGTCGAGGGCATCAACGTGGCGCCCGCGACACCCAGCAGGGCCCGGGCGAGGATCAGCAGCTCGGCGCTGGGGGCGAACGCCGCGAGGACCGACACTGCGGCGAAGGCCGTCATCCCGATCATCAGAAGCCGGCGGCGGCCGATCCGGTCACCCAGGGTTCCCATGGTGATGAGGAAGCCGGCGATGAAGAAGCCGTAGGCATCCATGATCCACAACGTCTGCGTCGACGACGGCGTCAACTCGGCGGCCATGCTCGGCATCACCAGGTAGAGCACCGTCACGTCCAGGCCCAGCAACACCGTCGGCAACGCCAACAGTCCCAGCCCCGCCCACTGACGGCCCGTGGCTTTCGTCACGACAAATCCCCTTTCCTCAACTACTTGGACGATAGTACAACTAGGACCATCGTCCAAGTAGTTTGATTCCCGGGGGCCCTTGCTCGGCCGGAAGAGTCGAGGCCGCTATCGGCATGCCACTCGCCTTGCTCAGCGGGCCGCCCCTGGCGACATCGACGCACTGCGGAACCTGGCACGGATACGGGCGAGGGCGGTGATCGGGAGGAGGCGGGTGACCGGGGCGGTGCCGAACGCCTCATCCGCTCCAGTTCGACTGCTGAGGGGAAGATCGAGGCGCCTTGAAGCCTGTAGCCCAGGTGGGGCCGTCCGGAAGCAGCCGCGTGTCTCAGCGTGCATGGCGCCTACGGCTTGCTGCTGTCGTAGCCGGCTCCGCCGTACCCCTTGATCACCGTCTGTGTGTCATCTGTTGAAGGTGGTTTCTCTGCTTTGAGGCGGGTCCCGTGCTGTGCCGTACCGGACTATTTGCCGGTATGTGGTGGTGAGGTGGGCAGCTGACGGCGATGCGAAGTCCGCCCCGATGCTGCCCGCCGACCTCGCCGAGCATCCCGATCTGTGGCGTCAAGTGGTCGGGATCGTTCACCGCGACGTCGGCAGGAGGATGTGGGGCACCGCTGAGTGGGTGCCCGGTTCGCCTACCTGGCCGGGGCGTTCTGTCGCGGGAACAGTTGCTT
>NZ_BOOW01000043.1 GCF_016863435.1 Sinosporangium siamense
TTCACCGTTTCCCCGATCCTAGAGGATCCGTTCTCCGGGGCGTTCCCTTCGTTCTGCTGTTGTGTCTCTATTCTTTCCGCTTTCCGCTCCGGCGTCAAATCCGCTCGTTTCCGGCGGTTTTCCACTCTCGGAGGAGAATTTGGAAGGAATTTCGACTGCCCTGTCTCCAGAGCAACCCCTTCAACCTATCAGCCCCCCGCACCGCTTGCGAACCGATGCTGAAGAGCGAGAAGCCAAAAGGATTACCAACTATGGGGCAGCACAAACCGCACTTAAGTCACCTTAGTGATGGGAGTGGGGTTTGCCGCACCTCGTCGGCTCGACAAGGTTAGCAGCCCCCCCGACCGACTGTGACACGTTCAATGTACGCACACGCTGCCCCTTCCCTACCCACGCGTCGGCGGGAACCGGCATGTCACCACAAGAGCGGATGGCCTCTCCTCTCGTCGCCACGAGCGCACACTGGGCGGACGAGGCACGCAACCCCCGGAAGGCAGGCCGAGGTCCCGTCTCGTGCCGAAAGACCTCTCCCCCGCAGTAGGCGAAATCAGCCCCACGCTTTGATCGTCTGCCGGAATGCCCACCGCCCCCGCAGCCGCGGCGGTGCGACAGGCCATGCCGGCCAACGACGCGAGCCGATAGGCGGGCCGGTCCACTGTGGCGGGCACTCCCGACCTTTGGAGAAGGCCCGGCCGTACACCCATGTGCACCGTTCAGAAGAAGACCACCGAGCGGTCGTTCATGCGGCGCATGAAGAACCACCACAGCGCCCCCTGAGCGAGCAGGACTGCGGGCAGGGCGAAGGTGAGCATGTCCTGCACGAGCGTCAACGAGTTCTCCCCCGCGAGGCTCGCCTGCGCCAACGGTGAGAGCCTGAGGCCGGTCAGCAGCACGAGGCCGGTCAGCGGCACCCCTGTCAGCAGCAGCGCCGCCCGGGGCCGCCGCCCGACCACCGCTTGCGCCATGAGCAGGGCCGACATACCCGCGAACTGGAGGGCGATCGACCATATGGCCATGCCGTCCGTGCGCATCGGAGCCTGGGTGGCCACGCCGAGCAGAACGACCGACACATATGCCGCCGCCGCCGGCCCGGCCCACCGCCGTACCAGCTCCATCGGCCTTCCGGCGAGGTCGAGCGGCAGGCGGGCGGCCTGGAAGGCCGCTCCGTGCAGAGCGGTCAGCAGCACCACCGCGAACGCCCACGGCACCGCATACCAGGCGAGGTACGGCTGAGCCACGCTGTGGTCCGCCTGGCCGGTCAGCAGGTTGCCGAACAGGAGTCCGGTCGCGGCGGCGAGTCCCGCCCCGGAGAGCATCAGCGTCCTGTCCCACCAGCGTCGCCACCATGCCGCCTCGATTCGGCTGCGCAGCCAGATCGCGCCGTCTCTGGCCAGCCACGCCGCGACGAGCACGACCAGAATGGGGAACTGGCTTTTGAAGATCGAGCTCTCCATCGGCGGGAAGACGGCGAGCAGCGCCGCCGCCGTGACCACGAGCCAGACCTCGCCGGCGAGGAAGAACGGCCCGAACGAGGTCATGGTCGCGCGCCTGGCGCGTTCTCCCGGGCCGAGGCGCCCATGGAGGAGAGCGGAGCCGGTGACGAACCCGTCCAGCGCCATATAGGCGGCCGGGAAGAGCGCGGTGATCATGTACCACTGGGCGGCCATCGTTCACCCCTTCCTGTCACAGGCTCGTGGGGGCCGGGGCCGGGGTGGGCAGCGGCGTCCCGAAGGTGTTGTCCTCGGGACCGCGCCGGGCATATCTGGCCAGGAGCCACCAGTCCAGCAGCGCCAGCGTGACCAGCAGGGTGGTGAACGCCGTGAAGGAGGTCGCCACCGTCAAGGGCGGCATATCGGAGACCGCCTTGGAAGTGAGGAGTTGCCCGTACACCGTCCATGGCTGGCGGCCGACCTCCCTGATAAGCCAGCCCACCACAACCATGGCGAACGGCACGGGGATCGCGGCTACCAGGAGATACAGCGGCAGACGCAACCGGATCACCCAGCCTTTGATAAGCAGGACCAGCCCGGCCGTGGACACCAGTACAAGGGCGAAACCCACGCCCTGCATCGCCTGGAAGAGCGACGCCAGCCAGTCGGGGGCCATGTAGTCCGCAGGGCCGAGCTGTGCGGAGAGTCGTTCGCGGATCGCCGCCGCCCGGGGGAGATCGCCGGCGAGCAGAGCCAGTTTGAGGGGCTGGGTCTCCTCGATCACGACGATCTGCATCATGCCGAAGTGAACCGTCGAGAACGCGCCCACGGGGAGCACGGCGAGTGCGAGCCGCAACGATTTGCCGAACAGTTCGGTCTCGGTGGTGCGTTTGATGAAGTGGTAGGCGCTGATGCCGGCCACGAAGACGGCGCCGAGGGTTATCGCGGCCGAGACGACGTGAGCGACGGGGTCCCACAGGTGGGGGTTGCTCAGCAGCAGGCCGAAGTCCGTGAGATGTGCTCTGCCGCCGCGCATTTCGAACCCGACGGGGTTCTGCAGGAAGGCGTTGGCCACGAGGACCCACAGCACCGAGGCGTACGCCGTCAGCGCGACCAGCCAGATCAAGGTCAGATGCGTCTTCTTACCGAGCGTGCCCCAGCCGAAGATCCACATACCGAGCAGCGTGACCTCCAGCACGAAGGCGACAAGTGTTTCCAGCGCGAGTGCCGGTCCGAACAGGTCGCCGAATCGGGTGGTGAGTCCGCTCCAGTTCAGTCCGAACTGGAACTCCATGACGATGCCCGTGATCAGTCCCAGGCCGTAGTTCACGACATAAAGGCGGCCCCAGAATTTCACCGCGCGTTCGTAGACGCTCTTTCCTGTGACCGTCCACGCCGTCTGCGCGACGGCCAGGAAGAGGACAAGGCCCAGCGTCAGCGACACGAAGAGAAAATGAACGGACGCCGTCACCGAAAACTGAAGCCGAGCGAAAAAGACTGCGTCCACGATTTCCTCGATGCGATTTGCGGAACGGATATGGTGCTCCGAATCCTGATGCCTCGCCGAGCCGGTGTCGTCAAACGAGGAGTGTGGTCGCGCCTACCGCAGTTGCCGTACCGGCATACGCCGTCCGGGCCATCGGGTCGCACCGGCACACCCCCGGCAACCCGTCGTCCCCCACACCCCCGGGCCGCGCTCCCGCACGTGGGTTCCGCCCAAAGCCCGGGAATTGCAGGTATGCGGTATCGCCTGCCGGCTGCCCTCTCCCGGTGCACGCGGGTTTCACACACCAAAGGGGCCAGGTCAAGTCAGGTCATAGACTCGGCTGGTGAGCAGCGATATGCCACCCGTGGCCAAGAAGGTTGTCAGCGAGCGGACCCACCACGGCGACACCGTGGTCGACGACTACGCCTGGCTGACGAACAAAGACGATCCCGAGACGATCGTCTATCTGGAGGCGGAGAACGCCTACACCGAGAAAGCGACGGCCCATCTCGCCGAGCTCCGCGAAGCGGTGTTTCAGGAGATCAAAGGACGGACCCTGGAGACGGATCTGTCGGTGCCGACCCGTAAGGGCGCGTGGTGGTACTACTCGCGCACCGAGGAGGGCAAGCAGTACGGGATCCAGTGCCGTGTCCCCGCGGCAGGCGAGGACCCGCCCCTGATCAAAGAAGGTACGCCCCCGGCGGACGAGCGGGTGATTCTGGACGGGAACGAGCTGGCCGGGGACAGCGAGTTCTTCTCGATGGGCACGAGCGCGATCAGCCCCGACGGGCGCCGCCTGGCCTACTCCACGGACTTAAAGGGCGACGAGCGTTTCACGCTGCGTTTCAAGGATCTGGAGTCCGGCGAGACGCTCGCGGACGAGATCCCCGGGGTGTTCTACGGCGGGACGTGGTCGGCCGACGGGTCGGTGTTCTTCTATACGGTCGTCGACGAGACGTGGCGGCCGTACCGCCTTTTCCGGCATGAGATCGGCACGTCCGCCGAGCAGGATGTGCTGGTCTTCGAGGAGAACGACGAGCGGTTCTGGGTCGGGATCGGCCTGACGCGCAGTGAGCGTTTCCTGGTGTTGTCGGCGGGCAGCAAGATCACGAGTGAGGTGCGGCTGCTCGACGCGGCCGACCCCCGGGGCGAGTTCAAGATCGTGCGGCCTCGCCGTACGGGCGTGGAATACGACGTGGACCACACCGGCGACCGGTTGCTCGTGCTCCACAACGACGGGGCGGAGAACTTCGAGCTGGCGAGCGCGCCGATCGACGATCCCGGCACGTGGACGCCGCTGATCGCGCACCGGGAGGACACCCGGCTGGTCGACGCGAGCGCGTTCGAGAGCCATTTCGTGGTGGCGTTCCGCAGGGAGGGCCTGACCGGGATCCGGGTGGTGCCGAACGAGGGCGAGGCTTATGAGATCGCCTTCCCCGAGCCCATCTACACGGCGTTTCCCGCGGGCAATCCGGAGTTCCGCACCAAGCGCCTGCGGCTGAGCTACACCTCGATGGTGACGCCGCCGTCGGTCTACGACTACGAGCTGGCGACGCACGAGTTGATCCTGCTGAAGCGCCGCCCGGTGCTCGGCGGTTATGAGCCTTCCGACTATGAGCAGTTCCGCGAGTGGGCGACGGCGGAGGACGGCACCCGGGTGCCGATCTCGATCGTGCGGAAGAAGGGTACGGCGAAGCCGGCGCCGACTCTTCTCTACGGTTACGGAAGTTACGAGTCGGCGATCGACCCGGGCTTCTCGGTGGCGCGGTTGTCGTTGCTGGACCGTGGGTTTGTGTTCGCGGTCGCGCATGTCAGGGGCGGCGGGGAGATGGGCCGCCGCTGGTACGACGAGGGCAAGCTGCTCAAGAAGAAGAACACGTTCACCGATTTCGTGGCGTGCGCCCGGCATCTGCGGGAGGCGGGGTGGTCCGCAGAGATCGTGGCGCGGGGCGGCTCGGCCGGTGGCCTGCTGATGGGCGCGGTGGCGAATCTCGCGCCGGAGATGTTCACGGGAATCGTGGCCGAAGTGCCGTTCGTGGACGCGCTCAACACGATTCTCGACCCTTCGTTGCCTCTGACGGTGATCGAGTGGGACGAGTGGGGCAATCCGCTGGAGCACAAGGACGCCTACGACTACATCAAGTCCTACACGCCCTATGAGAACGTGGACGGCCGGCACTATCCCCCGACTCTCGCCCTCAGCAGCTTGAACGACACTCGGGTGCTCTACCACGAGCCCACCAAGTGGATCGCACGGCTGCGGGACACCGCGAAGGGCGGCCCCTTCCTCCTCAAGACCGAGATGGGTGCCGGTCACGGCGGGCGGAGCGGCCGTTACGACGCCTGGCACGAGGAGGCGTTCACCCTTTCGTGGATCATCGACCAGGTTCGGTGACCCATCGGCGCTCGAAGGCTCGTGGCCCCCGGAGTTTCCGGGGGCCACGAGCCATCAGAGGGCTACTAGAGGGCTCGTGTCGAGGGCCTCTTGCTAATAGGAGTGCCGCTAAAGGGCCTCGTGCCGCTGCAGGTAGGTGAACGCCGCCCAGCCGGGCAGGACGGGCAGCCAGAAGGTGAGAAGCCGGAACAGCAGCACCGCGGACGTGGCGACCTCGCTGGGCAACCCTGAGAGGGTGAGGCCGAGGATCAGCGACGCCTCCACCGCGCCCAGACCGCCGGGGGTGGGGGCGGCGGAGCCGATGGCGTTGCCGGCGAGGAAGACGACGGCGACCGCCGCGTAGTTGAGCTCGCCGCCGAAGGCACGCACGGAGGCGTCGAGGCAGGCGACGAAGGCCAGAGTCAGCAGCAGCGTGCCGGACGACGCCTGAAGGATCTTGCGCGGCGACTGGAGCACGTCCAGAAGCCGGGGCACGACACCGGAGAACAGCGAGCGTGTGCGTTTGACGACGATGCGGCGGATCGGGGCGATGCCGAGGACCGCGAGCACGAGCAGCGCCAGACCCAGCAGGGCGACGAGAAGCCCGCGTGAAGGGGTGAAGGAGGGCGCGGTGCTGGATCCGGTGACATAGGCGAAGAACAGCAGCAGCAGGACGTGGAAGACGAGCCCGATGAGCTGGGACGCGCCGACGCTGGCGACGGCCTGGCCGGGCGGGATGCCGCGCTTCTGGAGAAAGCGGGTGTTGATCGCAACGCCGCCCACCACAGCGGGGGCCACCAGCTTTACGAAGGATCCGGCGAACTGGGCGAGCACCGTACGGCCCAGTGGCAGTTTCTCCGGCACGAAGCCCATGAGCATGAGGGCGGCCGCGAGGTAGGTGGTGGCGGCGGCGGCCAGGGCGGCGCCGGTCCAGCCCCAGTGGGCCTTGGCGACGATGTCGGCGGGGTTGACCCGGCCGAGCCCGGTGAGCAGGAAGTAGGCGGCGAGAGCGCCGCCGATGATGGCGAAGAGGGCGCTTGGCCGGAATCGTTCCAGCTGTACTTCCTCGACCTCGACCTCAGGCTCCAGCCTGACGATCTGGTCGCGGATGGCCGACAGCAGGTCCTTGTGCTTGGCCAGGGCTGAGCGGGTCTCCCGGGTGAGCGCGATGCGCTGGAGGAGCGGGAGGGCGGCGGCGAGGGCGTTGGGCCCGAGGACTTCCGCGGCGGCGCGCACCGAACGTTCGGCTCCTACGCGGAGTGCCAGATAGGTCAGGAGCTGGGCGAGGTCGAGCCGGAGGAGGAGGTCTCCGGCGGCGATCTCGCCGCTGCGCGCGTCCATGAGCACGACCTGACGGGAGGCGTCGAGGTGGATGCTGTCGCCGGTCAGGCGTCGGTGGGCGAGCCGCTTGGCCTGGAGCAGCTGGATCTGGCGCCAGATGCGGGACAGCAGTTCGTCGTCGATCTCCTCGTCCGGCACGTCCTCAAGGGCTGTGGTCGGAATGTGCTCGTAGGCGAGGAGAGCGGCGTCGGTGCCGATCTCGCTGGTGCCGATGAGGGACGGAGTGCTGACGCCGGCGGCCTGGGCGGCATAGGCCATCAGCGCTTCACGTTCGAGTTCGGCGCGAAGCGAGCGGATAGCGCGTCTGCGGGTCTCGGTGTGGAGCCGCAGCCGACGCCATAAACGGTAAAGCAGCCCGGCCACCTGTCGATCGCGATCGAGCACGGTGACGTCGAGGCGGTGTCCGTCGGCGAGGCCGACGGCGTAGCGGCGGCTGCCCTGGGCGTCGTCTTCGATGCGGCGGGCCTTGACGGGCGATTGGCCGAGGCGGCGCAGGGCGGCGACCACGGCGCTGCCGGGAGGCCGGGTGTTGGGGCTGCCGACGCTGTAGAGCGTGGCGTAGCCGACCGCCATGCCGAGCAGGATGGTGACGACGGCCCCGGGCAGGGTGATCGAGGTGCCGGTGTAGAGCGCGAAGATGTTGAGCGCGACAGCCGTCCACATGACGGCCCGCCACGTGGGTCTTCGCGAGATGCGCACGGCTGTGACGTAGGCGATGACGGAGGTCAGCAGGGCGCTGACCGGTTCGACGTCGTGCCGGCCGCCGGTGAGCAGCTGTCTTATGTCCTCGGGGCCGGTGCTGATCAGCCATTCGCTGAGGAAGAACGAGACGACCATGCCCATGATCGCCGCTATTAGCCCCTCGGCGACCCGCAGGCCGTCGCGGTGCAGGACACGTTCCACCGCGAAGGCGACGGGGATCGCGAGCACCAGCGCGCCACCGAGGAAGGTGGAGACGGTGATCAGGAGGTCGGGCGCCCGTTTGGCCCCTTCCTCGACGTCGGCTTCGAGACCGTTGAGGGTCTGCTTGGCGACGAGCGCCAGCAGCACCACCGCGATCAGGCCGAGCAGGGTCGCGAGGAACCGGAGCGCGTCCGAGGGGCGGCGGAGGCGCTGCGGCAGCAGCGGCTCGACCACCAGGACCACGGCGTCCGGTGACGCTCCCGCGGGGGACACGGCAGGCGCGGGCGCCCCCAACTGGGACGCCCTTGAGGTCGGTTTTTCCGGAGGTGTCGCGGAAGCCGCTGACTTTTCAGGCGATTCGGGCGTTTCCGAGGTTCCCGGCACATCGGCCCCGCCAGGCGAATCGGCGTTGCCGGAAGCATCGGCCCCACCAGGCGACTCCGGCGTTTCCGGGGTTCCCGGCACATCGGACGCGCTGGACGCATCGGAACCGCCGGGCGCGGCGTCAGACCCACCAGACGGGCCGGACTCACGAGGCACATCAGACCCACCAGGCGAATCAGACCCACCAGACGAGCCGGACTCACGAGGCACATCAGACCCACCAGGCGAATCAGACCCACCGGACGGGGTGTCAGACCCGCCAGGCGCATCAGATCCGTGCTGAGGGTGCCCGTGCTGAGGGTGTGCGGCATCGCCGGAGGACCCTCCCCCAGAGAGATCCCCCGTTGGCCCCCCAGCCCCGTCTCGTTCCCTTATGTCCGTCACCGCCAGCGATTCTGCACCCTTCCGAAGGATTTCGCCGCTCGGAATCGCGCACCTCCCCTACCGGTATCCCCCCATCGCACCTGCCGTGATCTTTCCCAAAGCGACCACAAACCCTGCCACGTACGGATCACCGGCGCATGACAGTCTTCCCGGCTCGCCGCGGAATGCACACGAGGAGGTGATGAACCTCTCATGGCACGCCGCAAACATTGCCGGGCGGGCGGGACGGAGCCACGACTGACAAGCTGATCACGTCTACGGGGGGAAGTCCGATGCGCTGTCACTTGATCGCCCGCCTGTTCGCCGCTGCCGTCGCGGTGACTCCACTCTGCCCAACCACGCCCGCGATCGCGGGTGATCCAATGCATATTTTGGAACAGGCCGTATCGGGCGCGGCCGTGTCCACTCATCTCTCGGCGCTTCAGACCATCGCCGATGCCCATGGAGGCAATCGTGCGGCCGGCCTGCCCGGTTATGGCGCTTCAGTTGACTATGTCGCTGGATTGTTGAGTAAAGCCGGATACAAGATCACTATCCAGCCCTTCATGTTCAACTTTTACCGTGAGCTGGCGAAGCCAACCCTCGAACGCGTCGGCGGCACGCCGTACTCCCCGGCGGATATCACCACGATCGAGCGCTCAGGGTCGGGAGACGTGACCGCCCGGGTGCAGGCGGTGGATGTGAAGATCCCGCCGGGTGACCGCCCCAACACCTCTACCAGCGGGTGCGAAGTGGCGGATTTCCGGGGATTTGTCCCAGGCAATGTGGCGCTTATGCAGCGCGGCACCTGCCAGTTCACCACCAAGGTCGCCAACGCGACCGCCGCCGGGGCGGCCGCGGTGATCATCTTTAACGAGGGGCAACCCGGCAGGACGGCACCACTTCTCGGCGAGATCGAAAACCCGGTCCGAATCCCGGTCATCGCCACGTCATCCGCCATAGGCGAGAATCTGGCCACAAATCCGGTCACCGTACGCGTCACGACACGGGTGGAAAGCGAACCCCGCCTCACGCACAACCTCTTCGCCCAGACCCCGCACGGCTCGACCGACGACGTGGTGATGATCGGCGCCCACCTGGACTCGGTGCAGGCGGGCCCCGGCATCAACGACAACGGTTCCGGAGTCGGCGCTCTGCTGGAGATCGCGCTCGCGATGATAGACAAACAACCTCGCCGCGCGGTGCGTTTTGCCTGGTGGGGAGCTGAAGAAGAGGGCCTGATCGGTTCGAAGCACTATGTGCGCAACCTGTCCCACGCCGAGCGCGAGAAGATCGCCCTGTATCTCAACTTCGACATGGTGGCCTCGCCCAACCACGTCTACGGCATCTACGACGGCGACGACTCCGACGGCGTCGGCGCCGGCCCCGGTCCTGCGGGGTCGGCGGCGATCGAGCGGGAGTTCCAGCGGTTCTACGAGAGGCGTGGCCTGCCGTACACCGGGATGGATTTCACCGGCAGGTCCGACTACGGCCCGTTCATCGACCACGGGATCCCGGCAGGGGGTTTGTTCACCGGGGCTGAGGCGCCCAAGACGGCCCTGGAGGCGGCGAGGTTCGGGGGTACGGCAGGGCAGGCGCTGGACCGGTGTTATCACCGGGTGTGTGATGACCTGGCCAATGTCGGCGCCACAGCGCTCGACGTCAACACCGACGCCATCGCCTCGGTGACCGCCGCCTTGGCCTGGCAGGTCTCCCGCGACGACTGATTCGTGGCGATATGAACATGATTCGTGGCGATATGCACGGATTAACGTAATCTTGGCGCCATGTCGGATGAACTACGGGTACTCGGGGCCTGTCCTCTGGATTGTCCGGACACGTGTTCGTGGGTGGTGACCGTCCGGGACGGCAGCGCGGTGAAGCTGCGCGGCAACCCCGAGCACCCGTTCACGCGTGGCGCCCTTTGTGTGAAGGTGAACCGCTATCTGGAGCATGCGGCAGCCGGCGATCGCATCCTGCATCCGCTCCGCCGTACAGGCCGGAAGGGTGAGGGGCGGTTTGAGCGGATCTCGTGGGACGAGGCGCTCGACGAGATCGCCGGCAGGTTGGCCGACATCGTCGCGACCCACGGCGGCGAGGCGATCTGGCCCTATCAGGGCACCGGGACCCTGGGATTCATCCAGGGCGAGGAGGGCAGGGCCGGTCGCCGCTTCTGGAACGTTCTAGGGGCCTCCGAGCACGACCTGAACATCTGCTCGCGGGCCGGCAACATCGGGTTGCGCTATACGCAGGGTTCGCCGGGCGGCATGGACACCGAGGACTTCGCGTTGTCGAAGTTGATCCTGCTCTGGGGCACGAACACGCTGACCAGCGGCCACCACCTGTGGAAGTTCATCCAGGAGGGCCGGGCCAACGGCGCCTATGTGGTGGCGATCGACCCGATTCGCACGCGTACGGCGGACCAGGCCGACGAGCACCTGCCGATCCGGCCGGGCACCGACGCGGCCCTCGCCCTCGGCCTGCTGCACGTGGTCGTGTCGGAGGGCGCGGAGGACCGGGAGTTCCTGGCGAATCACACGCTGGGCTGGGATGAGTTCCGCGCCGAGATCATGAAATATCCCCCGGCGACGGTGGCGGAGATCACTGGTCTGTCCGAAGAGTCCATCGTGGCGCTCGGCCGCCGCCTCGCCCACACCCGCCCCACCGCGATCCGCGCGACCATGGGCATCCAGCGCCACGCCGGTGGCGGCACCGCTATGCGCACGATCTCCTGCATTCCCGGCGTCACCGGCGACTGGCGCCATCCCGGCGGAGGGGTCTCCTACTCCACCAGCGCCCACTACGGCCTGCGCCCGGACACCCGCGACGACCTCCTGCCGCACCCGGTCAGATCGCTCACCATGACCCGGCTCGCCGAAGGGCTCGAAGACATCGAGAACCCGGTCAAATGCCTATGGGTCTACGCGGCCAACCCGATGGGCAGCACATCCGACCAGAACCGCATCCGCCGCGGCCTGCTCCGCGACGACCTGTTCACCGTGGTGATGGAGCAGTTCCCCACCGACACCGTGGATTACGCCGACATCGTGCTGCCCGCCACCATGCAGATCGAACACGCCGACCTGCACATCGGATACGGCCATATGTACCTCGTGTGGAACGAACCGGCGGTCGCCCCGCCCGGCGAGTGCCTGTCCACCACCGAGACCTTCCGCCGCATCGCCCGCCATATGGGCCTGACCGAGCCGTCGCTCTACGACTCCGACCTGGAGCTCGCCGAGCAGCTCCTGTCCTCCGGACATCCCGCGCTGGAGGGCATCACCCTCGACCGGCTCCGCAAGGAGGGCTGGGTCCGGCTCAACTACCCCAAACCCTTCCTCCCGTACGCCGAAGGCTTCCCGACCCCGAGCGGCAAGTTGGAGTTCGTCTCGGAAAGGGCCGTCGCCGATGGCCTCGACCGGGTCGCCGGCTATGTGCCCTCCCGCACGGCACGTCAAAAGCGGCGCAAGCCGTACCCGCTTACCTTGATCACCCCCGCCTCGCACACCTTCCTCAACACCGTGTTCGGCAACAACCCCGAACTTCTGCGCCGCGCCAAGAACCCCCGTGTGCTCATCAGCGCCGAGGACGCCGAACGGCGGGAGCTCGTCGACGGCGCACGGGTGCGCGTCTTCAACGAACACGGCGAGTTCCACGCCGAGGTGGAGATCAGCGACCGGGTGCGGCGCGGCGTCGTGGCCTGTGAGAAGGGCCGGTGGCTCAAGCACACCATCGGCGGGGCGAACCCGAACGCGGTGGTCGAGGAGGGCGACGCGGACATGGGGCGCGGTCCTCTCTATCACGACAACCACGTGGAGATCGCCGCCGTCTAGAGAGTCACGCCCGCGTCCCGGTCTGGCAGAGGCGGGACGCGGGCGCGCTCACTGCCCATGACTCAGGCTGCCCATGACTGAGGCCGCCTATGTCTCAGGCTGCCTGCGAGGTCATCCGACTTCGACGTCGACGCAGTTGTAGAAGGCGTTCGCGGTGTCCGCGATGTTCCACACGGCGAGGATCTTGTGGCGTCCGCCGGGCAGACCGCTGAGCTGGTGGGAGATGTTCGACGGAGGCTGGCTGTTGTTCTGGCTGAAGGTCCTGAACAACTCACCGTCGACGTAGTACTCCCAGGTGCTGGTGCGGTGCGGCGCGGTCAGGCGCCACTGGAAGGTGACGTCGCTGGAGACCGAGTTCACCGGCCAGTTCTTGCTGTCGTTGTCCAACACGCGGAAGCCACCGCCACCGCTGCATAGGTGTGAACCCTTCGGGGCCTCGACGCTCTGCGGCTCGTACTCGACTCCGCCGCAGCCGCCGACCAGCCGCTTGGCGCACATGTCCTGACGGCTGGGGGGTGAGGTGATCCAGCCGTGTGCACTGGCCGGGCTCGCCGGGCTGAGAACCACGGCGAGGGGGGCGGCCAGTGAGAGGGTGACGATGCCTCGCACCCATGTCTTGAAACTCATTCGGGCTCCTTTCGGCCAACGTGCCTGGGGGGTGGCACATGGTGACTGGCACCAGGCATGTGGGGAGGTACCGGACAGCGCGCCAGCCCGGACGCGCCATTACCAGAGTAAAGGACAGCCCATCTATCCGTTAAGGTTCTTGTCAGATGAACCTGAAACTTTTTCGCGACCGCATACGCGGGAGCCTCCTGACGACAGGTGGGGGAACAATCAGGGTTCATCCCCGATAGCCGCAAGGGCCGCGGAGACGCATGCTGGAGTCATGAAAGAACTGACCCGACGTGACGAGTTCTCTCTCGCAGGCGCGGCGCTGCGGGGTGCTCCTTGGAAGACCGCCGCCATCTCCGGCATGGCTGGCGCCGCGGCGAGCTACGGCCTCGGCGTGATCCTGCCCGGCCCTGCCAACCTCGATTGGGCGCTCACCCTCGGAGTCGCGCTGTTCACCCTCGTCGCCACCGTCGGCGCCGTCGCCCGGCCCAACGTGAGCGACCGCGTCACCCGGCAGGCCCGGCTCTGGTCCCTGCGGCACCCGTGGCGATTCGCCCTCTACCCCGGCATCGGGGCCGCCGTCCTAATGTATCCCGTCAATCTGATCGTCGACCGCGACGGCATGTTCGCCTCGGCGTTCGACTCCCTGTGGAGCGGCGCGATCGTCTATGTGATCGCCGGCCTGCTGACCACGATGATGCGCGGCAAGGCGCGGCAGTAGGCGGGTCGGCCGCCGGCAGGGATCGGCGGCCGACATATGTCAGCCGGTGACCGCCCGCTCGGCCTCGTTGCTGCATATGCAGAACTCGTTCCCCTCCGGGTCGAGCAAGGTCATCCACCCCTTCCCGCCCTCCGCCGCACGGTGATCTTCGTACGGCACAGCTCCGAGCTTCACCAGCCGCTCCACCTCGGCGTCCCGGCTGCCACCCGGAGCGGCCTCCACGTCGAAGTGGAGACGATTTTTGACCGACTTCCCCTCAGGCACACGGAGAAACAAGACGTCGGGCTGCCCTGGGGCACCCGGCGCCTGGAGCATCACCTGGTCGTCACCCGCCTGTGCCCCCTCCTCCACCGCCCAGCCCGTAGCGCCGGCCCACCAGTGAGCAAGCTCATACGGATCGGCGGCGTCGACGGTCACACATGCGAACCGAATCATGCCGCCAGCCAATCCGGCACCGGCAAAAGCGTCAAGCAGGCCGGCGTCAAGCAGCGCCACGCAGGTCAGTGGCCGCCGCCCGCGAGGTTGAGGCCCACCACACCCGCGAGGATGGCGAGGATCGAAATGACCTTCATGGTCGACACGCTGTCGCCGAGTAGCAGAATGCCCACGGTCGCCGTGCCCACCGCGCCGATGCCGGTCCAGACGGCATATGCCGTGCCGACCTCCAGGGACTTCAGCGCGAACGCCAGCAGGCCGAAGCTGAGCACGGCGAACACCAAGAAGCTGAGGCTCCACCACAGATCCGAGAAACCATCGCTCATCTTGAGCGAGTAGGCCATCGCCACCTCGAACAGGCCGGCGAGCACAAGAATCACCCACGCCATGTCGTCCCCCACGAGACATCGACTTCTTCACCGAAGTGCGTCGTCTTCGCTTTCCGGGTACGGCGCGTCTCGTCCGGGGGAGACCAGTAGGCCTCTCCTGTCAACGGAGGCTAACACACACGCCCTCACCCGACTTACCGGGTCACATCCCACCAAAGGGTGACAATGCTTCGCCGTACCGAAGGGTCGACGCCGAGGTTCCGGGCGATCTCGGCCACCTCTCCGGCCATGGAGGGCGGCAGGCAGAGGCGGCGGCAGGCGCTTGCCGCCAGCTCCTCATAAGACGAGTACATGGGTTCCGCCATCACGTCGGGTTCCACGTGCACGTCGTGGCCCAGGGCAGCGATCACCTCCGCCACGTCCCTATAGGTGGGCGTCGTAGGCCTGGACAGGCCGTGGAAGTGTTCCCACAGTGGGCTGAGCCAGCTCAGGGGGTGTCGTTCCGGGACCTCCACGACAACCCGCCGCCGGGCGTGCGTATGCAAAGCGGTCAGGAACGGCACCAGGTCCGGCACGTTGAACACGACGTGGGAGCAGATCACCACATCCGCGGCAGGCGCACCGGGGGCGACGTCGGGCCAGCGACCCTCCAGCACGCGGGCGGAGGGGCAGCGCGCGCTGAGTTCGGCGAGCATCGCGGGGGATTCGTCGACCGCTGTGAGGCGGGCGTCCGCGGCGGGGAGCAGGGGGAGGCTCGCGGCGCCGGTGCCGGCGCCGACGTCGAGCACGGTCCCGCCGGCGGGGAGGGCTTCCGCGGCGCGGCGGTGCGTGTGGCCGGGGATGGGGGTGCGCAGGAGGGTGTCGGTGCGGCCGGCGAAGCGGGCGGGGGTGTGGGTCCAGGGATTGGCAGGGGCTTGGGCCGTGATGTGAGGGGGTATGGCCCAGGCTTCCAGGGCTTGACGCCAGCGTTGAGCGAGTTCCGCGATCGTGTCGATGCCCACTTCTGACCCCCTCGGCGCTTCCTTAACTTCCGTGAGCGTACGACCCCCTATGTGTGGGCGACAGCATGCATGGAGTGGTTACTAGCGGGTAGCATTCCTAGTAGAGTTACTGGCCAGTACGTATCTCGAAGTACCCCCGGTTCAAGGAGCGGACAGCCATGGGCCACTACAAGAGCAATGTGCGCGACCTGGAGTTCAACCTCTTCGAGGTGCTCGGACGACAGGAAATTCTGGGCACCGGGCCGTTCGCCGATCTGGACGAGGATACGGCGAGGAGCATCCTCCACGAGGTGAACCGCCTAGCGACGGGCGTGCTCGCCGAATCCTTCGAGGAGGGGGACCGCACTCCCCCCGTCTACGACCCGGCGGCCCGCACCGTGACGATGCCGGAAGGCGTCAAGCGTTCCTTCCGCGCGCTGGTCGACAACGGCTGGTCCCACCTCGACCTGCCGGCCGACCTGGGCGGCGCGGGAGTGCCGAGGAGCATGGCGTGGGCGGTCGCGGAGATGGTGCTCGGCGCCAACCCCGGTGTCTACATGTACTCCGGAGGCCCGAACTTCGCCTACACGATGTGGAAGATCGGCACGCCCGAGCAGAAGCGCTTCGCCGAGCTCGCCATCGAGCGCAGCTGGGGCGCGACGATGGTGCTGACCGAGCCGGACGCGGGCTCGGACGTGGGCGCCGGCCGCGCGAAGGCGGTGGAGCAGCCCGACGGAAGCTGGCACATCGAGGGTGTGAAGCGCTTCATCACGAGCGCCGAGCACGATATGACGGAGAACATCTTCCACCTGGTGCTGGCCCGCCCTGAGGGCGCGGGTGTGGGCACCAAGGGCCTGTCGATGTTCCTCGTGCCGAAATACCACGTCGACCTCGAGAGCGGCGAGCTGGGCGCGCGCAACGGCGTCTACGTCACCAACGTCGAGAAGAAGATGGGCCTCAAGGTCTCCACGACCTGTGAGCTGACCTTCGGCGACGGCGAGCCGGCGGTCGGGTGGCTCATCGGCGGGGTGCACGAGGGCATCAAGCAGATGTTCATGATCATCGAGCACGCCCGGATGATGGTCGGCACCAAGGCCATCGCGACACTGTCGACGGGCTACTTGAACGCCCTCGAATACGCCAAGTCGCGTGTCCAGGGCGCGGACCTGACCCAGATGATGGACAAGTCCGCCCCGCGGGTGACCATCACCCACCACCCGGACGTGCGCCGCGAGCTCATGCTCCAGAAGGCGTACGCCGAAGGCATGCGGGCGCTGGTCCTCTACACGGCGAGCTTCCAGGACGCGGTGCTGGTCGCCGAGAGCGAGGGCCGCCGGGACCACGACGCCGAGGCGCTCAACGACCTGCTGCTGCCGCTCGTCAAGGGCGTCGGCTCGGAGCGGTCTTATGAGCTGCTGTCGCGCTCCCTGCAGACGCTCGGCGGTTCGGGATACCTGCAGGACTACCCGATCGAGCAGTACATCCGGGACGCGAAGATCGACTCTCTCTACGAGGGCACGACCGCGATCCAGGGCCTCGACCTGTTCTTCAGGAAGATCCTCCGCAACCAGGGCGCCGCGATCGGCGCGCTGCTGGCCGAGATCAAGGCATTCGCCGCCTCCGACGCCGGCAACGGCCGCCTGAAGGAGGAGCGGGTGCTCCTCAACGAGGCGGCCGACGACATCAGGGCCATGGGCGACACCATGGCCGGATGGGCGCTCGGGTCCCTGGAGAACCCGAAGGAGGTCTACAAGGTCGGGCTGAACACGACCAGGCTGCTCCTCGGCCTCGGCGACCTCGTGATCGGCTGGCTGCTGCTGCGCCAGGCCGAGGTGGCGCTGACCGCTTTGAGCGAGTCCGAGGAGGACCGCGCCTTCTACACGGGCAAGGTGGCCGGTGCGTCGTTCTTCGCCAAGACGGTGCTCCCCCGCCTCGCCGCCGAGCGGCGGATCCTGGCCTCCACCGGCCTGGAGCTGATGGAGCTGCCGGAGGAGTCCTTCTAAGGCGAACGACCGCCCGTCACCCTGCCGCGAGCGGGGGGGACGGGCGGTCGTGTGTTCAGCCCTGCCAGGTGTATTGAATGGCGGACCGGCCCGCGAGGATCGGGTTGATGTGCTCGGTGATCACCGCTTGGTGCGCAGGGTGGTTGCGGTAGGTGAGAAAGTCCTCCGCCGAGTCGAAGTCCGCCACGAGCGCGAAGTCCACCGTGCCCGGGCTGACCCCCGCGTCCTTCCCCATCACATAACTCTTGATCTGCGGAATGATCCCCGGCAGCTCGCCGAGTTTCGCCGCGACGGTTGCCCGCTGCTCCTCCGTGGCGTCCTCGGACCAGGTGAACAGCACGACGTGGCGCAACATCTCTCCCCTTCCCTTGGGCCGGACGGCCCCGCCACGAGAGTACGGCGTCGGCCTCGCGCGACACGGCCGGGACCGGCCAAGCCGGCCCCAGCCGTACCCCACCGGAGGATCAGCTCCAGGCGAGCATGCGGAGGGGGTCCTCCAGCATCGCCCCGACGTCGCGGAGCATCTTGGAGCCGAGCTCGCCGTCGACGATCCTGTGGTCGAAGGAGAGCGCGAGGGTGCACACCTTGCGCGGCACGATCTGCCCGTCCACGACCCACGGCAGGTCGCGGATCTGGCCGAAGGCCAGGATCGCCGACTCACCGGGGTTGAGGATCGGGGTGCCCGCGTCGACGCCGAAAACGCCGACGTTGGTGATGGTGATCGTGCCGCCCGCCATCTCGGCCGGCTGGGTGCGGCCCGACCGCGCGGTGTCCACGAGCCCGCCGAGGGCGGCGGCGAGCTCGGGGAGGGGCAGGGCGTGCGCGTTCTTGACGTTCGGCACGATCAGCCCGCGCGGGGTCGCGGCGGCGATGCCCAGGTTCACGTAGTGCTTGACGACGATCTCCTGGTTCGCCTCGTCCCAGGCGGAGTTGACCATTGGGTAGCGCCGTGCCGCGATAAGCACCGCCTTGGCCACGAGCAGCAGCGGCGACACCTTGACGCCGGCGAAGTCGGGCAGCGTGCGCAGCCGCTTGACCGCCTCCATCGTCTCGGTGACGTCGACCTGCAGGAACTCGGTGACGTGCGGCGCGGTGAAGGCCGAGGCCACCATGGCCTGCGCCGTCGCCCTGCGCACACCCTTGACCGGGACGCGCTCCTCGCCACCGGACGGTACGGCTGCCGCCCGCGTGACCTCCGCGGGCACGGCCGCCGTCTCGGCGACGGCGTGCACGTCGTCCCGCGTGATCGAGCCGTGCGGGCCGGTGCCGGGGACGGTGGCGAGGTCGACGCCGAGGTCCTTGGCGAGCTTGCGCACGGGTGGCTTGGCGAGCACCGCGACCGAGGTGGGGACCTGCCGTACGGCGGGAGCCGGAGCAGGAGCCTGGGCCGGGGCGGCATTGGGCGCCGGAGCCGGAGCCGGGGCGCTCTTGAGTGCGGGGGCCGGGCCGCCCTTGCGCGGGCGGCGCTTGGACGACGACGGCATGACGCCGTAGCCGACGAGGACGGGGGTGCGCTTCTCCTCCGCCGGGGGCTCGGGGATCGACGGCACCATGTCCTCGGCGAGGGCCTGGCCGGCTTCCGCCGTACCGCCCGCCGACAGAGCAGGCTCGCCCGGCTCGTCGGTGTCGACGGCGATGATCGGCACGCCCACGTCCATGGTGCGGCCCTCTTCGCCCATCAGCTCGGCCACGACCCCCTCGAAGGGGCTCGGCAGCTCGACCACGGCCTTGGCGGTCTCGATCTCCACGATCGTCTGGTTGATCTTGACCGTGTCGCCGACCTTGACGTGCCAGCGGACGATCTCGGCCTCGGTCAGGCCCTCACCGACGTCGGGGAGCTTGAACTCGCGTCGCATCGAGAACCCCTCTCTCAGTAACCGAAGGCGCGGTCGACGGCGTCGAGCACACGGTCGAGGTCGGGGAGGTAGTGCTCCTCCAGCCGCGAGGGCGGGTAGGGCGTAGAGAAGCCGCCGACGCGCAGCACCGGGGCCTCCAGGTGGTAGAAGCACTGCTCGGTGATGCGGGCGGCGAGCTCGCCGCCGAGGCCGCTGTAGACGGGGGCCTCGTGCACGATGACGCAGCGCCCGGTGCGCCGCACCGACTCGATCACCAGCGGCAGGTCGACGGGGTTGAGGGAACGCAGGTCGATCACCTCGACGTCGCGGCCCTCCTCCGCCGCGGCGCCCGCGGCCAAGAGGGCGGTCTTCACCATGGGCCCCCAGGCGAGCATGGTGAGGTCGGCGCCGGGTTTGGCGATCCTCGCCGCGTCGAACGGGTGCCAGGTGGCGGCCGGGGAGGTGTCGACGTCGGCCTTGTCCCAGTAGCGGCGCTTCGGCTCGAAGAAGATGACCGGGTCGTCGCTCCGGACGGCCTGCTGGATCATGGTGTAGGCGTCGACGGGGTTGGAGCAGGCGACGACGCGCAGACCGGCGGTGTGGGTGAAGTATGCCTCGGGGGACTCGCTGTGGTGCTCCACGGCGCCGATGCCGCCGCCGCAGGGGATGCGCACGACGACGGGGAGTTTCAGTTTGCCGAGGGAACGCAGCGGCATCTTGGCGAGCTGGGTGATGATCTGGTCGGCGGCGGGGAAGACGAACCCGTCGAACTGGATCTCGCACACCGGCCGGTAACCCCTGATGGCCAGGCCGATCGCGGTGCCGATGATGCCGGACTCCGCGAGCGGGGTGTCGATGACGCGGTCCTCGCCGAAGTCCTTCTGCAAGCCGTCGGTCACCCGGAACACGCCGCCGAGTTTGCCGATGTCCTCGCCCATGATGAGGACCTTGGGGTCGTCCTCCATGGCCTTGCGCAGCCCCATGTTGAGGGCCTTGGCCAGCGTCAGCGTCGTCATCGCGCACCCTCCTCAAAGGAGTTGAGGTAGGCGGCGAACTGCTCGCGCTCCTCGGCCAGCAGAGCGTGAGGCTCGTTGTAGACGTGGTCGAAAATGGCCAGCGGCTGTGGATCGGGCATCGCGAGACAACGCCGCCGCAGGTCGCGGCCCAGCTCGTCGGCCTCGGCGTCGATCTCCGCGAAGTATGCCTGGTCGGCGATGCCGTTCTTGGAGAGATAGGCCTTGACCCGCTCGATCGGGTCCTTCAGCTTCCAGGATTCCAGCTCGTCGGCCACGCGGTAGCGGGTGGGATCGTCGGAGGTGGTGTGGGCGCCCATCCGGTAGGTGAACGCCTCGATCATCGACGGCCCCTGCCCGGAACGCGCGTCGGCCAGGGCTTTGCGGGTCACCGCGAGACAGGCCAGCACGTCGTTTCCGTCGACGCGCACCCCGGGAAAACCGAAGCCCGCGGCGCGGCGGTAAAGCGGAATGCGGGTCTGCTTCTCAAGCGGTTCCGAGATGGCCCACTGGTTGTTCTGGCAGAAGAAAACGACGGGGGCGTTGAAAACGCTGGCCCAGATGAACGCCTCGTTGACGTCGCCCTGCGAGGTCGCGCCGTCACCGAAATAGGCGATCGCGGCGGACTCGGCGCCGTCGCGCTGAATGCCCATCGCATAGCCGACGGCGTGCAGGGTCTGGCTGCCGATGACAATGGTGTAGAGGTGGAAATTGTGCTCGACCGGGTCCCAGCCGCCGTGATTCACTCCGCGGAACATCCCGAGTAGTTGCACCGGGTCGACTTTCCTGCACCAGGCGACCCCGTGCTCGCGGTAGGTCGGGAACGCCATGTCGGCGTCGGTCAGAGCGCGTCCGGACCCGACCTGGGCGGCCTCCTGGCCGAGCAGGGAGGCCCAGAGGCCGAGCTCGCCCTGGCGCTGGAGCGCCACGGCCTCGAGGTCGACGCGCCGCACGAGGACGAGGTCCCGGTAGAGACCCTTCAGCTCCTCATCCGACAGGTCGATGTCGTAATCGGGATGCTCGACCCTTTCCCCTTCGGGGGTGAGCAACTGGACGAGCTCCGGCGGGGATTGATCCCCAAGAGAGACGTCGGCTGTCACGTGCCACTCCTGTGCTTTCCGGGCCACGGCGGTGGGATCGCCACTGCACGTCGGCCTGCTTTGACGCGCCTAGCCCCGGTTTGTAGTGGAGCCAGGCGCTTTGCGACCCATCGTGGCAGACGCCACGCCACTGGGCGCAAGCCCCATTCGCTTGTGCTCCGCACTCCCGGTCTGGCGCGTCACCTGCCAGGACGTCGTTGCCGACGCCGCTGCGGCCACTGCCCGGCCGGCCCCGACGACTGTGGTCGACCCCTGTTTTCCAGTCCTATCAGGCCCTCCGTTCGCATAGGTCGTCAGGCGGGACAACGGTCCGGCCAGATCTTCGTCACGTCCGACAATGGACTTTCCTGCCCCGTGGATCACGACGAGACACCCATGGACCGCGACAAACCACCCCGTGGCCCGGCGGAGGGCACGCGGCCAGGGCCGTTAGGCTGTACGCGCCCCGACCACCCCCGCCACACACAGGAGGACGACCCATGGCGCGCGTCATCGTGGACGTCATGCTCAAGCCCGAGATCCTCGACCCGCAGGGCCAGGCCATCGCCCGCGCGCTGCCTCGTCTGGGCTTCGCCGGCGTCACTGCCGTACGGCAGGGCAAACGTTTTGAAGTCGACCTCGAAGGCCCCGCCGACGAGGCCGCGCTCGCCGAGGTGCGCAAGATGGCCGAGACCCTGCTCGCCAACCCGGTGATCGAGGACTTCACGCTTCGCGTAGCCGAATAGGCAAGGGTCCAACCCGTGGGGAAAACCTCGGCATATAGGCGTAAAGCCAGCTCAGAGCGTGTCACAATGCCACGGGTCGGCCAACAGTGAATAACAACAACGTGATTTCGCGGTTAGCCCTGATTCCACGGGGAAACCTTCCGACGAAGATGTTCAACGCCGGGGAGGGGTCCGGTGGACTTTGAGTTCTCGTTGGCACTACCACGGGATGCGGTGGGCATTCCGATGGTTCGCCGGGTCTTGAGCGACGCATTGCGTTCACTCGGCGTGACCGAGGACTGCATTGCCGACATCCTCCTCGCCGTCTCCGAAGCCTGCGCCAACGCCGTCCGCCACGGCGGCCCCGCCTCCCGTTACGAGGTCGTCGCCGCGATCGGCCACGGCCGCTGCGACGTGCGGGTCATCGACGGCGGCGCCGGGCTGATCCGCATGCCCGAGCACTATCCGCCGTGCGACACCGAAAACGGCAGGGGCCTGCTGATCATGCAGTCGGTCGTCGACGACATCTCCTTCGACATCGCCCCGGGCCTCGGCACCACGGTCCGGCTCCTCAAACACCTCGACTGGTCCGACAAGGCCGCCCACCTCCACTCCCGGAGCCGCGTCCTCGCCTCGGTCTGACCGGACGCTCCACTCGAATGTCCTCGCGCCACCGACCAGCGCGCATGTAAAATGCATGCATGGTTGCGCTGCAGATCAGAGACGTCCCCGAGGAGGTTCGCGACGTCCTCGCCGCACAGGCGAAGGCTTGCGGGAAATCTCTTCAAGGGTTCCTTCTCGAACTCATCACCGAGGAGGCTCGCAGAGTGCGCAATGCAGATGTGCTCGCGCGCTTCGCCAGGCGAAACGACGGGGCACGGGGGAGCGACATCACTGCGGATCTCGCTGAGGCTCGTGCGGAACGAGAGCTCCAGTGATCGCTATCGACGCATCCGCACTCGCCGCCGCACTCACAGACGATCTTGAGGTAGGAGACTCCGCACGTCAGAGATTGGAAGAGCACACTCACTGGGTAGCCCCTTCACTCCTGTTCGTAGAGGTGTTGTCCGTCATCCGTGGGCGACTTCTCGCCGGAAAGATCGGCGCCCGGCGGGCTGCGGATAGTGTTCAAGCTCTTCGCGAACTGGTCATCGACCGGATTGACGATGCGGCGATCATCAACAGGATCTGGGAGCTTCGCAGCAACCTAACCGCCTATGACGCCAGCTACGTGGCAACGGCTGAAGCGCTCCACTGTCCCCTCCTCACTGCCGACGCCAAGCTTGCACGGGCTTCCGGCCCGCGCTGCGAGTTCCTTCTGCTCGGTGAGACGTGCCTGTGAAGTGTCTGGCAGGCGTCGGATAGCCTGAGGCGTACCGCCGCAGACCTTTGCCCGTTGAGTGAGGCATGGGCGCGGCGCGCGCATGTGGAGGGAAAGCTCTCGTGTGGAGGCAACAAGCATGAGTGGTGCACGTGTGGGCGTGGTCACTTTTCCCGGAACTCTCGACGATCAGGACGCGGCCCGGGCCGTGAGGTTCGCGGGGGGTGAGGCGGTGCCGCTGTGGCACGCCGACCACGACCTCAAGGGGGTGGACGCGGTCTTTCTGCCTGGAGGGTTCTCCTACGGCGACTATCTGCGCTGCGGAGCCATCTCCCGGTTCGCGCCGCTGATGGACGAGCTGATCCCGGCGGCCCGCGCGGGCCTGCCCGTGCTCGGCACCTGCAACGGATTCCAGATCCTCTGCGAGGCCCACCTGCTTCCGGGTGCTTTGACCCGCAACGCGAGCCTCCACTACGTCTGCCGCGATCAGCGGCTGCGGATCGAGAACACCACGACGCCCTGGACGTCCGACTACAGCGTCGGCCAGGAGGTGGTCATCCCGGTGAAGCACGGCGAGGGCCGCTATGTCGCGGACGAGGCGACGATCGCCGAGCTTGAGGCGAACGACCAGGTCGTGATCCGTTACCTCGGCAACCCCAACGGGTCGATCAACGACATCGCGGGCATCCGCAACCGGGAGGGCAACATCGTCGGCTTGATGCCGCATCCCGAACACGCCGTGGAGGAGCTCACGGGCGCGCCGAGCACCGATGGTCTTGGTTTCTTCACGTCGATCCTGAAAGCGCTGGTGAACGCATGACCCTGGACACCGTCCACCGTGCGGGGCAGACGCCCGGCGAGCGCCAGCCGTACACCGAGCTGGGCATGAAGGACGACGAATACGCGAGGGTCCGCGAGATCCTGGGGCGCCGGCCGACCTCGTCGGAGCTGGCGATCTACAGCGTGATGTGGAGCGAGCACTGCTCCTACAAGTCCTCCAAGGTGCATCTGCGGCAGTTCAGCACCAAGGCCCCCAAGTCTGAGGCGCTGCTCGTCGGCATGGGCGAGAACGCCGGTGTCGTCGACATCGGCGACGGCTGGGCCGCCACCTTCAAGATCGAGTCCCACAACCACCCCTCGTACGTCGAGCCCCACCAGGGCGCGGCCACAGGCGTGGGCGGCATCGTGCGCGACATCATGTCGATGGGAGCACGCCCGATCGCGGTCATGGACTCCCTGCGCTTCGGCGCCGCCGACGCGCCCGACACGCGGCGTGTGCTGCCCGGCGCGGTGGAAGGCATCAGTTCGTACGGCAACTGCCTGGGCTTGCCGAACATCGGGGGAGAAGTCGCCTTCGACCCCTGCTACATCGGCAACCCGCTCGTCAACGCCCTCTGCGTCGGGCTCCTGCGCAAGGACCAGATCAAGCTGGCCACCGCGCCGGGCCCCGGCAACAAGGTGGTGCTGTTCGGCGCGCTGACCGGCCCTGACGGCATCGGCGGGGCGTCGGTGCTCGCCAGCGCGACGTTCGAGGACGAGTCGCAGGCGAAGCGGCCGAGCGTGCAGGTCGGCGACCCGTTCATGGAGAAGCTCCTGATCGAGTGCTGCCTGGAGCTCTTCGCGGCCGATGTGGTGGTCGGCATCCAGGACCTCGGCGCGGCCGGGGTCTCGTGCGCGACCACCGAGCTCGCCGCCAAGGGCACAGGTGGCATGGACGTCAAGCTCGACCTCGTTCCGCTGCGTGACCCCACGCTGCGGCCCGAGGAGATCCTGATGAGCGAGTCCCAGGAACGCATGATGGCGGTCGTCACGCCCGAAGACATCCCGGCGTTCACCGCTATCTGCAACAAGTGGGACATCCCGGTGACCGTGATCGGTGAGGTCACCGACACCGGCCGCCTCGTCATGACCTGGCACGGCGAGACGATCGTCGACATCCCGCCCGGCACGGCCGCCGACGAGGGCCCCGTCTACGAGCGGCCCTACCACGAGCCAACCGGTCAGGCTGCGCTCAACGCGGCCGGCCCCGACGGACTCCCCCGCCCCACCGACCTGCGGGCCACCCTGCTCACGCTGCTGGGGGCGCCCAACGTCGCCTCCAAGGAGTGGGTCACCTCGCAATACGACCGCTACGTGCGCGGCAACACCGTGCTCGCCCAGCCGGCCGACGCGGGTGTGCTGCGCATCGACGAGGTCATGGACGGCGCTACCCCCACCAACCGGGGCATCGCCCTCGCCACCGACGGCAACGGGCGCTACGCCAAACTCGACCCCTACGCCGGCGCGCAACTCGCCCTCGCCGAGGCATACCGCAACGTCGCGATGAGCGGCGCCGTGCCGCTCGCCGTCACCAACTGCCTTAACTTCGGCTCCCCCGAGGACCCCGAGGTCATGTGGCAGTTCGCCGAGGCCACCCGCGGCCTCGCCGACGCCTGCCGCACCCTCGGCGTGCCCGTGACCGGCGGCAACGTGTCCTTCTACAACCAGACCGGCTCGGCCGCCATCCACCCGACCCCCGTCGTCGGTGTGCTCGGCGTCCTGGCCGATGTGCGCCGGCGCGTGCGCCACGGCTTCCCCGAAGCCGGTGCCCGCGTCGTCCTGCTCGGCGAGACCCACGCCGAGTTCGGCGGCTCCACCTGGGCCGACGTCGTCCACGGCCACCTCGGCGGCCTCCCGCCCGCGGCCGACCTCGCCGCCGAGCGCGCCCTGGCCGCCGTCATGGCCGAAGCCGCCGAACGCGGCTACCTCTCCGGCGCCCACGACCTGTCCGACGGCGGCCTCGCCGTCGCCCTCGCCGAGGCGTGCCTCGCCTCCGGCGTCGGCTGCACGGTCTCGCTGCCGGGCGAGGACGCGTTCACCGACCTGTTCAGCGAGTCGTCCGCCCGCGCGGTCGTCGCGGTCAAGCCCGAGCACTTCGACGACTTCGCCGACCTGTGCGCGAGGCGCGAGGTGCCCTGCTACGGCCTCGGCGTAACGGGCGGCGACAGCCTGGTTGTGGAGGAGACCTTGGAGATCCCGATCGAGGAGCTCCGCCACACCCACCAGGCGACGCTTCCGGGCATCTTCGGCTGATCCCGATTCCGGCGGGAGCGGCTTCCTTCGGGGAACGCTTTCCCGTGCCGGGCACAGCCTCTCCGCCGGGCACAGCTTTTCAGTAAGCACAGCTTTTCAGTAGGCACAGCTTTTCAGTAGGCACAGCCTCCCCGCCGCATACGGCTCCCACCCGGTACGGCAGAAGCCCCGGATCACAACGTGATCCGGGGCTTTCACATGTGCTGCACCGCTTCCCACCCGCACGACCTGCTTCCAAGCCACACGGCCCGCCTGGTGCGCCTTCAGCCCAGGCGGCTTGGAGGCTTGGCCTTCATCCCGCAGCCCGGCCTCACCTGTCCGGTGACTCGGGCCGTTGGATTTTCGGCTTATGTGGGTTGGTGGGGGCCGGCGATCGCCTGCCCGGGGGCTTGGCCCCCACCATGTGAAGCGGGTGTCGGCTTAACCTCAGCGGCCAGGGGTTCCCGAGGGCTGTGGGGTGGCGGGAGCCTTGTCCTTGTAGGAGCCGCCGTCATCCTCACCCTGGTCGTCCTCGCCGGGCTGCTCCGCCCCGCCGCTGAAGCCTGTCGAGCTGCTGGACCCGCCGCCGGCGGCACCCGACACACAGATCACGTAGACGGTTCCGGTGATGGAGTTACTGCCGCCGCCGTTGACCAGGGCGGAGAAGGTCCATCCCGTGCCAGCCGCCGTAGGCATGCTGCCGGTGATCCTTGATAGGCCTTGGCTGCTGGTGAGCTGGAAACCACCGCCGGTGGCCACCATTCCCCTGTCGCAATTCACCGTGGCCGACCTGGTGGAGCTGTTGATGGTGAAGCTCTCGTCCTCCACCTTCACCGACGCGATGCCGGAGTCACCCTTATCGCCCTTGTCACCCTTGTCACCCTTTGGGCCGCGCAGCCCTTGCTCACCGGCAGCGCCCTTTTCGCCTTGGTCACCCTTCGCGCCCGCAGCACCATCGGTACCGCGATCACCCTGGGTACCCTGGGCGCCTTGGTCGCCCTTGTCGCCCTTCGCACCCGCAGCACCATCGGCGCCACGGTCACCCTGGGAACCCTGAGCGCCCTGGGCACCTTGATCGCCCTGGTCGCCCTTGTCGCCCTTCGCGCCTGCAGCGCCGTCGGCACCGCGATCGCCCTGAGCTCCGGTCTCACCCTGAGCGCCCTGAGCGCCCTGAGCGCCCGCCTCACCCTGAGCACCCTGGGCTCCGGCCTCACCCTGAGGCCCCTGAGCTCCCGCCTCGCCCTGGGCGCCCTGAGCGCCGGCCTCGCCCTTCGCGCCGCGGGAGCCGGTGGCCCCGGTGGCACCGGCGGCGCCGGTGGCTCCGGTCTCGCCCTTGTCTCCCTGGGCGCCACGCTCGCCGGCCTCGCCCTGCTGGCCTTCCTCATTCCACGAGACGCGGGTCTCACCCGTCCGGCACTTGGTCTTCGCCGCGATGATCCGTACCAACTGCGTCTTCTTATTCACACAGGCGTAGATCTTGCTCTGGTCCGAAGTCGACGAACTCGCCAGCACCACACCACCGGCGGTCATCCCCCCACCGACGACTACGGCTGCCGCGATAATCGCGGCGAGTTGTAGGCCTTTGCCACCAATCCGCACGCGTCCGCGTGTTCCTGCACCCATGATGGGCCCCTCCTTGCCTCGTCTCCGAGGCCAAATGGAGTGCCGCCCCACCCGTCCCGTAGGCACGGGCGCGAGACCGGCATCCGAACAGGCGGAAGATCGGTCTCAGTCCGTTGGCAGCCTACGGCGGCTCTGACCAGCACTCATCTCTCATGCGCGCGGGGAAATCTATCTAGACATCTCTCAACGAACTAGCCCAAACCCATAGCAATGCGATCACGTTTCACTTTTGTCATAAAAACCAACTGATCGGTGTATGGACCGCTCCAAACACAGACGTATGTCGCGTTGCACTGGATAATCAGGAAGTTCGGGGCCGATCGGTGAAGTAACGCGGAGGAGGAGCGTGACGAGATCCGGCACGGTCGACGAGGCTTCAGGGCGGGAACCATATCTTCCCCCCGCGACCCACCCGGTCAGGGTGTTCGTATGGCTGATCCACCTCGCCGCCCCGATGTTGGGGTTGTGGCTGCTCTTGGCATATCCCACCCAGCTCAACATCAAGTGGGAGCACAACCACGGACACTTCTGGCTGATCCTCCTCATAGCCGCAGTCAACGTGGTGCTCGGTCTCATGATCAGCCAGGCGGCGGCGTCCCGCGGAGACGCGCGCCTGCTACTTGTCTCCCTGCTCTTCTTGAGCAGCGCGGGATTCTTTGTGCTCCATGCCCTCTCAACCCCGAAGATCATTCTTCCGGGGGGAAACGTAGGGTTCGATCTGGCCCAGCCGGTCGGCATGACAATCGCGTCGGTCTTCGCCTTCATCTCGGCGCTGCCGCTGCGGGCACGGGCGGCCAGGCTGGTGCTCAAGCTCCAGATGCCGCTGCGCGCCGGGCTCGTCCTCGTGCTCGTCGGCTGGGGAGTGGCGTCGCTCGTGCCGGGACTCACCCCGCTCAGCGCCAAACCGACCGAGGCCGGAGCCGGCCTCGGGGTCTATTCACTGGGCGCCGTCGTGTTGTTCGCCGGCGCCTCGCTTCTCATGTACCTGCTCTATCGCAGGCGCCCCTCGACGATGCTGATCAGCCTCGTCACCGCCTACGCCCTGCTGGCCGAGGCGATGATCGCCGGGATGTCCCAACGTAATTGGGCGCTGTCCTGGTGGGAGTGGCACCTGCTTTTGCTGTTCGCCTTCATGTTCGTGGCGTACAGCGCGCATATCCAGTTCAGGCGGGAGGGCGGCAGCTCCGGTCTCTTCGACTCGGTCGCGCTCTCGGAAACCGTGCGCCGCATCCAGGCGGAATACGGAAGAGTCCTCGAGGAACTGGTCGACCACATCCGGCAGCGGAGCACCACCGACGGGCTGCCCACGGCGTTGCGGCTGGCCGGCAAGTTCGGCTTGACCGAGGGGCAGGCCGCGGTGCTCGATCGCGCGGGGCTGGCGCTCGCCAACGAGCGCGAGCTCTCCGACCGGCTCAGCGCTCTCGTGGCGGTCGGCCGGGACTCGCGGGTTGGACTCCCGGAGTCCGACCTGATTAACGCGACTTTGGACAGAGTGCGCAAAGCGTACGGCGATGTCCGAATCGGGCTGATGGTCGATGGCGCGATAGTTCCTGGACCTTTCGGGCTGCGTATGCCTTATGAGCTGGACAACTTGCCCCTTTATCTGGATGGTGTAGTGGTGCACCCACTGACGGTGAAGGACCGGCTTGCCGGTGTACTTGAAGTTCCCGTCGGACGCACACCCCACGATGAGGCGCTGGCCGAGACGCTGGCCGGGCAGGTTTCCATCTCTCTGGAGAACGGCAGGCTTTACCAGGAGCTTGGGACGCTTTTCCGGCAGTACATGTCACCGGATGTCGCCGCGTCACTGCTCGCAGATCCGGCCCAAGCCGCGCTCGGCGGTTCACTCGTCGAACTCACCGCGCTGTTCGCCGATCTGAAAGGTTTCACCACGTTCTCCGAGCGGGTCCCGCCCGAGGAGATCGTGGAAATGCTCAATCGCTATCACACAGCAGCCGTCCCTTGCATTCTGGACAATGGGGGAACCATCGTGCAGTTCATAGGCGACGCACTACTAGCCCTCTTCAACGCACCCGCACGGCAGCCCCACCACGCCGAAGCCGCAGCTCGCGCCGCACTCGCGATGCAGGCGGCGGCCAAGCGCGTAGCAGCCGAAGTGGCCGCCGAACAACGAGCGGGTCTGATGCGCCGGGTCGAATGGCCGCGCTGGCGCGTTGGCATTAACACCGGCCCTGCCCTGGTGGGCAATATCGGCAGTCCTGAACTACGCGGCTTCAACGCCATGGGCGACTGCGTCAATGTCGCCGCCCGTCTGCAAACCCTGGCCGAGCCCGGCACAGTCGTCATAGGCGCCGACACACGCAACATGATCGGCCCCGGAGCGACCGTCTGGTCACTCGGCGACCTTCATCTCAAAGGCAAAAAGCATCCCGTTCACGCCTATGTCCTTACGAGGCTGGCATGACTCCACATACACAGAGAACCAATCTCGCAAACCAGCCCTTCGAATCCGATGTCTTTCTAGACCTCCTGACATCCGATGAAGTCGCCCAACTCCAGGAGGGCGGCCGTCCGCGCAGCTGGGAGCGAGGAGCCACCCTTTTCACCGAAGGGGAGACCTCCGACTGGGTGCTCGTCTTGACGTCGGGACGGGTGAAGGTCTCCTCCCATACGACCGCGGGCACCGAGGTGGTGCTCGCGATCCGCGGGCCCGGCGCCCTCATCGGTGAGATGTCGGCGATCGACGGCCTGCCACGCTCGGCCACCGTCTCCGCGCTCGAACGAGTGGAAGGCATCGCCGTCCACGACTTCTCCGCCTATCTGCGGGCCAACGGCCGGGTCGCGGTGCTGCTGATGCGCCTCGTCACCGCCAAACTCCGCGACGCCGACCGCAAGCGCATCGAATACGGCGCCTACGACACCACCGGACGGGTGGCCACCCGCCTGGTCGAACTGGCCGAGCGCTACGGCGAACCCACAGCTCACGGCTTACGTGTAACGCTCCCGTTGTCCCAGGACGAACTGGCCGGCTGGACGGGCTCGTCCCGCGAGGCCGTCAGCAAGGCACTCCGCCTCCTGCGCGACCGCGGCCTCATCGAAACCGGCCGCCGCCGGGTCGTCATCCACGACCTCGACGGCCTACGCCGCCGCGCACGATGACCCGGCGGCGCCCCGGCGAGCCCGCCGCGGCCACCGATACGGCTTCCGCCGCACAAGCCGGTACGGCAAAGCCGCCATGTACGGCGAAGCCGACGCGGATGCCCGCCCGGCAACGCCGCCGCACCCGGTGACCGCCCGGCGACCTGGCCACCGGCACGGCTTCCGCCGTACAGGCCGGTACGGCAAAGCCGCCACGAACACGTACGGCAGCCCCGCAACGCCGCCGCACCCGGTGACCGCCCGGTGACCCGGCCACCGGCACGGCTTCCGCCGTACAGGCCGGTACGGCAAAGCCGGCCGCCTCCAGGAGCGGCCCGCCCCCGGCGGCCCCCGCCGGGAGGTTGCAGGGCCCCGGCGGCCCTGCGCCCGGAGGAGGCCCTCCAGGCGCCCTTGGAGGGCCGTACGGCGGAGACCCGGGGGGCGGTCCCGGTGGCTACGCGGCTACGGGAACGTGCCAGGGGGGCAACCACCCGGCTACCCGCCCCCGCCGGGACCGCCGCCCGGACCTCCGCCCCGGCCCGCCGGGCGGTGGGACGTCGTTGTGAATCACCACGGCTTCGCCGCCGGGGTCATCGACCGTGACAGGGCCGCACGCACAGGGCCGGCCCGGCGGATCGGGCATGCCGACCCGGCAAGATAGGGGGCGTGCCACCTCGTAAACCCGACCCGCACACCGTGCGCGCCGCGCTTGACGCACAACTGATCGCGGCCGGCGAACCGCCCTATGACGGACCCGAGCGGCTTGAGCACCTTCTGGGGGCGCTTGTCGCCGCGGTGCTCCGTGCCTATGACGCGGATCGCGGTATGGAGCGCGATGCCGTACGGCTCGCCGTGCGGCATCTGCTCGACCGGCTCGCCGCCCAGGCGCCGGGGCGGTCGGTGGAGGTGCGGGTTCCGCCATATGCCGCCGTGCAGTGCGTGGAGGGCCCACGACATACGCGCGGCACGCCGCCCAACGTGATCGAGCTGGCGCCGAGGACCTGGCTGGATCTTGCCGCAGGCCGCATGACCTGGGCCGACGCACTCATGCTGCCCACGACGAGCGCTAGCGGCCCCCGCGCCGATCTCTCGCCCTACCTCCCACTGACGTGAAAGTCGCTCCCTAGGGGCGCGTGCCCACAACCCCGCAGGTCACCACAGCTAGGGGCCGTCCGCCGGTTTTCCCGCCCCTGGGACACGACCGGCGGCCGGGCCGGACTTCCCCCGGGCGTTCGCCGTCCACACCCCCTGAGCACGCACCGGCGCCCGTGAAGAAGAATCCGGGGTCCAGCGGAGTCATGGCGTGAATCAGAGTGGACACACCTCCTTAGCGGACCGTCGGGAGGGCGCATGACGGTCCGGCCGCAGGTCTCCCACCTCACGCGAGAGGTCGACGACCAGGAGATTGACGACCAAGAGGTTGACGACGCCGCCCTCGTCGAGCAGTCCCACCATTCCCCCGAGCGGTTCGCGGTTCTCTACGACCGCTACTTCCCTGAGATCTACCGCTATGTGGCCGGTCGGCTGGGGACGCAGGTCGCCGACGATCTCGCCGCCGAGACGTTCCTCGTGGCGTTCCGCAAGAGGGAGAGCTTCGACGCGGCACGCGGCCAGGTGCGGGCCTGGCTCTACGGGATCGCGACCAACCTCGTCGCGCAGCACCGCAGAAGCGAGGCCCGCCGCCTCCAGGCCCTCCAGCGGACGGCGGGCGAGCGTGTGACGGACTCCGGCCACGAGGATCTCGTGGCCCAGCGCCTGACCGCCGCCGCCGTGCAGGGCCGGCTCGCGTCCGCGCTGGCGGCGCTTTCCGCGGCCGACCGTGACGTGCTGGTCCTCACGGCCCTGGCCGGGCTCGGCTACGAGGAGATCGCCCAGGCCCTCGGCATCTCCCCCGGCACCGTCGGGTCGCGGCTCTTTCGCGCCCGCAGGAAGCTTCGTGATGCTCTGGGCGGCGTCAACCCGATGCGCAAGGACTTTGGAGACGCAGATGGATGACTTGAACACCGTGCGGGACCTGCTCTCCGCGCCCTCGCCCTCCCCGCAGGTGACCATGGAGGGCCGTGCCCGGCTCCTCGCCTCCCTCGGCGTCCGGACAACCGCCCCGAACGCCGGGGAGAACTTTCCCCCGGCCACAGCGACCCGCTCCCGCTCCCGCCGGTCCGCCGCCGAGGCGGCGCGCCGCGACGGCGCGCCGCGCACGGCCAGGTGGACGGCGCTCGGGACGGGACTGCTCGCCACGGCGGCCGCCGTCACCGTGGTGATCGCATCGGGTTCGGCCCCGGACAGCCCGGACTCCATCACGCTCGCCCAGCCGTCCTCCGCGAGCGCGTCCCCCGGCTTGTCCACGCGGCCCGGCGCGGCACCGTCGGCCCGGCAGATCCTGCTCGCAGCCGCGACGTCGGTCGCGAAGACCTCCGCGGACGGCGACTACTGGGTGAAGCATGTCGTCGTCGGCGGCACCGAGCCCGCCCCCAACGGGAAGTACCGGCTGAGGCGGACCTGGTCGCAAGAACTGTGGGCGTCCCCGGCGGCGGGCGAACCCACCTGGCGAATCTCCCAGTTCCTGGGGGCCAAGCCCGCCGGACCGGAGGACGAGAAGGCGTGGCGCGCCGACGGCTCGCCGAAGACCTGGACGTATCCGGCGAAGCAGATCACGACCGACGGTAAGTCCACCGTGGTACCGGGCCGGACGGTAACCAGCGCCCCGGGCGCACGCGAAGCCCAGCGGGAGGACGCGGGCGGGTCACTGGGCACGCTGGCCGGCGGCGAACCGATGACCCCAGACCGGCTGGACAGGCTGCCCGCCACCCCTGAAGGGCTCCGGGACTATTTGGAGAAGGTCGTCGAGAAGACCGTCGCGCGCGGCGGCATGCCGCCGCTGGGCAAAGGCGAGAACACCGACCAGCGGCTCTACGACCTCGGCGTGACCGTCATCATGCACTTCCCGGTGTCCCCGCAGGTGCGGGCCGCCGCATACCGGAT
Source organism: Sinosporangium siamense (assembly GCF_016863435.1). Taxonomy (GTDB): domain Bacteria; phylum Actinomycetota; class Actinomycetes; order Streptosporangiales; family Streptosporangiaceae; genus Sinosporangium; species Sinosporangium siamense. The sequence goes on from NZ_BOOW01000043.1 coordinate 33,926, forward strand.
GCTCGCGTCCCTGCCCACCGTGACGGCGCTCGGCGAGGTCACCGACGCGCTCGGCCGCCGCGGCCGGGCCGTCGGCATCCCGCGCACAGCCGCCCTGGGCGCGTCGGAGGGCGCGGAGCGGCTCGTGGTGGACACGGAAACCGGGCTGCCGCTGGCACTGGAGTACACCGATGCGCCGGACTGGTCGAGGCAAGGGGCGGCGGTCCTGTTCTACGAGGCGCTCAAGGAGAGCCGTTGGACCGATGAGAAGCCCGACCTGCCGGCGAAGACGTCTGGCCCCAAGGACGCGGCAGGCTGATCTCAGGCCTCGCCCTCGCCCCTGCCCGAGCGGTCTACGGCGGAGCCGGCGGGATCCCCATCGGACCTAGGGGGCCGCCGGGCTTGTCACGCCGAGCTTGCGCTCCAGGCAGCGCTGGACCAGGTCCTGGGTGGGCAGGTTGAGGCATTCGCCGAACCTGTTCGCGAACCAGACCATCGCGATGATCGCCAGCACGATGGCGATGAGGCTGAGGACGATCCCGGCGATCGCCCGTCCGCGCCCAACCCCTTTGACGGTGGCGACGATGCCGAGGATCAGGCCGAGGATCGCGATCGGCAGCCCGATCCCGAAGATCGGCAGAAGCAGGATGCCCGCGATGCCGAGGACGAGGGCGGTGGTGGCGAGCCCGCCGCCGGCGGGCCGGGGCGGGGGCCATCCTCCGGGCGGCGGTCCCGGCGGGGGCGGGTAGCCGGGTGGTTGCCCCCCTGGCACGTTCCCGTAGCCGCCGGGGCCGCCCCCAGGGCCTCCGCCGTACGGCCCTCCAGGGGCGCCTGGAGCGCCTCCTCCGGGCGCGGGGCCGCCGGGGCCCTGCCGTCCTCCCGGCGGGGGGCCGCCGGGTGTGGGCCGCTCCTCAGGCGGCCGGCCGGGGGCCGGGCCATCAGGGCGTTCGGGGTGATCGGGTGTCTCGGGGCCAGACGCGGTTACGGTGGGCGGCACGGGGGTGACCCGGGGCGAGCCGGGAATATCCCAGTACGGCATGGGCGTGGTCGGCGGGTCATATCGCGACGCCGTGTTCACCGCCGCCGTGGGCTGCGTGGTGCGCAGCGCCTCATCCACGTCACCGGGGACGAGCACGTTGAGGGGCAGCGTCTCAGCGGCCCCCTGCCAGCCGGGATAGGCCGCTGGGGGCGATCCTGGAACGGTGCAGGCGTCCTGGCTGTCCTGCGGCGAGACGGCTCGATCCGCCGCGGCGAGGTCGAGCTCGAACTCGATCGTCCGCTCCCCCTCGCTCTCCTGCAGCGCGTCCCACCAGGCCTCCGCGTCCTCGGCGTCGACGTCGACATGCATGCCGCGCAGCTCGTCGGCGTCCTCCGTACGGTGACCCGCGACCTTGACGTCGCCGGTCATCTGATGGCACGCGGGTTGCCGCCCGGTGGGGAAGGCCCAGGGCGCGTCCCCCGAGTCACGTTCGGCGATCGCGGCCCATCCGTCACCCGGCTCACGGTCGGCTCCTTCGTCCCAGGCGTCCCAAGCGGCACCGGTGTCCTGGCCGGAGTCGTGGCCTTTCGGACCCTTCTGCGGCGGTTCCCCTGGTGCTGTCACGTCTAAGCCTCCCGACCTGTCGGCGCGGCAACCACGGCGGCCGAGATCCGATCCGCGCCCTCAGGTGGCCGTCCGTGGCCACAATCGCCTCTGACCAGCTAGAAGGGCGTCGAAGGAACTCAGAACACCGTTTCGCGGCAAGGGATGAAAGATCCTCAACTCACGATCCCCCGAACCCGATCCGGCGACTCGCGAGACACGGCAAAACCGCGGCGAGGGTTGCACCACAGTGTGACAAGGCGTGACGGTTGACCTCAGTCGTGTACCCGGAGGTGCGAGCACGAAAGAGTCCGACCTAAACTGAAGTACGTGCTTAAGGGCGACGGCCGACTGGGCCATGACCTGGACCTTGACGACCGCGCACCGAAGGACGCCTGCGGCGTCTTCGGGGTGTGGGCTCCTGGCGAGGAAGTTTCCAAACTCACCTACTACGGACTGTACGCGCTCCAGCACCGCGGGCAGGAGTCCGCGGGCATCGCGGTCAGCGAGGGTTCCCGCATTTTGATTTACAAGGACATGGGTCTTGTCGCCCAGGTCTTTGATGAGTCTGTGCTGGGCACACTGCGCGGCCACATCGCGATCGGTCACTGCCGGTATTCGACCACCGGTTCAAGTGTCTGGGAGAACGCCCAGCCGACTCTGAGTTCCACCGATGTGGGCGGGCTCGCGCTCGCGCACAACGGCAACCTCATCAACACCCCCGAGCTCGCGGCGCGTCTCGCGCCCGGTTCGACCCGGGCGACCACCGACACCGAGGTGCTGACCGCACTGCTCGCCCGCGATATGGGGCAGACCGTCGAGCAGACGGCTGCCGAGCTCCTGCCGCAGGTCAGGGGCGCCTACTCGCTGGTGTTCATGAACGAGAAGACGCTTTTCGCGGCTCGCGACCCGCAGGGTGTCAGGCCGCTGGTGCTCGGCCGCCTGGAGCGTGGCTGGGTGGTGGCGTCCGAGACGGCGGCGCTCGACATCGTCGGCGCCACGTTCGTGCGTGAGATCGAGCCGGGCGAGCTGATCACCATCGACGAGCGCGGTGTGATCTCGCGCCGGTTCGCGCTGGCCGAGCCGAAGGGCTGCCTGTTCGAGTATGTCTACCTGGCCCGTCCCGACACCACGATCGCGGGCCGCGGCGTGCAGGTGACCAGGGTCGAGGTGGGCCGCAGGCTCGCCCGCGAGCACCCGGTCGAGGCCGACCTCGTGATCCCGACCCCAGAGTCGGGTACGCCGGCGGCGATCGGCTACGCCGAGGAGAGCGGCATCCCCTACGGCCAGGGCCTGGTCAAGAACTCCTACGTGGGCCGCACGTTCATCCAGCCCTCCCAGACGATCCGCCAGCTCGGCATCCGGCTCAAGCTCAACCCGCTGCGCGAGGTCATCGCGGGCAAACGCCTGGTGGTCGTGGACGACTCGATCGTGCGCGGCAACACCCAGCGGGCCATCGTGCGCATGCTGCGCGAGGCGGGAGCGCTCGAAGTCCACGTGCGGATCTCCTCCCCGCCGGTGTCCTGGCCGTGCTTCTACGGCATCGACTTCGCCACCAGGGCGGAGCTGATCGCGGGTTCGCTGAGCGTCGAGGAGATCAGGGCCTCCCTCGGCGCCGACTCGCTCGGCTACATCTCCCTTGAGGGGCTCACCGAGGCCACCACGATCCCTGAGGACCGGTTGTGCCGGGCCTGCTTCAACGGTTCCTACCCGATCCCCATCGATCAGGACAACGTGGGCAAATACGTTCTGGAGGCCAAGGTATGACCAGCTACGCCGCCGCCGGTGTGGACATCGAGGCGGGTGAGCGTGCTGTCGAGTTGATGAAGGAGAAGGTGGCGCGGGCCACCAGGCCCGAGGTGGTCACCGAGGCCAGCGGCTTCGCCGGCCTGTTCGACGCCTCGGCCCTCCTTCGCTACAAGCGCCCCCTGCTCGCGAGCTCCACCGACGGGGTGGGCACCAAGGTCATGCTCGCCCAGATGCTGGGCAAACACGACACGATCGGCCGCGACCTGGTCGGCATGGTGGTGGACGACCTGGTCGTGTGCGGCGCCGAACCGCTGTTCATGACCGACTACATCGCCTGCGGCAAGGTCGTGCCCGAGCGTGTCGCCGAGATCGTGGGCGGTGTCGCCGAAGGTTGCCGCCTGGCCGGCTGCGCGCTGGTCGGCGGCGAGACCGCCGAGCACCCCGGGGCGATGGGCCCCGACGAATACGACCTGGCAGGCGCCGCCACCGGGGTCGTCGAGGGCGACGACCTGCTCGGCCCCCACCGCGTGCGCGAGGGCGACGTGGTGCTCGGGCTGGCCTCCTCCGGCGTGCACTCCAACGGCTATTCGCTGGTACGGCACATCGTGCGTACGGCGGGCCTCGACCTTCTGGCCGAGGTCCCGGAGCTCGGGCGCACCCTCGGCGAGGAGCTGCTGGAGCCGACCAGGATCTACTCCCTGGACTGCCTCGCTCTCGCCAAGGCCGCCGACGTGCATGCGTATGCGCACATCACCGGTGGAGGCATCGAGAGCAACCTGGCCCGCTCCCTGCCCTCGCACTTGGACGCCGTGCTCGACCGCTCGTCGTGGACACCACCGGCGATCTTCGAAGTACTCGCGGGCCACGGCCGGGTGGAACAGGCCGACATGGACAAGACCTTCAACCTCGGCGTGGGCTTCTGCGCGATCGTCGCCCCCGGCACGGTCGACACCGCCCTCGCCACCCTGGCCACACGCGACCTCCCCGCCTGGGTGATGGGCGAGATCGTCCCCGGCCACGGCCAGGCAAACTACCGCTGACCCCCACCCGCCCACCGGCCGGCCGCTCCCGGCCGATCCAGGCACGGCCACGCGGGTTCTCCCTCCGGGCGGGCAACCCATCCGGGTAGGCGATCGCCCTTCCATCGGGCGGCAACCCGCGGGGCCGGTCCGGCAAGGGCGACCCGGCCTACCGGCCGGTCGGCCTTGACACCGCCGACCAGGCGAAAACACCGGTCCACCGGGCCTGCCCTGGCATGGCCCGGCAAACACCCCAGAACACCCGAGTCGGCCCGAGGGTGGTGCGGACTTGTAGACATCACCTCAGACCCGACCGGTCCAGAAAAACGGCAATCCGGGCCTGCTCGGCGCGCACCGGACGGTCTGCCGTGGCCCTGCCGGTACAAGCCGTGAAGCTTGTCGGCCGCAGCCGCCCGAGGTGACGAGGCAACCGGTGCGGTTCAGGTTCTGCACGGCAAAGTCATGGCCGACGGCCGCGGCTTGTTGTCTGTACAAGACTTTGTCCGGCCATGTCTCTGACATGGCCGGACATGCATATTGACGTTTAGCCGTGTGGCAGGCCGGAGGGCACGGAGGTCCTCCTGTGCCGGCCACGAAGCGATGACGGAGAAGACACCCGGTGGCCGAGGCCGCCGGGTGCCTGCTCTGTCAAGGATGAAGATCCTTAATGCCGGCCCGGATGCCGGTCGTCCCGGTCATCCTCGTCGCCGCCATCGTCGGCGTAATCGGCATAACGCTCGGCGAGCTCGTTGTAAGCGTCGTCGTCGTGGGTGGAGTCATGGCTGACTCCGAGCTCCTCACGCAGACGTTCGAGATCGGTGCCGCCGCTGTTGTATTTCAACCGGCGGGCAACCTTCACCTGCTTGGCCTTGGCTCGGCCGCGCCCCATCGGCTCGACCCCCTCATGCGGGGTCGTAGCTCGACCCCTCGTCGCTGACGCATCACACACTGGCGCCGCCTGACTTCAGGCGCCAGCTTCTCGTTCGCCTATTACCGTACCTGTTTTGCGCTCAGCTCGGTACGCCGTATGGGCGTGGTGGGTCACCGGCCCAGCCAAATGCTCCCAACTCGCCCGACATCCGACATTCTGCGCTCTGCCAGCCTATCGGCTGCCACCGCGGGAGCCACACCGTCCTCATCCGCGATGGCGAAAATCTTGAGTGTCGTGTCGTAGATCTGAGTGGCCCTCGATCTCGCCCGCTTCATCGAGAAGCCGTGGAGCTCGTCGGCGACCTGGATCACGCCGCCGGAGTTGACCACGTAGTCGGGAGCGTAGAGGACGCCGCGCTCGCTGAGCTGCTTCTCCACGCCGAGGTGGGCGAGCTGGTTGTTCGCGCCCCCGCAGACGATCTTGGCGGTCATCCGGGCCACGGTGTCGTCGTCCAGCGCGCCGCCGAGGGCGCAGGGAGCGTAGACATCGATCTCGGCTCCGATGAGGGCCTCTTTGCCGTCGACGACCTCGACCCCGGGGTGGCGGGCCTTGACCGTCTCCACGGCACGCTCGTTGACGTCGCAGATCACGACCTCCGCGCCGTCCTCGATCAGGTGCTCGACCAGGCGGTGGCCGACCTTGCCGACACCCTCGACACCGACCCTGCGGCCGTGGAGGGTGGGCGCGCCGTAAAGGTGCTCGGCAGCCGCGCGCATGCCTTGGAACACGCCATATGCGGTGAGGACCGATGAGTCGCCGGCGCCGCCGTTGGCCACCGTACGACCGGTGACGAAGCGGCTTTCGCGCGCCATGACGTCCATGTCCTCGCTGTAGGTGCCGACGTCACATGCGGTGATGTATCGGCCGCCGAGTGATTCGACGAATCTGCCGTAAGCCCGCAGGAGGGCCTCGCTCTTGTCCTGGCCGGGGTCGCCGAGGATCACGGCCTTGCCGCCGCCGTGATCGAGCCCGGCAAGCGCGTTTTTGTAGGCCATGGCGCGTGAGAGATTGAGCACATCGGCCAGGGCCGCCTGCTCGCTCTCGTAGGGGTAGAACCTCGTGCCGCCGAGCGCGGGGCCGAGGAGGGTGTTGTAGATCGCGATGATTGCCCGCAAACCACTCCGCTCGTCAGAGCAGAAAACCACCTGTTCATGGCCGGTCTGGCCGGAGTATGAGCTGACGTCCTTGTGAGACAGCCCGAAGACGTTGGTCACTGTGGTGACTCCCGGTCCGGTCCGCCGCCTCTTTGCGGCGGGAGATCGCCTCCAGGGTAGCGACATGCTGACTTGTGATGCCGGACAGCATGGGCTTCTTCATGACACGATGCGTTGGTGCTGCCCTATGCCGCGTACCTCCGCGTCTATGAGCCGCTGAGCGCGTTTCCCGAAGCCCAGAGACACGTGTGGTCGGCCTACGCCGACTCCACCGATCGGCCGAGGCGCGCGGGAGCACTGCGCGTCGAGCACGGCGAGGCCGTGCGGCGGTTACTGAGCCTGCCTCCGATGCCGGCTCCGCATGAGGAGAGCGAGAACGCGTATCTGCGGCGTGTGGACAACATCCTCTACGTCTGCCCCTGGCAGAGCAGGCTGCGTTCGTGGCTCGCTTTCGCGAAACTGCGCGGAAGCACGCCGGTCAGGCTGATGAACCGCCTGGTGCCGCAGGCCGTGGCCGATCAGACGGCCGATGATTTCGACATGTTCAAGCGCCGGTCGGGTGCCAATGCCTTGCGCACGCACATCCGGACGGCCACCTGGCACGTGCCATCCTCGTGGTTCACGCCGTTCGACGGCGCCGAGCGCTGGCTGGTGCTCGGTGAGCCGGTCGAGCACCAGCAGGACGGCGCCACCACCATGACCCCGACCCGCAATCTCATCTATGTCACCTCGATGTCGCAGGCCAGGCGCAGGGTGGCCCGTTCGCTCCAGGTGATCCGCCGGCATGCGGGCGAGGCCACGACCGCGGCCGAGGTGGAGGATGTGGCACGGTGGCTGGAGGAATTCCACCCACATTCGCTGGTCGAGCTGGATTACGGCGGCCTGGTCAACCTGATGGACGACGAGACGCTGCGCGCGGACCAGTCGGTAGCCGAGCTGAGTGCCGCTCTCACAGGTTTGGACACTGGTCAGGAAGAACTTGCCTACGCCATGTATCAGAGGGTGATCCTCCGGTGGAGGTCGATCCAGATCCTGGAATCAGCCAACTGAGCACCAAAGAAGCAGTCTGACCTGCATCGCCAGGTCAGGCGATGACACATCGCGCATCTGCGAACTGAGTAGTTTGCCGTTTTCACTGCGATACCACGAAACGTGTCGCTAGAATCACCGAGCGTGACGACGCCGCGCAGGCAGGGAGTTGAGCCCAAGAAGGGTCTCGCCAATCGCTCTGCGTGGCTGTATGGTCACATCGGGTGATGCCGCATATGGTCCAGAAAAGCCGCACGCAGAGGGCCATAGGGGGACATCCGTGACAAGCGCAATGGTAGTCGCAGGATCGCTTTCGCGGTCCACACGGAGGAGAGGCCGCACAAATGTCAGCTCGTACACCCGAGGCCGAGCCACTGCTCACACCGGCTGAGGTCGCCACCATGTTCCGCGTCGACCCCAAGACCGTTACACGGTGGGCCAAGGCGGGCAAGTTGACGTCCATCCGCACCCTCGGCGGTCACCGACGTTATCGGGAGACCGAGGTGCGTGCTCTGCTCGCGGGCATTCCGCAGCAGCGCTCGGAGTGAGCACGGGGTCGTCACGAGCCTAGGGGGGTTTAGGTGGACTCGGGGGCGGCGGTGTTAGCCGGCCGTACGCCCCATGGTCCGCCCACGTGACGACAGACCGCATCACACCGCAACCCACGGGGAGTTGGCGCCGCCCGCCCGGCGCCATCCTTCCCCGAACGACGACAACCCCGACGCACGACCCATCCCCCTCTTCAAGGCCGACCGGCTGACCGGTCCACCCCTCGTCTCCTCCCGACTCCCCGGCTCCACCCGCGCGACACCACTTGACCGCACTCCCGGTCACCCCGTCACCTCGCGCGAGCCCAACCCTCGCGCGCCCCCACCACGCGCGTGTTCCCCGCCTTACACGTTCCCGGCCTCCACGTTCCCCGCCGTGCTCGCGCATCTCACTCTGTGTGACGTGTTCGCATCCCTCCGCACGGCCCTCGTGACTGAGTCCGCCCACTATGCGGTCAACCCGTTCTGTCTGAGTTGTGGAATACGCCACTGTCTGGCACCGCCGTACCCCTCGTCCAGTACATGATCTCTGTGCATCTCGCCACACAACGTGAGACGACCTCACTCTTCGATTCCGTCCGTGTCACCGCACGCCCGCGAGCCACTCATGTTCCTTCGCGGAGACATTTGCCTAGTCAAAGCGGTGCCGGCGGTCTCCGGCGGTGCTCCGCGCACGCCCGCCGCCGCCCCTCGGAACGCCTCTGGAGAGCCCCCTGGGGACACCGGAAAACGCGGCTTCTCTTACGGCGAGCCGTACCCTGCGCGGAACTCGATCGTTTGGTGTGACAGGTGCCCATCCACACATCGCGGGGGAGACACATGTCAGGACCGCCAGTCAACACCACAGCACCGCGCGCCCGAGATGAGCAAGAACGTGCCACAACCGTCGCCTCTGACGGTTTCGGCCCTCGGCCCCGGCCCACCATCCGCAACGTGGCCGAACGGGCCGGCGTCTCCAAATCGCTGGTCTCCTTGGTCTTGCGCGGTTCACCGCACGTCAGCGAGCATCGCCGCCAGGCGGTGCTGACGGCGGCGCGAGAACTCGGTTATCGCCCCAACGCCGTGGCGCGCAGCCTCGTCGAAGGGCGCACGCACCTGGTCGGCGCACTCGTGGCCGACCTGCACAATCCGTTCTACGCGGAGTTCCTGGACGGGCTGCAGGAGAGCCTTCACGGCGACGGGCTCCGCCTGCTGATCGGCAACAGCCAGTGGGATCCCGCCTTCGAGGACGAGGCCGTCGAGGCGTTCCTCGAACTGCGGGTCGACGGCCTCGTGTTATTGGGGATCGCCCCCACCAGCGAGACTCTGATCGAGGCCACGTCCTACACCCCCACGGTCGTCGTGGGAGAACGTGACATCGAGCTGGACAGCGTCGACATCGTGGTCGACGACGACCAGCTGGGCGCACGTTTAGCCGTCGACCACCTCGTCGAGCACGGCCACAGGCGCATCGCCCACATCGAGGGCGCACGGTCGTCGGCCGCGCGGTTCCGGTGCGAGGGTTACCTCGTGGCCATGCGCCGGCACGCGCTCGCGCCGTACATCATGGTCGAGCACGGCGACTTCAGCGAGGAGGGCGGACGGCGAGCGGCGCACGCTCTGCTGTCGCGCGACCCCCGCCCCACCGCGATCTTCGCGGCGAACGACGTGGTCGCGCTGGGCGTGCTCACCGCGGCCACGGAGATGGGCCTGTCGGTGCCCGAGGACCTCTCGGTCGTCGGCTATGACAACACCCACCTCTCCTCAGTGCACCACATCTCGCTCACCACGGTGGATCAACCGCGCCGCGCCATGGGCCGGTCCGCCGCCGCGCTGCTCAGCGACCGCATCGGCGACCCGGCCAAGGTCGCCAGGCTGCGTCAGGTGACTCCGCAACTCGTCGTACGGCGGAGCACAGGTCCCGTTCCGCAAGGAGCGGACAACGTGTGAGCACAGCTCACGATCGGCACGCCAAGACCCCGGCGTGCCAAGACCTGGCCAAGGCTAGGTCAAGCTCGGAAAGACCCGTCTCAGGCTGGTGTTGACTCGGGCCGTCATGACCTGAGACGGGAGCAACAGCCATGCGCGATCCAGAACTCTCCTCCTGCGCCCAGCGTGCCGCTGCCGAGCTCGAACGCGGGTGGGCACATTGGAGTGCCGCCCGCGGCAGGAGTGGTGAGGACGGCGCGCAGTCCGTGGCCGGCTACGTCGCCCACTCGGTCGACCACCCGTGGGGCCGCCCCCGGGTGGTGCTCGGCCTCGACGCCGAGGACGCCAGAGAGCTCGCCGCACTGCTCCAGCGGCAGGAGTTCCAGCACCACGAGGTCCTGCATCCCGACCTCCAGCACCACGATCTTCAGCAGCACGATCTTCAGCAGCACGATCTTCAGCAGCAGGATGTTCATCAGCGCGACCTTCAGCAGCACGATCCGCAGCATCGTGATCTTCAGCACCGTGAACTTCAGCACCACAGCGGCCCGCACCAGGAAGTGCCACGTCACGAGGCTCAGCGCCAGGAGGTCGGCGAGCACGTGTGGTGAGTCCCATCGCCCTGGCGGCCACCCGGGCGGGAGGACTTCCGTAAGGTGGGATCTATGCCTCTCATCCCAATTTGATCATTTGGCGTTGGGAAGGACCCGAGGGGCTCGTCGACATAGGGGGATTCACGTGATCGGCCGAGCACTCGCGACAAGCGTCCTGGTTCTGACCGGACTGGGCATCACCGCCTGCGGCGGCGCGCAGGCCGGATCCGAGCAGGCCGCCGGGGGCGAGGTGGCCCTCCGCACCGCGGCACAGGCGACCGTGACCGAGGCTCCCCCGGCCTCCGCGGGGGCCGCGCGCGCGACCGCACGACCGCCGCTTCAGGGCAAGGTCGTGCTGATCGACCCGGGCCACAACGGGGCCAACTACAAGCACCCGGAGATCATCAACCGCCAGGTCGACGTGCTGACCGGCAAGAAGGCGTGCGACACCACCGGCACCCAGACCGCGAACGGCTACACCGAGGCGGCCTTCAACTTCGACGTGTCCCAGCGGCTGGCCAAGCTCCTCAGCGCCAGGGGGGCGAAGGTCAAGGTCACGCGCACCAACAACACCGGGGTCGGCCCCTGCATCACCAAGCGTGCCGAGATGGGCAACGCCGCCAAGGCCGACGCGGCGCTCTCGGTCCACGCCGACGGGGCGGCGCCCAGCGCCAAGGGGTTCCATGTGATCCTGCCGAAGAAGATCAACGGCCCGGTCGACCCCGTGGTGGCCGACTCCAAGCGGCTCGGCATCGACATCCGCGACGCCGTCAAGGCGGGCACCGGCCTGCCCTACTCCACCTACATCGGCACAAATGCGCTCAACTTCCGCAACGACATCGGCGGGCTCAACCTGTCGACGGTGCCCAAGGTGCTCTTCGAGGCGGGCAACATGAAGAACCCCAGTGAGGCGGCGAAGTTCCAGACCCCCGCCTTCCGCCAGAGGCTCGCGGAGGCGCTGGCAACAGGGCTTCAGAACTATCTCAAGTAGCGGACACTCTCTTCTCACCAGTCGGACCGACAACAGTCGCCTCCGTGGACGCTCCCGCCGGGAGCCGACGAGGACATTTGTGCTGGTCAGCATAGTTTCGTGCCTCAAAGCGCTGTTAAGGCATGATGATTACTTGATCCACAAGCCTGGGGGAACTAAGGGTTGTTTGGCATGATTCCCCTCATGACTGATCTGCTGCCGCGTCCGCGTGTGGTGAACTCCGCGGAAGGGACCTTCGAGCTCCCCCTCCGCCCTCCGGTGTCGGGCCCATCCGAACTGGTGGGTGCGATCCGGGTCGCACTCGCCGCACTCGACCCGAAGCCTGGCGAGTCTGGAACGATCGACGTGACCCTGGTCCCAGAGCTCGGCCCCGAGGCCTACACCCTCGCGGTCGACGCCGACGGCATCCGCATCGCGGCGGGCGACCGGGCTGGAGCGTTCTACGCCGGCCAGACGCTGCGCCAACTGCTGCCGCCCGCGGCATATCGGACCGTCGCCATCCCGGGCACGCAGTGGACCGTCCCCTTCGTCCAGATCGAGGACTCCCCCAGGTTCACCTGGCGCGGCGTACACCTCGACGTGTCCCGTCATTTCCAGCCGAAGCGTGAAGTGCTCCGCATGATCGACATCATGGCGGCGCACAAGCTCAACCGGCTGCACCTGCACCTCGTCGACGACCAGGGCTGGCGCATCGAGAGCCGTGCATACCCCTTGCTCCACGAGGTCGGCTCGCACCGGCCGCGCACGGCGAGCAGCCACTACGGCGAGGAGCTGACCTACGACGAGGTGCCCCACGGCGGCTACTACACGCTCGACGACCTCTCCGAGATCAGCGCCTACGCGCGGGCGCGCGAGGTCACCGTCGTGCCGGAGATCGACGTGCCCGGCCACGCATCGGCGATTCTGGCGGCCTATCCGGCCTTCGGCCCGCGGGGCGAGCAGTTCGCCGTGCTCGACCGGTGGGGCATCTCGCCAGCGATCCTCTCCCCTCTCCCCGGCACGATCGACTTCCTCACCACGATCATCGATGAGCTGCTCGCGGCTCTCGGGCCCACGCCGTACGTCCATATCGGCGGGGACGAGTGTGTGCTCGACGACTGGGCCGCCTCCGAGGAGATCATGGCGTTCAGCCGGAGTCTCGGCCTCAGCGAGCTCGGCGACCTGCATGCGTGGTTCCTGCGCCAGCTCGCCGACGTGCTCGCCGAGCGGGGCAGCCGCGCGGTGGTGTGGGACGAGGCGTTCGTGAGCGGCATGCTCAGGGACGACACGGTCGTGATGCCCTGGCGCGGGACCGGTGTCTCGCGGCGCGCCGCCGCGGCGGGGCACGACGTGGTGCAGACGCCGGTGTTCCCGCTCTACTTCGACTACATCGAGGCGGCGTCCGAAGAGGAGCCGCTCGGCATCGGCGAGACGACCACGGTGGCCGACGTCGCCGCCTTCGACCCCGCGCCGGAGAGCTGGGACCCGAAGGATGCCGCCGGCGTTGTCGGCGCGCAGTTCCAGCTGTGGACCGAGCGGATCCCGGACGCGCGCACGCTCGACTACCGGGCGTGGCCGCGTGGCGCGGTGCTCGCCGAGATCACCTGGTCGGGCGGGCAGCCGGATCTCACCGAGCGCCTGCCGAGGCATCTCGCCCGGCTCGACGCGATGGGTGTGGAATACCGCCCACTGGAGGGGCCGCGACCGTGGCAGCGCGGCGGCACCGGCAGGCGCCGGCACCGGCCGGGGGTCATCAACGTGGAGGAGGTCATGTCGAAGCTGGAGACGATGACGCTGCACGCCGACTCCACCCGGCCGAGCCTGTGAGGCATATGCGGGTGTGACATATGCGCTGCGTGTGGCTCATGTGAATTGAGAGATCCGTGTACGGCGGGGCCTGGTTGCCGGGCCCCGCCGTACGCATGTTCGGACAAATACTGATCAAGGGTGCAGGAAGCTTAAGAGCACCTCAAACTTTCTTAGGACAACCGCCGCGAGTCCTTAGCAAAGCCGCATCTCACGCGTCTCTCGGGCGGTTCCGTCACCGAGCACCGGCTTGCGGGGTGCGCGTATCGTCATTGACGACTGCGCTGGCAGGGGTTAAGTTCTCCTCGAAATTAACAGGAAACCTTCCTAATAGTTTGAGCTCCTACCCCCCCATCCCATCCCCCCAAACCGGATGTCGGAGCAATACATGAATCGCAGAACTCTAAGCAAGTTCGTAGCGGCCACGGCGGTGGTGGCCATGCCCCTCACCGCAGCCGCTCTGACCCCGGCAGTCGCCGCCGCCGCGCCCGCCGCCGCTCCCGCGGCCGCGAAGACCGCAGCGGCCCCCGCGTGGGCGCCGAACACGGCGTACGCCAAGGGCGCCATCGTGTCCTACAACGGCGTCGACTACGAGTGCGTTCAGCCCCACACCTCGCTGACCGGCTGGGAGCCCCCGAACGTTCCGGCGCTGTGGAAGCCCTCGACCGGCAACCCGCCCGTGGACCCCGAGGCCCCCTCCAAGCCCGGCAACCTGCGTTCCACCGCGAAGACCGCGACGAGCATCACGCTCGCCTGGAACGCCTCGACCGACAACGTCGGCGTCACGAGCTACGAGGTCCTGCGCGGCGCCAACGTCGTCGGCACGGTCACCACGGGCACGACCTACACCGACGAGAACCTGACCGCGAACACCGAGTACACCTACACCGTCAGGGCCAAGGACCGCGCCGGCAACACCTCTGTCGCCAGCGACCCGGCCACTGTGCGGACGGACACCACCGGCGGCGGCGACCCCGAGGCGCCCTCCAAGCCGGGCAACCTGCGTTCCACCGGTAAGAGCGCGACCACGGTCTCGCTGGACTGGAACGCCTCGACCGACAACGTCGGCGTCACGGGCTACGACGTCCTGCGCGGCACCACAGTCGTCGACACGGTCACCACGGGCACGAGCTTCACCGACCGCGGCCTCACGCCGAACACCGAGTACACCTACACGGTCAAGGCCAAGGACCGCGCCGGCAACGCCTCCGTTCCCAGTGACCCGGTCACCGTGAAGACCGACCCCGGCACGGTCAACCCCGGCGACAAGCTCATGGGCTACTTCGTCCAGTGGGGCGTCTACGCTCGGAACTACCACGTCAAGAACATCGACACGAGTGGTTCCGCGGCCAAGCTGACCCACATCAACTACGCCTTCGCCAAGTCCCAGGGCGGCGTCTGCTCCATCGGCGACAGCTACGCCGACTACGAGAAGGCCTACACCGCGGACCAGAGCGTCGACGGCGTGGCCGACACGTGGGACCAGCCGCTGCGCGGCAACTTCAACCAGCTCCGCAAGCTCAAGGCGAAGCACCCCCACCTGAAGATCCTCTTCTCCGTGGGTGGTTGGACCTGGTCCGACGGCTTCGGGCAGGCTGCGGCCAACCCGGCGGCCTTCGCCGAGTCCTGCTACCGCCTGGTTGAGGACCCCCGCTGGGCCGATGTCTTCGACGGCATCGACATCGACTGGGAATACCCCAACGCCTGTGGTCTCACCTGTGACACCAGCGGCCCGGCGGCCCTGAAGAACGTGGCCCAGGCCCTGCGCCAGCGGTTCGGTCCGAACTACCTGATCACCGCTGCCATCACCGCCGACGGCACCAACGGTGGCAAGATCGACAAGGCTGACTACGCGGGCGCGGCGCAGTACTTCGACTGGTACAACGTCATGACCTACGACTTCTTCGGCGCCTGGGCCGCCCAGGGTCCGACGGCCCCGCACTCGCCGCTGCGCGGCTACCCGGGCATGCCGACCGCGGGCTTCGACAGCGACACCGCCATCCAGAAGCTGAAGAGCAAGGGCATCCCCGCCAACAAGCTGCTCCTCGGCATCGGCTTCTACGGCCGCGGCTGGTCCGGCGTCACCCAGGCCACGCCGGGCGGCACCGCCACCGGTCCGGCTCCGGGCATCGAGCCGGGTAACGAGGACTACAAGGTCCTCAAGCAGCGCTGCCCCTCGACCGGCACCATCGCCGGCACCGCCTACGCCAAGTGCAACGACCAGTGGTGGAGCTACGACACCCCGGCCACCATCAGCGGCAAGATGGGCTACGCCAAGGGCGAGGGCCTCGGCGGCTCCTTCTTCTGGGAGCTGAGTGGTGACACCACCAACGGTGAGCTCATCACCGCGATGAAGAACGGCTAACACCGACGGGTAAAGCGTTCACCCGCTTGACCGCCACATGAGTGGGCCGGTCCCGGATTCCGGGACCGGCCCACTTCCTTTTGCATTTGTCCGTCACATCGGGCCGTACGGCATAAGCCTGCGGAACCGCCCGACGCCCATCTGGCCGGGGCTTCAAACGACCTTGTAGCCGGCTTCCTCAACGGCGGCATGGATGAGGGAGTCCTCGACCGGGCCGTCAGTGGTGACGTCGACACGCCCGGTGGCCAGGTCGATCTTGACGTCGGTGACGCCGGGAACCTCGCTGACCTCCTCCGTGACCGAGCTCACACAATGACCGCACGTCATGCCGGTAACCGTATATGTCGCCACACTCATGGACATCTCCCTGAAATCCGGAACTACCCTCCCAGGGTATCTGCGGAGCCCGCCGTACGCCCCACAACCTCACGAACCGATGTAATGCCCCGCAATCTCAGCCGACGCGACAACTGCCGATGGATGCGGGACGCCCACAGCGGACCGCCGTAGATCATGCCGGTGTAACCCTGCACAAGCGTGGCCCCCGCGAGCAGCCGCTCCCAGACGTCGTCAGCGTTCTCGACCCCGCCCGCCGACACCAGCGTGATGCGGTCGCCCACCCGGGCGCGCAACCGGCGCAGCACCTCAAGCGAGCGCGCCTTGAGCGGACGCCCCGACAGGCCGCCGGTCTCCCTGCTCGACACCCCCGCCCGGCTGATCGTGGTGTTGGTGGCGATGATGCCGTCGAGCCCGAGGTCGAGAGCGAGGTCGGCCACCGCGTCGACGTCCTCGTCGGAGAGGTCCGGCGCGATCTTCACGAGCAGCGGCGTGCGCCGGGGCGTGCCGTCGGCCACCTGCTTGACCGCTACGAGCAGCGGCCGCAGCAACTCGACCGCCTGAAGGTCGCGCAGCCCCGGCGTGTTGGGCGAGCTCACGTTGACCACCAGATAGTCGGCGAGCGGCGCGAGTTCCTTGGCGCTCGTCACATAGTCGTCGACCGCCGCGGACTCGGGCACCACCTTGGTCTTGCCGATGTTGACGCCCACCACCACGGGCACGCCGCGCGGCCGGGACAACCGTCTGGCGGCGGCGTGGGCGCCGCCGTTGTTGAAGCCCATGCGGTTGATGAGGGCCCGCTCGCGCGGCAGCCGGAACAGCCGGGGCCGGGCATTGCCCGGCTGGGCGTGGGCGGTGATCGTGCCCACCTCGACGTGGCCGAAGCCGAAGGCCGCGAGCCCCTCGGCGCAGGCGGCGTCCTTGTCGAACCCGGCGGCGAGGCCCAGCGGACCGGGGAAGTGCACGCCGAAGGCCTCGACGCGCAGCGCCGGGTCGCGGGGCGCGAGGCGGCGGTGGAGCACCTTCTTGACCACCGGCGCTCTGGACAGCAGTGCGAGGGCCCCGACCGTCGCATGGTGCACCTGCTCGGCATCGAGGCGGCTGAGGAGCAGCGAGAACACGAATTTGTACATCGACGCAAAGGCTACCGGAGCCCCTGCCAGGGCCTCCGCTCTCGTACGCGAACGACACCGAACGGCATAGGCCTGTCCGACGGCGAGGCGTCACGGTGACGGACACGAGAGGAGCCCTGCGGTGATCCGCAGGGCTCCTCTGTGATGCCGCTCCGGGGGCTTGGAGAGCAGGCTAGGTCAGATCGCCATGGTCAAGTCACCGCGGTCAGATCGCCGCAGTGCCGACGTTGCGCCGGCGCATCCGGACGAGGCCGTAACCCGCGGCGGCGGCGAGGCCGAGACCCAGGTAGAGGCCGGCTCCGGAGGCGAGCGGGATCACCGGGCTGGCGTCCGGCGGACCACACTGGGCCTGGCTGACGATGATGTCGGTCCCGGGCACGATCGTGGTGATGTGGACGGCGTTGACGGTCAGACTGCCGTTCGCGTTGGGGATCTGCTGGTTGAAGACGACGGTCAGCACCGGAAGGCCCGCTGGAATGTTGAACGTGGTGTTGGCAGCGGGGTTGGACCCGACCGAGATACCCGGGATGTTGACGTTGGCCAGCGTGGTCGAACCCGTGTTGCCGGCGGCGCTGGCGTTGCAGGTTGCCTCGGCCGCGCCGATGGCGAGGGCGATCCCCGCCACGGTGGCGCCGAATCCGGCCGTCTGCGCGGTCGCCGACTCGGTGCCGGCCGCGGGGGTCTGGGTCACCGACACGGTGACGACCCCTGTGGTCACCGGTGGAATGTTGACGCTCGCGACAGACGCGTGGGGATTGTTGACGTTGGCCAGCGGAGTTCCTGGCGACCCTCCGACGGATATGCCATACGCGTGAAGCGTCGTGTTGTTCTTGGCCGCCTCACTGGACGTAACCGCCGTCAACAAACTCAATCCGGTCATCGCGGCGACCGCGAGCCCCCGCTTGATAGACACCGTCAAGCACCCCCTGCTTACTTTCCATCTCAATGACGCCTGGCGCCACACTAAGAAGACCTGACCAGCAGAAACGCCATTCGAGCCGCAGGTTCACTCCATAGGGTGAGTGAATGGAGTTAAACCACCCTGGCCGGAAAACACCGATATTTGCCTTTTAGGCGTGACTAAGGATGGCGTTTAACGGACGCAGCGCGTGTTCCCCACCGCCGCTTCACGCCGATGAGGTGAGTCAAGGGGGGTTAATCACCCCAGGGGGTGAGTGTGTCGCGGAACCTCACGGTTGCGCACGACTACATTGATCATCGAATTGCTCGCCCACGAGCCGGAAAGGGGGGTCATGGCCGAGAACTCACTCGGTTCCGGAACGTCTACCGCTGATGTGCGGAACGCGGAATGCCGGATCGTCATCGTCGACGAGGCCAAGCTGATTCACCTGGCTCTGCGGGTGGTGTTCACCCGCACTCCGAGGTTCTCCCTCGTCGGGTCCGCGTCGGCGGTGCCCGAGGCGCGCAGCATCATCCTGCAACTGAAGCCCGACATCCTGCTGTGCGAGGTCGACATCGCCGGCAACAACGGGCTGGAACTCTGCGACTGGACCCGCTCGGCGAGTCCGCGCACGTCACCCGTCATCCTCACCTCCCGCGACGACCCGCTGCTCGCGCGGTCCGCGCTCGACTCGGGCGCCCTCGGCTATCTGCTCAAGACGTCACCGCCGGAAGACCTCGTCTTCCACCTGCAAAGTGTGCGGGCGGGGCGAAGGGTGCTGGACGACAGGATCGGGCGTTGCCGTACCACCTCCTGGGAGAACCACCAGAACCGCTTCGGGCTCAGCCCCCGCGAGTGTGAGGTGCTGGAGGAGGTCGTGCTGGGGCTGGACAATCGCACCATCGCCGGACGGTTGTGCATCGCCCACGACACCGTGAAGAGCCACATCAAGGCGATCCTCCGCAAAATCGGCGCCCGGGACCGCGCACACGCCATCGCCCTGGTGCTCAGCGCGCGGCCCAGCGAGGTGCCCGGTCCCCGGCGCCCGCAATAACACCTCTCCCCGGGGTTGAGGGGTCCTGTCCCGGCCGGACCCGCCGCAACCCGCGACCCCATATGCGCCGGGGGTGGGAGTGCTCATGCGGAAACAGGTGGTCGCGGTCGTCATCGGCACGCGACCTGAGGCGATCAAACTGGGACCGGTCATCGCCGGCCTGACCGGCAGCGGATGGGCTGAGGCGTTCGTCGTCACCACCGGGCAGCATGGACGGGTCGTGGATGACATGCTCGCGTTGTACGGCACGGCGCCGGCCTGCCGCCTGCCGCTCGACCGGCGTGGCGAGGACCTCGCCCAACTCGCGTCCGCGCTGGTCGCGAGGCTCGGCGACACCTTCGTGCGTGCCGCGCCCGACCTGGTGGTGGTGCAGGGCGACACCACGTCGGCGTTGGCGGGGGCGCTGGTGGGGCACCTGCTACAGGTGCCGGTGGCCCATGTCGAGGCGGGGTTGCGCAGCTACGAGCCGCTGCCGTTCCCCGAAGAGATCAACCGCAGGCTCATCGGCCCGCTCGCGGACCTGCATCTGGCCCCCACGCCCGCCGCCCGCGACAACCTGCGTTCCGAGCGTGTCGCCGGCGCGCGCATCGTGGTGACCGGCAACACGGTGATCGACGCCCTCGCCCACGTGGCGGGGCTCGCGGGCGGCACACCGGGGGAACGCCCGCTGGTGCTGGTCACCGCGCACCGCAGGGAGTCGTGGGGCGAGCCCATGCACCGGATCGCGCGGGTGGTGCGCCACCTCGGGGCGCTCTATCCCACGGTGGACTTCTTTGTCGCGACCCACATGAACCCCGCGGTGCGGTCGGTCTTCGAGACGGAGATCTCCGGGCTGGACAACGTGGTGTGCGCGGGACCGCTGGGTTATCGGGAGTTCGTGGAGAAGCTGATCCACTGCGAACTGGTGATCACCGACTCCGGCGGCGTCCAGGAGGAGGCCGCCTCCCTCGCACTGCCCGCGCTGGTCATGCGGGAGCAGACCGAGCGTATGGAGGGCCTGATGGCCGGGCTGGCGCACCTCGTGGGCACCGACGAGGAGCTGATCGTCAAGACCGCGGCCGGCTTTCTGGACCACGCCGGGCCGCCGCGTCGCCGTACGGCACGGGCCTGCGCATATGGGGACGGAAAAGCGGCCGAGCGCACCGTGCGAGCCTGCGGCTGGCTGCTGGGACTGGACGAGCGGCCGTCCGATTTTTCCTTCTCTCACCCCCTGGGGTGATGTCACGTGCGTCGCCGGACCGGTGGAGAAACGCCGTGTGACGGTGGATGCGAGCTCAATTTGACTATGTGAGGTGCGAATGTACGGCCATGGAGAAGGTGGTGGCATCGCCGCCGGTGCTGCCGGAGCCGCCGGCCTCATCAGCGAGAGGGTGGATAAGAAGGTCGTCGCCGTCACCGATGGAGGGACAAACGTCGGAACCTGGGGTGCCGAACTTCCCTTCACCGGATTTCCGGTGATGTTCAGCATGGCGCTTAGCGTCGCACTCATCCTGGGTGGCCTACTGATCATCCGGAGCGTGAGGCTACGACGGGCCTCCTGAGGAAGGTTCTCTCAGCAAGGCAAGGGGAAGGCCCGGACAGCCGGTCCGGGCCTTCCCCTTGTTGTGCGGCGTATGGTCATCTCTCATGGGCCACGGGCCGCCCCCGGGTGTGCACCTCGCTGTTGCGGCGGGTCTTGGCCCAGCCGTCCCTGCGGCGTATCACGCGGATGAAGGCGCGCCAGGAGGTGATGTAGAAGTTGTAGATATAGAGCGCGTATGCCACGCCGTAGGCCAGGCTGCGCCAGAAGCCGACACCGGGTTCACACTTCCACCAATAGATCGGCCCCCACACGAGGAACGGCAGGATGCCGAAGGACGCGTAGATCGCGAAGAGGATCCAGCCTCCTTCCGCGAGCCACCCGGCCATGCCGACGGGGTCGTTCGCGACTCTGACGCACAACAGCAGCAGCGGAATCGGATAGATCAGGGTGCCGAGGAGCTGCAACCACGGTTGCGCCAGGTAGTAGAGCACCTCAAGCGCCCCGAGGCCGCTGAAGTGCCGCGACCTCCACACGTCCTGGAGATACTTCGCGCACTGCATGGTGCCCTGTCCCCAGCGGGTGCGCTGGGTGATGAGACGGCGCAGGGACCAGAGCCCCTCCTGCTCGACCCAGGTGTCGGGGGTGTACTCGTTGCGTTCGCCCGCCAGCAGCAGTTGGATGCCGAGTTCGAAGTCCTCCAGCAGGGAGCCGCCCCACGGCATGCGCCCCTCGCCGGCGATCTTGTCGAGGGCTGAGAGCCGGGAGAGCTGGCCGTTGCCCCCCATCGCCACCGTGCCGCTCTTGCGGCGGCTGAGCTGGATCGCGGAGATGGCCCCGCGGAACTCCAGGTCCTGCATTTTGATCAGCGTGCGGCCGAAGAGGTTGCGCAGCCGTCCGCCGTTCAGACTGGGACGCCGATCGTGCCGGTTGATCATCCACACGTCGATCTGCACGGCGCCGATGGTCTCGTCGCCGAACAACCGGGGCCCTGCGCAGACGCGCAACATGTTGGCCGCGGGCCGCCCGTCCGCGTCGAGCACGCACACGATGTGCCGGCGGCGGTCCGCATCGGGGCCGAGCCAGTCGTCGAGCATACGGTAGGCGGCGTTCAGCGCCTCACCTTTGCCGACCCTGGCCTCGGGGCGCTTCCGCTGTACCAGATGCACGAAGGAGTCGCGGCCGGCCAGCTCGTCCACGATGCGAGCGGTGCCGTCGTCGGAGTCGTCGTCCACGACCCACAGGTGCGCGGCCGGGAAGGTGGCGCGCAGATAGCGCACCGTGCCGCCGATGACCGCCTCCTCGTCGCGGCAGGGGATGAACAGGTGCCAGTTGTATTGATCGGCGTCGCCCACCGGGTCGGGCTGCTGTTTGAGGTATGGGCGCAGGATGGTCATGACGTAGACCAGGAAGGTGACACTGAGGAACAGCGCGAACGCCTGCGTCAGCCCCAGAATGTAGCCGAGTCCCCCCATCATGGCGCGTTCACCGCCTGACGTTCGGCGGTGCGGGCGTCGTTCCTGCGGATGGCGAGCAGCACGTAGGCGACGAGCGCCGTGCCGATGCCGATCACACTGATCACCGAGCCGACCATGGTGTGGCCCCAGTAGTAGCCGGGGTCGAAGCCGAAGCCCTTGATGAGGAGAACGCAGGTCAGAATGCGCACCTGGTTGGTCGTGGCGAGCAGGAGGATCGCGGCCAGCAGCGCCAGCATCGGCCAGAGCGTTACCTTGCGCCGGAGCCACACCAGCAGGGCGGTCACGATGATCAGCGGCACGACGAGGAACGCCGAGGTGCACTCCGGTGTGATCATCAACCCGCCGGCGTTGGCGGTGCCTTCGTCGTAGGAGACGACGGCGCGGGTCAGGCTGTAGTCGCTCTTGGTGCGCGCGCCGAGGGCGACGACGTGGCTGGCGAGATAGGCCTCCCAGCCGCGCAGGCGGTCGTCCACGCCGAGGGCGAAGCCGAGGAGCGCGGCGAGTACGAGGGTGAGCGTGACGCGGTACGGCAGGCCGCTCCTGGCCGTGCCTGGTGGATCACCATTGCGTGGGGTTGTTCGCAGGGTGCCGCCACCGATCGTCGCATCGCTCCGGGCCTGATTGATCATGCATCCCCCAACACATAAGGCCACCGATGACTACGCAAAGTAGCCGTTCCGAGTGGAGCGGTCAGGGACGGACACGCGCCCCCGACACGGCCTCTCACCCCCTGGAGTGAGGGGCCGCGTGGGCAGGGTGGGGACACGCCGACCGGGGATTAACGTTCGGCCTCGTCGTCTACGAGGAGGGGTCGGCGTGTCACGACACTGGAAGGTCACAGCCGTGCTCGCGGGTGTCGCGTTGACGGGAACCTCATGCACTCCGGCCGGCCGGGCGGTGCCGTACACCGAGCCCTATATCCAGGGGCTTGAGGTGCGGCAGGCCGGTGTGGTGACGAGTGCGGCGCTCGGGATCGGGACATGTCACCGCATGGAGCTGCCGGAGGAGCTCTACAACGGCAGCGACGTCGCGCCACCCGTGCCCTGCACCGAACCCCATCAGACCGAGACCTACATGGTCACGGTGTTCACCGGTGCCTTGGCCGCCCATCGGGAGCGGCCCAACCCCGAGCAGCTCGTCGCGGCGATCGACAAAGCCTGCAGCTATCAGCCGATCCGCCCCTACCTCGGCGCGGGCACGCACGACGGGCAGTGGGGGGTGGCCATCTGGGGAAAGTTCCCGACTCGTGCTGACTGGGCGAAGGGTGACCGTACTCTCCGGTGCGATCTGCTCGGGCCGACCACCGCGGCCGAGAGGGGGCCCGAGTTGCGTGTTCCCCTGCGCAACATCATGAGGCGCCGCGAGTCTGCCGTCGTACGGCGCTGCCGCCTCGGCGCCCGCGACGTCACCTGCGCCGAGCCGCACCACGCGGAGTGGGTGGAACCGCCCGCCCCCTTCGACCCGCGCCCCGACGTGCAGCAGGACATGTGCCGGCAGAACGCCCGCGCCTTCCGGCAGGGGAGCTTGTCGGGACTGACCGTGTCGGCGGAGGCGATGGACGGCTATGTCGCCTGCTGGCTGAGCCACAAGGACGGACGGATGAGCGTCGGCACCCTGCGCGGAGGACTCACGTGATGGCAGCACATTCCCGCCGCGCGTTGTACGGCACAGCCGCGGCGACCGGCGTCGCCTGGATCGGCGTCATGCTGGCCCGCCTGTTCGCGGGCGGTGCGATCGGCCTGGCGGAGCAGGGTGACGGCAAGCGTCTGCTGTGCACGTTCGGGGTGGCCAACGCGCGGCCGTGGAACGCCGACATGTGGCGCCATATCTATACGACGTGGGTGCCGCACACCTGGTACGGCGAGACCTGCGGAGCCGACGGCTCCGGCGAGGTGTACCACTCCACCCAGATCTGGATTCTCTGGCTGGCGAAGCTCATTCACGGCCCGCTCGGCCTGCCTGGCGCGCTCGACACCCGGGCCGTGGGTGTGGTCGGCGCCGTGTTTGTCGGGGTGTTGTGCGGGTTGTTCGTGCTGGTGCTGCCGGGGGCACTCCGGTTGCGGGTCCTCATGTCCAGTGCCTTCGGGCTGGTCTACGCGGATTCGGCGTTCGCCGGATATTTCATCTCGCCGTTCGCGGAGCCTGCGGCGCTGCTCGGGCTCGGCGCGCTGGTGTTCGCACTACTTCTCCTGTGGAGGAAGGGGCGGGCCACCTGGCCCAGGCTTCTGCTGGTGCTCGCGTGCGCTCTATTCACGATCGCGGCCAAGATCCAGCTCGCGTCGTTCGTGATCCCGGTGGCGATCGCGGTGGTGTGGCTGCCGCATCGCGGGTCGGCGCGGTGGTGGCCGCGCCGGGGTGTGGTCGTCAGGGCGGTGACCCGGCGGGCGCCCGCGCTGCTCGTCAGCCTGGCCCTGGCGGGCTCGACCGGCTACTACCTGCTTCAGCAGCCCAAGCGGCAGACGGAGGTGGCGATCTACGACGTGGTGTTCGGCTCGATCCTGCACGACAACCCCTCGGCCGTCGCGGACCTGCGCGATCTCGGCCTCCCCCCGCACCTCGCCAAGGCGGCCGACACCAACATCATCAGTGCGAACTCCATCGCCCGCACTCCGGACTACCCGCACTTCCACAAGGTGGTCACCCCCGCCACGATCGCCTACTTCTACCTCGCCCACCCGGCCCACGCGCTGCGCGTCTTCGGGTGGGGGCTTGAGGGCATCGCGGAGATGGAGACCCACTATCTCGGCTCCTATCCGCCCGACTCCGGTCAGCCGCCCGGTGCGCGGGAGCAGCGTGTCCGGGTCTACGGGTTTCTGTGGGGGGTGTTCAGGTTCGCTCCGGGTCTGCTGGTGGTCCTGTGGGTCCTGCTGTTCTGCCTGGGGCTGCTGGTCGTACGGCGGCGCACGCTCACCATGGCCGAGTCGGCGATCGGGCGGCTGGCGGTGATCACCCCGATCATGATCATCACGCAGATGGGGGTCGTGCTGCTCGGGGAGGGCCGGATCGAGGCCACCCGGCACCAGACCTACGTGACCTTCCTGACGGCGCTCGCCATTCCGCTCGCGGCGCTCTGCGTGAGGTATCTCGTCATCCGGATGCGTCCGGTTTCGCGCCAGGAGCGGGCACCCGGTTTCGACAGGCACCCCACGCTGACGTCGCGTTAAGCCGCCTTAAGAAGGCTTAAGGGTCTCTTGTCTTGACTGGTATAGACCAATTCCTGTTCATTGTTCGACGCACGACGCTCAAGTGCAGATCGGTCCGACCGTCGATCAGTGCGGCCGTACGAACCGCACCAAGGAGTGATCCGAGTGTTGAGGAAACGCATCAAGGCGTCCATGGCCGCTCTGGCGGCGGCCGCCACCGTGGCGGTCGCCGTGCCTCTGACGATCGCCGCGACGGCCTCCGCTGCCGTCGAGTGCGCCCCCGCGTGGAGCGCCTCGGCCGTCTACACCGGCGGGAACGTGGCCTCGCACGGCGGGAAGAACTGGCGCGCCAAGTGGTGGACCCAGAACGAGACGCCCGGCGGCAACTCCGGCGTCTGGGACGACCAGGGAGCCTGTGGCGGCGGCGGGACTCCGACGCCGACTCCGACCCCGAACCCCACCTGTCCTTACGCCCCCGACTGGGCGGCGGGCACGTCCTATGCCGCAGGTGCGGTCGTGACCTACCGCCCCAACGGCAAGCAGTATCGCGCCGTGCACGCGAACCCGGGCTACGACCCGACGATCAGCACCTACTTCTGGCAGCCCTACGTGTGCGACGACAACCCGCAGCCCACGCCCACACCGAGCCCCAGCCCCACCTCGACCAACCCCGGCGACCGCTATGTGATCACCGAGGCGCAGTTCAACCAGATGTTCCCTAACCGGAACACCTTCTACACCTACCGCGGCCTCACCGACGCCCTCAGCGCCTATCCCGCCTTCGCCGGCACCGGCAGCGAGACCGTCAGGAAGCAGGAGTTCGCCGCATTCCTCGCCAACATCAACCACGAGACCGGCGGGCTCGTCCACATCGTGGAGCAGAACACCGCCAACTACCCGCACTACTGCGACCGGACCCAGCCCTACGGCTGCCCCGCCGGCCAGGCCGCGTACTACGGCCGCGGGCCGATCCAGTTGAGCTGGAACTTCAACTACAAGGCCGCCGGTGACGCCCTCGGCATCAACCTGCTCGGCGACCCCTTCCTGGTCGAGCGCGACCCGGCCGTCGCGTGGAAGACCGCCCTTTGGTACTGGAACACCCAGAACGGCCCCGGCACCATGACCGCCCACGCCGCCATGGTCAACGGGCGCGGCTTCGGGGAGACGATCCGCAGCATCAACGGCGCCCTCGAGTGCAACGGGGGCAACCCGGCACAGGTGCAGAGCCGGATCAACTCCTACCAGCGCTTCACATCGCTCATCGGAACGACGCCTGGCAATAACCTCACCTGCTGAGCCATCGTTAATCACACGGGGAAGGGACGGCTTTTGCCGTACCCTTCCCCGCACTACATATTCACTCGAACATTTGATCGGGCGCGGGTAGTACCTTGGGCGGGGACGACATCCGGCTGTCAGGGGTGATGGGCATGGCTCTTCTAGGGCACGAGCGCTATTGCGACGAGGTCGTGGCTCAGGTCGGCATGCTGACCGACCTGCTGGTGGGCGCCGACATGGCGGTCAAGGTGCCGACCTGTCCCGAGTGGACGCTGGACGACCTAGTCCGGCACGTCGGCACCAATCTGCGGGTCATCGAGACCGCCGTCCGCACCGAGACCCCCGTCGTCGACCACCACGAGCCCGGCCCAGGCCGACCGGCCACCTGGCTCGCCGACACCGCCGCGGAGTTCGCCGACACCCTGCGCAAGGCCGGACCCGACGCCGTCGCCCGCGTGTGGGGCCTGGCCGCCCGCACCGACTACCTCGCCCGCCGCGCCACCCACGACCTCGTCGTCCACCGTGCCGACGTCGCGATCACGGTCGGCGCGGACTACGCCGTCTCCCCCGAGGTGGCGGTCGACGCCATCGACGAGCTCCTTGAGATGATCGGCGACCCCGGCGTCGTCTCCGCCAACCCCCGCATGGCCGAGCTCCGCGGCTCCGGCACCACCATCCACCTCCACGGCACCGACGACACGCCGGACCTCGCCCCCGAGTGGCTCATCGAGTTCCACTCCAAGGGCTTCACCTGGCGCCGCGGCCACGCCAAGGCCACCGTCGCCGCCCGCGGCACGGTGCGCGACCTGCTCTTGGTGTTCTACCGCCGCCTTCCCCCAACCGACCGCCGCATCGAGGTC
Source organism: Sinosporangium siamense (assembly GCF_016863435.1). Taxonomy (GTDB): domain Bacteria; phylum Actinomycetota; class Actinomycetes; order Streptosporangiales; family Streptosporangiaceae; genus Sinosporangium; species Sinosporangium siamense. Next base: position 61,261 of record NZ_BOOW01000043.1, read on the forward strand.
CTGGGGGACGCCTCTTTGCTGGACTTCTGGCTGGACCGGGTGTCCCTGGAGTGACTCGTGGCCTACGCTCCGCACCATGAGGACGATCACAGAGCGTGAGCTGCGCGACATCCTGGCCTCGGTTATGGACGCCGTGGAATCCGGTGAAATCTTCCACATCACGAGAAGGGGCGTCGAAGTCGCCGAGCTTCGGCCTCTGACCCGCAGGCGCGAGTCGACGGCCGAAGAACTCGTCGCCAGGCACCGGCGGCTGCCACACGTCGATTCCCGGCTCATGCGCGAGGAGTCCGACAGGTTGTTCGGTGAACCCGGTGAGCCGGTCTGAGCCGCGGGTTCAGGAGCGGAGGTAGGCGAGGACGGCGAGGACGCGGCGGTGTTGGTCGCTGTCCTCGGCGTGCAGGTTGAGCTTGGCGAAGATGCTGCGGATGTGCTTCTCGACGGCGCCGTCGCTCACGACGAGCCGGCGGCCGATGGCCTGGTTGGACTTGCCCTCGGCCATGAGCCCGAGGACCTCGCGCTCGCGTGGGGTGAGCGTGGCGAGGGGGTCGTTTCGCCGCCGGCGAACCATCAACTGGGACACCACCTGTGGGTCGAAAACGGTGCCGCCCGTCGCGACCCTGCGCAGACCGTCGAGGAACTCGTCGACGTCGACGACCCGGTCCTTGAGGAGGTAGCCCACCGCGCCCCGGGCGTCGGCGAGCAGGTCGTCGGCATAGGAGACCTCGACATATTGCGAGAGGATCAGCACCGGCGCGCCGGGCACGAGGCCTCTGGCCTCGACCGCCCCGCGCAGCCCTTCGTCGGTGAAGGAGGGCGGCATGCGGACATCCACCACTGAGACGTCGGGGCGGTGCTTGACGACCGCCTGGACCAGGCTCTCCCGGTCGCCCACCGCCGCCACGACCTCGTGACCGAACTCTTCCAGCAGGCTGATCAGGCCGGCCCTGATGAGCACTGCGTCATCGGCCACGACTATCCGCACGGCACCTCCGCGACGATCATGGTTGGCCCTCCCGCGGGCGAGCGCACGGCGAACTCGCCGTCGATCGCACGCAGCCGGTCGGCCAGACCGGACAGGCCGTGTCCCTTGGCGACGTGAGCGCCGCCCACACCATCATCGCCGATCGTCAGAAGCAGTCTGTCCCCGGTGCGCACCATGCTCACCATCGCGAGCTCGGCGCGGCTGTGCTTGGCGATGTTGGTGAGCGACTCGGCCACGACGAAGTAGACGGCGTTCTCCACCACGGCTGGGAACCGCTCGACCGTCTGGATGTCGAGGTCGACGGGCACCGTACACCTGCCGGCCAGGGCCGCCAGGGCGGCGCTGAGCCCCCGGTCGGCCAGGATGGGCGGGGCGATGCCGCGGGAGAGGGCGCGCAGCTCGTCCAGCGTCTCGCGGGTGGCGGCGATGGCGTCGCTGAGGGTGTGCTCGGCCGCCGAGGGGTCCTTCTTGAGCTGGCGCTGCACCTTCGACAACTCCATCGCGAGGTGCACCAGGCGCTGCTGGGGACCGTCGTGGATGTCGCGCTCCAGCTTGCGCAGCGCGTTGGCCTCGGCGGAGACCGCGGCGCGGCGGCTCTCGGCCAGGTCGTCGATGCGCTGGTGGAGCTCGGCGTTGCCGGACAGCATGACGCGGCTCAGACCGGCCTGCGTGAGCGCCACTCCGCGAATCACGAAGGGCAGGGTCAAGAGGATCGGCACCAGGATCGCGGTGTGCACGGCCACCGCCAGGGGCACGCTGTCACCCCAGCCGAGCAGCTCCGGAATGCCCTGGTTGCCGGGTATCCCGGCGAGGAACCACCCCAGGAACGGATAAAGGATCGCCGCCACCGACACCGCCCACCAGACGACAGTCAGGACGAAGGCGACGATCGCCAGCGGGAAGTTGAGGAGCACCCACAGCGCGTCCATCCACGACTGGCTGCGCGTCAGCGGGTTGATCATCTGCCGGAACCACCCCGCTCCCCTGGGCGCGGGACGGTATACGGGGCGCGCCACCGGCCGGTCCAGCACCTCAGGCAACCATCTGCGCTCCACGTTGGCGAAGGCGCGGGCGGTCAGCAGCGCGCCCGCCAAGATGGGGAAACCGAGAAACACGACCAATGTCCCCAACCCAGCGGAGACCCCCGCCACAATCAAGACGAAAGCCACGATAGCCAGGGGAAAACGCAGGATCACATAGCGGCTGAGGATCGCGGTGCGGAGGAGGTACGGCTTCATGGTTACAAGGTAGGTAACTCTCACCACCTGCTCGACCCTGCCGGCAGGCGTGCAGGGGTAGGGCTGGCGCTACCCCTACGGGTGGTGCCATCTCACCTCAAAGAGGCGGGCACGCGTCACTGTGTCAACCCGTGATCCACTGACAGCCTCAATGTATGCCTTCCCCCCTTCTCGAAGCCCCGGCGCGGCCCGGCCTCCCCAGCGGCACCCCGCTGCGGCCTGCCGAGAAGGCCGGCGCCCGCAGGTCCGCGGCGATCCGCGACCCGTTCATCGACATCCTGCGTGTCTTCGGCATGGCGCTCGTGGTCCTCCAACACTGGACCATGCCCATGCTCGCCTTCGACGGCGAGCGCATCACCACCGGCAACGCGCTCTCCTCCCCCGGCATGTTCGTCGTCACCTGGATCAGCCAGGTCATGCCGCTGGTCTTCTTCGCCGGCGGCGCCGCCAACGGCATCGCCTGGCGGCGCGCCACCATCAAGGGCGAGGCCGCCCCGTCCTGGCTCGCCGTGCGCCTGCGCCGCCTCAGCTGGCCCCTGCTTCCTCTCGCCGCCGTCTGGCTGCCCCTCCCGCACCTGCTCCACGCCCTCGGCGTGCCCGGTCACCCCGTCGACACCGCGGCCCGCCTCGCCGGGCAACTCCTGTGGTTCCTCGCGGTCTACCTCATCGCCGTCACGGTGACCCCGCTCATGCTCAAAGCCGACATGCTGTACGGCTGGCGCGTCATCGTGGCCCTCGTCGCGGGAGCCGTGGCCGGCGACCTCCTCCGCTTCGGCACCGGCATCGACGCTCTCGGTTACGCCAACGTCATCTTCGTCTGGCTCGCCGTGCACCAGCTCGGCCTGCGCTACTCCGAGGGGCGCCTCCCCCGCACCGGCCCCTGGCCGTGGATCATGACCCTCGCCGGCTTCGGCACCGCCGCCGCCCTCGTGGCCTTGGGCCCCTATCCCGGCAGCATGATCGGCATGCCCGGCGCCGCCGTCTCCAACATGGCTCCGCCCACCCTCGCCCTCCTCGCCGTCTGCTTCGGCCAGATCGGCCTCGCCCTGCTGCTGCGCACCCGGATCAACCGCCTGGCCGCCCGCCCCCGGGTCGCCGCCGTCGCCGCCTGGGCCGCGCCGCGCATGATGACCGTCTACCTCTGGCACATGACCGCCCTGGCCGTCGTGACCGGCGTCGTGATCGTCGGCGTCGGCTTCTCCACCCCCACCCCGTGGACCTTCCCGTGGTTCGCCGGCTGGCCGCTGTGGCTCGCGCTGCTCGCGGGAGCTCTCTGGCCGCTGCTGCGCTGCTTCGCGAAGTTCGAGAAGCCGGCGGCTCTGCCGTACGGCACGCCCGGGGTGCTGGGCATCGGCGTGGCGCTCGGGCTGACGGGCGCGGGCATCCTCACCCTGATGATCAGCGGCTTCGTGCCCGGCCCGGCTCCGCTGCTCGGCACCCTGGCACTCGTCGCCGGGATCGTCCTCACACTCCCCCGGGCTCGTTGACCCGGCCGCCGGACTTAGGGGCTCGTCGACCCGGCCGCCGGACTTAGGGGCTCGTCGACCCGGCCGCCGGGCTTAGGGGCTCGTTGATCCGGCCGCCGGGCTTAGGGGGAGTCCGGCGGTGTGCCGCGTAGCAGGTCGTATTCCTCGTTCAGGGCGTCGAGGAAGGCGGCGACGGTGCGGAGTTCCTCGGGGCTGAAGCGTTGCAGCACGTTGTTTGTGCTTTGCCCAAGAGGGCGGAAGAAGGCCGCGGCGACGCTTTTCGCCGCGTCGAGGTAATGCAGGTGGACCACACGCCGGTCGTGCGCGTCGCGCACCCGGCGGATGTGCCCGGCACGCTCCAGCCTGTCGAGGCACGCCGTCACCGCACCCGAGGTGAGGTTCAGCTCCTCGCGCAGCCGGCCCGGAGTGATCGGCGAGGGAGCGTCAAAGATCGCCACGAGGGCCTGGAGGTCGGTGCTGTTAAGCCCCTGCTCACCGGCGAACACGTGAGCGATGCGATTGCTCTCCGCGGTCAACCGGCGTAGCCGCACCGCGAACGACCTCAGGTCGATGCCCTCTTCAGCCGCGCCGTCCACATCGCCATTGTAGATTAACTCAAAAATCAAGTATCTTGATCCTTGAGTTATTCGAGGAGGCGATCTCGTGACGTGGCGACCCATCCGCATGCTCGTTCCGCTGCTGCTTGTAGTGGTCTGGCTGGCCGTCGGCGGAGGGTTCGGGTCATACGCCGGCAAGCTCACCGAGGTGTCCACCAACGACCAGGCCGCCTTCCTGCCGGAGAGCGCGGAGTCCACCCGCGTGCTTGACGTGCAGGAGAAGTTCCGCCAAGGTGCGACGCAGCCGCTCATCGTGGTGTGGACCGCGGACGGCGGGACAATCACCCCCGAGCAGACCGCCGCGGCGACTCAGATGCTCAACTCGCTGCGTGGCACCGCGGGCGTCGTCGGCTCCCCCACACCCGCCTTCGGCTCGGACGACGGCCTGGCCCTGCGAGGTGTGATCCAGCTCGACCCGGACATCCCGCCCAGGGAGCTCCTCGACCGCATCCGCCCGGCGGTGGCGGTCGACGGACTGAGAGCAGAGCTCGCGGGACCTGCGGCCACCCGGGCCGACCTGTCCGCCGCCTTCGCCGGGATCGACGGCCTGCTGCTCGGCGTGGCGCTGATCACCGTGTTGATCATTCTGCTCGCGGTGTATCGCAGTGTGCTGCTGCCGCTCATCATCATCGTCGGCTCCGTCTTCGCGCTGACCCTGGCCTCCGCGGTGGTCTACTTCCTAGCCGACCGCGGCGTCGTCAAGGTCGACGGGCAGGTGCAGGGAATCCTGTTCATCCTGGTCATCGGCGCGGCCACCGACTACGCGCTGCTGCTGACCGCCCGCTTCCGTGAGGAGCTGGCCGCGACCGGCGACCGCTTCGCGGCCGGCCGCATCGCGGTGCGGCGCTCGTTCGAGCCGATCGTCGCCAGCGCCGCCACCGTGGCCCTGGGGCTGCTCGCGCTGCTGCTCAGCAACCTGACCAACAACCGCGCACTCGGTCCCGTGGGCGCCATCGGCATCGTGTGCGCCGCGCTCAGCGCACTCACCTTCCTGCCCGCCGTCCTCGTCCTGCTCGGCCGCACGGCCCTGTGGCCGGCGAAGCCGCGCCCGGCCGACGCCGCCACCCGCGGTATCTGGAGCCGCGTGGCCGCCGCGGTCGACCGCCGCCCGCGCCGGCTCTGGATCCTGACCACCCTGCCCCTCATCGCCCTCGCCCTCTTCACTCCGCAGCTCAACGCCAGGGGTGTGCCGCTGGACGAGACCTTCGTGAACGACGCTCCCTCGGTGGCGGCGCAGGCCACGCTGAGCAAGCATTTCCCCGGAGGTTCTGGACAACCCGCCGTCGTCGTGGCCCCCGCCGAGCGCGCCGACGCCGTCGTGGCGGCAGCCCGCGGCGTCAAGGGTGTGCCCGACGCCGCCGTGGTAACGCAAACCGGGCGCCCCGCCGACAGCCCCAAGGTCGTCGACGGACTGGTGCTGGTGGAGGCCACCTTGAGCGACGCGCCGGACAGCGACGCCGCCCAGGACACCGTCCAGCGCCTCCGCGCCGCGCTTGCCTTCGATAGGGGGGTTCTGGTCGGCGGGTATACCGCTCAGAGATATGACACCACGGAGACTGCGGAGAACGACACGTTGCTGATCGTTCCGGTGGTTCTGGCGATCATTCTGCTTATTCTGATCGTCCTGCTGCGCTCGCTGATGGCCCCCGTGCTCCTGGTGGTCACCGTGGCACTGAACTTCCTGGCCACCCTTGGCCTTTCCACCCTGGTCTTCACGCACATATTCGGTTTCACCGGCGTGGACGCCTCCGTGCCGTTGTATGGGTTCGTCTTTCTTGTGGCGTTGGGGGTGGATTACAACATCTTCCTCATGTCCAGGGTGCGGGAGGAGACCGTCCGGCATGGGGTGCGGGAGGGGATATTGCGCGGGCTTGTCACGACCGGTGGTGTGATCACTTCGGCGGGTGTTGTGCTGGCAGCGACCTTCGCCGCGTTGGTGGTCATCCCGCTGGCCTTTCTTGTGCAGACGGCTTTCATCGTGGCGCTGGGTGTTCTGCTCGACACGTTGGTGGTGCGGTCCTTGCTGGTCCCGGCCCTGGTGCGTGACCTCGGCCCACGTGCTTGGTGGCCGAGCCGCCTGGGTAGGGGCACACCTCCGTCACAACCACGGGAGGATACGGCTCACGCCTCCATCACCGGCGACCGTTGAGCCGGCCACGGTTTGCATGGGCATGGTTTGCATGGGCACGTGACCGTGGCGACACCGGCCATGATCGCGTGGTGGCGGTTTCGCCGGCTTATGCCGTACGGCACAGCCATGCGGTGAAGTCGTCTGCTAGCCGTGGACGGCGCGCAAGGCTCCTGGGCGGCGGTTGTTGAGGCGGTCCAGGGCGGCGGAGGTGTCGTCGTCGGCGGGGAGGTAGATGATCAGGCGCTGTCCCTCGGTGTAGAGGGTCTCGTAGGTCAGCCGTAGCTCGCCCACCTCGGGATGGGTGAAGCGCTCGACACCCACGGCGGGCGGGGTGGACGGCGCGGCGTTCATCCGCTCCGAGAAGGAGGCACCGCCGACGACGGTCAACTCCTCGACAAGGTGGATCAGCTCGGGGTCCTCGCGGGAGGATTCGGCCCTGAGCGCGGCCACCCTCTCGTCGGCGACGCGGTCCCAGTCGGGGTAGGTGGTCCGGGCGCGTTCGTCGGTGAACATATAGGCCACACGGTTCGGCGGCTCGCCGTCGAGCAGGCCGGCGGGTCTGGCGAGGCGGTCATATCCCGACGTGTGGGCGACCGTCTCGTCGATCCGGTTGAGCAGTACGGCAGGGGCGGGTTCCAGCTGGTCCAGCAGCGCCCGCATGGTGGCACGCACCTCCCGATCGGGCGGCAACATGCCCGCGCACAGGGTGTCGCCCCCGGAGGCCGCCTTCGCCAGGTTGCGCAGCCGGATCCGCTCCCCCGTCGACAACCCCAGCGCGTCGGCGATCGCGGCGAGGACCTGCGACGACGGATTCCGGTCGCGCCCCTGCTCCAGACGGGTGAGGTATTCGACGCTTACCCCGGAGACGGCGGCGAGCTCGGCCCGCCGCAGGCCCGGCGTGCGGCGGCGACTGCCTGCGGGGAGCCCCACCTGAGCGGGCGTGACGGCTTCGCGGCAGGTGCGGAGGAACGTCCCCAACTCGATGTCGCTCACAGGCCGAGTGTACGGCCCGTTATGTGGGGGATCGTGGCCCTGACAGGGCCAGCCTTGTCCCGGTCTCCCTCGGACCTCGCGGATTCCCGAGAGTGGATCCATGACCTTTTGCCGGACTGGGGAACCTTCGGTCGGTTCGACGGCCGACTCTTCCGCCTCTTCCGCCCGCCGGTAGCGGCCAGCGCCGGCGTCCCCGTCCTATCCACTTGAAAGGTGGCGTAATGCGATACCGCTTGCTGGGCCCGACCGGGCTGCGCGTCTCGGAGATGTTCCTTGGCGCGATGACTTTCCGCGGGCCGGAGGAGGCCCGCAAGATGATCGACCTCTACGCCGACGCGGGAGGCAATGTCATCGACACCGCCTCCGCATACGGCGACAGCGAGGAGATGCTCGGCGACCTGCTGCAGCACCGTCGCGACCGGTTTGTGCTGGCCACCAAATATGCGCTGTCGAGAGACCCAAAGGATCCGAACGCGGGCGGCACCCACCGCAAGAACCTCACCCTGTCGCTCGAAGCGAGCCTGCGAAAGCTGCGCACCGATTATGTCGACCTGTTCTGGGTGCACACGTGGGACCAGTACACGCCCGTCGAGGAGACCATGCGGGCGCTGGACGACGCGGTGCGCGCCGGGAAGATCCTCTATGTGGGAGCCTCCAACCTGCCCGCGTGGCTGGTGTCCCGGGCGAACACCCTCGCCGAGTTGCGCGGCTGGACTTCGTTCGCCGGGGTGCAGGTACGGTACAGCCTGCTCAAACGCGACATCGAACGGGAACTGGTGCCCATGGCAGAAGCCGATGGCATGACCGTGGCCACCTTCGGGGCACTCGCCGGTGGTCTGCTGTCGGGGAAGTACAGCGGCCCCGGGGCCGCCCCTTCCGGCACCCGGTTGAATCCCGCCTCGCTCAGCGAGCGAGACCATAAGGTGGCCCGTGCCGTACGCGAGGTGGCGGACGAGCTTGGCGTGACGGCGTCCCAGGTCGCGATCGCCTGGACCCGGACTCGCTCGCGGCTGGTGCATCCGATCATCGGGGCGACCGACGCCGAGCAACTCGCGGACAACCTCGGAGCTGTCGACATCACCCTCCCGGCCGAGGCGGTGAACCGCTTGGAGGCGGCTGTGCCGTTCGAGGTGGGATATCCGATCGACACCACTGGAGTGTCTCGTCCGCGGTTGTCCCGTCTCGGGGAGGACGACCGGGTGGAAGGTCGCACTCGATAGGTGGTTCTCACAGTTCCCGGTCCGGCGCCTCAGCACCGGACCGGTCGCGTGTGCTCGGCGTTGTGCTCGGACCTGCTCGAAGGCGGCCGACCGCGTGCGATCCCCACTGGCTAAACCGTGAATGAAAGACGCAGTGACCTAACGGCCTAAAGGGAAGAACCGTAGTCGCTCAGATAAACACTTACGCCCCGTCCGTAATCACACGGACGGGGCGTCTTAGCAGCTCATTAATGGTGGTCAGGGGCGGGGTCGAACCGCCGACCTTCCGCTTTTCAGGCGGACGCTCGTACCGACTGAGCTACCTGACCTCGATATGTCCGGCTTTCGCCGGTTAAGCGGTCCTGACGGGACTTGAACCCGCGACCTCCACCTTGACAGGGTGGCGAGCACTCCAAACTGCTCTACAGGACCTTGCTTTTCGAGCCTTTCGGCTCCGGCCTTGCGGCCGTTTCGACTTTCTTAGCTTACCAGTCTTCCGGAGGTCCTTTTGACCTTCCTTCGTGCTGGTGAGCTTTTACTCACCGTGTGCCCCCAACGGGATTCGAACCCGTGCCGCCGCCTTGAAAGGGCGGTGTCCTAGGCCGCTAGACGATGGGGGCTCAGGATGTGTTCCCTGGTCCGTGACGCCTTCCGTCGGGGACCTCTGAAGCATAGGGGACGTTTGCCCTTGATGCCAAAGCGGTTTGCCCGTCCGGGGCGTCGCGGCGCCAGATGCCCTTCCCGCTGGAGACGGGGTGGTCTCTGGCTCCGGGGAAATTGTACGCGCAGGTTGGCTCTCCACGTGCCGTTGAATCTGCACCCACTGTTCGCCGAGCCCGCCGAGGGTGATGTCGTCCCAGGCCTGAAGCCTGCGCGTCTGCTGGTTGAAGTAGAGAACGGACGCCTGGACAGGGGTGGGATCCTCGTGTTCCAGCGCGCGCAGGCCCGCTCCGCCGGTGGAACCCTGGACGAGAAGGCGGGTGCCGGAGGGCAGAACCTCGGTGCTGCGCCGGTGTGAGTGGCCGGCGAGGACCATGGGAACGGCGCCGGAGAAGCCCTTGGCGATCGTAGGGTCGTGCACGGCGACGAGATCGGCCTTCTCGGCGGCGGGTTTGGCGGAGCTGCGCCGGCCGAGCTCCTTGAGCCAGTCGAGGCCGGTGTCGACGGGGACGGACTTGTCGGGCGTGAACCTCGGATCGCCGAGCCCGTAGATGCGCAGGCCGGCCACGACGGCGCTCTTGTCGTCCAGCACGACGGCGTTCTTCTGCTTGGCGACGGCCTTCTCGGTGGCCTTGGAGTCGTGGTTGCCGCGCACGAAGACATATGGCACGCCGAGCTTGCCGATCTCCTCGACGAACTTGTCCTCCGCGCGGGTGCCGTGGTCGGTGAGGTCTCCCGTGTCGACGATCACGTCGATCTTGAACTGGGAGGTGATCGACCGGATCAGGTTCCAGGCGATCGGATTGATGTGGATGTCGGAGACGTGCAGGACCCGGATGGAGGCGGGATCGGCGTCGTAGACGGGGAGAACGGAGACGGTGTCGTAGAGCTTGGAGACGTTGGTCACGAGCTTGGCGAGTTGCAGGCGGTATGACTCGAAGCGAGTGACGATGGACTCGGCGCTGCCGACCAGGGAGGGCGCACCGGCGATCAGGCCGGTGTATTTCGGCTCCACCACCGCTTCCGGCCGGAACGTGACAAACGACGCCGTGGCGATCGCCGCAATGGCCACAAAGGTCGTCACCAACCCCACCAGGGCTGCCCAGACGCGCCTAAACGCCACGAGAGCGGCCACAACCGCTCCCAGCACCGCCCAGAGCCCCGCCTGCACGGCAAGCGCCCACAGGCCCGTTCCGAGGTTCTCCTCGATGAGGTCCGGCAGCCGGTCCGCCAGTCGCGGCTCCTCGATCATGGCCTTGGCCTGATCCTGATCGATGTTCTCCAGCGTGATGCGCAGCCGCAGCGGCGCGTCGTGCGTGTCGAACAGCAGCGTGCCGAGCGGATGCACGTCGACGACGGTCTCGCCGGTCCAGGCCGGCTGGAGCGACATGCCGATCTCGGCCGGCCCCACCGGGGTGCGCACGTCGGCGCCCACCGCCAGCGCCAGCCACGCCCCCATCAGGGAGACGGAGGCGATCATCACCACTTTGGCGACGGTTGTCGCGATCACCCATCGCACACCGCCAACCAGCCCGGTGGCCCCGGAACGGGCCAAGGATCTCAATCTCTCGAAGTCCATGAGTGTCCCTCGGGTGAGAATTTTCCATCCAGGTCGCCGTCTCGAAGGGCGATCCGCCCCCAGGCGGCGCGCGCGTCCGACGCGCGGACCAAGCCCTCCCGGGCTCCCGCCGTACCTACCACGCGGCCCCGGCCGCCACGTGCGCCCGCCGAGCGCACCCGGCCGCTTGTGCCCGCGGTGAGCCCCCTGCTGCCTGTGCCCGCTTTGTGCCCCCCGCCGCTTGTGCCTGCCGTACGCACCCCGCCGCTTGTGCCTGCCGTACGCACCCCGCCGCCTGCGCCTGCCGTACGCACTCCGCGTGGCACGCATCCCGCACATGCCCGGCCGCCGGACGCGCCCGCAACGACACCGGGACCGGCCCGGTGAGCGGCACCCCGACAAGCAGCGCACCACCAAGGGGCCGCGTGAGCGCCGCCCAGGCGCCTGGGGCCCGCTCCCCCTTCCTGCGTTGTCCGAGTGGCCAGGATGCCCCCCACGTTGATCGTGCGCCGTCGCTTGGCCGACTCCCTACCCACTTGTGGGCAACACACAAGGGCGGGGCGTACGAAGATTTCGCGACGCTGGAGGGGATTGCTCCCTGTCTCAGCAGGTCAACAAGCCCGGACGAAGCTAGTCAAACCCCTTCGATCTGCGGCGACGAGGAACGGTCCACGCTCCTCAGCCCCACCCCAGCTCATGCAGACGATCATCAGAAATGCCGAAATGGTGACCGATCTCATGGACCACGGTGATCGCGACCTCTTCCACGACCTCCTCGCGGGTGTGGCACATGCGAAGCGTCGGCCCCATGTAGATCGTGATGCGATCGGGGAGCATCCCGGCATAGGTGTCACCGCGCTCGGTGAGGGCGACGCCTTCGTACAGCCCGAGGAGATCGGGATCCGACGACGGCGGCTCGTCCTCCACGAACACCGCGACGTTGTCCATATTGCGGGCGAGTTCCTGGGGGATCAGGTCAAGCGCTTCACTCACCAGGAGTTCGAAATCCGAACGCGTCATCTCCACACCCCCATTCTGCGCACCGGCCCGACCGGTGAGCCCCTCCCGCCCAGACCGCCGCGAATCAGTGGCGCTAAGCCGGGTTTGGGATGAGCCGTACCGGCCATCTGAGCCTTATGGGAGGTGAGGCAGGTTCCGAGAGGCCATGGCACGGGTGTCCATCCAGGGGCGGGGAGTGATGAAAAAGGCTCAGTTTGCATGTGCTTGGCGACATCGGGTTGCGCGCGGAGCGCCGGACGGGCACTGTAGGTTACATAACCAACACTCTTAGTCAGGTTCGCCTGCAAGCTCAGCGGAGTCCTATGGCGGCCACGAAGCCCGGCCGGCTTCCCGGGAGGCACCGCCGTCTGCCCGAGAGTCAAGCCACTTACGGCGAAGTCATCGCGATCGGTGAGTTCCGAGCCCTATGGTTCGGCCAGGGCATGTCCCTGCTCGGAGACCAGCTCGCCCAGGTCGCCCTGGCGATCCTCGTCTACAACCGCACCCAGTCCGCGCTGGCGACGGCGGCGGTCTACGCGCTGACCTACCTCCCCCCCATCCTCGGCGGCCCGCTCCTGGCGGGGCTCGCCGACCGCTATCCGCGGCGGCGGGTCATGCTGGTCTGCGACCTGGTCCGTGCCCTTCTCGTGGCGCTCATGGCCGTCCCCGGCATGCATTTCGGGGTGCTCTGCGCCCTGGTCTTCTGTGTCGTACTGCTGAGCGCCCCGTTCTCGGCCGCCCGAGCGGCACTGCTCCCGGAGATCTTGACCGGCGACAGATATGTAGCGGGTTCCGCCCTGCAGAACATGACCAACCAGGCGGTCCAAATGCTGGGGTTCGCGGCAGGTGGCGCGGTCATCGCCGGACTTGGCCCCTATCGGGCGTTAGCGCTGGACTCGGCCACCTTCCTGGCCTCCGCATTGATCATCGTCGCGGGTGTGCGCCGCCGTCCCACACCCGCTCCCCCGGGCGACAGTCTGTCCATGTGGACCACCATGCGCCTGGGGGCGAAACTCGTCTTCGGCGACAAACGGCTACGTACCTTGGTGATGTTCGCCTGGCTCTGCGGCTTCTATGTGCTCCCTGAGGGCATCGCCGCCCCTTATGCCGCCACCTTGGCCACCGACGCGATTCCCACCCCTGTGATCACCGGTCTCCTGATGGCCGCCATGCCCACGGGCACCGTGATCGGGGCCTTCGCCTTCAGCAGATTCGTCTCACCTTCGCGACGTTTACACGTCATGGGGTGGATGGCCATGCTCACGTGCGCCCCCTTGATCGCCTGTGCGCTGCAGCCGCCCCTCGCGGTGGTCCTGGTCCTCTGGGTCCTTTCCGGCATCGGCGGCGCCTACCAGCTCGCCGCCAATGCCGCTTTCGTGCAATGCGTCCCCCCGGAACGCAGAGGACAGGCTTTCGGTCTCGTACACTCCGGCCTGCTCGCCGTCCAAGGCCTCGGCATCCTCATCGGAGGTGCCGCCGCCCAGACGCTCGGCCCCGAGCTCGTGGTCGCCCTGGCCGGCGTGGGCGGCCTGCTCACGGCCCTTCTTCTCGCGCTCCTGTGGACCGGATCCCGGGCGGGGATCATCGCCAAGGTGCGCGCCGAGGCCGCCGCCTCGTCGTGATCCTCGGCGTCGTTCACGCCGCCCCGGAACGCCCGTGGTCGTCCGTCCGCAGCGTCGCGGCGGGTCCGGCGTAGTGGTTCGGATTCGCAGCGCCGTTCGGCTGGGCTGTGCCGTACGCGCCCGTGGAGTGGAACTGCTCGGGCGTGTCGTAGCGCGGCGGGTCGCTCGGCGCGGTCGCCTGCTGCCAGGGGGCGGTGCCGTTCTGGTGCTTTTCCACCATGTCCTGGAAGATCGACCCACCCCGTGCCTCGTCCGGCAGGAGCAGCCATCCGACTGCGTAGATCCCGACGCCGAGGCCGCCGAAGAAGACCGTCGCCGCCAGTGCGATCCGCACGATGTTGGGGTCGACGTTGACATACCGCCCGATGCCTGAGCAGACACCAGCGATGATGCGCCCGTCCTGGCTCCGGCTCAGCTTCTTCACTCGCTTGTCGTGAAAGTTGATGTCGCTCATGAACCCAGGTTGCCTGCGTAGCGGCTCATAGCACATCGGGATTCCCCCTGGCGCAACCCTGGTCGCCCCTCGCCGAGTGACCGGGATTACCCTGACAAAGCCAAGGGTGGCGTGAACGAGAGGAACCCCCATGGATGATCTGCTGAAGATCGACGACCGTTTGTCCGACGAACAGAGACTGATCCGCGACACGGTCAAGGGGTTTGTCGGCGACAACATCCTGCCGCATGTCGGGGACTGGTTCGAAGAGGCCGAATTCCCCGTCAAGGAACTGGCCCCCGCCCTGGGCGAGCTCGGCGTACTCGGCATGCACCTCGAAGGATACGGCTGCGCCGGCCTCGACGCGATCTCGTACGGCGTGGCCTGCCGTGAACTCGAAGCCGGCGACTCGGGCCTGCGTTCGTTCGTCTCCGTGCAGGGTTCCCTCGCGATGTTCCCCATTTGGAAGTACGGCACAGCCGAGCAAAAAGAGGAGTGGCTCCCCCGCATGGCCGCGGGCGAGGCCATCGGTTGCTTCGGCCTCACCGAGCCCGACCACGGCTCCGACCCGAGCGGCATGCGCACCCACGCCAAGCGCGACCCCTCGGGCGACTGGATCCTCAACGGCGCCAAGATGTGGATCACCAACGGCTCCATCGCCGATGTGGCGGTGGTCTGGGCACAGACCGACGACGGCGTCCAGGGTTTCGTCGTCCCGACCGACACTCCCGGTTTCAGCGCCCCGGAAATCCACCGCAAGATGTCGCTGCGGGCCTCCGTCACCTCCTCGCTCTATTTCGACGACGTCAGGTTGCCGGCTTCCGCCGTACTCCCCGGAGTGAAGGGCCTGAAGGGCCCGCTGTCCTGCCTTTCCGAGGCGCGGTTCGGCATTCTGTGGGGGGTTGTCGGGGCGGCCAGGGCGTGTCTGGAGTCGGCGGTCGACTATTCGAAGTCACGCGTTCAGTTCGGCAAGCCCATCGCCGGGTTCCAGCTCACCCAGGAGAAACTGGCCTGGATGGCGGTCGCCCTTGGACAGTCGCACCTGACCGCCCTCCACCTGGGGCAGCTCAAGGAGGCCGGCACTCTCACGCCGCGCCAGATCAGTTTCGGCAAGCTCGCCAACGTGCGCGCGGCGCTCGACATCGCCCGCCAGGCCCGCAGCATTCTTGGGGGCAACGGCATCACGCTTGAATACCCGGTGATCCGGCACATGAACAACCTGGAGTCGGTGCTCACCTACGAGGGCACGCAGGAGATCCACACCCTCGTTCTGGGCGAGGCCCTTACCGGCATTCCCGCCTATCGCTGATCGGGCGCCGGCCCATAGGCATTCCCACCTGTGCGCTGACCGGGCGTCACTCGGGCGGGGTCCATCACTGGAATTCCCGCGCGCACCGACCGGGCATTACCCTGGCCGGGAACCGTCACCGGAATTCCCGCCCGCACACCGACCAGGCGTCACCCCGGCCGGGGTCCATCACCGGAATTCCCGTCCGCGCACCGACCAGGCGTCACCCCGGCCGGGAACCGTCACCGGAATTCCCGCCTGTGCGCTGACCGGGGCCACCCTTGTGCGGGCGTGCCCGCATGGGGTGGGCGCCGCGCTGTGGAATGCGGCCGCCTCACGCGGTGGCAGCACTCAGGAATGCGGCCCACCTCAACGGGTGACAGCACTCGGGATACGGCCCTCCTCACGCGGGGTGGCCACCGGGTGGCCGCCGCGCTGTGGAATGCGGCCGCCTCACGCGGTGGCAGCTCTCAGGAATGCGGCCCACCTCAAGGGGTGACACTCTCGGGGAACACGCCCCGCCTCAACCGGTGACAACACCGAGGATGCGGCCCGCCTCACGCAGGGTGGCCATCGAGTGGCCGGCTCCGCCGTACGCCTCGCATTGAAGAACCTCGGTAGTCTTCGCGAGATGCGCGCACGACAACAGGAGGCGCGCGGGGAGGACCGGCGGTCCGCTGCGGCGGAACGGGGGGCGACCGAGCGTGAGCTGAATCGCGCGACCGTCCGTTACGCCGTTTACCTGCGCTCGGCGGTGGTCATTCCGAGCGCCGTCTTCGGTGTGCTCTCCGCGCCCGACGGATATGTGACGGCGACGGTCGCGATGGCGGCCCTCGCCATCGGATGGTGCGCCTTTCACCTCGTGTGGCTGAGAAACCGGGCGCACCGCCCGGCGTGGATCGTCATCGTGGTCGACACGACAGTTCTCATCGCCACCGGCGCCGGCCATATGGCGGTCGCCGACTGCGATTGCGGCTCCGGCAGCTGGGTGATGGCGCTTTTCTCCATCACCGCCATCACCTTTCCGTACGAATGGCCGACGAGGCCGCTCGTGGGCGTCGGCGTGGCCTTGGCGGGAATCGCGGCCTACCTCGCGGGGGGTGCCCTCGCCCGATCGGGGGACTGGGCGGCGGTGACAGGACCGGGGGTGCGCGTCCTGATGGAGCTGACTTTGTCGCGATTGTCCTTCCTGCTCGTCCGCGCGCAGGCTCGGGCAGCGGACCGGAGAGTCGAGAGGCTGGCCGCACGGCGGCGCGAGGCTGCCGTCGCCGCCGCACGGCGTGCGAGTGAACGCGAATATCTGGCGACATTGCATGACACGGCGAGTACGACCCTGCTCATGGTGGCCCTGGGGACCGGGCCGGTGGCCCACCGTGCCCGTGACGACCTGGATACCCTCACGCGAGTCCCCGGCTCCGACAAAAGCCGGGTGGACCTCGCGAGCCTGCTGGTCACCGCGGCCCACCACGACTTGGTGCGCGTCGAACCGCGCATCGGCACCTTGCCACCGATGCCCGCGGGACCGGCGCTCGCGATCTTCCACGGAGTACGGGAGGCCCTGACCAACATCGACCGGCACGCGGGAGTGGCCGAGGCGACCCTGCGCGCGGAACCCGGCGAACACGGCGGGATCGTGGTCGAACTGCGGGATCGGGGCCGCGGCTTCGACCCGCGACGCGTCGGCCCCTATCGGCGGGGCGTGTCCCACTCCATCGTGGAGCGCATGAGCAGCGCGGGCGGCCGGGTGCTGGTCGACTCGGCACCGGGCCGCGGAACCACACTGCGATGGACATGGCCGGACGACAACCGACTTGGGGTGTCTGACGTGCCTGACCGCGTATTTGGGACGCCCGCCCCGCCTAACCGCCTAACCGGGATGTCCGACCTGCCAGACCGCCTGTTCGGCACCTCCGACCTGCATATCCGAGATGCCATACATGAGTGACAGACCCGTTCCTGGCTCCGCCGCACAGGGCGAGAACAGTGCCGCCCTGGGCGAGAGCGGTGTCGCACAGAGCGAGAGCGGTGTCGCACAGAGCGAGAAACCTGTCGCCCTATGCGCGAGCGATGTCGCCCAGGGCGAGTCCCGCGTGCCTGGCGACCGTCCACTGCCCGAGCAATCCTCCGCCGGGATCAAAACCCAGCTATCCCGAGGAATCCACCTCGCGATCCTCGCCGTCACGGTGACCATCCAGTTCACCCTGTGCCTATCGGGTCTCATCGAGCACAGCGCACGGTATCAACCGCTCTGGCTGGAGATCACGGGGTTCCTGCTACTGGCCGGGGTGGCGGCGGTCACCGCCGCCTACCTGCTCACCAAACGCTACATTCCACCCGCAGCCCGATGGACCGGCATCGTATTGGTCTTGCTCGCCGCCGGAGCAGCCGCCGTCGCCTCACCGGCGGGCACCCACCTCGACCCCGCACACTGGTATTTCGGCCTGGTCGGGTGGTACGGCGTGCTGCTGCTTTTCGACCTACCCCTGGTTCATCTGACCGTCTTTCTCATCGCGAACCTGACGCTGGCCGCCGTCAAAGCAGCCGTGTCCCACGTGCCGGACCTCGAAACGTGGGCGTCCATGGCGGTGTCGGCGCTCTCCATTTACGGCTTTCAATTGGCCCTCGGTCTCGTGGTACACGGTGTCCACCGCGTCGCCGTACGCGCCGGGGAGGCCGCGGCAGAAGAAGAACACATCCGCACCGAGGAAGCAGTCGCCGAACACCTGCACCGCGACCACCAGCGGCGTTATGTGTCCCTGCTCGGCTCGACCATTCCGATGCTCGCCGGGCTCGGATACGGCACACTCGACCCGGCGGATCCCGAAGTACGGCGGCGCAGCGCCCACGAGGCCGCGCGAATGCGACGCCTGTTCGCCGAGAACGACAATGTGTCCGACCGCCTGGTACACGAACTCCGCGCCGTCATCGAGGTCGCCGAACGCGGCGGCATCACCGTGGACTTCGCGGCCCGCGGCCGGCCACGGGACCTTCCGCAAGAAGTACGGCGTGAACTGATCGACCCCGTGTCCGCCGTGCTGGCCGCCGCCGGTCGGACCGATTCGACCATGCGGGTCACCGTGGTGCGCACCCCGGATCGAGTCCGTGTCAGCGCGGTGGGCGAAATACCTGAACCGCCGCACATGGAAATTCACATCCGGACTGGTCGAAGTGAACGACGTGGTGGCAGGAGACCGACTGTGGGTGGAGGCGGTGTGGCACGACAGACAGCCGTCACAGTGACGGCCATCGACGACCATCCGGTGGTGCTGGCGGGAATGAAACATTGGTACGCGACGGCCGACCCGCCGATCACCGTCGTAGCCGCCGGCCCCACCCCGAAATCCGCATGGACTCCCCCGGGCGACGCGGCCACCGTCGTCGTCCTCGATCTGCAGTTGCAGGCCGGGCCGCCGGCATACGGCGAACTGCGGCGCCTGGTCGACGCGGGCCGCCAGGTCATCGTCTTCACCATGCGCGACGACGAACGCACCGCATTGACCTGCCTGGACATCGGGGCGTTCACATATCTCACCAAGGCCGAGGGCGAAGAACACCTGGTCGCCGCCACACACGCCGCCGCCGACAACCGGCCTTACACCCCGCCCGCCCTGGCCGGCGCCTTCGGCACGAACACCGCCGCCGACCGCCCCCGGCTTTCCTTGCGTGAGGAGGAGGTGCTGATCGAGTGGTTCCAGAGCGAGTCGAAGGAACTCGTGGCCGCGAAACTCGGCATCACCCCGCGCACAGTCAACTCTTACCTGGACCGCATTCGCATCAAGTACGCGAACGTCGGACGCGAGGCCAAAACGAAGGCCAACCTGGTCGCACGAGCCATCCAAGACGGACTGGTGGGCGTGGACGACCTGTGATCCCCCGGCCGCACCGCGTTTTCCGGGTCGGCGCCAAGGGCATGTGACCACCAAGCGAGCCCGCATCGGAGGCCTGTGTCCATCGGCGGAGCCGATGCCACACCGGCGCAGACAGCCTCCTTAGCGAATCGCTGCTTCTTGGCGGATCCGCAGCGCCATCGACGACGACCTGTGATCTCCCAGCCACATCGCGTTTTGTGGGTCGAACGACCGTCACCCCCAAGGAGCACGCTTCCCTAACGTGGTGGCCCACGGCACCGACGCGGCCTCGTGTGCGCTCATTTTTCGCGACCGACCAGCGCGTGTCCACACTCGGTCGTCGCGACGGGGCGAGGCGCACGACACGCGACCGTGGGGGGAATCTCGCGCCGCTGCCGAGCCGCGTCGGTGCCGACGGGGCGAAACAAGCAAGCTCAAAATAGATTCGGAGTTCTTCGTTGACGCGGCTTTCCAAGCGTTCACTCAAGCGGACCACCATGCGCGGCCTGGCGGCGAGTGCGCTTCTCACGGCGGCGATGGCCCTGCCAATGTCGTTCGCCACGACGGCTCAGGCCGGTGCGGTCGACAAGACGGACGACAAGCTGACCTCGGGGGAAATCCTCAAGCCGAGCGAGTCGGTCAAGTCTGACAACGGGCAATACAAGCTGATCCAGCAGAACGAGGGCAACCTCGTCCTCTACGGCCCCGGGAACAAGGCACTCTGGGCGACCCCCACCTCGGGCGAGCCCACCTACGCGACCATGCAGCGCGAAGGCAACCTGGTCATCTACAGCGCCGCCAACCGGCCCCTGTGGAGCACCAACACCGCCGGCAACCCGGGCGCCTACCTCACCGTGCACAATGACGGAAATCTCGTCATTTACTCCGCCAGCAACCGGGTGCTGTGGTCACGCCACGCCTACATCGGCTCGTTGCCGTCGGGCCACACCCTGAACCCCGGCCAGACGATCCAGTCACCGAACGGCCAGTACAAGCTGATCATGCAGCGCGAGGGCAACCTCGTCCTGTACAGCAGCGACAACCGCCCCAAGTGGACCACCCCCACGGCAGGCAACCCCGGCGCCCGCGCCGTGATGCAGCGCGAAGGCAACCTGGTCATCTACACCAGCGACAACCGCGCCAAGTGGGCCACCAACACCGCCCGCAACCCCGGCGCCTACCTGGCCGTACAGAACGCGGGCAACATCGTCCTCTACTCCAAGGACAACAAGCCCCTCTGGACGTCCCGCTAACCCCAACCCCCACCCCACCTAAACACCGCGCACCAGCCCGGCCCCACCCGCCGGACTGGTGCGCGGCTTTCGTCATGCCCGATAGGAAGCCGACGACTACCAACCCAGCGCAAGCCCCATCCCAGAACCGACAATCCCACAGCCTCCGAAGCCCCAGACACGAAAGATCCATTCATTGGATGGCAGCCCCCAGCACCGCACACATTCTTAAGTCGTAGGACTTCAGCACCGAGCCGAACCCGCCCATGCTCATCCCGAAGGAAACACGAATCGCCACCAGTGCCGATTCGCCAAGTGATCTTCCTCCATAACGTCGAGTACATGCTCCCCTCCCCAACCGAAGCTCCCAAAATCCCCCGCATCCTCGCCTTGGACGTCCTCCGAGGGTTCGCCTTAGGCGGCATCCTCATGGTGAACATCCTCGGCATGGCCTACCTCTTCAAAGCCGACTCCCCCAGCGCCTCCGGCTTCGTCAACCTCTTCTTCCAGGGCAAGTTCTACGTCCTGTTCTCCTTCCTCTTCGGCTACTCCTTCACCATGCAAATGCGCTCCGCCGACCGCGACGGCGCAAGCCGTACGGGCCGCATGGTGCGCCGCTGCGTAGCCTTGATCGTCCTAGGCGCCCTACACCTGGTGTTCCTGTGGCTAGGCGACATCCTCCTCGTGTACGGCATAGCCGGCCTGGCCCTCCTGGTCCTCTCCCGCCTCAGCCCGAAAGCCGCCCTAATAGTGGGCGGCGTCATATTGACCGCCATCAGCGCCCTGACCGTCTTCGCAGGCGGCGACGGCTCCGAAAACGGCCCAATGTTCACCCCTGCCGAGAAGGCCACCCTCCTGGCCGACTACAGAGGCGACTTCCTCAGCGCCGCAGAAGCCCGCCTCGAAGTCTTCGGCGCACTAGGCTTCGGCTCCCCCGTGGCCACCGCGCTAGCCGTACTCCCCCTCTTCCTCTTCGGCCTGGCCGCCGGCAAAGTCAGACTGCTGGAAGACCCCGCCAAGTACACAAGGCTGCTCCCCAGAGCCCAGTGGATCGGTCTGGGCATAGGCGGTTCACTAACCCTCGCCCTAAACATCTCCCAGTGGACCGACACGGCCCCCGAAAACGTAGCCGTAGGCATAAGCATCCTGGCCTCCCCCCTACTGGCCATGGGCTACGCCGCCACCGTCCTCCGCATCGCCCACCACCTGAAGTGGTTCGCCGCAGCCGGCAAAATCGCCGCCACCAACTACATAGCCCAGTCCGTGATCACCGCGATCCTGTTCACCGGCGCCGGGTTCGCCCTAGCCGACCGCCTCCCAGCCTGGATCGCCCTGGCCATCGCAGCGACCATCTTCCTGGCCCAACTCGCCTTCAGCGCGTGGTGGACCAGAAACCACCGCTACGGCCCCATCGAATGGCTCCTCCGCAAGGCCACCTACGCCTTCAGCCCCTCCCACCCGCCCCACAGCCCCCAGAATCCAAAAAATTCACACGCCCCCCAAACCCCCACCCCACCACCTCCCACCAACCCCCTCTGACCAGCCAAAACCCACCCCACCCAGGCTCCCGCCACCACCCCCGAACCCCTGTACACCCGCCTGATCACGGCACGCTATCGTGATCAGGCGGAACTCCGGTGCGTAGCACGCGGTAACCTCTGTACCCTGCGTATAGCAAGGGCCGTTAGCTCAATTGGCAGAGCTGTGGACTTTTAATCCATAGGTTCCGGGTTCGAGTCCCGGGCGGCCTACCACCTCTTACCCCGCCTGACCTGGGCTTTCTCCATTCTCATGGGCCTTCGGCGAGCTGTTGGGCTCAAGTGGTTGCTCGGTGGTCGCTCCCTGCGCGGGTCGTGGTCGTCGCCCCACCGAGATCGGGCCTCCTCGTCAGGTCAGACCCTGTGGAAGTGCGGCAGAACACCAACATGAAAGCCCTGAGGGTGCGCCGTGCCCGAAGCGCACAGCGGCCGGACCAAATGTTGATCAAGCCAGGCTCCGGGTAAGCCAGGCTCGCCCATGTCCTCGTGTCGTGGTGTCCACAGTGGGTCCGTTCTGAATCTCCTCCAGCAGAATGGATCTCCCCGTGATCACCCATCTCCTGCTCCCCGGCATCGTCCTGCTCGGCCTGATCATCGCCCGCCCCACCACGGCTTCGGACACCAGCGGGTGGCAGTACAGGACCGCCTACGGCAGCGTGTACGTGTCAGCGGACCGGAAGCACATCACCGTCTGCGACCACAGAGCGGACAACCTCTACGCCGAAGCCGAATACGCCACCTCAGCCCTCGGCATCCACACCCTGGCCGACACCAACGGCGCCGAACCCGGCTGCGGAGGAGAACGCACATTCTTCAGCAAAATCGACGTGTTCAAACTGTGCTCTGGCACCCGAAGAGTCACCCGAAGCTGTTACGAGTCTGTATGGATCAAAGATCAGTAGCGCCAATCACCATTGTGAGCTTCGGCCCTCACTGTGAGAACGCCCGCCAGGGCCTAGGCCCCGGCGGGCGTTCTCATGCGAAGGCGGGGGTCACATCACCGCTGGTCCCGTCTCGGCACAATCGACCGTGCCGCCCAGGAACCCAAACGCCTCACGCGCCTATGACCGCCTTCACGCGCAATGGGGGCCGGAACGGTGATGAGCGCTGCGGTGGCTTCGGCCGCAGCCGCTGCGACCTGCGGATAGACGCTGGTGTAGGTGTCGCGGGTGAAGGCCGAGGACAGGTGCCCCAGAGTCTCCTGCACCACCTTCAGCTCCACGCCCGCCGCCAGCATCAGCGAGGCCGCGCCATGCCGAAGATCATGCAACCTCACCGGTGGCAGACCCGCCTCGTAGGCCAGCCAGTAGAACTGGTCGGTCACATGCTGCGGGTGCAGCGGGCGGCCAAGTTCGTCGGTGAACACGAATCCGCTGTCGAACCAGTCCTCTCCTGCCGCGAGGCGTTCCTTGTTCTGGCGTGTTCGGTGCTCCTTGATGGTGGCCATGGTCTCGGCGTCGACCGCGATGATCCGGTCGCTGGCGTCGGTCTTGGGCTTGCCCTGGACCGGTTGCCAGCCGAGCTGGGTGATCTGCCAGTGCACCCCGATCGTCTGCGCCGACATGTGCACGTCCGGCCATCTCACCCCGACCGCCTCTCCTCTGCGCAGGCCGCGCAGGGCGATCAGCCGGTACAGGGCGTACAGGCGGTGAAGACGCGCATGGGCCAGGAAGGTCGAAGTCTGGGCCGGTGTCCACACCATCGCTGGGGAAGGGCGTGATGTCCCGACAAAGACGCCGATCACATCGACTCTCTTGCCCTCCCTGCGCCGCCTCTCGTCGGCGAGACGTTCAGCGTGGTCGTTCCTCCATTGGGCGAAGCGTTCATCGGTCCACACCATCGGCCGCGAATGCACCGGCGGGGGCATCTCCACCGCTGCCGCGGGATTGAAGTCCAGCAGCCGATCCTGCTTGATCGCGATGTTCAACGCGTGCCGGAGCGTGGCGCGAATGCGGTACATGGTCGTCACCCCGACCGGGCGCCTGTACCTCACCTTCGCCCGCTCCTCAGGATCGCCGCTGGCACGAGCCTGGACGATGACCTCGTTGAACTCCTCGATCGCATCGAACATGCCCGCGATGTCCGACACCCGCAGCCGGTCCAGCCGGATCTCGCCCAGGTAGGGGTTGAGGTAGAGGCGGATGTGGGATTCGTAGACGCGCCTGGTCGTGTCGTCAATGCGGCGTTTGCGCCCGAGGAACTCCTGTAGCCATTCCGCCACCGTGACCTGCCGGTTGAGGTCCTGGCGGGTGCGGACCTTGCGCCGTACCTCCTCGGTGTCGGGGAGCCTTCTCGTCTCCTTGAAGGTCGCGAGGATCAGCGCGACGATCTGCCGCTTGATCCGGGGATCGTCGTCGAGCGCGAGCAGCCCGCGGGCGTGGTCGAGCTCGGCCTCGGCCTCCTCCAAGGAGGCCAGCCCGCCATGGCGCAGCGGGGTACGGCGTGTGCCGTCGGCGTGCGGGGGAAGTTCGAGCTGGTAGGCCCACTTCCCGTGAGTACTGCTCCACCGGGGGCCTTTGCCGCCCGAGCGGCGAAGCTTCGGGCATGCTTGGCCGATTCTCTTCCCGGTTTTCTCGTCGCGACAGGTGCAGGTCTTGTAGATGGTTCCCGCCACCAGGGTTCACCTCTCCTGGTCGTCGCGATGTTCGTCATCGCGGTGTCCCAGCAGCACCTGCAGCCCGCGCACCGGCACCTGGTAGCGGCTCCCGATCCGGATCACCTTGCAGGGGAACAGTCCGGCCTTGGCCAGCTGGTAGGCCTTGGTACGACCCATGCCCAGCAGCCGCCCGGCGGTGACCACATCGATCACGGCGGGCCCGGCCTCCGTCAGCGCCACCGCAGTCTTCACCTTTCCGGAGACCCGACGTTCCTGGAATCGCTGAGCTTCGTTGGTCATTTCCGCTCACCTCCCGTTTGATGGATCACGCGTTCGGCCCGGCGAAGATCGCGCACGACGCGATCGTCCGGGTACAGAAGTGCTGCGCCCCCGGCCGGACCCGCCCGTTGATCCATGGGTCGGCCGCATGCTCACGCCGAAAGGCGAGCGCTGACAGCCGACCGCAGGCCGGGGCGGGGTGGCCGGTGGCGCGGGTATCGACACCCACCTGGTTCGAAGGCGTCAAGCGCGAATCCGTTTGTCATCCGCCGTCCCCGACGACGTCACACGCGGGGTAGCGCCTTCGACGAGAGGGCCGTCCGCCGGCTTGCGGAAGATCAGCAGATCCTCGTGCGCGATCGCGTGAATCGGCAGCCCTCGCGCCCAGCCCCTGCGCGCCTCGTGCAGCTGGAAGAACGACGACCGGTTCAACAACCGCCGCTCGCCCACCCCGCACAACAGGCAGGCGATCCGATCGGCGAACTCCAACCCGCTCGCCTGCCCGACTTCCAGAACGCAGCCCGGCAGATCCACGAGCTCACCGTGCAGTCGGTAGGGCCGCACCGTGACCGCCACGGCCCCACCCGGCCGCAGCAACTCACCGCACCCCTCCAGGATCCGTCCGAACCCCTCCAGCAGATCCGGCAGGCTCCGATGAGCGAGATTCGCCCGATCGCGGGAGTAGCGGTGGTTCCACTTGCGTATCCCCGCCTTCCCGCTGTCCCTGGTGGAGCGAACGTGACCATGAGTCATCGCCCCATACGGCGGCGAGGTCAATACCAGCGCCACCCGCCTTGCCAGTTCCGCAAGCAATCGGCCGATTGCCCGCGCGTCCCCCGAGATCACCCTTCCGGGACCCGTCGCGCCCTGCCGTTCGGCAAGGGCGAGCCCGGCCACGGCGACCTTGGCCCACCGCTCTTCGAACTCCACCCCCACCGCACGACGGCCGAGGTGAACGGCCTCGACCAACGTGGTGCCGATCCCGCACATGGGATCGACCACCAGCTCCCCTGGCCGGGAGTAGGTGCCGATGACCATGGCCGCGATGGCCGGGAGCATCTTGGCCGGATGCCTCATCGCCTCAGGAACGTATCGGCCGTTCCGCTGAGCCCGGGACTGCTTCTGCCCCGTCGCCCACACAGACGTGATCTCATGCGTCGACTTCAGCCCCTCCCATTCCCAAGGACTCGGATTCACCCTTCGCAGTCGCTGAGCCACCTTCGCCGGCGACAGGCCCTCCGGTACCGTGCGCAGGCGCGGATGAGGCGACCGGCTTGGTGAAGAGCAGCACGTCGAAGTGGACACGCAGGCTCACTGGAAGCTGCGCGCACTCTGGCAAGGAGTCCGACGAGCCGGGAGCGAACGTCACCTCCGTGTGCTCCCCGAGAGCCGGTAGCCGCACGGCGATGATGTGCTGCAGATAGACCAGGCCCGCCCGGCGCGCACGAGCGATGACGCCCGGCGCGGGGGTCGACCATTTGTGCCCCTGCCCGATGAAGCCCGGTGACGACCGCCAGATGCCCTCCCGGCTTCAGCAACTCCGCCGCCCGCTCCACATCAACAGTGATCGGAGCACGCTCAGAAGGACTGCTGTGGCCGTGGGTACAGGCCTGACGGGTCACCACCAGGGCGGCCGAACCGGCGAGAGCGGACAACGCCAGATGCATCCCCTCCGGACGAGCACACCGCAATTCAGCGACGTTCAGGTCGTGAGCCGGATGCACCATGTTCAACCTGTCGTACGCGGCCAAGAGCAGGTTCGCGTCCACGAAGACCGCATATGCCCGGCACCCCATCGACAGCGCGCTGGAGACCACCGCGGGCCCGGAAGCATTGATATCGACCACCAGGTCCCCGAGCCGAGTACAGGCAACCACGATGTGCCGAGCCAGCGCCTCGTTCACCGAGACACAGCAGCCGTCCCGGCAGTCGGTAGATGGCTCGCCCCCGGGAGTGAGCCAGACGCTCAACGGCAGATGCCCAGCCGCCTCCGCCCCAGGACGATTGGATGATGAGGTACTACCGGTAGAAGGTGATGTCACGATGATGCGGCCCGATCATCGGCCGCCTGGTCCCCGTCACCCATTCAAATACTCGCCGGGAGACCCTCGCTGGGACATCACGACACCGGATCTCCGCCATGACTTGCTCGCCTAGGCGCTGCCTCTCCAACGCAGACTCAGGCATCCATGCAGGTCAAAGCACTTTCGGACGCAACCTGGACCGTCTACGGACAGCTCATGCACTCCATCCGTGGGCAGCCAGGTTGCTCGCTCTTGCTGATCGTGTCCACCGGGAGACGGCCGACCACGAACAGCGGAAGCGCCTTCTGCAGGTCTGCACCGCCAAAGCACACGCAGGTCGGTCTCCACTAATCACGAACTGACCTCTGGACCTGGGCAACCTTTGACCGACCATTCCTGAGCGAGCATGTTTCTGCTGGTCAGCTGGATTCCGATCAACACTTCAGCGCCCCCTCAAGCCCTCAACGCGCCAGCCCAGCAGACCGATACCGCAGGCCACAGCACGTTCCGGAAGACCACTCACTCTTGATCCGCTCCTTAGCCGAATCGGCGTCTGTCCGAGTGGTGTCCCATTCCTGTACGGGTGCTCTGGCGGCATGAGCAACGTCCGAATCGACCAGCCTCAAGGAGCGTTGCCATGTCCTTCAATGCCCCCTCGCACGCCTCCAGCTCGATCCGCGCCAAGAGCACGAACGCCAACCTTCCGACCAGCTCCGAGCCCGGCCCCACGGCGAACAGGTCGTTCACCCCGACGATGAGCTCGGCCTTCCCCGCCTTCTCCGTCTACCCCACCACCGGCATCGAAACAGGAAGCTCACCCCTCGATGTCGCAGAACGTTCGTTCGCCCTCCTGATGCACGGCCCTCGGCCCCTATCGGTCGACGGCGCCGAACTGGGCCACGGGCTCCCCGCCCGAACCATCCCACTGAACGAACTCCGCGCCATCCTGCTCCACCCCGCCTGCGACCGCACCACCCGCGACGAAGTCTGGCGCCACCTCGTCACCCAGGCACGCACCCACCGAGGCGCGTGGATGCTCGCAGCAGTCGCCCTCGCTCTCCCCATGCTGCGCCGCCTGGTCAAAGCACTCGGCGAAAAGGTCACCGCCGAGCGTGAGGACCTCGAAGCCGAAGTTCTCGCCTGCTACATGGAAGCCCTCGACCGCGTGAAGCTGGCCTGGCCCCACCCCGTCCTCCGTCTGTCACGCCTCACCCAGTTCGCCGTGATCCGCAACTACTCGGCCGAACGCCCAGAGCTGCTCTCAGACCCCGACCAGGACGTTGACCGCCAGACCCTCACCTACCCGACCGGACACGCAGACCTCCTGCTGACTCAAGCCGTACGGCAGAGCATCATCACCCCGGAAATGGCCGAGGTCATCGGACTCACGCGCCTGGAGAACATCCCCCTCAGTGTCTACTGCCGCCGCCGCAACCTGCTCTACTGCGCCGTCCTCAAGCGCCGCCAACGCGCCGAAGCCGCTCTCTACCGAGCGCTCATGAACGGCGACCTGTCCAACAGCTGCTGAGAAGCCGGCCAGTCATGGAACGGCAAAGCCCGCATACGCCGATGTCCGATAGCGGCACCGCGGTCAAGTCTTTCCCCGATTAGAGGCAGCGCGGACGGCTCAGCTCGGCTGGCCGCATCGGCCACCGGTCCCCGTCACCACCGGTCCGCCACCCCACTCACATGAAGGAGGACGCCCTCCCGGCCCAGCCGGGCTGGGCCCCGCG
Organism: Sinosporangium siamense; assembly: GCF_016863435.1. Classification (GTDB taxonomy): domain Bacteria; phylum Actinomycetota; class Actinomycetes; order Streptosporangiales; family Streptosporangiaceae; genus Sinosporangium; species Sinosporangium siamense. The sequence goes on from NZ_BOOW01000043.1 coordinate 89,697, forward strand.
CCGCCTCACCATTCCCACATCCGGATCGGTAATTCCACCGATGGCATCACCTCGGGAGCTGCTTGTGACACCTCGTGCACGCACCGGACGACGGGTACTGCTCACCGTGGTCTTCGCCCTCTTCATCGGCACGATCATCGGCCTCTACCTGTCCGACATGGCCGACGCCTCCGCCGTAAAGAAAGCAGGAGTGCTGGCCGCGCCCTCCTCGCTGCACCAGGTCATCAACAACCTGCGCAACCTCATCGTCGGCCTGCTCGTCGTGCTCGCAACCTTGTTCCTGACCGTGGGCGGCGTCCGCTATATCCTCGCCGGCGGGGACCCCGGCGAGGTCGAAGCCGCCAAGAAGACCCTCCGCTACGCCGCCCTCGGATATGGCATCGCCGCCTTGGCCCCGCTCTTGGTCAGCATCCTCAAGGGCATCGTGGGCACCTGACCGTGTTCCCACCTAGAGCGTCAGTGCGGGCAAGACGGCTACAGGACCTCGCACTGGTCACTGTCCTGTTGTTCGCAGCCCTGCTAGGTCTGACGAGCACCGCAAGCGCAGCCACGCCAACCCCATCTCCACCGTCACCCTCACCCTCGACGACGTGGGCGCCCCCGCCACCGGCGAGCCCCGACGGATGCGGCTGGCTTGACGTCGGCTGCAAGATCAACCGTGCGGTGAACGGCTGGTTCACCAACCTCGTCACCGAGGCGATCAACCCGGTGTTCGTCATGGTCGGCAGAACCTTGCTGTCAGCCCCACCCCCATCAGCCCTGTCTCGAGTACGAGAACTGTCCGGCCACGTGCGCCTGGTAGCCAACGCCCTCCTGGTCTTGATGGTCCTGGCGGGCGGCGTCATCGTCATGGCCTACGGCAGCGTGCAGACGTCCACCACGGCCAGGGAGGTCACCCCACGCCTGGTCGTCGCCACCATTACCCTCAACACGTCACTGCCCCTCTGCCAGTACGCCATCGACCTCGCCAACGCGCTAGTCGAGGCCCTCCTGGGAGCCGGAGTCAATGGTGAGCGGGCAGGAAACCTGCTGGCAGGCAGAGTCGCCACGCTCATCGGCGACCCCAAAAACATCCTGCTGTTCCTCGTCGTGCTCGTGGGCGCAGCCGTCCTGATGGCGGTCCTCCTGGCCTTCATCGCGGTGCTCCGAATAGCCCTCCTGCTCTTCCTGATCATTGCCGCGCCCATGGCCCTGCTCTGCCACGCACTTCCGCAGACCGAAGGTGTTGCCCGTCTGTGGTGGCGTGCCTTCGCCGGCCTGCTAATCATGCAAGTGCTACAGGCCCTGGTGCTGATCCTCGCGTTCAAGGTCTTCCTCACGGATTCCTTCGACGCCTTCGGTTCCACCCGAACGGGCAACCCCTCGCTGGCAGCAGTCCAGCCGACAGCCAGCCGCGCTGTGGACGCCCTGATTCTCATCGGTCTCTTCTACGTCCTGATCAAGATCCCAGGCTGGGTGACCCGCACCGTCTGGCAGCAGGCCCAACCCCAACTCCTGAAACGCCTGATCAAGGCTGTGATCGTCTACAAGACGCTCGGCGCCGCTAGTGGCGCATTCGGCAAAGCCCTAGGCCGACGCCGGTACGGCACAGCCGTACGAAGAACAAGCGCCCACCGCTCCAGGCCTCCCCGTCCAGGAGGTGGACCAGCAGGGCATGCGCCAGGAAATAGACCGCCTGCCCCGAGAGGACCTAAGCCGGTGACACCGACTGCTTCGGCAACGCAGAAGCCACCTGCATCCAGTCGCCCCCAGGCACCACGACAACTTGCGCTTCCCTTCCCAGTCACACCCGCAGCTCCTCCGCCCCCGTCACAATCGGCGACTGCGCGTCAGGGCCGTCAGCTGGCGTTGCCGTTCCCAGTGACCAGAGTTCCCCGGCCACCGACACCCGCCCCGCCTCCACCGGCCGACCGCCCGTGGATCAGGCCACGACCGCCGTACGTCCAAGACCGGCTTCCCGGCATGCCCACCCGCGCACCCCGCCCCGGGCAACTTCGACTACGCCTGGACCCACCGCCACGCCGTACCCCGCGCAGAAGACAGGAAGGCCGTTGAACGACGCCGAACCGCTGGTCGCGCGCATCCCCGCCGACATCGCGCGCCCCGACAAGATCGCCTACGGCCTCACCGCTCGCCAGCTCACAGTGATCGCCATCACAGGGGCTATCGCGGCAGGTGTCTATTACCTGTTTCACGATCTGCTTCCGGTCGTCGTCACAGCCGCCGTCCTGCTGCCCTTGATGGCGACTGGCTTGGTGGTCGCGCTCGGCCGCAGAGACGGGCTCACCTTCGACCGCTTCGTTTGGGCGGCTCTGCTGTTCGCCCGCGCGCCGAAGAGGTTGGTCACCGCACCGAACGGGGTACCCGAACCACCTCGTTGGTGCCGCCTGCGAGGAAAACTGCCTTCCCCGCTTCGACTCCCAGTTCGAGCCATTCGCACCGACGGCGCTCTGGAACTGGCCGAGGGTGGCGTTGCCGTACTGGTGGAGACATCAACCGTCTCCTTCCACCTGCGTACGGCTGCCGAGCAGGCCGCCCTGGTCAGCGCGTTCGGACGATGGCTCAACTCGCTTGAAGCACCAGTTCAGATCCTCACCCGGACGCGGCCCATCGACCTCAGCAATCTCAGTGGCGCGCTTCACCAGCGAGCCAGGCGCCTACCACATCCGGCTCTCACCGACGCGGCCGATGAACATGCCACCTTCCTGGCGCAACTGGCCGCATCTCAGGAGCTGCTCGCACGCCAAGTGCTCATCGTGCTGCGCGATCATCAAGCAAGGGGCCGAAGGCCCGTACGGCGAGACGCCTCGGCAGCGATCGTGCTGCGCCGAGCCGGCGAAGCAGCGAGGACGTTGGCCGGGCTCGGCGTCATCGCCAATGTTCTCGACGCCCAGGCCGCTCACCAGGTCCTTACCGAATGCCTGGACCCAGGTGGATGGCATCCCACCGGAACCGCACTTCCCAGCGCACTGATCACTACTGCTGAGGGGCGCCCATGAGACGTCATCGTCGTTCCACTTCAGAGCAGTGCGCCACCGCGGAACCCAGCGCACTTGAGGTCGGTGCGCGAACGGTCACCTTCCCCAGCGGAGTCAGCACGACCTTCGCTGTGGTCGGCTATCCCCGTGACGTGGGTGCAGGCTGGCTCGAACCCCTGCTCACCTACCCAGGCCGCTTGGACGTCTCGCTGCACATAGAACCGGTCCCGCAAGCGGTCGCGGCGATGCGGCTGCGCCGCCAGCTCGCCCGGCTGGAGTCGGCGAGCCGTACCGATGCCGAGCAAGGCCGCCTCCAGGACTTCGCCACCGAAGCAGCAGCCGACGACGCGACGGACCTCGCGGCGAGCCTCGCCCGAGGCCACGGACGGTTGTTCAAAGTCGGCCTCTATCTCACCATCCACGCCCACGGCCAGAATGGACTCGCCGCCGAGATCGAGCGCGTCCAGACGCTGGCCGCCTCCCTGCTGCTCGATCCGCAACCGACCACCTTCCGCGCCCTGCAAGGGTTGGGTCACGAGCCTCCTTCGCTCACCACCTGGCGGCAGCAGCCGCTCTCCTGGACCCGGCCGGCAGCCGGTTGGCGGTGGGCTTTGGCCAGGCACAACGACACACGGCACCTCGATTTCCGCAACGGGTAGTGGATGTGATGCCAATGCGCTTCCAATCCACGGCCGACACGCACTCGGCCGTGGACATGAGAGGGTGGGCTTGTTCTCCATCGCTCGGAACTACGGCCCCACAAGCAGCAGGCCTTGGCTAGCGCCCGGGCGGGTACCAAGGAACAAGCCGCAACAGCAGGTCGAGTGTACGGATGGCCGCGCGGCGCCTATGTTCATGCGTCGCGAACGCGGAGCCTATGGCGAGCGCTGCCATCACAACGAGCGCTACGACGAGGCAGGCTGATGCCATCAGCAACACGATCTTGTTACTGGGTAGAGCCACGATCACGCCGCAGGCTAGAAGCCCAGCCCAAGGCCGCGGTTCCGCGCCGACGCCGAAGCGGCTGGAGCCACAGCCTTGTTCAGGGAGAAGTGCGGCGAACAGGTCCGCATCGTTGACATCGGCGACTTCTCCCGCGAGCTCTGTGGCGGCACCCACGTCGGCCACGGCTCCAACGCGGGCCCAATCCGCGTACTCGGCGAGTCGTCCATCGGCCCCACCTGCGCCGCATCGAAGCCCTGACCGGCCGCGACGCCCTACGCCACTACGACAGCGAACGCCGTCTCCTCGAAGAGATCTCCAGCCTCCTCGGCACTCGCCCCAAAGACGCGCCCGAGGCGCTGCGCAAGCGGCTAGCCCACCTGGCGACCGCCCAGCAGGAACTCGATCGGCTCCGAGCCAACGAACTGCGCGACCGTGCAGAGCAGCTACTTGATCGCGCTTACCCGAGCGGCCACGGCAAGATCATCACCGAACTCGTCACCGAGATCAGCGCCGCGGAACTACACCAGCTCGCTCTTGAGGTCATCGATAAGACTCATTCGGTGCCGACGGTCGTGATCCTCGGCCTGGAGCACGATGGCAAGGCCATGCTCGTGGCCACCATCTCACCCGATCTTCTTGCTAGCGGCGTCCAGGCCGCGCAAATCATCACTCGTGCCGCCAAGGCCGTGGGCGGTGGAGGTGGCGGCACTGGTGGAGTCGCCAGCGCTGGAGGGCGTCACCCCCAGGCACTGGCCCATGCCCTCCAACTGGCGGCTGACGACGCGAGTAGCGCCCTGACCGGCAGATAAAGAGCCGCTGTGGGCTTGTCCATAACACGAGCCCGCAACAGTGCTCTACCGTGCGCCGGCCGCATGACCAACAGGAGGCCGTGAACGCCACCAACCGCGTCATCGAGACCGTCTACCAGCCCGAAGCACGTCAGCGCGGCGAGCACCCTTCCGACTACGCCCGCCTATACCGCTTAAAAACTTCTGGTCCGGTGTTTCTTTAGGTTGGCCAGGTAGGTGAAGGCGCGCGCGACTCAGACGGAAGTTATCCGAACTTGCGTGCTATATGTCCTAGCTGTAGGGCATCATGGATCTGAAACCACTACATCTAGTGGTTCGAGCAGTCCCAGCGGTGACGCCCTGCGACCCTCTAGCGGTTCAGGGCCGAACCCGGGCTGGTGTTCGGAAGGAGTTCCACACTTGACCCAACTCCGCTCGACTTCCGCAGCAGCGCACGACCGCCGCTTGGTGCAGACAGCCGTCAAAGGTCCGACTCCCGACTCACAGGATGCCGTCTTCCTCCCCTTGGAACACGATGCCGCCTTGGAGTTCCGCCAGGAGCACTCCGACGTGAATTTCTGGTGCGGGACGGTCAACGGGTGCGGGCGCCAACTCTTCACCCGCATCGGCGACGAGAAGATCCCGCACTTCTTTCACCGCGGCGAAGGTGAGCAGGCGCAGTGCCGCCGGGCACAGAAGAATCGGGGCCGGCTCGACATCGAAGCCCCAATCATCTGGGCCGAGCTGAAGCACTGGCGCCAAAGCCGCGGCTTTCCCGAGGGGCAGGTCGAGTTCTTCGATCCTCTCGATCGCCACGATGCCCGCTACATGCACATCAGCGGCCCTGTCGGCACCAGAAATACTTGCATCGTGCTCGGCGACGTCACGATCGTGCAGGTCCAGCAGGACGCCGCGTCTGCGCAGGGGCGCGAGTGGGACTGGTTCGTGCACGAGCGCAACACCGAGATAAGGGCGATCCTGGATAGCCAAGGCATTACCTACGCACAAATCAGGTTCGTCCCGACCGCGACCTCGGCAACCCTTCAGGTCTTCCTGTCTACCCCGGACAACGTGGGGGACTGGGGCCGCATCAGCCGATACGTGCCCGCGCCCAACCGGGCTCCCCGTCCGCCCAAGCCCGTACAGCAACGGCCCCGCGCCTCTGGCGCTGCCCGCGAAAAGGTCGTTCCTGATGCGCTGATGGGTGTTGAGACCCAGTCCCCCCGGCTGCGGGAATTGGACGACGGGCCCGCGCGTGAACATGCCTTTGCACGCAAGGCTCCCCGCCCCCGTCCGCCAGCGCCACCTCGGTGGTATGCGCCCGCAGCGAAGGCGCCAGTGCCCCGCTCTGAACAGCAGATCGCCAACGAGTTCAAAGATGCCATCGCGCACCTGGAAAAGGCGCTGGTCCTGGAAGACCGCAAGGACGTGGCCCGCGGCGCACGGCGCCTCCGCGCACTGCGCAAGGCACATCGCGGGAGCCTTTCCAACGATGACAACCGAGCGATCAAAGCCCTGCTCAGGCGGGCCAGCACCAGTTGACCGCCTTTCGCCCTGGTCCGGCTGATGCGGACTGATCGCCCACCAGACACTGGTCGACACCACGTGCACGCGGTCTTAATAGCCTTCCCGCCGCCTACCGTGTACGGCTCGTCGGTGCATGCTGATGGAGACCACTGCATCGATGGTTTTGTTCGCCAGTTCCGACCGCAGTTGTTCGTGAGCGGCGACCGCACCCCCGCCCCGGCGGGGTTGATGTTCGCCAGTTCTGACCGCACCCACCCACCACGCAGGCAGACGCCGCTGACCTCGGCCAACGACCTGCCTCTCGTCGATGCCAACGCCCTTGAGCCATGGCTGCGGTCAGTTCTCGCGAACACCGGCATACTCCCCGTCCACCTTGGTGCGGGCGAAAGCAGTGAACATTCGCGGTCACTTCTCACGAACGAAATTACATCGACGTGGTCGGTGTCTACTGTCCCGAGCGGGGACGTTGACCACATGGCCGATCGAGGACTATTCCGCACCGTTCGGCGCCTGACGGCGCGACCCATGGGAGCTCCGCACCGTGTTCGCTCAGGAGCTGCGATGCAAAGGATGCCGGACCGACGATGCCGGACCGCCTTCAAGAGTGATGAGGCGAGTGCACGGTTCCCGACTCCCAAGCGAGCGACACGTGATCGCTTGGCCCTTCAAGAGCATCACTCGAGGAAGAGCTGTCCTCCTTGGACAGATCTCAGTCGCTCAATCTGTTTGTCGAGATTCCGTATCTGGGTCGAGCTCGCGCCGTACGCCTCCACCAGAAGTGGGCGGACGGATTCGAACTCCACCAGCGCCTCGTCTGGATACCCGGACGCTGCAAGCATCTGCGCGATGACGAAGCGTGTTTCTCGGATCCGCTCTGCGGTGTCGTCGTCGCTCACAGAGGCGGCACTGCCAGCGTTGCCGACGTAGAAGCGCAGGTGCGGGAGAGCCTTGTCCGGCTTGCCTACCTCGGCATAGGCGTGACCCGCGTGATAGGAGCAGTCGAGGACGTAGAAGTCGTTCTGGGAAAGCCGTTTGCGGTAGTCGCGTCCTACGACGTCGAACAGCGACGCTGCCCGGGTGTACTCCCCAGCATAGAAATGAGCGGCGGCTAGGAAGTGCCGCAGCCGCAATTCCAGGAACGAGTTCTCGGCGCGGGCAACGCCGTCTTCCAGGAGACGGATTGCCTCGGACGGATGGTCGTTCTCCAAGAGGACCTGGACGTTGGCTCGCAACTTCTCGAATTCGTCTTCGGTGAGCTTGTCCCGCGCAGCGCCCTGCTCCTGGCGCTTGACGGGGGCCAGGAGTGGCCGCCGGAATGGGCGGGTCGGGTCGCGGTTCTCATCAAGGTTGCCTGCTCTATCGGTCGATCCACCCGGATCTGTGGCGAACGGGAGGAGTTCCTCGTACACCGCCTCCGCTGTGGGCCGAGCCGCTGGCTGCTTCGCCATCATCGACGACAGCAGAGCATCAAGCTCCGCTGGGACGTCCGGGCGGCGCGCCCGCACCGACGGTGCCGACGTCCGAAGGTGGTGGAAGCGCATGGGCCTATCAGTGGTCCCGTGGAACGGCACATCACCGGTGAACAACTCGAACAGCAGGCAGCCGAGCGAGTAGACGTCGGAAGCGGAGGCGACCGCCTGGCCGATGCACTGCTCTGGCGACATGTACGGCGGGGTGCCGACGGTCCGGTCGACCTGGGTGAGCCTCGGCAGCGCCCCCGCCCCGCGCAGGATCGCGATGCCGAAGTCCAGTACCTTCACCAGGCCGCCGTCTACCAGCATCACGTTGGCGGGCTTAATGTCCCGGTGGACGATGTCGACCCGGTGCACGTCTACCAGGACCGCCGCGATCTGCGCTGCGATCGACGCCGCCCAAGACACGCTCGGTGGCGCATTGACGTAGTCCGCTCTGTCCAGCAGCGACTCCAGAGTCGAACCACGCAGCAGCTGCATGACAAGCCATAGCTGAGTGCTGCCGGCAGGGCTCGTCCCGACGCCCGTGTCGTAGACCGCCGGAATACCGGGGTGCTCCAGCTGGGCAGTGGTGCGGATCTCCCGTAAGAACCTCCTACGGTCTCGATCCAAGGCGTCGAGAATCTCCGCCGCCTCAGGACTGTCTGGCCCAGCTGGGTTTTCTCCCAACGACGAGGTCCGGAGCATCTTGATCGCGACCCGCCGGTCCAGCCGCTCGTCGTAGCCGTGGAAGACCTCGCTCATGCCGCCTTTGCCGAGCGACCCGTCTACGCGGTAGCGACCCGCCAGCAGCCGTCTCTCGACCGGTTGTCCGGCCCCGTCCTCCACGTCCCATCACCCCTATCTCGAGATCTGAACTCCTACCCGGCCAGGCCGCCAGTTTCCCGTTGCATTTCTGCGCGGAGCTTGGCCAGCGCCTCATCCCGTGCGGGTTCGGTAATGATCCGGTAAGCGCGCTTGCGGGCTGCCTCTTTTATCGCCTTCTGGAACTCGTTGTTATCGAAATACAGCTTCATGAAGGCGGTGTTACGTTCGGCGTTCTCCGCGACGATGTCGTCAAGCCGGTCATCGGCAACCTGTCCAAACCGGGCTTCGTCGTTCATCAGCGCGATCTGCTGCATCCCGGTGTCCTCGACCAGTCCGACGACCTGCTGGTAGATCAGGACCTGGTCGGCGGTGCCCAGGCCAAGGCCGAACCGGTCGTTCAGCTCCTCGATCACCTCCGACAGCGGCTTGACTTCCGGCTCTCGGTAGCCGCCGCCGTCAGCGGCGTGGCCACGAACGGCCCGGTCTCCGACCGCTGAAAGCGACACGTTGTGCCGCCCGGTGTGCTCCAGCCGGAAATGACTCAGGTCCGCATCCCCGATGTCGATGGAGGTCGAGGGCCGTCCGGGCAGCCGGATCAGCAGGATCCGGCCGTACTGGTAGAGGCGTTCGAGGTCCCGGTCGCCCCAGTCGACGATCTGCGCGATGAGGCTGTAGGCGCGCACGTAGTCCTGCAGCGCGACCCGGAAACCTTCCCGCTCGTCGTCGGTGTCCAGCGCGACGAAGCGATCCAATGCGGGCTTGAGGTATTCGTGCAGCTCGGCGTGAAGCTTCCGCTCGGCCGCCTCGGGCAACCGGCCCGGTCCGGCCGCCGCTAGGACTCGGATGAACGCCTCCATTTCCGAGGCGACCAGCAGTTCGTACTCCATCACCTCGCGCTGCTTGGTATAGAGCAGGTTCGGATCGCTGGGCTCGGTGATCGTCGTCTCGAACCAGTCCCAGAACGCTGCCTGGATGTCGGCGGCCTGGTTGACGAAGTCCAGGATGTGCACGTCGTCCTGCGACTTCAGCGGGTGGATCCGGTTCAGCCGGGAGAGCGTCTGCACCGCGGTGACCCCGGTCAGCGGCTTGTCGACATACATCCCGCACAGCAGCGGCTGATCGAACCCGGTCTGGTACTTGTCCGCGACGACCAGAAGGCGGTATTCATCCTGGTTACGCGCGGCGGCCTGCGGATCATCGGCCTTGGTGTAGGCGAACCGGTCCGGCAGCTGCCCCTCGGGGAATCCGTTGAGCTGTGACTCGGTGAATTCCAGGCCGGCGTCGTCTTTCAGCTGTCCGGAGAACGCGACAAGGGTGCCGCAGTCGGTGTATCCGCGCAGGGAGACGTAGTTACGGATCGCCTGGTACAGATCGAGCGCGTGCTGCCGCCCGCTGGTGACCACCATGGCCCTGGCTCGCCCGCCGAGGCGCCCGGCGAGGTTTTCTCGGAAGTCGTCGACGATCAGCCGGGCCTTCTGCTCCAGCGACTTGGGGTGCAGTTCCGCGAGACGGACCAGCTGCGCCTTCGCCTTGCCGGCGTCGACCTCCGGGTTGGCGATCTGGGACTCGTTTTGGTCGACGGCCGCGTTCCGCAGTCGCCACTTCGTGTCGTAGGTGATGTAGTTGGCTAGCACATCCAGGATGTACCCCTCGTCGATGGCCTGCCGCATCGAGTAGATGTGGAAGGGGACGTACATCCCGACTTCGCCGGTGCGAGGGTTCGCCCGCTCGGGGTCGAAGGTTCCGAACAGCTTTAGCGTCGGCGACTTCGGCGTGGCAGTGAACGCGAAGTACGACAAATTCGGCTGCCTGCCGCGCACCCGCGTCATGTACGTCGCGTCGTCCTCGTCCTCCTCCCGCGGCGTCGCGTTCACCCCGAGCGCCTGCTTGAGCTGGATCGCTGACTCCCCACCCTGCGAGGAGTGCGCCTCGTCGATGATGACGGCGTACCGCTTGCCCGCCAGCCCCATATCGACGATCTTCTTCAGCAGGAAGGGATACATCTGCAGGGTACTGATGACGATCTTGGAGGTGGCGTCGCCGAGAGCGGTCGCGAGCTGCGTCGAGTCCACGTCGATCTTCTTGACGACGCCGGGCGTGTGGTCGAACTGGAAGATGGTCTTCTGCAACTGGCGGTCGAGCACGACCCGGTCGGTGATCACAATGATCTTGTCGAATACGAGCTGGTTGCTCGCGTCGAAGAGATTCGAGAGCCGGTGTGACAGCCAAGCGATCGTGTTCGACTTCCCAGAGCCCGCCGAATGTTGGATCAGGTAATGATGCCCGGCCCCGTGCTCCCGCGCGTGGTCGACCATCTTCTGCACAGCGTGCCACTGGTGGTAGCGCGGGAACACCTTTGGCAAGGTGTGCGGGTTCTCCTTCACGCCCCTACGGTCGGGCACCTGGATATGCACGAACCTGTGCAGGATCTCCAGCCAGTTGTCGCGCTGCCAGATCTCCCCCCACAGGTAGTCCACGCTGTATGACCCCGGCTTGGCCACCGGGTTCCCCGCCCCGCCGGACACGCCGGGGCCGTTGGATCCGATGTTGAATGGCAGGAACTGCGTGTCGGCCCCGCGCAGCCGCGTGGTGATGAAGGCCCGATCTGGATCTACCGCAAAGTGGACTAGTGCCCGCTTGGAGAGGAACACGTCGTTCGGGTCCCGGTCCCGCCGGTACTGCGCGATGGCGTGGTCGGCGTTCTGCATTGTGTTCGGGTTCTTTAGCTCGACTGTTGCCGTCGGGAGCCCATTGACGAAAAGCGCCATATCAATCGAGCGCTTCGGGTGCCGCACGCTGTAATGCAGCTGCCTGGCAACAGTCAGCACATTCGCGTCGTACTCCGCGAGGGCGTCGGCGGCAAGGGTGTGACCGGGCCGGAAGTACGCCAGGTCGATCTGCACTCCTCGGTCCCGCACCCCTTGCCGCAGCACGTCCAACACGCCGCGCGCGTCGACTTCTGCAGCCACCCGCTGCGCGAACTGTCGCTGCGCCGCGGTCTGGTCACCCCCGTAGAACCCAACAAGGCGATCCCACTTCTTCGTCTGCGTCGCTCCGATGAAGCGGAACATCTCCCCGGTGTCGAGCCCCAAATCTACGTTGAACGTTCCCTGCGCCCGCGACCAGCCACGGTCGAGCAGTTCCTGCTCGACCCGATCCTCAAACATCCGCTCGCCATACGCTCCAGCCATCATGCCGAGACAATCGGGGAGAGACCGGATGTGTCGACTCCGCGCACGGTCGTGACATCAATCTGTCCGGTGACGGCAGCGGTGATGAAGGCCTCACGGCGCTCGGAGAGGAGGGCGAGCTGCCGGGCAAGTGCATCGGAGGCGCCACTCGTGGAGCGCCGCGCTTGCTGACAACGCCTTACAGCTGAGTGCTGCTCCTCAAGCGACATTATCGGAACGGGAAAATCCAGCACTTTGGAACTACTGGTCGTAGCGATGCCGACCTGCGTCGAGGTGAGCCGGAAATATCCCCGACCGTGGGCTGATGCCAGTAGCGCCGATATGTACTCGGGAACAACTTTATTCCTATCTGCCCGAATGGCGAATATATGGTTCTGGTGTACCATTTCTGGGATCTCACCACTCCATACGGCTCCGCGTCCCAGATTGTCTGGGTTTCCGTTCGCCTCGGTCATGACTACGTCGCCGGGACGGAGCATCGACTTCAGGGCCATGGAAGCAGGAATTGTTATTTTCTTGACCTCTGACAGATCAACCCTTTCCCCTTGAACGTTCGCTACGCGAAGGTAAGGATACTCCGCGTCTTCCGAAGTCCTCTCTCTTGCGCTATGCACGGTTACGCCTGACCGAACTCGGGCTATATAGCCAAGCCTGACCGTGCGAATCGATATGGGCAGCCACGGCCACAAAGGATTCGGATTATTGGAAGCCCCTCCAGGGACGAGAATTTCCGAGATGGCTGCGGCGTACTTCTCTTCAAGAAGGAGCAGTTGTTGGTGACGCTGCCGCATCAGCTGATCGATTCGGGCTGTCTCGGCGTCGAGGAGGTTGGCAATACGCCTCTGCTCATCGAAGGGAGGAACCAGAATCGGCATCGCATGGAAGTCAATCTTCGAAACGCGTCGATCGAAAGTTGTGTCTGCTCGCGTGTAGAGCTTGTATTGGTCTCGATAAGGCTGACTCCGCAGCAGGTGATGAATATATCTGGGATAGAGATCCGGCCCAAGAGAATAGACCCGATAGTCAGGACTTACTGCGCCTGCCGTCTCCGAGACCCCGATTCCACCGCCTACGAGCCACATAGGATTAACGACCAGGTCGCCCGGCTCGACCAACCAGTAGCGTTCGACTGTGTCATTAGATGGAGCCTGACGTCCAAGCCCGTCGAACTCTTCGCGCGGAGCAAGAACACCCTTCGATGACAGCGAAAGAAGGGTTGCATTTCCCCCTTTATTTGCCGAATCGACTAGTATGGCCAGACGCCTGAACGGCAGTGCCCCCCAGCTCGGGGGAGTCCGGTTAACAAGGGCCTCGATCGCGATATCGTCGCTCATCCCGTCACCTCCCCCAGCAGCTTCTGGATCTGCATCTCGAGTTCGCGCAGCTCAGCGTCGATCTCGTCCAGCGGCCGGGGCGGGATGTAGACGTAGAAGTGCCGGGTGAAGGGGATCTCGTAGCCGACCTTCGTCTTCTCATGGTCGATCCAGGCGTCGGGGACATGCGGAATGACCTCGCGGGCGAAGTATTCCTCGATGTCTTCGTCGAGCGGGATGTTCTCGTAGTCGCGCAGGTCCGGGTCGGGCAGGACGGTGCCGTCCTTGTCCATCTGAACCTCGCCTTCGGGGTCGGAGACCGCGACGGCCCCCCAGACCGCCTTCAAAAGAGTGGTGGTGCTGGGCCACCGGGCTCCGAGGTCGACGGCGGCCTGGTGCAGGGCGTTCGTCGCTTCCTTCTTCGTCCACCAGATCGAGCCGATCACGCCGCGCAGTGCCTCGACCAGCGCGTCGCGCCCGTCCCACTTAGCCAGGGCTTTCGCGCTGCCGAGCGCGGTCAGGGTGTCCTCGGTGATCTCGAAGCGAAGTTTGAGTGGACGCTCCACGGTGATGCGGTGGTACCCGAAGTCACGGGTGCCGAAGACCTTCACCTTGGCGTGGCCCGGATGGCCGGCGTCCGCCGCGACCTTCACCGCATCAACGTACAGCTCGGTGATGTGTTTGATCTGCATATCGGTGATCTGCTTGCGCTTGTCCCCGAGGGACTTGCGCATCTTCTCCCACTGGTCGCGGGCGTCGAGCAGGATAACCTTGCCGCGCAGTTCGTCGGGCTTCCGGTTGGAAAGGATCCAGAAGTAGGTGGAAATGCCAGTGTTGTAGAAGAGCTGGTCCGGCAGGGCGACGATGCCCTCCAACCAGTCGTTCTCCAAGATCCACTGACGAATCTTCGACTCGCCGGACTCGGCGGCACCGGTGAAGAGCGGGGAGCCATTGAAGACGATCGCCAGGCGCGAGCCCTTGCCTTCGACCGGGTCCATCTTGTCGAGCATGTGCTGCAGGAAGAGGAACGAGCCGTCGTTGATGCGCGGCAGCCCGGCGCCGAAGCGGCCAGCGTGACCAAGCTCAGCCTCAGCCTCGACCGCAGCCTTGACCTTCTTCCATTCCACGCCGAAGGGCGGGTTGGCCAGCATGTAGTCGAACGCCCGGCCCCGGTGACCGTCGTCGCTGAAGGAGTTGCCGAAATGGATGGTGCCGCGTTGCTCGCGCATGAGCATGTCCGCCTGGCAGATCGCCCACGACTCCGCGTTGAGTTCCTGACCGAAGAGGTAGACCGTTGCGTTCGGATTGAGCGACTTGATGTGCTCCTCGGCAGCGGTCAGCATTCCGCCGGTGCCGCAGGCCGGGTCAAGGACGTTGATGACCTGGCCGTCCGCAGCGAGAGCGTCCTTGTCCGGGGCGATCAGCAAGTTGACCATCAACTTGATGACCTCGCGCGGAGTGAAGTGCTCACCGGCGGTTTCGTTGGAGTCTTCGGCGAACTTCCGGATCAGGTGCTCGAAGACGTAGCCCATGTCGTGGTTGCTGAGCCGGTCAAGGTCGCGCATTGTGGCGAACTCCCCGACTACCGCGTAGAGGATCTTCGCGCCCGCCAGGCGGGTGATCTCGTTGTCCAGGTCGAACCGGCTCAGGATCGTCCGGACGTTCGGGGAGAATCCGTTGATGTAGTCTCGCAGGTTCTTCGCGACGTTCTGCGGGTCGCTCGCGATGGTCGAGAAGTCCTGTAGGGAGGTGTTGTAGAACGGCAGCTTCGCCGCAAGCTCCAGCACCTTCTGCTTGTTCTGAACGGTGAGCGCAGCGTCGCGGTCGCGTACGGCTTGCCGAGTCGGGGCCATCACCGCGTCGAGGCGGCGCAGCAGAGTGAACGGCAGAATTACCCCGCCGTACTCGTGGCGCTTGTAGTCGCCGCGCAGTAGATCGGCTACCGACCAGATGTCGGCCGCCATCTTGGTATGACTGGGTCCCGAGGTCACAGTTTTCTCTTCTCCTCGTCAGCGGCAGGCGTGTCATCAGTGTTCTTCATCAGTGTGTACTCGGGTGCCAGAACGCCGGCGATCAGTCCGTACACGGTTTGTTCAATCACATGTGTGCTCACTCTCTCCAGGGCCGCGAGCACCTCCTGGAGCTCCTGCAGGTGGCGGAACGCGTAGCCGTACCGTTGCTGCTCGGCAAGCGGTAGCCGTGGGACGCGGCAACGACGCAGGTCATCGCGGTTAAGCGCGCCGAGGGTGTTGGCCGCGGGGAGTGCTCCTGCGTCGGCCCGTAGGAAGCTCGCCAGGAAGTATGCGTCCAGGCGGGCGGGGTCTATCTCGACGATCTGTGCGATACCAGTGTCGTCCGCGGCCGTGCCGGTCGCGACGATCGGCGGGCGGCCGAGAGTCCGCAGCAATACGTCCCCGGCACGCGGGGTGTCGTCACGGGCTCTGACGGTCAGCACCCCGGCGCGTTCCAGCTCGCCGAGGGTGACGTGCGAGTGATGGGTCGGCGCGGTCGGCGCGGCGAAGCGCGGCAAACCTTGGACCGCCTGTAGGTAGAGGGTGTGCAGCCGATCGGTGACGTGGGCGAAGTCGTCGGTACTTGCCTCGGCCCATGGAGTGACATAGCGGGACGGCAGCAGGTTCGTCTCGCCGTCGAGGAGCTCCAGGCGCGGGACTGCGCGCGAGACCGTCGGGTCGGCCTCGCCGAACAGTCGCTCCCAGGCGGCGAACTCGTACGGGACATCGGCGGCGTCGCCCAACCTCGACAGGTCGACCATCCGAACTTCTCGATGGTCAGGAGGCCCGTATGGCCGCTGCAGGACCCAGAGGTAGACGTCGGTATCGGGGGCGGAGCCCATCCCCTTCGGCAGCGCGATCACGTCACGCAACACGCCGGAGCGCACCAGCGCCGCACGGATCTGCTGCCCTGACGGTTGCAGGCAGGTGCGCGGCGTCACCGCGACGACGGCCACCCCGCGGGGGCGCAGGTGCGCGTAACAGTGCTGGACCCAGGCCAGTTCCCCATCTCGGGGGGCCGGGGTGCCGAAATCCCAGCGCGGGTCGGTCGCCAGCTCGGCCGAGGGCCACTGTGGTTGGTCGAAGGGTGGCTCGCAGACGACGGCCGCTACCGCCCCCAGATACCCGGAAAACTGGTTTTCCAGCAGGGAGTCGCCCGTGTGGATTTCGTACAACGTGCCGAGAGGGTTTTCGCTCAGCCTCTGCACGGCCGTCTCGGTAGCAGTCAACTGAATCTCCTGCCCGGCCAGCCGGACCTCGGTGCCGAAGCGGTCGGCGACGGCCAGCAGCAGAGTCGCCTCCGAGCAAGCCGGATCCAGCACGACGGGAACATCCGCTTCCCAGCCGCTGGACGGCCCGGCCGAAGCCGTCGAATGCGGCAGCAGTGACGCCATGACCCTGGCTAGCAACTCACCCGAGGTCAAGTCAGCAACGCCCCGTTCGGGCTCCTGCAGGCGATCGAGGCTGCATCTCTCCCAGGCGTAGGGCAAATCGCTCGGGAACTGGTCAGGGTTGTCGACGCGTTGCGTCCCGGTCTCGGTCTGCCCAGCCGTCGCCAGCTGATCACCCTTGCCTGTCGCCTTCAGCCACTCCTCGACCTCTGCCAGAGAAAACGTGGGGCTGTGCCCACTACCGCCGACCGGTTTAGGGAACTCCGGGTAGCGCTTGCGCCAGTTCGCCACGGCGGCACGGCTAACGCCGGCCAGCCGCGCGATCGCCGCCGCCGTCACCTCATCGTGCTCGCCAAGGCCCATGCGGCAACCATACAGGGCAACACTGGCCGAAACAATGAGACTGTGAGCACTCGTGAGCATTTGCATCGATGCTCACAAGATGTGCTAGGTTGCTACCTGCAAGAGTGATGATCGTCATGTCAATCGCCGCGAGCCACGGATGATGAGCGCGATGCTGTCCGCCCTGTCCGGCCGCCAGAGTCGTCCTCAGCCAGCCGATCCGTGACTGTGAAACGTGTGTCCCCCCTCGCGGGGGACCATCTGCTAGAAGCGCCGAATCGTATCGAGAGGACATGGCCCTGACTGGGGCCCAGTCCGTCCGTGCAGGGGCCTTGGCCGCACCGACAACGCACCCAAGAACCGGTGCACGTGTCACATCGTGCCCACGCCGCCAGGCGCCCCCTGCTCCCCATCTGTCCGGACCTTCAGGTCCCTGCACCTCACACGAGGACTGGCATGAGCGCTGAGAACCACAACACCCCGGCCGCCGCCGCGAAGGCCGCAGCCCCGCCAACCACCCGCAAGACCTCCCTCTACCGCCTGCGTAGTGCGGACCCGAGCACACACACGAACCTCCGCACGTTCGTTCTCTCCCGCTACCTGGACCGCGAAGGCTTCCAGGCCTGCGAGGTCGATCACGAGAGCATCTCCGGCCTCCTCATCACCGGCACGATCGCCCCCGGTCCCGCCGATTGGTGCGACCCGCTCAGCGCCTTGAGCGGGCACCCCATCGCCGAGGAGAACCAGACGACCCTCGCCCTCCTCCTGGTCCGCACCGAGCAGGCGATCTACGGTCTCACCTACGGCATGGGCCACCTGATGATCGACCCGGCCTGGATCGACCCGGGTTTCGGGATCGAGCTCGCCATCCGCTGCCTGGACGCCGACCGCATCACCAAGGTCCGGCGTCAGGTCATGGACGCGCGCGGCCGAACCGACGAGAACTCCGCCACCGGCGGGGAACACATCCGGGGCTTCGGCATCGAGCAGTTCGGAGAGATCGTCAGCCAGATCTCTGGCCAGATCGTCAACGTTCCGCTCACCTTCACCAAGGACCGCACCCGGCCTGCGCACATCACGGGCAACGACCGTTCGGTGAAACTGCCGCTTGGCAGCACCCCTGCCTCTCTGCTGCACGACCTCCAGCGGATCGAGGAGGTCTGCGCCCAGCCCAGCCCACTGCCGGAGTTCGAGTTCATCGCCCAGGTCCGGCCGCTTCCCCCGAAGTCCGAGCAGGCTCAGCGCCTCGACGAGCGCCTCGACGCCATGCTCGGCGGAGACGAGCACGCACTCCTCGCACTCGCCGTGCCCAGCCTCTGCCGGGACCGCTACGACTTCGCAGAGTCCTTCAAGGTGACCCTCAGGGGCCGCTCCCAGTTCCACACCGAGCTCGAGGTCCGCCAGTTCATCGAAGCTGTCCGGCCCTGTGAGTCGGGTAGCCGCCTGCGGGTCCTGCGCGAGGGACGCATCCAGATGTTCGCCGACACCGAGGGCCACGAGCTGATCAGCAGCAAGGTTCCCGCCGACCACTGGCTCACCGCCGAAGTGTCGGAGGGAAGTTGCCACTACTTCTACTGGCAGCGGCGGTGGTATGAGATCGGCGCGGAGTACCTCGCGGTCATCGAGCAGCGAATCACCGAACTCCTCGCCCACTCCACCAAGGTCACGATGCCGCCCTGGATCAAGGGCAAGAACGAAGACTGGTACAACAAGCAGGTCGCCACCCAGGCTGGGTACGTCCTGCTCGACAAGAACACTGTGCGTACGGCACGCCTGCGCGGCGGCGGGCTCGAGATCTGCGACACCCTCGGGCCCGACGGTCAGTTCATCTGCGTGAAGAAGGCCAAAGCGACCGCCGAACTGAACCACCTCTTCGCGCAGGGCCGGGTCGCCATGGAAACCCTGCGTTTCGACACCGATGCCCAGGGGAAGTTCCTGGCCAAGGTCGACGAGCTCGCCCCAGGCCACCCCCTGGACAGGACCTTCAGGTCACTGACCCTGGTCTACGGCATCCTCCTCAAGGGCGGGGTACCGCTGACCCCGAACTCCCTGTTCGCCTTCGCGAAGGTCTCGCTGCTGCACACGGTGACCGCCCTGGAGGGGATGGGCGTGCGCGTGGAGATCGTCTCCATCTCCCGAACCTCGACCACCGGAACGGTCACGCCGGGGGGAGAAGCCGACTCGTCTTCCTGACAGTCGCGGGCCTGTCACGCTGCCACCACGGCTTCAGAATCTATCGCGGTGCGGACCGAGGCGGCTTGACTCAGGGAAGACTCAATTCCAGGCATGGCCCATCACAAAATCCGCCGCCGAGATTCTTCTCCGAATAGGCGTCGGCTCCGCGAGCCGGCGCCTTAAACCGTCGAAACCGGATGGTCAATTTCGCGCAAGCGCCGTACGGTTGCTCGTTGGTTGCTCTTCGGCATCCGATACGGCACGGCACCGGACGCCATTCTTAGACATTTCGATGGGCGCCATTCGCACTAAGGGCGGTATATTGACGTATAGATTGGCAAGATCCGGCATTAATGCTGTGGACTTTTAATCCATAGGTTCCGGGTTCGAGTCCCGGGCGGCCTACCACCTGCCACCCACCTGAACTGCGAAAACTCGGCCTAAACGGCTTCGCTGTACCGAGATCACCCCACGTGGTTGCTCGCCGGATGCCCGCGAGCACACACCGCGCACACCGGTAGTTCGTTCAAGCACCGCTGGCCACAACAGACCAACAGGACGGGCAAGAGAAGGCCGAGCCCGATACCTCTGGGTGCCAGAAGCTCGGCCGCCTCACGCGACCTGCGCATATTCATGGATCAGGCCGCTAAGGCGATCACTTCGGATGACCTTGACGTCATCCTCGGCAGGGGTAGGAGGGGCGCGTAGCGGAGCGGCCTGGCCGAGGGCTCGGTGGGGACGATGCATGTTGAAGTGCGTCTCGTACTCGGCCAGTACGTGCTGGAGGTGTCGGGCGTTGACGATGAGGATCCGGTCGAGGAGTTCTCGGCGCAGACCGCCGATCCATCGCTCGACAAACGCGTTGGCCTGCGGGGCCCGAGGGAGCGTATTGATGATGCGCAGGCCTTCACTGGTGAATACCTCATCGAACATGGCGGTGAACTTCGTATCCCGATCGCGAATGAGGAACCTGAGCCCCTGTGCTCGATCACCCGGCCTTATCATCAGGTTTCTGGCCTATTGGGTGGCCCATGCCCCCGGTGACGTGGTCGGTGACGCCGAGGATGTGTACGCGGCGGATGTTGATCTCCATGACGACCAGGCAGTACAGGCGTCGGAACAGCACGGTGTCGCAGTGAAAGAAATCGCAGGCCAAGATCCCCGAGGCTTGAGCTCGAAGGAACTCGCCCCAGGTCGGCCCCGGCGTCGCCGCGCGGGATCGATCCCGGCTCTCTTCAAGATGAGCCACACCGTACAAGCACCCACTCGATGGCCCAGACCCGCGAGTTCTCCGGCGATCCGCCGATAGCCCCACAACGGATTCTCCCGCGCCAGGCGAAGGACAAGGGTTCGGATGGAGGATAGAAGAACAGGTGGGAGGCCGGCCCCGTCTGCGGCACTTGAAGGTCCACCGCCGTCGCACCAGATCAGCGTGCCAGCGCAGCGGAGGACGTTATCGGCAGTCGCGGTGGTACAGCCGCGATCGGCTTCCAGCCTGACCTCGCAGCACCCTGTTCTCGTGACGGAGCACGAGCAGTTCCACGTTCTTGGACAGATCAGAGCGGACCAACACCGTAAGGACGCCGAGCAGGCTCCGGACCAATCGGTAGAGCAGGGATACCAGCACCTCGAGATGGTCGCAGCCACGGCGCTGATCCCGCAGCAAAATTCCAGCTCACGGCACGAATCCAAGTTTCCGAGCTATACACCGATCAAAACGAGATCACGTAGTGCAGGAAAACCTGGAGGGCGAGGAATGATTTTTACATGAGGCATAGCTCCACATTCTTCTGTATGCATACATGCATTACCGCGATGACCTTGCGAGCATCTCTAATGTGTTCTTTCAGTTCAAAGTCCGATGATTCACTTGACACCCACTCCAACAGTATATTTTCAAGTCGGGCCACGATTGCTTCACACTCCAACGGCGATAGCGATCGGCTGTGATCATCTGGATGATTGAGGAGTGGCTCAAGGGCAGTGCGAACATCCTTCCACGGCCTAACGCCACCAAATCCTTGCATCTCTTCGAGGTGAAAATCTTCTGCCAGGGCGAGCCGCCTGCGAAATAGAGCGAATTCACCATACGAGAAGCACGCATCCGGTCCATCCGATTCCCCATCGCCAGGGAAGAGACACAGTCCCATGAGAGGCCTCCTTCATAGTGGCCGATGCGCCCCTCCCTTATGCATCGCCAGCATCCAAGAAAGGGGCGCAGGATTTTATTGATCTGGAACCACTAAGTCACAGCTATGATCTCGGAATAACCTGCCACACGATATCTTTTTGGCAAACCAAGATGTGAATGGCGGCGGAATCGGATTCTCGGAAATAATCCGATAGTCGACTCCCTGCGCCCGCGCTAACGCTAGTGCCGCGTCATGCAACGTTGGTCTTGTAACCGGTCCAGCTCCGAATGACCGACCCGGGGGCGAAGTCCCGCTTGGGTACGGCACGTGCGTTGCGCCGGCGGACATAGCCGGCTATCGCCTCACCCTGCTCGGTGTGACTGCGGTGGTCGGTCCCGTTGAGGGCGAAGTAGCGCAGCGCGGCGAACTCGGACTCTATCCAGTTCAACCAGGACGAGTACGTCGGGGTGAACACCAGTTCCACACCGCTGCCGGCCGCCCAGGACCGCACCTCGGCATGCCGATGGGGAGAGAAGTTGTCCATGATCAGGTACAGCCTCCCCGTCGGCCACCGGCTACGCAGCACCTTCAGGAAGGACAGGAACTCGCGCCACCGTTTGCGCGCGCGGATGCGGTACACCAGCTTTCCGCTGCTCAGATCAAGTGCGGCGAGCATATGACGTACCCTCGCCGGGCGGTTGTACGTCGCGCGCAGCCGGATCGGGCGGCCGGTGGGCCGCCAGGTCCGTCCGGGCCGCGGCTGCAGGTTCAGCGGCCCGAACTCGTCCACGCACACCACCCGGCCGTCGGCCGGCGGGGTGTCGTACAGCTTCAGCACCCGGCGCATGCGCCCGATGAACTCCGGATCGGTGGACGCCTTCCAGGTCTTGGAGGCCTGCCGGGTGATGTGCGCCTCGCGCAGGACCCGGCGCACGCTCTCACGGCTGATCGAGGCCACCACGCCGGTGGCGGTCAGGTATTCGGCGAGCTTGGCCAGACTCCAGACCGAGAAGGGAAGGCCCAGGTCGCGGGGGTGGCACAGGGCGGTCAGTCGGATGTGGCGGCGGACCGCCTCACCGATCGTCCTGGGCCTGCCCCCGCTCCATTTTGGGTTGAGGGCCGCGAAACCCAGGTCGTTTAAGTCGTGGATCACCCCCCTTACGTATTCCTGTGAGCAGGCGAGCAGGTGGGCGATGTCGGGTGCGCCGCGGCCCTGGGCCGACATCAGCACCACGATGGCCCGCCGCAGCTTGACGGGGTCCTTGGCGGTGCGGCCGATCTGCTGCAGCCGCCGTCCTTCGGCCATCGTGACCGGTCTGACGAATACTTCGGGTAATCGGCCCATCGCCACCTCCGAGACAGCACTCGAAAGAAACGTGGCTCGTATCCGGCTCAACATCAATTACACGAACAACGATCCTGGACGGGGCACTAGCTTCTCTCCCTCTACGCCCTTGAACTTCTCGATGTAGTCGTCGTGGGAGACCTCCGAGGTCGGCCTCTCGAAGACAACGGAGCCGTCCCGGATCACGGCCGCCTTGTCGCATGTCGCCATCAGCTCCGCGAGCCGGTGGATGATGAACAGGATGCCGGCACCACCCGCCGCGAGCCAGCGCATCATCTCGATCAGACGGGCGCTCTCGGCCTCGGGCAGCAGCGCCGTCGGCTCGTCGAAGAGAATGAGCGGCCGGCCGTCACCGCCACCGTGCTCGAGCCCCCGGAGCGCCCGGATCACCGCGACGAAGACCCGCACGGCGGGACTCAACTCGCCGACGAGCCGCCACGGGTCGAGGTCGATGCCGAGGCGCTCGCCGAGTCGGCGAAAGTGGAGCATTTCGCCGAGCCGGTCTCGCCAGTGGATGGTCAAGCTCGCGAATCGCTTGGGATCAGTGCTTGGACCGGGACGGTACTCAGCGGGATGATCGTGCGATCCACCGATGGCGGGAGTGTTGATCACCGTCCGGTTCGGGGTCTGCGCTACTCGGTGAGGCTGAGCGCCCCGGAAGGGCAGGACTGGATCGCGCGGCGCACGGCCGTGCGGTGCTCGGCGGCCGGTTCCGGCTCCAGCACCACGACCAGGCCCTCCTCGTCATCCTGGTCGAAGAGGGCGGAGAGGGTCAGCGCGCACATGCCGGCGCCGATGCATACCTCACGGTCGGCTTTGATCTTCATCGGTTCTCCCAGGTCGGCACGTAGCGCGGCCGGCTGTTCCGGATTCCGCAGCAGCGCGAAGGTGTCCGTGGTGGTGTCGGGCCCGAGTACGCCGGCAGGGGTGGGCGCGCTCGGCGGCCACCACGGCGAGGTAGGCCGGTACCTCGCTGTAGGCCGTGATCTGCCCAGCGTCGCGGAACTCGCTGTTCATGAACTTGCCGACGTTCCCCTGGAAGCGGTCTTGGTACGGCACGCCGAGGGCCTGCCGGGCCAGGTCGTATCCGGTGACCAACCAGCCGGGCTCACGTGTGCAGGGATTCACTTACAGCTGCTTCCAATCTCGCGACAGTACGTGTTTGCCTTGGAGGCTAAGAGCCCACGCGGATGGTGTGAACACGGGAGCAGGGAGTATCACAGGCACGGAGCCTCAAGTCGTCAATGAGGATCTTTCATGCCTGTTCGCCATCATGGCTGGCCGAACCGCTGTGGGTCCAGTTCGAGGCGCTGCCGTCCCGGCGTCCGGTTTATGACCCTGTCCGTCCCCCTGGGCTGATATCGGCGCCGAGTCGCAGATATTGCCCTGGACGCTTACGACCGAATGGTGACGCTCACAAATCCGGCCGAACTGCCGGTAACAGACGATGTGACCTTCCCGTGACCGGTGTGCAGATGTACTGGCACGTAGTGCGGATCTCGGTGCTGATGTAGTCCGGAGTGGGCGGCCGTGAGCGACCGGCCAGACTGATCGGCATCCCCGCGGCGTTCGTTGTCCGACAACGACAGGGGCGGAGAGATTGATGGTGCTTGGGGGACCAGAGCGCGAGCTGGGAGAACTCGCCGAAGTGTTCGAGTCCGCGTTGCCGGGCCAGGGCGGCGGCGCGGTGATCAGCGGTCCCGTGGGGAGCGGCCGGACCGTGCTCCTCCATGAGTTCGGCCACCGCGCGCAGACACATCGACTTGCCGCGCGACTCCTCCAGATCGCGGGTCGCCCGGTCACCGACGTGGCTGCCTGCCTGCTGACGGCAGGCTGGCCGGCGGAGTGCCGGGCCGTCAGGCAGGGTTGTAGCAGCACGCTGCACCCGGTCTCCGTGAAGAAGCCGGCGACCGCCCGGGGCTGTGCGGAACGGATCACGCGGTCGACGGGCGCGAAACATGCCGATGGTGTGACGATGGAACGACGCACTGACGCGGTGAACGATCAGACTGTGCCTGCCAAGGAAAGGTCCAGCGAGGACGCGCAGGAGAGCGATCTTAGAAGGCCGGCCGAACTGCTGAGCGAGGCCGAGCGTCGCGTGGCCATACGCGCCGGCGAGCTCTACATCACTCGGAGCACGGTCGAGCAGCATCTCATCCGGATCTATCGCGAACTACAGGTGCGGACGCGGGAGCATCTTGGCCGGCTCGCTGCCGCGATTTTTGCAAAGAGGACGACATCGTGCCCTGTTGAGGGGCGAGGTCGCGCCGCTGTACGGCCCGGCTCGGCGAATTCGGGGTTGCGGTGGCGTGCCGGCGACAACCCGGCTCGGGACCAGTCGGCGCCTACGGTGATCACGCGGTGTGGACCTCTCCACCATCACGGTCCTCCCCGAGGCTTCCGGCCTGTGCGGGGAGAGCCGATCTTGGCTCACGGTGCTCACGTTGCCGCCGGGCACGACCCACGCCGATCTCGCTGGCAGCGGCTACGTGTCCACGTGTCCAGGTTTCTTTCGTCGCGGCCGCCCGCTCCGCGGCAAGTCCCGTCAGTCTTCCCTCCAGCCGATCGGCGAATTCCGTCCATATCGCAGCATGTGCTCGTGCCAAATCGGTAACACTGGAACCCCAATGCGGGGGGACGTTCATCAGGATGCGGTCCCAGTCCTGACCGGGGATCGCATGCAGGGTGAGCAGTCGCAGCAGGTTCCGCCCGGTCTCTGTGAGCCGGAGCGCGGGATCGGCCTTCAGCCGGTTCAAGGTGGTCAGGCGGTCCTGATCCGCGGCGGGCAGGAACCTCTGCCCGGCATCGCCTCCGCCCTGGATGGGTGGCCGGCCCGGCGGCATATGGGATCTCCTGCGGCCCGCCGGAATAGGGCTCTCCCCACGTTCAAGCCGACCTCTGACGTCCCGGACCGTCTCCGGGGAGAGTCCTACCTTTCTGGCGATCTGCCGAAGCGACAGGGTGGGATCGCTGCGGATGAGTTCAGCCGCCTGCCTGCGCTCCTCAGTGCCGTCCAGGGGCCGGACCCGGCCGTCCTGCCCAATACGCACCTCGCCTTCCACCCGGCTCCCGCGCAGATCCGCGACGGTCCCGGCGGACACCCCCGCGACCGAGGCGACCATCCGATCGGACCACTCCGGATGGCTCCCGATGATGCGCCGGGCGGCGCGTCTTCGATCGGCGATCGTGAGAGGCAGGCCGTGTTCGATGTTCATGCGAACTGCCATGACGAACGCGTCCGCCTCACTGCCCCTGAAGAACCGCGCGGCGATTGTGCGCTGACCCCGCAGGCGGGCCGCGCTCAGCCGGTGCAGCCCGTCGATGACCCGCATCGATGGGAGGTGCACCAAGATGGGTGGCATCTGCCCCTGGGCGGACAGCATCGCCTCCAGGTGCTCCGAATCCTCGCCGGCGATCCGCGGCGAGAGCGCACCCGACAAATGCTCTAGGTCAACCTCGACGATGGGCAAGTTACTGATGTTCATGTTCGTCGGATCCACGGTTGCGCCCCGCTCATATCGTGGCCGGTCAAGTGTTGTTCTGTCCGCACCCCGTTGCGACCTCCAGTAATTTCGGTCGCGTCCCCGTCGAATTGTGCATGTGTCCTGTCTGCGGCTGCCCGCATGCCACCTCCTGGTATCGGCGCCCCACGCACATTCACCACAATAAACGTAAATGCCCCCTCTGCGCCGAACCACCCCTAATCCAAAAGCATAAACGCCCCGTCCGTGGCCGAATCACCCCCAATCCGAAAAACGTAAATGCCCCCCTGTGGCCGAATCACCCCTAATCCGAACTTTTGTGATCTTAGATGAGTCGCAACGCTCCGATCTGCCGAAATAGCGGTATCGGCCATGTCATTCCGCTCAGACGTCAAGACACGGACCTGCGATCGCCGAATACATTCCTGCCGGTCAGTGAAGCGCAGACAGCACAGAATCAGGCAGCGACTCCGTAGTTCCTGATCAAGGCCCACTTTCGCCGCCTTTGACGGCGAAAGTCGACCTAATCACGCATGGCCGAATCGCCCCTAATCCGGGCAGCGCCTACCCCTATTTCCGTGCGGCTGGGATTGCGCGCGAACGTAGTCCGTAGTAAGCGCGCGTCCCGCGGCGAACCGCAACCGGCGAGCCCCAGGGCCCCACGGAACTCGGCCGCCAGCAGCCCCAGCACGTCCCGGGCGCCGTCCTCACCGCCGACGGCCAGGCCGTACATGAGCGGGCGGCCGACAAGCACCGCCGACGCGCCCAGGGCGATTGCCTTGACGATGTCCTCACCGCAGCGGACTCCGCTGTCGAGCAAAATCTCACAGGAGCCTGCCACCGCATCGGCGATCTCCGGCAGCACGTCGATGCTCGGTATCGCACCGTCCAGCTGACGCCCTCCGTGGTTGGACACCACTATCCCGTCGACGCCCATATCCGCCGCGCGCCGCGCGTCCTCCAGGTCCAGGATTCCCTTGAGCACCAGCGGCAGCCGGGTGCGCCCGCGCAGCATGTCCACCCACGCCCAGGTGACCGGGGCGAATTCGAGTGCTGTGTGCACGGCGACCGCCGAGGCGGCAGGGGCATCGCCGGCCGGTCGCCTGTGTGCCGTACTCCTTCCGCCGAGATTGGCCGCCGTCACCGACTCCGGCAGGGCGAACCGGTTACGCACGTCCCGCAGGCGCCGCCCCATCCACGGCACGTCCACCGTGACCATGATCGCTTGGCACCCGGCGACTTCGGCGCGCTCCACGAGTTCCAGGCAACGCCGCTCGTCACGCAACCGGTACAGCTGGAACCAGGTCGTGCCCCCCACGGCAGCGACTTCTTCCAGCGCGACACTGCTCATCGTGCTGACGGCGAACGGAATTCCCGCCGTCTTCGCCGCACGCGCCGCGGCGAGCTCCCCTTCGGGATGCAGCAGCCGCTGGTAGGCGATCGGGGCGGCCGCCAGGGGCATCGACACCTGCCTGCCGAGCAGGCTGGAAGCGGTAGAGCACTCCGCCACGTCTCGCAGCGCTCTGGGGACGACGAAGATCGACTCAAACGCGGCGAGGTTCGCCCGCATCGTGCTCTCCGCACCGCTCCCTCCCGCGACGAAGTCCCAGGTCTCGGAGGGGAGGACGATGCGGGCGGCACTTTCGTAGTCGGCCACGCAGCTCAGGATCACCCGGTCTGCTCCAGCTCCACCGCCTCGTACAGCGCCTTGATGTTGGCGCTGCCGAACGTCTCCGCACCCCGTCGCTCGATGATCTCGAAGAACAGGGTGCGGCGCGGGTGCACCGAACGGGTGAAGATCTGGAACAGCTGGCCGCCGTGATCCTCGTCGATCAACAGGCCGGTCTCCCGTAGGTCCTTGATCGGGTGCGTCTTGGGCGTGATCCGCTCCGCGAGCAGGTCGTAATAGGTGTCCGGGGTGGTGAGGAAGCCGACCCCCCGCGCTGACAGGCTGCGAACCGCGCGGACCGCGTCGTCGCTGGAGAACGCCACGTGCTGCACCCCATGACCGTGGTGGCTCTTGAGGAAGTCGTCGATCTGGCCTGGCTGGGCGCTCGGGTCGGGCTCGATCAGCGTCAGCGTCACCCCTCCGGACGCGCTCTGCACGACCTGGGACTCCATCGCCTGTGCCCCCACCACGATGCGCTCCTGGAAGATGTCCCGGAAGCCGAGGGTCCGGACGTAGTGCTCCACGGTACGGCCCAGCTCGCCGGCGGGAAGGCAGATGGCGAGGTGGTCTATTGCCAGCAGAGGGACCTCGCCCGCTCCGGCACCGTGTGAGCGCGGTGAGCGGGTGAACCCGGCCGGCAAGTCGGTTTCGCCGCCTGGATCGCGCTGGACCAGGGTGTGGACGACGTCGCCGAACCCCTCGATCGTCGCTGTGATGATGCCGTCCCCGGTCCCCTCCGACGGCGCGTGCCAGGCCGGCTCACGCACCGGTGTCGCGCCCGCCGCCACGGCGGCGTGGAAGGCGGCGCCGACGTCCCGGGTGCGCAGGGCGACGTCGGCCACGCCATCACCGTGGGTCTGTACGTATTCCGCGGCGGGATGCCGGTCCGAGATCGCCTCGGTGATGACAAGGAGCACCGGCCCGTTCCGCAGTGCGACGCTGCGGTGATCCGCCGAACCGCCCGTGCCGACGACGGTGAAACCGTACTTGTCCACCCAGGTGAATGCCTCTACCTCAAGGTTGCCGACATATATTTCAAGGTAGTCGATTGAAAGGTCGGATAATGGAGATTCCGGAGCCATATCAGGCCTCCCTAGAAGCGATTCATTTCTTATAGATTTCCTTTTTTCTGCGGCATGCGTCAAGGACATTGCCTTTGACACCCAATGGACCTGAGAGCGAAATCAGCCGGGGCGGCATTAATACACTCCGCCTATTCCCTGCCATAGACTGAGGAGCGCTGTTTCAGGTTTCACTAACCTTCGCGGGCGACGCGAGCCGGCCCTGTGCCGCGTGACGGGCCTGTTCCTCGGCCGTCTGCTCGACCCGTGCCATCGCCAGGCGGAGGACGGGTGCCGCCAGCACCGAGGTGATCATGGCGACGAGGATGATGATCGTGTACATCTCCACGGTGAGCACGCCCAGCCGCAGCCCGACCGTCGCCACGATCACCTGGATGACGCCCCGGGCGTTCATGCCCGCTCCCAGAGCCAGCCCCTCCCACCGGTTCATCCGGCTGGTCCAGGAGCCGAGGAAAGCACCGAGGAATTTTCCCGCGCACGCGACGGCCACCATGACCACCGCGACCCAGAGCACCTCCGGCCGGGCCAGCGCGCCCAGGTCCATGCGCAGTCCGACGGTGGCGAAGTAGAGCGGGGCCAAGAGTCCCAGCACCACGGTCCGCAGCGGCGCGAGCCTCGCCGGGTCAGGCGCCGCGGCGCTGATCAGCAGGCCGGCGACGAATGCGCCGAGGACCGGCTCCATCCCGAGGGCGTGCGTCCCGGCAGCGGACAGCAGCACGATCACCGCGGTTCCGATGATCGTGGGCGAGTTGTCCTTGTACCTACCGGTCAGCCGGAATGTGGCGCGCACCAGGGGCCGGCCGACCACGACGGCGACCAGCAGCACCCCGGCCAGGGCCGCCACGGAACCTGCCACGGTCCCTGCGCGCACTCCGAAGGTGGCCATCCCCGACACCACCGACAGCATCAGCCAGCCGAACGCGTCATCGATCATTCCGGCCGCGAGGGTCAGCTGCCCGACGTTGCGGTGCAAAAGGTTCATGTCGTGGAGCGTTTTGGCGATCACGGGGATCGCGCTGACGCACATGGCCACCCCGAGGAAGAGCGCGAACACGGCCGGGTCGGCGGGCCCTCGCATCGAGACCGGCAGCATCAGCCCGGCCGCGACACCCATCGCCAGCGGTACGGCCAGCCCGAAGGCGCTCAGCCGCGCGATCGTCGCGCCCTGCCGACGGATCAGCCGCAGATCCAGGTGTGCGCCGGTCAGGCCCACCAGCAGCAGCACCCCGACCTGCGCGACGGCGTCAACCAGGTGGAACTGCGCGGGGTCCGGCGGGAACAGCCATACCAGCGGGCCGAGAACCAGGCCGGCGGCGAGCTCGCCCACCACCGGCGGCATCCGCAGCGCCGCCGCCGCGCGGCCCAGCAGCAGCGCCACCAGCAGCAGAGCGCCGACCTGGAGGAGAAAGAGCAAGAGGGGGCCGGCCCCGATCAAGGGAGCGGGCTGGTTCATGCGGGCCGGTACGGCAGCCAGGACAGCCCGTCCGGCGACGCCACCAGGCCCCCTGGGAAGAGCGGCACCTCCGGCTCCGCGTCCTCGCCGAGCATCGCCCTCATCTGGACCTGCCCTCCTTCGGCCATCACCTGCTTGACCACCGTGGACTTGAACATCGGCACCATGTTGCCGTCGTCACTCACGGCGACCTCCTCCACGGCGGCCGCGAACTCCGCCGACCGCGACCGCAGCCGACCGGTGGTCGAGCTCGTCAGGACCTGCTCGCCGGATGACACGCCGCCCACCAGGTCGACGAACGATTCGATCTCGGTGTGGTTGTTGCGGGTGACCTTCTTCGCCTGCCAGAAGTACGAATCCTCGTCCCGGTGCATCTCATAGAAGGAGACCAGGAACTCGTAGAAGACCCCGTACTCACGCCGGTACCGCGCCTCGTACTCCGTCAGGGCGACCTTCTCGTCCAGATCGCCGGAGAGGACGCTGTTGATGGAGCGGGCGGCGAGCAGCCCGCTGTACGTGGCCAGGTGTACGCCGGAGGAGAACACCGGGTCGACGAAGCAGGCGGCGTCCCCGATCAAGATCATTCCGGGTCGCCAGAAGGAGGTCTGGTGGTAGGAGTAGTCCTTGCGGATACGCAGTTCGCCGTACTGACCGGAGGTCACCCGGGTCGCGTCGGCCAGATACTCCGAGATCAGGGGGCACTCGGCGATGAGAGCGGCCAGGGCCTTCTCCCGATCGCCCTGGATCTTCTCCGCCATCTCCCGCCGGACCACGGCGCCGACACTGGTCAGCGTGGGGCTGAGCGGGATGTACCAGAACCAGCCGGAGTCGAAGGCGACGCTGAGGATGTTGCCGGAGTTCGGGGCGGGCAGCCGCTTTCCGCCCTCGAAGTAGCCGAACAGCGCCAGGCTGCGGAAGAAGTCGGAGTACTTCCGCTCCCCGCCGACCTTGGAGTAGAGGCGGCTCCTGTTCCCCGAGGCATCGACCACGAACTGCGCCCGCACCTCGTGCTCAGCGCCGTCGGCGTCGGTGTACCTGACCCCAGCCGCCCGCCCCTCCTCCCCCTCGATCAACGCGGTCACCGCGCACCCCTCACGGACCTCGGCTCCCTTGCGCCGGGCGTTCTTCAGCATGAGCTCATCGAACCGGGAACGCTCGACCTGGTAGGCGAAGGACGTCGGCCCGGAGATGTGCGGAGAGACGGAGAAGGAGAACGTCCAAGGCTCGGGCCTCGCTCCCCACCGGAAGGTGCCGCCGCGCTTCACCGGAAACCCGGCCTCCGCGAGTTCCTCGGTGAGCCCGAGGAGCCGGCAGATCCCGTGCACGGTACTGGGCAGCAGGGACTCGCCGATCTGGTACCGAGGGAAATGCTCCTTCTCCAGCACCAGCACGTTGTGTCCGCGCATGGCTGTGAGAGCCGCCAGCGTCGAGCCGGCCGGCCCGCCGCCCACTACCACCACGTCGAACTCTTCGAAAGTCATTCCGTCACTCCTCGCTGCTCCTCGGTGATCTACTGCACCAACCCTGCATCGCCGCGTCCTCAGGCAACAGCGGGGCGGCGTGGACACTCCCTCATCGCCCCGTCCAGACGGGGTCGCGGTTCTCGGTGAAGGCGCGGACGGCCTCGATGCTGTCCGGGCTGTGGTCTCGCTTCTCGTACCGCACCCGCTCGAATCGACGGCCGGCGCCCACGCTCATGCCGCTCCCCGCCTCCGCGCGAAGGCACGGGCGTTGCCGATCACATCGGCGTCGTGCACGCGCAGCGCCTGCTGCAGCGCGAACTCGGCCATGTACCGAGCGAACTCCGCGGGCCGTTCCTCGGCGAGGTTGAGCATGCGCCGGTTGATGGGTACGGCCTCGGAGCCGAGCCGTTCCAGGGCCCGCGCGATCGCCGCGTCCATCTCCTCCGGCGCGACGACCTCGTCCACCAGCAACCGGGCCTCGGGCTCGGCCGCATGGATCGGCCGGCCGCCGAGGATCATCTGCCGAGCCAGCCGTGGCCCGGTGAATCGGGTGAGCCGAAGGTTCGCGACACCCGGGACGATGCCCTCTTTGGCCGCGGGAAGGCTGAGGTAGGCGTCCGACGCCGCCAGCACGTGATCGAGGACGAGCAGGAGCTGTGCCCCGCCGCCGATGGCGAAGGTGTCGACGGCCGCCACCCACGGCTTGTCGAGATAGGGGGAGCGCCACGAATCCCCGACAAGCACGCCGCGGATTAGTTTATGGATGTATCCCAGCTCCCGCCGCAGCAGGAAGGCCACCAGCGGGATGTCGCCCGAGCTCAACTTCTTCAGGTTGATGCCCGCGCAGAACACCCGCCGACCGGCGTATCGGGGATGGCTCATCGGCCCGCCGCGCAGCAGTCCCACCCGGACGGACGGGTCGAGCAGAGCCAGGTCGACCGCCGTCTCCAGATCGTCGACCTGGCGCTCGTCCTCGGCGTTCAGGCAGTCGTCCCGGCACAGGGTCAGGTGTGCCACCCCGTCGCGGCGCTCCACTCGGACCGATTCCAGCTCCGCGATCCCCGACTCGGCGAATCCGGGCAGCAGGTCCAGGGCGCGCACGGTGGGGCGGAGCATGGCGTCCAGCAGATGCGGAGCCGCGACCGGGGAGCACAGGATGCCGCGCAGGAAGATCGCCTGGTCGATCTCGTACCCCTCCTTGTCCGCCTGTTCCCGGGCGGACTCCGCCGCCATCTGTGTCTCCAAGGGCACCAGCCCGGGATAGCCGGCCGCGGCGGCGGCGAGGAGCTCGTCGATGCGCAGGTACCGGGTCCGGCCGTCGGTAAGACGGTCATAGATCGCCTCCGCGTGCACCGCCATGATCCGGCTGCGCCGCGCCCTGATGGCGTCCAGTGCCGCGGCGGCGGCCGCCCGCTGCGCCGCGGTCCGTACGGTTGGCACCGGCATGGCGGCAAGCAGGTCGTCGAGCTGCCGGGCGTCCTGCTCCAGACCGGCCAGGAACGCCAGGTCAACGGTCACGGCGCGGCCTCCCTTCTGAGGAAGCGGTCCGCCGCGGCCAGGTGCGCGCCGAGCGCTTCCTCGAAGCCGGTCGAGACGGCGTCGAGGATCAGCCGCCGCCGAATCGCGATCTCCGGAGCGGCAAGGGCGCGGCTGGTCTCCGCGAGCGCCGCGAGCGCCGCGGAGGTGTCCTCGCGCACCTCGTCGAGCAACCCGAGTGCGAGTCCCCGGCTTGCCGTGATCGGGGTGCCGAGCAGGACCGCCCGCCGGATGCCGGCGGCCCCTGCCTGCTGGGCGAGCCGGTGCACGGCCATGCCCGGCCAGGTGGCGTCGTGCCCCGTGGGGAGCAACAGCCGGGCCTCTGGGGTGGCGATCCGGACGTCGGCGGCGAGGAGAACATCCAGGGCCGGGCCCGCGCAGTCGTCGTACACCACTGCCGTGGTGAGCCGGCCGAGACGCTCGAAGCGGCGAACCGCCCGTTCCCATTTGGTCACCAGTCCGACCGTCAGGTCCTCCGTCCAGCCGGCCGGTGGGACGCCCGTGACGTGGACCGTGACCAGGCCAGGCTCCCGTCCGTCCGGCTGAACTGCGGCGTCGGCGCGGTCACACAGGGCATCCAGCTCCCGGATCGAGGCGGCTGTCAGCGCACGGCCGCCGTCGACACGCAGCGTCAGATCATCGCCCATCCCCGGGCTCACCATTGGATCAACGCCGTTTCGATCGTGGAGCCAGGCCCCATGGTCATCATGACCCCGTAGTCCCCTGGGCGAGTCACGCCTTCCTCGGCGAGCCGCTCGTAAGAGAACAGGAAGGAGCCGCTGGACAGGTTGCCGTAGTCCCGCAGCACTCCGGTGGTGTGCCGTACGTCGTGTCTGGCCAGGCCGAGATTGATGACGATCGCATCGATGACCTTCTTGCCACCGGAGTGCACCAGCCAATGGGCGATGTCTCCGCGGCGCAGGCCCGTGCCGTACAGCAGGCGGTCGACGATCAGCTCGGCGTGCGCACCCACCACGTAGGGGATCTGCGGGTCGAGGAAGAAGCTGAACCGGCTCCCGGCGGAATCCCAGTCATAGCGCATCGCATCGACCGCGTCGGTGATGATGAGGCTTTCGAACTTCAGAACGCGGGGCCCCTTCACGGGAGCGTCGCCGGCGACCATCGCGAGGGCTGCGGCCCCGTCGCCGAACAGGCTGTTCACCACGGCGGTTCGCATCGTGCCGTCGAGGGCGTAGGCGGCGGAGCATGCCTCGCTGCACAGCACCACGCCGAGCTCGCCGGGATGGGCGGCGGACCAGCCCGAGGCCATCCCGAGCGCGTTCAGGCCGGCGTTACAGCCCATGCCGACAATGTCGGCGCGGCTGCAGTGGGGGTCTATGCCGAGTTCGCGGATGATCAGGGCGGACAGTCCGGGGGTGAGGAATCCCGTCGAGGTGACGCAGCACAGGTGGCGCAGGTCGGCGAGGGTCGCCCCCGCCGATTTCAGGCAGGCTTCCAAGGCCTGGCAGCCCATTTCGACGGCGACCCGCTTGTGCTTTTTTAGAAGGTCACCCTGCGGTTCCGGCCGGCGACCTCCTGCGGCGTCCGGCGGCGGGAGCGTGAGATGCCGTCGCTCGATGGCGCTGTTCAGGAAGAGAGACCGCACCTTGGGGTCTTCGATGGCGAGGAGCTCCAGGAGCTCGGTCTGGGTGTAGGAGATGCCGGTGGTGGCGGTGCCCACTCCCGCGATCGTGGTGATCCCGGTCGGCACGGCGGGTGCGGTGACCTCGGCGGACGCGAAGCACTGGGCTGCGGGCGTCATCGGTACATCCACCCCCATGTCCTGAGCTTGCTTCTGAGCACTTGCCTGACCTGTGACGCGGCCATGGATCTCGCCCTTCGCATCAGTAGCGGATGTGATTTCCATTTATGGAATTCCGCCCGGCCATCGTCAATAGGAGGGGCTTGACAGCTGGACGCCCAGAGTTGATTCTCATACCCCGTGACCGCAGAATCATTTTCCACGAAATTGGACAGGGAAACGCTGCACAATTCACTCACCGACCCCGCGATCGCCTCGATGAACTTGCTGAACGAGATCGCCGACAAGTATCCCCGAGCCATTTCGATGGCCGCGGGGCGACCGTACGAGGAATTCTTCGACGTCAAACTGATCCACGAATACCTCGACGCCTTCTGCGACCATTTGCGCCGGGATCGGGGGATGGACGAAGCCGGAGTCACCCGCACCCTCTTCCAGTACGGCACGACCAAGGGTGTGATCGGCGAGCTCGTCGCCCGCCACCTCGCCGAGGACGAGGACATCCACATCGACCCGGCGTCCGTGGTGGTCACTGTGGGTTTCCAGGAGGGGATCTTCCTGGTGCTTCGAGCGCTGCGGGCGAGCGACCGTGACGTGCTGCTGGCATCCGCCCCCACTTACGTCGGCCTCATGGGCGCGGCGCTGCTCACCGAGATGCCGGTGTGGCCCGTGCGGTCGACGGAGCACGGCATAGACACCGGCCACCTGCTCGAACAGGTGAAGGTCGCCCGGGAGCGGGGGCTGCGGGTCCGGGGCTGTTATCTGACGCCGAACTTCGCCAACCCCACCGGTGTCAGCCTGGATCTGGCCACCCGGCACCGGCTGCTGGAGATCGCCGAGGCGACCGGCCTGCTGTTGCTGGAGGACAACGCCTACGGACTGTTCGGCGAGGAACGGCTCCCGGCACTCAAGGCGCTGGATCAGACCAAATGCGTCGTATACCTCGGTTCCTTCGCCAAGTCCGGCATGCCCGGTGCCCGCGTCGGATACGTCGTCGCGGACCAGCCGCTGACTCCGAGCAGTCCTGGTGGAGACGATCCCGGCGGATTCGCCGACGAACTGTCGAAACTCAAGGGCATGCTCACCGTGAACACCTCCCCCATCGCCCAGGCGGTGATCGGAGGGAAGCTGCTGATGCACGACAACAGCCTCGCCCGGGCCAACGCCAGGGAGGCCGCCGTCTACCGGCGCAACCTCGGCCACACGCTCGACGCGCTCACCCGCCGGCTCGGCGCCTGCCCCGGGGTCACCTGGAACTCCCCCACCGGGGGGTTCTTCATCACCGTCACGGTGCCTTTCGCCGTCGACGACGCTCTGCTCGAACACGCAGCCAGGGACTTCGGCGTCCTGTTCACGCCGATGCACCACTTCTACGGCGGCTTCGACTCGGGTGCCTGCGGAATCAATCAGCTGCGGCTGTCGATCAGCCTGCTCACCCCGGAGCTGATCGAGGAGGGTGTGTCGCGGCTCGCCGCGCTCATCAGCTCGCGGCCGGCGGACCCCAGGTGACCGGGAGCCGCTTCGCCCCGTGGGTGATCGCCTTTCGGAACACGATGTCCTCCGCGGGTACGGCCAGCCGCAGGTCCGGGAAGCGCCGCCAGAGCGCCTGGTAGGCCAGTCGCAGCACCACCCGGGAGATCGCCGAGCCCAGGCAGTGGTGCACGCCGTGCCCGAAGCCGACGTGCCCGGCGATCTGCCTCCTGAGGTCAAGGACGTCAGGGTCTGAGATGAGGGCCTCGTCGCGGTTGGCCATGGGCAGCGAGCAGACGACGATCTCGCCGGCCCTGATCGTCTGACCGTCCACGACCACGTCGTTCAGCGCCATCCGCGGCGTCGGCTGGAATGTGATCGACAGGTAGCGCGTCAGCTCGTCGACCGCCCGGTCCGTGACCGTTCGATCCTCGAAAATGACCGGGATCTGGTCCGGGTGCTCCAGCAGCGCCAGCACCCCGAGTCCGAGCATCCCCGAGATGTTGTCCAGGCCGGCGAGAAGCACCACAGTGATCATGCCGCGCAGCTCGTCGTCGGTGACGTCATCGCCGTGCTCCCGCACCAGCATGCCGATGAAGCCCTCGTCGGGCTGTTTCCGCTGAAGCCCGATCAGATGGTCGAGATAGCCGTTGAACGCCATGCTGTCGGCCGCGCGCCGCTTGCTGCCGCGGCTCATGTCGAGGTGCAGGCCGCAGCGGCGGAGGAACTCGGCGCGGTCGTCGCGCGGCACCCCGATCAGCTCGCACAGCGTTGCGCCGCCAACCGGCTCGGCGTACATGCTTTGCAGGTCGACGGACGGTCCTGCATCCTCGATGAGGTTCAGGTGATCCTCGATGATCTCGCCGATCACCGGTTCGAGCCGGCGGATCCGGCGGAGCGTGAACTCCGGCGTGAGCATCCGCCGGAGCCGCGTGTGCTCAGGTGGGTCGAGGTTCATCAGGTGCCCGACGAGCTCCTTGACCATGGTCACGCCTGTGCCGTCGATGGGTTCGCCGGCGGTCAGCCGGCGGCGGGTGCTGAAGTTCTCGTGGTCCCCGAGGATCCGTCGCACCACTTCGTATCCGGTGGCCAGCCAGATGTACGCGGTCCCGTCCACGTCCAGCGACCCGAGGGCATGGCCGTTGATCTTCAGCAGGGGCCCCCTCTTCCGCAGCGCCCGCAAGCTGTCCGTCGGTTCCAGGTGCTTCCTGGTGATGATGAAGTCCGGTTCCGGGGTCACCACCTGTGTCGCCTCATCGACCACAAAGCCCGGCGTCAAGTCCTGCATCACAGCTCCCTCGCAGAGGTTCTCGGGCGACTTTCCGTGCGCGTCGCTCATCGGGGACAGCGCCGTTCACCAGCTCAGCGGCAGTTCCAGCAACGTGAAGACGTTCGAGCTCGGCGGGCGGAAGCGGATCTCCTCCACCGGCACGGCCGTCCGCAGGGAGGGAAAGCGCGTCACCAGCGTCGTGAACGCGATCCGCAATTCCATTCGCGCCAGCGGCGCGCCGAGGCAGTGATGAATGCCGTGGCCGAAGGCCACGTGCCTGGATTCCTTACGCGTGATGTCGAACCCGTCCTGGGCCGGGTCCGCCCGGTTGGCGGCCAGCAGTGAGCAGAACACCGCCTCGCCCTTCTTGATCATCTGCCCGGCGATCTCGACGTCCTCTGTGGCCGTACGCGGGTCGAGCCCCTCGAAGACGGACAGATACCTGACGATCTCCTCGACCGCCTGCTCGCCCAGCTCGGGCCGTTCCCGCAGCAGGGCGAACTGCTCGGGATGTTCCAGGAGGAGCAGCGTCCCCGCCGCCAGGCAGCTCTCGGTCTGCTCGACGCTGGAGTTCATGACGACCGCGCAGAGTCCGGCGAGCTCTTCGTCGGAGATGTCCGCGCCGTGTTCCCGTGCCATCACCCCCAGCATCCCCTCCCCTGGGTCGCGACGGAGCCTGGCGGCCAGCTCCCGCATGTAGGCCAGATAGGCGTGCCCGTTGAGCACACGCCGCCGCTTGCCGCCCCGGTGTGCGGTGAGCCGGATCAGCTCGTTCCTGTCGTCGAGGGGGATGCCGAGGAACTCGCAGGCGACGCGGGCCGCGATGGGCCCCGCCACGTCCTTGAGGAACTCGACGGGCGGACCCGTACTCGCCATCGCGTCCAGATGGTCGTCGACGATCGCCTGGACCCGCGGCTCCAGCGCCTGCATCCGGCGGACGCTGTAGGCGGGCGCCACCATCCGCCGGAGCCGCGTGTGCTCCGGCGGGTCGAGCTGCAGGAGATTGCCCGGCAGGGCCATCTCCTGGTGATTGAAATGCGTTCCGATCACACGCTTGTCGAACTTGTCCGACCCCAGGACCTCGCGCACAGCTTCATATCCCAGGGCGAACCAGTGGACCGCCGATCCGTCCTCGAGAGGGATCCGGACCAGCGGACCCCTCTCGAGCAACCGCGTCAACTCGGCTGACAGATCAAGTCGGTCTCTCAGATGCAGGACTCTGTGCTCCGGCGCGACCATGGATCCATGCTTTCCGGGGCGGCGCCCCACTCTCAAGGTGTCCAACCGGCGATGACGCGCACTTGGACCGCATGTCGCCGTGCTGCGCCACGCCGCTACCGGCTCACGTCCGAGCGTCCGAGGAACGCCCGTCCATCTGTGCGACGAGGCTCTTGGGCCGCAGGTCGGTCCAGTGCTCCTCGACGTACTCCAGGCACTCCTGCCGGCCGGCCTCGCCGTACACTGCCGTCCACCCCTGCGGGATCTCGGCGAAGGCCGGCCACAGGGAGTGCTGCCCCTCGTCGTTGACCAGCACGAAGAAGGTGCCGTCCTCGTCATCGAACGGGTTGGTCATGGTGTTCTCCTCATCTCTCGATCTTCTGGGTGACGACGCGTCCGATCTCGGCGAGCGAGGCCGGCTCCAGCATGGTGTAGTGGTCGGCGGCGACGCGGTGCGTCTCGACCGCACCCGCCACCAGCGGTTTCCAGGCCTCCTCGGCCTCCTCGGCCGATCCGGCGGGCCGCCCGGCGGTGGCCACGAACAGCAGCAGATCCCCGCGCGATGGACGCGGCCGGTAGTTCCGCGAGATCTCCCCCATGTTGCCCATCACCTGGCGGAGCCGCGCCCGCACCTCGGCGCCGAGGCCCGCGCCCAGGTTCTCCGCGAGCGCCTGTACGTCGTCGCCGGCAGGGCGGTCGCCCGCCCGGGGATCAAGACCACCGGGCGGTGACTGACTGACAGACACGGGATAGGCGTCGAGCAGCGCGAGCAGGCTCACCTCCGCCCCCTCCTCTTCCAGACGGGTGGCCATCGCCTGGGCGACCTTGCCGCCGAAGGACCAGCCCAGCAGCCGGTAGGGCCCGGACGGCTGGATGGTGCGGATCAGCTCGACGTAGTCG
Organism: Sinosporangium siamense; assembly: GCF_016863435.1. Taxonomy (GTDB): domain Bacteria; phylum Actinomycetota; class Actinomycetes; order Streptosporangiales; family Streptosporangiaceae; genus Sinosporangium; species Sinosporangium siamense. Next base: position 129,420 of record NZ_BOOW01000043.1, read on the forward strand.
GCCGCCATCTCCTCGACGCTGCGCGCCAACGGCTCCTCCCTCACGATGCCGCGCGCCTGGATGCCGTAGACGGGAAGGTTCGCCGGGAGATGCCGGAGGAGTGGGGTATACGCCCAGCTCAGGCCGGTGCTGGGATGCACGCAGAACAAGGGGCTCCGGCCGTTCCCGGCACCCGGGCGCAGGGGCAGGAGCATCTCCAGGTCCTGCGTCCTGGAGCTCGCAGCGGCCGTCCGGCGTCTGGCCGGTTGCGGATCGGCCGGGCCCGGCACGGCGGGCCGCTTCGATCCGGGCACGTCGACCTGCGACAAGCGGACCTCCGGTGCGGCGGCGACCTGTTCGAGGACACCGACGAGCCGCTGGGCGAGTGCCTCGGCGGTGGCCCGGTCGAAGCGGTCCTCCGCGTACACGAGGGAGCCCACCAGGCCGTCCGCGTCCCCCTCGTCGGTGCGGCAGTCGAGGAGCTTGACCCAGAGGTCGAGCTCCATCGCCTCCTCGGGCATCGGCACCAGCGATGTACGCAGCCCGGGCAGTGCCCAGGAGTCCTCCGGCCGGATGTCGTCCTCGTCGAGCTGGAGCGCCACCTGGAAGATCGGGTGACGGGTGATCGACGGGACCGGCACCACGAGCTCAGCGAGCCGTTCGAACGGCAGGTCCTGATGGCGGTGGGCGTCCTCACCCACGTCCCGCACCCGGCCGAGGAGCTCGGCGAAAGCCGGATCCCCCGACAGGTCGACGGGCAGGGGAAGCCACCGCGAGAACGGCCCGACCATGGGCACCAGGCCGGTCTGTTCCTCGTCGCGCGGCAACCGGGTGCCGATCGTGACCGGTCCTCCACCGCCCAGGCGCGACAGCAGCATCGCCAGCGCGGCGTGTACCGCGGTGAACATGGTCCCGCCGGCCGAACGCGCCGCTTCCAGCAGCCGGGCGTGGGAGCCGGCGGGCAGCTGCAGCGGCACCGAGCCGGCCCGCCGCGACGGCAGCATGGGCCGTGTCCGCCCGGCCAGCGGCGAGCTCGTGTCCTGCGGATCGGCGTCGCCGGAAAGGAACTCGCCGTCGGCCAGCTTCTCCCGCCAGAACTCGATCTGGTCCCAGATCAGGCTGTCCCGCTCGTCCGCTCCGGCGAGCATCTCCCGCTCCCAGAGCGCGTAGTCGGCGAACTGCAGGGCCAGCGGGGCCCGCTCCGGGATCCGCCCTTCCCGGCGCGCGCCGTACGCCGCGGCCAGGTCGCGGACGAGGACGTCCGCCGACTCCTCATCGGCGGCGATCCGGTGTGCCACCACCAGCAGGACCTGTTCGCGGTCGGTGAGCGGGAAGAGATGCGCGCGCCAGGGCACCTCGCCGGTCAGGTCGAAGGGGCGTCCGGCCCGGTCGGCCAGCAGTCCTGGCAGATCGTCTTCTGTGGCGGGGCAGATCTCCAGCGGCGGGCGGCCGGACTCGGCGTCCAGGATCTCCTGGCGCACGTCCCGCCGCGAACCGGGGAATCGGGTCCGGAGGATCTCATGCCGCCCGCCGACATCGCCCAGCGCCCCCGCGAGGGCATCGCAGTCGAGCCGGCCGCGCAACCGCAGGGCGACGCGCACGTGCAGCCCCTCGGCCTCATCACCGATCCGGGAGAGCAGCCACATGCGGCGCTGCCGCGCGGTGACCGGCAGCGGGCCATCCGGGTCCAGGTCCGCGCGCCGTCCCGGCCCGAGCACAGGACGCGACTTGGCGGCCATCGCCCGCGCGAGGCCGGCGGGTGTCGGTGTCGAGAACAGCTGCCGGATCGGCAGTTCGGCGCCGAGCTCCTCCCGGATCCGCGCGACCAGGCGCATGGCGAGAGTGGAGGTGCCGCCCAGCTCCAGGAAGTTGTCCGCGACGCCGACGTCGGCTACGCCGAGGGTATCGGCGAACAGCGCGCACAGCCGTTCCTCGACCTCGCCGACGGGGTCCCGCCCGGCGACCCGCTCGCCAGGGCCCGGGGCCGGCAGCGCCCGCCGATCGACCTTGCCGTGCGCGGTGACCGGCCAGGCCGCGACGACGACGATCGCCGACGGGACCAGATACGAAGGAAGGCTCTCCGCGAGCCTCGCCCGGATCTCCTCGACAGGCACCTCGCCCCCGGCCGGCACGACATACGCGACCAGGCGGCGCTCGCCGAGCGTGTCATCCCGTGCGATGACGAGCGCCTCGGCGACCGAGGGCTCGGCGGTGAGTGCGGCCTCGATCTCCGCGGGTTCCACCCGATAGCCACGGATCTTCAGCTGGTTGTCGGCGCGGCCGGCGAACACCAGCTCGCCACCGGCCGTCATCCTGGCCAGATCCCCGGTACGGTACATCCGCTCGCCCGCGGACGCGCCGGGAAGCGAGCCCGGCAGCGCCACGAAGCGCTCGGCGCTGGCAGCCGCTCGGCCGAGGTAGCCGCGGGCGAGCCCGGCTCCGGCCAGGTAGAGCTCACCGGTGAAGCCCGGCGGCACCGACCGCAGGAACGCGTCCAGCACGTAAGCCCGGCGGCCCGCGAGCGGACGTCCGATCGGCAGCGTGCCGCCCAGCGGTTCACCCGGTTCGATCACCTGCCAGGTGGCGCAGAGCGTGGTTTCCGTCGGACCGTACAGGTGCCGGACCCGGACCTCGGGGCAGGCTCGCCGCATCTGGGCGATCGCGGCCGGCGGTACCACGTCCCCACCGGTCAGCAGCTCACGCAGCCCCGTGAAGCACTCCGGTGAGGTCTCGGCGAGCACTCGGAAGACCCCAGCGGTGAGGTGCGCGGCGGTCACGCCGTCGGCCACCGCGGCACGCAGCCGCGCGGCGTCCACCGGGCCCGGCTCAGCGATCACCACCTCCGCGCCGGCGGCCAACGGCACCCAGGTCTCGTAAAGCGACGCGTCGAAGGCGTGCGAGGCGTGCATGAGCACCCGGTCGCCCGGGCCCAGTGACCAGCCAGGATCTGAGGCCAGGGCGGCCACGGCGCCGTGCGGGACCGCCACGCCCTTCGGGACGCCGGTCGATCCCGAGGTGTACATCACGTATGCCAGATCGTCCGGCCCGATCCGTACCGTCACCGGCTCGGCCGCCGCTACCGCCGCCCGCACCTCGGGGGTGTCGATGGCCAGGGCGTCATTCCCTCGCGGCAGGACATCGCGGGCGTCCCGGGTGGTGATCACTGTGGAGGCCCCGGAATCCCGCAGCAGCAGGGCGATCCGATCCGCGGGATAGCCCACGTCGATCGGCACGAAGGCGGCCCCGGCCCGCCACACGCCCAGGAACGTCACGAGCAGGTCCGCGTTCCGCTCCATCACCACGCCGACACGGTCACCGCGGGTCACCCCCAACCCGGCCAGGTAGCCGGCCAGCCGGCCGGACTCCCGGTCCAGCTCCGCGTAGGTCAGCCGGCGCACCCCGTCGCTCACCGCGATCTCGTCGGGCTGGATCTCCGCCCGCCTTCGGATCTGCTCGGGCACCGGTCCGCTACGGGGCAGGTGACCGGCCGTGTCCAGGCGGGCGACCGGCGCCGAGGGGTCGGCGGCCATCCGTTCCAGCATGGCGACGAATCGGTCGAGCAGCGAGATCGCCGTACCGCGATCGACGATCCCGGTCTGGTATTCCAGCCGCACGAGCATCCGCTCCGCGGGCGCCGCCACCAGCGTCAGCGGATAGTGCGAGGTGTTCCGGCCGGTGTGGGAGGGGCGGAACACGACATCGCTCTCCCGAACCGAGCTCGGGCCGTCGTGCGGGAAGTTCTCGAAGACCACGAGCGTGTCGAAGTCCGCGCCCGGGCCGACGATCCGCTGCACCTCCGCGAGTCCCAGATGCTGGTGGTCCATCAGAGCCGTCTGCTGTCCCTGCAGGCTCCTGAGCATCTCCGCGATCGGAGTGGCGCCGCGCAGCCGAACCCGCACAGGCACCGTGCCCAGCAGCATGCCGACCATCTGCTCCACCCCGGGCAGATCCGCCGGGCGCCCGGCGGTGGTCGCGCCGAACACCACGTCGGTACGGCCGGCGAGTTGCGCCAGCAGCATCGCCCAGGCGCCCTGGACGACGGTGTTCACGGTTACCTCAAGGCTGCGTGCCAGCGCGGACAGCGAACCGGTGAGCTCGCCCGGCACGTGGGTGACGACGGTGTCGCTGCGCGGAACGCGGCCGCGATCCGCCGGCGCCACCAGCGTCGGCTCACCGGCACCGGCGAACTCCTGCGCCCAGGCGGCCCGGGCGGCGTTCCTGTCCTGCCGGGAAAGCCAGTCGAGATAGTCCCGGTAAGAGGCGGCCGGCGGCAATCCCGAGGCGTCGCCTCCGGACCGGTAGATCATGGCCATCTCGCCGAAGATGATCGGCATCGACCACCCGTCGAGCAGCACGTGATGGTTGGTGATGACCAGCCGGTGCCGCTCAGGACCGAAGCGGATCAGCGCCAGCCGTAACAGCGGGGCGACGGTCAGGTCGAGCCGCCGGCCCAGCTCCTCGCGGGCGATCCTGTCAGCCGCCGGCTCCGGCTCGTCCTCTCCCGCGACATCGCTCTCGCGCCACGGAATCTTGACCTCTCGCGCCACGACCTGGACGAGCTGCGCCCCGCTCACGTAGCGGAAGCAGGCCCGCAGGGCGGGGTGCCGGGCGACCAGGGCCTGCCACGTTTCGCGCAGACGCTCCGCTTCCAGCGGACCGTCGATCTCCAAGGCCGTCTGCACGGTGTAGACATCGGCGCCTTCGTCCGGTGCGCCGAGGGCCGCGTGGAACAGCATGCCCTCCTGCAGCGGCGACAACGGCCAGACATCCTCGATTCTGCTCATCGCTGTTCTCCCTCGTGAGGTGCGTCGTCATGGAGTCGGTCGGGTCCCTCGCCGAGGGCGGCCTCGAGCTCGGCCATCTGGTGCCTGGTGAGATCCACGAGCGGGGCGCCGGACGGAACGGCTGCCGCACCGGGATCGGGCGGGGAATGCGGTGGGGCCGCATCGATCAGCGCGGCGAGCTTTCTCGGAGTCTTCTCCTCGAACACCTGCCGAGGGCTGATCGTCAGCCCCGTGCTGCGTGCTCGGGCGGCCAACCGCATCGAGATGATCGAATCGCCGCCGAGATCGAAGAAGCTGTCGTCCACACCGACCCGATCGACCCCGAGTGCCTCCGCGAACACGTCGCACAGCGCCCGCTCTGTCTCGGTAACCGGCGCGTCGGAGCCTGTCGCTCGCTCCGGATCCTCGCCTCCGGCGGCGAACTCCGGTTCAGGGAGAGCCTTACGGTCCACCTTGCCGTTGGGGGTCAGGGGAAGCGCTTCGACCATCATGATCACGGCCGGCACCATGTGCCCCGGCAGCCGGGCGGCGAGGTGTTCGCGCATCTCATCGACGGTGATTCCGCCGGGAGCCGGGGTCACGTAGCCGATGAGCCGTCCCCGCCACATCGCCACAGCTGCCTGGGCTACGTGGGGGTGCGCGGTCATGGCCGCCTCGATCTCCCCCGGTTCCACCCGGAACCCTCGGACCTTGACCTGATCATCCGCCCGGCCCGCGAAGACCAGCTCACCGCCGGGAGTCCAGTACGCGAGGTCGCCTGTGCGGTACAGACGCCGGCCGTCCGGAGCCGCCACGAACCGCGTGCTGGTCAGTCCGGGGCGGTTCAGATATCCGCGCGCCAGCCCCACGCCGGCCACGTACAGCTCCCCGGTCACCCCGGCCGGCAGCGGTCGCAGGAACTGATCGAGCACCTCGCACCGGCCACCGGCGATGGGCGTGCCGATCGGCACCGCCGCCCCAGGCGCCAGCGGCCCGCTCATCGTCGAGCAGACGGTCGCCTCGCACGGCCCGTAGGCGTTGACCATCCGATGCCGGAGGGAGAACCGCTCCACCAGATCGGGCCCGCACGCCTCGCCGGCCACCACGATCGTCTTCACCGAGTCAGGCAGATCCTCCGCCACGGTGGCGAGCACGCTCGGCGGCACCGTGACGTGCGTTATCCCCCATCGGACGAGGACATCCGCGAGTCCGGTCCTGGGTGGCAGCTCGTACCCGGGAAGCGCCACCAGCGTGCCGCCCGACAGCAGCGCCATCAGCAACTCCGACATGACCGCGTCGAAGCCCAGCGCCGCCATCAGCAGCACTCGCGACGATGGGGCCACCCCGAAGCGGTCGATCTGCGCCGCCGCGAGATTCCCCAGACCGGCGTGCGACACCACGACGCCCTTCGGAACCCCTGTCGAACCCGAGGTGTACACCACGTATGCGGCGTTCTCCGGCACCACCACCGGCAGCTCCACGTCGCCGGCGAGGCCGTCTGCGATGCCCTCGCCGACGACAACCGTGTCGATGCCGACGGGCACCCGGAACCGGGTCGCGGCGGAGCACACCACCACCGCGGGCGCCGAGTCGGACATCATCCAGCCGAGCCGTTCTGGCGGGTAGCTCGGCTCCATCAGCACCGCCGCGCTGCCCGCCAGCGACACGCCCAGCACCGCCGTGGCCCAGTCCGCGCCGCGTTCCACCAGCACACCGACTCGCCGCTCCGGCCCGGCGCCACGCCGGACGAGATGCCTGGCCAGGCCGATCGCCCGGGCCAAGAGCTCGGCGTAGGTCAGCTCTCCGTCGCCGCCGACGACCGCGACGGAGTCCGGCCGCTCCGTCGCGATCCGCCGGACCAGCTCACCCAGCGGGGCGTCGCTCCCGGCCCGCGGGCCGCCCGAGGTCCAGGCGGGATCCGCGCCCGGCCCACCCAGGCCGATCCGGCTCACCGCGCCGGCCGGATCGGCGATCATCTGTTCCAGGACACGCACCAGTACGGTCATGACCAGCTCGGCACGCTCCCGGCTGAACGCGTCCGGGCGGTAGATGAGGTCGCCGACCACCCGCCCATCGTCGAGGGCGGCCACCAGCGTCAGCGGGTAGTGCCCTGCGTCCTCCGGCACACCGACCGGCCGTATCGTCAACCCGTCTGGTTCCTGCGAGTCCAGCGGCGGGCGGGGATAGTTCTCGTACACCACAGTGCTGTCGAAGCTCGCGCCGGGACCCGCGGTTCGCTGGATCTCGGCGAGCCCGAGATGCTGATGCTGCATGAGCGCGACCTGCCGCTCGCGCAACTCCGTCAGCAGCCGCGCGATCGTGCTCGTGCCACGCAGCCTGACCCGCACCGGCACCATGTTGATGAACAGTCCCACCATGCGTTCGACCGCCGGCAACTCCGCCGGGCGGCCCGCGGTCGTCATCCCGAACACCACATCCGTGCGCCGGGTCAGCCGAGCCAGGACCAGCGCCCACGCCGCCTGCAGGACGGTGTTCACGGTCACGCCCTGAGCCTGCGCGAGGCCGGTCACGGCGCGGGACAGCTCCCCGGTCAGCTCGTAGCGCACCCGCTCCGGCCGCTCCGCGACCGTCGCCGTCTCGCCGGCCGAGACCCGGGTCGGCTCGTCCAGATCTGCGAGCTCATCCCGCCACGCGGCCCGGGCCGCCTCGGCGTCCTGGCGGTCCAGCCACTCCAGGTATTCCCGGTAGGACACCGCCGACCGCGCCGCAGGCGGATCTTCATAGAACGCCTTGACCTCGCCGAAGAGCACCGGAAGCGACCACCCGTCCGCGATGATGTGGTGGCTGGTGACCACCAGGCGGTGCCACCGTTCGTCCAGGCGGATCAGCAGCAGCCGCAGCAGCGGCGCCCGGCTGAGATCGAACCGTTCCGTCAGTTCCCCGGCCGCCGCCAGCTCCGCCTCGGCGGCGCTCCCCGCGTCCGCGGTGCGCCAGGGCAGCTCGACACGGTCGGCCACCGCCTGCACCGCCGTACCGGAGCCGAGCTGATGGAAGCTCGCCCGCAGCGCGTCGTGCCGGGCCAGGACGCTCTCCCAGGCCGCCCGCATCCGATCGGCGTCCAGCGGGCCGATCAGGTCCAGCACCCGCTGGCTCTCGTAGACGTCGCGTCCGGTCGCGTCGTAGGCGGCGTGGAAGAGCAGACCCTCCTGCAGTGGCGAGAGCGGCCAGATGTCGGCGAGGGCCGGCCCGCTCACCTCGTCCACCTCGGCCTGCGTGAGTTCGACCAGCGCGAAGTCAGACGGGGTGTATCCACCGGCGCCCGGCGCGGCCGCGTGGGCGGCGATGCCGGACAGCACGTTCAGCCACGCCTGCCCCAGGGCCCGCGCCTCAGGCTCCTCCAGGAGTTCGCCTGCCCAGGTCAACGTGAGTTGCATGGCCGGCCCGTCCACGCCGTCCTGTACGGCTGCGCCCACCTCAAGGACATGCCGTAGCGGCATGTCCTGGTGGGCATTGCCGCCGATCGCGCCCACCGGCTGCCACATTCCGGCCCTCCCCACCGCGGCCGAGGAGCGTCCCATATAGTTGAACGCGACCCGTGGCCTCGGGAGGGCCGCCAGCACCGGGGCGGTCTCGGGATTCAGGTGACGGAGCAGCCCGAATCCCAGTCCGTCTCCGGGGAACGCCCGGACCTGCTCCTTGACCGTCTTCAGCAGCCGCCCAGCCGCCGGGCCGCCGGCCCGCGCCTCGCCGTGATCGATGCCGGTGGCATCCAGCCGGACCGGATGCACGCTGGTGAACCAGCCGAGTGTCCTTGACAGGTCCGCCTCGCCGACAGGCCGGCGGCCGTGCCCCTCCACCTCCACCGTGACCGCGGCGCCTCGCACCAGAGCCACCGCGCCGGCGAAGGCGGCGAGCAGCACCTCGTGGACGCCGCAGTGGAAGGCCGCCGTCACCGTGTCGACGAGCGTCGCCGCCTCCGGTCCTGAGACGGTCCACGAGTCGCGCCGTGCGGTAGCGGCCGTGTCGCGGCCGGGCACCGGCACCCTCGTGCCCAGCGGCGAATCCGTGTCCGCCAGGATCGACCGCCACGCCTCCAGCTCGCCGGCGCGTTCGGTCGCCTGGCCGGCCAGCAGCCGGGCCCACCGCCGGAACGACGTCGGCACGGGCTCCAGGTCCTGCTCCCGCCCGGCCTGCCGGGACTCACACGCGGCACGCAGGTCGGGCAGCAGGATATGCCACGAGACTCCGTCGACGGCCAGGTGATGCACCGCGACGGCCAGCCGCGCTTCCTGCCCCGGCGCATCCACGATCCAGACGATCTGAGCCATGACCCCGGCCGCCGGGTCCAGCCGGCCGGTGGCCTCATGAGCCTGCCTGCTCGCGTGGGCGTCGAGGTCGCCGCCCGTCAGGACGGTGTCCACCTCGATCCGTTCGATCTGCGTCGAGGCGGCCACCGCCCCCACGGGAGCGGTCACCAGCCGCCCGTCCGGCTCCACCCGAGCCCGCAGCATGTCATGCCGGTTCAGGACCGCCTGCCAGCCGTCGGTGAGGACGTCCAGTGTCAACCCCGCCGGCACCCGTACGACCGCCCATTGCGCGAGCTCGCCGTGGAGCACCGACTCCTCGTCGAGCTCTCGTAGCTCCATCATCACCGGAGTCCACACGATCTCGCCGACGCCGTCCTCGACGGCGACCCCCTCCTCGGCCCGCCGCGCCGCGGCGGCGATCCCGGCCGGCGTCGCGTGCTCGAAGACATCCTCCACCCGCAGGAGCAGGCCGGCGCGGCGGGCACGGGCGGTGAGCTGCATCGAGGTGATCGAATCGCCGCCCAGCGCGAAGAAGCTGTCCTCGGCTCCAACCGCCGCGGGCAGACCCAGGATCTCGGCGAACAACTCGCAGAGCACCCGCTCGGTCTCGTTGCCGTACGCGCGTCCCGGCAGGTCTCCGGTGGACTCCGCGGTGAAGCGAGGGGCGGGCAACGCGGCGCGATCCACCTTGCCGTTGACCGTCAGCGGCAGCGTGTCCAGGACGACCACTGCCGCCGGCACCATGTACTCCGGCAGCTCCCCCCTCGCATGCTCCAGGAGCACCTTGGTGATCGCGGGGTCCTCCTGATCACGCAGTAGGACATAGGCGATCAAACGGCCCTCATCGGCCACCACCACCGCAGTGCGCACGGCCGGATGGGTGGCCAGCACCGCCTCCACCTCACCGGGTTCCACCCGATAGCCACGGATCTTCACCTGCGCGTCGGCCCGGCCCGCGAAGACCAGCTCCCCGTACCGGGTCCATTTCGCCAGGTCACCGGTGCGGTACAGCCGCTGCCCGCCGGGGGCGGCGACGAACCTCGGGGCGGTCAGCCCGGGACGGCCCAGGTAACCAAGTGCGACGCCTGCGCCGCCGAGGTACAGCTCCCCGACCATGCCCGGCGGCACCGGGTTGAGGAACGGGTCCAGCACCACGGCCAGCCGGCCGGCCAGCGGCCTGCCGATCGGCAGCACGGAACCGGTCTTTTCCCCCGGCTCGATCACCTGCCAGGTGGCACACAGCGTGGTCTCCGTCGGCCCGTACATGTGCCGCACGCGGAGGTCGGGGCAGGCCTCCCGGACGCGCTCCACCGCCTCGAGCGGCACCACGTCCCCGCCGGTCAAGACCTCACGGAGGCCGGCGAAACAGTCCGGGGCGGCGTCGGCCAGCACGCGGAAAGCACCGGCGGTCAGGTGCACGGCAGTGGCGCCCTGGGCGACCGCGTCACGCACCCGCCCCGCGTCCACCACACCCGGGCCGGCGATCAGGATGCGGGCTCCGGCCGCGAGCGGCACCCAGATCTCGAACAACGAGATGTCGAACGAGTGCGAAGCGTGGGCCAGCACGGTGTCACCCGGCCCCACCTGCCAGCCCGGCTGTCCCACCAACGAGGCCACGGCGCGGTGCGGAACACCGACGCCCTTCGGCGTTCCCGTCGACCCCGACGTGTACATCACGTAGGCGAGGTCGTCGCCACCGCACCACACCGACAGCGGTTCGGCCTCAGCGACGGCCGCCCGTACCTCGGGCTCGTCCACGACAATCGGGTCCTGGTCCCGCACCAGATCCCGGGTCTCCCTGGAACAGAGCACCACCGCCGGGGAGGAGTCCCGCACCATCAACTCGATGCGCGACGCGGGGTATTCCGGGTCGATCGGCACGAACGCGGCACCCGCCCGCCACACGCCCAGCCACGCGACGACGAGATCCGCCGAGCGCCCGAGCGCCACCGCGACCCGATCGCCGCGGCGCACTCCCCGGCCCGCCAGATAGGCCGCCAGGCGGCTGGCGGACTCGTCCAGATCGGCATAGGAGAGGCCGCGCCCGTCCGCCGCCACGGCCACGGCGTGGGGATGCCGCTCAGCCTGCCGGCGGAGCAGCTCAGGGACCGGCGGGAGCGCCGCCGTCGCATCCGCTGTGGTGCCGAGATCCGCTCCGCCGGCGAGCGTGCCGATCCGCCCCACCGGCACGGCCGGATCGGCCAGCACCCGCTCCAGCACCCTGATCAGCTGATGTATGACCTCGCCGACCTCGTCGCGGGTGAACAGGTCGGGCCGGTATGTCGTTCGGAGGCCGAGGCGGTCGCCGGGAGCGACACCCAGCGTCAGCGGGAAGCTCGTCCCGGCCCGCGCGGCCATGCCACTGATCGTGACGCCGCCGAAGGAGGGCGCGTTCCGCGGGTAGTTCTCCACCATCAAGACCGTGTCGAACGTCGCGCCGGGACCGGCCACCTTCTGGATCTCCGACAGGCCGGCATGCTGATGCGCCATCAGTGCCGCCTGCCGCTCCTGCAGCTCTGCCAGCAGCTCGACGAACGGCAGCTCACCTCGGAGCCGTACCCGTACCGGGACGGTGTTGAGGAACATCCCCACCACGCGCTCGACATCCGGGAGTTCCGCCGGGCGGCCCGACACCGCGGCGCCGAACACCACGTCGCGCCGTCCCGTGAGCCGCGCCAGGACCAGGGCCCACGCCGCCTGCATGACGGTGTTCAGCGTCACCTCGTGGCGGCGGGCGAATCCCAGCAACGCCCGCGTCGTCTCCTGCGGCAGGAACTCTTCATAGCGGTCGGACGGCCCCGGAGCCCTCAGCGCTCCGGGTGCGACCAGGGTCGGCTCGTCCAGCCCGGCGAGCTCGGCCCGCCACGCCTCCTGCGCGGTCGCCGCGTCCTGCCTGCTCAGCCAGGCGAGATAGGTGCCGAAGGAGACCGGTGCCGGCAGGACCTGGTCGCCGGCGTAGGCCGCGGCCACCTCACCCAGCACGATCGGCGTCGACCAGCCGTCCAGCAGGGCGTGATGGGAGGTCAGCACCAGTCGGTGCCGGTCGCCGCCCAGCCGGATCAGCAGCAGCCGCAGCAGCGGAGCCGTCGTGACCTCCAGCCGATCGCGACGATCCGCCGCGAGGAGCCGGTCCGTCTCGGCCTGGGCGTCGCCGTCGTCGAGATCCGACAGATCGGCTGTCTGCCATGGCAGCGGGGCATGGGCGGCGACCACCTGAACGGTCTGGCCGGACTCCACCTGATGGAAGCTGGTCCGGAGCGCATCATGCCTGGCCAGCACGGTCTGCCAGGCGGCACGCAGCCGGGCTTCGTCCAGCGGTCCGGTCAGGTCCACGACGCGCTGGGTCTGGTAGACGTCCGGGCCCTGCTCGTCGAGGGCGCGGTGGAACAGCATGCCGCTCTGGAGAGGGGAGAGCGGCCAGACGTGCGTCGGCTCCGGCACCGAGGCCTTGAGCCGAGCGCGATCCCGTTCGGTCAGCTCGATGGGGATCTCGTCGCCGCTGATGCCCAGCGAGTCGCCGCTGATGCCCAGCGATGGGGCCTCTCCAGCCGGTCCGTCCGCCAGTGCCGCGAGTCGTTCCGGGGTCTTCCGCTCAAAGATCTGCCGAGGCGTCAGCGAAAGACCCGCCCGGCGAGCCCGCGCCGCAAGCTGCATCGAGGTGATCGAATCACCGCCCAGAGCAAA
>NZ_BOOW01000044.1 GCF_016863435.1 Sinosporangium siamense
GTGGTAGCGGGGGCAGGATTTGAACCTGCGACCTCTGGGTTATGAGGCGAGATTTCGCGTTCAAACCAACCTTGAACTCGATGCAGACTGGGCATATAACACCAGTTCACAGCCCTGATAATGGTGCTGGACATTGTCGGGCACTCTCAGGACCTGACGACTTGTCCGCGGACAAATCACGGACGGACGATCAAGGGGCTGATCACCGTGGGCTACTCGAAGAAGCGCATCGGCATCAACGGCAAGCCGCGGTACACCGCGTGCTACCTCGACCTACGAGGCGTCCTCCGCTCAGCCGGCACCTTCACCAACAAGAAAGACGCCCTGATATCACAGAATGTAATTCTCCTTAGCTCGGCGCACAGCACTTCAGAGCGAGGCTGCTGATCTCGTTGTAATACTCACCGGCCACGGAAGCCAGCTCTAGGGCAATGCCGCCACACCAGGGAGCCGAAGGGCGGTTGAGATACTCAGCGGCTGTGGAGAGCCGGTGCTGGGCCGATGACGGCGACAATGACCCCAACGAGGGTGAAGTTGCAACGCTCACCGGCCGCGAAGAGCCGGTGAGCGTTCCAGGCAAGGCTCATGTCGCACCAGGCGGCGGTGCCGTTGCGATGCTCACCGGCCACGGAGTGCCGGTATTGGAGATCGACGACAGCGCGCAGCCGTGGGCGGCCAAGTTGCGATGCTCACCGGCCGCGGAGGGCCGGTGCTGGCCGAGCTGCTGCAGCCCATCCGCCAGGGACGGGTGTACCCGGGATACGAGCGGCCAAAGGCCGGGACGAACTCCTCACCGCAATAGAGCCCATTTTCCAGGGGCGAGTGCACCGGGTTGCCTCCGACGCTGGTGAGCCATTGGGTGGCGCCGCAATAGAGCCCGTCCACCAGGGACGGGTGCACCGAGCGGGGCGATGCCGTAGGCCGGGTTGGTCTGGGACCCGCAATGAAGCCCGTCCGCCAAGGACAGGTGCACCCTGATGACGGCGATGCTGATGCCGCTCCGTTCGGCCCCGCAATGGAGCCTGTGCGCCGGGGACGGGTGCACCGCCGGTCAAGTCGACGTGCTGCTGTTCCACCTCACCCCCGCAATGGAGCCCGTCCGCCAGGGACAGGTGCACCCCGACGGGACATGGCGTGTCCAGGTCGTACCGGAGCCGCAAGGGAGCCCGGCCGCCAGGGACGGGTGCAACCAGGGCTCGTGGCGCGGAGCCCTCATGAGCACAGGGCCGCAATGGAGCCTGTCCACCAGGGACGGGTGCAACGCGAGGCTGCGAACTCCAGAATGGTCTGGTAGGCGCCGCAATGGAGCCCGTCCACCAGGGACGGGTGCAACCTGCGCCCTGTCGGGGTTCTCCCAGACCCACTCAGAGCCGCAATGGAGCCCGTCCACCAGGGACGGGTGCAACTCGTTGCCTGACGCGAGGGGTTCGCTGTCATGTAAGGGCCGCAATGGAGCCCGTCCACCAGGGACGGGTGCAACGGGGCGGTCAGGGCGGGATCGTAGCTGCGCTGGTGGCCGCAATGGAGCCCGTCCACCAGGGACGGGTGCAACCACATCAGATCCAGCCTACGAGGGTCCGAGTAGATACGCCGCAATGGAGCCCGTCCACCAGGGACGGGTGCAACGACAAGGACCCCCGCCTCAGCTACGCAGGGTGACCAGCCGCAATGGAGCCCGTCCACCAGGGACGGGTGCAACCATCAAACGTCCGCCCATACAGGTCACGCAGCGAGCCGCAATGGAGCCCGTCCACCAGGGACGGGTGCAACAGCGAGACCGCCTGGTTCGACAAGGCGACCTTCAGCCGCAATGGAGCCCGTCCACCAGGGACGGGTGCAACCCTTCGCGAACAGGGAAAACAACAGCCAGCGACTACATCCGCAGGGCTCCACTGGGTGTTTCGTGTCCGAAACAGGTCGATTGCGCTTCGGAACCTCCCAGGGAATCCATGAGAACTTGAGGTTCCTAGCCCAGCCCTCGGGGCCCTCCCGAAGGCCAGCTTCAGTTTTCAAGCAGCCCAAAGCGGTCACCCCATGGCTTGAAACAAGCCCAGTCCAAAATGTGACAGGTGCCCAAGCACGATCGGCCCGCCGACGGGCTCGGCGAACTCCAACGCAAGCGCATGCCCGCTGCGCAGCGCCGACGACGTCCTATCACGCCACCTTCGCCGGACAAACCCCACGAACGCAGAGCCCTCCCCCTCCTGCACACTCACCCTGCCAACCGCCTCACCCCGGTAGGCCAGCTCGCGCGTCACCTCCTCATGCAGATAGGCCTCCCCGTTCTGCCTCCGCTTGCGATGCCGCGACGGCACGAACGGCGTGACCGACCGCCACCGGCGAGCAGGACGGGTCCACTCCCCCGGCAGCAGTTCCTCCCCTCCTGAATCGGTGACCAGCACCCGAAGATCGCGTGGACCGCTAACCCCTTCCGGAACACCCACCCCTCGTCGGGCAAGAACATCGAGTGCCCCGACCTCCTGGGCGGTCAGGCCACCCGGGCTCCAGACGACGATCTCGTCGATACGCCCGTTCCCATCGGTGTCATACGGCAGGAAATGGGCGTGCCGATGCCCTCCGGCGAGGGGCTTGCCGTCGGCGGACTTGCCGGCCAGGAGGCTGTCGGATGTCCCGGCCTGCCGGGTGAGGATCTTGATGCATGCGCCCCGGACCGCGTCCATGAGGGGAACGGCGTGGGCCAAGCGCGGTTGCCGGACACCGCTGACGGCCAGCCGTACGACCGAGACATCCGTGCCGGAGTGGACGACTGACCGGACCGGGTCGGACGGCACGGGCACCGCATAGGTGAGTTTCCTGGTGTTCTTGGGGAAGAGCAGCTTGGCGGCGCGGACCTCGACCGGACGCTGGACCAATGCGTCCAGGTCGAGCGGAAGGGTCGGGCAGAGCACCTCGACCGCCTGGTGCTGCCAACCGAGGGCATCGTCGTCCAAGCCGATCGGTTCGGCCTGGGCGTGTCCGACCGCCTCTTGCGGCACGCGGTCGAGCGCCTGGATCTCGCAGGTGGAGTCGGCCCGGCCGATGTAGGGGATCGACTTGGCCAGCCGGGCCAGCGCCTCCCACTGCTCGGGGTTGAGTTCCACCGGCCAGACGGCGTAGATGGTCTGATCGCCATCCAGTACGGCAAAAGCGTCGACGGCCTTGTCCGTACTCACCGAACCGCTGCGGTGCTTGCTGTCGGGGTAGTAGTGCCGGGAATGCGAGACCCGGTACGGCGGAAGCCGGTACGACGGCGGCACCGCAAGCGCGGCCAGCAGCGAGAGCACCACCCGCTCCTCCAGCTCAGGCGCCCGCATCTGCCACGCCGAGTACAGTGCCCGCAGCAACCGCCACGGCGACGGCGGCACCTCGACGAGCCCCTCGTTCACATAGCGCCCCCACGGGGTGGCGTGATACCGCCCCCATGGGAAGTGCATGGCCAGGACGACGGGCATGTCAGCCCTTCCAGAGCACGGTGACCGGCTCGGCGCCGATGCCTTCGGCGGTGATGAGTTCACCGATGCGGCCCTCGAGTTCGGCACGCTCGGGCAGCCCCTTGGCCTCCTCGATCACTTCCAGGTCGCACGCCGTACGCAGCCGCAGCCCGCGGGACAGCAGCGTACGGATCTCCCACTGCGCCAGCCGCACAAGCAGCTCGGTCGCATCCGGCCCCAGGCCGTACGAACGAAGCAGGTCGACGTCCACGACGAACATCGCCTTGATGTCGCCGGCGGTCCACTCCACCCGGTGGAAGGGAATGGAACCGTATCCCTCGCTGGTCCCCCCCTCGCCTTCGACAAGCTGGTGGCGCACGTGATCGGCCTTGCGTCCGCCGCTGACCACCTCCCGAACGTCGTGGGCCTCGACGACGGCAGAGATCGCGCGGGTGAACTTGGGCTGCCCCAACCACTGCTTGTGACTGAAGAACACGCCGTGCAGCAGGCAGAACGGGTCGAGCCCCAGCACCGCCCGCGCCATCCTCGGATAGTTGAGCGGAGTGTCTTTGACCAGCCCCAGCCTTTCGCGGATGACCTCCAGCATCTGCAGACCGTCCAGGGTGGAGTCGCGCACGAACGCCGAGGCGAGCCGGTGAGCCTCCTCCCGCGAAGAGGTGAGGTGTTCGTCGGGGTTGTCCCTGCGGTGCACCCGCACGTACGGCAGAGCCTCCACCAGCGGGGCCGGGCGGCGCGCGGCCCGATCCCACGCGGTGGCCTCCAGCCGGTTGGCCATCGACTGGACCGACTCCACCAGCAGGCAGTCGCCGCCCTGGGCCCGGGAGAACTTGGCCGCGCCGATGTCGGGGAAGTTGGTGGGCTGGAAGGTCGAGCCCAGCACGGGCTGCAGGCGCACCGTGTATCGCAGGCGTGGCTCATCCAGGGGGATCACGCGGGAACTCCTTCAGTGTCGGGGATGGCATGGTCAGTGGTTTGCGCGACGCAGATCCTGGCGAGGGAGCGTTCGCGGTCGCGCCGGGTGCAGGACAGCAGCAGGGCGGCGGCGAGTCTGGGGCCGTCGACCCGGGAGGCCGGCAGCCGGGGAATTCGGGGTTGGAGTCCGGCCATGCGCAGCCGCAGCTGCGCCTCCCTGACGACGGCGTCCACCTGCCCTGCGGCCAGGGAGGCGATCCAGCCGGGGCGTGGCGCGAGCCGTACCGCCTTCACCGATTGCTCACCGCTGCGGGCGTCGGGCACCTTCATGGTCAGCTCACCGGTGCCGAAGAACGGCAACAGCAACGACAGCGTCCAATCCGGGAGGTGGGGTCCATACCGGGGCCAGGATGCTTCCGAGCGTGGGCGACATCCCAGGACGAGTAGTCCGCGCAGGTAGTCGGCGACCAGGTCGTCCCGGACATCGCCCGCGAGGAACGCGGCCAGGAGGCCCATCGGCAGCCGCTGGCCGTACCGATAGGCGGTCTGAACACCGCGGGCAGACTCGTCCTCGGCTGCGACCGAGGACGACATGTCACGGGTCTTGATCCCTCTGATGCGGTGTGCTTCAGTGAGTGCCCGCACCAAGGTCGTGCCGTACAGTTCAACCCCGCAGCCCGGCGTGTCCTGCCACCCGCTGGTCCCGGTTCGGGTGAGCAGTTCCCGGACCCCCGGTCCGGTGGCTTTGGTCTCGTCGCGCAGTGCGGCGAAGCCGGCGGCCAGCCACCACTCCCGTGAGCCGTCGTCCAGGGCCGCAAGCCAGTCCGCCGTGTGCTCCCCCGCCTTGTAGGGTGCGACGTCTTTACGCAGCGTCCCGGACCGGCCCACCGTCTCGTGCAGTCGGCCGAACTCGACCACGAAGCGTGCCATCGCCGTACGTCCGCCACCGGCGGCGACGGCGAACACCTCGCGCTCCACTCGGCGCAGCGCGGTGGCGACGCCGCCCGGCGGCTTCAGGCGGCGCACCTGCTCCAGCCACCGGTACGGCCCGCGCAGCAGGGCTTCTTCCGGTCGGGACGCCACGGCGATCTTTCCTGCGTGGACGGCAAGCGGACTCTGACCAAGCCGTTCGGCGATGATGAACCGGTGGAACGCCTTAAGACCGCGATCGACGCCCAGCGAGGCCAGAGCCAGGGCGAACTCCAGGCCTGAGGTCGCCTGCCGGTGCCGCCATTGGGCGCGTCCCTCACCGATCAGGTGGGCCACCTCGACGGCGCCGGCGGGCTGGTCCCACAGGGGCACCCACTGCTCGCCCTTGACGGGCTCGTCCTCAGCGGCGCTGCCATGCCCCAAGGGGGTGGAGCGGGTGAAGAACGGCTTGGCCTCGCTCGCGTGGCCGGACCCGTTGCGCCGTACGGCCGCGCTGGCGAACAGCAGCGTGCCTTCCATGACCAGGACGAACGACCACGGGTTGGCGAATCCGTCGACCTTTTCATCGGCGGCGGAGTGGATGCCGCCTGCCCTTCCCGGGTCGTACTGGCCGACGGTGTCGCGCAGGTAGGCCACGTCCTCCCTGCCGATCAGTGCCGCCTCCGCCCAATTGCGGCTCTCAGCGACTTTGGCCTTGGGGCCCATCAGCCGCAGCAGACGGTCGTAGTAGGTGGCCGACAGGTCCTGCCGACCGAAGTTGCCTCCCGTACCGGCCAAGGCGTTGAACGCCACATCGTCCAAGGTGAGCGTGACCGCCACGTCCAGCCAGGCCAGCGCGTCGTCGGGCAGCATGTTGCGGCACAGCCGTACCAGGTCGACCTTGTGGTTCTTGTCCCACATCTCGTCCTTCTTGCCGCCCCATCCCCGGCGGCGCCCCTCGTCCACCACCCGGCGGCCGACCGTGATCGCCCTGCGCAGCGGCTGAAGCCGCTCATCGTCGAGGTCGTGTACGGCCTGCAACGCCTGCTCGGCGCTGCGGCTCTTGCCGTTGCCGGCGAAACCGGAGCCGGAGTTCCAGGGTGAGACGATCGCGGCAGGCCTGTAGGAGCGAGCCAGCCAGACGAACAGATCCTCCTCGCAGAGCGTCGTGTCCAGGATGGCCACGTCCCCGCGCCAGTGCAGTCGCGCCTTAGGGTCGGCCTGCGCCGCGACCACCCGTAGGAGACCGAGGGCCTGCAGATACCCGGCGAGCACGTCGGCTCGGCATCCGCGAAGAACTATCCGGTTCATGTGCCCTCCCGATAGCTGCGGCTGACACGCATGTCGGCGATTCGTACCAGCGCCTCCAGGAAGGCCAGGCGGAACGGCCCCAGGTCCGGACGGTCACGCAACGACACCGCTCTGGTGGTCCAGGAGTCCCCCGCTTCGGCCCCCAGGCGAAGTGATGCCGTCGACAGCGTGAGCTGTCCGACTTGCTCACTGGACGCCATGGAGAAAGGCGGGGTCTTGTCGCCTTCGGCCACGCCGAGCACCAGGGGTGGTTCCGCCGTGGACTCCTCGCCGACCGAACGCACGCTGAGACGGACCTTCCCATGGTGTGCCGCGGTGAGATAGGTGATCAGGTCGCGTTCCGGCTGACCGTCCAGCAGCCGACAGGAAGGGTGGGAGAGCATCAGCGCGCTGACCAGTTCGTGCCGGAAGTAAGGCCGGGAATGCCGGATGCGGCCACCCGGCGTTTTCGCCAGCAGTCCCGTGATCGGAGACTGACCGACCGTTCTCAGGGTCTCCTGGAACACGTCATGGCATTTCCCAAGGTCGTGGTAGCGACCAGCCAATGCGGCTGCGGTGATATGAGCGGGGGACATTCCTGGCGACGCCGTGGTTTCGGCGACCTTTCGCACCTCGTTGTCGACGTCCTCCAAGTGCTGGGTCAAGCTCACCCACGGCTGGCCGCGGGAGGTCAGCGGATCCTCCCCCATGGAGTCGTTCTCCGATACCGAGTGGGAAGGCTGCACCGGAGTCAGCGTGGGGGCCGGGGCCCGGCTGTCCATGCTCCATCCGAGCACCGGGTCGTATCCACCGCCCGACGCATCGGCCAGCAGCACCACGCCGGGGACAACATCCCGCCGGTTCGCGCGCCGCCACACCCCGTCGATCCGATCCCGCACCCATACCCTGCGCGCGCCACTGTCCGAGGCGGTCAACTTCCTTACGTCGGCGAGCGGGGCCGGGCACAGCTCCTCGCGTGAAGGCCACGGCTCGTCCTCACCAGGCCGACCACCCGTGGCCGACCAGTCTCGCCACGCCACGAACACACCGCCGTCGTCACCTTCGCGGATCCACGGGCTCACGTCGATGTCGGCGCCGGTCAGATCGGGCATCGTGTCGAAGAGCTGGAGCAGGTCACGGCGCCGGACCACCGGGTGAAGCTCCAGAGCCTGCTTCACCTCACGTTGCTGCAGCTCCGTGGACGTGACAGCAACGCTCTGCAGTTCGATCAGGGCCTCCGCCGCTGCGTCCACATCCTCTTGCGTGTACGGCGCAGCCGGAGCGCGGCCCGTCGGCGGCAGGCCCCAGAGCAGCGAGGCGACCTCAAACTCCCCAGCACGATTGCACCGCCCGGCCCGCTGCACAATCGAACTCCACGGCGCGGCCTCGGAGAACAGTGTTCTCGATGAGATATCCACGCCCGCTTCGAGGACCTGCGTCGAGATCACGATTCTCCCGGCGAGAGGAGGATCCTCCTCCACCTGAGTCATAAGGCTGCCCCGCTCAGCGGGGCGGAACCTGGAGTGGATCAACACCACATCAGCCTGCGGATCGGCCTTCCGAACCGCCGCGCACACCGCCGTGGCACGCTCCACCGTGTTCAACACTGCGATCGTCCGAGTGCCCGGCCGATGCCGTTCGAGCAACTCCTTGGCGAGTGCCGACGGATAGCCCTTGTTCGCCGTAGGCAGGTCCAGCCTCTCCACGACCCTAGTCGCGTTCAGGCGTCTGGCCAGGTCACCAACCCTGTCCTCGGCCGACAGCTCAACCGTGCGCAAGGCCGTGACATCGTGGTCGACGGTGGCCAGGCCGTCCTCGGCCAATGTCGCCGACATCCACATCGTCTTCGTCGGCGCCGCCGTACCCAGTGTGTCGCGCAGCCCCTGGAGTTGCGCACTCGTCGGCAACGCCGGCCCGAGTAGCTGCGTCTCGTCGAACACCCACTGAGTGTCCGAGTGCAAGAGCGCGTAGGAGATCGGCCACTTCGCCCGCGCTTCGGCGTATCCCCGCATCAACGCACGGCTGAGGATCATGTCCTGCGTGCCGATGAGAATCGCCCGTCTGCCCGGCTCAAGCTGCCAGAGGTCGTCGTCTCGATCGGCGCCGCCCATCAGCACTTGAAGGACGACCTTGTCCTCCCGGGCGGACTGCGCGGGATCCGGGGAGGCGCGCAGGCCGAGGTTGGAGAGCCACGCGGCTACCTTGTTCGCGGTCTGCTCGACCAGCGTTCGCAAGGGCAGCACGTAGACCAGGCGGCGCGGTGTGACCTCGGGGAACGCGGTGGTGCGCCATAGCCATGGCAGGACCGCTGCGACCGTCTTCCCGCCCCCGGTCGGCACCCGCAGCAGGTCCGGCAGTCCCTCGCGAGCGAGCCTCGCTTGGTACGGGTACGGAGCAAGCTCGTGGCCGAACGCACACAGGACGGTGGTGCTGAAACCCGATAACGGCTCGTCAGACTGCATGGCCAGCGGCACCTCAAGGAATTCGGCAGACTACCCAGGACCTCGCATTCGCGAGGAAGTGCAATCTAGCGGTTCCAACCGACAGTTTGACCGCTCTCCACAGGGAAGCCCAGAACCGGCATAGCGGAGCCAGTTGATCTAGTCAGCTTTACATGCAGCGCCGGGCACCAAGGCGTCCAGGATGCAGTATTACGATACGAGCCCCGACCCACTACCGATTCACATCCTCCGCGAAGCACAGCCTTCGGGGATTTCGAGGCATAAACATACCCCTCAATACGCAAACCAGACATCAAGGAGATTTGCGATACAAACCACTTCGGCTGCGTTATCGAGTTGCGCACCTTCTTGATCTTTCGACCCCCATTCGCCCTTCGAACTAGCCGTCACTCGGTGCCACAGAGGACGAGCAGCACCAAGCACCCACCACCCGCCGCCCGCAGGTCTCGCAGGTCTCGCAGGTTGGGAACCGTAAGTTCACAGATACCCCGGGAGGCCCCAAGCCCAAGGAGCCACATAAGCGACAAAATAGACTGCATATTCGACCGACACATCTGCTAGAAAGCCAACTTCGCAGCTCGCGAAGGTTTCACCGCCCTTATCGGGGCAGGCATCATTGCGGCTGCTCGGCTGTCGCTCTGGGGCGGAACGGGAGCGGAAGATTCACCGCCTCTGTTGGAGCGGCATCATTGCGGTGGATGGCTACACACTGCGCATACGCCCGAGTAGCCGAGTTTCGGCGTGCTTCAGGGGA
Organism: Sinosporangium siamense; assembly: GCF_016863435.1. GTDB lineage: Bacteria > Actinomycetota > Actinomycetes > Streptosporangiales > Streptosporangiaceae > Sinosporangium > Sinosporangium siamense. The sequence continues at coordinate 9,780 of NZ_BOOW01000044.1, forward strand.
GCATCACCATTACGGCAGCATGAGTGCAGTCGCGTTTGCGGTCAACGATCAGGTTTCCCCTTTCCAGAGGCGGCATCAATGCAGCGACCGAGTAAGAGCGCCATCCGCTCTCCGGCCTAGCTTTCACAGTTCTCCTCGAGCGCCGTTCGTGGCCCCGTACCACAGGGGCTCTCCAGTTGGCGCAGCCAGCCCCTTCTCCACTCCGAGCGATGCAATCTCGATCGAGCTCGCTTGGGCTTTAGATCTCCACTGCGGCTCGCCAGAAAAGAAATCGATCAACTCGCCATAGATGCCATCGTTATGGACGCTAGCCACCAAATCACGCTTTTACCCCCGCACCTGCAGGCGCATCAGAATTGTCAGTCGCCTCTGGCATTCTCCGCATGTCGAGAAAGTCGACGACCGAGCGAAGTGCGAAAGGGGCGTTCAAGTGAGCTTGACCCAAATCCTATTAGATGCGACAAACGAGGACAGGACTCACACCGCATTGGTGGTGCAAGCTACCTACCAGCCAGTAGGTGGTCTGGGCAACATCGCAATGCCCCCGACCTTCCCCATCGAGGAACGCGAGCGCGACCTGACCAGGAAGTACCTGGTGGCCGACCGCCTCCTGGATGGCGCGGTCGTCAAGACGGTGACCTTCGACCAGGAGCAATCCCAGGCCAACCGGACCGAGAAAGCCCTCAAACAGGCCCGGGACGAGGGCCGTATCGAGCTGCCGATGCTGGAGATGCGCACCCCCACCGCGCACGGTGAGGTCCGCATCACCTCCTTCGACGCCCCCCACCGCTACGCCGACGCCTACTGGCGGGACTCCACAATCGACGGCGTCCGGTTCGACCAGAGCGAGATCGGCAGGCGCCTGCGCTCGGTCACCGCTCTGGATGCCCGCCCCCTGTACGAGCGTGAGCCCACCTCGTTGATCTACGGCGCGTGGGACTCCCACCGAAAAGGCAGGTGGCCGAAGTTCGCCCGGCTCTACACCGCGGTCATGTACGGCACCAACCCAGTGTTCGGTGCCCGCCGCGGCGGACGGCTGGACCCGGTCAACCTGACCGGTTCGGTCTCCAGCAAGGATCCCGTGGCGTGGGAGTACGCGGCCGAGGGGGCGAAGAAGACCACGGGCAGCCGCCTGAGTGAAATCGGCCACGGCAACATCGCCCCCAACCCCGTCCCCGGCGGGGTGACCGTCGCCGAGGTGCGACGCATGGCGAGCATCTCCCTGGCCGGCCTGGAGCGGCTGCGGTTCGGAGACGCCTCACCGCAGGCCGCGCAGACCGCCCGCGCAACGCTGGCGGCGCTGGCGCTGGCCGCGGACCGGTTGGCGTTCGCGCGGCCGTCCGTGTGGCTGCGGTCGGGCTGCGACCTGGCCAAGATGTCCGAGCAGGTGGGACTCGAGCGGCCGGGCGGCGCACTCAATCTGATCGAGGTCTCGGCTTCGGCAGCGATCGACGCCTTCCACGAGCTCAAGGAGGAGGCGGCCAAGCTTGGCATCGAGATGGCCAGCGACGTCGTGCTGGTGGAGCCGATCCCCTCGCTGCGCAAGGCGATCGAGGTCACGGTGGCGCAGGCGCCGACCGAGGAGGGGTAAGCGGTGTCCCTCACTGTGGCTGTGCGGCTGCGCCAAGGGCGCTATGACGCCGCGCAGGTGGATCCGCGGCGGGTGGAGTGGCCGCCGCATCCGGCTCGGGTGTTCTGCGCTCTGGTGGCCTCGGCCGCGTGTGCTGAGGACTGGGAGGCGCTGCGCTGGTTGGAGCGGTGCGGTTCGCCCCAAGTCTGGGCCGCCCCTTCGACAAGCACCGCGCGGGTCGACAGCTATGTGGTGACCAACGAGGCCTCGGCAAAGGGCGGCAGCGCGAGCTGGCCGGGCCGTACCAACGGGGCGCGCGCCCGTGTCTCCGCTGTGCCCGCCGATGAGCGGTTCGCGTTCGTGTGGCCCGAGGCGGAGCCTGATCCAGGTGTGGTGGCACGGCTGCGTCGAATGGCGCGCAACGTGCCGTATGTCGGCAGGTCGACCGGTCAGGCCGAGGTCAGCGTCGCCCCCGAGGCCCTTGAAGGGCCTGCGGTCTGGTCTCAGTGGTTGCCGAGCCGCCTCGGTGACGGCGATGTTGTCGCGTTGCGCGTGCCGTACCCGGGGTACACCGATGCCCTCATCGACGCCTAGAGTCGGGTGCGCGCTCCTGGGAGGTGGCCAGGGCGGTCCCGTACCTGCCCGCCGTCGAACCGCAGGCGGTGCAGGTACCGTTCCGATCCCCGTGGGACAGCTTGATGATCTGGGGGTTTGATCGTCAGGCGTCCCGGATCGGCGGGGACCGTGTCCTGACGCTCACCTCGATGCTGCGCAAGGCGGTGATCAGCAGGATCGGGACGGAGGTGCCCGCGCAGGTGAGCGGCCACGGCGCCGACGGCCGGACGCACGTCGGCTACCTGGCGCTGCCGGATGTGGGGCACCGGCACGCCGACGGGCACCTGCTCGGCCTGGCTCTGGCCGTACCGCGGGACATGCCGGCCGAGGAGTGGAAGAGGCTGGTGCGCGCCGTGGTCAGCGGTGAAGGCGCCCTCACCCGCCTCACCTGGTCCGGCCGCTCCACGGGACTCCTCTACGGCCACGACCCACGTCGCCGCGGGCTGTCGCCGGAGACCTGGCGTGGCCCGGAGGGCGGGGCGTGCCGGTGGGTGACGGCGACGCCGCTGGTCACCGACGGGATGCCGCGCAAGGGCCGTGCGATCGAGTCGCTGGTTGTCAAATCGCTGGCCCGGGTCGGCTATCCGGAGCCGGTCGAGGTGGCGGTCTCGGCGGCGCCGCTGCTAGAGGGCGCGGTGTGGCGACCTCGCGCGGGCAGCATGCCGCAGGGGCGGCCGCGCCGTCCGATGGTTCACGTGCGGGTGAGGTTCCCCCGCCCGGTGGTGGGACCGGTGATCGCCGGTTCGCTGCGCTACCTGGGGCTGGGGTTGTTCGTCCCGGAGAGGACGGCGTGATGGACAGCCTGTCGGTAGCCGATTTCGTCGCCTTCTACGAGGAGGTCCACGGATACGGTCCCTTCCCCTGGCAGGTGGCTCTGCTGGCCCGGGTGCACCGGGAGGGGTGGCCCGCTCTTCTCGACGTTCCCACGGGTCTGGGAAAGACGTCGTTGCTGGATGTTGCGGTGTTCGCCGCGGCGCTCGGGTGCTCGGATGCGCGTCGGCGGGTCTTCTTCGTGGTGGACCGGCGGCTGATCGTCGACGAGGCCTTCCGTCACGCGTGCCGCATCCGCAGTGCGCTGGAGCGGGCGGAGGCCGGCAGCGTTGCCGGCAGGGTGGCGGCCGTCCTGCGGGCGAGGAGTGGCGGGGAGGGGCTTGAGGTCACGCGGATGCGTGGTGGTGTCACCTGGTCGTGGCGCTGGGTGGAGCGCCCCGACCAGTACGCGATCGTGGTGGGGACGGTCGACCAGATCGGCAGCCGGCTGCTGTTTCGCGGGTACGGTCTGAGCGACAGCCTGCGCCCGATCGACGCCGCCCTGGTGGGCACCGACAGCCTGATCGTCGTCGACGAGGCGCATCTGTCGCAGCCCTTCCTCACCACGCTCGGCGACGCCTTGAGCATGGACACCACACCTGCAGACGCTCAGCCCCGGGTGGTCAGCATGACCGCCAGCCCCAACTCCGACAGCACCCGCGTGCACACCATCACCACAGACGACGAGGCGAACCGCTTCGCCCGCCAGAGACTGCATGCCCGCAAGCACGGCTATCTGGTCGAGGTCAGCGGTACCACCAAGAAGAACAACCACCAGCAGACAGCTGCAGCGCTGGCCCAGTGGGCGGGACACCTGGCCCGAGAGCACCGCGTGGTCGGGGTCGTCTGCAACACGGTCGCCCGCGCGCGAGCAGTGTTCGAGATCCTCCGCGGACAGCATCCCGACCAGTGCCTGCTGCTCACCGGGCGTATCCGCCCAGTGGATCGGGACTACCTGCTGCTGAAGTGGTACGACCGGATCAAGGCAGGCTGCGACACCGACCCCGAGGAACCGATCTTCGCGGTGGCCACCCAAACGGTGGAGGTCGGGGCAAATCTCGATTTCTCCGCCTTGGTCACCGAGTCGGCATCGCTGCCCGCCCTCGTCCAGCGCCTCGGGCGCCTCAACCGCCTCGGGAGAATGGAGAGCGCGGCACCGGCGGTCATCGTGCACAGCCCGCACGATCCGGACGGGGTGTACGGCGAGGCCCGTGCGAACACGTGGGCGTGGCTGCCCGGTCCAGAAGTTTCGCCCTGGCAAAACCTCTCCCCTGCTGGGTGAGGACTTCCTGTCACTGTCCCCGTCGGAGCTGCGGCAGTTGGCCAACGCACTCCACGCTCACAACAAGCAAATGTGGCAGAAGTTGCAGGGGCCCCAGCCGTATACGCCCTACCTGTCGCCGGCGCATCTGGACGCGTGGGCCCGCACCTCGCCCGCCCCCAGCCCGAACGACGTTCCCCCTGCGCCGTTCCTGCACGGACTGCAGCGCGAGTCCGCGCAGGTCTCCGTCGCCTGGCGGGACCTTGATGGCGACCGGCAGCAGTGGCAGCAGAGCGTCGAGCTGCTTCCCCCGACGGTCGAGGAGAGCATCGAACTGCCGCTCACCGCCGTACGCCAATGGCTGTCCGGGCTTGACCGTACGAGCGACTTCACCGACGTGGAAGGCGAGCCCGACCCCGAAGACGCTGAGGAACCCGGCCCGCTGGCACGACCCGTCATCCGGTACGGCTCCCGCGACGAGATCGAGATCGTTCCCGGGGCACGCATCAGAGCTGGAGATCGGCTCGTCGTCCCCACCGGCTACGGCGGATGCGACGAGTACGGCTGGAACCCGGCTGAAACGCAACCCGCACTGGACGTTGGAGACCTGTGCGGCGGCAACGGCCGCCGGGCGGTCTCCGTACGGATGGGTCCAACCCTGGTGGCCGCCTTCAACCAGCATGGCCCCGACCTTGCCGAAGCTGTGGCTCAGGCAGTGGAGCGGGTGGACGAATGGCGCCGAGCCGATCAGGTGGACGCCGAGGCCTGCTCGGCTTTGATCAAGCAGATCCTTGCCGAGCCGCGTGCCGCCATGCCACCGGGTCCGGGATACGAGGAGTCCGGTGATGATCTGCCACCGCACCTTGCAGTGCTTCGCCGTCTGGCCCTGGCCCGGAAGCCCACAGCTGTGGAGCATGTCGGTCTTGGCTGCGTTGTCTTGACCAGCGATACGACCTCTTTCGGCGAGGACGCCACCGCTCGGGGGTCCTCCAGCGGAGCCGAACCTGTTCGCTTGGAAGACCATCAGCGCGCCGTTGCAAGAAGGGCGGTGGAGTTCGCCGGCTACCTCCACCTGCCCCACGATCTCCAGCGGGCGCTCGAGCTGGCCGCCCTCTGGCATGACGAGGGCAAGCGGGATGAGCGCTTCCAGGTGATGCTGCACCGCGGGGATCGCTGGCTGGCCGCGGCCCGCCCGCACGACTTGGCCAAGTCCGGGATGGACCCGCTGGACCGCTCGCTGTTCCGCCAGGCGCAGCGTCGCTCGGGCTACCCTGCCGGTATGCGGCACGAGGCCCTGTCTGCGCAGATCGCCCCTGTGCTCCTCGAAAGGGAACCTATCGTTGACGGTGACCTGGTCGTGCACCTGATCGCAGGCCATCACGGTTTCGGGCGCCCGCTGCTACCCCCGGTGACCGACCCGTCCCCGGTCACCGCCGTCCACCAGGGCGGGCACAAGATCGAAATCGATAGCAGCGCATCAGTTGACTGGTCATCCCCTGCGCGCTTCGCAGTCCTGACGAAGAAGCACGGACGGTGGGGACTGGCCAGACTGGAGACCGTCCTGCGCCTGGCGGACATCTGGTGCTCGGCCCGCCAAGAAGCAGACAGGGAGGACTCGTGAGCGCTGTGGTGCTTCCCGCGTTGGACGGGCGCGAACCATTGGGGTTCCTGGCCGCCCTCGGAGTCCTCCGGGTTCTCGCAGACGAGGGCGGAGTCCCGGCTCGGCTGTCGTTCTCCGACCGTGACGCGACCGCCGTTGTGCACAGCGACTTGGCGGACGTGGACGAGATCGCCGGCGAGCTGCGCAAGGTCGTCGCCTCGATCGGCGAGGGAGCCGTGCTCCCAGGAGTGGGGGCAGGTTTCCCTCCCGCTGCCGGGGTCGGACAGGACCCGCTGCGCTGGCCTCGGGAGACCTACCGCGACCACGCCGTCCGCCTGCGCGAATCGCATCCGCGAGCGGCCGAGGTGTGGCTTCCCGCCCTGACGACGGATCTGGCCGTCGACAGCCAGGGCCGAGGCGCCATCTCGCCGTTCATCGCCCCGGCCGGCCAGCAGAAGCTCCGCACCTTCTTTGAGAAGCCTCTGAAGGCGGTACGGGCCGACCCGACGCATCTGCGTGATGCCTTAGTTCGATGGCGCCGGGTCGAGGGCTTCACCGGCGAGTACCTGGATCACCGGGTACTGCGAAGCAGCGCCGACGACCCGCGTGGACGTAGGGGGATGGAGGCCGGGGTTCCGGGCGCGACATGGCTTGCCACGATGGCGATTCCGATGTTCCGGCTGGGGGGCGACGGCCGAAGGGTGCGCAGCACACTGTGGCAACGGACAGCCGACGACCATGTCATGATCTGGCCTCTATGGACCCCCCGACTCGACGTCGAGGCGGTGCGCTGCCTGCTGGAACACCCGGCCCTGCGGCCAGTAGACGAAGGACCGACCATGACAGCCACGGCCTGGGAGCCGCTGGGGGTGTTCGGCGTCTACAGCGCTCACCGGCGGCGTCTACCGGGGCGTACGTTCGAAGGAGTACTTTCACCGAACACTGTCACCATCCGATGAGTGTTCGGACCACCACTGCTACTTGACACTTGAAAAACACCTGCCGCAGGCAACCTCTCAAAGCCACCGCCGCCAACCAGCATGGAACGGAAACCACAGCCCGTAGATCGTGGACGCGTGCTTAGGAACCTCAAGCTCACATGGATTCCTGGGGAGGTTCCTAAGCACAAACAGCACAGAAAAGGACAACTACAGGCATGAATGGCCTGAGAGATCGTCACACAACGAAGTTGTTGCAGTTCACAAGCAGTCTCACCGTCTCTGAAGGGGACGGCCCCATTGCGGCCTGTTCGGCGAGGGAGCCGGCAAGGCCGGGATGAAGTCTCACCGTCTCTGAAGGGGACGGCCCCATTGCGGCAGCCCGGCCGCTTCGGCCGGTGGGACCGCCTCGACAGTCTCACCGTCTCTGAAGGGGACGGCCCCATTGCGGCAACGACTTCTGGAGCTGGCCCGCCGGTACTCCGTGGTCTCACCGTCTCTGAAGGGGACGGCCCCATTGCGGCGGCCAGGTGCTGCCGCCTCACATCAAGCCCGAGAGGTCTCACTGTCCCTAGACAGGACGGCCCCATTGCGGCGCGAGCATCTCGGCGACGACCGTCAGCCCTAGACCGAGTCTCACCGTCCTTGAAAGGGACGGCCCCATTACGGCCTGGCTAGCCGTCGCCGGCGTCTCATTGCTGGCGAGTCTCACCGTCCCTCAAAGGGACGGCCCCATTGCGGCCCGCGCGAGGTGTTTCTCGCGTGCGCCCCGGATGACAGTCTCACCGTCCCTGAAAGGGGCGGCCCCATTGCGGCTAGGCAGCGATGGACGAGGAGGTCTCGCAGCGGATGGTCTCACCGTCCCTGAAAGGGACGGCCCCATTACGGCACCCCGTCCAGGTAGACGCCGCCGTCTCACCGTCCCTGAAGGGGACGGCCCCATTGCGGCACCGAGGCCATGTCGACCTCGGACTTCCCGCTTCTGGTCTCACCGTCCCTGAGGGGACGGCCCCATCGCGGCGACTGGCCCAAAAGCCAGCGAGCCCGCCCATGGCGTCTCGTCCCGCTATTGGCTAGAACCTCAAGGCCGACTGGAACACACGGTCCCACCGCCCCCTCGATGCCCAGCTGTTGAGCGACAGGATTGTGACAGTGCTTCGCGACAAGAAGTGTCAGTAACGCAATGTAATAGCGATCCCACACTGTCTCTAGCAGGTGCAGGAATCAATCTTCCCCGCTGCGCCGTTACCACGATCCTCCAAGGAGACGGCCCTTCTCCTGGGCACCTCCCAGGCCAAGGTCGGGTTCGCTAGCGTGGCGGCATGTTTCGGTCTGCGCGTCTTGAAGCGCTGTTCGGCAAGCGATTTGATCAGGTGGTCTTCGCGGACGTGATCGCGCTGATCGGGCGTGAGGAGGCAGCCGAAGCGGCCGACCTGGACTACAAGGAACGGGTTCACGCCAAGAACGAAGAGCAGAAGGTCGAGTTCTGCAAGGACGTCGTCGCCATGGCCAACGACCGCGGCGGGATCCTGGTCATCGGAGTGAAGGAAGACGGTCAGCGCGCCGTCCCCGAGGAAGTGACCAAGGTCGATGTGGGCGACAGTGAGCAGCGCCGACTCCACGACGTGCTGTTGAACCTGTCCCCGCACCCCCTACAGGTCGACATCCTCGCCGTCGAGGACCCCGACGACCCGGGTCACGGCGTCCTGCTGGTTGTGGTGGAACGCAGCGGCTTGGCCCCGCACGCACTCCTGGACACCCGGGACAAGACCCACCACCGCGACGGCTGGCTGCGTTTCCCCATCCGCAACGGCGCCGCCACTCGCTGGATGCTCGAGCCCGAGGTGGCCACCCGTTACCGTGATCGCTTCGCCGCCGGACAGTCGATCCATGACCGGCTGAAGGAGGTGGAAGCCGGATGCGTCGAAGCCTACGCAGAACGGGACGGCTCAACCCTTCCGGACCCGCCGCAGGAAACCGACAGGTTCGGGCTGCGGCGTCCGGAGTACGCCTTCTACCGGAAAGAGCCGACGCGGCCCATCCTGGTGGTGACGATCGTTCCGGAGACCGCTGGAAGGCTCGTGCTCAACCGGGCTGCTCTGCTGGAGTTCCAGCGTGCCCAGCATGTCGAGCCGGTGATGATTGGACGCCATTGGACCTTCCAGCAGGTGGGGGTCGCCCCGCGCAGACTCATCGCGGTCTTCGGAGATCCCGTCATCGCCGTGTACACCGAACTGCACACCGACGGTGCAGGGTCGTTCCTCATGGCACTGAACGGCGAGGATCAGACCGGTGAAACGATCCGCGTTCTCGTCCAGGACCTCGTCTTCTACCTGCTGTCGGGACTGCGATACCTCGGCCGCCACGCACGCGATCGCACAGCTGCCAGCGGCGTCACTGCGATCAGGCTGAGCTTGCTGGCAGACACCGATCAGATCGACAGCTCCGGTATTGACCTCCCCCGTCGTGACTCTCTTCGCGAGATCCAGCTGACGTCCAGCACGAGCTATGGCGACTATGTGGGTCTGTCGCCGACCTGCCGCGCCGTCGGTGACGTCTTCGCCCCGCTCGACGACCTCGCCACCGATGGGCCGGGCTTGATCTCGGCGGCGGCGATGGTCGCCAGTGAGGCATGTCACGCCTTCGGTCTGGCCGAAGTGCCCCCGCTCGACGTCAACGGCACCATCAATCCCCATCACTGGGACGAGCCGCTACGGGCCATCATCACCAACTGGGCCTCCTGGTAACCCCTCCGCTGTTGAGCGACAGGATTCTGATAGTGCTTCGCGACACGAGCTGTCAGTAGCGCTGGTGGTTGCCCGCGGCGATGTGGCGCATCTCGGCGTTACCCAGGAAGACGCAGCCTGTTACCGAGGCCCTTGTCACGACAGTAGCCAGGTCCAGGACGTTCGCAGCCCGGGTAGCGAGTAGGGCACCGTCTACTGGGTGTCAGGCGCTATCGGGGTTGGAGAGGTCATCGCGGGCGATGACCACACGGGTGGCCTTGCCAGCCTTACTGGCGGTGGTGGTCGGTGGCAGGGCCCGGACGTGAATGAAATACACCCGGACGCCGGCGAGTTCGGCGTACGGCGGCCAGGCGTCGGGGGTGCCATCGGTGTGGAAGTCGAGGAGCTTGTCGGTGAGGTTGTAGATCACGAGGTAAGCGGTGTGCTGCCCGTAGTCGTGCGCGTACTTGACGATCTGGTGCATGCCCTTGATGAGGTAGGACTTGCCTCGCCCGTCGCCCTCGAAGATCTTTCCATCGCAGATCAAGGGCTCGCCGCCGTCGAGGTCGCCGATCAGATCCGCTTCGCCTGAGGCTGATCGTGGCTTGGCGTGCGTGAGGTGATCGCCTTCCAGGAACAGGAAACGCTGAAGGTCGAGGTTGTAGATCTCCTCGCCGTTGCGAGTGTCGGCCGTGTACCGGGCGTGCAGTTCGTCGCGATCGAACCACTCGATGCGGGTCCGGTAGCGCTGCAGCGTGTGCAGGATGCTGCTCGCCGCGCCGACGCGTTCGCTGAGGAAGTCGAACAGCGGCTGCAGGATGTCCTCGGCGAACTCCCGCCAGCTGTCTTGAAGGTTGGACTTGTTGCTGTACTCCGTTGCCGTCTGGAGCCCTGCCTGGGGATTGCGTTCGTCCTCCGCCGCGATGTCCTGCAACAGCTCCCAGACGAGGGTAGCGCGCCCTTCCTCGGTCCTGCTTGTCCAGACGAACGGCTCGTCGCGGGCCAGACCTGCGCGGAAACGCTCTCGGTCCAGGCCGGACTCGGCTCTGCCGGCTTCCTCCAGCAAGCCTCTGAGAGCCGGCTGGCCTTTGATCCATGCGACTGTGAGACGTACCTCGTGGCCGGCGCTTGCGTATGACGCGATCATGAGTCGGCGAAGTCGTTCGCGTACAGCCACCTGCAGCTGCTGTTGGTACTTCATCGGCTGAGGCCTTTCAGAGCTTGTGTGATCTCCTGGTCGACGACCTTGCCCGCGTTCTGAGCGCTGCCGGTGCCGTCGACTAGCCGGAGCTGGATGAAGCAGCAGGGACACGTGACGGTGGCCTGGGCCACGACTTCTGAGTACCTGATCCATATCGGGTAACCGCACTGAGTGCAGGAAACCTCGAGATCTGCTCTCAGGAACTGTGTCGCGAGGGATTCACCCATGACGGCATTCTTCCGCAGAGGGCTGACATCGAGTACTTGATCTCAGTGGGGACAGGGCCGGATGAGGTGTTCGTGTTGCCGGTGCAGGGAGTACCGGCTTACCCGGGGCGTTGCCTGACCGCCCGCCACGACCGCGTCCTCACCGACACCACCTGGCGCAGGTCGCCACCCGCCTTCTGATCGCCCGTCAGGTACCCGCGGTCGGCGACAATTCCTGTCAGTCGCGCCGCGTGGTTCTTGATCTACGGAGTCGATCCAGGTGCAGCCGTAGCTGTGGTGGAACCTATACCACGCCAGGGAGCTTCGGGATCGGCAAGCGTCTCCAGGACGAGTTCGCACCAGGTGACCGCGGCGTTGGTGGCCAGATGGGCATGCCGAGGGCGAAGCCCGCGCCTGGCGCTGACCTGGCCGTGGCCGGTGCCGTAGCCGCGGTTGCGCAGCTCGGCGACCCCTACAGCGATGGAGGCGGCGCTGCCCAGGACCTTCTTGACCGCGTCGGTGCCGTCGGGGCCGGAGGCCTTGGCCGGCCACAGCAGCAGCGCTTTCTGCGCATCGCGGATGAGCTCCTGGATGTCGGCCCGTGCGTCAATGGTGCGGCCGAGCTCGTGCAGGATCAGTTTGGCGGTGCTTTCGATGAGTTCCTTGGCGGCGCCGATGACCAGTGCGGGGTCGTCGTGCTGCTCGGCCCGCCGGATGCGCTGCAGGCCGTCGTGGATAGCACTGGCGTCGGTGAGGTTCGCCAAGGCCCCGGGGCGCAGGTCGACTCCGACAGGTGTGATGCGGCCGTCGTCCTGGTCGATCTGGTAGCCGTCGCGTTTCAGCTCGCTGCGGACGCGGTGGTAGGTGACGTCGTTGGAGCCCAGGTAGTGGTCTTCCAGGAGGCGTTCGAAGACTCGCAGGGCGCGGGTCACGTGCCGCTCATCGGTCCAGTCGACCGCTTGGAGGTAGGCCTGGAACAGCTGCCGCCGCTCCCCCTTGATAGTCGCATCGACGTCGAAGGCCAAAACCGGTGTGAAGCCTTCGGCCTGCCACAGGTTGTCGATGTCTGAAACCTTGATCTGGTTGGACAGTTCACGCACCGCGACGCGGACGGCGGTGCTGACCAGTTCGCGGCGGGAGCCCATCAGATGCCTCGCTTGCGTCGTCGCAGGGGGTCGCGGCCGGCCACGTGCGCGGCGACGGCGTCGACGCCGGGCCGGGCGTAGCGCTCCAGGGAACGCACCGAGGCGTGCCGGGAGCGGGCCAGCAGGGTGGGGGTGTTGGTGCCGTCCTCGGCCTCGTGGGTCAGCGCCGAGTGCCGCAGCTGGTGCAGCGTCCACCCGCCGCGCGCCTCAAGCTCGGCGGGATCTGCGGTGCCGGGGTTGGCCAGCGGCCGGGTGGACGCCTCGAACAGCTCGGCGGAGCGCCGGTAGGACAGGCGGGCCCGGCCGGTGGCGGGGCACACGTCCAGGGTGGGGGTGCGTGCGGGCGCTCGCCGGTCGGTGAGGAACAGCGGGCCGCGGGCGCGGCCTTTGAGCAGGCGCGGCAGCAGCTGGGCGGTGCCCGACTGCCAGTGCACCCACTCCACCGCGCCGCCCTTGGCCACCACGCGGCCGCGTTTGTCGGCCGGCAGCAGGTCTTGGACGTCGAGGGTGAGGATCTCCTCGGCGCGGGCGCACGTCTCGTACAGCATGCGCCACAGCGCCCTGTCCCGCAGGTCGGCCTTCAGCTCGAACAGGGCGGCGATCTGGGGGCGCGACAGCGCCCGGGTGCGGTCGGGCGGGGCGGGGCGCCGCTCCAGTCCGGCGGTGGGGTCGGCTGCGATCCAGCCGCGCCTTCGCCACCAGGCGATGGCCGCGCGCAGCACCGACAGCTCGCGGTTGACGGTGTCGGCGTCGGTTCGGGCGGCGCGCTCGGCGAAGGCCTGGGCGAGCAGCCGCGCGGTGGCGGCCTGCTCCAGCGCCTCCAGCTGCAGCGCGGGGGGCTCGGCGCCGCGGCGTGCCAGGCCGGTCGGGGGCTGGCGGCCGTGCAGCAGCCACCCCCAGGTGGTCAGGGAGATCCGGTAGACGCGGCAGGAGGAGGCCGACACTCCGGCCGCAGTGAGGTAGGCCTGGACCGCCTCGGCGTAGGCGTCGGGGGCGTCGCGGTGCAGCCGGTGGACGCTCACGAGGCGGCCGTCTGCGGGCGAGCGGTGTCGCCGAGCCCGTCGTCGCGGATGTAGGTCCTGCCCGGCTGCACGAACGGGGCGCCGGCGACCGCGGCGGGGCCCAGCGGCTGCGGGGTCCCCTGCCTGACGTAGTGGGACTCGCCGAACACCCAGTGGTGCAGGTCCACCAGGTCGGGCGGCCACAGCACGACCCCGGCGCCGCCGACCAGGCCGTGGGCGTTGGTCCGTGCCAGCTGCTTGAGCAGCGGGGCCAGCTCCAGCCCCTTGGGGTAGCCGGCGACGGCGGCGGTGGTGGCCGCGGTGACCAGGTCGGCCAGCTGCAGGTGCGGCAGGTGGTGGGAGGGCGCGGTCAGGATCGGGGAGACGATCCTCTCGGGTGCGGCGTAGCGGGTTCCCCGGTTTGTCAGTTCCAAGGTGGCGGCCAGCCACTGCTTCTCAGCCTTGCCGCCGCCGCCCGGCTCGTCGGCGATGATCACGCCCACGTCCTGGTGCTCGTCCAGGAACATGGTGATCCGCTCGTAGAGGTACTTCAGGATCTCCGGGCCGACCCTTTCCTTGGGCCAGTCGGGGCCGCCGTTGTCCCAGACGACCACGGTGGACTTGATCCCGAGGTCGATGGCGTCGCGCAGCATGCGGCGGCGCATCCGCCGGTTCAGATCGCCGCCCGCGCCGGCCAGGAAGCTGCCCTTGGGCGGGTTCCACTTGAGCTCCTCCCCGTCTGGGATGGCGAGGTCGGCGCGGATCCGGTCCAAGGCGGCGGCGTAGGCGGCGACGGCGCCTTCCGGGACGATCACTCCCCCGATCGCGACCAGGCCGCCCATGTGGAGGCGGCGGGGGTTGGTCTGCTCGCTGTCGTCGATGTAGATCACGCGCATGCGGGGGTCCTTCGCGCCGGTGGGCTGTCGCGGTAAACGCGTACACCTCGCTGCGGCTTCGCCGGGCCCGCCGGGCCCGCCGGGGCAGCGGGGCGGAGGTTGGGCGGGGTGCCGGGACACGACGATAGCGCGATTGCCGCAGTAAATCCGCGATTTACTGCGGCAGGGAACCCACTCCACGGGTCGATCCGCAGCGGCTGTCCTTTCCGCGCCAAGGGGGCCAATGCCGGACCTGCATGGCGAGCTCGTCGCGAAGTTCGAGACTCAACCAAGCACCGGCGCAAGGCTCACCAGGAGTTCAGAAAGCACCGGCACGACCTAGCGCAGACCCTGCACCCTCGACATCCGGCAGACCAGCGCTGTTCTCCCGCCGCATCAACCTGCTCCATGGTGGGTGACAGCCGCCTAACGATTCCGATCGCATCGCGCCCACACACCTCGCATCGCTTCATGTGATCTTGCGGTGACGGAATGATGAGGTCATGTCAGGACGCATCCTGAAATGGGTCGGACTCGCCCTGTTCGTCGCCACAGTGGGCGGAATGGCTGTCTACTTCACCGGGACCGGGCTGCCTGCGGCCGACCAGTTGGCCAGCGTGATCGGCGCGTTCCTCGGCCTGAGCAGCCTGGCCCTGACGCTCTACGGAACATTGGCCGACCGCCGCGCTCGCTCAACCCCGACGCCGTCGAACCCCGAGGAGACCATCACCGCGGCCAAGAAGACGCTGACCGCCCTGGTGGCACGGCAGTGGCGTACTGAGGCCACCATCCGCGCCCTGGACGATCCCGAACCGATCCCGATCTCCTGGCACCTGGTCGACGACACAGCAACGATGGACCATCCGCGGCTGGTTGGCGCGTACTTGTCGGCGTTCAACGGCTCCAGCGACCAGATCCCCGAACTGGCCGACGCCTTTCGCAGACTGCGGCGCCGATGGCTGGTCATCACCGGTGGCCCCGGCACCGGCAAGACCACCCTGGCCATCCAGCTGCTGCTGCACCTGGTGGCTCCCGGCCGTGATGCCGCCGACCCGGTGCCGGTGCTGGTACCGGTCAACGGGTGGGACACCACAGTCCACCCGCGGCTGCACGACTGGCTCGCCGCCCGCCTACTCCTCGACTACCCGGCGCTGGCCGCCCCGCAGTTCGGGACGGGCGCAGCCCGGGCACTGCTCGACCACGGCCACATCCTGCCCATCCTGGACGGCCTGGACGAGATCCCCGAGCGCGCCCGCGCCCGGGTGATCTCCGCGTTGAACCGGTGGCTGGCCGAGGGCGACTCCTTCATCCTCACCAGCCGCACCACCGAGTACGGCCAGGCGGTCGTGCAGGCCGGCGACGTGCTCAACGCCGCGGCCGTCATCGCCCCGGCCCCGATCAACGCCGCCGACGCCGAAACCTACCTGCGCACCTGCCTGTCGCCGGTCCCCCGCCACGATTGGACCCAGGTTTGGGCCGCGTTGCACAACGCCTCCCACCCGGGCCTGAGCCAGCTGGCTGAAACCGCACTGGGACTGTGGCTGATCCGCACCGTCTACATCACCCCTACCGCCGATCCCGCCCCCCTGACCGGCTCCCCGGCCCAGCGGGAGGCGACGCTGCGGGCCCATCTGCTCGACCACCTCATCACCGCCGTCATCCACAGCCGGCCCCCCAGCGACGACCCCGCCGAGCACTTCCGGCCCCGCACCGCCTGGAACCCCGACCGCGTCCGCGACCACCTGGCCTATCTCGCCAGCGTCCTGCGCCACCACAACACCTACGACCTGGCCTGGTGGCAGCTCGCCCAGCACACCGTCCCTCGCACTGGACGACGCCGCGCCGTCTGGCGGGCCGGCCTCGTGGGCGAGCTTGTCGGAGGGCTTGTCGGCCTACTCGCGGGCGGACTCGCGGGCCTGCTCGCGGGCGGGATCGCGACCGGGCTCGCGGTCGGGCTCGCGTTCGGACTTCCCGGCGGGCTTGGGGCCGGGCTCGCATTCGGGCGCGGTGCATGGTTCACCGAGACCCCCGGATATGCCGATCTACATCTGCCAGGAAGAACAACCGACCTCCTCAAACACGTGCGAAACGCGCTCGCGAACTGGCTCACGTTCGGGATCGTCGGCGGGCTCGCTGGCGGGCTCGCGGTCGGACTCGCGGTCGGACTCGCGGTCGGACTCGCGGACGAGATCACGGCCAGACTCAATTCCGGGCTCATGGACAAGATCACGGTCGGCATAGGTTCCGGGCTCATGGTCGGACCTGTGGTCGGATTCGCGCTCGGACTCACTTTCGGGCTCATGGTCGGACCTGCGGACGGGGTGATCAAGTGGGCGGAACAGCCCGTGTCCTCCACAGCCGCGACCACACCGCTGACGAGCTGGAAAGCCGATAGAACCCTGACACGGCTACGAGTAACAACACTCGCGCTCACGGTCGGGCTCACGTTCGGGCTCACGTTCGGGCTCACGTTCGGGATCGCAGCCGGGATAGCAGCCGGGATCGCACTCGGGATCGCGACTGGGCTCACGCTCGGGCTCACGCTCGGAAGTCACCATGCTTGGCTGGCCTACACAATCGCCGTACGGCGACTGGCCAAGAAGGAGCACCTGCCCCGAAAGCTGATGGCCTTCCTTGACGACGCCCACCGCCTTGGCCTGCTCCGCATCGTCGGCCCTGTCTACCAGTTCCGCCACGCCGACCTCCAAGACCACCTCGCCGCCGGCTGCAAGCACGATGACCATGCAGAGGCAAAGGTCCGACGTGGCCGCCAAGAGCTACTGGTCGTCGCAGGTGCTGCGTTCGTCACTGTCGTGCTCGTGGCCCCCTGGTGGTGTTCGGCCCTCTACGCTCGCGCGACGTAGACGAGTTTTTGGGTTGCGAACGTCAGAGCCACAGGCCGGGCCATCCGGGCAAACGATCGCCGGTAACAAAGACCATCGTCGATGCCGCTGTGGGTATGACCTACCCGCAACTCGGCGCCAACTGGCAGGTGAGCCGGGACGGCTGGACCGAAGCCGACGCTCTCGATGACGGCCTCACCACGCGCCAGGAGGCGTTGGTGCAGACAGCATGCATAGAAGATGTCTCTGGAGCGATTCGAGTGGGGGACTTATCCGCCGTCGTCGCCTCGGGGAGCCTACCGTGGGCGGTGTGGTACAGGGGCCCGGCCGACCTGGAGTATGCGGCGAAAGGCTACTTCCGCGTGCTCGAGCCCATGAACTATGACGCGCCCGCATATACCAAGCACGAGCTCTCGTCCAAGCCCCACGAGGTGAGCGGCAAGAAGGCGTGGCTTTACAAGCTGGTCCTGGAGCTCGATGCGGCGGCGGTTGAGGCTCAGGGCTGGAGCTGGCGCAAAGAGACCGTGATGATCGTCCTGGTGGACCGGGGTGCGAAGAAACGGCCGGGCATTCTCTTCATCTCGATGCCCGACAGCCATCAAAACCTTGGTGACATCGATCTGGTGCTCGGCTCCATCAAGGCTCGCTAGGTGTTCTGTCCCGAGAGGATAGGAACACGGCTGGCAGGTGGCTAACCACCGAGTGCAGTGTGACCGCGGTGGTGATTGTATGCGTGCATCCACCGCGGAAGCGCCCGGCGGCGTTCCACCTCACTGATATAGGGGCGGGCGTAGGCCCACTCCTCCAGGAGGGTGCGGGTAGGTCGGCCGAACGGCGAGGTACCAGCCCGTAGGGCTGGTCCTTTTCCGTTCTGCCTCCCTCCGAACCGGGCGGACCCGTTTCCGAGTACCCGGCTCTCCAGCGATCTACTGCGTGAGCGGTGATGCAGAGTACCCACTTGGCGCCGAGCAGTTCGCCGGCCCCCTGGCCGTCCGCCGCTATGCATCCGGCGGCTACACTCTCGCCCCGCGGCTGGACCTGCTCACCGCCGACCAGCGAGGTGCGGTGTGCACCGCCGCCCGCGCCCCGGGCGGACTCACCGACGGCCAGGCCGCAGTCCTGCTCACCGCGCTGGCGTGCGGGCACACCCCCGACTACGCCGCCCACCGGACCGCGGCCGGGTGGGAGCAGGCCGAGGCCGAACTGAATGGCGACGGGCTGCTGCACGCCGAATTCGACCCCGACCGTGCAGAGGTGAGCGAGGACGTGCTCCACAGCCTGCGTTACCACGACCTGCCGGAGCCCTCCGACGGCCCCGCCTACCCGGCCCGGGAGCGGCCATGACCCCCACCGGCCCCGGCCAAGCCGCCGCACCTAGGCGCCGCTGGCGTTCCGCCGTCCCCCGACCTCATCGCCTGGGCCCGCTGATGCTCTCCGACGACGAGCAGGCCGACATCCGCGCCGCCGCCCAGCGCTCGGGCCTGTCCCCCGGCGCCGCCGCTCGCCACGACCTGCCCGCCACACCATTCGCCGCCCGTGATCAGATCGTCGAACTGCTGCAAGCGCGCCTCCAGCTCGCCCGGATCGCCGCTCTGCTGCCAAACGCGCATGCCGTCGAGGTACTGCCCGAGCTGACCCGCGCCTCACGCCGTCTCGAACACGCCGCCAACACCCTAGTCCGCCACGCCTTCCGTACAGCGGACCCGAAATGATCGCCATGGTGCACCCCGGGCCCAGCTCCCGCACCCCGCGATCTGCTGCATGTGCTGTACGGCCCCAGCACAAGCCGCTACGAGCACCAGCGCGACCCGTACCTGATCGCCGCCTGGGACCGGTTCGAGTCCGATCCCGCCGACGGCGAGACCTCCATGGAGGAGTTGGCGGCGCACCTCAACCGCCCGGCCGAGATCCTGCGCTACACGGCCCGCCGCCATCTGTGGCACTGCACGGTGCTGACAGCGCGGCACGACCGGCCACTCACCGACACCACCTGGGCGTGGATCGCCGCCCAGGTGCTGGACGCCGCCGGCGTCGCCCCGCTGGGGGATCCAGCGGCATGCCGGTGGGTCGCGCAGCGGCACGCACGCGACCACATCCACCTTGGTGGCGACCCAGACGCGTCTGGACGGGCGGCGGCCGAACCTGCGCGGCAACTGGTACCGCATGCGCGACAGGTGCGATCACATCGAGGCTGAACTCGGACTGGCACTCACCCGGGAATACGCAGCACTTCGAGTGCCTGGGGCCAGCGGTGGCGCGCTGTGACGCTCACTGACATGAACTTGTCGCGACCTACTCTGCCAACAACCTGCCGTATCCACTGACAGAAGTTTGTCGCTCAACAACCGGGATGTGTATCAGGCGGAGTCCCGCGCGTACCTCAACGCGGCCGCCGTCGCGGAGGGGGACACGAGCATAGTCGATGTGCTCACGTCCGCCTCGCCCCGCGGGCTTCAGCCACGCTGAAACACGACGCACTTCCGCTGCGCGGAGCAAGATATGTCTAATGTCCCATTAGCTCTGGACCCGGCGGGGTCCAGCAGGAGAAACTGCTGATCAGAGGGCTCACCCCGTGCGACATGGTCGGCGGGGTTTCTGATCAGCAGGGACCGGGCGCGGTCCTACGGGGAGTGGTCAGTGACATGTCCGATCAAAACGACGGGGTCGGTTCTTGTAAGCGTGTGGTGCGGCGGCGTGAGCGGCAGGCTGTTGCGCGTTCGCGTGTGGTGAAGTTTGTGCTGACCGAGCAGGAGTACGGGGAGCTGCGGGCTGCGGCGCAGCGGCTTGGGCTTACGCACGGGGCTTACGCGGCTGAGGTTGCGTTGGCGGCGGCGCGGCAGGTGTGTCCGCCGATGGCGGATCCGCTGCGGGAGGCGCTGGTGGAGCTGATGCGGGCTTCGGCGCAGGTGCGGCGGATCGGGGTGAACCTCAACCAGGCGGTTGCGGTGTTGAACGCCACCGGGCAGGCGCAGGGGAATCTGGCTTCGTATGCGGATTACTGCGTGCGGACGGTGCGGAGGGTCGACGGAATCGCGGAGGCGGTGCGGAGGAGGCTGCTTCGGTGATCGGCAAGGTGCTGCGCGGGGCCAAAGTGTCGGGGCTGCTCCGGTACCTGTACGGACCTGGGCGGGCCAACGAGCACATCGATCCGCGTGTGGTGGCCGGGTGGCGGGAGCCTGCCGAGGTGGAGCCGCCGGTGCGGGCGGATGGGAGTCGGGATTTTCGGCCGTTGACGGGGCTGTTGGAGCAGCCTTTGGCTGCGCTTGCGGGCAGGGGGCATGAGCGGCCGGTGTGGCACTGCGTGGCACGGGCCGCGCCCGGGGATCGGATTCTGAGTGATGCGGAATGGGCGGAGGCGGCGCGGACGATCATGGATCGGAGCGGGTTGGCGCCTTCGGGGGATGAGGAGGCGGTGCGGTGGGTGGCGGTGCGGCATGCCGACGACCACGTGCACATCGTGGCGACTCTGGGTCGGCAGGACGGTGTCAGGCCTTCGACCTGGAATGACTTCTACAAGGTGCGTGAGGCGTGTCGGGAGTTGGAGGGGCGGTTCGGGCTGGTGGTGACGGCGCCGGGTGACCGTACCGCTGCCCGGCGGCCTACCAAGGGTGAGAGCGAGGCAGCCGTGCGGCAGGGGTGGGAGGAGCCGGCCCGGATCGCGCTGCGGCGGCGGGTGCAGGCGGCCGCGGCGGGGGCTGGGTCGACCGAGGAGTTCTTCCAGGCGCTGCGGGAGGCGGGGGTGCTGGTGCACCGTCGGCTCGATGAGAAGGGGCATGGGCGGGTGGTGGGGTATGCGGTGGCGTTGCCGGGTCATGCCAACCGGGAGGGGCGGCCGGTCTGGTACGGCGGGGGCAAGCTCGCGGCCGATCTCAGCCTCCCCAAGCTTCAGGCTCAACGCGGATGGGCCAAACCTGGTGGCGGGGGTTCCGGGGCGGAACGGGTGTCGGAGGTGTCGGCGCGGGTGCTGCTGGGGCGTTCCGTGCGTTCTGCGGCGCGGAGCGCCACCGGGGAGGAGGACTTCTTTCGCCGTCTGCGGGAGGCGGGGGTCGGCGTACGTCTGCGCCACAGCGAGCGCAACCCCCTTGAGGTCACCGGGTATGCGGTGGCATCGGTCGAGGGCGATGGGCGGTGGTTCGGCGGTGGGAGGTTGGGCGATGATCTGACGCTGCCCCGGCTTCGGCGTCTGTGGGATGGGTCGCCGCGGGAGTCCGGGGGCGAGTCGCGGGAACGCAGTGCGGAGGAGCGGCGGGAACTGTGGGCGGATGCGGTGCGGTTGTCGGCGGACTACGACCGGCGTTTCGGCGGGGTTGAGCCGGATGCCGTCGGCGGGTTGCTCGGGGTCGCGGGTGATGTGCTGGGTGATCGGCGGGTACGGCGGGCCGGGGAGGAGTTCGACCGGGCTGTGCGCGAGCCGTACGGACGAGTCGCTCCGCCGGCAGCTCGGAGTGGCGGGGTGCGGTTGGCTGCTCGGCTGCTGGCCGCTGCGGGAAGGGGGCGCAACGGGTCGACGGTCGCGATGATGACGTTGGTGTCCAGTCTGCAGGCGATGGTGGTGGCGGTTGCCGAGCTGCGTCGGGCTCAGGGGCGGTTGTTCCAGGCCGAGGCTGCGGGGCGGGCCGCTCGGGAACTGGACGGTGTGCTGGCGGGGGCGAGTGCCGGTCGGCCTCGGGATCGTCAGGTGCTGCTCGCTGAAGGGGACTTCCCCACGCTGGGCGCCGTGGTTGGGCGAAGCGGGTTCCGCCGCTCTGCTGAAGGGCGTCGGTCTGTGCCGTCTCATGCCGCTCGGCCGCCTTCAAGATCAACCTTTTAATCGATGCGGGTTGAGGACCTAGTCGTGTTCAGCAGATCACAAACTACGCTGAGTGATTGATCAAGGTGCTTGCCGGTTCGATTCGGGGTGTGTGGGATGCGGGTTCTCGCGCGGCGCTGGATGGTTGGTGGTGTGCTGGCCTGGGCTGTGGCGGCTTGTGCCGTACCTGCGGCTGCGGCCACCGAGCCGGGATGTCCGCAGCTCAGTGAGACCGTCAATCGCTACATCGACCGGGAGCGGCTGTGCGCCACGGTGCGTGACCAGGTGTTCCACTGGTTGACCTCCGGGCGGAGGCCTGATCTGGGACAGGTGTTGAAGGAGTCGTGGCGAAGGCCACCCGCTGCACATCCCGGTACGCCGACCGGGGATGCTCAGGGTCAGGGTCGCCCTGCTCCGGTGCGCGTTGTGCCACCTCTGCCTGAACAAGTTCAGCCGCGGCCGCTGCAGCCCGCACCTGTACGGGTGGAGCCTGTACCGGTGCGACCTGCGAGTCCTCGTTCGGCACCGCTCTCCCCTGCCTCGCAGGGTCCGACTGTCTCTACCGTGCCGTCGCGACCGGATCCCGGACCCGTCACCGGCTCACCGGAGCGCGAGGTGAGACCAGGTGCGGTTGCACATTCCTCCGGTAGAGCTCAGACGCCCCGCCGAGAGCCGATCCCTCCCGCCGGCCCCCGGCAAGGTCACATTGAGGGGTCGGCGAGTCGACGGAGCGGGGAGCAGCCGACGGCGCGCACACGACAGGAAAGTTCCCTACCGTCCAGGACGCTGCCCCACGACCGGCAGGTCGTACGGCAGCTCGACGTCGAGGCTCCGGCTGTTCCGACGCCGCCTGTTACGGGCGGCTCGCGGCACACGTCGTCATTGCCCAAGTCCGGTATTGGTACAACCGAGGACTCCCCCGTCCCCAGCGCTTCGGCCTCGCCTCCAGCGGGAAGAGCTCCCCGCTGGCCGCCGGCCCATCGTCTCCCGCCTGGGCGTTCCCCTGGCTGCTAGCCGTACTTGCGACGGCCGCCGCCTCGGTGCTGGTCGGTTACCCTCTGCGGCACCGGTTGTCGTTCGCCTCGCTGGGCGGGTCGTCGCGCAGAGGGCAGGAGCGTGAGTTCGCTCAGCTTGCCAAGTTGCAAGCCTCCCGGCCTGCCGAGGGACCACCGCCCGCTCCCTCCGGCGAGAGCGGGGCGTCAGGTGGCGCGATGGGCTACACCGTCGCGCTCGCGGCCCTGCACGGCCTGGGGCTGACCGGCCCCGGGACGGACGCGGTTGCCCGGGGCCTGCTGGGTGAGCTGCTTGCCGAAGGTGGGATCGCGGTCCAGGTCGCCATGACCCAGACCGACGCCGCCCGCCTGCTGGGCACCAGGGAGAAGCCGCGGGTGGAGGGGTGGGAGGTGTTCGCCAACCGGCAGGAGCTGCTGACGCATCTGCAGGTGGAGATCGTGCGGCGCCGGGGTCAGCGTGACGGCGGTGCTGCGGCTGAGGACCTGCCCTGGTTGTTCGCCATCACCTCGCCGGGGGACGCCGCCGAGGCGCTGCACGAGGTCGTTGACGGCGGCGCCGAGGATCTCATCATGGGGATCGTCTTGGGTGAGTGGCCCTACGGCATCACTTGCACCGTGGACGATGACGGACACATCACCGGGCTGGTCGGTGCCGGCGCCCCCTCCTGGGTCGGCCGCCGACTGCCGACCCTCACCACCACCGAGCTGACCTGGCTGATGCTGTAGTCACCGGCACCGCATGGGCACGGCGGGCCGTACGGCAGGAGCCCGTCCCGCGGGCAGCGTCGTACGCGGGCCTGCGGCGACCACGTGGGCGATGGAATACGGGAAGTCGCCCTGGGCCAGCCGTGCAGGATGGGACAGGAGCTCGCGGCGGGGCGGCGGTGGGTAGCCGGTGCGCACGTTGGGATCACGGGCGAAGAACGGCAGCGCACGCTGCATCGCCTCCACCGGTGCCACGTCTGCCTGGCGAAACCGGTCGTAGTGGCCCATGGCGTGCGGGTGCTGCTCGCGCAATCGCACCTCGCACCTCAGTCTGGCCTGCTCGGCCTCGGGAACCGATGCCGAGTACGGCGCGGCCGCCGACCACACGCCCAGCACCTGCGGCACATCGGCTCCGGCCAGCCACCGGCGGTCGAACGCCGACCGCCATCGCCTCTGCCCCGCCTGGTCGGCCGCACGCTGTTGCCGGGTGAGTTCGGCCTGTGTCGCCCGCTCGTGCGTGGCGCGCTCCAGCAGGCGCTGGGTTGTGGCCTGGAGCAGGAGCTGGGCGGCGACCGCGCCGACCGAGGCGAGGTGCACGGCCTGCTCGACGCCTTGGCCGGCGGCTTCAACCAGTGGGTCGAAGTACTGGGGTGTGTGTTCCATGGGTCGGCCTTCCAGTCGGGACGGGTCGGGTGGAGACCGCCTCCAGGACGGCCTCGGTGACAAACGTGTGGTTCAAGTCCAAGTGGTGGGCGATCCGGTCGACCTGGCGTGCCACGTCGTGCGGTGCGAGGCTGCAGACGGCGCCGGCCGCGCGGCGGAGTGCGGCCAGGCGGGTCTCGGGGAAGCTTGGATCGGAGCTGCTCAGTACTGCGTCGAGCACCAGGTCGGCCAGCGGGCGCCGCCCCTTGAGGAGGATCTCGGCCAGGTGCGCGGGGCCGTACTGCAGTAGCGCGGAGGCGGGATCGTGCCCGTCCGGCAGCGTGACGGCGTCGAGGGTCAGCGCTGCGGGCCGAAGAGCGGGGTAGGCGCGGGCCATGGCCTCTGCGCCTGCGCGGTCGCCGTCGAAAGCGATGAGGAGTCGTGCTCTGCCCAGCGTCGCCGCGAATTCGGCTTGTCCGGCGGTGACTCGAGCGCCGAGGCAGGCGATTCCCGCGAGGCGGTGGGGGGCGGCGAGGCTGACGGCCATCGCGTCCAGTGGGCCTTCCACCAGGACAGGAAGCGTTCTCCTGTTCACTGCGTGCAGGCCGAAGAGCAGGTCTCTGCGCGGGTGGCTGGCGGTTGTGGGGCCGGCGAGGTAGCGCGGTTCGTGGTCGAGGGCGCGTCCGAGGAATGCCAGGACGGTGCCCTCGCGTGACCGCAGTGGGAACATGGCGCGATCGCGGAAGGTGTCGATCAGGGTACCGCGGCGTGAGCGGCGGGCCAGACCGGCTGCCTCTACGGCATGGCCTGGGTAGCCGAGGCCCCGCAGGTGGTCGGTGAGCGCGTGCCAGGAGGCGGGGGCGTAGCCGATCCCCCACTGCCGTTGCACCGCGTCATGGAAGCCTCTGCCTGCGAGGTAGCCGGGCACCCAGCTGCCGGGCAGGTGGCTGTGGAAGAAGCGCTCGGCCTCACGGTTGATCTGGGCGTGCATGAAGTCACGCCGCTTCCCGTCGCAGCCCGACGGCGGTGGCCAGCCAGCGCAGCCGCTCGTTGGCGATCCGGTATCCCTGGGCCCGCAGTTGGGCGGCCAGGTCCATCTGGCTGAGCCGTACCCCCGACTGCTCTGCCTCGGCAAGGATGCTGTGCGCAGCCTGCACCAGCTGCTCGTCGCGGTCCTGGGCGGGCATCTCGCCGGAGCAGGCCGCCTCCGCCGCCTGCAGGCGGAGCGCGATGCGCTCCGACAGCGGGGCGCGCCAGCGCCACAGCCACCGGCCGTGCGCCTCCTGCAGGCGTGCCACCTCCCGCAGGTGCAGTTGCTCCAGGTGCAGGCCGCGCGAGTAGGCGGTCACGTCCCACAGGATCATTCGCCGCCACAGCGCCAGGCTCGACCACGGCGCCAGCACCCACCGGGCGAGCGGCACCCGCTGGCGACGCGTCTGCACGGTCAGCCCGACCCAGCGGCGGATCAGGTGCCGCACGCCCTCCAGCACGGTGACGAACAGCACCGGCATCGCCGCGTGCATCACCATCACCATCACATCGCCGTGCGCGGCGGTGGCGTTAAGCGCGACGGTCGCGCCGACGAAGCCCCAGGCGACCCAGCGCAGCACCGGCCAGGCCATGTCGGTGTACTCCAGCAGCAGGTCCCAGGCCAGCAGCGCCAGGATGCCGAGGTCGATGCCGATGGGAACGATCCAGGCCAGAGCGCCGAACCAGGGTTCGGCCATGTCGCGGACGGTGCCGAACGAGCCGATCCCGCCCAGTACGGCAAGGCCGGCCACCAGTGGCGCCACCACCGCGGCGGCGACGACGACCGGCCGGGCGGAGTTCACCGCAGGTGCCCGTCGAGGAGTCGGTGTACGGCGGAAGCCACGTGGTCGCCGTCTGCGGGGGCCAGGATGACGCCTCTGCGGGTGATGTAGGCGTAGACGCCGTCGGCTCCGCCGCAGAACACGGTGTGGCCGTGGACTCTGAGGATCCAGCGGTCGTGGCGTTGCCGTACCAGTCTGGCGGGGTGTCCGTGCTGCTGGAGGGCATAGCCGAGCAGGGTCAGGCGCTGGCGGCGGGTCTCCACTTCCTGGTCGGCGTGGAGTGTGACGGTGCTTGGCATGGGTGTACTCCGTAGGCGTCGGTTTCCGGCGCGGGTGGTGTCCGCCATCAACTGAAGTTGATAGTGTTGCGCCAGGATAAACACGAAGAGTTATGGACTGTTGACTATGAGTGATGAATCTTGGTCTTCGTTGCGGGAAGTTGACGGCGATGGCTGACGACGGAGGCATCACCGTGCGTTCGCTGGCCGACAAGGTGGAGTGGCTGATCCAGCACCGCTGGCCGGCCGAACGCGCTCGGCCCGGCAACAATGTGGGGATCGCCGCGCAGATCAGTGCCGCCACCGGGGAGGAGATCTCCTCCACGACGGTGTGGAAACTGCGCACAGGCCGCTCCGACAATCCCCAGTTCAAGACGCTCAAGGCGCTGGCGGTGTTCTTCCGCGTGCCCGTCGGCTACTTCGGCGACGATGAGGAGGCCGAGAAGGTCGGCGACGCGGTCGCGGCGGAGTCGGCCATCGCGGGGCATGCGCTCAACCGGGACGCGCTACGGGCGCTGGTGGAGATGTCGGACGACGCGCGGCGCCTGGTGGCGGACTTCATCGTGAGCGCGGCACGACTGGAGAAGGGCCGTTAAAAAGGGCAAGGCCGCCCGAGCGGACGGCCTTGCCTGGTTCGAGCTACTCGGGACGGGTGAGTCCCAGCAGGGTGAAGGAGTGGGACATCCCCCTTACGACGCGGACCTGCAGGCCCGTTGTGCCGAGCAGGTGCATGTAACCCGACAGGCTCCACTCCATGCCGCACTCGGGCGGTCGAGGCCAGCGGAACTTGTTGCAGGTGTCCAGGCAGTCCTCGAGTTTCGGCGGGCACGCGCAGGCGTGATCGTCAGGTGGTGTCTCAGGGGGCATGTTGTCTATCGCCAGGAGCCAGCCGCCCGGCGGAATTCCTCCTCGGATTCCGGCGAGGAAGACCTTGAGGGTCTCGTGGGTCCAGTGCTCGGAGCGGGACAGGTCGGCGAGCAGGTAGAGGTAGGCGCCCACGGGCGGGTCGGTTGTGGTGTTGGCGAGCTGTACCTGACATCGGTTGCCTACGCCGCATTCCTGAATGGCGGCCCAGGTGTCGGTGATGTCGGGTTCGTGTTCGAGTTGGATTCCGCGCCAGGTGGAGTTGAGGTGCAGGAGGGCGGCGAGCGAGGTGCCGTGGGCATTGCCGACGCCGACCATGAGGGCGTTGTCGGGCGGAGTGCACAGGTCGGCGATGACGAGGGATTGCTCCCAGTGAACGCCGGACAAGTAGTCGATATCGGGGTGCTTGGCGGGTGGTCTTGTGATCACGTCGGCTCCATTCGTAGTGGTTTCCGATGCGGTGGCCGATAATAAGCAGTTTACTTACATCTCCTGATCGTGTTGACGTGAGCCACTTGCTTCTTGGATACTGCCGACCTCGCAACTCCCGCCGAAGAACTCGGAGCCGGAGGGCGACGATGAACAAGGATGACACCAAGACGGGCCGATGGATATTTAGCTCGGAATATTACAGGGCGTGTCGCAGATATTACTGCTGCAATATCCAACAAGGCGGGCCACACACACTCCCTCGCCGTTTCAGGATTAGCGATCACGCGTCATTGAAGATGACATCCTTCGCCGCCGAGGCGATCGCCGCTTGCGCCTGATAGGGAAGCCCGAGACGGTTCCAGTGAAAAATGATGTTGTGGGCGATGACTGCACGGATTCCACGCTCGACGAGCAAGCCGTCGTCGCACACGCCTTTCAAGGCTCGCCCCGCACTCTCGAAGGCCGACAGCCAGTCGTGGGCGAAGCACAATCCGCTCTTGCGTAGCACCGTGGAGGGAGCTGTGTCCACGGTGATGAGGCGTCGAACGCTGCTCTTGAAGTCCTCCCACTTTTCTGCCGGCGCAGGTATCTCCACCGGGCGCAGGTCATCGGCGATGCTCGCCCAGATGTCACCCTGTTCAAACCAGTCCTGCTCGGCGGCTCTCATCAGGGCGGCACATAGCAGGATTGACAACTCTCGACGCCTGGCTCCGGCGACCTGTGCGTGGCCTACATACGGGTCGAGGAAAGTGAAGATATGACGGCTGTCGGCATGGAACAATTTGTGGGCAATAATCATCCCTGCAGTCCCGCCGAAAGCGTACTTCTCCGGCTCATAGACTTTATCCAACCACCGGGTAGCGCAGTCGGCGGCGACCAGATCGTCAGCAGCACTGTGTAGAAGATTCATTGATCCGCTGATGGAATCGCTGGTGGCCGGGAGGTAGCGGAAGCGCCACTGCCGTTTGCGAATGAAGAACCATGAACTGATCAGTCCAGACTCCTCAGCCGAGCGCAACGCAGGGACGAGGTAGACGATCGTGTTGTGCTCAGCAGTCGAAGGATCCGCGAAGTCGACATCGATCTGGAGCCACGGCTGGTGATCAGAGGCCTTCATTTTCCTCCTCAGCGACCGTTTAGTTGAGCAGGAGACAGCTGTCCCAGCTCGAGACTGGGGGATGGCCTGCGGCCGTGGTCAGCGCGAGCCCGAGCCCGGCAGAGCCGAAGAGCAGGCCGATTTCCATGTTCTGCACTCGACGAGCGAGAAAACGGTCGGCGAGTTTCTGCGGCCAATGGGTCAGATCACCATGATCGGCATCGCGGGCAAAGCGCCAAACAGTTTGGAACAGACCTGCCGAGCCGTGACACAGGCTGTGGTCGTTGATCAGGCGGGTCTGGTCGGGGTCGTTGAGGCAACCGAGAAGTGCCGACTCGGCCATACGCTGCCTGGCCAGGTCGGCTGTGGCCAGGCCAGCGAGCTGCTGGGCTCGAGCGATGCCCGGGGTGCCGTAGCACCAAGACGGACGTCGAGGCCGCTTCTGCTCTGGTCGACCACGCGCGACTTCGTCGACAGTTACTGTTTCAGGCCACCACGGCCCAGATTCGCCCTCCTGCAACCAGGCGTCGGTCCAGGAGCAGATCTTCCCAATGGCCGCGACCTGTCCGTCCACGACGATCCCGCGTCTGGCCGCCAACGAGAGCAGGGTGAGAGGAGCACTGATTCCGTGTGCCATGCCGAAGTCGCCGTGGCCGCCGAGACGGTCGGTGGTTCTGCCACCGGTGGGCGGACAGTCCACCCACCAGCCAGGTAGTTCTTGTGCGTCGAGGTCCTCACTGAGTCTGACGAGGTAGGCGAGCACCTGTCGGATGAGGTCGCCGCCGGGATTCCTGCGCAACAGGTGTGCGCCCAATCCCGTCAGCCCCCTGAACAGGTCGAACTCCTTTGGATGCGGCTGCCGCCCGCAGTCGATACGCTCGTGGGCTCGGTCGAGGTGGCGTCGCGTGATGGCATCGAGTTGGGTGTCCAGGGAGGCAAGGGCTCGCTCATAGCGTCCCGGCCGGTCAGCGGCAGCGTGGAGAGTGAAGGCCAGGGCGGGCGCGCCGAACAAGAGGCCGGCCTGTGGGCCGGTACTGATGGGCATGGCTGTGGCGGCAGCCGTAAGCCACCTATGTGCTGTCTCCCAGTCGCCGACTCCGGAGGCTGCGCGCTCAACGTGCAGCAGAGCGACGCCGACGGCACCCCTGCTGAGCGACTGGGGATGACCTTCCTGAGTGGATGCGGGGAAAGAGAGCCGGGTTGCTATCTCAGTTACTTCTGCGCTGTATCTCGCGATGCCCTTGTCTCCTTCGTTCCTCTGCGTGTCATCCAACTGAGGGCAGCGGCACGGGCGAGTCGGAGGCATAGACGCTCGCTGTCGAAGTCAATTCCTCGCATTCGGGCATGATGCAGGTGCAGCAGGGAGGCCAGAACGGCGTCGGGTTCGGGGCTGGGCCCTGACAGTCGGGCGCGATAGTCAGTGATGGCCGCGCAGCGCCGCTTCCATGCGGAAACGAGATGGTTGCCTCCTGGAACAGTGCGCAGGACGGCCCACTCTTCGCTTGGGTTGGCCAGGTGTACCGCCTGGTCATAGAGGTCACGGTTGATTGGGGTGGCCGGTCGACGGTGAACATGCTCCTTGAGCCAGCCCCAACCGCTTTGGAGGTCGCCGGTGAATCCGGAGGCCAGGTCAGTGAAGCTCGCCGCTGTGATGGCATGGGTATGTGCGCCGCTGCTCTTGGACAGGGCCAATTGCGCGAGGGCCACGGCTGAGTCGGCTGCAAACACGGCCTCGGCTGCGGCCATGGTCGCGCCCATGCCGTAACGGCCGACCTCGGGATAGTACGTGTCCAACATGACGGTGCGGAGCAGCCCGAGGGATCGAAGTTGTTTTGCCCAGGCGCCCAGGAACTGAGCGGCCGACCCGTAGTGTCCGGGAGCGTGGAGCGGAAACCGTAGGCGGATGTGGGGGTCGGTGCCGTGGTGCCGGAGAAACCACCAACCATCTATCGGACCATCTCGCCATCTGGTCACCAGGTCGGGCAGGTGATCGGTGAGGATGGAGATATGGGCTTCCGAAGGCGCGTGTAATCGGGCGTAGAGCCATGGTGAGCTACCTGGCATGTGGCCGGAATGAAGGGTCGGCGCAATCGCCCCTGCCGACTTCGGCGCCTGGCGTCTCGGTTGTGTTGGCCATGGCGAAGGGCGTCGGGCCAATGGGAGAACGACTTCGTGGACGCGCCCCTCGGCCCACCCGTACTGGTGTAGTTCCGGTGCCTCGGTGAGGGTGGCGGCGCCGTACCTGTCCACATGAGCGCGCAAGGTTGCCAAGTGGGCCGGTTCACCTAGATCGAGGCGGAGCCGCAAATCACGGTCGCCAAAGAAGACCGAATTGGGGAGGTCGTAGATCCCTCGCCAGTCGTTCCACGCTCGCTCCCACACCGACCAGTCGGCTTGGGAAGGGGGCAGGTCGGCAGACGACAGATTCCATGTGGCGGGGCATAGCACGGCGCGGCGAAAGCGGATGCGGGGTAGATAGGGCAGATCTGCCGCTGCTCCCCATGAGAACGGTACGACCGCGGCCGCTTGGCTGGTGGAGATCTCACACAGGAAGCGGGCAAGCGGGTGCGTCGCCTGACGCAACTCCATCGCGTTCACCATCACGGCCTCCACCTTGTGTCCCTCCGATAGGGACACAAGGAAAAGACCGTGGGCGTCTCCGCTTACCGCCAGGTCTTCAAGGGGGATGACCTCGTTGGAAGGCGGCCGATGCTCACCGATGGAGATCTGCGGAAGCATCGCAGGTGTACGGGTGAGGTTCTGCGCCCTCAGCGCCAATGGTGGACACGACACTTGTGCGAGCTTGGCGTCCACGGCGGCCGTGGGGATACCTGCCAAGGCCGCCATCATGCGGCGACGGTCGTCGTCCGGCAGAAGGTAGAGGAATCGGCCCGCGCTTACTCCTGCTTGGCGTCCGGCGCTGAGGATGACCAGGGAAAAGTCGCCGCGGTCAAGTGCATCCACCGTCGGTGCCTGCACGCTGAACCGTAGTTCGGTGTGTGGGACGACGTGGAGGGACGGCTGTTGGCCGGCAACGGCGGCCATCTCCGATACGTCGCGCTCGTCGAGATGGATTTCGCGTTGGCGGCGCAGGGCGGCTCGCTGCGCCATGCGTAAGAGCATGCGTTCTCTAGACTGCAGAGAAGCGGGCGGTTTTATGGCCGCGCCACGATATCCGGCGGGGTATCCGAGGCCGACCTCGAAGTTGGTGATCTGCTGGACTGGGACGACAGCGCCGATGCCGTACCTCTCCAGGAAGCGTGCATGGTAGTCCCGCCAAGCGGTGGTGCCGTGCGGGTGCGGCGTCAGCCGTACCAATGCCTCTGCTGCTGCCTCGGCCTCTCGTGCCACGGACCACGGCAGGGTCACGACGCCATCGAACCGCAAATCCACCGCCAGAGACGGCTCGGCGCCACTGCATATTGCTGACATCCGCTTCGCCACGGACGCGCGGATGGCACGGCGTTCTTGTGGCGTGGTCGCGCGGTTATGCCCAGCCAGTTCACTGCGGAGCATCTCCAGCTCGTCCAGGATCGGGTGAGGGGCGCTCGCGTCAACCGTCGTGGGTCGAAGACGATCAATGAGGTGCTCCAGCACGTCGGTGACATCCATCGCCGCGTTCAGGTTGGTGATCAAGAAGCTGCGTGCCACAAGTTCGGTCACCATCCGCTCGATGACGGCTACCTCGGACGCCGAATAGTCGGCAGCCAATCTGTCGACGAGCTCACCGACGTTGACAGGTGATCGAGCAATCCGGATCGCACTCTGTACTGCTCGCGTATTGCGAACCGTCACATCAGCTAGTCTCACCTCGCCCCGACTTCCAGGGCGCTGCCTGTGGGGAATCACCAGCCGATCACCGCGGGCAAACACGGTGCTGTTGGTAGTGACCGAAAGGTGGCGAAGCACCTCGGCCTGTCCCTCAAGAAGGGTGATTGCCCCCGCCAACCAGGCGGCGTCGGGACGAGCCACCACCTGATGTCGCCCATGCCAATGCAGACCCGCTCTGCTGCCGATGCGCGCTGGCCCCACAGCGGCGAAGTATCCAAACGGAGTGGCTCTGCCGGCGGCTCGTAGGAGGTAGCGCAGCACCGACTCCACCGCCCGCCGGATCTGCTGAGGAGAACGGGGGCGGCCATCGCAGATCTCGGCAACTCGGCGAGCCAGCGTGGAGCTGGACGTTTCGATGGCCTCTGCGATGGCGTGGTTCTCCCACACCTGGCCCAGCCAGCTCCGCCACTCGTCTACTTGAGCCGGGCGGCTACCGATGAGGTCCGGCCATGGAGGAATCGTGTGCGGACTGTCGAGTGCGGCGACCCGGATGATCGCCGCATCGACGGAGTCGAACCGGAGTTGTTCGGTGCCGACCATTTCTGATCTCCCGCTATCCGGTGGGCGGGCGCCTAGCAGGTGACTCCGGCACTCTCATCGGTCCCGCCGCAGCCGTCAGCCGTGCAATCCGCTGAGTCGGCGCCGGTGACCTCCAGTCCCGAGTCCACGAAGGTCACATCGAGATCGAAGTCGGTCAAGTCCGCGGGCAGGGGAATGCCATCCACAACAAGAACTCCTTCTCTAGGGCGAATTGACCATGCCATCGTGATCCGGCCAGGAAATCACGATCTTGCTGTGCCGTTTGGCGAGGACGTACCCGTGCGGAAGCTCGGCATCAGGAGTACTCGCGGGATGGACGGTCATATGCGGGCTCGGCCGGTTCAGCTGATCCCAGCGGCGGATCTGCTCTGCGAGGCGCTCGGCGACTCCGGCACCGTCAGGTCCATGGCCGTACGCCCCGAACTCGTAGGTGGTCTGCTCAGGGTCGACCGATCGCAACTTGGCCCTGTAAGCCAGGCTGCCCCCGTCTGCCACGGCAGGTGTACCAAGCCGCCAGGAGGGTGAGACGACTCCGGCTTCGACGGCCTGCTGCTTGGCGGTGAGCAGGGCAAAGCCGCGGAGGTTCCCGGCCAGCCAGAGATCCTGGTCGTGGAAAGGCTGCCGCCTGCCGACGGTGACACCCGACCACACCTGCGCCCGAGGCGAGGCCAGGACACCGCTCAAGGCCGCTTCGTCGACCTGCTGACCCTCGTCCAGCCACAGGCCGACCTGCTCCCCATGAAGGGGAACGCCGCG
This sequence comes from Sinosporangium siamense, assembly GCF_016863435.1. Taxonomy (GTDB): domain Bacteria; phylum Actinomycetota; class Actinomycetes; order Streptosporangiales; family Streptosporangiaceae; genus Sinosporangium; species Sinosporangium siamense. Next base: position 43,328 of record NZ_BOOW01000044.1, read on the forward strand.
GCCGCGATGCTCACCCATGCCCTGGATGGGGACGAACCCGCACAGCAGGTGGCTCAGGCTTTCCAGGGCGTCGCCGCGGCGTCGGAAGGCCCAGGAGCGGGTCAGGCCGAATGTACGCAGGGGTACGACAAGGCGCCCGTCGTCGGTGAGCTGCTCTACCCAGGCCGTCGGGACTTCCCAGGCGCCGACCGTGACGACGATCCGGTCCCACGGGCCGAACTCCGGCGCGGCGGACTCCCCGTCCATGCGCAGTACCCGGACATCGCGGTATCCCGCCTTGGCCAGGCAGGCACGTGCGCGATCCACAACGTCCTGGTCGATGTCAATGGAGGTCACCGATCCGTCGGGACCGACCAGCTCACGTAGCAGCGCGGCGTTGTAGCCGCCGCTGCCGATCTCCAGGACGCGCTTGCCGGACAGCTCTCCGAGCTGGCCGAGCATCATGGCGACCGTCGGAGGGGCCGAGACGGTGCTCAGCATGACCCCGTGCTCGTCCGACTTGGTGACGACGGAGTCCAGGCTGTAGGCCTGCTGAAGGGAGGCTCCGGGGGTGAAGAGGTGGCGTGGAACCCTGCGCATGACGGCCTCGACCTCTGGCGGAAGCACCAGGTCAAGCTGCCTATGCCGGTCGGCGATCCGGTCTACGAGAGCAGCGCGCAGCGCGGCTGCATCCGGATCCGAGTGTGTGCTCTTTCCGGCTGTGTCGGTGTTCACCGGGGGGAGTGTAACCATGCCGACCTTCCCTTCGCCGACAACTCGCTCCTTGCTTGGCCGAGTGATTCACCCGTCGGCCGTGGCCCTGCCCAGGGGTGTGCCCGGAGTGTGATCCACGGCGAGCACGGGGGTGGGGTTGCGGGGCTTCAGCCAGCCAGCTCGGAGCGGACGTAGTCGCCAAACTCGTTCGCCTGGGAGCCTGGGAAGTCGGCTTTGAGGCGTTTGGCGAAGCCGAGCGCCCGGTTGCCCGCCCGTGTGGAGGTCAGCTCTTTCAGGCCGGATATGGCCTGCCGAGCGGTGTCCACCGCCTGGTCAAGGTCCCCCATACCGAGGTAGCTGTCGGCGGCGCTCAATCGGGTGAGCTGCACCGAACGCGAGTAGGGGTTGCCGAAGCTCCTCATGGCTCTTTCCGCTTGGCTCGTGGCCCGCGAGAAGTCACCGATCTTCCGCCAGCACGAGCCGGCGTTCCCCGCCAGTTCGGCTTCGTCGAAGTACGCGATCCATTTCGGGTCGCGATCATCCAGTCCCTTGCCGAATGCGTCGTCGGCACTGTGAAGAATCCGAGTGATCTGTCGGGCGGTGTGCGGATCCTGTGTGTCTGTGTCGGCCAGCCGTACGGAGAGTGCTCGGGCATGCTTGATCAGCAGCATCGCGAGCACCCGCGGTGAAGCCTGCGCCCGTTGGCCCGCCTCAACGGCGGCGGAGGCCAGCCGGACGGCCCAACGGCTCTGGTGCAGGTCGGCGGCCTGGTGGGCGAGCGAGGCGAGGATACGTGCACCGATGAGGTCGTCCTCTGCGGCCTTGGCGAGTCTGAGCGCCTGGCCGTAGTGCTGTTGGGCCTGACCTTGACGGCCGAGGTCGAAGGCCATCCAGCCCGCCAGTTCGGTCATCTGGGCCGCGGCGCTGAGGAGTCTGCTCCCGACCTCTTCGGTGTAAGCGCCACGCAGGAGCGGCGTGAGCGTCGTGCTCATGAACTCTGTGACAGCGGGGCGCACCAGCCCGGCGCCGAAGCGGTGGTCCATTTGGGTGAACGCCTGGTGGGCGTCCAGGACCCGCTGAACGTCGGCCAGGCCGACGGATGTCCTTGCGCCGGAGCCCGGTGAGGGGCTCGTCGGCACTGCGGGAGGTGGTGCCGTGTCGAATTGCCAGGCCAGAAGCCATTCGCCGAGTGCCGCAGGGACGAATGGCAGTGCTGCGAGCATTCGACGCCTCTGCGCGTCCATTTCCCACCTCCACAACCTCTCGGCCGCCTCCACGCTGGAGGCGACGGAGTCGAACCCGTTCTCCTCTTCCCAGGGGGCCAGGTCATCGCAGGACGCCTGGGTGTCGAGCCAGCGTTCGACCTCTTCAGCGCCGACCTGCCAGGCAGCCGCTATCCGGGTGCGATAGACGGGGCGAACGCCCTGTTCACCGCGTTCCCACCGGGCCCAAGTGGTGGGGGACACACCGATCTGTTCCGCGGCGGCCTCCTGGCTGAGGCCGCGTCGCATGCGCGCTCGGACAAGGCCAGCTCGGCCGTCGCGCTTGTGCGGATGGGTCAGCTTGTTCACCATGCCTCGCCCCCTTCGCGTCTAGGGGAACACACATTGAGGGTCGGCGCGGGTCACAGCTCTGTCCCACGCCGAAACGACCAGCAAACGACCAGGACCTCCCCTCGTCATCAGTGCCCGGGGTGAGGTTCTGCTTTGAGCCCTCGCCTTTTCATCGTCGATAAGGGGGCCTTACACACTGCCTGTGCAGGAGTGCACTATGCTCACCTGGGGCCGGAACCGACCCGGCGCTGTCAACGCCCTGACGATAACCCACATCAGGAACCATGTCCTTCCGTCGACATAATGGATGATATCGGGTTTTCCCGACAGAGCCCTTGAACGCCTTGATGGAATCAAGTCGGCCTCAAAACGTTCAGAGAACGACCGGCCGAACATCAGGGATCGTTGTCAACACCTAAACGCCTCACGAAGTGTTCTTTCTGGAGCCCGGTCGGGGCAGCTACCTTAACCGGAGATAACGCTGCGCACACCTGAAAGGCGCTTCGATGAGATGGCACAAAGTCTTCCCTGGAAGTATCGGCCAGGTTAGGGCCGCTCGTCGGTTTGTCAATCACCTTCTTACCCCTTGCCCTATACGCGAAGACGTCGCCCTCGTCCTGCACGAGCTGCCGCCAATGCCGTCAGGCACACCTCCAGCGGAAAAGAGGGAGGCGCCTTTACGGTCGATCTCTCATGGGAGAGCGACACGGTACGCATAGCGGTGATCGACCAAGGCGGGGAATCATCTCCGGTGTTCCAGTCCCTAGCGGCGCACTTCCCTGACAACGATGCGGAAAGCGGCCGCGGGCTGCTATTGGTGGGGGTTCTGGCCGACGATTACGGCACCTATGGTGATTCACACAGCCGTGTTGTATGGGCAGTGTTCCGACAGCGGCCCACAGCACCGACTCACATACAGTGCGCCTCATAAAGTGATGGATGTGCCCAGCCACGAATGAATGTAAGACCCGTAGATAATCATACGGAAAGGCGAGATATATGGGTGACGTACGGGACTGTCAGCGATGCCGATGCCGCTTGAGCCGCTACAATTCCTCGAATATTTGCGGCCCATGCGCCCGATTCCCGGCCTTCGCCGGCAAACCTGACTTCATCGCGCCTCATGTATGGCAGAACGAGGGGGTGCTCACCGCTCTCCGTGCCCGTGACTTCGGTGCGGTGAGCAAACTGCTGCGCACGCTCTGCTCCCTCAGGCAGAACAACCTGGCGGAGATCACCGGCCTGAGCCAGAGCTACATCTCCCTGCTGGAGTCGGGACGGCGCCGCCTCAGCACGATCGACAAGATCATGGACTTTCTGAACGCCTTGGGCGCTCCTGAAGACATCGTGCAGAGTATGTTCCATGACCTCGTAGCTGCCAGACGCGCCCCCCACGACCGACTCCCCAATCACCGCAGCGAATACAACGCGGACACGGACGTCAATCACCTGGGCAGTTTGGGCTGCCCGCTCCCCTCTGGAAGCCTGCAGGCAGGCATCGGCGAACTCATCGATCTCGGCTCTTCAAGCACGCTGTGCGTGGCGATTGACGATTCGCGCATTGGAGAGATGGTCATGCTCACCATGCAGACCTCGGAGGGGAAGGATGTACAAGTGACCCTGCCACGACGTCGCCTTGTCCACATGGTCGCCGGTGGTGCCTTGGCATCCATGGTGTCGGCCCACGGCAGCTCCGAGGAACCGGGCTTGGTGGCCAAGGCGCTGAACCAGCCACGCCACGTCGACGAGCAGGTCGTCGACTACTTTCGCCGCCTGCTGAACGAGCACCACACGGCCGATAAGACCTTCGGCCCTCACTCGATTCTGCGAACGGTGCACGCCCAGATCGAAGTTCTTGACGAACTCCGACGTGGCGCGGGCACCCGGAGTACAGGGCCCCTGCTCAAGATCCTCAGTCAGTACGCCGAAATGGCCGGCTGGCTCCACCAAGACCTCGGTCAGATGGGCGCCGCCATGGAGTGGACGAACCGAGCAATTCAGTGGGCATACGTAGCCGACGATTCCCTGATGCTCGCCTACCTCCTGGTCAGGCAGGCCAACATCGCATACACAGCCAAGGACCACGCCACGGTCATTCAACTGGCACGCGCCGCGCGCAGGAGATCCCACGGGCTTGAGCCGAAGCTTGAGGCCCTCGCGGCGCAGCAGGAGGCTAGCGGCCTGGTCATGCTGGGTGAGCACGACGAGTGCTTCACGCTGCTGGAACAGGCCGCTGAAACCCTGCGGGACCACCCTAGGGTCTCCCAGCCGGACGCGCCGATCTACTTGTCGCAGCTTCCTGAAAACTGACCCCCTAGCGGTCGCTGAAAGTTGACCCCCTCGACGCTAGGAAGGTGCTGAAAGTGGAGGACTGGGCAGAAGTACGCCGTCTGCACCGGGCCGAGGGGATGCCGATCAAGGCGATCGTCCGGCGGCTGGGAATCTCCCGGAACACGGTGCGGCGGGCGCTGGCATCGGATGAACCGCCGAAGTACCGTCGGGCGCCGACGGGGTCGGTGGTGGATCCGTTCGAGCCGCAGATCCGCGCTTTGCTCACGGAGTGGCCGACGATGCCCGCTCCGGTGATCGCCGAGCGGATCGGCTGGCCGTACTCGCTGTCGCCGCTGAAGAAGCGGCTGACGCTAATCCGGCCGGAGTATGCGGGAATCGACCCGGTGGACCGGGTAACCTACGAGCCCGGGCAGATCGCCCAGTGCGACCTGTGGTTCCCGGAGACGCCGATCCCGGTGGCCGCGGGCCAGCGGCGAATCCTGCCTGTGCTGGTGATGACGCTGGGGTTCTCCAGGTTCATGACCGCCACGATGATTCCCAGCCGCCAAGGCGGCGACATCCTGTCGGGCATGTGGTGGTCGATCCGCGGGATCGGCCGGGTGACCAAGACCCTCGTCTGGGATCGGGAAGCGGCCATCGGCGGGAACGGGAAGGTCAGCACGCTCGCGGCGGCCTTCGCCGGCACTTTGGCCACGCAGATCAGACTCGCTCCGCCGCGCGACCCGGAATACAAGGGCATGGTCGAGCGGGCGAACCGGTTCCTGGAGACGTCCTTCCTTCCCGGGCGCCTGTTCGCCTCGCCGGCTGACTTCAACCGGCAGCTGGAGGACTGGCTGGTCAAGGCCAATGCCCGCACCGTCCGGTCGACCGCCGGCCGCCCAGTGGACCTGCTGGAGACCGACTATCGGGCGATGACCTCGCTGCCGCCGGTTCGCCCGCCGGTCGGCCTGCGCAACCGGATCCGGCTGGGCCGCGACTACCACGTGCGCCTAAACACGGTCGACTACTCCGTCAATCCGCGTGTCATCGGCAGGTTCGTCGACATCGTCGCCTCCCCGGACACCGTCACCGTCACCTGCGAGGGCAACCCGGTCGCCCGGCATCACCGGTCCTGGGCCAGGCAGGACGTGGTCACCGACCCGGCCCACGCCGCCACGGCCAGGCAGATGCGCCAGGCCCTGGCCGAGGACCGGCAACGACGTCAGGCAGCGCTGCGCCGGCACACCGACGGCCACACCGTCGAGCTGCGGGCGCTGCCGGACTACGACGCCTTGTTCGGCGTCGACTTCACCAACCCGGACGAGAAAGTGAGCAACCAGCAGTGAGTACCGCCACCAGGACGAAGGTGGACCCCGCCCCGAAAGACGGCATGCCGTCGATGCTCGCCTACCTCACCCGCGTGCTGAAGATGCCCACCATCGGCGCGTTCTGGGAGGAACTGGCCGAGCAGGCCCGCGATCAGAACTGGTCGCATGAGGAGTATCTGGCCGCCTTGCTGCAGCGCCAGGTCGCCGACCGGGAGTCCAAGGGCACCACGATGCGCATCCGCACCGCGCACTTCCCGGCCGTCAAGACGCTGGAGGACTTCAACCTCGATCATCTGCCCTCGCTGCGTCGTGACGTGCTTGCGCACTTGGCGACCGGCGCCTTCGTAGCCAAAGCCGAGAACGTGATCCTGCTGGGTCCGCCGGGGATCGGCAAGACGCACCTGGCCATCGGGCTCGGCGTCAAGGCCGCGCACGCCGGCTACTCAGTGCTGTTCGACACCGCCAGCAACTGGATCGCCCGCCTGTCGAGCGCTCATCAGGCGGGACGGCTGGAATCCGAGCTGAAGAAGATCCGCCGCTACAAACTGATCATCATCGATGAGGTCGGTTACATCCCCTTCGACCAGGACGCCGCGAACCTGTTCTTCCAACTCGTGGCCTCCCGATATGAGCTGGGCTCGATCATGGTGACCTCGAATCTGCCCTTCGGGCGCTGGGGAGAGACCTTCTCCGACGACGTCGTCGCCGCCGCGATGATCGACCGCCTCGTCCACCATGCCGAGGTCCTCACCCTCACCGGTGATTCCTACCGGACCCGGCAACGCCGCGAACTGCTGGCCAAGGAGAACCGCGCCAGCCACGGCTGACCGGACACCAGGGGGTCAGCATTCAGAAACCCATAGGGGGTTCACATTCGCGAAGCGTCGACACTACTTGCATGACTACGACCTCGACTCCCTGAACACACAGGGTGCCGTCTGTCACCGCGCCGCAGGCCGCGGCGACAGAGCCGTCGGCCTACTGGAGGAACAGCTTCACCGGGTGCAGGAGGGCATGACACGCGACCGCGGGCACCTCACCGCCAAACTCGCCGTGGCGGTAGCTCAATCACCGCAGCCCGACCCGGCCCGCGCCGCCCATCTTGGTCACGAGGCTCTCGAGGCCGCTGCCAAGGACCGACTCAGCCCGAATCCGCAGCGAGCTCAGCCTTCTTGATGCCGAGCTGGCCACGCGTTGGCCTGATCGTGCCGAGAGCCGGGACTTTCACGATGCGCTCACACAGCAATCGCGTGTGCTCTGAACAGAGGCCGCTTCACGGCTGTCCGATCGTTGGCTGACGAACCGGGAAGGAGTTTCGCTCAGCGTGACCTGCCGGGACCCCATCGGCGATTCGCCGAGGAGCGGTTCTCCGCGCTAGGAGGCGTCTTACCTGCTTGGAGAGCAAGCCGACTCTCCTTGAGTACTGCGAGAATGCTTGCCCGTTTGTTGCTCAACCCCGAAGTCTCGCGGTCGTTGAAGTCATACATGGCTTTGACAAGCTTCGGATCACGACGGTGACCAAGCGTGGCAAGCCCGTCACCGAAGGCAGGGCGACTGCCGGGCGTCACAATCGTGATGATCGCATTCTCGATGCGCGGAATGGCGGCGTGACTGTGTGCGACCAGGTCACGATAGGCGGCCAGCACGTGGGTGTTGTCAAGGTCGGCGGCGTGCACAGGCGGCGTGACCCCGGAACGGAGCAGGCGTCCGTGGCGAACGGCCTGCTCCACACGGGATAGGTCATACTCGGCCACCACTCGGAGAGCGTCGACCGTACGCAGCACGGTCATAAGCACGGTGGGCATGTCGGCCATGTGGAGGGCCAACTGAGCAGGGATTCTGCTCATCGTGGCGCGGGACTGGCCAAAGGTCCAGCCTGGATCCGCCGAGACCATCCGTCGCGTGCAGATCACCAGGTGCTTGAGGTGCACCTCAAGGTCGGAGGGAGCCTTGCGAAGGGTAGTGGTAGCCCATTTGTCCCAGATGCCGCGGACATCGTTCCATCGGGTGTAGACACGCTGCACAGCTCGGTGGCCTCCGGCCAGTAGGCGTTGGGCAAGTTGAGTGCAGTCGGGGCTGATCTCAGTGCTTCGGCGCAGCAGCAGGTTGCAGGCGACCATGGCCGAATGCAAAGTTCCCGCCGCGCCGATGGCATGGAGTTGCCACCGTTGATCTGTCGCATCGCCGGTGGAACTTGCGGCCAGCGTGCGGATGGCTTCGGTCTTCGCCGTGATATCGCGGAAGAGATCGGAGATTGAGAGGTGAACGCCTGGGAGCGGTTCGAGAGTGGGTGCTTCGTACAGCGGCACTGCCTTGAGGGTTGCTTGCCCGTGCTGCACCGCTACCCCTTCAGCAGAGACGCCCAACGAGCGCAGCGCGTGATGCACGTGCTCCAGCGAGGTTGATCGCAACGCTGGTTGAACCTGGTGCAGTACGGTGCCGAGCTGCTGGGCGCCGTCCCGCACCAGCTTCCCGATGGCAAGTTGGACATCTGGGTGGCAGATGGCGTTTGCCCAGTCAGTGAGGTTGGCGGTGCCGTCGGGGGTGTGATGTGTCTTGAGGAGATCCAGCCCGATGCCGAGAGAGACCGCGCATCCGTCGATATGGCGGGCGACCGGGTGCCGACATTGCCATCCCGAGGCATCGAGCTCCTTCTCCAGGGTGGACAGGTGCTCGTAGGCCACACGCATTCCATGCCATGTTTCGTTGGATGAGGTGTCAACCTTCAAGTCGGCGTATCGCGTGAGCGTCTTCACCAGTCGTGTTGAGGCACCGACGATGGCGGCGGTGCCTTCGGTCGACGTCTGCCCCTTCATGGCGAACTGCTGAGCGAGCCTTAGTTCATCGGCAGCGGTGCAAGCGAAATCGCCGAACACTGTGGAAGGCATGAGTGGGTGTTCTGACAGTAGATGCCCCATATGGGCTGTAGCTCTGGTGAGAGTCTCATACCACCCTGTTGACTCTTAGTCTCAATTCAGATGCTGTGAGTGACATGCAGGGTGAAGGGGAAACCGGGCGCAGGCCCTACCCGAGCGACCTGACCGAGGAACGTTGGGCACTGATCGAACCGCTGATCAGCGCATGGAAAGCACGCCACCCCTCGGTCAGCGGCCACCGCGGCCAGTACCCGATGCGCGAGATCGTCAATGCCATCCTCTACCAGTCCCGCACAGGCTGCCAGTGGCGCTACCTCCCGCCACCCAGCGCCGTCTACTACTACTTCGCCCTCTGGAGAGACGACGGCACCACCCAGACCGTCCACGACCTGCTGCGCTGCCGGGTACGCGAACACGTCGGCCGCGCCGAGGACCCCACCGCGGTCGCCATGGACACCCAGACCGTGCGCGCCGCGGCCGGGGTACCCGCCGAAACCACCGGACTCGATCCGGCTAAAAGAAGCCGGGGCCGCAAGCGCGGCATCGCCACCGACGTGCTCGGCCTGCTGATCGCCGTGACGGTGGCGGCCGCCAGCGTGCACGACAACGCGATCGGCGTCGACCTGCTCGACAAAGTCGCCGTCGACAATCCCTCCGTCACCACCGCGTCGGTGGACGCGGGATTCAAGAACGCGGTCGCCCACCATGGCAGGACCCTGGGCATCACGGTGCACACCGTGCAGCCCCCGCACGGCGCACGCGGGTTTGTCCCCGTCCCCAAGCGGTGGGTGGCCGAGCAGACCTTCGGCACCCTCATGCTGCACAGGCGGCTCGTGCGCGACTACGAGCGGCTGCCCGCGAGCAGTGAGGCGCGGGTGCACTGGTCGATGACCGACCTGATGACCCGCCGCCTGACCGGCACCGCCACTCCTGCCTGGCGCGACCCGCAGCCCGGTGTGCCGGCCGCCGCGGCATGAGCTCCCCGCTTCCCTCCGACGCACTGCTGAAGCATCTGGACGAGCGGTGCCGGGAGGCACAGGAGGAGGTCGACCGCCTGACCTCGGAGATCGCCGGGCTCACCGATCGCCTGGCCGGCGCCGGGCAGCTGCTGACCAGGCTGGAGCTCACCCGGCAGACCCTGGTCGAGATCGCCGGGCAGCACACCGCGCCCGAACCGGCCGCCGCCGCCCTGCCGCCCGCCTACCAGGACGTCCTCGCCGCCATCACCCGTGCCGGCGAGGGCCTGCGAGCGAAAGAGGTCTGCCTGGCCCTTGGCCTGGACCTGCAGCACAAGACGGTTGAAAGTATCCGCTCAAAACTCAAGCGGCTGGTCGGCCGAGACCTTCTGATTGAACCCGAACCTGGGCTCTTCGTGCTCAACCGGCGCAGAAACTAGCAGAACACCCACTGAGAACTGGCTCAGGCATATGTTCCGTGAGCCGTCGGTCGGATACGTCACGGTTCTAAAGTTCTGGCCGGTAGCCGACTTATTGATCGCCAGCATCGCCTGTGTGTCGATCAAGGAGCTGCTCCCCCTCTTGCCGCCCCATCTGGCCCAGGTGCACGTCGACCAGGTCTCCCAAACCGGCGCCTCGGTGCGGATCAGAGCCAGGACCATGACGGGCCGAGCGCACTGCCCGAACTGCGCGACACCGTCACAGCGCAGGCACAGCCACTATGAGCGGCGCCTGCTCGACACCGCGGCCGGAGGCCAGGAGACGCTGATCCACCTGCGGGTTCACCGGTTCATCTGCCACAACGACGCCTGCGCAAGGCGCACCTTCGCCGAGCGGGTGCCGAATCTAGCGGTCCGCTACGGCCGCCGCAGCGTCGCGGCAGGTCAGGCACTGCGCGCGGTCGCCCTGGCCCTCGGGGGCCGCGCCGGTGCCCGCCTGGTCGCGCGCCTGGCCCTGGCGGTCAGCCGGATGGCGCTGATCAGGCTGATCCGCGCCCTGCCCGAGCCCGAGCCCGCCCCCGCAGCCGGCCCGGCGGTGCTGGGCGTCGACGACTTCGCTCTGCGCAAGGGCAGGGTCTACGGAACCGTCCTGATCGACATACCCACGGGACGACCGATCGACGTCCTGGCCGACCGAACCGCCGACACCCTGGCCACCTGGCTGCGGACACACCCCAATGTCGAGATCGTCTGCCGCGACCGTGCCGACGCCTACGCCGACGGCACCGGCCGCGGAGCCCCCGACGCAGTCCAGGTAGCCGACCGCCGGCATATCTGGGGGAACCTCGGTCAAGCCGTCGAGCGCACCGTCACCGCACACCGCCTGCACCTGCGGGCCATCAGCTCCGCATCTGCGGCCCGGGCCGCACCGCCTGCAGCGCGCCCGCCTGCTCCCCAGCCGGCTCACGCGCCGCAGACCAGGCAGGATCGGACCGCGGTCCGCACCCGGAAAAGGCATGTCGCCATCCATGACCGGCTCGCCCCCGCGGCCACGCCTCAAGCAGACAGCCCGCCGACTGAATCTCGGCCGCAACACCGTCCGCAGGTTCGCCCGAGCCGCCACGCCCGAAGAGCTCCTCGTCCATACCGGTACCGGCCGGCAGGCCAAAAGCTTGGAGGTCTTCGACTCCTACCTGCGCCATCGCGAAGGCTGTGCCAACGCCGCACAGCTCCATCGCGAACTGCGCGGCCGCGGTTGCACCGGTGCGAGCACGGTCGTCCGCCAGTACGTCCGGCCGTGGCGGGCTGGCCTTTCCGCCGAGCCGTCACCGCGGCGGCCCCCGACGGCCCGTCAGGCCGCCGGCTGGTTCCTGTGCAACTCCGTCAACCTCAAACCCGACGAGCAGCGCGGTCTCGACACGCTGTGCGCCGCCAGCCCGCAGCTGGCCGCCCTGCAAGACCATGTACAGCACTTCGCAGAGATGATGACGCACCGCCGCGGTCGGCACCTCGAGGCCTGGATGACCGTACGGGCGAGCGAACCTCGACCTCCTCCGCAAGCGCGTCCTCCTCGCTGACTGAATCGGCGCTCACGGAACATCTGCCTGAGCCACGGTTGGCGCGTCGTCCACATGAGAAGCTGCAATGGAGCTCGTCCTCCCGAGACGAGTGCAACGCTGGGTGGTCTCATCGCTTCCCCACCCCTCCGAGTCGCCGCCATGGAGCTCGCCCTCTCGGGACGAGAGCAACATGGCCAGGAATCTGCCGGCGCGCTCCCACGCGAAGCCGCAATGGAGCTCGTCCCCTCGGGACGAGTGCAGCTCGGCACAGTGGGGGGTGCCGTACGCACCATGAGCGAGCCGCAATGGAGCTCATCCTCTCGGGACGAGTGCAACCAGTGGCCCGCGCTCACCACCGCGCGCCGCCGCCTGGCCGCAATGGAGCTTGTCCTCTCGGGACGAATGCAACATGGGGCTCACCGTGGTGACGGGGCCACCCGCTGCTGGGCCGCAATGGAGCTCGCCCTCTCGGGACGAATGCAACTGTGGCGGATCTTGTAGGTGAGCTTGTCCGCGGTGCCGCAATGGAGCTCGTCCTCTTGGGACGAGTGCAACCACCCAATGCTCGTGGGGTGTCGGCATGCTGGTGCAGCCGCAATGGAGCTCGTCGTCTTGGGACGAGTGCAACCGGCGATGAGCCAGCCGTCCTCGTACGACTCGAAGATGCCGCAATGGAGCTCGTCCCCTCGGGACGAGTGCAACTCGGGTGAGCGACCATTCTGACGACCGCGTCCCAGTTGCCGCAATGGAGCTCGTCCTCTCGGGACGAGTGCAACCGGTGTCGGGGGTCGGCAGTTTCTGGGCGGCCTTGAGGCCGCAATGGAGCTCGTCCTCTCGGGACGAATGCAACTCGCCATGTTGCGGACGCAACGCCCGCGAATGGCGCCGCATTGGAGCTCGTCCTCTTGGGACGAGTGCAACAGCTGCGCCTTAATCTCCTCATCCAGGTAGGCGATGCCGCAATGAAGCTCGTCCTCCCGAGACGAGTGCAACCTCCAGGATGGCCCGCAACCGCCCCGCCTCCGCCGTGCCGCAATGGAGCTCGTCCTCTCGGGACGAGTGCAACGTCTACGAGATCGCGGACGGCGACGCCGACACCGGGACGCCGCAATGGAGCTCGTCCTCTCGGGACGAGTGCAACACCGGTTCAGTCAGAGGGTCGCGGCGCATCAGCGCGCCGCAATGGAGCTCGTCCTCTCGGGACGAGTGCAACCACGGGTCGCAGATGCTGACCGCGCTGGTGCCGAGCCGCAATGGAGCTCGTCCTCTCGAGACGAGTGCAACGACTGGCCGCCCATCAGGTCTTCGACCGCCGTCGTGCCGCAATGGAGCTCGTCCTCTCGGGACGAGTGCAACCTTGCGGTCGTGGCCTTGGCGGGGGGCGCCGCAGCGGCCGCAATGGAGCTCGTCCTCTCGGGACGAGTGCAACGGTTCACCACGTGGGCAAACAGCTGACAGTAGTCGTCGTGCCACATCGGCGATGGGCGATTTGTCACCGAAACGGTTTGTCTGAGCTTCGGAACCTCCCGGGGAAATCGTGAGAGCTTGAGGTTCCGAACCTGTGACCCGGTCACCGGGATGGCAGTCTTCAGTTCTCAAGTAGCCCAATCCGGGCAGCTCACACCCAAGGCCTCGCCTACAGGGTAGGCCACTGGAACGTGAAGATCGCCAAACGGCGCGTCACATGGGGTGAGCGAGGGCCCCTAGGGAGCGCCTCGACGTGCCCGGGGTGTTCATCGTGCTGGAAGGCGATCTTGGAAGCCGGCCTGGCTGCTCCCCCGCCGTGTCGGGATCTCTTCTCGGGTGACGGCGTGTCCCGCGGACAAACCACGGACAAATGATCAAGGGCCTGGTCTCCGTCTCCGGAAACCAGGCCCTTGACCTGCGCTTACTTGGTAGCCGGGGGCAGGATTTGAACCTGCGAACTCTGGGTTATGAGCCCGGGGACATGCTTAATGGTCTGCCATGCGCCCGGACAGCCGGGGAAGCAGGCACCGCGGGTCGTGTGCCCCGCAGTCGGCAGGGCACAGGGGACCGCAAGTGGACCGAAAGATCTTCGAAACCGGCTGAGGCCAAGGTGTGATCGTCGGGTTGCGTACTAGGGCGAAATAGGCCGGCCCGGCCGGGTGACCACCGCGAGCCGGTGCCCGTCGAGGCTCAAGGGCATGGGCTCGCGGTGGATCCCCGGGCGGGGCCGTACCGAGCCGGGGATCCACCGCACCCGGACCACCACGTATCGATCAGAAAGCCGTAGACGATGAGCAGATATGCGGGCCGCGATGCCTTCATCCCCAGAACCGGCGGGGTGGCGTCATGACATCTCCGGACTATCGGGACGTGGCCGACAGCCCCGCCCCCTCGGTCGCCGAGCACGTGCGCAGATACATCGCCACCGACGGCCGCGACGGCTACATGGAAGGCGGTATGACCAACCTCGTCCTGACCGCCAAGTGCAGGAAGTCCGGCCGGTGGCTGCGCACAGGGCTGTTCTTCGGCGAGGACGACGGGCGCTACGTCCTTGTCGCCTCGGGCTCGGCCATCACGCACACCCATCCCGGGTGGTACCGGAACGTGGTGGCCAACCCGGAGGTGCGGGTGCAGATTGTCGGGGAGCGTTTCCTGGCGCGGGCCCGCACCGCCGAGGGCTGTGAGTGGGAGCGGCTGTGGCGGATGATGAAGCGGCTGGCTCCGATCTATCTCACCTATGAGGCACGCGCTCGCCGCGAGATCCCCATCGTTGTTCTCGAACGCCTCTGACCGCCGCCCGCCAAGGTGTGCTAGTCCTCGTCGTGCCCGCCGTCGAGGTAGTTGTGCAGGCGGCCGGCCCCCTCCAGCATGGCGCGGGCGCGCTGGGTCAGCTCGGTCTGGCGGCGGGCGATGGCCTCGCGGAGGGCGTCGCTGCTGCCGGTGCGGCGCAGGCCGTCGAGGATGGGGCGGATCTGGGGCAGGGGGTAGCGGCCCTTGCGGAGGATGTTGATCATGCGGGCGTCGCGCACGTCGGCCGAGGTGAAGCGGCGGTAGGCGGTGTGGGGGTCGCGGGAGGGCAAGAGCAGGCCGGACGACTCCCACACCCGGAGGGCGGAGGTGCGCACGCCGAGGTAGCGGGCCACGTCGCCGATGCGCATGCCCGACTTGGGCAGCGCCGAGTCGTCGGGGGTCTCACCGGCGACCGCCTCCAGGGCCTCGCCGGCGTCCCACAGGGAGCGCCGCTCGTCGTGGAGTGCGGCGTGGCCGGCGTCGATCAGGGTGAGCGCCGCGGGCACGTCGCCGTCGTGGACGGCCTGCATGATGGAACGGGCGGTGTCCCATCCGAATCCCCTGCTGAGGGAGCGGTAGGTCAGCAGCGCCCGGCGATGCCTGACGTCCAGCTTGCGATAGCCGGAGGGGGTGCGAGGCGCGGGCGGGAGGATGCCCGCGTCGAGATAGTTGCGGATCTGCTGAGTGGAGATGCCCGCCGCGCGCGCCAGGTCGATGGGCCGCAGCCCGCTTCTCTCCCGCCGCACCATCGGAAAGCCCCCTCCCCGGTCCGCGATTTAAGGGTTCGCGACCGGCCAGGCCATCATATGGCACCGCCTGAAGCGTGAAGTCTCAACGTTACACTTCAATGGAACACTTGAAGGCATGGAGACAGGCGACAGCCAGAACCACGATCCATCCCTGACAATCCACACGAGAGACCTTCGCATGCGTTACGGCACGACCGACGTGCTGCGCGGCGTGGACATGGAGCTGCGCCGAGGCGAGGTCCTGGCCCTGCTCGGCCCCAACGGGGCGGGCAAATCAACGACCATCGAGATACTTGAGGGTTTTCGCCGGCGATCCGCCGGCCAGGTGAGCGTGCTCGGCGTCGATCCCGACCGGGGCGACGAGGCGTGGCGGGCCCGGCTCGGCATCGTGCTCCAGTCGTGGCGCGACCACGGCAGGTGGCGGGTCCGCGAGCTTCTCGACCACCTCGGCCGCTTCTACACCCCCTACACCACCCCCTACGCCGCCGACGAGCTCATCGACCTCGTCGGCCTGGCCAAGCAAGCCGCCACCCCCGTCGGCCGCCTCTCCGGCGGGCAGCGGCGCCGGCTCGACGTGGCGGTCGGCATCGTCGGGCGTCCGGCCCTGCTGTTCCTCGACGAGCCGACGGTGGGGTTCGACCCGGAGGCGCGGCAGGAGTTCCACGACCTGGTGCGCAGGCTGTCGGAGCTTGAGGACACCTCGATCCTGCTCACCACGCACGACCTGGACGAGGCGGAGCGGCTCGCCGACCGCATCCTGATCCTGGTGGCCGGCCGCATCATGGCCCGCGGCACCGCCGCCGAGCTCGCCGCGCAGGTCGCGGGCACGGCGACCGTGCGCTTCAGCCGCGACGGCGAGTTCCACGAGCATGAGGTCGCCGACGCGACCACCTTCGTGCGCGAGCTGTTCGAGAAGTACGGCACAGCCATCGGTGACCTGGAGGTGCGCCGGGCGAGCCTGTCGGAGGTCTACATGACGCTGGTGCGCGAGTTCGAGTCCGGCCGGCGCACCGAGGTGCCCGCGGAGTTGTCGGAGGTGCCGGCGTGAACCCCCGCATCGTCGCGATCCGGGCCGGTGTGCAGCGCGGCCGGATCGAGTTCCGGCAGACCGCGACCAGTCCCGGAGAGATCCTCGGCTGGTTGTGGATGCCGCTGATCGCCCTCGTCGTGATGTACGTGCTGAGCGACACCGCGGTCCCGGGCACCGACTTCTCCCTGGGCTCGCAGGCGGTCCCCGGCATCCTCGCGATGAACGTCGTCTTCAGCGCCCTGCTCGGCCTGGCCGCGGTCCTCACCATGGACCGCGGCGACGGCACCCTGCTGCGGGCCAAGGCCACCCCGAACGGCATGCTCGGCTACCTCACCGGCCGGGTGCTGAGCCGGGCGGCGCTCAGTGTGCTGATGCTGCTGATCGTGCTGATCCCTTCGGCGTTCATCTTCGAGGGCCTGCAACTCGGCAGTGCGGTCGCCTGGCTGCGGCTGGCCTGGGTGCTGGCGCTCGGCCTGGTGGCTACGCTGCCCGTCGGGGCGGTCCTCGGCGCGGTGTTCAGCGGCCCGCAGGGCCTCAGCCTGGTCAGTTTCCTCGTCATGGGCCTCTCTGCGATCTCGGGCGTGTTCTACCCGATCGCCGCGCTGCCCGAGTGGCTCCAGTGGATCGCGCAGGTGTTCCCGCTCTACTGGCTCGGGCTCGGGATGCGCTCGGCGCTGCTGCCCGAGGCGGTGGTCGTCGCCGAGATCGGCGAGTCGTGGCGGACCGTCGAGATGATCGGCGTACTCGGCGTGTGGGTGGTCATCGGGTTCACGCTGGCGCCGATGGTGCTCCGCCGTATGGCCCGCCGCGAGTCGGGCTCGAACCTGGAGGCGCGCAGGCAGCGGGCCATGAGCAGCATGGGCTGACGCCAAAATGCGCGCGGGGGTGGAGCCGCCCCGGGGGCTCCACCCCCGGAAGGCCCGGGCTCACGGCGGCTCGGGCTCCCGGGGGCCGCGCGGAGCCGGGCGGCGGCCGTGGGGCTGGGCCGGCTCGGGCCCGACGCCGGCGAGGGGCGGCACTCGCCGTACCTCGGGCCTGCCCGAGGTGAGCGTGACCTCCTCGCCGTGGTGGCGGACGGTCAGCGGCGGGCCGCCGGCCAGGGTGTAGACGGCGTCGCGATGGTCGATCTCCACCTGGAGGCGCTGCCCGCGCAACTGCACGGTGAAGCGGAGCCGGGTGAGGTTCTCCGGGATCCGCGGGCAGAAGTGCACCTGGTCGTCCCGGTGCCGCATGCCGCCGAAGCCGCCCACCACTGCGAACCACGTGCCCGCCAGGGAGGCGATGTGCAGGCCGTCGCGGGTGTTGTGCTGGAGGTCCTCCAGGTCCATCAGGGCCGCCTCGCCGAGGTAGTCGTAGGCCAGGCGCATGTGCCCCACCTCCGCGGCGACGACGGCCTGGCAGCACGCCGACAGGGAGGAGTCGCGCACGGTCAGCGGCTCGTAGTAGGCGAAGGCCCGCGCCTTCTCCTCGGCGGTGAACTCCTCGCCGTGCAGGAGGATCGCCAGCACCAGGTCGGCCTGCTTGACGACCTGCTTGCGGTAGAGGTCGAAGTAGGGGTAGTGCAGCAGCAGCGGGTAGCGCTCCGGCGGGGTGTCCGCGAAATCCCACGACTGGAACCGCGTGAAGCCCTCGCACTGCTCGTGCACTTTGAGGTCGGGGTTGTACGGCACGACGATCGCACGGGCGGCGTCCCGCCAGGACGCGGCCTCCTCGTCGTCGACGCCGAGGGCCGCGGCCGGTTCGGGGTGGCGTTGTGCGAGGTCGGCGGCGGCGCGGAGGTTCGACCGCGCCATGAGGTTGGTGTAGAGGTTGTCGTCGCGGACCGCCGTGTATTCGTCGGGGCCGGTGACGCCGTCGATGTGGAAGCGGCCCTCGGCGTCGTGATAGCCGAGGGAGCGCCACAGCCGGGCGGTCTCCACGAGCAGTTCCAGGGCGCAGTCGACCTCGAAGTCCTTGTCGTCGGTGAAGCACAGATAGCGGGTGACGGCGTCGGCGATGTCGGCGTTGATGTGGAAGGCGGCGGTGCCCGCCGGCCAGTAGCCCGAGCACTCCACCCCCTGGATCGTGCGCCACGGGAAGGCCGCGCCGCGCAGCCCGAGCTGGGCCGCGCGTTCGCGCGCCTTCGGCAGGGTGCGCTGCCGCCAGCGCAGCTCCTCGGCGGCGGCCCGAGGGGCGGTGCAGGTCAGCACCGGCAGTACGAAGGTCTCGGTGTCCCAGAAGCAGTGGCCGTCGTAGCCGGAGCCGGTCAGGCCCTTGGCCGCGATGGCCCGGCCCTCGGCGCGGGCGCCGGCCTGGAGCACGTGGAAGAGGGCGAACCGCACGGCCTGCTGGATCTCGGTGTCGCCGTCGACCTCGACGTCGGCGCCCGCCCAGAACGCGTCGAGGTAGGCGCGCTGCTCGTCGAGCAGTCCCTGCCAGCCGGTGCTGCGGGCGCCGGTGAGCGCGGCCTCCACCTGGTCGCGCATCGCGGGCAAAGATCTGACCCGCGACCAGCCGTACGACACGAGTTTCTCCAGGCGCAGCGGGCGGCCCTTGGGCAGGAGCGCGGTCACCGTGAAACGGCCGATGTCAGGACCGCTCTCGCCGTACGCCTCGGCCTGTTCGCACCCGCTGACCGTGTGGTCGGCGGCGGCGGCGACGCGGATCCCGCTGACGGCGGTGCGGTGGATGAGGCGCAGGCGAGTGCCGTTGGCGACGTCCTCCTCCGGCTGGAGCGAGCCGGCCAGGACCGTCGAGACGCGTGGGTCCCCGTCCGCGGCCTCCGGGAGCTGCTCGTTGGCGATCAGCTCCGACTGCACGACCACACGGACGTCCTCGTCGAGCGGCTCGACCTCGAAGGCGACGGCGGCCACGGCGCGCTGGGTGAGGGAGACGAGCCTGGTCGAGCGCACCCGGATGCGGCGGCCGGTGGGCGAGGTCCAGACGCAGTCGCGGTGCAGCAGTCCGCTGCGCAGGTCGAGCACGCGTTCGTGGGACTCCAGCCTGCCGTAGCGCAGGTCGAAGGGGGTGTCGTCGACGAGCAGGCGGATGATCTTGCCGTTGGTGACGTTGAGGATGGTCTGGCCGTGGACCGGGTTGCCGTAGCCGATCTCGGCGTAGGGCAGCGGATGGCTTTCGTACACCCCGTTGAGGTAGGTGCCGGGCAGGCCGTGCGGTTCGCCCTCGTCCAGGTTGCCGCGCCACCCGAAGTGCCCGTTGGACAGCGCGAACACCGACTCGCTCTGTGCCAGCACCTCCAGGTGGAGTTCGGTCTCGCGCAGGCACCAGGGTTCGATCGCGTACGCCGGATGGCTGATCAATGTGTGTCCCCGAGCAGTTCGGCGAGGTCCTTGACGACGATGTCGGCGCCGTGCGCCCGCAGGGCCGCCGCGTGCCCGATCCGGTCGACGCCGACGACATAGCCGAAGGCGCCCGCCCGGCCGGCGTCCATGCCGGCGACGGCGTCCTCGAACACCGCGGCGTGCTCGGGGGTGACACCGAGGTCCGCGGCGGCGGCCAGGAAGGTGTCCGGGGCCGGTTTGCCCGCGAGGCCCCGCTCGGCGGCTACCCTGCCGTCCACACGCACGTCGAAAAGATCTCCGATGCCCGCCGCGTCGAGCACGTCGCGGCAGTTGACGCTGGACGACACGACGGCGGTCGCCAGGCCCGCCCGCCGTACGATCTCCAGGAACTCCACCGACCCGGGATAGGCCTCCACGCCCTCCTCACGGATCTTGGTGAGCACCAGGTCGTTCTTCCGGTCCCCCAGGCCGCGCACGGTGTCGAGGCCGGGCGGATCGTCCTCCTCCCCCTCGGGCAGCGTGATGTGCCGGGAGGCGAGGAAGGCGCGCACGCCGTCGTAGCGGGGGCGGCCGTCGACGTAGGCGTCGTAGTCGGCCTGGCCGAAGGGGCGGAAGCCGTCGCCGTCCCGGCGCCGGAGGAAGTCGTCGAACGTCTCCTTCCAGGCCGCCTCGTGGACCACGGCCGTCTTGGTCAGCACGCCGTCCAGGTCGAAGAGGAAGGCCCGCACCTCACGCGGGATCAGCAGCTTCATAACCGGCTCATCCCCACGATGACCTGCTTGAACACCCCCTCCGCGCGCGGAAGCGGGCGGGCTCAGGAGGTGAGGCCGAGCTCGCCCACGTGCGCGCCGGCTTGGAAGCGGTACTCCGATTCAAGGCGCTTCATCAGCTCGGCCACCCGGCGCCGGTAGGTGCGCACCGAGATGCCGAGCCGCCGCGCCGCGTCTCGTCGGTTAGGCCCGCGCGGAGGGTGCCGAGGATGGCCCGGGCCTCCGGGCCATCCGCGGGTAGCTCGGTGCGCATCGACCAGACGCGCAGGTCGGCGGAGGACCGCCAGGTGGCGTCGAAGGACGGGCGAAGACCTCGCCCTGCTCTCCTGGCTGAACACGCCCTAGCGGGTGAACACCTCGAAACTCACCGCGCGTCGCCCGCCGAACCGCGCCGACGCCAGCGTGGTCGCCTCGTCCATGAAGGCTCTGCAGTACGCCTCGGGGTCCTCGTCCGTCAGCGCCTCGATGTAGGTGCGGTGCTCCAGGAGGGAGGCCACCGCGCGCTCCACGCCTTCCTCGACGGCCACGGCGTGCGTGGGGTGCGGCGACGCCGCCACCGCGGTCCACCGCACCCCGTCCCACGGTTCCAGACCCTGCTCGGTGAGCTCGGGGAAGATCCACCGGTTGCCGGCGTCGGCCGCCGCGTCGATCGCCGCCCGCCCCACCGCCCGGTGGTCGGGGGTGTTCCACATCGTGCCGTCCCAGGTGTCACGGTGGTTCAAGGTGATCACAAGCTCCGGCCGGTGGCGGCGGATCGCCGCGGCGAGGTCGCGGCGCAGGGCCACCCCGTATTCGATCACGCCGTCGCGGTGATCGAGGAACTCCACCGCCGTCACCCCGACCGCCGCGGCACTGGCCCGCTGCTCCCGCTCCCGCAGGGGCGCGGCCTTGTCGGGGTGCAGCCCGTCGATGCCGGCCTCCCCGCGCGTCGCCAGCGTGTAGACCACCTCACGGCCCTCGTCGACCCAGGTGGCGATGGCGGCGGCGGTGCCGTACTCGAGATCGTCGGGGTGGGCGACGATGGCGAGCGCGCGTCGCCAGTCGGAGGGCATGGAGGCCAGCTGTTCTTGTGTCACGCCCCCATGTCTACCAGGGGTACGGCAGAGCCGGCGGAAACGTGATCGCTCCGGCCGTCGTCGTCCTGGGCCGGCGGCGCGCCGGGCTCATAGGCCGATGTCGGGCAGGCGGCCGATCTGGGCTAGGACGTCCAGTTGGTCGAAGTAGAGGCGCATGCTGATGATCAGTCCGTTTTCGACGGCGCACACGAAGCAGGCGCGGAGCTGCAGGGAGCGGCCTGTGGGCTCGATCCGTCTGCCCGCCACCACCAGGGGGCCGGTGTGGGTGCCGACGACGGAGAACTCGTCAACGGTGATGTCGCCGACTCCGGTCGACTGCCACGACTCCACGCGGGAGTCGGGGAAGGCGTCCCAGAACATCTGGACGTAGGTGGCGAACTGTTCGGGGCCCTCGGCCTCCCCCTCGGGGCTGGTGCCGACGGCGGCCGGGCTGAAGGTGCTCTTCAGGGTCTCCATGTCGTGGTCGCTGAAGGCGGAGATGTATCTATCCATGACCTCGCGGGCCGCCCCGGTCATCGATCCCCCAAATTGGATCCGCGCGCGGCCGGACCGCCGCCTAGAGCATGCCGTGCAACCGCTCTCATCAGGCACGATGCTACGCCCAGCCACCCGCGAGCCCCCGCGCTCCGACTTCGTACGGCGCGGCGGAGCTAGTCAAGCCTCCTTGACGTCAGGCTGTCTTGACGAAACACTCGGAATCATGATTGATCCCGACACCGTGGAGCAGCACCACACGCTCCTCACCGCAGCCGCCCGCCTCAACGACCTCCGCATCCGCGAAGCCCTCGCCTCCGCCGGCGAGGAGGACGAACCCGGCACACCCTCGCTGACCCGCGAAGAGGCCCTCGAACTACTCGCCCTCGGCGAGGTCCTCGCCCGCAAGGCGGGCTACGGCAGGCAGCTCACCGTTCGCTCCGCCCGCGCCGCGGGCGCCTCCTGGACCCAGATCGGCACCGCCCTCGGCACCAGCAAACAGGCCGCCTGGGAGGCCCACAACCGCTGGATCGACGACCAGGCCCACCACGACGCCCGCCACGGCCACTACGGCTGGGACCCTTCCGACATAGCCGCCGCCCGAGCCCTCGCGGGAGAAAACGACACCTGACGTTTCCAGCGGTCGCCGACCGTGGAACTCCGGCTCCGGTTTCGCCGGGAACGGCAAAGCTGCAGTGCCTGACAAGCGTTGCAGGCCGTACACGACCTCGACGATGAGGGGCTCCAACCGCTGCGCGGAGCGATCAAGGTCAGCCGCCGGGTGGTAGACGAGGGACTCCGGTGGGGATAGGGCAGCCAAAAGGACGAGATGTTGTCAACGGCCAAGTGCGTGTGGCTCTGGCGCAAAATGTGTGACGTCCTCACACAGGGTCATTTCCGCCGGAGGTCACAGAGGATGATCTTCCGGAGAAGGTCGAGGTTGGCTCGCCCATATCGGCTCCGTTTGAGCGCCTTGATCCTCGTTACGTTGCCCTCAACGGCGCCCGAGGAGTAGGGCAGGGTCAAGCTGTTGGTGACGGCGTCCAGGTCTCGTTCGATGCCGCGGGCGAAGGAACGCAGCTGCGGGATGTCAGCGGCGTGTACGGTGGCCGGCCACGCCTTCAGGATGGACGCTCCGGTGCGGTTCATCATCATCTCGGCGAACGCGGTCACGTGCTGGACCAGGTCGGCCTTGTGCGGCGTCGAGGCGCTCTCCACCGCCGACGATGAGACCGTGACTGGCGGAGGAAGGCTTTAACGTCTTGCCCTTCTCGAGTTCGAGCAGGTCGCCGCCCGCACCACAGCCGCCGTCTACACCGGCCACATCGTCGGCATGGCCGAGGTCATCGCCGTGCGGGATATAATCAGTGCCTTCAGCGACATCGATGAACGCCACGGCGGGCTTCACGGCCGCAGTGCCTTGGTCACCTACCTGCGCGACGACGTCGCCCCGCTGTGCCGGGGCCGTTTCCGCACCGACGAGATCCGTAGTCAGATGCTGTCGGCCGCCAGCCGTGGCGTTCACCTGCTGGGATGGAAAAGCTATGACGCCGGGCACCAAGGCCTCGCCCAGCGGTACTACCTGCAGTCCTACGCTCTAGCCGCCGAATCGGGCATCGCAGGCCACGACGGGTTCGTGATGCGTACCATGGCCATGCAGGGCCTCAAGCTCCACCGCCCCGAGCACTGCCGATCACTGGCCGAAACAGGCCTTGCTCGCGCAAAAGGACGAGTGGACAGCCAGACCGAAGCCCTGTTTCGGATCGTATACGCCCACACTCTGGCTAAAACCGGCCATCGACGTTCTTCACTGGCCGAGGCCGAGCGAGCGCATCTCCTGCTGAGCACCAACCCCGGTGACGAAGTGCCGTTCTGGGCATTGGCGTGGGGACCTCCGGTGGCATCTGTGCACTCGCGCGCCGCCAAAGTCTACGAAGCCCTCGGCGACCACGCGGCCGCCGCCGAGCAGTACGCCGGCGCCGCCACCAGCCGACCTTCTGGCACCTACGCCCGGATCGTCGCCCTGGACCTGGTGGCCGCTGCCGAGATGCAGCTCAAAAGAGGCGGCATCGAGCAGGCGTGCTCCACATGGAACCAGGCCATCGACCACCTGGACGGCGTGCGGTCCGTCCGCACCCGCAAGGCAGTCACCAGAATACGCGTCGAGCTGGGCCGGTTCCGGGCTCGCGGCCTGCGGTGTGCGGCCGAGCTCGACGAACGGGCCCGGGACTTCCTCACCCGCGCCTAGAGCGCATCGCAGGTGCCGCCTCCAAGCCATACCCGACTATGCCGCCGCACGATCGGCTCCAGGTAGTCCACCTGAGGGCCGGCAAGGCGGGCCACCTCGGCGGCGGAGCGGACAAGCGCGATCTCCTCCAGCTCGGGGTCACGCCCCCGCGCCGCCTCAGCAGCCAGCAGGGCCGTGAACCGCTCGCGCAGTAGCGGCTCCGGCCTGGCCGCGACACGGAAGAACACACCGATACTGCCGTTCTCACCGCACGTGACCGCCCACAGGGTAAGCTCTGCGGGCTCCAAGTCGCTGCCGGTCTCCTCGGCCAGCTCCCGGGCGGCCTGATCGCGCAGCGCCGCCTCATCGAGGTGTTCGCCGGCGTCGGGCGGCTCGAGCGAGCCACCGGGAAGCTGCCAGCGGCCGGGGGCGGCGGTGGACGGCGACATCCGCCCCACCAGCAGGGCGCCGTCATCGGTCGGCTGCACCGCGACGACGAACAGCGACGGCAACGCGTCGGCACCCGGCACCCGGCGCAGCGCGTAGTGCCGGTAGGTCACCCGCGTCCAGGACAGCACCAGGCTGCACGGCCCGTCCCACTCCAGCCCCGCGCACGCCACCACCGGCCCGTCGAACAGGCTGCCGGGGTTGGCCCTCACCGCCTCATCCCACACACGGTCCATCGCGAATCGGTGTTCGGACGGCACCTGCGGCGCGGCGGTCTCAATCAGGCGCAATCGCTGAACTTCCAGCATTTCAACGCCGTCGGGCTCTGGCTCGGTCACCGGCTCATCGTAGGAGCGAACATGCGGCGGTGAGGTACAACCAGGCCGAAGATTCACGCCTTGGTCCGGCCAGCCGATGTGTAGAGCCCTTGTAGCGACTGTGGGCACGCACGGACGCGACCACTGACGTGATCGCTCCGTCATGACAGGGCGGCGGTCGAAGCACCGCCCCCTAACATCGTGGCGGTAGCTCGTTGTCCAGGTGGCCGGACATTAGGCAGTGCAGGCCGGAGGCGTAGCCTCTATAGGCGGATCGCTGAAACTAGAAGCCGGTCCAAAGGTCGCTGTCGCGCCTTTGCTTGAGGGTGCCGAGGCGGTGGTAGAGCTGAGCTGTGACCGCTTGCTCACCTCGATCACTACGCCGGATAAAAGCTCCCAGCGTGTGAAAGTCACGCATTCTGGTCAGAATGGTGTGCCCCGGCCATGTGCGTGGGTCGTAGCCGTACGCATCGACGAAATCTCTGAGGTCATCCTCTGTGGCTCCATAACGCACCGACTGAAATGTATTGGCAAGGTCGAGCTCGCGCGGTGCCATCCCGGCTTCATCCCAGTCACCGAACCGTACAGCGTCGCCGTCCCACAATGTGTTCCCCGTGTAAGCATCGCCGTGGACAAGCCCCTCACCCAGGGGAAACCGAAGCTCGGAGTAGGCCTCAAGCAACTCGTCAACTGCACCCAATAACCAACACCGGTCGGCGTCCGCGAGATGGGAGCTGCCTTCCACCGTGCTCCGCAACGACGCCAACGGCTTGTAACACGGTAGTTCCATAGGTGGCCGAGGCAACGCGTGCAGCCGGCGTAGGAGCGTACCGAGGTGCTTTGTGCCGGGAATCGGCCGTCCCAGCTGTTGCGGATAGTAGCGCCACCACGTCATCACGTACTGCTCCCGCACGACAGGTTGATCAATCTCCAGCGGCTGGGTGACCGGGAGCCCCTGCAGCACCAGCCAGCGGGTCAACGCGACCGCCCTCGCTGCGGCTGCCATGGCAGTGCTCGGTGCCACCCGCACAACGGCGTGGTCATCGGGCAGCAGATAGACGGAAGTCGCATGCTGCCGCAGCGGCACCATGCCTTGAACCGACAGACCGACGGCGGCGCTGCCTTCCCGGATCACGTTGATCATGAGGCCATTTCCCCTTCCACAGACGTAACGCTGTCGATCAACTCGTATCCCTGGATCTGCTCGGCGAGCTCCCGTGCGCTGCCGTTCCTCGCGAAGGACGGCCGTTTCAGCATGTCCTCGATACGGGCGAGAGCGCTGCCGAACTGCTGGATCCGCCGCTCCACGGGGATCTCGACGACCGGCCGCAGCCTACGCACGGCCTCGCGGACGTCACCCTGGGCAAGAGGAGCAAGAGCCGAGTCGACGCGGGCCAAAGCCTCGTCACCATATGAACGTTCGTCTTCTGGCCCTCGCTCATATGCCGCGATGGCCGCCGCTGCATGACGATCCGCAGCGGCATGCTCGCCGAGCAGGGCGTAGGTTCCGCCCATGTAGTACTCCTGCTTGGCGAGAGGGAAACTGAAGATCCCGCCGAACTGCGCCACATCGTCAAGCTGCGGGCTCTCCTCCCGAGCCGTGTACAAGCGTGCGAGAGCGGCCGCCGCCCGCTCCCGATCGCCGATGCGCGCGGCGGCGCGGGCTTCGATGGCGGCGATCCGGATGCGGGATGCCCCAGCCGGAGCGCTCTTGGCGGCCCTGCAGGCCAACCGTACGGCCAGCCTGCTCTGCGGCGACCACTCGGCGATGAGAGCAGAGGTGCCTTGGGCCCACACGTGTAGCCCTGTGTGGCCCGCCTGTTCCGCGCACGTCCAGGCGGTTCTGGTCTGCGCCATCGCCGAGCGCTGATCTCCAAGGCTGGGCACGACGCATGCATGGACGATTGCATCAAGTTCCGATGGCCGCGCCCTCCTGCACCTGGCATGGAGTGGAGCCTGTCCGGCTACCTCCACCTTCTCGCCCCGCTTGGCCTCCGGGTCCGCGTCGTCCGTGAGATGTCACACGCCTTCACCCTGTTGGGGCTCTCCCTCGACGAGTCCTGATTCGAGTACGTGGGGCCACCCTTCAGAGGGGGGCGGGTGGTCCCACCTTCGCCGGTCTCAGTCGCGCCCTTTCTCCAGGCGCGCCGCGCTGACGATGCAAGGTGGCCATCAGCGTCCGCCGACGGCTGGCTTCCTCCCTTTGGAAGGTGCGAAAGAACAGGATACGGGCGGTCTTGGTGGCGTAAGCGTTGGGACAGTCGATCCACCTCCGATACCCGTGCATCGCCACCGATGTTTCCTAGGCCAGGTCCTCAGCCTGGTGGGGAAGAGCTCCAATCCGCCGCAGCTACTGCTGCGGCATGAAGGAGGCGTCTTCGTAGAAGGCGGTGAACGTCTGCTCGTCGTTCAGTGCGCCGCACGTGCCCAGGATCCAGCGGCTGGAGGCCTGGCGGCGCGGAACAACGGCCTGGCCCGAGCGGCGGCCATCGTGCTTTGGTGCACCTGAGCGGCGACACGGCACCGAGACCATGGACTCCATACGCCGCGGTAGTTTCTCCGGCTACGCGGACCTGTCTCAACGTTACGCCGACGCCGAGGTCTCCGAGGATGACATGGACGAGAGCTTCGACGAAGGTGTGTACGGTGACCCCACTTATCTGAAGGCGGTCTTCATGGCCGTGCCTGAGTTCGAGACGGGTGTGAGGGTCGACGCGGCTTTGCTGGACAACCTGCCCTACGCCTTACATCTCTGAGGACCACACGTTTTAGGCGGTCGCCAACCTGACCTCCGCACATCGGGGCCACGAGAGTGGCGCCCGCCGACCGTCGTTGGGGTCGGTCAGGGGGTTTCGCGCCACGATCGGGCGATGCGTTTGGCGATGCACTGGAGTTCCAGGCCGCGCCAGGTGAGGTCGACTACGTCAGGCGGGGCGGTAAGGAGGGCGTCCCACCACCATGCCGCCCAGAGGCCGCCTTCTATCTGGCTTACCCGGAACTCGGGAATCTCCGGCCGGTCTCCGGAGCCCGGCCGGCGTGATCCCCAAAAGGGAAGGGTGCCTGCGTCGATGTCATGACATTGACGGTAGGAGTCGATGACGTCCTGTTCTACGAGAATTGGGAAACGTGCGCATCACGCTTCGGTGAGCAATTGCCACCCGTGAGGCGAGCACCGACATTGGACAGCAGTGCGGCAGCCGCGCCGATTCCGCCCGTCCGCTACATGAGATGGAGGGCGAAGAGCGTGGTCCACAGGAAGCCGGTCCCGATGGTGAGCCGCTGAAGCAGCCCCGCCACGTCGGCGTATCTCTTGACCTGGGCGAACCCCATGCTGCTGAGAACGAACAGCACGAAGAACGCCACCCCGCTGACCAAAGAGTAGACCCCCCAGCCGACCGCCCCCTCCCCCAGGAAGCCGGCGCCGGTCACGAGAATGGCGATGGGCCACGCCACGAAGGTGGACACGGACAACAGGTCGTGGAGGCGGCCGGTGAGGCTTTGCCGTACCGGCACGTCGGGGGTGCCCGGCGGGTAGCCGCCGGCGGGGTCGGTGACGAACGCGCCGGCGCCGATCAGGCCCGCGCCGTGTGCGCCGATCAGCACCGCCACCACGTGTGAGCCGCCGGCCTGCCAGAGGCCGGCGGCGAAGGCCAGGGTCAGCAGGCCGGTGACGACGAAGTTGGCGGTCTGCACCCAGCCGTGGGGGCCGAGGGCGAGGCAGCTCACGGCGTGCCGCAGCTGCCGGTAGTGCGGGCGTAAGGTGCCCGCGATCAGGAAGACGGCGACGAACAGCGGGCCGCTGACGGCGCCCGCGAGCAGGAGGAGTTGGGTGCTCACGGGGCACTCCCCGGCGCGTGTACGGCGGGAGCCCGGGCATGGACGAGTTCGGTTGACATATAAGCAACGCTAGTTGACTAATTCGTGGATAGTCAACCAAAGTTGCTTATTGCGAGGACATGATTTCCAAGGCCACCTCGACCGGGTCGCCGACCGGCTCGGACTGATACTCGGTGCGGCGGTCGGCCCACTCCTGGCCGAAGGCGTTCCAGTCGGCGGGGCCCGAGGCGAAGAAGGCGCTCCACCGCGCCTTGTAGTAGTCGCCCGTCAGCCCCGCCCAGTCCCGGTTGGCGTAGTCCGCCAGGACGGCGGCGTCGGCGTCCCCCCACACGGTGATCAAACGCTTGGCGGCACGTTCGATGAGGTCGGCCTCGGCCTCGTCGGCGCCCCAGCCACGTGCCGCACGCAGCCAGCGGCCGAGCAGGAACTCGGGCCGGGTGGCCAGGAGGCGCTCCTGCCGGTCCATCAGGTCGAGGAACGCCTGCTGCGCCGCGGGGCCGGCGAGGTCCGCGGCGAGCGCGCGGGCGCGGTCGGCGAGCACCTGGCGGGTGACGTCGACCACGTCGTAGCGGTAGGTGTCGGCGTCGCGCAGCCTGGGTGCGGCGGCGAGCAGGAGGCGCCAGGCCTTCTCCAGGTCGGCGGGGTCGTAGTGGAGGCGGCGTGGTCCGACGACCGACGCCTGGTCGGGCGCGGGCGAGGGCGCGGCGGCCAGCACGCTGTCGGTCGAGGCGTAGATCTGGAAGTCCTTGAAGACCTCCTCGTCGGGAACCGGCGCGCCGAGGGAGGACGACGGGCCGAAGTCAGGCCCCCAGTCCGCGTAGACGGACTCGCGCAGCACCCGCCAGGCGGCCAGGGCGTCGGGGTCGTCCTGCCCGTAGCGGGCGCGCACCCAGCCGGGCAGCCACTCCCCCAGGTCGATCGGCCGCTCGGTCCAGGTCAGGTCGGCGAACAGGTCCCAGACGACCGGGTTGGTGTCCACGCCCTCGGCCATGTTGGCCAGGCCGTCGGCGCCTCGCACGGTCGCGGGGACGGCGGCGATGTCGGGCAACGACCCGTAGAGGCCGTGCCGCCCCCCGTAGTTGGGCAGGATGCCGTAAGCCCAGGGTGCGCCCTGGAAGCCGGCCTTCTCGCGCCACGCCGTACCGGTCAGGTCGACCACCAGCAGCCGTGAGCGGTCGAGCGCGGCCAGGAGCTCCTCGCGCGGGTTGCCGGCCCACGCCTGGATCACCCACAGGTAGCCGGGGTCGGCGGCGCGCAGCGCGCGTTCGACCCCGGCGGCGGCCTCCGTCAGGGAGGCGTCGCCGATCAGGCCGCCCTCGTGGAGCAGGTCGATCGCCCACGCGTCGTGACGGCCGAAGCGCTCGCGCTGACGGCGGTAGAAAGCCTCGGCGACGGCGGCGTACTCGGGGGTGGAGGTGTCGAGCCAGTCGGGCCTGCGCGGCCCGGCGACGTTCATGAACCACAGGCCCTGGTCGACGGTGACCGCTCCCGGATTGCGCTTGACGAAGCCGTCCGGGACCGTACCGGAGAAGCCGGGCAGGATCGGCCTGATGCCGAGCTCCCGCATGCGCCCGAGCACCCGGCGGGCCAGCTCGGCGCGCCGTTCGACCAGGCCGCGTGAGGTGCCGCCGCCGAAGCTGTGGATGTTGTTGAGCCACTGCCACGCCTGGTGGGAGGGCGGCACGATCCACTCCAGCAGTTCGCGTTCGGTGTAGCCGAACTCCTGGAACGCCTCCAGCCAGACGGCCTCCTGTCCGAGGGTCAGGTGCGCGGCGTTGACGCCGGAGGCGGCCAGCAGGTCCAGCTCCCGCTCCCAGTCGGCCCACTGGTGGAAGGCGGTGCTGTAGCCGGCGACGGTCAGGTTGTAGGCCACCCGATGCCGGTACGGCGAAGCCGCGCGAATCGTCTCCCCGGGCGGCGGCGCCGTCGCGGGAAGCTGAACGCCCCACCGGGAGACGTGGCCGTGGGCCACCTCGCGCAGATAGCGGTTGAGCGCGGCGGCCACGGCGACCGGCCCGGTCCCGGCGAGCACGGTCGTGCCGCCCTCCGGGCGGATCTCGAAGCGCTCCTGGTCACCGTCCAGAGCGCGGACCTCGATGGTGTCGGCCAGCGGCCCTGCGAGCCTGCGCACCGCGTCACGTGCGGCGTCGATCCACTGCATGCCCCGTCCTCTCACAAAAGTGTCTCAGTGCGACAATTGTTAGCAGATAAATTTTTCTCCACCAAGACTGTTGTCGCACTGGGACACTTTCTCTACAGTGTGGCCATGACGGGACTCCGCGAGCGCAAGAAGACCTCGACCCGGCGCGCCCTCATCGAGGCGGCCCTGAACCTGTTCGAGGAGCAGGGCTTCGAGGCCACGACCGTGCAGCAGATCGCCGACGCGGTCATGGTGTCGCGCAAGACCTTCAACCGCTACTTCGCATCGAAGGAGGACGTCGTCCTCGCCCACGAGGAACAACTGATGGACGACTGGCTCGACGTCATCGACGCGCGCCCCCGCCACGAGTCGGCCCTCACCGCGCTGCACCGCTCGTTCCGTGAGATCCTCACGGGTCCCGGACGCCACCCCGACGAGATGAACCGGCGCCTGCGCGTCCAGACGCTGCTCCAGGACAACCCCGCCCTCATGGGCGAGAACATGCGCCGCTTCGCCGTACGCGAGGAGCGCCTCGCCCGCCACCTGGCCGCACGTTCACCGGTCGGCCTGGGTTTCGACGCGCGGGTGCTGGCCTCGACCGCCTTCGCCGCCGGCCGGGTCGCCGTCCAGGAGTGGGCGGCCGGACCCGACCCCGACGTGGAGAGCAGTCTCCAACTGATCGACCGCGCTCTCTCTCGGCTGGCCGATCTCCCGCCCCACCCTGAACCACCCTCCCCAGAGGAGTAGCATGACCGTCCCCCTCAGCCGGCCCGCCACCACCCCGCGGACCGGCCGCCTTCCCCTGCTCTTGGCCACGATGTTCGCCTTCAACACCACCGGCTACATCGCGATCACCGCGGCCGTGCAGATCCTGCTCCCCACCCAGGTGGCGGCGGCCGACCCGGTGGGCAAGCTCACCTCGTTCGGGCTGGTGACGGGGATCAGCGCCATCGCCTCCGTCGGAGTCCCGCCGATCGTCGGGGCGCTCTCCGACCGCACACGCGGCCGATGGGGCCGCCGCACCCCCTGGTTCCTCTACGGCGGACTCGCCACCGCCGCCGCCCTCGTCCTGCTCGGCTCCCTCTCGACCGTCACCGGGCTGCTGATCGGGTGGTTCCTGGTCCAGGGCGCGGTCAACGTCGGCCTCAACATCGTGCTCGCCGTCGTCGCCGACCGGGTGCCCTCCCGCCGCCTCGGCCTCGCCTCCACCCTCAACGGGCTCGGCATCCCCGTCGGCGGCGCCATCGGCACCTGGGCCGGGGCGCTGCTCGTGGACTCCATCCTGCTCGCCTACTGCCTGCTGGCCGTCGTCTTCCTCGCCGGCTCGCTGGTGATGGCCGTGGTCGCGCGGGAGACGGCCGGTACGGCAGGGCGCACCGCACGCTCGTTCAAGGAGGAGCTGGCCGCGGCGGTGGAGAGCCTGCGCACCCGCGACTACGCCTGGGCTTTCGCCGCCAGGGCGGTCATGTTCCTCGGATATTTCATGGCGAGCTCCTTCTCCCTCTACGCGCTCACCGACTACATCCAGTTGCCCGGGGGGCTCGCCCCCGCCACCGCGGCCGCCACGCTGGGCCTGGTGACCACCGGCTTCCTCGCCCTCGGCATGATCGTCATGGGCCCCCTCGCCGACCGCCTCGACAGGCGCAAGCTTTTCGTCCTGCTGTCGTCGTTGCTCATCGCGGTCTCCACCGCCATGCCCGTGCTGTCGCCCACCTGGAGCACGCAGCTCGTCGCCGCCGTCCTCAGCGGCATCGGGTTTGGAACGTACCTTTCTGTGGACCAGGCACTGGTCACGCTGGTACTGCCCGCCCGCGAGGACTCCGGGCGCGATCTCGGGGTCTTCCACATCGCGCTCAACGCGCCCCAGGTTGTCGCGCCGTTCATCGCCGCTGTCGTCGTCGGCGGGCTCGGTGGCTTCCCCGGGCTTTACGTGGTCGGCGGGCTGCTGGCCCTCGTGGGGTCTGTGTTCATCGTGCCGATCAGGTCGGTGCGCTGACTCGGGACTTTGCAGTCCACTCTCTGGGATGCCTACCCGCGGATCTCTCGCGGGTAGGCGTTTCCCCTTGTCCGCTCCCCTTGTCCGCGCGGAACCCGGGTCGACGTTTCCGGACCGGCCGGCGGGAGCCCTACCGGCGGGACCGGAATGCCTTACCGGTGGGTGGCGGCGACGGCGGCCTCGGCCGCGGCGATACGAGACTGGTCGTCGGGTTCGTCGCTCGCCCACCCGACGTGGCCGTCCGGGCGGATGAGTGCCGCGAGCACACCCGTCCAATCGGGGTGGGGTTCGGCGAGGGGCGCGCCGGAGTGGACCACGGGCAGGCCTGGGCCGGCCGGGGTCTTGCCCGTGAGGTCGAGCAGCACGTGACGGCCCGGGTGGAGCAGGGTGAACAGGTTGTGGCCGGCGAAGCGCAGGTCGGGCGCCCGGCGGCCGGTCAGCGGGTGGGCGGCGGGGTCCGAAGGGGCGTAAGCGACGTCGAGGGCGGTGACACGTTCGGCGAGCCTCCTGGAGAGGGCGGGGACATCGGCGATGAGATCGCTGAGCACCGTGCGCAGAGCCTGGGGGCCGGTGGTGCGGTGGCCTCGGGGCCGGCCCGGGAGGAGCAGAGCATTCCGCCGTCCGGCGACGACCGGCTCGACCGCGTGCTCGCCACCGGTGCCTATCCGTTCCTCAGCGCGGTCTCGCCTCACCTTCCGACCAGCTCGTTCGGCGAGCGGCTGGACTACGGGCTCGCATTGATCCTCGGGGGGGCTCGCCGGGCGCGGGTGAGCGCCGGTTGTTTGCCAATGCCGCAAATGCCTTTGTCATATCCGCATCTCTCGGTGCACGGTTGTCACAGAACGGAGACGACACGCAGGAGCAGGCACATGACTTTCCCTCACAGTCGGTCCGGCGGTGACAGGCGATACGACGTCGTGGTGATCGGCGGCGGGGCGGCGGGCCTGGGCGGCGCCCTGGCCCTGGGCCGGGCCCGCCGTTCGGTCCTGGTCCTCGACAGCGGACAGCCCCGCAATGCCCCGGCACAGCGGATGCACGCCTATCCCGGGCGGAACGGCACGCCACCCGCCGAATACCTCTCCGACGTCCGGCGGGAGGCGAGCGGCTACGGCGTCCGGATCGAGGAGGGCACCGTGGTGGGCGTCGACCGGGACGACCAGGGCTTCCGGGTCGCCCTCGCCGACGGCGGCTCGGTGCACGCCGCGCGGCTGCTGGTGACGACCGGGCTGGTCGACGAGCTGCCCGACGTGCCCGGGGTGGCGGAGCTGTGGGGCAGGGATGTACTGCACTGCCCCTATTGCCATGGCTGGGAGGTGCGCGATCAGGCCATCGGTGTCCTGGCGACGACTCCCCTGGCCGTGCACGCCGCGTTGATGTGGAGGCAGTGGAGCAAGGACATCACCCTCTTCCTCCACACCCTTTCCGGCCTCGACGAACTCGGCGACGACAAGCGCGAGGAACTCGCCGCCCGCGACATCACCGTGGTGACCGGCGAAGTGGTGTCCCTGGAGGCGCAGGCCGGGCGGCTGAGCGGGGTGCGGCTCGCCGACGGCGAGGTCCGGGCGTGCCAGGCGCTGGTGGTCGCCCCGCACATGACCGCCCGCGCCGCGTTCCTCACCACACTGGGCCTGGAACCGGTCGAGCAGGAGATGCACGGCACCGTCATCGGCAGCCGCATCCCGGTCGACCCGGGCGGGCAGACCACCGTCCCGGGGGTGTGGGCGGCAGGCAACATCACCAACCTCTCCGACCAGGTCATCGGCTCCGCAGCCGCCGGCGTGCGCGCCGGCGCGGCCATCAACGCCGACCTGACCGCCGAGGAGACCCGCCGCGCCGTCGCGGCCCGCCGGGCCCTGTTCTCAGCGGAGGTGGAAAGCCAGGTCTGCGAACGCGTCCTCGGCACCCGCCGCCACGGCCTGTGACCCTTCCCGGGCTACGTATGCCACTGCGGGCACACCGTCGCGCGGTTCCGGGAGTGGCTGGACAAGAGGCACGGCGGCATCGACGGGCTCAACGCGGCATGGCGCCGGCGATACAGCTCGTGGGAGGACGTGCTGCCGTCCGAACTCCCGACCCGCACCTACAGCGAAACGATGGCCTTCGGCGCGTTCCTCACCGACCGGGCCGCCGAGGACCTCTCCTGGCGGCGCGACGCCGTGCGGGCGGGCGGCGCTGCGCGGCCGATCACGGTCCACACGGCGTTCCCCTCGGTCTTCTGCACGGGCGAGTTCTTCGAATACGAGCCGGCGCCAGCCCGGGGCAACGACTTCGACCTGGCCGACCGGGTCGACGGCTTCGGCTCCTCCCACTTCCCTGCGTGGATGCACACCGCGCCGGTCGACTACGCGAGCCGGCTGGAGGCCAACCACAGCGCCGCGGGCGACAAGGAGGTGTGGATCTCCGAGTTGCAGGGGCGCCGCCGCAGACCACGGCCTGC
This sequence comes from Sinosporangium siamense, assembly GCF_016863435.1. Taxonomy (GTDB): domain Bacteria; phylum Actinomycetota; class Actinomycetes; order Streptosporangiales; family Streptosporangiaceae; genus Sinosporangium; species Sinosporangium siamense. Next base: position 78,542 of record NZ_BOOW01000044.1, read on the forward strand.
AGGCGATGAACCCGGTGCCCTACCGCACCCAGGCCCGCTGGATCTGGAACGGCGTGGCCCGCGGAGCCAAGGGCGTCGCCTTCTGGTGCTGGCGGGACGAGGTGTTCGGCCGCGAGTCGTCGGGGTTCGGCATCGTCGGCGACGACGGCCAAGGTTGCCCTCGGCCAGGCGGCCCGGGGGAAGATCCAGGTGACACGCACTCAACCTTCCACCGGGCGCGGGGGTTCACCTCCGGCCCACCACCACGGTCGCATACTCCTCTTCCGAGGTGGCCACGCTCGCCTTCAGGCCGGCGCGGGTGAAGGACTCGAGTGTGCGTGCGGCCTGGTGTTCGCCCGTCTCGACCAGCAGGCATCCGCCGGGGGCGAGCCACTGAGGGGCGGCGGCTATCACGCGGCGCTGCACATCCAGGCCGTCGGCGCCGCCGTCCAGGGCCACCCTCGGTTCGTGATCGCGGGCCTCGGCCGGGAGGAGGCCGAGCTCGTCGGTGGGGACATAAGGGGCGTTGGCCACCAGGATGTCGATGCGGCCCCGCAAGGCGGCGGGCAAGGGGGTGTAGAGGTCACCTTCGTATACCGTGCCGCCGACCGGCTCGATGTTGCGGCGCGCGCAGCGGACGGCAGCCGGATCGATGTCGACGGCGTGGAGCTCCAGTCCGGGAAGGGCCGTGGCGAGAGCGGTGCCGACGGCGCCCGAGCCGCAGCACAGGTCGACGGCGACCGAGGCGGCCCGGCCGAGATCCACGGCCCGCCGGACAAGGAACTCGGTGCGGCGGCGCGGCACGAACACCCCCGCCTCGACGGAGACACGCAGACCGCAGAACTCCGCCCAGCCCACGACGTGTTCAAGCGGCAGACCGGCGGCGCGGCGATCAGCCATGGCGTCGAGCTCGGCCGGGGTGCGGGCGGCCGAGACCAGCAGCTCGGCTTCCTCTTCGGCGAAGACACAACCCGCGGCCCTGAGCCGGGAGACGATGGCGGACAGGGGGAGAGAAACAGACGACATGAGAGCCTTTCACGATGAAGGGCGCTCGCCGGTCAGCTCACACGGGCTGACCTTCCGACCGAAAGGCGAGAGCACCCAACCTGGCCTGGCATGAGCGAATCTCACCTCCTCATGTCGCACTCCGCAGGGATGGCAACCCTACCGTGAATCCCCTCCCCCAATCACCGGCATTTCCGCCCCCACCCCGCGCGCTCGGGGCCGGCTGAAGGTCAGGGGAACAGTGCCGGCGCACTCTGGCCGACGACGGGAATTGCGTTCCGAATTCCTGCATCGCCGCCGCGCCACCGCCGAGCGAATGAGAGTTCCGGTGACGGGAGCGGCCCGCCCCGGGGCCGAGTGGGCGCGCTAGCGTCGGGGCATGGCGACGACGGTGGATTTCTGGTTCGACCCCTCATGTCCGTACAGCTATGTGACGGCGCGGTGGCTGCGTGAGGTGACGAAGGTCCGGCCTATCGAAGTGTGCTGGCGAGTGATGAGCCTGTCGGTGCTCAACGAGGGCCGGGAGGTCGATCCGGAAGGTGACACCGAAGGCTATCTGTGGTTTCCCGCCCGGGTCTGCGCTGCCGTGCAGCGTGAGCACGGGCATGAGGCGCTCGGGCGGTTCTATGAGGCCTTGTGGACCACGGGGGACGAGGGGCAGGACTGGCTCGCGCCGTTCGAGCGGGCGCTGGAGGCGGCGGGGTTGCCGGTCGCGCTGGCCGGGGCCGGGTCGTCGGCGGACTACGACGGGTTCCTGCGGGCGTCGCACGCCGAGGGGATCGGGCTGATCGGGGATCACGTGGGGACGCCGATCGTGGCGACGACGGGTGCCGAGGGCGGGCGGGTCGCGTTCTTCGGGCCGGTCATCTCCCAGGTGCCCACGGGTGAGCGGGCGGGGCGGCTCTGGGACGGCGCGGTGCTGGTGGCCGGCACGCCTGGGTTCCACGAGCTGAAGGGGACCCCGCACGAGGAACCCCGGCTGCACGATTAGGCCCGCCGGGGCACGACACGCGGTGGGTGAGCCACTCGGCATAGGTATGGGCGGGCCTCTCCCGGCTCAGGCCAGGGGTGGGAGTCTTCCGCACTCTCACCCCTAGACCGACGGCACACCGCCGTGAGCGAAGCCGAGGCGAGGGGTCGGCTTCACGCGTCCGGCACGTCAGGTGCTCACTTGACGAAGTCCTGCACGACCTTCGGCGGCCAGGTGCCCACCTTCAGCACCCCCATGGAGTAGGCGCGCGACACGAGCGCGGCCCGGTTGGGCACCCGGAGCTTACGGAACAGGCAGGTGACGTGATATTCGACGCCCTGCCGGCTCAGATAGAGGCGTGAGGCGAGGGGCACGGTCGAGACCCCCGCCGCGATGCCCTCCAGGATGCGGGCGTCGATCTCACTGAGGATCTTCTTGCGGTTGGTGACCACCCCCACATCCTCGGAGCCGTAGTCCGAGGTCATCATCACAAGGATCGCGAACACGTCGGGCGTGCCGCCGCGCACGGCGATGGCCGCGAGCGGCACGGTGAACGCCGCGCCGTCGGCCCCGACGGCGATCACGTCCGTGGCGAACCGGTCACGCCTGCCGTCGAGGAGCCCGGCGAACTGGCGCAGCAGCGGCTGCCGCACGCTCGGATGGACGAGGTCGACGAAGGTGCGTCCGCAAAGCTCACCCGAGGAGCTGCCGAATCTCCGGAAGAACTCCTGATTGGCCTGCTGGATGGTGAGAGTCCGGTCTAAGCAGGCCATGTTCAGCCCAGACTGCTGGAAGTTCGAAGCATCCTCATTTGAGGCAACATTGTCGGGTTTGAGACCATGCGCCATGTTTTGCGGTAGGCCAACCAGTGCGGGAACGTAAATCACAAATGAACCCCTTTCCCGTTGCGGCGGAGAATATTCGCACAGCGAATGCTGCACAGCAGCATGCCCTTTACCGATGGAATCAATCATGGATACGCACGCATTAAACATGACCGACTTGCGGCCCGCGCCGAACGGCGGGCCTCCGCCTCACCTTTCCGCACTTCACAGCGGGGCGACCGGCGGGCGCGGCGGGGCAATGCCCGTTGAGCGGCGTTCGCGCACGTGCTGGATTAACACTGCCTTAACATTTCTCATTCTCCGCGCTTTTGCCGGCGGACCCCTATGGCCGACCGGGGGCCGACATATCACCCGGGCACTTAAACAAACACGCCTACGCCTCACACCCCCCGGCGGTGTTCTCCCGACAGAATGGCGACAACGGAGCACTGCGCCATTTTCCTCCCTTTTCACCACGAACCCCCAGAAGGGCGCCGCACGCTCCTCCGCCCCACCGACCAGGCGAAGACCGCCCCACGCCGTACGGCGAAGCCTCGAATCCCGGCCCCGGCCCGCGCGGGAGGAGGGCGGCCGGGCACCCGCCGCCCTCCTCCCGGAGCGGCCGGCCCCCGCGGCGCCGCGCGCCGGCCGGAAAACGCTCTGGGCACCCGGCGGGGAAATCCCGCCGGAAAAACAATTGTGCGGTCCTGCGACAGGAAAGTGCCAGACCCGGCAAAGAACACTCCTCGCACCCGGAAGCGCATTTGAGAATATGCGCTGAGAACGCATGCCTCATCGCGATGCGATCGACTTGAGCAAGCGTACCCGAGCGACCGGCCGCCACCGCGTAGGGAAACCATCAAGGGAACGGCCCCGGCTATATGTAATCCATCAAGACAGGCGACCGCCTTTTCCTGCCGCCGGTCCGCCCTCGTGCACACCCGCGCGCGCGATCCATGGCGGCAAACGCCCCCCTCCGCCCGCCGCCGCTTTTCCACCGCCCGGCAGGACACCGCCCGATATGACGCGGCTCACTGCGGATCTCCGTACGGCACGGCCCCGGCGCCGCCGGGGTGCCGCGTGGCACGGAAGCAGGGGGAAAGAGGCCGAGTCTAAGGATTTCCCGGCGCCCGGCGTGAGATCACATTGGGTGCACTCAACACCTCTGTTAGGAGTCCGATGAGCACCCCCGCGAGGCCGATCCTGTTCGTCAGCCTGCCGGAGAGCGGCCTGCTCAACCCGCTGCTCGTGCTGGCCGGAGAGCTGACCCGGCGCGGGGTGCCCGACCTGTGGTTCGCCACCGACGAGCCGAGGCGCACCGAGGTCGAGCGGCTGGCGCGGCGCACACGGGTGGCGTTCGCCTCGCTCGGCGAGGTGTTCGGCGAGTTGTCGGCGGTGACCTGGGACGACGACGTCTACCGGGCGGTGACCCAGACGTCGCGGTTCAAGGCCCATCGCGCCGTCGTCAGGCACTCCTATCGCCCGGATCTCCACGCGGAGAAATTCCGCCGGCTGGAAACGGTGGTGGACAAGGTCTCCCCCGCGCTCATGGTCATCGACTGCATGAGTGGTTTCGCGATCGATGTGGCCTTGTCGCGGGAGATCCCGTTCGTGTTGAGCGTGCCATTTCTACCGAGCAACGTGCTGACCTCGTACAACCCATTCGGCCGGTCGTATACGCCGCGTGACTTCCCGGTGCCGCATTCCGGCCTGCCGTACCCGATGCGATTCACCCAACGTCTGAGCAACACCGTGTTCCGGCTTCGCACGCTCGCGATGTTCTTCAATCCGGCGCTCGGAAAGCTGCTGTCGGAGGACGCGAGATACCGCAGGGAGCTGCGTCTTCCACGGCCGGATCCGATGACCAGGATCGAAAAAGCGGACCTGGTGCTGTGCAATTCCATCGCCGAGCTGGACTATCCCTTCGAGATCCCGGAGAAGGTGAAGCTGGTGGGCGCGATGATGCCGCCGCTCCCGGAGGCGCCGCGCACCGAGCCCGGGCCCGCCGACTGGCTCGACGCGCAGTCGTCGGTGGTCTACATGGGGTTCGGCACGATCACCCGGCTCACCCGGGAGCAGGTCGCGGCACTGGTGGAGGTCGCGCGGCGGCTCGACGGCAGGCACCAGGTGCTCTGGAAATTACCCAAGGAGCAGCAGCCGCTCCTGCCGCCGGCCGCGACGCTCCCCGGCAACCTCCGCGTCGAGAGCTGGCTCCCCTCCCAGCTCGACGTGCTGGCCCACCCGAACGTCAAGGTGTTCTTCACCCACGGCGGCGGCAACGGCTTCAACGAGGGGGTCTACTTCGGTAAGCCGATGGTCATGCGGCCCCTGTGGGTGGACTGCTTCGACCAGGCCGTGCGCGGCCGGGACATCGGCATCAGCCTCACCCTCGACCGGCCGCAGGAGGTCGATCCGGAGGACGTGCTCGACAAGCTCACCCGGGTGCTTGAGGATCCCGGTTTCCGGGAGCGCTCCCAGTCGCTCGGCGAGCTTCAGCGGCGGGCGGGCGGCAGGTGTGCCGCCGCCGATCTCATCTGCGACCTGCCGGTTCTGGCCCAACGAGCCTCCGCCTGAGAGCGAGACTGCTATGCCGTACCTGTATCCCGTGTCCCAGCCATATCTCACGGGACGAGAACTCGAATATGTGACCGGGACGATCAACGACGGGTGGATCTCCTCCCAGGGCCCCTTCGTGCAGCGCTTCGAGCGCGCGTTCGCCGACTACCACGGCAGCGCCCACGGCGTGGCCTGCGGCTCGGGCACCGCGGCCCTCACGCTGGCGCTGCGCGCCCTCGGCGTCGGGCCGGGGGACGAGGTGATCGTGCCGGAGTTCACGATGATCGCGTGCGCCTGGGCGGTCACCTACACCGGCGCCACACCGGTGTTCGTGGACTGCGCCGACGACATGAACATCGACGTCACGCGGATCGAGGAGAAGATCACCCCGCGGACGAAGGCCATCATGCCCGTGCACATCTACGGGCGGCGCTGCTCCATGGCCGCGATCATGGACATCGCCTTCGAGTACAACCTGCGTGTGGTCGAGGACTCCGCCGAGGCGATCGGCGTGCGGCCGGTGGGCGACATCGCCTGCTTCTCGTTGTACGCCAACAAGATCATTACCGCGGGTGAGGGCGGCATCTGCCTCACCGACGACCCGCGGCTCGCCGCGCAGCTCGCCCACCTGCGGGGCATGGCCTTCACCGCCGACCACAGCTTCCTGCACAAGAAGCTCGCCTACAACTTCCGCATGACGGCGATGCAGGCGGCGGTCGCGCTCGCGCAGGTGGAGCGGCTCGACGACATCCTCGCCGCGCGCCGCGAGATCGAGCGCCGCTACGACCTCGGTCTCAAGGACATCCCGGAGGTCACGGTGATGCCGCCGCGGGATGTGCTGTGGATGTACGACATCCGCGCCGAGCACCGCGACGAACTGCGTGTCTTCCTGGAGGGCGAGGGCGTCGAGACCCGGCTGTTCTTCAAGCCGATGAGCCGCCAGCCGGGCTATTACACGCCGGAGTGGCCGTCCCTCAACGCGAGCCGGTTCAGCGCGGACGGCCTCTACCTGCCGACCTACACGGCCCTGACGCCCGCGGACCAGGACTACGTCACGGGGAAGATCCGCTCCTTCTACGGCACGGCCTGAGCTAGAGTCGAGAGAGGCGGACAACCGCGATGGGCACCACCGAACCGAGGGTCGTCGACTTCCCGCTGCGCAGGCCGGGTGAGCCGTTCCCCCCGCCGCGCTACGAGGACTACCGGCACCACGAGGGCCTGGTCGTGTCGCACCTCCCCAACGGGAACAAGGTGTGGCTGGTGACGCGGCACGAGGACGTGCGCGCCGTGCTCACCAACAAGAAGATCAGCTCCAATCCCGATCACAAGGGGTTCCCGAACATCAGCGACACCATGGGCGTGCCGCGGCAGGAGCAGATTCCGGGCTGGTTCGTGGGGCTGGACTCCCCCGAGCACGACCGGTTCCGCAAGGCGCTCATCCCGGAGTTCACCGTACGGCGGGTGCGGCAGATGCGCCCGGCGATCGAGCGCACGGTCGAGGAGCGCATCGACGCGATGCTCGCCGCGGGCGACCACGCCGACCTGGTGGCCGACTTCGCGCTGCCCGTGCCGTCCCTGGTGATCTCGACGCTGCTGGGCGTGCCCCCGGTGGACCGCGACTTCTTCGAGTCCCGCACCCGCACCCTGGTCGCCATCCGCGCCTCGACCGACCGCCAGCGGGACACCGCCACCAAGGAGCTCCTGCGCTACATCAACCGGCTCGTGGCCATCAAGGAGAAGTGGCCGGGCGACGACCTGATCAGCAGGCTGCTGGCCTCGGGCACGCTCGCCGCGAACGAGATGTCGGGCGTGCTGATGCTGCTGCTCATCGCCGGGCATGAGACGACGGCCAACAACATCGCCCTCGGCGTGGTGACGCTGCTGCTCAACCCCGAGTGGGTCGGCGACGACCGGGCCGTGGAGGAGACGCTGCGCTTCCACTCGGTGGCCGACCTCGTGTCGCTGCGGGTGGCGGTCGAGGACGTCGAGGTGTCGGGGCAGCTCATCAAGGCGGGCGAGGGCATCATTCCCCTGGTGGCCGCGGCCAACCATGACGCCGAGGCGTTCGCCTGCCCGCACGCGTTCGATCCGGCGCGCACCGAGCGGCACCACGTGGCGTTCGGCTACGGGGTGCACCAGTGCCTCGGCCAGAACCTCGTCAGGGTCGAGATGGAGATCGCCTACCGCAAGCTCTTCGAGCGTATTCCGGGCCTGCGGCTCGCGGTGCCCGTGGAGGACCTGCCGTTCAAGCACGACGGGGTGCTGTGCGGCCTGCACGAGCTGCCGGTCCGCTGGTAGCCCCCGCCGGACGTCGCACAGCACTGTCGCACTGTCGCACACCACACAGGAGAGAACATGCGGATCAGCGTCGACCCCGACCGCTGCGTCGGGGCGGGCCAGTGTGTGTTGTCGGCCCCCGAGGTCTTCGACCAGGACGCCGACGGGATCGTCACCGTCGTCAACGCCCGGCCCGCCGACGATGAGGCGGTGCGGCACGCCGGCGAACTCTGCCCGTCGGGCAGCATCACCCTCCACGAGGACTGAAGGGACACCGGCTCCGGCGGTGCCCTCCGAGAAAGGATCCCCTTGGTGAACGCCACGGACAACTCGACAGCCCTGTGGCTGCGGCGTTTCCAGCCGACCGCGGACAGCCCGGTGCGGCTCGTCTGCTTCCCCCACGCCGGAGGTGCCGCGAGCTTCTACCGCCCCGTCTCGCTCAGGCTCGCGCCGGGCGCCGACGTGCTGGCTGTGCAGTACCCCGGCAGGCAGGACCGCCGGCTGGAGCCGTGCGTCGAGGACATCGGGCTGCTGGCCGACCGCATCGCGGACGAGTTGCTCCTCCTCGACGGCAGGGAGACGGTGTTCTTCGGCCACAGCATGGGAGCGGTGCTCGCCTTCGAAACGGCGTGGCGTCTTGAGCAGGAGGGGACACACGCCCCGAAGGCGGTCGTCGCCTCCGGACGCCGCGCCCCCTCCACCACCCGCGCCGAGACGGTGCACCAGCGCGACGACGAGGGCATCCTGGCCGAGCTCATGCTGCTCGACGGCACGAACGCACAGATCCTCGGCGACGAGGAGATCCTGCGCATGGCGATGCCCTCCATCCGCGCGGACTACGGCGCCATCGAGCGTTACCGGTGCGAGCCGGGCCGCAGGCTCCGCTGCCCGATCACCGCCCTCACCGGCGACGCCGACCCCCGCACTTCGCTTGAGGAGGCGCGGGCGTGGGCCGGCCACACCGAGGGCCGGTTCCGGCTTCAGGTCTTCCCCGGCGGCCACTTCTTCCTGGCCCGGCACCAGGCGGCCGTGTGCGCCGAGATCACGCGTGAACTGGGGGCCGGCTGATGCGCACCCTGCTCGTCGACAACTACGACTCCTTCACCTACAACCTGTTCCACTACCTGGCGCGGGTCAACGGGCGCGAGCCCGAGGTCATCCGCAACGACGACCCGGGGTTCCGTACGGCATGGCTCGACGAGTTCGACAACGTCGTGCTGTCGCCGGGGCCCGGCACGCCGCACCGGCCGGCCGACTTCGGGCTGTGCGCGAGCATCGCCGGGGACGGCCGCCTGCCGGTGCTCGGGGTGTGCCTCGGGCACCAGGGTCTCGCGCTGATCCACGGCGCGACGGTGGAGCGGGCACCCGAGCCCAGGCACGGGCGTTACTCGACGGTGCGGCACAACGGCGCCGGCCTGTTCGACGGGCTGCCGCAACCGCTGGAGGTCGTGCGCTACCACTCCCTCGCGGTCACCTCGTTGCCGCCCGCCCTCGCCGCCGTCGCGTGGGCGCGGGACGACGGCGTCGTCATGGCGCTGCGCCACCGCGACCTGCCGCTGTGGGGGGTGCAGTTCCACCCCGAGTCCATCGGCACCGAGGCGGGCCACCGCCTGCTGGCCAACTTCCGCGATCTCACCGAGCGGCACGGGCCGCGGCGCCGGACACCCGTGGTCTCCCGGCCCGCCGCTCCCGCCTCCCTCCCAGCCGGCGCGGCGGTCCACCCGGCGCGGGACGAGGTACGGCGGATGCGGCTGCTGGCCCGGCCCCTCACCACGCGGTGGGACCCCGAGGTCGTGTTCGACCGGCTGTTCCGCTCCGGCAGCCACCCGTTCTGGCTGGACAGCAGCAGGCCGGGCGGCACGCTGGGGCGGATCTCCGCCATGGGCGACGCCTCCGGCCCGCTCGCCCGCGTCGCGACCGCCGACGTGAACACCGGCACGGTGACGGTGACCGCCCCCGGTTCGACGCCCGTGCGGAGCCTCCACGGCCCGGCCGAGCCGGAGGAGGTGGTCGAAAGCCCCTTTCTGGAGTGGCTCGACCGCGACCTGCGGTCCTTGCACGTCGAGGCGCCCGAGTTGCCGTTCGACTTCGCCCCCGGCTGGGTCGGCTATCTGGGCTATGAGCTGAAGGCCCAATGCGACGGCGACCTCGCGCACCGCTCCCCCGACCCCGACGCGGTGATGGTCTTCGCCGATCGGGCGGTCGTGCTGGACCACCACACCGACACCACCTATCTGCTGGCCCTCGCCGACGGCGCGGTGGAGGACGCGGCCCGCGCGTGGCTCGCCACCGTCGAGGCCGATCTCGCCGCGCTCGCCGGGCAGGCGCCCGAGCCGTGCGCGGCGCCCCCCGCGCACACCGCCGCGGACCCGCTGCTGCGGCACGACCGGGAGAGCTACCTCAAGCTCATCGACACCTGCCACGAGGAGATCGGGGCCGGTGAGACCTACGAGGTGTGCCTCACCAACATGATCGAGACCGATTCCGACCTCGCGCCCTGGCCCGCCTACCGGTTCCTGCGCCGCGTCAGCCCCGCCCCCTTCGCCGCCTATCTCGACTTCGCCGGCCTCGCGGTGCTGAGCACGTCCCCCGAGCGGTTCCTGCGCGTCGACCGGCACGGGACGATGGAGTCCAAGCCCATCAAGGGCACCCGGCCGCGCGGCGCCACCCCCGCCGAGGACGCGCTCCTGATCGCCGACCTGCGCACTAGCGAGAAGGACCGCGCCGAGAACCTGATGATCGTCGACCTGGTGCGGCACGACCTCGGCCGCTGCGCCGAGGTGGGGTCGGTGAAGGCCGACCCGGTCTTCCAGGTGGAGACCTACGCGACGGTCCACCAGCTCGTCAGCACCGTGCGGGCGCGCCTGCGCCCCGGCGCCGGGGCTGTGGCCGCCGTGCGGGCGGCGTTCCCCGGCGGCTCGATGACCGGCGCGCCGAAGATCCGCACGATGCAGATCATCGACCGGCTCGAAGGCGGGCCGCGCGGCGTCTACTCCGGCGCGATCGGCTACTTCGCGGTGACCGGCGCGGCCGACCTCAGCATCGTGATCCGGACCGCGGTCGTCCGCGGCGGCAGGCTGCGCTACGGCGTGGGCGGCGCCATCACCGCGCTGTCGGAGCGGCAGGCGGAGTTCGAGGAGACGGTGGTTAAGGCGCGGCCCCTGCTGGAACTCCTCGGCACCTCGCTCCCAGGTGCCACGCTTCCAGACACAGCACTGCCCGGTGAAGGCCGTCCCGTCAGGCTGCACACCCCGGCAGACCCGTCCATGGCCGGATTTCCCGGGAGGTAACCGTGCCCGACTCCCCCGACGACCGCACGGAGTTCCTCCGCGGTCTCACCCTGCCCGCCGTCTTCCAGACTGCTGCGGACACCGCGCCGGACGCGGTCGCGCTGATCGACGGCGACCGGTCGTGGACGTGGCGCGAGTGGCGCTCGGACGTCGACGCGCTGGCCCGCGGGCTCCAGGAGCTCGGCGCCTGCGCCGGCGACGTGGTCGCGATACAGCTGCCGAACTGCTGGGAGCTCCTCACCCTCCACCTCGCCGTCGCCACCGCGGGAGCGGTGATGATGCCGATCCACCAGGGCAACGGCCCCGCCGACGTGCACGCCCTGCTCGACCGGGCGCAGCCCGTGGTGTTCGTACGGCAGAAGGCCGCCGCCGGCGAGTCCACCGCCGTGGACTACCTCCTGTCGGCGGTGCCGTCGCTGCGCGCCGTGCTGGTCGGCGGCGGGCGGGGCGAAGAACCGGGCGCGCTGTCGGTCGGCTGGCTCGCCGCGGCGTGGGCCGGGAGCGCTCCCCGCCCCGCCGATCTGCGGCCCGAGTCGCCGTTCGTGCTCATCCCTTCGTCGGGCACGACGTCGGCCCGGCCCAAGATCTGCCTGCACAACCATGACGGCCTGCTGTCGAACACCTACCACGTGGCCGAGGAGGGCGCAGACGCCTTCTCCGGCCCCGTCGTCACCGCCTGTCCGATGACGCACCTGTTCGGGCTCCAGGCGATGCACGCCGCGCTGTTCCGGGCGTGCCCGCAGGTGCTGCTGCGAAGCTGGGATCCGGCGGCCTTCTGCGACCTGGCCCGCGAGGTACGGCCCAGCCTCGTCTACGCCGTGCCGACCCAGCTCCACGACGTCGTGGCCGAACTCGCCGGCCGGGAGGGGCCCGCCGGTTTCTCACCGCGCGAGGTGCGGACGGCTGGAGCGGCGATCAGCGAGGCGCTGGCCGCCGACGTGCGGGCCGCGCTCGGCACGCGGCTCGTCGTGGTGTGGGGCATGTCGGAGGTCGGCACCGGCACGTGCACGCACGCGGCCGACCCCGCCGGTGTGGCGGCGCGTTCCATCGGGCGGCCCACGCGGGGCGCGAGCGTGCGCGTCGTCGACGAGGACGGCGCCGACTGCCCGCCCGGGGTGCCTGGGCGGTTCTGGTATCGCAGCCCCGGCATGTTCCTCGGTTACCACCGCGAGCCGGAGCAGACGGCGGAAGCCGTCACCGAGGACGGCTGGCTGCGCACCGGCGACATGGCGAGCCTCGGCCCCGACGGGCGCGTCTCCTTCCACGGGCGGTCGGCCGAGCTCATCAACGTCGGCGGGCGCAAGTTCAACGCGACCGAGATCCAGGACCTGCTGGCCGGCCTGCCCGGCATCGGCCCGCTCGCGGTGGTCGGCAAGCCGGACGACCGCCTCGGGGAATACCCCTGCCTGGTCGTCACCGACCGGGCGGGCCCGGCGGTGACCCTCGACGCCGTGACCGGATTCCTGCGGGAGCAGGGGGTAGCCGACTTCAAGATCCCGCTGGAGCTGGTCGTGCTTCCCGAGCTGCCCCGCACCTCGGTGGGCAAGCTGCACCGGCGCGCCCTTGAGGAGATGCTCGCCGCCGGCTCACCCGCCGCCGCGCCGGGAAGGGCGCGCCCGCGGCACCTGGCCGAGGCCCTCGACCTGGTGCGCACCTGCCTGGCCAGGGTGCTCGGCACCGGAGAGGCGCCCGTCGGGCCCGAGGAGGAGTTCCGCGGGCACGGCCTTGACTCGGTGCGCGCGATCCGGCTGCGGAACCTCCTCGCCGAGGCCACCGGACTGCCGCTGCCCGTGAGCCTCGCCTACGACCATCCGAGCCCGCTCGCCGTCGCCCGGGTGCTGGTCGGCCAGGTCGACCCGGCCGCCGCCCCCGCCGCCGCGCCCGTTCCCGACGAGCCGATCGCCGTCGTCGGCATGGCCTGCCGGCTGCCCGGCGGAGTGCACGGCCCGGGCGACCTGTGGCGCCTCCTCGCCGACGGCGGCGACGCGATCGGACCCTTCCCCGGCGACCGGGGCTGGGACCTGGCGCGGCTCCTCGGCGGCGACCTCGACCTGCCCGGCACCTCGGCCACCGGCGAAGGCGGCTTCCTCGACGACGCCGGGCACTTCGACGCCGGTTTCTTCGGCTTCTCCGACCGCGAGGCGCTCGCCACCGACCCCCAGCAGCGGCTGCTGCTGGAGACCGCCTGGGAGGCCCTGGAGGACGCCCGCATCGCACCCGGCTCGCTGCGCGGCAGCCGTACCGGGGTCTTCGCCGGGGCGATGTACCACGACTACGCCGCCGGCGCCGTCCCCGGCGACCTGGAGGGCCTCCTCGGCATCGGTACGGCGGGAGCCGCCCTGGCCGGGCGCGTCTCCTACACCTTCGGCTTCGAGGGCCCGGCCGTCACGCTGGACACCGCCTGCTCGTCGTCCCTGGTCGCCCTGCACCTGGCCTGCCGGTCGCTGCGGTCGGGCGAGTCGTCCCTGGCCCTGGCCGGCGGCGTCACCGTCATGGCGACCCCGGCGGCGTTCACCGGTTTCTCCCGGCTGCGGGGGTTGTCCCCGGGCGGCAGATGCCGGTCGTTCGCCGACGGGGCCGACGGCGCGGCCTGGTCGGAGGGCGTCGGGCTGGTCGTGCTCATGCGCCTGTCCGACGCGCTGCGCGACGGCCGCCGGGTGCTCGCCGTCGTGAAGGGAACCGCCGTCAACCAGGACGGCGTGTCGAACGGCCTCACCGCGCCCAACGGCTCCGCCCAGCGGCGCGTCGTCGAACTCGCCCTCGCCGACGCCGGGCTCGCGCCCGCCGACGTCGACGCGGTGGAGGCCCACGGCACCGGCACCGCGCTCGGCGACCCCATCGAGGCCCACGCCCTGATCGCCGCCTATGGGCGGGGCCGGGAGGAGCCGCTTCTGCTGGGGTCGGTGAAGTCGAACATCGGCCACACCCAGGCCGCCGCCGGCGTGGTCGGGGTCGTCAAGACGGTGCTGGCGCTCAGGCACGGCGTGCTCCCCCGGACGCTGCACGCCGACGTGCCCTCCCCGCACGTCGACTGGGCGGGCGGCGCCGTACGGCTCCTCACCGAGGCGCATCCATGGCCCAGACGGGCGGACCGGGTGAGGCGGGCGGGGGTGTCGTCGTTCGGGATCAGCGGCACCAACGCACACGTGATCCTGGAGGAGGCGCCGCCGGAGCCCGACCCCGCCGGCACGCCGCCGGCCGGGCCCGTCCCCTGGGTGTTGTCGGGGCGCGGCGAGCCCGCGTTGCGGGCGCAGGCCCGGCGGCTGGCCGCCTACGTCGCCGCGCACCCCGAGGTGTGCCCTCGCGACATCGCCTACTCGCTCGCCACCACCCGGGCCGTGCACGAACAGCGGGCCTACGTCGTGGGGGCCGATACCGCCGAGCTGCTGCCGGCGGTCACCGCGCTCGGCGAGGGCGGCGCGATCGTGCGGAGCGCGGTGCGGCGGGGGGCGCTCGCCCTGGTCTTCACCGGGCAGGGCAGCCAGCGGGCCGGGATGGGCCAGGGGCTCGCCCGGCGGTTCCCGGTGTTCCGGGCCGCGCTGGACGAGGTGTGCGGCGTGATGGACGGGCTGCTGGAGCGGCCCCTCAAAGAGGTCATGTGGGGCGGCTCCGGTCACGGGCTCGACCGCACGGAGTATGCCCAGCCCGCGTTGTTCGCCTTCGGGGTGGCGCTCTACCGCCTGGTCGAGTCCTTCGGCGTCGTGCCCGGCCGGCTCGTGGGGCACTCGGTCGGCGAGATCACCGCCGCGCACGTTTCCGGTGTGCTCTCCCTTCCCGACGCGTGCACCCTGGTCGCCGCGCGCGGCAGGCTGATGGGGGCGCTTGCGCCGGGTGGCGCGATGCTGGCGGTGCGGATGGGCGAGGACGACCTGGCGCCGTGGCTCACCGGCCAGGTGGCGATCGCGGCGGTGAACAGCCCGCGCTCCACCGTGCTCTCCGGGGCCGAGGCCCCCCTCACCGAACTCGCCGGCCGCCTGCGCGGCGCCGGTCACCGTGTCACCCGGCTTGCTGTCAGCCACGCCTTCCACTCGCCGCTGATGGACCCCATGCTGGCCGAGTTCCGCGAGATCGTGGAAGGGCTTGACCTGGCTTCGCCGTACACGCCCGTGGTGTCCTGCCTCACCGGCCTGCCGCTGACGGAGGCGGAGGCGCGGGATCCGGCCCACTGGGTGCGGCACGCCCGCGAGCCGGTGAGGTTCCGGGAGGCCGTGGAGCATCTGGCGGGTGACGACGTCTCCGCCTTCGTGGAGCTCGGGCCCGAGGCCGCGCTGACGCCGATGATCGGAGAGTGCCTGCCCGCTTCCGGGCCGGAGCTCATCGCGGCGGGCGGCGGCGCCGAGGCCGAGGAGGAACGGCACCTTCTGGGCGCGGTCGCACGGCTGCATCTGCACGGGGTGCCGGTCGAGTGGCGGGCGGTGCTGCCGCGGGCGCGGGCGGTGTCGCTGCCGACCTACGCTTTCCAGCGGACGCGCTACTGGCTCACCGCCGAACCGCGGACCGAGTACATCACAGCCGGCCCGGCGCCCGCCCTGGTGGGCGGCGACCTCGGCGACGAGGCGCTGCTTGACCTCGTGCTCCGGGAGACGCGCGGCGTGCTCGGCGGTCACTCCGGCCTCGCCGACGCGGCTCAGCCGTTCGCCGAGATGGGGGTCACCTCGGTCAACGCCATCGAACTGCGTGACCGCCTCATCGCCGCGACCGGGGTGCCGCTGCCCGCCACGCTGATCTACGACCACCCCACCCCCGCCGCTCTGGTCCGGTTGCTCCGCCGCCATCTGTCCGGTGCGGGGCAGGCGCCGCGGACCGCCGCGGACGTGGTGGCCGAACTCGACGCGCTGCTCACCTCCGGCGCCGAACTCGATCCGGACACGGCGGCGCGCCTCCGGGAGCTCGCCCGGCGTGGACGTCCCACCTCCGGCGGGTCGTCCGGCGGCTTCGACCTCGCCGCCGCGTCGGACGACGACCTGTTCCGCCTCGTCGACAGCCCCGGTGCGTAGCCGGTGCCCCTTGTCCCCCTCCATTCCCGGCCTCGGAGTTGATCGTGTGAGTTCGTCCGTGTTCGCACTGGACCATGACCGGGACACCGTGATCGAGGCGATCGACGTCGGAAAGGCGTACGGCCCGGTGCGTGCTCTCGACTCCGTGAGCCTGTGTGTCACCCGGGGCACCGTACTCGCTCTCCTCGGGCACAACGGCGCCGGCAAGACCACCTTGGTCGGCGTGCTCACCGCCGCGCTGCGGCCCACGTCGGGGCGTGCCCGGGTGGCCGGGTTCGACGTGACGCGGCAACCCTGGGAGATCCGGCGCCGGATCGGGGTCACCGGGCAGTACGCGTCGGTCGACGGCGGTTTGAGCGGGCGGGACAACCTGGTGCTGATCGGCAGGCTGCTCGGGGCGGGGCGGCGGGCCGCCGGGGAACGGGCCGACGAGCTGCTTGAGCTCTTCTCCCTCGGGCACGTCGCGGCACGGCGCAGCCGCACCTATTCGGGCGGTCTGCGGCGGCGCCTCGATCTGGCCGCCTCGCTTGTGGGGCATCCCGAGGTGCTCTTCCTCGACGAACCCACCACCGGGCTCGATCCGTCGAGCCGCCTCAATCTGTGGGAGATCGTGGCGAACCTCGTCAAGGACGGCACCACGGTGCTGCTCACCACGCAATATCTGGACGAGGCGGACCGGCTCGCCGACACCGTCACCGTGTTGTCGGCCGGATCGGTCATCGCCTCCGGCACGTCCGCCGAGTTAAAGGCCGCCGTCGGGCAGCGCACCGTGACCCTCACCCTGGGCAGCCCCGACGACGTGCCGGCCACCGCCGAGGCACTCCGCCGGGCCTCCATGGAGCCCGTGACGGACGCCGCCAACGCCGTCGTGGTCGTGCCCATCGGCGCGTCCAAGGACATCGCCGCCGTCGTCCGGGTGCTCGATCAGATCGGAGTGGAGGCCGCAGAACTGTCCTTCGGCGAACCCACGCTCGACGACGTCTACCTCACCCTCGCCGGGCACACCTCCCCGGCCCTTCACACCCTGGGACGGGACGCATGAACCAGATGGTCGCCGGGCGGCGGGGCAGCTCGGTCTTCCTTCAGGTGCGGATCCTGACCGGCCGCTCCCTGCGTTCCCTGGCCGTCGACCCGGGGGTCATCCTGTTCGGTCTGCTTCAGCCGGTGATCATCCTGTTCGTGCTCACCCAGGTGTTCAGCAAGATGGGGCCGCCGCCGCACTTCCCCAAGGGCATCTCCTACCTCGACTTCGTGCTGCCCGCCGTGCTGGTGGACAACGCCATCCAGTCGGCGGTGCAGTCGGGCATCGGGCTGGTCGACGACATGAAGAACGGCATCGTGCCCCGGCTCCGCAACCTGCCCATCGCGCAGAGTTCACTGCTGGTCGCGCGGAGCATGGTCAACCTTGTGCGCAGTGCCGTACAGGCGCTCGTCATCATGGTGCTGGCGCTCACCTTGCTCGGCTACTCGCCGCGTGGGGGGGCGGCGCAGGTCGTGGGGTCGGTGGCGTTGACGCTGTTCATCAGCTGGGCGCTCGGGTGGGCGTTCATCGCGGCGGGGGCGTGGCTGCGGCGGGCCGAGCCGATGCAGAACCTCGCGTTGATCGCGGTGCTGCCGATGTTGTTCGCGTCGAGCGCGTATGTGCCGGTGGCGGACCTGCCGCCGTGGCTCGCCGCCGTGGCCCAGGTCAACCCGCTGACGCACGCGATCGACGCGACGCGGGCCCTGGCGTTGGGGGTGCCGGGGGTGGAGGCGGTGGCGCCCGCGCTGCTGGTGGGCGGGGGGATCGCGGTGGTGGGGGCGGTGCTGGCGGTGATGGGGTTCCGTCGGCCGCTGCCGGCCAGCGGGGGTTAAGTCAGGTCGTCCCAGCTCCAGGGAGGTGCGGGGGTGCCGTCGGGTTCCCGGCCGAAGTGGAAACGTCCGGGGGCTTCGATGTGTTTGAGGAACAAAGGGAACATTTTGCCCGCGGGGAGGCGTGCGATCAGGTCCGCGGCGAGTTCGTGCTCCTCGATGTGGCGAAGGGCAGCGACCAGTCCGTCAGCGTGGTGCATGTGCTCGAGGGGAAGGCTCGCGGCGGCACGGAGAAGCAGTGTGACGCTCTCCCGCTTCAGACCTTGTCCCGTCAACCATGCCACGAGCGCGAACACGCCGTGCCAGGTGTCAGGCGCCGCCTTCTCGACCGTGCGCCGTGCCAGTGCGGTGCCCTCATCACGGGTGTCTACCCACCACATATCCCCCAGCAATGCGGTCACGCTGTGGAGGTCGTCGAGGGAGGCATACGCGGCCGCGCGTCCGGCCAGTGCCACGACCTGCTCTTCGGCTCCGAGCTGTTGCAGTCCGCGCAACAATCTGCCCACTTTGGCGCAGTCGTCAACGGCGACTCGCGCCGCAGGATCACGAGCCAGCACGGCGGCGATCTGGTCGTCTCCCTCCACCGCGTGCAGGGCCGTCAACAACGAGTTCACCTCATCGGGGTCGTCCAGGGAGGGCTCGGCGCCGGAAAGGCGTGCGAGCAGCGTGACGACCTGCTGGTGCGCCTCCGCTCTTCGCAGGTCAAGGAGCAGCCGGGCGACGTCGCCCACGTGGTCGACGGACACATGAGCCGCCGGATCGCGGGCCAGCAACGCAGCCGTCAACGACGTCAGCCCTAAGAGCTCCAGTTCGTAGAGCACGCCGGACACCTGTCGCGCGTTGTCGAGGGGCATGTACGTCACGGCGTACTCGGCCAGCATGTCGCACCGTTGCGCCGGCTCCGCCTCGTACAACCTCCTAAGCAGTGCGGGGAAATCAGCCGCCCGATTCGTCATGACGTAAGCACTGACACATTCGGTTAGCCCATAAAGAAAACTGCCCATTTGCGCCAGACCGCAGAGCAACTCGGCCGCGCCACGGTGCGATCCATGGGCCGTCACATGCCGGGCCGCGCGTTCGATCAGGGTCGCCGCCTGGTCATGCGCTCCCAGCGAGTGCACAAAGGCCAGCAACTCGCCCGCGCTCTGCAGGTCGTCGAGGAACACATGCGATGCCGGGCTGCGGGCCAGCAGCACGTTGGCGAATTCAGCCAGTTCCGCCTCTTGCAGCAGGGCCAGAAGGGCGCACACATGCGAGGCACTGCCCAGCGACGTGCCCACGGCGACTCGCTCGGCCAGCGTGACGAGCTGTTCCCGTGTGCCTGAGCGCATGACGACACCCAGCAACTCCGCCATGTCGTCCCGGTCGTGCCCGTCATGGAAGTAGAGGTGGCCGGCACACTTCGCCACCAGCTCGATCGCTCGATCATCCCCCGATCTCCGCAGGTCGTCGAGGAGAGCGACCATGTCCAGCCGATCACGGCGAGCCGCGTCCGAGGCGGCACGCTCCACCAGCGCGGCGATCTCATCGTGCTCGCCCGCCGACAGCAGCGCCTGCAGGATGTTCGACACCGCCGGGGACCGGTCGTCCAGACGGACACCCGCTGCGGCGCGCCTCGCCAGAAGTACGGCTTGCGCCTGCGCGCCCAACGCCCTCAGGGTGGCGAAAAGATCGATCACGGCGTATGGTCCGTCCAGCCCGGCCTTCGCACCCGGATCCCGCGACAGAAGCACCTCGATCTGCCCGTCCGCCTTTGCATCCCGCAACGCGAGCAGGAGGGCACTCACCCCACGGGCGTCACCGAGTGAGATTCGGGTGGCGGCCCACCGGGCGGGGCGGTCGTCGGCGGGGCCGAGATCGTGCATGACTCGGACGAGTCGTGCGGCGGCCACGGCGTCTCCATGGGCGGCGGCGGTTCGCCACATCTGCGCCGCGTCGCGATACAGACCGCAATCGTAGGCCGATTGCGCCAGACGAGGCAGATCGGCCCGGTCGGCGTGTGCGGCGGACGCGATCCAGAAGCCGACGGGCGGCACCTCCGCCTCCCGAAGCCTGCGACCGAACTGCTCCAGATAGTCGGCCAGCCGATAACCCGGCCCATCCCCCGTCGTGATCGGCGAGCCGTGCCGGGGTGAGCGCGGCGATCGGACGGGCGTCGAACGCATGCGGGTCAGCATGCCGGGGATGCCGTTGCAGGGGACGGCGAGATAGCTCAACGCCTCCTCCAGCCAGTTGTCCCCGGCCTGCTGCCACTGCGCGTCCGTCAGATAGTCGGGGGCGGCCTCCGCCAAGAGCATCAACGGGATGTACGGCCCGCACCCGAGGCGCCGGGCGTCCATGGCGACGTGGATCACGGCCTGGGTCGCCGGGGTGGCGTCCTGGTAGCGATCCGTCAGGACGGGGGCTCCGGCGAGATACTGGGTGATCCGACCCTCCGCGGCATAGCCGGCGGCCTCGTGGAGTCTGGGGTCGGCATCCGCCAGTTCGGAGAGGACGGACAGGTCGATGTCGGTGAATGCGTCGGGAATCTTGATCTTGTGGTCGACCAGCAGTTCCCTGGCCTGCCTGTAGGGGCCGCCCTCGGCGAGACCGCCCTTGTGGATGCCGTCCCGGTCGGTCAGGGCACGCCAGTGGTCGGGCCACAGGGTGGCCAGCACCAGCACGGGGGCGCGTGCAGGGTCGTTCAGCAGCTCTCGAAGTCCTGCGGCCACCCGTTCGCCCAGCACCGGATGGGTGAGATAGTCCTGCGCCTCGTTCAGCCAGACCACAGTGTGCGGACCGACCCGAGACAGGCCGGCCAGTGCGGCCTCCGGCCGGGTCGGGTTGATGGGATGCCACAACCTCCACGGCCGGGCCGACCGGCGCAGCGGCGCGAGCGCCTCCCAGCAGGCCCGCGTCTTGCCCGTTGACGAGCCGCCCACCAGCACCGCGATCCGGCTGGCGCCCGCCTCGGCCTCGTTCACCACCTGCTCAAGCTCAAGGTCGTGCGCACGGCGGACGTAGAGCGGCAACACACTCTGCCCGCCGGGCCCGGGGTCACCGCGCAGGGCGGTGATGGCACGGTGTACCTCCAGGTTCAACGCCTGCGCGGGATCCTCGATCGCCGGCAAGGGCCTGCCCGGTGGCTTACCAGGTGCGGCAGACCCCTCGGCGGACGGCCCTTCCCCGGGCGTTCGGCCCTCCTCCGGGGATCGGTCCTCGGAACCGGCGGGAGACACTGCGGCGATCCCCCTTTGTCGACGTCGGAGCGGCGTCCGGTCCGACACTCGGACACGCTCGTGAGCAGGCTTCGACGTCGATTGTCGCCGCTACAGATCTCGAACGCGTCGATATGGGGGTGATGTGTCCCTCTTAGCCGGCGCCATCGGTCACCGGGCTCCCCCAACGCAGCCGAATTTCCTCCTGCCTGGCGCCATCGGTCACCGGGCCTCGCCGCCCCGGGCGTAGTAAAGGTTGCGGATCAGGCCGACCTCGGAGACGTTCTTGGTCAGCTCGACGGTGACCCAGCCCGCGACGTCGGCCAGCCGCATGCCCTGGCCCCATGGGAGGGTGGCGGTGCGGTCGGTGGAGTCGAGGTCGGCGTCGGTGAGGTCGGCGAGGTGGGCGCGCCAGTCGTCGTGGAGGCCGCGCAACCAGTCGACGGTGGCGGGCACCGAGCCGGGCCAGGTGATCTCCTCGCGCGCGGGGGCCCCCGAGCCGAAGCAGTGGCCGATGGTGGTCGTCCACCAATAGCCGATATGCCAGGTGACCCAGCCGATGGTGAGCGCCGGCACGGGGTCGGGCTCCTGGTCGCTGTAGTCGGCGATCCAGCGGCCCTCGGCGTCGGGGCGCACCGTCCAGCAGTGCGGGGCAGGTTCCCAGAGGCAGACCCGCTCGTCGAGGTCCTTACCGAGGTGATAGTCGAACAGGGCCCAGGCGATGTCGAGCTGGCGGGTGAGAAGGTCAACACGTGGTGCAGTCACGCGCGCAAGCCTGCCAGCGGCCGGAGCGGCCGTGCCACCGGTTTTCCGTCGCCCGTGCGCCGCACCGGGAATGCACCGGGGGAATATCCCGGATTTCCCTTCGCGATTGACGGCATGTCATTTTTATGGCTACCATCGATTTCACAAGGGCCGGGTTTCACGGCCCTCCGAGGCACCAGGAGCGATGATGAACAGGGAGACGGCGGTCACGATGACCCGCTCGACCTGTGCCCTGGAAACCTCGGCCTGTTGTCGCGCCTGAGCAGCGGCTAGGTCTCCTTCACGTCGCACGACGCCTGTTCCCGCCGTCTTCCGGCGAGCCCCGCCGCCACACGGCACCCGCTTCTCCGCATTCCGCACAGCACCCATTTCCCCGCGTTCCGCGCAGCACCCATTTCACCGCGTTCCGCGGATATGCTTTCCATATCCCTAAAAGGTTTATTCCGCCATGCCGCAAACAATTTCGTCAATTCATGGATTCACCACTCTTGTCCACGCCCCTCAAGGGCCGATAATCGACGGCGAGCAAGCCGCCCTCGATGTGATCGGCGACGCCTGACCGGATTCACCCTCACGGCCGTGTGCCCGAGTGGCTCAGGGAACCGCCTGCAAAGCGGTCTACACCGGTTCGAATCCGGTCACGGCCTCCACACACCACCCGACCAAACCCACCCCCACGGCCGTGTGCCCGAGTGGCTCAGGGAACCGCCTGCAAAGCGGTCTACACCGGTTCGAATCCGGTCACGGCCTCCACACACCGGCCTCGTCCCACGCGGGCGGGGCCGGCACCCCTCTCCGAACAGGTCGTCGAGTCCGGAGAGCATAGTTTTCCCCGCCCCGGTCGTCTTTCCAAGGTGACATGGCAGGGAGGGCGAGTGGATCCCCGATGTGAAGCGGACTTCCGTCACTTCATCATCAGCAGGTCGGCGGCGTTGTTCCGTACCGCATATCTCCTGACCGGAGACCGGCACGCGGCCGAGGACCTGGTGCAGTCGGCGCTGGCGAAGACCGCTGCGAAGTGGTCCACCCTTCGCGACCCGACGGCGATCGAGGCATATGTCCGTCGTGCCATGTATCACGAGCAGGTGAGCCGGTGGCGGCGCCGCGGGCGGCTGACGGAGACGGCCATGGGGAACGTCCCCGATCACGCCGACGAGGGGCACGCCGACAGCGCCGACCTGCGGCTGACGATGCGTGCGGCGCTGTCCAGGCTGACGTCCCGGCAGCGGACCGTGCTCGTGCTGCGCTACTTCGAGGATTTGTCGGAGACCGAGATCTCCCACGTGCTCGGGATCGGCGTGGGATCGGTGCGCAGTCAGATCTACCGCTCGCTGGAGCGTCTGAAGAAGACCGCTCCGGAGTTGGACGCTGTGAGGGAACTGCAATGAACATCGAGGACCTGCTGCGCGAGACGTTTTCGGAGATGGCCTACGAGCAGGCCCCCCCTCCTCCCGACCGGTTTCTGCGACCTCGACCCGCGAGGTGGCACGCGGGCGGGCTGGTTCTGGCGGCGGCCGCGGCGGTAGCCGTACTGTCCGTCGGTTCCTTCGTGGTGGTGCAGCAGGCGTTTCCGAACGGGCGGCACGCGACCGGCACCTCGGAGGCCGCCCCCGTCGTGCGCCCGGTGGCGGAGATGTGGCCGGAGGCGGTGCGTGTGGTTCCGAAGCAGCTCCCCAACGGACAGGCCTTCACCCCGGTGCTTTATCTCGACAAACGAAGCCTGCTGGTAAGAACGGGCAAGGGAACCAGCAGGGACGCGACCGTCCTGTGGTCCTATGACCTCGCCTCGGGTACGGCGAAGCAGTTGGTGGACTTCCTCCCGCCACCGGACACGACCTACACCTCGCCGGTTGTCATGGGCGACGGATATCTGGCCTGGTGGACCATCTCCGGGGCCAGGACGTCATCGGTGAAGGGCATCTGGGTGGTGCCCGCGACCGGAGGGGTCGCCAGCAAGATCGCCACATCGGGCCGTGGTTTCCCCAGGCCGGCGGAGTCCGTGGTCGTGCCTTCTTCGGTGCTTGCGATGAGGGGCGTCGACACACTCGCCATCGCCGAGGGAAAGGTCGTGTGGTCGGACGCCGGGGGCGGCGGTGTCTTCACGATGCCCTTCGGCGGTGAGGTTCCTCAGCGCATGCCCGGGACCGAGACCCTCACACTGCTGCGGTGGCCGTGGGCGTACCCGTCGGGTTCTTCCAGTTCCGACATCACTTCGGTGCACAACCTGAAGACCGGTGAGGTGCGAACCGGCCCCGTGGACGCGTCGCTGCGGTGTTCGATCACCTGGTGCCTGGGACATCAGGCCGGGACCCGCCGCCGTGACGGGTCGGGGGCGCACGAGATGCCGGGGAAGCAAACTCTGGGGCCGCTCCTGCCGGCACTCGACAGGTTCGCCTTTCTCTGTGTGGACACCTATCGCCTTGTCCTCTACGACATGGCCACGCGGCGTGGCGGTGATCTCGGGATCACCGTCGGGCAGGCGATGAAAGCCAAGGTCCACTTCTTCCGGGGGGACGAGGTCGCCGAGCGCATGATGTCGTTGATCAGCTACGAGGCCGGGGGGCGGCAGGTGGTGGTGGATCTCACCGCCATCAAGTGACGCCGCCCCCATGTGCCCCTGGGGCACGCGTGAGGGCGGCCGGGGCAGGGTGCCCGGTGGCCGAGGAGGGGAGGTCATCGGGCACCGGGCACACGTCGGCCACGGGGCCTTCGTCTGCTCTCTGAACAGGTCAAACTCTGTTTGGTCCGAAGCCTCCGCGCCGAGGAGGACGCGCACGCCCGCCGGGAGCAGGCGTTAGTGTCGTGCCATGCCACATGCACTGATCAACGCTCGTGACGTCGAGGTGGAGTTAGGGGGCACCCCCGTCCTGCGTGGAGTCGATCTCACCGCGGCACCCGGCGAGATCGTCGCCGTCGTGGGTGAGAACGGCGCGGGCAAGTCGACGCTGCTGCGCTGCCTGGCGGGGCTGCATCCCCCGCTCGCCGGTCGCATCGACGTGCTCGACGCCCCGCCGGCCGACACACCCGCGTTCTGGCGGGACGTCGCCCTGGTCGGCGACGAACCGGCCTGGTATCCGGGGCTCAGCACCAGAGAGCACCTGGAGCTGATGGAGGCTGTGCACTCGCGTGCCCGCCTGACGGTCGACGAGGCGCTCGCGGAGTTCGAGCTTGCAAACCGCGCGGACCTGGCGCCGCTGACGCTCTCCACGGGCCAGCGGCAGCGGCTTTCGCTCGCCATGGCGCTGCTCAGGCCCAGCCGGCTTCTGCTGCTGGACGAGCCGGAACGCGGGCTCGACGAGGGGTTCCGCGAGCGGCTCGCGGAGACCCTGAGCGCCTATGCCCGCGAGGGCGGTGCGGTGGTCATGGCGACACACGACATGAGGCTCGCGCGGCACACCGGGGCACGGGTCGTCACCCTGGAGGCCACACCGTGAATTCTGTGCGATCCAGGAAACGGCGCGGCCGTCCCAGTGTGCGCCCTGTCATCGGGGAGGAGACGTCATGAACCCGGCGCGTGCCTATCTGCGTTCCAAGCGCGGGGAGCCGATGGGCTGGACCGAGCGTTACAGTCTGCTCTTCGGTGTGGGCCTGGCCGTCATGCTCGGCGGGCAGCAGATCACCGACGCTCTCGAAGGGCTGGTGCGGCAGGCCGATCCGGGGCGGGCCGCCGCGGGACTGGCGTTGGCCGCCGCGGGCTATGTGGGGTTCCTCGCTCTCGCGCGTGCGATCGGCCCCGTGGTGCTGCCGGCGGCCGATGCCGCCTGGCTGGCGTTGTCGCCGTTGCCGCGCCGGTCGGTGCTGGGCAGGAGTGCGATGGTGCTGCTGGCCGTGGCGACGGCGGGCGGGCTGGTGTTCGGGCTGGCGCTGCTCTCGGCGGCCGGGGCTCCGGACAAACTGGTGCTGCGCCTCACCGGGGCGCTGGTGCTCGGGGTGGGGGCCGCGGTCGGCGGGATGGCCATGGCCGTCCTCGGCCAGGGCTCGCACTCGTGGGATTCGTGGCTGCTGGGGCTGATCGCGGCCGGCACGGCGTTAGCTGTGCTCATGGCGGTGTACGGCGGGGACATCGCCGCGCGGCTCGCCGGTGCGCCCGCCGAGTGGGCGGCGGCTCTGGCGGGGCTGGTCGCGGCATGTGCGGCGCTGCTCGCGCGGAAGGCGTGGGCGGCGCTCGACCGGGTGCCGGCGCGCGGCCTGATGCGCTCGTCGGCCCGGATGGGGCGGGCGGCGTCGGCCGCCGCGATGATGGACCCGGGCATGCTGACCTGGGCCGCCGAGGACAACCACTGGCGTGGCCGCGCCGTACGCTCGCGGCGGTGGCCGGTGCGCGGCGGTGCGGTGGCGACGGCGTGGCAGGAGTGGCGGCGGCTGGGGCGGCGTCCGGGGCGGCTCGCCCTGCTCTACGGCGCGGCCGTGCTGCCGGCCGTGGCCGCGCAGGCCGGTGGCGGGTTGTCGGTGTTCGCGGTCGGTGTGCTGCTGTGCGGCGCGATGACGGCTGCCGCGATCTGCACGACGGGTGCCCGCCGCGACGGGGACAATCCCTCGCTGGCGCGGCTTCTCGCGGGTGATCCGCGCAGGGTGATGGGGGCTCGTGCCGTACTTCCCGGGGTGATGGCGGCGACGTGGCTGCTGTTCGCGCTGGGCGGGCTGGCCCTGGCCGGGGCGCTGCCGGGTGTGCCGTGGTGGCTGATCGGGCCGCTCGCCGCCCCCGCGCTGGCCGCGGCGGCGCTGCGCATGGCGGGGCGGGGGCCGATCGACCACTCGTTGCCCGTCATTCAGACGCCTGGGGGCCCGCTCCCGATGGGAGTGATGATCTGGGCGGGCAAGGGTGTCGATCTCGCGTTGGTGGGCTGTGCGCCGCTGCTGGTGCTGCCGCTCTTTCCCTCGGCGAGTCCGGCGCCGTTCCTCCTCACCCAGGCCGTGGCCGGGCTGGGGGTGCTCGCCGTCTTCGTGCTGCGGTCGGGTGGTCGCGGAGCGCGCGTCCGGCTCACATGACGGTGTGCGGGCGGCTGGGCCCCTCCGCCACCGCCGCCCGCGCACGCCTCGGGTGCCGCGAAGTGCCGGTGGACACGGGCCTCGGCCCCTCCCCCACCGGCCTCACCTCAGGCCACCGGGGCCGCCGGCGCTGCGGAGGGCGGACTCCAGGCGGTCGCGGGTCTCGGTCAGGGCCGCCAGGCGGTCGTTGAGGGCGGCGAGGCGGTCGGCGGCGATGCGCAGGCCCTGCGCGGAGGGCGGGGCGCCAGCGACGTCGCCGTCGAGGCAGGGGAGGAAGGCGCGGACGTCGTCGAGGGTGAGTCCGACGGCGAGCAGGTGGCGGATGTTGCGCACGCGGACCACGGTGTGCTCGCCGTAGACGCGGTAGCCGTTGGAGGCGCGCTCGGAGGTGATCAGACCGGCCTGCTCGTAGTGGCGCAGGGCACGGGGCGTGGTGCCGGTGGCCTTGGCCACGTCGCCGATCCGCACCCGCCCCACCTCCGTAGCCTCCGTCAGGCGATCACCGCCCCGCCGTCGACCGGCAGCACGACGCCTGTGACGAACGAGGCGGCGGGTGCGGCGAGCTGTGTGATGGCCCAGGCTACCTCCTCGGGGCGGCCGATCCGGCCCGCCGGGGTCTTGGCGATCTGCCACGACCGCACCTGGGCCTTCTGCTCGGGGGTCAGGCCCTGGTGGTCGCCGATGGGGGTGTCGATCGCGCCGGGCGCGACGGCGACGACGCGCACGCCGCGGGGTGCGAGTTCGACGGCCCAGCTGCGGGTAAGCAGCTCCAGCGCGGTCTTGGTGGCGGCGTAGACGGGGTTGCCGGGCCAGGCGCGCTGCCCCACAGAGGTGGTGACGTTGACGACGACACCTCGCGCCTCGGCGAGGTACGGCAGAGCCGCCTGGGTCAGCATGATCGGGGCGATGAGGTTGGTGGTGATCTGGGGGTTGAGCGTGTCGGGGGTGTAGGTGCCGAGGCCGCCGGCGCCGACGACGCCGGCGTTGTTGACCAGCACGTCGAGCCTGCCGTGCAGGTCGAGGGCGGCACGCACGATCCGCTCGGGTTCGCCGCCGCCGGTGATGTCGGCCGTCAGAGGTGTGATCCGGTCGTGGCCGGCGGCGGTGGCGGCGAGCGGCTCGGCCCGCCGCCCGATGGCGAGCACGTGGGCGCCTTCAGCGGCGAAGGCGCGGGCGGTCGCGCGGCCGATGCCGGTGCCGGCCCCGGTGACGGCGACGACTCGGGTGGTGGTGTTGTGGCTCAT
The DNA here is from genome assembly GCF_016863435.1 of Sinosporangium siamense. Lineage (GTDB taxonomy): Bacteria > Actinomycetota > Actinomycetes > Streptosporangiales > Streptosporangiaceae > Sinosporangium > Sinosporangium siamense. Next base: position 106,486 of record NZ_BOOW01000044.1, read on the forward strand.
GCCGTACAGGGTGCAAGCCTGACGCAGGCGTCAAGGTCAAGCGGTGTCTGTCGTCGCGGCGGAATGATGCGGGCACGCGGTGGTGGCGGGCGCGGGCCGGTCGGCCGGCGGGGTGGTGCGGCGGATCAGGCGCACCCGGGCGTCGGCGGGGGCGAGGCTGGCCTTCATCCGGGGGCGCAGCGGGCCGGTGGAGAGAGGGGCGAGGCGCCAGCGCGCGGCGATGGTGGCGAGGGTCAGCACGGCCTCCGTCAGGGCGAAGTTGTCGCCGATGCATTTGCGTGCGCCGTGGCCGAAGTGGAAGAGCCGGTCGGCGCCGGAGGCGCGGCCGGTGTCGTTGAGCCAGCGTTCGGGCCGGAAGCGTCCGGGGTCGGGGTGGTAGTCGGGGCGGTGGTGGAGCACGTAGGAGCTGAAGATCAGTACGGTGCCCTCGGCCAGGCGGTGGCCGCCGAGTTCGGTGTCCTCGGTCGCCTGCCGCATCTGCATCCACCCGGCGGGATACATCCGCAGCGCCTCGACGAGCACCGCCCGGGTGTAGGGCAGGTGCGGCAGGTCGTCGAAGACGGCGGTGCGGTCCCCCAGCACGGCAGCCGCCTCCTCGGCGATCCTGTGCTGCGCCTCTGGGGTGCGGGCGAGCAGGAGCATGGCCCAGCTCAGCGTGGTGGCGGTGGTCTCGATGCCGGCCATGAACAGCGTGGTGACCTCGTCGCAGATCTCGTCGTCTGTGAGCGGGCGGCCGTCGTCGTCGCGGGCGGCCAGCAGCATCGACAGCAGGTCGCCGCGGTCGGTCCCCTCGCGCCGGTAGGCGGTGGTGAAGTCGCCGGTGATCTGGCGGATCCTGACGCGGGCCCGCTCGTAGCGCCGCACCGCGGGCAGCGGGAGGCGGTTCAGCGGGGCCGGGAGGAGCACGCGGGGCACCAGGCCCCGGACGATGTGGTCGATCGCCTGGTTGAGTTCGGCCAGGACGGACTCGGTGGAGGCGGCGAACAGCGTGCGGGCGACGTTCGTGGCGGCCAGCTCCAGCATGCGGTCGAAGGTGTCGATCACCTGGCCGTCACGCCAGTTCGCGAGCTCGGCGCCGATCCGTTCGGACATGACCTCGGCGTAGCCGGGGAAGCGGTCGCGGTGGAAGGCGGGCTGGAGCATGCGCCGCTGCCGGCGGTGGCCGGGGCGCATCACGGTGCCGATGCCTTGGCCCATGAACTCGCGCACACGCTCGTTGAGGGGTCCGCCTTTGTCGAAGACCCGGTCGTTCAGCAGCATTTCGCGCAGCAGGCCGGCGTCGCAGACCACCAGGGCGCGGACCGGGCCGAGCCGCACCCAGACCAGGTCGCCGCTGCCGGGGAGCGAGCGCAGGAAGGCCAGGGGGTCGGCCGCCAGACGCCCGAGGTGGCCGAGCAGGGGCAGGGCTCCGGGGGCGGTGCCGGCGGTGGCGCGTCTGGCGGTGGGAGCATGCTGGGGGGCCGGGTCCATGTGCTTCTCCCAGGGGGTGGAGGGGCTTGGCACCATTTCATGTTTGCCCGGCTTAGGTGAACGACACAACCGCCCAGGCAGAGTATGTCTGGACCGTTACCGAATATGTCTGGAACATAAATGGCTTTATCCCGAAAAATGGCGCTCACGGGGCGATTGTCGCGATTTAACGCGAGGTAACGGTCGAGCCGTCTTCGACGGAACAGGCCACGTTAATCGGTGCGCGTGTGAGGCGGTGCTCCGTACCCCCCGCACCGGAAAAGGCCCGCCCCGCCGGAAGCGGCGGGGCGGGCCCTCGGTTATTGACGGCAGGCCGGCGTCACCGGCGGCCGGGAGCGAAGGTCAGGCCCTGCCCGGCCGTGAGCGCCGGGCGGTTGAACGCATATTGCAGCGCGTCCGTGCCACCCGATCCCTCGATGCCGACGGTGGCGCTGCCGCCGGCCGTGACGTCGCCGGCGATCCCCTTGTAGCGGAAGCCGATGGAGCCGTCCTCGCCGAGCAGCAGGGAGAACGACAGGCGGTCGGCCACGTCGTAGAACTTGACGTTCCGCCACTCGATGACGAAGGTACGGCGGGGCGCGGTCCCGGTCGTGGCGGTGTAGAGCCCGGACTGGGCGTCGAGCACCAGGTCGTCCCAGAAGGGGTAGACGGCCGCGGCGTTGGCGATCCCCGTCGGCAGCGACGCGTTGGCATAGTCGCTGGCGTTGGCGCCGAGGTTGAGGTAGCCGTTGCTGGCGACCCAGCCGCTCGTGTAGGTGCGCCCGTAGAAGGGGAACGCGAAGGGCAGCGTGATGCGCTCGGTCGTGTCGTCGCCGGTGAGCGCGCGTTTGCGCGTGCCCGCCACATAGGCCTCCGCGGCGCTCTTGCAGGTGTGACCGAAGGTGTCGGTGCGTCCGGCCAGGGTGAAGTCCTTGGCCACGTCTCCCGCCACCGTGACCCTGGCGGCGGCCTCGGTGAGGCAGGGGCCGGACGGGCCGGAGCCGGTGACCTTCAGGTCGTAGTCGCCGTGGGGCAGGCTGAGGCTGTAGCGGCCGGACGCGTCGGCGACGGCCTCAAGCCGGGTGCCGGTCACCGTCACCGTGGCGCCCGCGTGCGGTGCGCCGTCGGCGCTGATCGTGCCGGTCACCGCGCCGGTCGGCTTGGCGGTCAGCGTCAGGTCCATGACCGCGGTCTGGCCCGCGGTCACCGTGGCGGTCGCGGTGGCGTCGGTGTAGCCGAACTTGGTGGCGGTGAGCCGGTACTCCCCCACCGGGAGGTTGGCCATCGTGTAGGCGCCGTCCTGGCCGCTGGTCACCGTACGCGTGACGGGCCCGGCGGCCGAGAGGCTCGCGCCTGCCACCGGCGAGCCGGCCGAGGTGATGGCGCCGCGCAGGCCGCCGGCCTGGCCGCCGGAGACGCTGCGCACGGCGGCGTAGGCGTCGAGGCGTCCTTCGCCCCAGACGTTGTTGTCGGCCGCGGTGCCGCCGCAGGTGGTGTCGGCGACGTCCACGGCGGTCTGGTCGAGCAGTGCGCGGGTGGCGGCGACGTCGCCGTTGACCGTGGCGGAGGCCGACCAGATGAGCGCGACCGCGCCCGCCACGTGCGGCGAGGCCATCGAGGTGCCCGACATGGTGACGTAGGTGCCGCCGGGGACCGCCGACCAGATGTCGGAGCCCGGGGCGGAGATGTTGGGCTTCAGCTCGCCGCCCTCACCGGCGCCGCGGCTGGAGAACGCCGCGATGGCGTTGCCCGAGTCGAAGGCTCCCGCGGCGTAGGCCGAGGTGTAGTTGCCGGGCGATCCGGCGGTGCCGCAGGCCGGTCCGGCGTTGCCGTTGGCGAACGCCGGGAAGATGCCCGCCGTGATCCACGCCTGCACCACCTCGGCGAAGAAGGGGTCGTAGGCGTCCGATCCCCAGGAGTTGTTCACGACGTCGGGCGCGAGGTCGGGCCGGGGGTTGAGGCCGCTCGCGTCGGTGGGGGCCAGCATCCACTGCCCCGACGCGAGCAGGTCGGCCGTGGAGCAGCCCGCCGCGCCGCAGCCCTTGGCCGCGATCCACTTCGCGCCGGGGGCCACGCCGATGCCGTCGCCGACCATCGTGCCCATGGTGTGGGTGCCGTGGCCGTCGTTGTCGCAGGGAGCACCACCGGTGCACGTGCCGCTGGGGTCGAACCAGTTGTAGCCGTGGTCGACGGTGCCGTCGGCCTTTGTCCCGCGGTATTGCGCCTTGAGCGCCGGGTGGTTGTAGTCGACACCGCTGTCGATGTTGGCGACGACGATGCCGTCGCCCCGGGCGCCAAGTTCGTTCCAGGCGCGGGGGGCTCCGATGCGGCTGATGTTCCACTCGACCGGGGCCCTGAGTTTGGCCGCCTTCTTCGTGCCGGGTCGCGGCTTGGGGGGTGTCAGGGTCCGGTCGGGTTCGACGCCGGCCACCTCCGGCATTTTGGCGATCTCGGCGGCGAGGGCGGCGTCGCCGGTCACCTTGATCGCGTTCACCACCCAGAAGGGAGTGAAGGGGACCTTCTTCGCCTTGAGCAGGCGCCGCAGGCTCGCCTGGGAGGAGGCCGCACGCTCGGTCTTGGCGCGGTAGACCTGCTTGGCCTTGTCGTCCTTGTTCTTGGCGGTGCGGGCGAGGGCGAGGTCGGCCTTGCCTTTGAGGCGTACGAGAAACGTGGCCTTGTCGTCCTTGGCCAGGTCGGCTTGCACCTCTTTATGGATTTTCACCGGCTCGGGCGCGGCCTGCGCCGGGCTCTGGGGCAGGAGGAGCGATAAGGCGGCGACGGTCCCGGCCAGGACCGCATGCCGCCGTCGGGGGGAGGTGAACACACGATCTCCTTCACGCCAGGTGGGATCTCCACCTGGGGGCAAAGATGAATGATCTTTACAATCCAGGCAGAGGATAGTGGAGTGATCGCGTTAACTGGTCGAGTATTCGGACCGATTAAATAGAGATATTGGAGTGGAAATCCAATAATGACCGGGAGATGTCGCTAAGCGACACTGCGTGACAAATACCGGTTAACCCGACAGACCGGTCACCCGCATGGTGATGTTGAGCCGGCCCGAGGCCAGGCCGGTGTCAGGATCGCCGGTGCCGGGAAAGACCTTCGGCACACCGTGGTAGGCGAAGCGGGAGGGGCCGCCGAAGACAAAAAGATCACCCGAGTCGAGCCCTATATCGGTGTAGGGCCGCCCGCGGGTCTCGGTGTTGCCGAAGCGGAACACACACGCGTCCCCGATGCTCAGCGACACCACCGGAGCGCCCGACCTTTCGTCCTTGTCCTGGTGCATGCCCATCCGGGCCTGGCCGTCGTAGAAGTTGATCAGTGCCGTGTCGGGCCGGTAGTCGTCGTGGTCCCGCATGTAGGCCGCCTTCAGCGCCCGCCGCCCCAGCTCGGCCATCCACTCGGGGAACTCCGCCACCACCCGCCCGTTCACGTCGTCCGCGGTGCGCGTGTAGCGATACGACTGCCAGTGCCACCCGACACACACGGTCTGCACGGACATGACACCCCCGCGCGGCAACACGGTGTGCCGCATCGGCACCGGCCCCGTCGCCCAGGCCCGGCATGACCGCACGAGCTCTTGCTGCTCCTCCATCGACAGCCACCCCGGCACATGCACGGCCCCCGGCGCTATCTCCCGCACGTTCCCCACACCCTCACGGTAGTTCCACCTCAACGTCTGCCGTCTTTCCCGGGAGTAGCGACCGCCGGCCGGCTTGACCCGTCAGCCTGCGGCGTGCCCGTCGCAGAACACCTGCTTGACAAGCCTGTCCACCAATTTCTGGAACTCCGCCGGTCCTCAACGCCTCTCCGGCCGTGGACGGACAGTGAAAGGTGATACTGCCGGTGCCCGGCCGGATCGCCCGTTCAACAGTTCGACCTCCCGAGCCGTCTATCTCAGGACGGACGAGGAAAGGCAGAGGTCATTGGAGGACGAGCCCCGCTTCGAGGAGTTCGTGGCGGAACGGGCCGGAGCCCTGCTGCGCTACGGCTACCTGCTCAGCGGCAACCCGCACGACGCGGCCGACCTCACGCAGGAAGCACTGATCCGGCTGCACCAGGCCTGGCCGCGGGTGCGAAGGAAACAGGCTCCCGAGAGCTACACCATGATGATCATGTCCAGGTTGCACATCAGCGCCTGGCGATTACGCAGGCGCGAGCGGCCGGAGTGGGCGGCACCCGAGACGGCACGGTTCGACACGCCGCCCTCCGACAGCGACGACGGCCTGTGGGAAGCGCTCGCCGCGCTGCCGCGCAAGCAGCGGGCCGTGCTGGTGCTGCGCTACTACGAGGACCTGTCCGACACGGAGATCGCCGATGTGCTCGGCATCTCGCGGGGCACCGTACGCAGCCACGCGTCTCTCGGCATGGCCAAGCTCCGTTCCGTTCTGCCCAGCCCCTCAGAGATCAACGGGAGCCCCGCATGAGCGACCAGTTGGAGTCCCGCCTGCGCGCGTCGCTCGGCCGCGCCGCCACACGTGCGCCACAGCCCCCGCCGCGGTTCTCCACGGAGGTGGTGTCCCGGTCGAGGCGGCGCAGGATGCGCAGGAACACGCTGGTGGTGGGCGTCTGCGTCGTTGCGATCGCCGCGCCGATCACGGTGATGGCCGTGCGCGGCACCGGAGAGAGTGGCGATGTCGCCGCGGTCACGACCGAACCTCCCTCTGGGAACACGGTCTGGAACACGACCCCCATCGGGAAGCGCCTGACGATCGACAACCCCTCAGAGGGGCGACCCATCTCGTTCTGGTACGCCAGGGCGAAGAGCGGCGCCATCGTCTTCTGCCACGAGTACAAGTCCAGGTCCGGAGGGGGAACGAAGTCCTGCGGCGACAAGCCGATCGACGGCGAGGAGGCCACAGATCAGGGCTCCACCCAGTCGTTCCCGCTCCCCGCCACGGGGAAAGTGCTGCACTACGGCACCGCACAAGCCAAGGTCGCCCACGTCGCGGCGGTACTCACAGGAGGCGGCCGGATCACCGGCACGCTCCAGACACCGCAGGGCGCTCCTCAGGCTGTCTGGACCGTGACCGTTCCCGCGGACAAGACGGTGACGGCGTTGGAGTTCGCGAACGACGAGGGCAAGATGATCAAGCGGATTCAGCCGCAGCCCCTGGTGACACCCGAGGCAGGCGCCAAGCCGGTCGGCCCCACCGTGGAGATGCCCGGCAAGCTCGACGCCGGGCCCTACAAGACACCTGACATGACCCTCATCTGGAAACTGAACGGGCAGGCCGTGGCCATGAACGTTCTCTCACCCGGCATGGCGGTGACCGAGAGAGGCGGTCCCGACCAGGCGCTGATCGACATGGACGGCAAGCGCATGAAGGTGGAGCTTCGAGACTACAAGGAGCACTGGTTCGGTATCACCGGCACCACGACCAAGCGCGTCACGCTGACCTTCAAGGACGGCACATCGGTGAGCGCCGGCACCAGGCCCGACCCGTGGAAGATCGGCGGCTTCCGGATGTTCGCCGCAACACAGCAGCGTACCGACGACCTGTACGCCGAAGGCTTCAAGATCGTCGGCTACGACAAGAACGACGTGAAGCTCTGGCAGGAGGATCACCGACCCACACGCTAGGCCATCTCAACGCCATACGTGTCCGCCGAGATCTTCGCCTCCACGGCGAAGACCTCGACCCTGACTGTCGGTGGCGACCGGCATCATGGCGACGTGACTTTGCAGCCTCTCGATGTCTCCTGGCTCCGCGGCGAATACTCCGAGGAGCGCTACAGCTTCGTCTACGTCCGTGCCACGCCCGAGCAGGTGGTCGCACGTCTCGGCGGTCGCTGGGAGCACTTCGCACCGGGCCCCTTCCCCGACGACCCGGATCGCTACCCGGGCCCTGAGGGGCCTCTCGGCGTCGCCGCCGTCGGCGATTGGACGTTCGTTTTCGATCCCGACTGGCTCGGCACCCGCGAAGATGTGATCATCGACCTCTCCAGGGGCACCCGCCTGGTCTCCCAGGCCGCGCTCGGCGTCAAGTGCCTGGAATATTTCCACTGGTGTGAGGACGGCGAGATCAGACTCGCCTTCGGCGGCGATGAGGGATATCTGACGGAGATCCCGGACGAGCTCATGGACACGATGGCGGAGTTCGACAGACTCTACCCGCCGCTTCCCCGGCTCTACGACGGGCCGGCCTTCCTGCTCGTCGAGCACCTGACCGGGATCAGGGTGACGGAGCAACTGGTGAAGGGTCTGACGTTCATGTGGGGCACCGTCCCCTCACGCTAGTTCCACGACCCGCCACGCCACCCCCTCGGCCGGCTCCTGGCCGGCCTGGTGCCGCACCGTCAAGCGCTGGCCCGCCTCCTCGGTGTCGCACGACCGCGAACGCCGCGGGAAGACCCCGACGAGACCGGAGCCGTGGACAAGGCCGCCGTCCAACGACTGCTGTCGTGCCGCAACATCCCTCTGAGGGAGCGGGCCCTGTGGCGCATGCTCTATGAGACGGCGGTCAGGCGTGAGCTCACCCGGGGTGACGTGCCGAAGTATCCGCGAGGGGCCTGGAGCTGGTTCTGCATGCTGCGCACTCCTGTGACTGGTCCGCCCGTTCCGAATATCGTGACATCATTCCGCATTCTGGAACACTGCTGAAGGCAGCCTTAGGGCGCTCTGCGTCGTCAAGCAAGTGACCCTTGGCGCGTTTCGCTGGTGAAGACGGTGTTCCGACTCGCTGTCCGGGTCGATCCGTACGGCGGGAGCCTGGGACGGTTGACCTTAACAATGCTTGAGGTTTTAACGTGGCCCGCGTCCGGTCCGGCCACCCGAAGAGGATCGCCATGCGTATCAGCACCAGCCTGCCCATGACAAAGGGCGGCACGCCCGACGTCGCGATGGCGCGGCACCTCGAGGATCTCGGCTACGACTCGGTCGGCGTGGCCGATCTCATCCTCGGGAACGGGACACCGGGCTTCGACGCGCCACTCGTGCTTGCCGGGGTGGCGACCGTGACCGAGAGGATCGCACTCGAATTCGGCGTGCTCACCCTCCCGTTGCGCCCCACGGCCTGGGTGGCCACACAGACTCAGACACTTCAGCATTTGTCTGGCAATCGCGTTGTCCTCGGCGTCGGCATCGGAGGTTTCCCGGGATCACCGTTCTGGCGTGCGGTCGGTGCGCCCCTCCACGGACGGGGCCGCCACACCGACACGGCACTGCAGCTGCTGCCCGGCCTCATCCGCGGCGAGCCGACCAGAGTGGGGGAGGAGGAACTCACCCTCGCCCCCGCCGCCCCCGTCCCGCCGATCTTCATCGGCGGAAACTCCGAGGCGGCGATGCGCCGCGCCGTCCTCTACGGCGACGGCTGGATGCCCTCCCTGATCAGCCCCGCGTCCCTCGCCAACGCGGCGGCCCGCCTCCGCGAGATCGCCCACGAGGCGGACCGCCCGGTCCCTGCCATCTCCGTGGGAGGCCACGGGACCCTCACCGACGACCGCGCCGCAGTCGAGTCGATCACCCGCACCCTCGTGGATGTGCACGGCATGTCACCGGAGGAGGCAGCGGCCGTCCTCGTCGTCGGCGGCCCACCCCAGGTTGCGGAACACCTCCACGCCTACGCCGAAGCCGGCGCCACCACGGTCGGCCTCAGCCTCGACGGCGAAAACTGGCCCCACCAGACCGAAACCCTCGCCGAGGCCAGATCACTGCTACACCACCCCTAACCGCTCAGGCGGGCTGCGCGGGCACACGTGCTCACACAGCCCCACGGCTATTGCATGATGGGTATCTCCTGGTCGGTGGCCTGGTCGATGAGACGTCGACCGGCCAGCGGCTTCTCCAGAAGAAGCTGTTTCTTCATGGGATATCCGATGGCCGGCGTCATCCTTGCGTCCTCCCACGGAAAGAGCGGTTCACAGTTATCGCGAACCTCGATCCCCACGAGAACCCGGTCGTCATGTTCTGCGGTGGCAACCTGTGTCACTTCTTCGCAGGATGTTCCGTCGGGGGCGGGAGGGCTGGTCAAGATGGTGGCGGTCACCGTGCGCCCATCCCTCGCCACCGTCGCGGATTCGATGGCGTACCAATGCGCTTGACGGCCACACGCCGCCGTCAGCAGAACAGCGCTCAAGACCAGGGCTATGTTTCTTTGAGCCTCAAAGGCGTTGGTCATCGTCGGCACCGCTTCAACGTAGGCGATTCGGCTCAGTCAATGCTGCGCTTCTTGCTGTCGCCGCCCCACATGCGAACCATTTCCCGAATATCGGTGAAGTAGTAGGTGCAGGAGAAGGGGGCACCGGGCCCCGACGCTCGGGCGGCAGCAGTACGCAACCGCGCGGCGTCCCGGCCCACCGGCACCGGCTCGATTCCCCGCCGGCACAATTCGCCAAGGCCTTCACACGGGAGTTCGGCACCACCCCCGGACGCTATAGGACCCAGTTGCGGGAAGGTCCCCGCGCCGGCCGGAACCACCCAGACGTGGCGGCGTCAGCCCGATCTTCACCACACGTGTGTGGAAACCTCATCATGAAAATGGGGGGTTGTGTGGCAAAACGGTCATATGTAGTCTGGGGCTCCCGAGCTGTCCAGGCAATCCTTCCCTGGGCGTGTGGCGGTTCGGGCATCTGTGGTCGGCGGCAGAAGGAAATCCCCCATGAAGCTGTTCAGCTACCTCGACCGTTTGTCCGCGCGTCCCGGTGACACCCTGGCGGTGATGGCGTCCGGGGACGGCGGCGACGTGGTGGTCGACCTCGTGCGGCTTGTGCACGGGGACACCGACCCCGCGGGGCCCGGGCTGGTGACCGAGGTCGTGGGTTCTGTGGCAGAGCAGAGGGTGCGTGTCGACGCACAGGAGACCTGGCCGGGGTCCTGCATGGTGGCCGACCGGGTGATCCCCGCGGGGGTGGCCGATGTGATGGCCGAGGTGCTGGTCTGGCCGACGACGCCGGAGCTGGGACGGGTGCAAGGGGTGCTCGGCCTGGTCGGCGAGGACGGGGCGCCGGTCGTGTCGATCGTGCTGGACGGGCACGGGCGACCGGCCGTGCTCGACGGCGACGGGGCCGTGCTGGCCGTCGTGGAGCGTGCGTTGCGGGAACGCCGCTGGTACAGGGTGTCGGCCGTGGCCGGGACCGAAGGGGTCGTGGTGCGGGCCGCGCCGCTGGAGCCGTTCCCGGGGGACGACGGTGAGGTGACGGCCGAGAGCGAGGCCGGGGTCGATCTCTCACCGGCCGCGGGGGTGGTCGCCGCCGCCGTGTCGTGTCCCACCGTGGGGGTACGGCGCAGGCCCGGCAACGTGTTCAACGGCAAGCTTGAGCGGCCGACGCTGCGCGCGGGCGGCGAGGTGCTCGCCGAGTGGATGTTCGACCGCGGATTCGACGGGGACCGCGTGGCGGACGTGTCGGGCCGGTGTGGCGACGCGACGCTGGTGAACATGCCCGCGCGGGCCATGACGGGACACAACTGGACCGGTGAGACCAGCGACTTCACCGTCGCCCCCGAACAATATGGAGCGGTCCATTTCCACGACGACGACCTGATCGACGCGGGATGGCCCGTCGCGGCCACCGTCACGTTGCCGCCCGATCTGCGGAGCGGCATCTACGCGGTGCGGTTGCGCGACGGTGAGGAGACCGATCACGTGCCGGTCGTGGTCAGGCCGGCTCCCGCCGTACGGAAGGCGCCGATCGTGTTCCTGGTGCCGACGTTCACCTACACGGCCTATGCCAACGAGCGGCTGCTGCACCGGCTCGACTACGAGGCGGCGGGGCTCACCGATCATCCCATCACGCCGTGGGAGCACGACCGGGCGCTGGCCGAGCATCCGGAGTTCGGGGGCAGTCTCTACGACCATCACAGCGACGGGTCGGGGATCTGCTACTCCAGCGCGCTTCGGCCCATCCCCAACCTGCGTCCCGACTATCGCATGTGGCTGCAGAACGCGCCCCGGCATCTCGGCGCCGACCTCTACCTCGTCTACTGGCTGGAGCAGCAGGGCTTCGACTTCGACGTGCTGAGCGACCACGACCTGCACGCCGACGGCGACGCGGCGCTGGAGGGCTACCGCGTGGTGGTCACCGGCTCGCACCCCGAGTATCACAGCGAGCGCATGCTGGACGCGTTGCGCGGGCACACCACCGGCGGCGGCTCCATGGCCTACCTCGGCGGCAACGGCTTCTACTGGGTGACCTCGCAGGACCCGGCCCGCCCCCACGTGCTGGAGGTGCGCAGGTCCGCGGGCATCCGCACGTGGGAGGCGCGGCCGGGTGAGCAGCGGCACTCCACGACCGGCGAGCAGGGCGGACTGTGGCGGTGGCGCGGGCGTTCGCCCAACGCGCTCACCGGGGTCGGCATGTGCAGCCAGGGCTGGGACGAGAAGGCTCCGCCGTTCGAGCGCACCCCGCTGTCCTACGAACCCGAGTGGGCGTGGGTCTTCGAGGGGATCGACGACCACCTCATCGGCGACTTCGGGTTCATCATGAACGGCGCCAGCGGCGACGAGCTGGACCGCTGCGACTTCGCGCTCGGCAGCCCGCCGAACACCGCGGTGCTGGCCACCTCGCGCCGGCACAGCGACTTCTACCAGCTCGCCGTGGAGGACGTGCTCATGCTGGGGCCGGGTCTCGGCGGCAGCGAATGCGAGGACGTGCGCTCCGACATGGTCGTGGTGGAGCAGGTGGGCGGCGGTGCGGTGTTCTCCGTCGGCTCGGTCTGCTTCACCGGCTCCCTGACCTGGAACGGCTCGGACAACAACGTGTCCAGGCTGGTCCGCAACGTGCTGACGAACTTCGCGGCGCGTGACACCAAGCGGGTCTGACCCGCACCCCGATTTCCGACAACCCCCACCCCGCCGACGGAGACCCTCCGGCGCCCCCGAGGAGGCTTTGCCATGCCCAGATTCACGATGCGACGCGCAGGCCGGTTGACCGGCCTGGCCGCCGCGGCCACGCTCGTGCTCACCGCCTGCGGCGGTGTGCAGGAGGACACCGGCGCCGCGGGCGGTTCCGGCGAGTCCTGCCAGAGGTCGACCGAGAAGGTCATCGGGTTCGACTACCCGCTGACCTCGCTCTCGGTCTACGGCGACCTGAAGAGGTTCGCCGAGAAGCGGGCCGGCGAGCGCGGTTATCAGGTGAAGTACACCGCCGACGACCAGGACCTGCAAAAGCAGATCCAGAACGTGCAGACCTGGGTCACCCAGAAGATCCCCGCCATCGTCTCCTACCCGCTGGAGCCGGCGTCGATGGAACCGCTGGCCTCGCAGGCCAGGAGCCAGTGCACGGTCTTTGTGTCCTACGCCTCCCCGCTGAAGAACCAGGACGCCGCGGTGCTGTTCAGCGGCCTGGAGAGCGGCAAGGCGCTCGGCGAGAGCGCGATGAAGTGGATCAAGGACCGCGGCAAGCCGGTCAAGGTGCTCGTGCTGAACAACCGCGACCTCGCGGTCGGCGCGCAGCGCGACGACGGCCTGAAGTCGGTGTTCCCGGCCGGCGACGCCGACGTCGAGATCGTGTCGACGCAGAAGGCCGGCACCCGCACCGACGGCGAGCAGATCACCCGGACCGTGCTGCAGGCGCACCCCGACCTGAACATGGTGCTCGGCTACAACGACGACGTCGCGCTCGGCGCCCGCCAGGCGTTCCTCAACGCCGGCAAGAAGGCCGACGACCCCAACGTGTTCATCGGCGGCCAGGACGGCTCGAAGGAGGGCCTGACCGCGGTGTCGGAGGACGGCATCTACCGCGTCTCGGTCGCCGTGCGCATCCGCGACATCGGCTTCGCCGTGACGGACGTGGCGGCCGATCTGCTGGAGAGCAAGCCCAACACGGGCGTCAACGTGCCGCCGGTCGCGATCGACGCCGAGCACGCCGAACTCAAGGACTACATGAGCGACTACAGCTAGACGGCCGGCTCAGGGGGCGGTGCCGTACGGCGGCGCCCCCCGGAACCCTTGGAAGGAGCCTCGCGTGACGCTCAGCATCCGCGGCCTCGTCAAAGGCTACGGCGCGACCACCGTGCTCGACGGGGTCGACCTCGACATCGCGCCCGGCGAGGTGCACGCGCTGCTCGGCCCCAACGGCGCGGGCAAGTCGACGCTCATCAAGTGCATCGGCGGCGTGGTGACGCCCGACGCCGGCGAGATCGTGCTCGACGGCGCGCCGCTGCACAACCTGACCCCCGCCCGCGCCTTCGAGGCCGGGATCGCCACCATCCACCAGCATCTGTCGCTGATCGACGTGCTGTCGGTGACCGAGAACCTGTTCCTCGGTCAGGAGGCGCGACGGGCCGGTCTGATCGACCGCGGCGCGCAGCGCCGGACGGCCGATGAGCTGCTGGAGCGGTTCGGGCTGCGAGTGCCGGCCACGGCGCGGGTGGGCGACCTGCCGATCGGCACCAAGCAGCTCCTGGAGATCGCCAAGGCGTGGCACAGGACCGATGTGCGGGTGCTCATCCTCGACGAGCCGACGGCGTCGCTCTCGGAGAGTGAGACCGAGCGCCTGTTCGCCGAGGTGGCGAAGATGAAGGAGCGCGGCGCCCGCATCATCTACACCACGCACCGGCTCGGCGAGGTGTTCCGCATCGCCGACCGGGTGACCGTCGTCCGCGACGGCGGGGTGGCGCTGAGCGGCGCGGTCGCCGACCTGGCGCCTGAGCGTGTCGTGTCGGTCATCTCCGGCGGCACAGGCGCCCCGACCGCTCAGGTGGAACGTTCCGATCTGGGCGCGGTGCGGCTGCGGGCGCGCGGCCTCGCGGGCCCCCGGTTCGGGCCGCTGGACATGGAGGTGCGGGCGGGGGAGATCCTCGGCCTGTACGGCGTGCTCGGCTCGGGCCGGTCCTCGTTCGTGGAGACGGTCGCGGGGCGTTTCGCGGCCGTCGAGGGCGTGATCGAGGTCGACGGCAGCCCTCTGACCGGCCGCGGACCGGCCCGCGCGCTGCGGCGCGGCATCGCGCTCGTGCCCTCCGACCGCGCCAGGCAGGCGCTGTGGGCCACCCGTTCGGCGGCCGACAACCTGCTGCTGCCGTCGTTCGGGGAGCTCGGCCGGCTCGGGCTTCGCCGTACCCGGCGGGAGCGGCGGTTGTTCGGCGAGACCGCGCGCAAGGTGGACCTCCAGCCGCCGGACGCCTCCCGCAAGGGCGGCGCGTTCTCCGGCGGCAACCAGCAGAAGCTCGTGCTCGGCCGCTGGCTGGCGCGGGCCGGCCGGCTCGCGGTGCTGCTGCTGGACGAGCCCACGCAGGGTGTCGACGTCGGCGCACGCAAGCAGATCTACGAGGTGTGCCGCGACCTGGCCGCAGGCGGCCTCGCGGTCGTGTTCGCCTCCTCCGACGCCCAGGAGGTGCAGCAGCTCGCCCACCGGGCGCTGGTGATGGACCGCGGCCGCGTCATCGCGGAGCTGACCGGCGAGGACATCACCGAGGCGGCCCTGCTCCAGAACGCCCACCAGCTCACCGGTGTCACCGGCACCGCCAACGTTTCGGAGAGTCACCCGTGACCGCGACGACCGTCCCCGGCGGCAAGACCGCGCCAGGGGGGAGCCGCAGCGCGATCGATCTGATCCTGCGCTCGGCCCTGCTGATCGGCCTCATCCTGATGGTCGTGTTCTTCACCGCGCAGTCGGACCTGTTCCTCACCGCGGGCAACATCAAGAACATCGCGTTGTCGAGCGCGGTGCTCCTCATCGTGGCCGTCCCTCAGGCACTTTTGGTGATTATGGGGTACGTTGATCTTTCTGTCGGTTCGGCGGTCGGACTCTCCGGCGTCGTCACCGGACTGCTCATCGTCGATCAGCAGTGGAGTTGGGGAGCCGCCGTGCTGGCTGGGCTCGCGATCGGCACGATCGGCGGTCTCGCCAACGGCGTGCTGGTCTCCTATACGCGGCTCAGCCCGATCATCGTCACGCTCGGCACCCTCCAGCTCTACCGGGGCATCACGCAGTTCCTGCGGGAGGACCCGCCGTCGGACTTCGGCCGCGGCATGGCGCTGCTCGGCCGGGGCCTCTACCTCGGCGTTCCCGTGCCGGTGTGGATCGCCCTCGGCGTCTTCGCGCTCGGCGCGCTGTTCCTGTACGGCACGGCCCCGGGACGCCACGTCTACGCCATCGGCGTGAACACCGAGGCGGCCTACCTGTCGGGGGTGGCGACCAAACGCCTCCCGCTGATCATGTACGGCGTGATCGGCCTGGCCGCCGGCCTCGGTGGCGTGCTCTACGCCGCGCGCCTCGACTCGGCCCCGCCGGGCACGCTCGGCGTGAGCTTCGAGCTGGAGGTGCTCACCGCGGTGCTGCTCGGCGGCGTGGCCTTCAGCGGCGGGCGCGGGACGATGTTCGGTGTGCTGCTGGGCGTGGTGTTCCTCGGCGTGCTGCGCAACGGCATGACGCTGATGAACGTCCCCTACTTCGCCCAGGCGATGGCGACGGGTGCTGCGCTGGTGATCGCGGCGGGTCTGGACCAGCTCGGTCAGCGGACCGGGATGGTGCGCCGAGTGCTCCGGCGAAATTGATCACGGCTTGAACCTGGTGTTGGAGGAACCCGAATGCTTCCCGAGGAACGCCGCCAGCGCATCCTCTCCCTGCTCGACGGCAGCGAGGTGCTGCGCCCCACCGAGATGGCCTCGCTGCTCTCGGTGTCGGCCGAGACGATCCGGCGCGACCTCGTGCTCCTGGAGAGGGAGGGCGTCATCCGCCGTGTCTACGGCGGCGCGGCGCGCACGCGCAACCTGTCCCGCAGCGCCGAGCCCCCGCGCGTCGAGCGGGAGGCGCTCCAGCAGACCGCCAAGGACGAGATAGCGGACTTGTGCGTGCCCCTGCTGAACGACACCGACACCGTGTTCCTCGACGTCGGCACCACCGTGCTGGCGTGGGCCAGGCGTTTTCCCGCCACCTTCACCGGCCGCGTCGTCACCAACAGCATCAGCGCCGCGACCGCGCTCGCCGGGCGCAGAGAGGTCGACCTGCACCTGGTGGGCGGGCGGCTGCGGCACGACGAGCTGACCACCTCGGGCGCCGACGCCGAGGAGCAGGTGGGGCGGTTCTTCGCCGACAAGGCGTTCCTCGGCTCTGGCGGGGCGCATCCGGCGGCCGGGCTCACCGACTACAACCTCGACGAGATAGCGGTACGGCACCGCATGATCGACAACGCCACCCAGGTCTACGTGCTCGCCGACGCCACCAAGCTCGGCCACATCGCGCTGCGCAAGGTGTGCGGCTGGGACCGGGTCACCGCCTTGATCACCGACGGCTCCGCCGACCCCGAGCTGGTGCGGCAGCTGCGCGACACCGGCCTGACGGTGCTCTGCCCGGACTCCCCGGCCGCAGGCGGGGAGGACGCGTGAACATCCTCGCCATCGACCAGGGCACCTCCTCCACCAAGGCCCTCGTCGTCGACGCCGGCGGCACCGTGCTCGCCGAGGCCGACCACCCCGTCACCGTCACCACCCCCGCGCCCGGCGCGGTCGAGGTCGACCCGATGTCGCTCCTCACGTCGGTGGTGGAAGGCGGCAGGCGCGCGGTCGCCGCCGCCGGAGTGCGGATCGACGGGGTGGCGCTGGCCAACCAGGGTGAAACCGTACTCGCCTGGGACCGCACGGACGGCAAGCCCCTGTCGCCGGGCATCGTGTGGCAGGACCGCCGGGCGCGCACGGTCTGCGACAGCCTCGCCGATCACGCCGGACGCCTCACCGCGCTGACCGGCCTGCCGCTCGACCCCTACTTCTCCGCGCCCAAGATGCGCTGGCTGCGCGACCGGCTCGGCACCGGCGCCGGGGTCGTCACCACGACCGACACGTGGCTGCTGCACCACCTGACCGGCGAGTTCGTCACCGACGCCACCACCGCCTCGCGCAGCATGCTGCTCGACCTCGACACCGCCGAGTGGTCCGGCGAGGCGTTCGGCCTGTTCGGGCTGGACGAGCCGCGCCCGCGCATCGCACGCAACGACGAGATCGTCGGCGAGACCGGCGTGTACGGCACAGCCGTACCGGTGGCCGGGATCGTCGTCGACCAGCAGGCCGCCCTGTGGGCGCAGCGCTGCCGCGAGCCCGGCGACGCCAAGTGCACCTACGGCACGGGCGCGTTCCTGCTGGCCAACGCCGGAGGCGCCCCCGTGCGCAGCGCGCACGGCCTGACGAGCTCCCTCGCGTGGGATCTCGCCGGGGAGCGGCGCTGGTGCCTCGACGGCCAGGCGTACACCGCGGGGCAGGCCCTCACCTGGCTCAGCACCGTCGGCCTGATCGACAACCCCGCCGACCTCGACGTCCTCGGCGGCACCGTCGGCGACACGGCGGGGGTGGCCTTCGTGCCGTCGCTCGCCGGCCTCGGCGCTCCCCACTGGCGGCCCGACGCGACCGGCGCGTTCGTCGGGCTCAACCTCGCGGCCTCCCGGGCCCACCTGGCCCGTGCCGTATGCGTGGGCATCGCCGCCCAGGTCGTCGATCTCGCCGACACCGTCGCGGCCGACCTCGGGCTGCCCCTCCCCAGGCTGCGCGCCGACGGCGGCCTCACCCGGTCCCGCGTGCTCATGCAGATCCAGGCGGACCTGCTGCAGACCCCCGTCGAGGTCGCCCACGCCCCCCACGCCACCGCGCTCGGCGCCGCCGACCTGGCACTGCGCGCCCTCACCGGCGCGTCCCTTCCCCCGCCCCCGCCCGCCCGCGTCGTCACACCGGAACGGACCGCGCAGTGGGCACAGGAACAGATGGCCCACTGGCGTTCCGCCTTGGACCTCACCAGACGTTGGAGTGAATCGTGACCAGCCCGGACGACACCGCCGCGGGCCGCCAGAACCGGCCCGCCGGCGAGTTCGACGTCGCGGTCGTCGGCGCCGGTGTCATCGGCAGCGCACTCGCCAGGGAGTTCGCGCTGCGCGGCGCCTCGGTGGCGCTGCTGGACGCGCGCGGCGACGTCGGCGACGTCACCAGCAAGGCCAACACCGCCATCCTGCACACCGGCTTCGACGCCAAACCCGGCACCCTGGAGTCCCGGCTGGTCGCCCGGGGCCACCACCTCCTCAGCCGCTACGCCGCCCGCGCCGGCATCCCCGTCGAGGAGACCGGCGCCCTCCTCGTCGCCTGGAACGACGACGAGCTCGCCGCCCTGCCGGGCCTGGCGGAGAACGCCGAGGCGAACGGCTATACCCGCACCCGCCTGCTCGGCGCCGCCGAACTCCGCCGCCGCGAACCGCACCTCGGCCCGGGGGCGCTCGGCGCGATGGAGGTGCCGGACGAGGGCATCGTCTGCCCCTGGACCACCACGCTCGCCTTCGCCACCGAGGCCGTACGGCACAGCGCGGTTCTCCTGCTCGACACCGTTGTGACCGGTGCCGAGCCCCTCGGTGAACGCACGGCCCTCGACACCACCCGGGGCCGGGTCGTCGCCCGGCTCGTCGTCAACGCGGCCGGGCTGGGCAGTGACGCCGTGCACCGGATGTTCGGCCACGACACCTTCACCGTGACGCCGCGCCGCGGCCAGCTCATCGTGTTCGACAAGCTGGCCCGGCCGCTGGTGAACCACGTGCTGCTGCCCGTGCCGACCCGGCTCGGCAAGGGGGTGCTGGTCGCGCCCACCGTCTACGGCAACGTGCTGCTCGGGCCGACCGCCGAGGACCTCGGCGACGCCGGCGCGACCCAGTCCACCGAGGAGGGGCTGGCGATGCTGCGGGAGAAGGGCGCCCGGATCCTGCCCGCGCTGGCCGGGGAGGAGGTCACCACGGTCTACGCCGGGCTGCGGGCGGCGACCGAGCACGGCGACTACCAGATCTCGTTCCACCCGGAGCAGGGCTACGTATGCGCGGGCGGGATCAGGTCGACCGGGCTGACCTCGTCCCTGGCGGTCGCCGAGCACGTGGCGCGGGTCATGGAGAAGGCCATGGGGCTGCCGCCGTCGCCCGCCGGGCCGGGGGACGGCGAACCGCCTGCCATGCCGTACATCGGCCAGACCCGCCCGCGTCCCTCCGCCGACCCGGCGCGCATCGCCGCCGACCCGGCCTACGGCGAGGTCGTGTGCTTCTGCGAGCGGGTCAGCCGGGGGGAGATCAGGGACGCATTGAAGGGCGACATCCCGGCCCGCTCCGCCGAGGGCCTGCGCCGCCGCACCCGCGCGGGCATGGGCCGGTGCCAGGGGTTCTTCTGCGGCGCCGCCGTGCGCCACATGCTGGACGACGGCGCGGCGGGGCGCACGCCGTGAACGACTCGACTCGGGGGAACATGATGGACGGCAGGACCATCCACGACGCGGACGTCGTCATCGTGGGCGGCGGCCCCTCCGGCCTCGCCGCCGCCGTCGCGCTCCGCCGCGCCGGCGTCGAGCGGGTCGAGGTGCTCGAACGCGAGACCGACGCGGGCGGGGTCCCCCGCCACTGCGCCCACACCGGGTACGGCATGCGCGACCTTCACCGGGTGCTCACCGGCCCGCGTTACGCGCGGCACTACGCCACGCGTGCGGCCAAGGCCGGGGTCGTCGTCCGTACGAACACCATGGCCACCGGGTGGACCGCCGGCGGCGACCTTGAGGTGACCTCCCCGGCCGGGTTGCGGGTCGTGCGCGCGTCGGCCGTCGTGCTCGCGACCGGCGCCCGGGAACGCCCCCGCGCCGCCCGCTGGGTGCCCGGCGACCGCGGCCAGGGCGTCTACACCACCGGGCAGCTGCAGCAGGCCGTCTACCTCCACCACCAGGCCATCGGTCGTCGCGCCGTCATCGTGGGGGCCGAACACGTCAGCTTCTCCGCCATCGCCACCCTCCGCCACGCCGGGGTGCACGTCGCCGGGCTCGTCACTGACCTGCCGCGGCAGCAGAGCTACGCGGCCTTCCACTGGGGCGCCCGCCTGGCCTTCGGCCCTGTGCTCACCGGTGTGCGTGTCGTCGGCGTGCACGGCAAGCCCCGCGTGACCCACATCGTCGTCGAACGCGTCGCCGACGGCAGGCGGCGGCGCATCCCCTGCGACACGGTCGTGTTCACCGGCGACTGGATCCCCGACCACGAACTCGCCCGGGTGCGCGGCCTCGATATGGACCGTTCCACACTCGGCCCGATCGTGGACACCACCGGCCTGACCAGCGTCGATGGCGTCTACGCCGCCGGCAACCTCTGCCACCCGGTCGAAACCGCCGACGTCGCCGCCCTCACCGGCCGCCACGTGGGCACCGCGCTGGCCCGCCAACTCCGCGCCCGCTCGGCCCAGGCGGCCAAGGCCGGCGTGCCCATCGAGGTCGACGGTCCGCTCTCGTGGGTCAGCCCCCAGCTGATCCGCTCCACCGCCGACCTGCCCGCCCGGGGCAAACTCATCCTCCGGCCTCACGTGTTCGCGTGGCTCCCCGCCGTCCGCGTCGTCCAGGGCGACCGGCTGCTGTGGCAGGGCCGCCTGTCCCGCTTCATCCCCACCCGCCCAACCCTGCTCCCCACCACCTGGCTGGCACGCGTCGACCCCCACGGCCCCGCCGTACGCATCGAGGGTGTCTAAGGGGGCTATTCGCGTTTCCGGGAAAGCAGATCGTCGGGCAAGCCGAGATGTTGATCCATTCGGAACGGCACCGCATGGCCTTATGTCCGCGAGGCTGTCGCCCTGCTCGCACGTTGCTCGCCGAGCCTGGATCGCGCTCTTCGGGAGGTCAGATGCGCGGGCCACGCCTTCCTCGTGCTCGACGGCACGCCGCCGTGAACGTCGGGCTCGCTGCCGGGCTCCGCCCACAACTTGAAGGCAGCGCGGATATGGGGTCTTGTACGCCGACTGGAAGCCGCCGGTCTGGCCGCGCCAGCGGACAAGAGGTACATAGGAGCAGGTCAGCGAGTGCTGGTGCCGTACCAGGGCAGAAACAAGCCGCAGTCGCAGAAGACGGCGAACTTGGCCCACGCCAGGCTGCGCGGACCTGGAGCGCGCGAATCCGCAGTTGAAAGATCGGCGGATCCTGCGGAAACTACGCTGCTGCTCTCTTCGTGCAGGTCAGCTGGTCAAAGCCATCTTCGTATCGCAATTGCGGGAAGCAGAATGGAAAAGGCTCAGTGAACGCGGCCTGGATTTGAAAAGCCCTGCGTACCGGCGGCTGCGGCATCCTGCGGTGGTCCAGGATGCATTCTCATTCTTTCAAATGTGGGGAGAAAGACTTAACGGGATTGCGGTCGCCCCTAGGAGTCGAAGGTCTCGGAATTGCAGCCATTCCCTCACTCCAAGTTAATGGAACGTGACAGCCGAAACCGTTTCCGATCAACATCGGCGACGGAACGTCAACACCGAATACCAGATAGCAACGTTATCCAGTCGTGATGCAGATTGCATTGGCGATGCCGGAACAAGTCGATCGAGCATCGATCTCTATCGTGACCATTGGCATCACGGTCATCTGTCACGACATCTGACCGAAAAGTTCGACGCCAAGTAGTCATGCTTATACTTACGAGTACCCGCTGCCTGAACCTCCCTCGATTGGCGGCAACGCCTTGGCACTGCAGTACAGCGCGTCCTCCATGGACGGACAGGAGCCGTGGACCAACAACCAGTCGAGCGCGGTGGGCGCGGGATGGAGCCTCAACGCCGGGTTCATCGAGCGTAGGTTCCGGCGATGCGGCTTAGCATGAACGACCAATTAAATCAATCAATCTAAATTTAGCAGCAAGAAGTCTAGTTGGTCAGCTATTCGCGGGGCAGTTTACTGGCCTGCACGTATACACTTTAGAGGTGTTCGTTGGACGAAGTTATGAAAGAATTTTATCCAGATCTGTTCGTCGAGGGTGGCCTTAAATCCGCCCTCGCGAATATTGCGGTTGAGAACGGTATTGAGATTCCGTCGGCTTCAATCGAATCAAGCGACGATGGCTACAGCACTGTGACTATCACCGCAACCCGAGGCAGGATCTCCATCTACCTCGGAGTCGAAGGTCGACGCTTCTCTGTGCAGATTTACAGCGACCTACACGCTTGGGCTAGCGGGGGCACTGACGACCTGCTGGAGACCGCCAAGGTCGTGGATGCATGGAGGAAGGAGGTCACCCTCGCAGAACTGCGGAACCAATTTCCATTCATGTCCTATGAGCGCATCGCCGAAGCCTATGAAAGCGGCGACCCTGTTTCAGCCCAATGGGCTACCCTGCTTGACGCTGACTATCCGGATTCTGTTCATGCCCTCCTGGCGGCGACGTATGCGACCGCCGCCCTGCGGAGGAAGTTTCCCTATGTGAGCCACGGGGCTCTATGCTTCATGAACGACCAAAATGATCGCGCAGCCGGGGTAGTTCAGATCCATCAATCGTCTTCAGGTGAATATAAGGTGCGCAATACGGTCTCAAACGAGATGATTTCGACAGCATCAATGGACTCCGCCATCAACGCCGCACTGTCATTACTGACTTAAGATGCAACCGTAATCAGTCAGAGAATGGCGTGGATAACTTGATCGAGGGAAAATTGCGCCGATCTCGACTCGAATCGATTTATGGTCCTGACACGTCAACTTCGCTATGGCTGAATATTTCGACCACGCCTTTACTGTTGTCGCAGCCCTCTGGCGGAATGAGAAACTGTAACCAAGAGCCTCCAGCCTGACTGCGACCTCAACGGGCGTCTCGCCTTTGCGCAGGTGGAGCAGGGCTAGGCGGGCCGGGGTGAGCCTGTGCTGGGGCGAGCCGATCGCTACCCGGTGGCGGCGGATCAGGCCGACCAGGTAGAACCTCCGCGACCGCTCAGCCGTCGCCGCCCACGCGGGCGTGCCCGTCGAGGGCGTCTAAGAGGTGGGGGGTACCGCCGGTGGTCCCCACCCCTGGTGGCTATTCGCGTTTCCGGGAAAGCAGATCGTCGGGCAAGCCGAGATGGTGGCGGAAGGCTTGCCGGCCGGCGGCTGTGACGGTCACAGCCCGCGTGGCGCCGATGCGAGTGATCCATCCCGAGGTGAACGCATGGCGGCACAGGGCGGCACCGACGGCACCCGCCAGGTGCGGGCGGCGTTCGGTCCAGTCCAGGCACGGCCTCACCGCCGACCGGCGGGTGTCCGCCGGGACGGCGATGCCGAGCTCTCCCAGCCAGGCATTCCCGTCGCCGGTAAGCCTGAGGCCGCTCTCCCAGTCCAGCAGCCCTCGCGCCGTCATCGCCTCGGCGATCGCGACTCCGACGGTTCCAGCGAGGTGGTCGTAGCAGGTGCGGGCATGGGCCAGGGCCTGTCGGCGGCCGGTCGCCGACAGGGACCGGGGAGGCGTGGAGCGGCCGGGGGCCATCGCGGCGAGGTTCTCGATCAGCTCGGCAACGCGGGAATCGGCCAGCCGCACATAGCGGTGCCGCCCTTGGCGTTCCTCGGCGAGCAGGCCTCCCCGCACGAGCGCGTTCAAGTGCTCTGTCGCGGTCGAGACGGCCACCCCCCGGTGACGGGCCAGCTCGGTCACCGTCCATGCCCGGCCGTCGAGCAGAGCCAGGCAGAAGCCCGCGCGTGTGCCGTCGGCCAGGAGCCTGGCCACGGCGGCCAGATCAGGCTCTGCGGCGTGCGTGCGCTGAACGTTCACGCATCCGATTATCTCCTCGTCATGCTTCGGTACCTGCCGAAACGTCCGCCCCCTAGGCTCCGCAACCATGAACATCGCACCTGCCGGCCTCCCGTCTGCGGTGGCGGTCACCCCCCATATGGTGATCAAGCCGAGCATCTTGTACTTCGGGACTCCGGTAATACTCCTCTCGACGGAGAACGAGGACGGCTCGTTCAACCTCGCCCCCATCTCCTCCGCCTGGGCACTCGGACAGACGGTCGTGCTCGGTCTGGGCGGCGACGGGCAGACAGCGCGAAATCTCGCCAGCCGCCCCGATCTCGTGATCAACCTGCCCGCACCTGCCCTATGGCCCGCGGTGGAGCGCCTGGCGTCACTGACCGGCCGGAATCCCGTGCCCCCGACCAAGGCGAAGGGCTGCCGCTTCGAACCGGACAAATTCACCGCCGCCGGCTTGCACAGCGAGCCCTCCCAGACAGTCCGGCCACCTCGCGTCGCCGAGTGCCCTCTTCAGCTCGAGGCCCGCGCCGAGCGGGTCCGGCCGGACTTCTCCGAGGAATTCCTCATTGTGGAGGCCACCGTACGGAAGGTCCACGCCGACCCTCGGATCGTCGTTCCCGGCACCGACCACATCGATCCCGCGGCCTGGAGTCCGCTCATTTACAACTTCCGCCACTACTTCGGCCTGGGACCGGAACGAGGCCACTCCTACCGCACCCAGACTCCCCGCACACTCGAACGGATTGAGACGCCCGGGGACTAGAGTCCCGCGCCAGAAATTCGTCGGCGACATCGGGCGATTCATTCGAGGATCTTCTCGGCGCTCTGCTTCCAGACTTCTTTCAGATGAACGGGCGCGGGTTTGCCGTTCCACTGATCGATCCAGGCACGGATGTCCTTCGCGAAGGCATGCTGATCCAGGGTGGTGTCCCCACGACCTGTTCGACCTCGTCCAAGGTGATCGGGGGCGGACGGCCGGCGTGCTGCTCATCCATCGGCCCCTCCCGCCGGAGCCGGACGAACCGCCGCCGCCACTTGGAGCGGTGATTGGGGATCAAGGGCGCCAACCGCGTTCGACCGACCGGTGACACTGTTCGGGGAGTAGTGAACAGGCTGTACCGATGTGCAAGGAGAAGGACATGACCGTGACGCTGGTCAACCCCGACGGGCTGCCGAAACCCGACGTCTACCGCCAGCTGTCGATCGCCACCGGATCCAAGCTGGTCTTCCTGGCAGGCCAGGTGGCCCGCGACGCCCAGGGCCGGCGAGTAGGCGAAGGCGACCTGGCCGCCCAGGTCGAGCAGGCTTACCTCAACATCGTCACCGCCCTGGCCGGAGTCGGCGGATCCTTCGACGACGTGGCCAAGCTAACCGTCTATGTCGTCGAGTGGACCCCCGACAAGATGCCGCTCCTAGGCGAAGGGGTCGGCCGGGCGGCGGCGAAACTGGGAGTCGACCCGGTCAAGCCGATCACTCTGCTGGGCGTCGCGGCGCTGGGAAAACCCGATCTACTGGTCGAGGTCGAGGCCACCGCCGTTCTCGACTGAGCCGAGGCGCCTCAGACACGCCTGCCGGCCTCCCGCTCCAGGCCGATCCCAGCGATCCGCACTCAGGCGTACTGCAGATTCGACTGCTCATGTGAGGCCACGAAGGGCCGGTCAGGGGACTTGAAGAGCGGGGGGCTCATGCACGTGTAGGCACGTCCCGGGCCGGTCTCCGGGGGTGTCGGTCGCGTCGGCGGCGTCGATGGTGCGCAGGTTTTCCAGGGACCGCTTCTGTCCGTGGGCGTAGATGATGGAGCTGCGGAACTCGGTGACCTCTTGGCGGTTGCTGAGTTTGTCGACAAGGAACGAGTGCAGGTGCTGCACGTCGCCCACACCGACGTGCAGCAGGAAGTCGTCGCCGCCGGCACCACCCGCGACCTGCCCCTGGGTCCCGACGCCGTGGACGCCTCCGGCACCCGGTACGCCGGCATCGTCACCACCCCGGTCCTGGTCACCGGAACCGAGGAACTGACGGCCCTGTTCCGCAAGACCTCCGCCAAGGAGGAGACCACCGTGCTGGCGCTGACCGAGGTCGCACGCCAGGCCCGCACCTACGAGGCCTACCTGGCCGACCTCGCCCAGGCTCCGGACGCCGACACCGACATCGTTGCCCTCATCCTCGCCGGGCGGCGCAACCAGATCACCAAGCTCACCAAGCGGCTCCCACTCCTGGGCGCCGATTAACCACCCACCCACACCGGGCAATCCGGCCACGATCAGAAGGAAGCACGGTTGACGAGAACCTTCCTTCGACGCCGCCGCCAGGTCGTGATCGATATTCGAGAGCTACTTCGACTTCCTCGCCGGTCTGCGGGAGTTCGGGCTCTTCGACCTCGGTGCCGATTTCCGGGCCAAGGCGAAGGCGGCGCTCGCGGAGCACGCGGAGCGCAGCGGTGCTCCGGCGACGACGTTCGAGGAGGCGCGGGAGGTGCTGGAGAGGCACCCCATCGTGGCCTTCCTCAACCGCCTGATGCGGTCCCACCAGGAGCTGAAGTATCGCGCCGTCGAGGTCGCGTTCGACGACCAGGCGGAGGTGTTCGCGGCGGCGCTCAAGGAGGCGGAGACCTCCGGGCCGGCCACGCTCAGTCTCAAGGAGGGCTTCGAGTATCCCGGCTACTACCGCGACGTGGAGTTCCACATCAAGCCGGGCAGCTACTTCGTCAACGAGCTGGCCGGACTCCAATACCACTACACGATGAACCTTTTCATGCGGCGAGTCGCCCACGCCGACGAGAGCAACCGGTCATATGTAAACAGCCTCCCCGAGCCCGAGGACGGCCTGGTCGAGCGGGTGCTCGACCTCGCGTGCTCGGTGGGGCAGAGTGCGACCGCCCTGGTCGAGCGGTGGCCCGGCGCCGAGGTGCACGCCGTGGACGTCGCGCCGGCGATGCTGCGCTACGCGACACTCCGGGCGAACGGCATGGGCCTGCCCGTGCACTTCAGCCGGCAGCTCGCCGAGGACCTGGAGTTCGAGGACGGCTCGTTCGACGTCGTCTTTTGCTACATCCTCTTCCACGAGGTCCCGCAGGACATGGCGCGAAGGATCATCCGCGAGGCGCACCGGGTGCTCCGCCCGGGTGGCCGGTTCGTCGTCGTCGACTTCATGTCGCGCCCCACGTCAGACCCGGCGTTCACCGTGGACGACTACATGCGGGCCTGGGACCGGGAGTTCAACGGCGAGCCGTACAGCGTGGCCTTCGTGCGCGGCGACTTCACCGGCGCCCTGGCGGAGGTCTTCGGCTCGGTCGTCGCCGACCACCCGCTGGAGGGCGGCGGCAGCTACATGAGCATGAGGGTCGCCACCAAGTAGCCCGACTTCCCCTTCCCTTCCACGATTCCCGGGAGATCCCATGCCCCGCCCCACCGCCCCCGGCAACGTCCACGCCGAGCCAAAGTCGATCAGCAGGACAACCCGACGTTCTTCACCTCGAGGGTCGACGACGCGCTCGTCGAGGCCCACTTCGCGCTCGCCGCCGAACTCTGGGCCGAGCGCCGGCGTGGCCGCGCCCTCGAAAGGCTGCTCGTCGAGGCGGGCGTGCTCAGCGAGGGACAACTCGACTCGTTCGTCTTCGCGCAGGAGGACGAGGAGGTGCTGCGCGCTCAACGGCAGAAGCTCATCGCCCGCGTCTACGAGCCGTTCCGCCTCTACCTCGGCTGACCGGGCTCGTCACTCCACGCGCAGGCTCCGCCGTATCGCGCGTTCGACGGGAGAGAGGTCCGCGGCCGGGCGGCCGGGGTCGAGCGGCGCGGCGGGTTCGAGCGGCGGCTGGGCCAGGAAGCGGACGCGCGTGCCGCGGTGGCCCTGGGCGGCGTGCACGAGGAACGGGTGGCACAGGTAGACGTCGCCGGCGCCGCCGGTGGCGAGGACCTCGGGACGGTGGCGGCTCGCGCGCTCGATCTCCTCGGCCGCGGCGAACACGTCGACGCCCTCCTTCCCCGCCGCGGCGAGGATCGGCGGCACGTCGAGGTGTGACCCCACACGCACGCGGGTGGGCGCGTCGTCCGGCCCGGTGTCGGAGAACAGGCCGAGCACCAGCAGCGCCCGCCCGTCAGATGCCAGGTTGGCCCGCCACGTGCCGTCGTCTCCCCCGAAACCGGCGTCGATGTGCCACCCTGTGTCGTTCGCGGGCGGCAGGCGGGGGAAACGCACGGGAATGTTGCCCCAGGTGATGCGGGGCCTCCAGCGCCCGGCGCCGACGATCTGACCGAAGGCGGCGCACAACCTGGGCGATGCCATGGCCTCCCCGAACGGCCCCTGGCCGGTGAAATCGTTCGCCCATCTCACCGGCTCGGTCCACCCGGCCGGATCATCCGGCGACAGCCCCATTTGCCGCCACAGGATCTCTCTTGCCCGCGCGGCGAGTTCGGCGGAGAACGCCCCCTCGACCTTGACGAACCCGTCGTCGACGAACCGCTCGACCTGTTTCTCAGTCAGCACCTTCACGCCCGGCGACATTAACGATCCCCGTACGGCGAAAGCCAATGGTTTTCCGCCATCCCGAACGCCGGCCGGTCGTAAAAGCAGGCCGAGGGGCTGTCTTTCCGGTGACAGCCACACGCCTGCCAGGAAACATTACTGTGAGTAGTCAACTCCTACTCTTTGTTATGACCTCTCCCTTTCACTGGCAATGAGGCGGCCGTAATGGCCGGGAGAGGAGACGGACGTGACCAGGTTTCCAACCCCCCCGGGGCTGCGTGCGCGCCTGAGGAAAGTTCCAGGCACCACTTGACAT